>NZ_CP012154.1:1442500-2642500 GCF_001187785.1 Wenzhouxiangella marina
AGATCGAAAAGCTCACGGTCAGCGGTCGACGCCTGTATCGTTGCGCCCAGTGCCAGCCGGAGCCGTCATCATGAAGTTGCTCGAACGCTATGAATTCGCCGAGGAAGCGCAGGAGCGCGCTGCATTCCTGCGCTCGCGCGGCATTGCCGCCCACGTGGAGTCCTTGACTGCCCTGCGGCCGGCAGCAGCCCATCGCAACCTCTACCACGCCGCGCTCTGGGCGATCCTCGACCATCAGGCTGACGATGCCGAGGCCCTCTTGAAGGATCCCGATCACCTCGTCCGCGACCCGCTCGACGAGCGCGAGATGAACGAACTGATCGAAGTCGGCGGCGACCAGGCCCGACGCACCATGATCAAATGGGGCCTGATCGCCCTGGCCGGCCTGCTCGCCCTGGCGATGGCACTTCCGCTCTTGTTTTGAAGGCTTTTGGGGAACCGCAGATTACGCAGATGCACACAGATTGGAAAGGCACAGAGCAAGAGAGAACTGTTTCGATCCAGCCTTTCTTGGATCTGCGCGAATCTGCGTAATCTGTGGTTGAAAAATTTCCTCGAACCAAGGGCAGCCTAGAACATGCCGGTGGCCTTTAGCTTGCGGTACTGGCTGACCAGGGCGCCGGCGAGCTGGTCGGGGCGCAGGTCGAGGTGGATGATGCCGAGCTGGCGCAGCTTGCGCGTGGCGGCCTGGCGTTGTGCGCGATACAGGGAGTTGCCGGCCTGGAGCAGGGCCGATCTTGTTTTGAAGGCTTTTTGGGAACCGCAGATTACGCAGATGTACACAGATTGGAAAAGCACAGAGCAAGAGAGAAGTGTTTCGATCCAGCCTTTCTTGAATCTGCGCGAATCTGCGTAATCTGTGGTTGAAAAATTTCCTCGAACCAAGGGCAGCCTAGAACATGCCGGTGGCCTTTAGCTTGCGGTACTGGCTGACCAGGGCGCCGGCGAGCTGGTCGGGGCGCAGGTCGAGGTGGATGATGCCGAGCTGGCGCAGCTTGCGCGTGGCGGCCTGGCGTTGTGCGCGATACAGGGAGTTGCCGGCCTGCTCGCCCTGGCGATGGCACTTCCGCTCTTGTTTTGAAGGCTTTTGGGGAACCGCAGATTACGCAGATGTACACAGATTGGAAAGGCAAAGAGCAAGAGAGAAGTGTTTCGATCCAGCCTTTCTTGAATCTGCGCGAATCTGCGTAATCTGTGGTTGAAAAAATTCCTCGAACCAAGGGCAGCCTAGAACACGCCGGTGGCCTTTAGCTTGCGGTACTGGCTGACCAGGGCGCCGGCGAGTTGGTCGGGGCGCAGGTCCAGGTGGATGAAGCCGAGCTGGCGCAGCTTGCGCGTGGCGGCCTGGCGTTGTGCGCGATACAGGGAGTTGCCGGCCTGCTCGCCCTGGCGATGGCACTTTCGCTCTTGTTTTGAGGGCTTTTTGGGAACCGCAGATTACGCAGATGTACACAGATTGGAAAGGCAAAGAGCAAGAGAGAACTGTTTCGATCCAGCCTTTCTTGAATCTGCGCGAATCTGCGTAATCTGTGGTTGAAAAAATTCCTCGAACCAAGGGCAGCCTAGAACACGCCGGTGGCCTTTAGCTTGCGGTACTGGCTGACCAGGGCGCCGGCGAGCTGGTCGGGGCGCAGGTCCAGGTGGATGATGCCGAGCTGGCGCAGCTTGCGCGTGGCGGCCTGGCGTTGTGCGCGATACAGGGAGTTGCCGGCCTGGAGCAGGGCCGATTCGAGCTTGAGTGGGCGTCCATCGGCCGGGCCTTCGAGCTCGTCCAGGGACTCGCGGAGATCGGCCAGCACGACCAGATGACGCTGCCGCATCAGGGACAGGGCCGGGTCCAGGTCCTCATGGTCTTCGTCGCGCAGATTGGTCAGCAAGACGACCAGACTGCGTCGGCGCTCGCTGCGCATCAGGTCGCCCGCGGCGCCGAGAAAGTCCGGATGGCCCAGGCCGGCGTCCAGATCGTAGACCGTCTCGAGCAGGGCGCCGAACTGGCGCTGACCGCGCCCGGCCGGCAGGCGGCGCTCGCGGCCATCGGCGGCCGCCAGGGTCTGGAGACTGACCTCGTCACCCTGTTTCAGCGCCACATGGGCCAAGAGCAGCATGGCGTTGAGGCAGCGATCGAAGTGGCTCAGGCCGTCATCCTGGATGCGCATGCGGCGAGAACAGTCGAGCAGGAAGACCACGCGCTGGTTGCGTTCTTCCTGGTAGTCCTTGGCGATCAGCTTGCGCATGCGTGAGGTGGCGTGCCAATCGACCTGGCGGAGGCTGTCGCCTTCCCGATAGTCGCGCAATTGATGGAAATCGGAACCGCTGCCGCGACGCTGCTGCTGGTGAATGCCCAGCGCCTGCAGGCGCCGGTCACCCGCGAGGCGGCCGTACTGCACGACCAGGTTGAAGTTGGGGTAGACGCGGATCGGATCGCGTCGCTCCAGGTGGATTCGTCGGGACCAGAACCCTAGCGGGCTCTGCCAGGCCAGGTGGATGCCATCCAGCGCCATGGCGCCCCGATGCCGGGCCGTGGCGCGCCAGAACAGCCGGTGACGCTGGCCCGGCTGCAGGGTCTGGACCTTCGGCAGGCCCTCGCTGCGAATGGAGCCGGGGTGCAGGTCGTGGATCATGGCCTCGATGCTGCGTGTGCCTCGATGGGCAATTTCGGTCTGGACGGTGACGGGTGCGTCGACGGGCCAGCGCTCGGGCAGGTGGCGGGTCACTTCGAAGCCCGGGCGCTCCCTGAGCAGTCGAAGCGCATCGATCAGCGCGATGATCGCGATCAGGACGCCGATGCCCATCCAGGTGCTGATCACGCCGCTCGCGGCCCCGAACCAGTAGCACAGGGCGCCGATCAGCCACCAGGCCAGCAGCAGTCCGAGCAGACGCCCGGCCGGTCGAACGAGGCCGCGGGGCATTCTCGAGTCGGCGATGTCGGGATGCTCGCTCACTGACGGGGCGCTTGCTGATCCTCGATCAGTCGTTCCAGCACCTCGTCCGGGCTCTGACCTTCCATCTGGAATTCCGCGCTCAGGGTGATGCGATGGCGCAGGCAGGCGGTGGCGAAGCGCTTGACGTCGTCCGGTACGACGAAGTCCCGTCCGGCCATCAGGGCGCTGGCCTGGGCCACGCGCAGCAGGGCGATGCTGGCTCGCGGTCCGGCGCCGATCTCGATGCCGGGCCACTGGCGGGTGGCGCGGGCGATCGCGACGGCGTAGTCGGCGATTTCCTCGTCGATCCTGATCTTCCTGGCCTGGGCGCGCAGGGCCAGGGCGGCGGCCGGATCGAGCATGGCTTCGAGGGTCTGGGCCAGGCTGCGGAGATCATCGCGAATGCCGGCCAGATTCATGGCAATCCGACGCTCGGCCTCGGCGTCGGGGTAGTCGATCAGGACCTTCATGACGAAGCGGTCGAGCTGGGCTTCGGGCAGCAGATAGGTGCCTTCGTGTTCGATCGGATTCTGCGTCGCCAGCACCATGAAGGGTTCGGGCACGCTCAGGGCCTTGCCTTCGATCGTGACGCGCTGTTCCTGCATCACTTCGAGCAGAGCGGCCTGGGTCTTGGCCGGCGCGCGGTTGATCTCGTCGGCCAGCAGGATGTTGCAGAAGATCGGCCCCCGGCGCAGCCTGAACTTCTCGCTCTTCATGTCGTACATGGCATGGCCGGTGATGTCGGCCGGCATCAGGTCGGGGGTGAACTGGATGCGTGAGAACTCGCCGCCCAGCGTGGTCGCGAGGCACTGGGCGAGCAGGGTCTTGGCCAGGCCGGGCACGCCCTCGATCAGGACATGACCGCCGGCCAGGAAGGCGGCCAGAACCTGTTCGATCACGGCGGACTGGCCGAGGACCACGCGATTGAGCGCGGCGCTCAGCTCTCCCAATCGCTCGGCAGCCTCGGCGTGGGTCGGATCGGCGGTGGTAGAAGAATCGTTCATGGGGTTTCCTTGGGCTTTAGAGCGCATGAATCAGTCGTTGCTGGATCGTGACCAGTTCGATCAGGCGATCCGCGTCAGGCATGGGGTCCCGCCTCAGCAGGGCGGCGATGGCGGTCTCGGAAAGCTCGGGACAGAGGCGAGCCAGGCGCTGGCCGCGCGCGTTCAGATCCAGATCGTTCCAGTCGGGGAAGCGATAGCGAGCGCGGCCGGCGAGCTCTTCGTCGAGCGCGGCTACCAGTCTTCGTGCACGGTTGTGGCGCCAGTCGAAACGCGCCGTCGCCAGCAGATGGGCCCGGATCTGGCTGCCTCTCAGATCCGGATCGGCGAGGATCGGTCCGAGTCGAGGCAGCTTCGACCAGAGCCAGAGCGCCAGCAGCATGATGAGCGCCGTCCACAGGGCCGGTGCCTGGCGCCAGAGCCAGCCCAGCAATCCTCCGGGAATGCTGTAGTGCTGGAGGTAGACCTCCTCGGGCTGGCCATCGACCAGGGCGAGCAGCAGGCGGGCGTGATCGGCTTCGATCATCCGATCGTTGACCAGCCAGTCGCGGTCGGCCAGCAGGGTGATGCGGCCGGCGCCGTAGCTGTAGTTGGCGATCAGCGGGACGCCGTTGCTGGATTTTCGCAGGTCCAGCTTGGGGCCGGTCCGCTGAATCCTGAGCCCGGCCTGCGTCCACAGCTGGAGTGGCTGATCGCTCATGCCGGGCAGCAGTTGTCGACGCTCGTTCGTGACCGGTGAGACGGGCAAGGGCTTGTCGGACGGCGTGCCTTCATGGTCGCCCTGGAGACAGTCGAAGCAGGCCTCGATCTCGAAGGGGTTGAGGTCGGATGCGGGCTCGCCGATCATCGCATTGAACGGGGCGATGGCGATCAGGTGCCCGCCACGCTGCAGCCACTGCCGGATCTGGTTGCTTTCCAGGCGCGTCTGTCGGCCGAGGGGATCGGCCAGGATCAGGACGCGATTCAGGGCCGGCAGGCCGTCGAGCCCCTGCAGATGGTTCAAGGACTGGGTCGTCAGGCCCTGCCGCTCGAGCCAGCGTTGCGCGATGTGCAGCTTCTCGACGCGCAGCCGGCCATTGGTCGGGTCGTAGACGCGTTGCTCCCGATACTCGCCGGTGGCGACGTAGATCCCGATCAGAGCGGCGACCACGGCCACGCCGAGGATCAGCAGCCATTGACCGCGGCTGGGCATCCTCATGACTGGCCTCCACGAAAGGCGGCGAAGCGCGCGCGCCAATCCCGGCCCAGCGCTTCGAAGTCATCGCCGTCGGGCGCTCGATGGGCCCAGGCCACCGATTGCCATTGGGCCGTCAAGCGCCGCATGAAGGCAAGCAGTTCATCGGGCGCCTGCGCGGCCCGGAGCTCACCGAGCACTTCCATTTCCGTGCGCCCCCGAATCTCCGGCCGATCGGGCCACAGGCGCTGCAGCGCGCCGCGATAGAGCAGGCTGAGGGCCAGGCGGGGCTGGCCGTCTCGCCAGGCGGCCTCGGCGGCGCCGACGATGTCGTCGGGCAAGGGGGCATCCTCGTCTACGATGCGCTCGCTGCGGCTCGCCGGCAGGACGCGCTCGGAGCGCTTGCGCCGCCAGGCACCGAAGACTTCCGGGCGCCAGCGCATCAACAGCCAGAGGGTGAGGCCGATGAGCAGCAGGATCATGAGCAGACGCAGCACGATGGCAATGGGTTCGAAATCGAAGTCGAGCCCGCCGTCCAGGTCCGGAGCCTCAGGCGCCCGGACCCGAACGTTCTGGGTCTGACAGAAGCGCAGCTCGGGTTGCTGGAGCATTTCACCGAGCTCGCGGCTGACCGGGTCCTCCGCCTCGCTGAGAATCTCGACCTGCGCCTCCCATTTGTCGCACTGGCGGGCCGTGATCGGGTTGGTCGGTCGCGGTACCGGGTCGTCGGCCAGCGCCGAATCGACGAGCAGCACGGCCAGCAGGCCAGCGAGGAGGATCCGAAGAAGCCTGCTCATGCGGCACCCCGCTGGCGGTGGCGAGCGACCAGCGCCTCCAACTCGGGCTCCAGATCCCAGCATTCGAGGCGGCAGCGCTGGTTCAGGTAGAGGCCGAAGCCGGCGCCGACGTAGAAGGGTTCCACCAGCACCACCGCGGGCAGATAGATCAGTGCCGCGATCAGCCAGAAGCGATCCAGTTCGGCCTGCAGAACCAGCCAGTCGAACAGCTCCATGCCCTCGGTCCAGCTCTCGGGCGCGAACTGTCCGAGGATCATCAGCACGGAACAGACCACGCCGAGCTCGATGATGGCGGCACTGAGGGACAGGCCGCTGGCCGCGCCGCGATCGTTCCAGGCCAGCAGGCGTGCCCGGCGCGCCCGTGCCCGGCCCTTCAGTCCTTCGAGTTGCCAGAGCGGCAGGCTCGCGCTGCGCGCGAAGTTGAATCGCTGCAGCAGCAGGGTCGCCAGGTGGCCGCCGCGCCACCAGCGAGGCCATTGCTTCAGGACCTGGCCCACCCCGGCCGGCTGATCGAGCAGATCATTGCTCAATTGGTGCAGCAGGGCGCGGTCGAGGGTGGGCTTGAACCACCACAGACCCAGCAGATAGAGCGGTGCCCAGAGCTGGCCGAGCAACAGCGCCGCCCCGATCAGCAGCGGCAGCATGGCCAGGGTGAGGCCGAGCTGCCGCGGCCAGTTGGCGCGCGTCAGCTGCAGGCCGAGGTCGATGGCTTCGCCAGGTCCGCGGGGACGAAGCACGATTCGATCAGTCTGCACGGGGCGGGCCTCCGGCACGTCCTGCAAACAGGAAGTAGGCCAGCACGAGCAGCCACAGGGCGCCGCCGACCAGGTACTTGATCTGACTGGGGAGGGCGCTGGCCGACCAGAAGGCTTCCAGTCCGGCGGCCAGCAGCAGCATCGCCATGACGCCGTAGAGCATGCGGACGGCCCGGCGTGCGCCCAGCCGAAGGGCCGCCATGCGGCCATAGGGTCCGGGGAAGAGCAGGCTCAGACCCATGCGCCCGCCGGCAGCCCCGGCCAGGGCGATGGCCGGGAGTTCGAAGGCGCCGTGGCCGATCACGAAGGTGGTGAAGTTCTCCTGATAGCCGCTCAGGCTGAGGTGGGCCGCCACGGCGCCGATCTGGACGCCATTGAACAGCAGGATCAGCGCCGAGCCGATGCCGAAGACCAGGCCGGCGCCGAAGGTGCGCAGGGCCACGCCGACGTTGTTCATGATGTAGAAGGCGAACATGACCACATCGTCTTCGGCCGAACGCTGGATGCCCTTGGCGCCGCCGTACATGGACTCGTATTGTTCGACCGTGCCGGCGCTCAATACGCGGTAGACGAACTCCGGCGATTGTGCGATCTGCCAGCTCAGCCAGATCATCGGTCCGAAAAGCAGCAGACAGGCCAGCAGGACCAGGCGCCACTCGGCACGGATCATGGCAGGGAAATCCCGTGCGAAGAAGCGACCGATGGAGCGGCCGAGATGGCTCTTCGGCCGATACAGATAGGCGTGACCGAGACGGACACGATGCTCGAGTTCATCGACCAGGCTCAGGCTGTAGCCGCGGGTGCGGGCCAGCGCCAGGTCGTTGCAGAGGGCTCGATAGCGTGCCGGGAAATCGCTCAGGTCGGCATCGCTGCCACGCTTCCTGCGCAGGCGTTCGAGCTGAGCGTCGTACTGGGCCCAGCGCGCCTCGCGGCTTTGTACGAAACGGCCCTGCTTCATGGCTGGCCTCCTCGCAGCGCGCGCGCCCAGGCCTGGACCCGGGCCACGCCGGCGGACCCGTCGAGTCCGGTCAGTGGGCTGAGCTGGTTGCACAGATCGGCGGCGCGCTCGGGGTTGAGGCGCACACTGCGCTCGGCCAGATCCAGGATCGTTCGTTGTTCATCGGCATTGAGCGCGATGGGCACGGGTTCCGCAGGCCCCTCGGGCAGGCTGCCGCGACCATTGGCTTCCCGGCCGGTCCGAATCACGACCGTGCCGGCCGCCAGATCACCGAGGCGCTGGAAGCGAGCGTTGGACAGCATCGCGATCAGCCCCGTGGTGTAGAACAGCGGCAGAAAATCGACCTGGCGCACCAGGTTCCGCACGATCGAGGCGCCCCAGCTGATCGGCGTACCGTCCTGCATCATCACTTTCAACCTTGCAACGCGTTTGCCGGGCGTGGCGCCGTGGCTCAGGACTTCGAACAGCACCGGGTACCACCAGTTGATCAGAAACCAGGCCAGTAGCATCACGGCCAGGCCGACCGCCTGCAGCCATGCGAGCAGCCAGCCCAGGGCAAAGAGCAGGGCCGCGCGAATGACGAGGTCCAGCAGCCAGGCGCCGCCACGAGGGATCGGGCCGGCCGGATTCAGGGGCAGTTCGATCCCGTCCGGTGTCTCCACCGGCGCCAGGGTGTCGATCGTCCTGCGCGGTCGATCAGTCCACGTCACCGATGTAGATTTCCCGGTAAGCGATGTAGTTGGCGCAGGTCAGCCAGGGGATGACGATCAACAGCCCGAGTCCCAGCGGAATCAGACCGAAGAGGAACAGACCGATCGCGATCACGCTGTAGACCAGGAAGGGGATGATGTTGCGAAGGCAGCCCTGAAAGCTCATCTTCATGGCGTCGATCGGGGCCTGGTCGTGCAGGACGATCAGATGCGGTGCGAACCAGATCAGCATCATCACCGGCAGGGTGATGGCGAAGTAGATCAGCATGCCGAGCAGCAAGCTCAGCATGAACTGGACGGGCGGACCATTGACGGCGTTGGGATCGAAGCCGCCGGTGATGACTGCTGCGCTTCCAATCATCACGGACATCACCAGAATCGCGATCAGGGTGGCCACCACGTTCGCGGCCAGGTAGATCAAGGCGGCGATGGCCAGTGGGGCGAAATGGGAACTGAAGCCGGCGAACAGGTCCTCGAAGCGGGCGTTGCCTTCCGTTCGCACGCGTTCGCAGGCCACGACCCAGCCGGCGAAGAAGAAGGGCATGAGCAGGCCCGAGGCCATCCCCAGCAGGGGGATCATGCCGATCGCCATCAGGATCAGGCCCGAGATCAGGAACATGCCGATGAACGGCCCCATGCCGGCCTGCAGCAGGCCCCAGCCTCGGGCGATCCAGCTACCGCCCCGGGCAGCGCTGCAGGCGTTGGGCGGATCGAGCAATTGCCCGGCGGCGCCCTCCGGCCGGGGCGGCTCGATGTCGGCTTCGGGCGGCTGATACGGGTTGGACGTCTCGGTCATTCGTGCTGGCCCCTACGGAATGCGGCTGATGCTGTGAACCGTACCACAGCCCGGCGCGGCTTACTGCTCGACCTCGATGGCGTCGCGGACCCTGCAGGCCTTGCGGCGAGCGTCGTCGATCGAGCTTCCCAGGGCCAGGCCCACGCCCATGCGCCGGCGGCCGCCGACCTCGGGTTTTCCGAACAGGCGAAGATCGGTTTCGGGTTCGGCCAGGGCGCGATCGAGTCCACCGAAAGCGACCTGCGACGAGCGCCCCTCGACCAGCAGGGCGGCCGAGGCCGCGGGCCCGTACTGGGTGATGTGCGGAATCGGTAGGCCGAGGATCGCGCGGGCGTGCAGCTCGAACTGAGACAGGTTCTGGGAGATCAGGGTCACCATGCCGGTGTCGTGCGGCCGAGGTGAGACCTCGCTGAACCAGACCCGGTCGCCCTTGATGAACAATTCGACCCCGAACAGGCCGTGGCCACCGAGGGCGTCGGTCACCGCGCCGGCGATGCGCTCGGCTTCCAGGCGGGCGGTTTCGCTCATCGGCTGCGGCTGCCATGACTCGCGGTAGTCGCCGTCCTCCTGGACGTGGCCGATGGGGTCACAGAAGCGAGTGCCGGCGGTGTGGCGGACGGTCAGCAGGGTGATTTCGTAGTCGAAATCGATGAAACCCTCGACGATGACCCGGCCCTCACCGGCCCGGCCGCCATGCTGGGCGTATTCCCAGGCCGCGTCGATGTCGCCTGCTGACCGGATCAGGCTCTGACCCTTGCCGGACGAGGACATGATCGGCTTGACCAGGCAGGGCAGGCCGATGTCGGCGACGGCCTGGTCGAACTCTTCTCGGCTGCCGGCGAAGCGATAGGGCGAGGTCGGCAGCTCCAGCTCCTCGGCGGCCAGGCGGCGGATGCCTTCTCGGTTCATGGTCAGGTGCGCGGCGCGTGCCGTCGGGATGACACGGTGGCCCTCGCTTTCGAGTAGCTGGAGGGTCTCGGTGGCGATGGCTTCGATCTCGGGCACGATCAGATGCGGTTGCACGAGTTCGACCAGGCCGTGCAGCGCCTGGCCGTCGAGCATGTCGATGACATGATGATGGTGCGCAACCTGCATGGCCGGGGCGTTCGGGTAGCGGTCCACGGCGGTGACTTCGACGCCCAGGCGCTGCAGGGCAATGGCGACTTCCTTGCCGAGCTCACCGCTGCCGAGCAGCATGGCGCGAGTGGCGGTGGGGGACAGGGGCGTTCCGATCCGGGTCATGGAAATCTCTGCAGCGATGGTCGAAGCGCAAGAGTCTACCCGGATCGGGTCAGAAAGGGCGCCGCCTCGATCCTGTCGCATGACTGTCGCATGCGTCGCTGTGACAGTTCTGTGCCATGGCGCTCGCCTGACGTTGGTGTCGAGGCATACAGGCTCTGAAATGGGTTCCGCGCAGCATCGCGCTGATACGAGGAACCGAAATGACACACAATATCGAACATGGACGTCACCAGGACGGGCACCAGGAAGTACGCATGAAACTCAGTCTGAGCAAGGGAATCCAGGGCTGGTTCGACGTCGATGGAAAGACCATCAGCATCTGGGCATCCAGCTGGACCGGGCGCGAGATTGTTCGCGTAGATGACGCAGCGGGAGAGCGCGTGGTCTCCGACAAGCGCAGCTTCCGCTTCACCACGCCGCATGAATTCAAGTTGGGTGATTCGGAGTACCGGATCGAGGTCAATGTGAACTTCGGTCGGGCCGAGTTCCGCCTCTACAAGGACGGCGTGCTGATCGATTCCGACTGCATCAGCCAGCAGCCGCTTCGCTTCGACCCGGTGACCGGCAAGCTGGATTGGGGTCATTTGCTCAAGAAGGCCGTGCTCCCGATCCTCGCTGGCCTCGTGGCCGGTCTGGCCTTCGGCTACCTGATCGGCAGCCTGGTCAAGGGCTGGGGAGGCGCGTGATGGTCAAGTGTCTGCACTGGCTCTGGAGCCGATTGTTCGTCCGTCTTCCCGCGCTGAGCTTCCTGCTGGCCTGGTTCGCCGCCATGCAGGAGCAGCTGGGCCTGTTCGGAGGCCCGGGCTGATGGAGGTCAACAGCGAACTGGTTCGAGTGGCGCGCACCGAGCGTGGCTGGACCCAGCAGCAGCTGGCCGAAATCGCGGACCTGAGTCTGAGAACGGTCCAACGCGTGGAGAACCAGTCGGCGGCCTCGCAGGAAACGATCTCGTCCCTGTGTGCCGTGCTGGAACTCGATCGCCGGCGATTGCTGGCGATCGATCTCGAGCGGCCCGAGCACCTTCGGGCCGTTCGGCGTGCTCAGTGGCTGATGCCCGTCGCGGTGGCTTTCGGCGCCCTGCTGGGTTCGGGGGCGACCCTGACCGTCATGTGGTGGCTCGGGTCCTGAATCGGGCCCGGGTCAAGGCGTGATCACCAGGCTGCCGCTGGAGCGACGCTCGAACAGTTCGGCGAAGGCCGTGCCGGCCTGGTCCAGGGTGAAGACCCGGGTTGGTGCCGTGTCGATCCGGCCCTTCAGGGTCCACTCGGCCAGGGTCTGGATCACCGGTGGGACCACCGACGGGTCGGCCATGACCGTGCCACCCCAGTTGACGCCGTGGATGGAGCAGCGCTTGAGCAGCGGCAGGTTCATCGGGATGCGGCCGATGCCGGTGACGAAGCCGACGACGAGAAAGCGACCGCCCGGGGCGATGACCCGCAGCGCGGCCTCGGACAGCTCGCCGCCGACCGGATCGTAGATCAGATCCACGCCGCGGCCCCCGGTGGCCGCTTTGACCTGCTCGCGCCAGTCTTCGGCCGTGTAGTCGATGGCCAGTTCCGCGCCATGCTTCAGGCAGTGCTTGCGCTTGGCCTCGCTCGAGGCGCAGGCGATGACTCTGGCACCCAGGGCCTTCGCGCATTCGATGGCGGTGGTGCCGGTGCTGCCCGACGCCCCGAGCACCAGCACGGTCTCTCCGGGTCGGGTCTGGCCGATCTCGCGCAGGCCGTACAGGCTGGTGGCCCAGGAAATGAAGAAATTGGCCGCATCGACCGGATCGATGCCGGACGGCAGCGGGGCGCAGTTTGCGGCCGGCAGGATCAGCTGCTCGGCCAGGCCCCCATGCAGGGTGAAGGCGGCCACTGGCATGCCAGGCTTCAGGTGCTCCACACCCTCGCCGACTGCCTTGACGGTGCCGGCCAGGGAACTGCCGGGCACGAAGGGCAGGTCGGGGCGGATCTGATAGTCGCCGCGAATCAGCAGGCCGTCGAAGTAACCCACGCCCACGCCGTCGACCTTCAGGCGGACCTGCCCCTTGGCTGGTGCGCCGGGTGCGGGCAGTTCGCTGGGCTCGATCCGAGCGGGGTCGCAGAATTCGGTGATCTGGATGGCGCGCATGGGGATGGGGTCTCCTGGTCGGGTTTGTGGTCCGGGTGATTATCCCCGATCGATTTCGGCTTCGTTGTCACCGCCTGATCGATCAGGAATTAGACTCTCGTGAGCGTTCATCATCTTCAGAGGCCGTGATCCGGATGTCACGCGATGCCCATGCACCGCCCGAGCTCACCTACACCGGGCTGAAACTGGACCGAAGCCCCGCCCTCAGGGAGAGGGAGGACTGGCTGGAGGCCAGCCTTGCGCATCCCGACGCGCGCGTTCTGCCGGTCTGGCAGGCCCGGAATCTGGTCGAACATCGGGATGGACGGCCCGTGCCGGCGGCTCGGCTGGATGATCTCGAGCGGGCCAGCGAAGTGCTGTTGCTGGGCATGGCGGGCGAGGCGCCGGTGCTCGCTGCCGATCTTTCGGACCTGGAGCGCGAGGACGCCGACGCACTGACCGGTTCCTATGATTTTGTCGATCTGCGCAAGATCGGCGCGACGCTGGGTCGTGAAGACGCGGCCTTGCTCAGCTATGCCAGGGGACTGGTCCACTGGCATCGAGCCCATCGGCACTGCGGGGTCTGCGGTCAGCCCACGGTCAGTGGACGCGCTGGCATGGTCAGGACGTGCTCGGACCCCGCCTGCGCTCAGCCGACCTTCCCGCGTATCGACCCGGCCATCATCGTTCTTGTCGAAGACCCGGAGACGGACCGCTGCCTGCTGGGCCGCGCCGCCGGCTGGCCGGGCGGCGTGTACTCGACCCTGGCTGGCTTCGTCGAGCCGGGTGAGTCACTGGAAGAAGCCGTGGCGCGTGAAGTGAAAGAGGAATCGGGGATCGACGTGGACTCGGTGCGCTACCTCGCCTCCCAGCCCTGGCCCTTTCCCTCGTCCATGATGCTCGGCTTCCAGGCCCGCGCCCGAAGCACGGCGATTACCCGCCACGACGAAGAGCTGGAGGACGCGCGCTGGTTCAGCCGCGAGGAGCTGCAATCAGCCGGCACCTGGGGCGAAGACGCCGAAATCTGTCTGCCACGCGAGGACTCGATCGCCCGCTATCTGATCGAGCAATGGCTAAATTCGCAGGGCTGAGCCGGGCAAGCGCTATTCCTCACAGTTGGCCATCCGCATCCGTCCTGCCTCGTCGAGACCGATCCGGCCGGCACTGGTGTGAATGATCAGGTCGCCTGAATCCTCTTGCCAGGACCACCGGGGACGTCCCGGGAGGCCTCGCCAGAAGCGGGCGACCCAGTGCCCACGCGAGTTGCGACTAAGCCGGAAAACCGCGCCGTGGTCGCTGTACTCCTGAACAAGAGCAATAAAAGCGCTGCCGAAGCGATGGATGAATCTCACGCCGGCCCATAGCAGAATCTTCTGGTCTCCGTTCTCATCGAAATAAACCAGCTCCCCGCCCCATTCGCCGCGGTCACTCCCTCCCAGCCATCCACCTTCGACGGGGACGACGAAACGCGGAGCGACAGGCCGCTCTAGCTGATCTTCAGGATGGTTCCTGATCTCGAGATGGAGCCCAGGAACCTTGACGATGTCATGGGGATCCTTCGCGATAAATGGCGTCTTGATGATGGCAGTCTCTGAATCGGGCCAAAGATCGCAGGGTTCTATTTCCGATCCGATTGCTTCATTACTGTTGAAGTCGATAGCCCAGTCATAAACATCGCGGCGTAGAGGTACGTAGACCGAGGCCCCGTTCAGGCTCTGAATCGCCTGAGCTGCAGCTTGTCGCACGGGTGGATACCAATGGTCAGTTGCCGCTGCTTCGAGTGCGTTCAGTGCTCCAAGGTCGGCGATTCGTCCCAACGCATGCGCCGCGTTCCAGTTCAATACGACATCGCTCGGAGAATCAAGCGCCTCCAGAAGCGCGGACAGGGATGCGGGGCTGCCGATAAATCCAAGCGTGCGTGCGGCGAGAAGCCGGGACTCACGATGAACCGACCGGCGTAATACCTCGATCAGGGCTGGCTCGGCAGCGACGGCTTCCCGTCCAATCGCTGATAAGGATCGTGCCGTGAAGAAACCAAAAGGCAGGTGTTCCTGACTCGCATCGCTCTCCAGGGCTTGCAAGATCTCTTCGTTGACGAGCTGGGCGGCGAGCGGCGAACGGATCGCCAGCAGGACGCGGAGCATATCCTGCATGATGTCCGGCCTGCGCTCTGCGATTTCCATCAGTCGCTTGTCGGCCTGCTTCGCCGAGGGGCCTAGGCGCAGAAAGCCTGCGAGGGTCGGCCAGGCATTCCCTTGCTCCGTCTCTTCGAGCCTTTCAAGAAGATCAAGTGCCCTGGCAAGACCATCGGCCGGAGGTTCAGCCGACCGAAATTTTCGGCCAATTTGCTTGCTGGTCGCCTCAATGGTGCCACTCGATACGAGCGCCAGTGTCAAAACGAAAGCGATCAGACGACCAAGCGTCCCAGCCATGCAAGTGCTCCAGATTCCCCGAGCCTCACTCTAGCGTTTCAAGGCAACTTCCGTCCATTTTGCCAGCCAGCGATACTTGATCCCGATTCAGACAAACTCTGGCGCCAGGTACCGAGGCGCGGGCACGAAATCTGTCTACCACGCGAGGACTCGATCGCCCGCTATCTGATCGAGCAGTGGTTGGCGGGGCAGGGTTGACGCAGCATCCTGGTCACGCGGGAGCCAGCGGTCGATTTCTGGTGGGCCAGGCGTGGACCACGATGCGCTTCAACACCGAGAAATACTGGCGCCAGAAACCGGCGGTGTTGTAGTGAATGCGGTAGCGCTCGCAGATGGCGCGTACCCGGGGTGCGATTTCAGGGTAGCGTGAGGCCGGCATGTCGGGAAACAGGTGGTGCTCGATCTGATGGCTCAGATGGCCGCTCAGCACGTGGAACCAGCGCCCGCCCTCCAGGTTGCTCGAGCCCAGAATCTGGCGCAGGTACCACTGACCCCGGGTTTCGTTTTCCGTTTCCTTTCGGGTGAAGGTCTGGGCGTTTTCCGTGAAGTGGCCGCAGAAGATGATGGCGTTGGTCCAGAGATTCCGAATCCCGTTGGCGGCCAGGTTGCCGAGCAGCACGCGCGGCCACTGCCAGAACGCCAGGGCCGGGAAAAAGACGTAGTCCTTGAAGAGCTGGCGGGCGGCCTTCCTGAGAAACGGTCTGGATCGTCTCCCCAGTTCGGTGCGACTCATGCGGCCCTTGAAGAAGCGGCCGAGCTTGATGTCGTGAATGGCCACGCCCCACTGGAACAGCAGCGCGAGCAGCAGGTACCAGATCGGCTGGAGCAGGGTGGCTGGTCGCCAACGCTGTTCGGGTGTCAGGCGAAGCATGCCGTAGCCGTAGTCGTGGTCCTTGCCGAGGATATTGGTGTGGACATGATGCTCGACGTTGTGCGAATTGAGCCAGTGCTCGCGGGCGCAGACGATGTCCCAGTCGTAGGTCTGCGAGTGCAGCGACGGGTCGTTCATCCAGTCGTACTGGCCGTGCAGGACGTTGTGCCCGATCTCCATGTTCTCGAGGATCTTGGCATGGGCCAGGGCGATCACGCCGAGCAGCCAGCTGATCGGCCCCCAGCCGAACATCAGTAGTCCCCGCCCAGCCACAGCACTGCCTTGAGCGCGGCGAACGATTCTCCGGATGTGATCGGCATCGCGGGCCCCGAGGTCGTCGGAAATTTCAGCGCGCAGCGCATCGAGTTCGCCGGCGAGTTCGTCGAGTCTGGCCCTGGATGGGCGACTTTGAGCATCGTTCATGGATGGGGTTCCTTGGTGGCGTTTCTTGCCGGGGCGCTGGGCGCTCGGCGGGGGAATCAGAGGTCCAGCGCGACGTCGGACTCGGCCGAGCAGATGCAGAGTTGAATCCATTCCTCGTCGCCTGACGACACCTGGCCCGTGACCTGGTTGCGTATCCGCCCCGAGGTCTTCCTGCACAGGCAGCTGCGACAGACGCCGGCGCGGCAACCCGATGGTGGCTTCAGACCGGCTTGCTCGGCGGCGTCCATCAGGGTCTGATTCGGCTGTTGAGTGAACACTCGATTCGATCCGGCGGCTGACACCTGACTGGGCCCAGCGTCGCCCTGGCTCGATCGACGAAGTCCGAAGCATTCGAGGCTCAGCTGTTCGCTCAGGCCATGTTCAGCCCAGCTTGCCTCGACGTCTCGCATCAGGGCATCGGGCCCGCAGAGCAGCGTTTGCCATTCGGATGGCGACGGCGTGTCTTCGATGATCGATCTCGGGTCAAGGCGCCCATGCTCCTCGCTGCAGTGAAGCTGAATGCTCAGTCGGGGCAGGCGGCGTGTCAGTCGATCGAGTTCCTCGGCGAACAGGCGCTGGTCCCGGCGGCGGATCAGCTGGAGCAGCTTGATCTCGCGTTCGTCGCCGGTTTCGGCCAGCGTCTGCAGCATGGCGATCAAGGGCGTGATGCCGGTGCCTCCGGCAATCATCAGAATCCGGCGGTGGCTTCGCGCGGGCAGTACGAATTCGCCATTGGCCTGACCGAGTTCGACGATCTGTCCGACCGAGGCCCGATCGTGGAGCCATGCGGTGACGCCGTCGCCCGGCCGGCGCTGGATCGTCACGCGAATCAGGCGGCCAAGGGCCCTGGCACCCGAGATACTGAAGGGGCGACGCTGCCTGACGCCGTCGATCTCGACGCCCAGGCTGATGTGCTGGCCGGCGCGGTGCCCTCGCCAGTGACGATTGGGCTGCAACCAGAGACTGAAATGGTCTTCGGTCTCCTCGATCCTGCGGACGATCCGGGCGCGGCAGGTGCTGGCCGACCACAGGGGATTGACCGCCGCGAGCGCCCTGTCCCAGGCGTTGCGATCGCCGAGCGGCCGGGCCAGCTCGCGCAGCCAGGGTGAGCGGATCAGGCGTTCTGATGTGGGTTTGTGTTGCATGGCCGCCTCTTGAGTAAACAACTGTTTACTAGATTGGCGGGTGGGGTTCCCCAAGTCAAGCACTTTCGAGCTTCCTCGGCGATCTGGGCTTCACCGGATATACTGGGAAGATGCAGAAGGAAACACCGGCATGACCGTAACGCGTCGTGCTCAGAAACAACGAACCCGCGAACTGTTGCTGGATGCCGCGCTGGGGCTGATGGATGCAGGGCGGGGCTTTTCGTCACTGAGCCTGCGCGAGATCACGCGCGAAGCGGGTGTGGTCCCGGCCGCTTTCTATCGACACTTCGCCGATCTCGATGAACTGGGGTTGGCCCTGGTCGATGCCTGCGGCCTGACCCTGCGTCGACTGCTGAGGGAGGCGCGGCGGGAAGGATTGCCGCCGACCCAGATTCTCAGAAGCTCGGTACTGATCTACAAGAACTACGTCAGCGATCACCACCGGCATTTCCGGTTTGCCGTGGGTGCCCGGGGCGGCGGGTCGCCGAGCATCCGTCGAGCCATTAGAAACGAGGAGACCCACTTCGCGCGTGAAATGGCGCAGGACATGCGCGAACTCGGTCTGATGCCCCAGCTGCCGATGGAAACCCTGGAGATGATCTGCGCACTGGTGGTGACCACCATGATGAATGCAGCCACCGATATCCTCGATCTTCCCCCGGGGCAGCCCCAGGCCGAGCAGGAGATGACCGAGAATTTCGTGCGTCAGCTCCGTGTCATATTCCTCGGGGCCCGTGCCTGGGACCCGCAGCAGGAGCAAGGCCGAAGTCGAGCCGATCGATGATGCACTGACGGGGTGCGCCGAAAGAAAAAACCCGGCCTCGTGAGAGACCGGGTTCATGGGGCCCTGTTTCAGGCTTCGTCTCAGCCCAGATCGAAGCGATCCGCGTTCATGACCTTGTTCCAGGCATTGACGAAGTCGTGCACGAACTTCTCGCCGGCGTCGGCCTGGGCGTAGTTCTCGGCCAGGGCGCGGAGCTGGGAGTTCGAGCCGAAGATCAGGTCGACCCGCGAGCCGGTCCAGGTCTTCTGGCCTGAGGCATCGAAGCACTCGAAGACGTCTTCATCGTCGGCGCTGACCTTCCATTCGGTGTCGATGTCGGTCAGGTGGACGAAGAAGTCGTTGCTGAGCACGCCCGGACGTTTGGTGAACACGCCGTGCTTCGAGCCGCCGTGGTTGGCGTCGAGGGCGCGCAGGCCGCCGACCAGGACGGTCATCTGCGGGGCACTCAGGCCCAGCAGCTGCGCCTTGTCGAGCAGCATCTCCTCGTCGCGCACGGTGAAGCGCGTGCGGCGATAGTTGCGGAAACCGTCGGCTTCGGGCTTCATCGGCTCGAAGCTGTCGGCGTCGGTCTGCTCGTCCGTGGCATCGGTGCGGCCCGGAGCGAAGGGCACGGTGATGTCGTGGCCCGCCGCTTTGGCCGCCTGCTCGATCGCCGCGGCGCCGCCGAGGACGATCAGGTCGGCCATCGAGACCTTCTTGCCGTCCGTGCGGTTGGCGTTGAAGTCCTTCTGGATGCTTTCCAGCGTCGAAAGCACCTTGCTCAGGCGTTCCGGCTCGAAGGCGTCCCAGTCCTTCATCGGCGTCAGGCGAATGCGAGCGCCGTTGGCGCCGCCGCGCTTGTCCGAATCACGGTAGGTCGAGGCCGAGTTCCAGGCCACGGAAACCAGATCCTGGACCGACAGGCCCGTGTCGATGATCTTCGACTTCAGGGCCGCGATGTCGGCATCGTCGATCAGTTCATGGTCCACCGGCGGCACCGGATCCTGCCAGATCAGGTCTTCGGCCGGCACTTCGGGGCCGAGGTAGCGGACCTTCGGACCCATGTCGCGGTGGGTCAGCTTGAACCAGGCGCGGGCAAAGGCATCGGCGAACTCTTCCGGGTTCTTGTGGAAGTGCTCGGAGATCCTGCGGTACTCGGGGTCCTCGCGCATCGCCATGTCGGCGGTGGACATCATGATGCCGACGCGCCTGGACGGATCTTCGACGTCCGGGGCATGGTCCTCTTCGGCCAGGTCGATGGGCACCCACTGCTGGGCGCCGGCCGGACTCTTGACCAGCTTCCATTCGTACTTGAACAGCACGTCGAAATAGCCCATGTCCCACTGGATCGGGTTCGGGGTCCAGGAGCCTTCGAGCCCCGAGGTGATCGTGTCGCGGCCCTTGCCGGAGCCGTAGCTGCTCTTCCAGCCCAGGCCCATCTGCTCGATCGGTGCGGCTTCGGGGTCGGGGCCGACATGGTCGGCGCTGCCGGCACCGTGGACCTTGCCGAAGGTATGGCCACCGGCGGTCAGGGCGACGGTCTCGTAGTCGTTCATCGCCATGCGGGCGAAGGTCTCACGGATGTCGCGGGCCGAGGCCAGCGGATCCGGGTTGCCGTCCGGGCCCTCCGGATTGACGTAGATCAGGCCCATCTGAACGGCGGCCAAGGGGTAGGCCAGCTGGCGATCTCCGCTGTAGCGATCGTTGCCCAGCCATTCGTCCTCGGCGCCCCAGTAGATGTCTTCTTCCGGGCCCCAGATGTCGGCGCGACCGCCGCCGAAGCCGAAGGTCTTCAGACCCATCGATTCCAGCGCGACGTTCCCGGCCAGGATGAACAGGTCGGCCCAGCTGATCTTGTTGCCGTACTTCTGCTTGACCGGCCAGAGCAGGCGACGGGCCTTGTCCAGGTTGGCGTTGTCGGGCCAGCTGTTCAGGGGCGCGAAGCGCTGGTTTCCGGTCGAGGCCCCGCCGCGGCCGTCGGCCGTGCGATAGGTGCCGGCGGCGTGCCAGGCCATGCGGATCATGAACGGGCCGTAATGCCCGTAGTCGGCCGGCCACCAGGGCTTGGAATCGGTCATGACCTCGGTCAGGTCCTGTTTGACCGCCTCGAGATCCAGCGATTTGAAGGCCTCGGCGTAGTCGAAGTCCGCCCCCATCGGGTCGGCCTTGGCCGGGTGCTGATGGAGGATGTTGAGATTGAGCTGGTCGGGCCACCAGTCCAGTGAGCCTCGCCCGCCACGTTTATGAAGGGTGTTGCTGCCATGCATCACGGGGCATTTGCCTTGCTTGTCCATAGACCTCTCCTTGCCGTCGTATCGTTGAGAGCGATGGCTCAGACCCCGGTTTCGAGGGCATGCAGGCCAGCGCCAGTAGAAGCAGTGTGCGCCTCGGCCTGCAATAACTCAAATGAATTGTTTGTATCTATGGGATAGTGTTCGCCTATAGCTGAGGCTCATCTGCGAGGTCGGCTTCGAAGCGATCCCGAAACAAGCCGGTTTCGTCGTCCTCGATGAGAATCAGTAGCTGCTGAGGAACGCCGGGCAGGGCATCGCCATCGAGAATGGTCAGCCTCAGGCCGAACTGCTCAATGCCTTCCGCTTGCGAGTCATTGATCAGGACGATCGGAATCTCTTGGGCCTGACTTTCGCCATCTGCCCAGGTCATGACCTGATCGATCGCGATGAAATCCATGCCGGCGCTGGCCGAGTCATCGATGGACTGCACACGGACCTCCACTGACCCGGCAAAACCGACCGTTCGCTGCAGGGTCGCGGCCAGCGGGCCGGTGTCCTCACCGGCGAAGATCACCGCGCTGGCGAAAGCGATCTCGCCGCCCAGGGCCTGGGGCGGCTGGCAGCTGACCTCTACATTGTCCACGTCGCCGCCACTGACCGGACCACTGGCATTGTTGATCAGGCAGGTCTGGGCCGGCGCGGTCGGGGGCGTCTGAACGCTGACCGAGTAATTGCTGTTGTCGGCCACGGGTTCGGGAAACTGGAAGCTGCCATCGGCGGCAATCGCAAGGCTCTGTTCACCATTGAGCTCGAGCACCAGGCCCTGGCCGACGAGGCCGGTGACCGTGCCGCCGATGCGTCGGGCGAGGCGGCACTGGACCTGCACGTCGTCGACGTCGGCGCCGTTGATGCTGCCGCTTTCGTTGAGTACTCGGCAGACCTGCGCCGGGCTGTCCGGGCGAGTGTCGATGCTGACCAGATAATCGCTGCCATTGAAGAGGGGGCGTGGAAAGACGAAGGGGCCGTTGCTGGCGATGGAAAGGAGATCGCCAGCGTTGTTGGCGAGCACCAGCCCTTGTCCGCTGAGGCCGCTGACGCTTCCTCCGAGCGCATGTCGAACGAGAGCGTAGCTGTAGGCGGCGCCGGCGGAATCGGCCGAGTTGTCGTTGGCGTTCCCGTTGATGCCCGTGGCGGCCGAGTCTTCGTTACCGGTCGATACCACCACGTAGCCGTCGCCGATCGTCGTGCCGAGGCCGAAGGTGTCGCTTGGGTCGGTGTTGATGGCCTTGAAGTAGTTGAGCTGGCGCCAGCCCTGGGCGTCGCGTTCGAACAGGTAGGCGGCGCCGGCGCCTTCGGCGCTGTCATCGGACTGATTGCCACCCGGGCCGGCCGAAGCGCTGTCCTCGGACAGAGCGGACACCAGCAGGACCTGGTCTTCGAGATCGAGGTGTTCACCGAAGCGATCGCCGGCGCCGGGGTTGGAGGCCTTGATGTAGGCCGTCTGTGTCCAGAGCGAGCCGAGGCGGTCGAAGATGTAGACGGCGCCGGCAGAAGGGGCGCTGTTGTCGAGTTGGTCTCCGTTGATGCCGGTGGCGGCGCTGTTCTCACCGCGGGCACCGACGACGACGGTGAGGCCATCGATGGCCACATCGAAACCGAAAAAGTCCAGAAAGCCCGTGTTCGAAGCTTTCAGGTAGGCCACCTGGGACCAGAGTCCCTGATTGCGCTCGAACAGGTAGGCGGCACCGGCCCCGGAGGTGCTGTTGTCGCTCTCGTCGCCATTGACGCCGGTGGCGCTGCTCGACTCGTCGTAGGCGCCGACCACGATGAGATCGCCATCGATGTCCACCGAATACCCGAAGCGATCATCGGCGTCCGTGTTCGAGGCTTTCAGATAGGCTTGCTGGGACCAGCTCGTGCCCTGGCGTACGAACACGTAGGCCGCACCGGCGTCCTCGGCCGTATTGTCGAAGGGGTTGCCGTTGACGCCGGATGAGAAGCTGTCTTCCTCGGGCATTCCCACCACCAGGGTGTCTCCGTCGAGCGCCAGGCGATGGCCGAATTCGTCGTTCTCGTTGACCGCCGCAGCCTTGAGATAGGCCTGCTGCGACCAGGTTCCGCTGCCATCCCGGACGAAGATGTATACGGCACCGGCTGCGGAGCTGTCGTTGCTCTGTTGATCGCCACCGACACCCGTTGCCGAACTGTCTTCCTGGATGGCGCTGACCGCGATCGTGTCGCCAGAAATCGCGACGGCATGGCCGAACCAGTCGCTGGTCTCGATGTTGCTCCCTTCGAGCTTGCTGTCGAAGCTCCACTGGCCATTGGCATCGCGTTCGTATACGTAGGCTGCGCCCGAGGCCGGGGCAGCAGCGCTGTCCGCGAAGGCGGCGCCGACCACCAGCCAGTCACCGTCGCTGTCCACCGCATTTCCGAAGCGGTCGCCGGCCTGGGCATCGCTGGCCTTGATGTAGGCATCGAAGCTCAGGGGCAGGGCGGCGCCGCGTTGCTCGGCCGTGGCGGGGCTTGTCGCCAGCATCAGGGCGGCGATCAGGAGGGCAATGTCGGCGCTCGCCCGGATCGGGCGGGACGCAAACTGATGGGCGGGTTCTGCCGATTGACTTCGTGTCTGGCGCATGACTCTCGAGGGTGGATTGCTTGTTCAGGTCATACGCAGGCGCCCCTGTTTTCCCCTCACGCGTCTTGACGCTTCTGGCAGGGGCATCGATACTCGGCGGCGCAAGGGGCTTCCGGAATGCGCGGCAGGATGACCGCGTGGAACAGGAAATGACTCCAATGCGATGCCACCTCCTGATGAAGTGTCTACTGGTCGGACTGCTCCTCCTGCGGGTGTCTGCCGCGAACTCGGCGACCTGGTGGGTGGCGACCGACGGCAGCGATGCCACTGGCGATGGCAGTCAGGGCAGTCCCTGGGCATCGATCACCCATGCGGTGGATCAGGCCTCGGGTGGCGATGAAGTCATCGTCCGTCCCGGCACCTACAACGGGCGACAATCCCTGCGTGTGGAGTTCGAAACGCCGGTGCTCGTGCGATCGGAAATCCCTTATGCCGCCCGTCTTCGCCATGACAGCGGGGCGGCACTGATCGCCTACACGGGGCGCAATGTGATCGTCGAGGGTTTCGACATCGCGCACGCACCGAACAATACGGGCGCATTGGTCATCCAGATTCAGGATCTGTTGGGCGCGGAGAACGGGAGCGGGGATGGCAGCGACCCCGTGGTCTCGGACATCGTGCTTCGCAACAACATCATCCACTCCAGCACGAACAACGACCTGCTCAAGATCAACAACGGCGCCGAGCGGATCCGGGTCGAGGGCAATCTGTTCTTCAATCAGTCCGGCTCGGATGAGCACATCGACATCAACAGTGTCATCGACGTGGTGGTCGAGGACAACGTGTTCATGAACACCTCGGCCCGACCGAGCACCAGTTCCTTCGTCGTGATCAAGGACTCCAACGGCAGCGAAGACAGCGTGCTGGGCGCGCAGCAGATCATCGTTCGCCGCAACGTCTTCCTGAACTGGTACGGCAACGGTGGGCAGGGCTTCCTGAGGCTGGGGGAGGACGGTACGCCCAATTTCGAGGTGATCGACGCCCTGATCGAAAACAACCTGATGCTCGGCAATTCACCCCACCTCATGCGCAGTCCCCTGACCATCCAGGGCTCCCGTGACGTCGTGTTCCGAAACAACACCCTGCACGGTGACATGCCGTCGCGCAGTTTCGCCGGACGTCTGATCGCCGGCCCGGACAATCCCCGCAACCAGAACCTGCTGTTCATCAACAACGTCTATGCCGACCCCACGGGCAGCATGGGCAGCGAGGCCTTCGCCGGCGTCGATCTGTTCGATGCGCCGGCGGATCAGACCGACTCCGCCACCCTGGACCGCAACCTGTACTACAACGGCGGTCTGGCCATTCCGGTCGACGCCGGACAGTTTCTCGATTTCAACGATGATGCCCGTGCCATCGTGGCCGATCCCGGCCTGGCCGATCCGGCAGCCCTGGTCCCGCCAGTCTGGGACGGAACCGACTTCGCCGATGGCTCGAACAGCATTCGGGGGGTCTTTGTTCGTTTGGTCGAGAGGTTTGCGACACCGGCCGACGGCAGTCCATTGATCGATGCGGCGGACCCGGCCGCCAGCCCCACCGAGGACATTCTCGGCTCACCGCGGGACGCGGCGCCGGATCTCGGTGCGCTGGAATGGGGTGCAGCGGAAGGGCTGCTGTTCAGGGATCGCTTCGAGGCCTCGGCTCTTCGCCCCTGAACGTCCCGGACGCTTTCAGTCCAGGCACGGATCCGTGGCCTTTGCAGGATTGATGGGAGGTGCATGGCCGGGCCGAGGCGGGCTCCATTGGACAAGCCTTCGAGCTTGCTGCTAACTTTGCCCGTAGCTGCATGCTGCCAACCATCCACTACAGGGGACCATCGACCATGCGCCAATTCATCGCTGGAACGACCAGCGTCTGCTTCTTCTTCGCGGCCTCGATGGCCGTCTCCATGTCCGCGCAAGCGCAGGATTTCACCGCGCCGGCATCCTTCGGCTCGGTCACCCTCGATGCCGGATTCACGCCGGACCCGCACGCCCGCCAGCTCACGGCCGGTGGCAGCATCCGCGCCTCCGATCGCTTCACGAACTGCCGTGGCTACATCGCCGAAGCGCCCGACTACTCGGTCCGCTATCGGGCCGGCTCGATGCCGCTGATCTTTTCCGTCGATTCCTCGGCCGACACCACCCTGGTCATCAATGACCCGAACGGCAACTGGTGGTGTGACGATGACGGGGCCGATTCGCCCCTCAACCCGCTGGTGCGCTTCGATGACCCGCCGTCGGGCCGCTACGACGTCTGGGTCGGCACCTATTCGGCGGGCTCGGGTGTGCAGGCGACCCTGTTCGTCTCCGAAATCGGTGAGTACACCGTTGAAACGGCCGGGGCCAATCGAACGACCGGCTACACGGGTGGCAGCAACCGAATCACCGCCAACACCGGCGGAGACAATCGCATCACCGCCAACCAGGTCGGCACCCGCTTGGAGATTTCCCTGGCCGCCATTGCAGGTGATGTGACCCTGGACGGCGGCTTCATGCCCGATCCCTGGACCACCTGGGTCAATGCCGGCGGCAACGTGAGCATCAGCCAGGCACTGCCCAATGTCAGTGGCTGCACCGGCAACACGACCGCGGCACCCACGGTGCAGCTCCGCTACAACGGTTCGCGCAATCTGCACATCTACACCGATGGTTCCGTCGATACGGTGCTGGCGATCAACGCGCCGGACGGCAGCTGGTACTGCAATGACGATGGTTCGGGCCTGGGTCTGGATGCCGGCATCTCCCTGCGGGGGTCGGGGGTCTACGACATCTACGTGGGCAAGTTCTCCAGCGGTTCCGAACGCACCCAACTGAAGATCTCCGAGATCGCGCTGGGTCACTGATCGAGCGTCTCGGCGAAGTCGGGCGCCCTGTCCGACTTCGCCCTGTTTCTCCCCGGCCTCGCCACGGGCCGGCCGGAGAGTCCGCTCTTGCCCGGGGGATTGCGTCTGCCTTCGCAGAACTTCTTCCTGTCCCGATGAAGGACATCGACGGGCGCTTGCGTATCCATCCATAGGCGCCGCTTTTGTCGGCACAGGATGGTGTGCAAGCGATGGTTTCCAACAAAGGATGCCCGGAACCCGGGTGGATCGAGAACAGCGGCCGGACGCTGGCGGCGCTTCTGCTGCTGATCGTTGCCGGGTCGACCTCAGGCTCGGATGAGCTCGCCGGTCCGGCCGACGTCGTCCGGACCGAGCCGAGTGGAGCCGGCACCCTGGCGCCCGCGTTCCAGCGAGTCGAGCAGGACGCGGTCGATTGGATCTACGCGGGCAGCTGGTCGACGCAGACCTCGGGCCAGCCCAGCGGCGGCAGCTTCGCTCAGAGCGCGAGCGCCGGTGACTCCGCGCAATTCGCGTTCAACGGCAGCTGGCTCAGTCTGGGCTTCATGGCGGACCGCTTCAGCGGTGAAGTCGAGGTCTCGATCGACGGCATCGTCCAGGGCATCTACGACCTCTACCGGCGCGATGATGCGTTGATCCGGCTTCGCTTCGACGGCCTGGCCAACGCCGCGCACACGGTCAGCCTGACCGTGACCGGCACCTCGAATCCACTGGCGTCCGCGACTCGGGTCAAGCTCGACTACGTCGATTTCGGCGATGGTTCCTTGCTCCCCGACGGAGATTTCGAGGAGACCGATCCGCGCTTGCTCTACACCGACGGCTGGACCTCGACGAGCCATGTCGATGCCAGCGGCGGCAGCTACCTGCAGACCGGCGTCGGCACCGCCTGGTTCCCGTTCTCCGGCGATTCCTTCAGCCTGCACACGCTGGCCTACGGGAGCGCCGGACGGATCAGACTCTTCGTCGATGGCCAGCCGCTGGACATCATCGACCTGTACGAGCCGGTGTTCTCCGCATCCGCCGAGCCGCGCGTGTTTTCCTACCAGGGCTTCGGTCCGGGACACCATGTGTTGCAGATCAGCAGCTACCAGGCCAGCGTCGTGATCGATCGCCTGTCAACCCCAGGCAGCGCGCCCTTCACCGACCCGGATTCATCGGGTCCGGGTGTGGCTCGAATCGAGGCCGACGACCCGGCGCTGCGTTTCAATGGGCTGCCCTTGACCCAGGCCAGCACCGACTGGGTGAATGTGGCCAGCATCAGCACCACCCGGGCCAGTGCCGGGGAGGTCGTCTACTCGGCCGCCGCCGGCGATGTCATCGAATTCGATTTCGAGGGCGAGTGGCTGGGTGTGGGCTTCCTGACCGACCGCTTCGGCGGGCAGCTCGAGCTGGCGATCGACGGTGTGGTCGTGGAGACCCTGGACCTCTACAGCCGCTACACGAACACGCTGAGCCGCTACTACCGCGACCTGGGGGCGGGCCCGCATACGCTGACCCTGACGGCTCTGGGGACGGCCTCCCCGGCCTCGAGCAGTGCCCGGATGACCCTGGACTATCTCGAGGTCTGGGACGGGCTGCCGCTGGCCGAGGGTGTTTTCGAAGATGACAGTGATCGGGTGCTCCACAGCCGGGGCTGGTCCCGGCGCAGCCTGGTCGATGCCAGTGGTGGCAGCTACCTGGAAACGGGCATCGCGGATGGCACGACCGCCTGGTTGGCCTTCACGGGAGACTCGGTGAGCTGGCAGAGCTGGAGCCGCTTCAGCTACCAGGACGTGGACGTCCGTATCGACGGCGTCTCCGTCGGCCTGAAGGACACCTATGCCCAGAACGAGGCGCCCCGGGTGTTTTCCTTCGATGGCCTCGGTCCCGGCCCGCACGTCCTCGAGATCAGTCAGTTCCGCGACGATGCCGCGACGGTCGATCGGATCGCCACGCCAGCGCTGGGCCCGGCCGAGCCCCCGCCGGCGTTGCCACCGATCGTTCGATACGAAGAGAATCACCCGGAGCTTCGCTACAACGACCAGCCCTATCGGAGCATGCCGCAGAGCTGGTCGGAGGGCTTTCGGCCCCAGGCCAGTCGCGGCTACCATGCCAGCAGCAGCACGCCCGGAGACCGTTGGGCACTCGACTTCGACGGCGGGTGGCTCGCGCTCGGATTTCGCAGTTCCGACACCAGCGGCAGCGTGGAGATCCTGATCGATGGCGTCTCTCAGGGCATCTTCGATACCTCCGGTGGAGTCAATCAGGTCAGGACCTTCGTTTTCGACGCTCTGGCGCCTGGCGCGCACACGGTCGAGGCGGAAGTGATCAGTGGCCCGGTCATGCCGGACTTCATCGACGTCTGGGCCGGGGAGGCGGTCGCCGATGGCTGGTACGAATTGGAGCTGGATGCTTCGCCGCCCGGGCTGGTGCAGTTGAGTCAGCGCAGTGGCTGGCGCGAATTCGATAACGAGTACGCCCGGGACGACGACCTTCTGTCCCCCTTCGTCAGCTTCGATACCAATGCCTGGTTCAACTTTGTCGGCACCGGCCTGACCGTGCTGGCCTTCGAGCGCGAAAACACCTTCCTGCAGGTGGTCATCGACGGCGTCGACCAGGGCATCGTCGACCTGGCGCCGACGGCACCGTTCCGGGCCCAACCGCGCGCGGTGCATTTCAGCGGCCTGGCCGAAGGCGCGCACAGCGTCCAGGTTGCGCTGGACTCGACCACCGTCAACACGGCCTATCTGGACGCCTTCAACGTCAATCCGGCCGATGCTCTGAATCACACGCCAGCGGTCGAGTGGTTCGACACGACGGCCACGGAGAGCCTGCCGGGCAGCAGCGGTTCGGGTTTTGTTTCGACGATCGCGATCGGTGATCTCGACGGCAATGGCCTGGTCGAACTCGTGGCACCCAGTTCGAACGGTCGCTTGTACGTCTACCGGGGCGACGGGCAGGATGCGGGTGGTGGTTCGCCGATCCTCTGGTCCAGCGATCTGGTCGGGCCGGCGGCCGAGCCTGCCCTGGCGGATCTGGATGGCGATGGCGACGCCGAGATCGTCGTTGTCGGTCGTGAAGGCAGCTTCGCGTTCCAGCACGATGGTCAGCTGCTGTGGAGCAACCCCGGAGTGGCCTCCTACATCGCGTCGGAGGACATCGGTTGGGGCGGGCCGAGCATCGGCAACCTGGATCTGGATCCCGAGCCCGAGATCGTGATCGCCGCTCAGGACGACGCCCTGTACGTGCTCGATCATCTCGGCAACGTGGTCTGGAGCGATCCGCTGCCGGGCCCGACGCCGACGGTGCCGGTGCTTGCCGACCTGACGGGGGATGGCGTGCTCGATATCGTCGTGGCGCAGGGCCTGACCCTCAAGGTCATCGACTATTTCGGCGGCGGGACCGTGGCGTGGAGTCGCGAGCTGCCGGACCCGATCGCCATCCTCGGCGGCAGTCGGGTCTTCGGCGCGCCGGCCATCGCGGACCTCGATGGTGACGGTGGTGCCGAAGTCATCGTCAACTGGGGGCATGTGGTCGAAGCACTGGAGGACGATGGCACGCTGCTGTGGCGCTATCCGACCGGGCGCACCGACCTGTATCGGCCCAGCCCGGTGACCGTGGCCGATGTCACCGGTGACGGCCAGCCCAATCTGGTCACGGCCTCGGCGATCCTGTCGGGCCTGTTCGTCCAGAATCATCTGCTGATGGTGCTCGACCACGCTGGCGGCCTGGTCTGGGAGCAGGTGGTCGCCGACAATTCCGCGTCTGCCTCGGGCGTGGCCGCCCAGGATCTGACCGGCAATGGCGCCTGGGAGATCATCTGGAACGGGGCCATCGATGGCTTGCTGCTGTTCAACGGCCCGGACGGCGAGCGGCTCTACAACGAGCCCTACACGGGTTCCGGCACGGTGCTCGACTACCCGAGCCTGGGCGATGTCGACGGCGACGGACAGGCCGAAATCGTGGTCGCCGGGCGCAACGGTCTGTTCGTCTACGGTCACGGCAGTCGCTGGGTCGATGCGCGCCCGGTCTGGAATCAGCACAACTACCACATCAACAACATCAACGGCGACTGGAGCGTCCCGTTCACCGAAGCGAACAGCTGGGAACTGCACAACACCTACCGCACCCAGACGCCGGATCGGGATCCGAGCTGCGCGCTGGACATCGACGGCGAGCCGGTGCCGCCGGGTTTCCTGGAACTCTCCCCCGGTCCGGACTCGCTGCTGCCCACGGCGGTCCCGCTGGTGATCAGCGGTCGCGTGCTTCCCGTCGCGGCGGGCCAGCCTCTGTTGAGCGTCGAGATCGATGGCGAAGCGGTCGATCTGCTCGATGCCTCCGGCGCCTTCTTCGTCGAGGTGGAACTGCTCCAGGGGCCGAACGCCTTCGAGCTGCGTGCCGTCGATCGCTGCGCAGAGGCCAGCACGACGCTGGTGCTGCAGGGCGGGGGCGATGACGCCAACCCCTGGACCGACATGGCCGACGCCTCGGTGCTGCTCGAGGCCCGCTTCTCGGGCACGACGCACGATCGAGGCAGGGACCGCCTGCTCGTCGATGTGCAGGCCTTCAACGGCGGCGGCTCGCTGCCCGGGCCGGTGCTGATGACGATCGGCAACGACGCCGACCCGGCTGTCGGCCTGCTCGCCGCCGATGGTCTCACCCCGTCCGGCGAGCCCTACGTGATCCTCGTGCCCGAAGGACAGGAGCTGGCGGCCAGTGGCCTGTCGGCGCCGAGATCCCTGGCGTTCTCGAATCCGGACTGGCGGTCGATCGAATTCACGCCACGCTTCATTGCGCCGGTGAATCAGCCGCCGTACTTCACGAGCATCCCGGACGCCCGGGCCACCGTCGGGCAGGCCTGGCGCTACGAGCTGGCCGCCGGCGATGGCAATGGGGATGCGGTTCAGTTGGTCCTCATCGCCGGTCCGACCGGCATGACCCTGGTGGGCGATGTCCTGAACTGGACACCCACCGGCGTCGGCAATGTCGATGTGCTGATCGAAGCCAGGGATGGTCGTGGTGCCAGCGCGCGCCAGGGCTTCGTGGTTCGGGTCGAGGACGCCAGCTTCAACCGACCGCCCGTATTCACCTCCGCGCCTTCGACGCAGCGACCGATCGGTGCCGAGTACCAGTACGATGCGGAGGTCCAGGATCTGGACGGTGACGTCCTGAGCTTCAGCCTGCAGGCGGCCCCTGCTGGAGTCACGGTGGATCCCGCGACGGGACGGGTGGAATGGGCCTTCAGCGCGCCGGGTCAGCACAGCCTGGTCCTGCTCGTCGACGATGGTCGTGGCGGTCAGGCGAGCCAGGCCTGGACCCTGTTCGTCGGCGAGCCGGCCGGCAGTGTCCCGGGGCCCGCTTTTGCCAGCGTGCCGCAGACCTTTGCCGCCATCGGTGTGCAGTATCGCTACGCCTGGGCCGCGACCAGCTTCGATGGCGCTCCGCCCTCGGTCAGCCTGCTGCAGGCACCACCGGCGATGGTCCTGGATCCTGGCACCCGGACCTTGAGCTGGGTGCCTTCCGGCGCTGACCTCGGGCCGCATGTCGTCGAACTCCAGGCCGTCGATTCGGAAGGGCAGATCGCCCTGCAGCGATTCGATCTCGAAGTGCTCGCCGAACTGCCGAATCAAGCGCCCTATCTGGTGAGCACGCCGCCGACCGCCGCCCGCATCGGCACCCCTTACAGCTACCTCGCCCAGGCCGTCGACCCTGAATTCGAAACCCTGAGTTGGTCCCTGGCAAGCGCACCGGCCGGCATGGCGATCGATCCGGCCACCGGTCAGCTCGATTGGGTGCCCGACGGATCGCAGTCAGGGGACTGGCCGGTCATCGTGCAGGCCACCGATCCGCATGGGGGTACGGGCGTCCAGGCGTTCACCGTGCGCGTTCGCGCGGCCAACGTCGACCCGATCATCGTGACCGGGCCGCCGTCTTCGATCACGGTCGGCGCCTTCTACAGCGTGCGCATGCTGGCCAGTGACGGCGACGGCGATGCGCCGATCTGGCGATTGCTCGAAGCTCCGGCCGGCATGACCCTCCACCAGGGGCTTGGATGGCTTCATTGGACCACCACCGGCGCGGCACCCGGCAGCTATCCGGTTTCCCTGGAAGTCACCGACGGCTGGGGTGGGCGCGATACGCTGGACTTCAGCATCGAGCTGCTGGCCGACACGCAGGTGCCGCAGGTGGGGATTCGCATGCTGGCGGACCCGGCCTGCCGTGGCGAAGCGGTTTCCGTGTGCGTGGATGCCTCGGACAACGTCGGCCTGGCCAGCCTCGGTCTGACGATCCAGGGTCAGGCGCGCCCGCTCGACTCCGCGCGCTGCTACCGGTGGACCCCGGCAGAGGCGGGTGCCTTCCCGGCCATTGCCCTGGCCATCGACCCCAGTGCCCAGTTCGCGCAGGCCGACGAGTCCTTGATCGTGGCCGACTGCAACGACGAACAGGCGCCGGTGGTCACCCTGGTCTCGCCGCAGGCGGGCGAGCGCTTCGATGCGCCGGTGCCGATCGTGGTCGATATCGAGGACAACACGCCGGCCGTGCTGAGTTGGGAGGTCACCCTGCGTCGCAAGGAAGGCGAGGGTGCTCCTGTCGTGCTGGCCAGCGGTACCGGGCCCGTCACCGCCGGCGAGATCGCGGTGTTCGATCCAACCGTGCTGCAGGCCGGTGACTACGAGCTCGATATCGTGGCCGGTGATGGCGCGCAGACCGGCGGGCTTCGCGTGCCCCTGGCGGCCGGCACCGGAGCCAAGCCCGGTCGCGTGGCCTTCACCGTTCGCGATCTGGTCTGGCAGTTGGGTGCCTTCCCGCTGGTGATCGGTCGTTCCTACGACAGCCTCGATGCGGGACCGCTGGGTAGCACCCCCGGTGACTTCGGTCCCGGCTGGCGTCTGGCCCTGTCCGCCAGCGTCGAGGACTCGCCCGATGATCCACCGACGGCGGGCCTGCAGCTGGGCGCCGAGCCCTACACGGACCAGACCCGCGTGACGGTCACCAAGCCGAACGGTGAGCGGGTGGGCTTCACCTTCGCTCCGCAGGGCAGGTCCTGGCCCTCGGTGCTCCAGTTCGACGTGGTCTACGAGCCGGACCCGGGTGTGACCGATGAACTCCGGGCGCTCGACTGGCCGGACATCGTCTTCGCCCTGGGCAATGGCTATGCCAACTACGTGATCCCCTACAACCCCTCGCTGTTCGAGCTGGAAACGGCCGAAGGCATGGTCTACGTGATCGACGAGGAGCTTGGTCTGCTCGAGGTCCGCGATCCGCAGGGCGGGGTGCTCAGCGTGGACGAGAACGGCTGGCAAAGCTCCTGGGGGGCAAGGGTGGACTACCTGCGTGACGGGCAGGGCCGGATCACCGACATCGTGCTGATCGATGACGATGGCACGAGCGAGCTTGCGCGAGTGCAGTACGGCTATGACGCCCTGGGCAATCTGGTCAGCGTCGAGGACGTCACCGGCGGCGTGGCCGGCTACGACTACGCCGACCCGGCCTTTCCGCACCATGTCACCGCGACTCGCGACGCCAATGGCCATCCGGTGGCCCAGATGGTGTTCGATGCCCAGGGGCGCATGGTTGCGCACTGCCCGAGCACCGGAGACCTGGTCACCCTGGACGGCTGCAGTCTGTTCGACTACGACAGCCAGGCCGGTGTCGAGACCCTGTTCGATCCGCGTGGTTTCCGCAGCGACCTGTTCTTCGATGGCGATGGCCTGCTGATCGAGCGGCACGACTACATCGACGCCAGCCAGTTCCTCGAACAGCGCTGGACCTATGACGAGGCCGGGCGGGAGATCGAGTACCGGGATCGCGATGGCGGCCTGACCCTGCGCGAGCGCGATGCCGACGGCAATGAACTGCGTCGGGTGCTGCCGGATGGCAGCCAATGGACCTGGACCTACGGCGATTGCGGTAGCGACTGGCTGGAGCAGTGCGACCCCCTCGGCAATTGCACGACGCGTCGTTACGATGCCGAGTGCCGGCTGATCGAGGAACGTGATCCGCTCGGGCAGGTTCGGCAGTTCGGCTTCACGCCCGAGGGTTTCCTGAACCAGGTCATCGACGCCGAATTGCAGGGCCGCAGCTTCGTCTACAACGCGGCCGGACTGGTCGAGCAGGAGATCGATTCGCTCGGCCAGACGACGACGTTCGAGTACAACGCCCTGGGGCAGATTCGCCGTTCCATCGACCGTGATGGCAATGAACGGGAGTTCGTCTTCGACAGCGACAACCGCCTGATCGAAGAGCGTCGGCCGGGTCAGGGGACGGTCGCGACCTGGACCTACAACGCGCTCAACCAGGTGGCCGGTGTGTCGAATGCCGACAGTCAGCTGGCCTTCGAGTACGATCTGGCCGGGCGCCTGGACCGCGTCGAACACAGTGCAGTCGGCGCGCCGGGCTGGTGGCTGGCCTACCAGTACGACGGCAGCGGCAATGTGGTGCAGATCGAGGACTCGGCCGGGGGGCTCACGATCTACGAGTACGACGGCGTCAATCGCCTGAGTTCGATCCGCCAGAGCGGCGCGGGGCTGCTCGAGAAGCGCGTCGATATCGAGTCCAACGGCTCGGGCTATCCGCTGGTGATCCGGCGCTATGCCGACCTGGCCGGCACCATCGCCGGGCCGGTCACCACCTATGAATACGACTGTGCCAGCTGTCCGGCCGGGCTGAGTGCGATCACCCACCGGCGGCCGAACGACGAGCTGTTGTTCCGGATCGACTTCACCCGCAACGCACTGGGTCAGATCACCGGCCTGCTCGACACGGATGGCCTGCATCACTACACCTGGGACGGTGCGGGTCGCCTCGTCGATGAGCAGCATCCGGCGCCCAGCGGCCTGCCGAGTGGCTCCACTGCCTGGGACGGCGTGGGCAACTGGCTGTCCCGGCCGACCGATCCGGGGCCCGTGTCGCTGGCCTACCTGGAAGGCAGCGCCGGACACCGTCTGCTCGGGGACAGTGTGTACTCCTACGACTACACGGCCTCCGGGCAGCTGGCCAGCCGGGAGCATGTCGTTTCCGGTGAGCGCCTGCTGTTGAGCTACTCCCCCCTGCAGCGCGTGGACTCGATCACCCTCGAGGATGGCGGGGGAGCGACGATCAGCTCGGCGAGCTATGGGTACGCGATGAACGGCTGGCGGGTCCGGGCCGAGCGCGACGGGGTTCGTCGTCACTATGCCTTCGACTTCGACAACCCGACCATGGCCCTGGACGATGCCGGCAACGTGGTCTGGCGTCGCCTGCACGGCCGCAGCGTCGATCGGCCCTTCGCCATCGAGCGTGGCGGGCAGCTGCGCTGGCTGCTGACCGATCATCTGGGCACGGTTCGAATGGAGACCGACGATCAGTCGCAGGTGCTGGTCGAATACGTCTACGACGCCTTCGGCCAGCAGGTCGCCGGTCCGCCACCGAGCCTGGATGATTCGCTTCGCTACACGGGACGCGACTTCGACCTGCCGGGTGGCCTCGGTCACTACCGGGCGCGCCTGTACGACCCGCGCATCGGTCGTTTCGTGGCCGAGGATCCGCTCAGGCCCTGGCACTACCGCTACGCGGAGAACAATCCGCTGAGCTTCGTCGATCCGAGTGGCGAGACGGCCGCGATCGAGTACGCGCTGGCCGTCTGTGAAGTGATCGGCCTGGCCATCAGCAACACTCAGCTGGGATTGAGCGTCAAGGCCTTCTTCGAGGACGCCGCCAATGCCATCAATGGCGCGGAGACCTCGGGCGCCAGCCCCTACGGCCTGCTTCCGGGGCCGTCCAGTGATTCGGGCAGTGGCGCCGGTGCCGGTGCGGAAATCGGCGCCAAGCTGGTCATTCCTTGCGGACTGGGGAATCTGTTATGACTTCCAAGACTTGCGTGAACGAACGAGAGCCCGAGTCGCCGCTCATGGTGGCAGCCTTGATGCTTTCGGCGCTATTGCTGTTGGCGATGGGCCTGATGCTCCAGAGCCCGGTCCGAGCCGAGGACAACGCGGTCATCGACCAGCCCCTGCCCAATGGCAGTTTCAGCGATGGGCTGGCTCAGTGGCAGGTGGAGCTGGCCGCAGCGACGGCGCCCGCACCTCGAGTGGAGGTCATCAATGGCGCCGCCCGCATCGAGCGCGGCAGCGCCTTCCTTGCCGGTCTGGCGCAGAGCTTCGAAGCCCCCGAAGGCCTGGTGGCGCTCAGACTGAAGCTGGTGGAATCCCCGCTGCTGACCGCCGATGGGAGCTTCGTGCCGGATGCCTTCGACGTCCACCTGAGCAGTGAATCGGGTCTGGCCCGGTCGACGACGATCCGTCCCGGCGCCTCGGCGGCAGCGAACCAGGCGGCCGTGCCGGCCGGCTTCAATCTCGGTGACGGCGTTACCCTCGTCGGTAACGTGTTGAGGATTCCCGTTGCCGGCGTCACCGAGGGCGAGCGTTTGACCCTGTCGATGGCCCTGGTGGGCGCCGGGCGGGACACGGCGAGTTCGGTGACGATCGATGATGTGGTGATGGAGGTCCTGCGCAAGCGACCGCCGGCCAACCCCGACCGCTTCAACGCCTGTGGCCTCCTTCGCGACCGCTTCGATGACGAGCGTCTGGCGCCCCGGGTCCCCCGCTGCTGGACGCGCCAGATCGCAGACACGGGCCAGCAGGTCTGCCTGGGTGGTGTGGATGGTGAATGTCCGGTTCCGGGACGCCCCGGGCAGGATGCGGAATTCGGGGTCGATGCCCTGGCCGCTCTGGGCGAGCTGCCCAAGCTCGGCGCCGGTCCGGCCGGCTTCGACTACAGCAAGCTCGACGCCAGCGGCGAGCTGCTCCCGGACGATGCGCCGAGCTGGAGGTGCGTGGTCGACAATCGCAGCGGCCTGATCTGGGAGGTCAAGCTTGACGATCCCGGCCATATTCGCCACTTCGCTCACACCTACTCCTGGCGGCAGGACGACCCGGCGGTCGATGGCGGCAGTGCCGGTCCCAGCGATGGCGGCCTGTGCGAGGGAAGTCCCTGCGATACCTCGGGCTTCGTCGACCGGGTCAACCTCGACGGTCTTTGTGGTGCCAGCGACTGGCGCCTGCCCAGCCGGACCGAGCTGGCGACCCTGATTCACGCCGGTACGAGCTCACCGGCCATGGCGATCGAGTTTTTCCCGAACACCGGTGGGCAGGTCTGGACCTGGACGCCGGCGGCGGCCAACTCGGGCCTGGCCTGGCGGGTGGACATGGACACGGGTGAAATTGCCCTCGACGACAAGGCCGGCGCGCTGCGAGTGCGACTGGTCCGGGAGATTCGATGATGCCGAAGGAGTACGGAGTGATGCTGACGAGCCTGCTGTTGGCGCTTGCGATGACCCCCGACGCGGCCCTGGCCCAGTGCGCGGCTGGCAATCTGAACCCGGCCGTGCCGGCCAGCGCCCCGCTAACGGAGTTCGACGAGCAGGGCGACGGCAGCCTCCTGCATCGCCGGACGCGCCTGATCTGGCAGCGCTGCGCCCTGGGTCAGACTTGGGATGGTGCGGCGTGCACGGGAGCGCCGAGCCTGATGGACTGGACGACGGCGCTGCTCGCCGCCGCATCGACGGGGCAGGGCGGAGATCCGATCTGGCGCTTGCCGAATCGCAACGAGCTGGCGTCGATCGTGGAGCAGCGCTGTTTCAGCCCGGCCCTGGATGCCGACGCCTTTCCGGCGGCGCCAGCCGTTGCCTACTGGACCAGTACGCCCGTCAGCGATGGAGGCGAACAGGTGTGGATCGTGGAGTTCGGCGACGGGGCGACGTTTGCCGCCCCCACCGATGCCCTGCAGGCCGTGCGCCTGGTGCGTGATCTGCCCTGAGAATCGGCCTCAGCGCCGCTTCTTCTCGCTGACGTGCAGGAAGATCGTGCCTTCCACGACCACCGTGTCGTCGGCGCGCAGGGCCTTCACGGTGACCGGGACCTCGCCTTCGACCCAGTCTTCCGCTCGGGTGCTGGCCTGGATGCGGAGATCGGTGTCCGCCTTGGCCGGATAGCGCACTTCCATGCCCTTCGGAATCCAGCGCAGATGATCCGGGATCGTGGTTTCGGCCAGGGCGCCCATGGCCATCTCCAGGCCGTTGCAGATCGCGATGACGTGCACGGTGCCGATGTGGTTCTGCACCTTGCGGCGCTTGCGGATGGTCAGCTCGCAGAAATTGGGCTCGATGCTCGTGAAGCGCGCGCCGATGGTGCCGAAATAGGGCGCCTTCATGCTGAACAGGCGCGAGAAGAGCCAGCGACCGGCCGGTAGGCCTTCGAGTCGCTGATAGAGGCGATAGACCTGGGAAGACTTGCTCATGGCTGTGGCTCCATGCCGGCGGGCCGAAGATGGCGGTCCAGGAAACGGGTCAGGGTACGGTAGACGTGCAGGCGCTGACCGGCACCGGAGATGGCGTGCTTTTCTCCCGGGTAGGTCATCAGTTCGAAATCGATGGCCTGTTCCTGTAGCTGCTGCATCAGCATGGTCGAGTGGGTGAACAGCACATTGTCATCGGCCATGCCGTGGATCAGCAGCAGGGGATCGCGGATCGCATCGGCGTAGCTCAGTACATTGCCGCGCTCGTAGGCTTCGGGCGCGGCCTGCGGAGTGGACAGATAGCGCTCGGTGTAGTGCGTGTCGTAGAGGGCCCAGTCGGTGACCGGGGCCACGGCCACGCTGGCGGCGAATTCGCCGGGGTACTGGCTAGCGGCCATCAGCGCCATGTAGCCCCCGTAGCTCCAGCCGAAGATTCCGATCCGTTCGGGGTCGACCCAGGGCTGGGAGCGCAGCCAGTCGACGCCGACCATCTGGTCGACCATCTCGATCTGGCCGAGCTTCAGATAGGCTTCGTCCTGGAAGGCCTTGCCCTGACGCTCGACGCCGCGATTGTCCAGGGTGAACACGACGTAGCCACGGCGCGCCATGTACTGTTCGATCATGCTGCGGCGGCCCCAGCTGTTGACGGCCAGGCGGCTCGTGGGGCCCCCGTAGACGTAGAGGAAGACCGGGTACTGCTCGGCCGGATCGAAGTCGGCGGGTCTGATCAGGCGGTAGAACAGTTTCTGCCCCTCGGGTCCGACCAGGTGGCCGAATTCACTCGGACGGTGACCGGCTCGATACGGCCCATAGGGGTGGTTGTCGTCCAGGCGGTTCTCGAGCAGCCAGGCCACGCGCTCGCCGTCGGCCGAGTGCAGGGACAGCTGTGGGGGTTGACTGCTGCTCGAGTAGAGATCGACGTAGACCCGCCCGGCCCGATCCATCCGGACTTCGTGCCAGCCCGAGCGCCGGGAAATCCTCGAAACGATTTCCGGCGAGCTGGTCATCAGGGACTGGCGGTAGAGGTGCTTTTCCTGGGGCGAGACTTCGGATCCGGTGAAGTAGACCAGACCCAGTTCCGCATCGACGCCGACGACCTCGTCCACGCCCCAGTCGCCGCCGGTCAGGGGGCGGATCAGACTGCCCTCCAGGTCATACAGGTACAGGTGCTTGAAGCCAGATCGTTCGGACGCCCAGATGAAGGCATCCATGCGCTCGAGAAAATGCAGGTCATCGTGCAGGTTGATCCAGGTGTCGCTGGTCTCGGTCAGCAGCACGCGCTGGGTCAGCGTGTCCGTGTCGACCAGGATCAGATCCAGGGTCTGCTGATCGCGACTCTGGCGCTGCAGGCTCAGGTGACGGCCATCGGGGTGCCATTGCACGCGAGGAATGTAGATGTCCCGATTGTCGCCAGAATCGTTGCCCAGATCGATCCAGCGGCGCTCACCGGAATCCAGGTCGACCAGACCGAGCCGATAGCTGACGTTCGGGGTGCCGGCATAGGGGTAGCGCTGCTCGATCATGTTGATTTCGCCCGCTTCGATCTCGTAGCGGCGGGTGATGTCGATCGGGCTCTCGTCGATCTGGAGGAAGGCGATCCGTCGACTGTCGGGTGACCACCAGTAGCCGGTCGAGCGGCCCATTTCTTCCTGGGCGATGAATTCGGCCACACCGTTTGCCACGGTCTCGCTCGCGTCCTCGGTCAGGGCACGGGCCTCTCCGCTGGCCACTTCCGCGACCCAGAGGTTGCGTTCGCGGATGAAGGCGACATGCTCGCCGTCCGATGAGACCTTGGGGTCCGTATCGAAAGAGTCGCTGGCCGTGATCTGACGAACCGTACCGCTCTCGTCCTGTAGATCGAGGAGGTAGATGTCGCCGGCCAGGGGAAAGATCAGGAATCGACCGTCGGCGGACCAGCGGTATTCGACGATGCCGCGCAGATTGGCGATGCGTGCTCGCTCGCGGCGGGCTCGCTCGGCCTCGGACAGCTCGCCTTCGTCGGCCACGACCGCGTCCGCCGCCACCAGGCGTCGAGTGACTCCATCGGCGAGGTGGTATTCCCACAGATCCATGAGATCACGATCGTCCTCCCGGGCGCGGACGAAGGTCACGCGATCGCCGGCCGGTGAGAGTTCGGCCTGTCGCAGGCTCGGGCCTGACAGATCCGGTGAATCGAAAATGCGCTCGAGCGTCAGCTCTTCGGCGTGAATGGTCATGGGTAGGGTGATCAGAGCAGCCAGGACAAGGGCGGGTCGGGGGAATCGCATGGGAACGGTCGGGCGCTGGGTGTAAACCCCGTATTGTCAACGGCTTGCAGGCAGAAGGCAAATTCCGCATCCATTGCTGATTCGCGCACGCCGCATGATCAGGACATGGAGACCGTGTTCCCTCGGATCGCCCATCTGGTCGAGGCGCTCGGGCGGAGAGAGCCGGGAGCTGCGGCTCGAGCGAGCGACGGATGACTGACTGGCAGAAACGGATTCGAGCGCCGATCAGGCGGCGCTGCTGCAGCGCTTGTCCGTATCGGCTTTCGGCCCCGTGTCGTGCACGACCACCTGGTTGCGTCCCGAGGCCTTGGCCTCGTAGACCGCCTGGTCGGCGATCCGGATCAGTTGCTGCAGCTCGATGGCTCGGCCCGGTGGCTTGGCGGCAACCCCCAGACTGGCGCTGATCGGAATGCCCGCAGGTTTCAGTCGGGCGATGCGCTCGCGCAGCTGCTCGGCGCGATCGGCGGCATCGTTCAGACTGCAGTGCGGCAGGATCAGCAGCATCTCTTCGCCACCGAAGCGCACGGCAAAGTCTTCCTGCCGGCAGGCGCTGAGCAGGCTGGCGCCGACGGAGGCCAGGACCTGATCGCCGACCAGGTGGCCGTGGCTGTCATTGACTTCCTTGAAGTGATCCAGATCGATGACGATGACCGACAGGTCCATGTCGTGCCGGTTGGCGGCGGAGCTGATCTTGCTGGCGAATTCGGCCAGCGAGTTGCGGTTGTAGAGGCCGGTCAGCGGATCGGTCATGGCCATTTCGTAGAGCTGGATTCGCTGCTGCTGGACCTGATCGAAGAGCTGCTTCTGCACGATCAGATTCCGGATGCGCGAGGCCGCCTCCTCGAAGATCACCGGTTTGGTGATGAAGTCGTTGATGCCCAGGCGGAACAGCTCGACGCGGCGAATCGCATCATCCATGCCCGACATCGCGAGGATGGGCGTTCGGATCTTGTCCGGATGCTGCTTGCGCAGCTCGCCGACCAGGGCAATCCCGCTCATGTCGCCCTCGACCAGGATGTCGGAAATGACCAGGTCATGGCGCTGCACGTCGAAGTGGTTGAAGGCTTCGGCCGCGCTGACGTAGTGGTCCACTTCCAGGCCCATGCCCTCCAGCAGCCGGGTCATGACCTTGGTGACGGTCTTGCTGTCCTCCACGTACAACACGCGCCCGCTCAACACCTGATTGTCATGGACGGCCATTCGGGATGCCCGGTAGAACAGGTCTTCGATGCCGGTCTTCGGACAGATGTCGGTGACGCCGGCTTCGAAGGCCCGCTTTCGCGTCGCATTGTCCTGCGCCGAGGTCAGCAGCACGATCGGGATCTCGCGGCTGCGGGGCAGGGTACGGACCTGGCGCGTGAAACGAATGCCGTCGATGTCCGGCAGGGACAGGGAAACGCAGATGAAGTCGATCGCCTGATTCTGGAGAATTTCCAGCCCGGACAGACCGTCGGTCGCGATCAGGGGCTCGTGCCCGGCATGCAGCACCATCCGCTCCCAGACGGACCTGAACACCTTGGAATGATCGACAAAAAGTACGCGCAAGTTCGCGATCCTCATCGCAGAATGAGCCGGGATCAGCCAAGCTCATCACGCAAAACGCCCGACTCGGGGCAAAACAGCTTGAACATACCACAAGCCTGGCTAAAACCCCAAGAAATGGCCATCGGGTATTGATAAATAGGGTACGCTTCGCGTTTTTCCACACTGCCGGAGACCCTCTTCATGCCCAAGGCCTCTGAAATCAAGCGCGGACAGGTCATCGACCAAGATGGCACGGTGTTCGCAGTGCGTCAGATCGACCGTTCGGCGCCGACCGCCCGCGGTGGCGGCACCTTGTACCGATTCAAGCTGGAAGCCATTCCCTCCGGCGATCGTCGCGAAGTCACCTTCAAGGGCGACGATATGCTCCGCGAGGCCGATCTCGTTCGACGTCAGAGCGAGTTTTCCTATCGTGACGGCGAGAGCTTCGTGTTCATGGACAGCGAGGACTACACCCAGTACCTGCTGTCCGAGTCCGATGTCGGAGATGCGGCCGATTACATCACCGATGGACTGCAGGGCATCTACGTGCTGATCATCGCCGAGCAGCCCGTCGCCATCCAGTTGCCGCAGTCGGTGGTGCTCGAGGTGACCGACACGGCACCGGTGATGAAGGGGGCGACGGCCAGCCGTTCGGCCAAACCGGCGACCCTGGAGACCGGCCTGGAAATCCAGGTGCCGGACTACATCACCCCGGGCGAGAAGGTGAAGGTCAACACCGAAACCGGCGAATTCATGAGTCGAGCCTGACGGGCCAGGCATGAGCAAGGCCGACCGAACGCCTGAATCGATCGAGGCGCTGCGCAAGCGCCTCGATTCGATCGACGCCACCCTGGTCACCCTCGCCGCCGAACGCCAGCGAATCGTCTCCGAGATCGGTCGGAGCAAGCAGAGCGAGGGCCGACAGCTGCGGGATTTCCGACGCGAGCGGGAAGTCCTCGATCATGTGCGGGCACGGGCCTTGTCCGAAGGCCTCGATCCCGAGCTGGCCGAGGACCTGCTCAAGCGCCTGATCGAGGCCTCGCTGACGCGTCAGGAGCAGGAGCGCGGTCGCCTGTCCGGCCGCGGTTCGGGCCGCCGCGCGCTGGTGATCGGTGCGGCGGGCCGACTGGGTCGCTGGCTGTCCGCCTTTCTCGATAACCAGGGTTTCGACCTGCTACTGGCCGATCCGAGCTATGCCCTGGACGGTGAAAATCGCTTCCGTGACTGGCGTGATGCCCCGAAGCATGTCGACCTCGTTGTGCTGGCCACCCCGATCGCGGTGACGGCGGAACTGCTCGAGGCGCTGGCCGCCGCGGGGCATCCCGGCCTGGTGATCGATGTCGCCTCGATCAAGAGCCCCTTGATCGGGCCCTTGCGGCGAGCCACTGCGGCCGGTCTGTCGGTCTGCTCGGTGCATCCGATGTTCGGTCCGTCCACGCAGCTGCTCTCTGGGCGCCACGTCCTGTTCATGGATGTCGGCTGCCCGGCGGCCGTGGACCAGGCCGAGGCCTTGTTCTCGGAAACGATGGCCGAACTCAAGCGCATCGATATCGAGCAGCATGATCGCCTGATCGCCTGGGTGCTCGGTCTCTCCCACGCCCTCAATATCGCCTTCTTCAGCGCCCTGGCCGAGTCCGGGGTGCCGGCCGAGGAACTCGCGTCCCTGTCCAGCACGACCTTCGATCGGCAGCTGGCGATTGCCCGCGACGTCGCCTCGGAAAGTCCCGAACTCTACTTCGAGATCCAGCGCCTCAACGAGCACGGGGCGGTCTCCAGGGAGGCATTGTCCAGCGCCTTGAAGACCTTGACGGAGCGACTGGCGCAGGACGATGAGGCGGGGTTCAGGCGGTTGATGCTGCAGGGACGGGACTACCTGGAAAAGCTCTGACCGCCTTCCTTTCGCTTCGCTAGACTGGGGGAGGTTCAGAGACGGAGTGTTCTGCCATGGCGACCGATCCGAGTTTCATCGAGCACGCGCTCGATCAATCCGGCCTGGCCGGGCGCTTGACGGCGCGCAAGATGTTCGGCGAGTACGGGTTTCACCTCGACGGCAAGTTCGTTGCGATGGCCTGTGACAACAGTTTCTTCATCAAGGCCACGCCGGCGCTCGCCCGTCATGGGCTCGATTTGCCGATGCGACCGCCGTATCCGGGCGCCAAGGACTACCCGGTGGCCGATGAGTTGCTGGATGCTCCCGAGCAGCTGCGGGGCTTGCTGATCGATACGGCCGCTGAATTGCCGCCGCCGAAGCCCAAGGCCAGGAAGCCGAGGGTAGAAAGCTGAGCGTTTCACCGACCCTGTTGCTGCCGATGGCGGCCCATCTGTTCTGGGCCGCCTGGCTCTACGCGCTGCTGACGGTCCTCCGTGCCCCGGCGGTCTGGGGCCTGGGCGCCTCCACGGCAATCGCCCGGACCGCCAGCCGATACGAGCCGCGGGTCAGCGCCAATCTGTCGAACCAGTTCGAATGGCCGCTGTTCTTTCATGTCGTCTGTCTGGTGCTGATGGCGCAGAACGACGGCCAGACCGGCATCGTGATCGGTCTGGCCTGGGTCTTCGTGGCTGGCCGCATCCTGCACAGCGTGGTGCAGGTGCTGACCGGCAACGTCCGTCTTCGGGGGCTCGTTTTCATGATCAACTTCCTGGCCGTGCTGGGCCTCTGGATCGTCGCTCTTCAAGAGGCATTCGTGGCGACGGCATGAGCGGGGTGCATTGCTTTCGATGCTTGATGTAGGCTGGTCGCATCGGCACCTAGCGCTGACAGACCGAATGACGAGACTGCGAGCAAACGCCTGGCGTGGCCCATTGATTGCGATTTCCATGGGTCTGGCCGCCTGCGCCACCGTGTCACCGGAGCCGGCCTCGACGACGGGTCCGGCAAGGGCCTATCCGATCGATCTTGCGCCGGCTCGCATGGACCAACTGCCGCCAGCGCTGGCCCCGTTCCAGCACGAGTGGCCGGCCTACTGGAAGGGCACCGTTCGAGGCATTCGATCGGCCCGGGAAACGGCCGTATCGGCCTGGCTGGTCGAGCTGCTCGATCCGCCGGAGCGCCTGGGCGACTACTGCGTCGCCAAGGGCCTAGTCTGGCGCTATGAAGTCACCGCCGCTGGCCTCGAAGCCCATGGCAGCACCGCGACCTCGAGTGCTCGACGTGAGCCCGTGGGCGTGGACTGCCTGGCCACCGTCGATCAGTCCTATTTCTCCGTGGATCCGGCCCTGATGAAGGACTTGCCGGCCATCCTCTCGGGCGCAGCCGCAGCCTTTGCCTGTCTCGGCGGAAATGAAGCCGATCCCGACCTCTGCCGGAGCGGTCGGATCTCCAGGGCCCTGGTGCGCATGGTCTCCAGGGTCGATGCCTTCGAGCCGGTCAGTCTTGCGCAGGGTTCGGGCTCCTCGGCATCCAGGTCGGCGCGCTTGTCCTACCTCTACCGTGGTGAATCAGGACTTTTCCTGATCCGCGTTCGTCTGCGCGAGCGTGACGGTGCCTGGTTCATGACGGATGCCGAGGCGATTCCGGTCGACGCTTGACCGGCCGCTTTCAGGCAAGGGGTTCATGGCTGCTGGCGTGCTCACCCGGTTGCAGCACGAAGGCACCGCGAAATCGGCCGAATCGAATCCGTTTCAGAGCGTCATTGGCCTGTTCGAGCGGGAGCTCGCTGACTTCGGGGCGGAAACCGTGCTCGGCGGCGGCCGCCAGGAAGGCTTCGATATCGGCCCGCGTGACGTTGGCCACCGACTTGATCTCCTTTTCCTTCCAGAGCTGGCTGGGATAATCGAGCTCGACCAGGCGCTGACGGTCGCCGGGTTCCTTGGCGATGGCGTTGATGACCAATCGCCCGCCGGGCGCGAGCCGGGTCAACGCGGCGAGCACCGTCTCCCAGACCGGCGTCGTGTCGATGATGGCGTCCGGCGCTGCGGGTGGCTGCTCGTGGGTGTCACCGGCCCAGTGGGCGCCGAGCTCGATGGCTTGACGGCGTTGGTCGGGGTCTCGGGCGAAGACGAAGACCGGGGTGTCGGGCAGCAGTGCCCGGGCCAGGCTCAGGACCAGATGGTTCGAGGCGCCGAAGCCGGTCAGCCCCAGCACCTGCCCGTTGACCAGATCGGCCAGCTTCAGACTGCGGAAGCCGATGGCCCCGGCGCAGAGCATGGGGGCTGCATGGATCGGGTCGAGCGATTTCGGGATGGGCACGGCGAAGGCGGCCGGGATGGTCATGAATTCGGCATAGCCGCCGTCGCGATCGCAGCCCGTGCCCTGAAATTCCGGGCAGAGGTTTTCCTCGCCGCGTTCGCACCATCGACAATGACCGCAGGCCGAGGCGATCCAGCCGACGCCGACCCGCTGGCCCAGTCGCCGAGCAGGAACATCCCTGCCGCATTCGATCACGGTGCCGATGACCTGATGGCCTGGGATACGGGGCAGGGTCGTGGGCACTCGTCCCTCGATCTGGTCCAGTTCCGTGTGGCAGACGGCGCAGGCTTCGATCCGGAGCTTCAATTCGCCTGACGCCGGGGACGGCGCAAGCACTTCGACCTCGACCAGGGGCTCCGAATCCGGTCGTATCGGGCCGATCGACTGTAGCTGCATTGCGCGCATGGCCAACCTACTGAGAGATCACACCTAGGCCTGACTGGGGACAACCTGCTGAGACTGCACACCTAGTGTACCCCGTCACTCATTCTGCAACTTTCAGCGAGTCGACCGGACCAGAAGTCGCTCGCGAGCCTTGATGCCTGGTTACACTGCGGTCCGGATCCAGGCAAGTTCGATGAGGTGAGCGATGAATGGCGCAGGCGTATTGCAGATCATGGGGTTGGTCCTGCTGCTTCTCGGCGGGCTGGGCATTGCCTGGCAGATGACCGGCGACGCGCCGCCGGTGGTCTGGCTGGGGGCGATCGGCCCGATCATCATGGGGATCGCGCTGCTGTTGATCGGGCGATCCCTGCGGCGGGAGAAATAGCTGCGGCTTCGACCAGGGAGGATGCAGGCCCTGGCTGCAAGGCGCGGGGAATGCCGCCCCGCACCCGATCAGGAAATCAGGTGTTTCTCGACAGCTCCCGGCCGATGAGCATCCGTCGGATTTCGTTGGTGCCGGCGCCGATGTCGTAGAGCTTGGCATCGCGCAGCAGACGGCCGGTGGGGTATTCGTTGATGTAGCCGTTGCCGCCGAGGGCCTGGATGGCTTCGAGGGCGACCTTGACCGCGCTGGTCGAGGCGTGCAGCAGGCAGGCGGCGGTGTCGACGCGCGACTTCTCGCCACGATCGTAATCGGCGGCGACCTGATAGGCGAAGCCGCGCGAGCTCTGCATCATCGCGTACATGTCGCCGATCTTGGCCTGCATCAGGCCGAACTCGGCCAGGGTGCGGCCGAACTGCTTGCGCTCGCGGATATAGGGCAGCACCTGATCCATTGCGGCCTGCATGATGCCGATCGGGCCGCCGGAAAGCACCAGGCGCTCGGAGTTGAGGCCCGACATCAGGATCTTCACGCCCTGATTGACTTCGCCGAGCACGTTGGCCTCGGGGATCTCGCAGTTGTCGAACACCAGTTCGCAGGTGTTGGATCCGCGCATGCCCAGCTTGTCGAGCTTCTGGGCCTTGGAAAAGCCCGCCATGCCCTTTTCGATGATGAAGGCGGTCATGCAGCGGCTGCCGGCTTCCGGGCCGGCGGTGCGCATGTAGACCAGAGCGACATCGCATTCTGGACCGTTCGTGATCCACATCTTCGAGCCGTTGGCGACCCAGACATCGCCGTGCCGTTCGGCTCGGCAGCTCATCGAACCGACCACGTCGGATCCGGCACCCGGCTCGGACATGGCCAGTGCGCCCTTCCACTCGCCGCTGACCAGCTTCGGCACGTACGTCTGGCGCTGTGCCTCGTTGCCGTTGCGGCACAGGTTGTCCAGGCAGAGATTGGAGTGCGCGCCGTAGGACAGGCCGACGGAGGCGGAGGCCCGGGAAATCTCTTCCATGGCGACCAGATGCGCCAGGTAGCCCATGTCCGAGCCGCCGTAGGCTTCCGGAATGGTGATGCCCAGCAGGCCCATCTGCCCCAGTTCTTCCCAGAGGTCCTGCGGGAACTCGTTGGACTGGTCGATGTGCTCGGCGCGCGGTGCGATCGATTCCTCGGCGAAGCGGCGAACCGACTCGCGCAGCATTTCGATGTCTTCGGACAGCTTCATGTTCGGGTGCCTCGGAAAGTCTGCAGAGCTTGAGGAAACCGCAGATTACGCAGATGTGCGCAGATGAAGAAACAAGGCCTCGGGCTCGAGCCCTTCTGATCGCTGGTGAACATTTCCGATCAAGGAGCGGGAGTAATCTGCGTCCAATCTGCGTAATCTGCGGTCCCAGACCCTAGTTGTGGCCGCGTTCGCGGCCCGGGAAGCGGTGCGAGCGACCCATGAACGGCAGCTTCAGCTTGCCGATCGTGTTGATGCGCTCTTCGGCCATGCGGTCGGCCGCTTTCCAGCTCGGGATGCCATCGCGCTCGGCGATCTGGAAGATCTTCGAGACGTTGTAGTAGATGGTGCGCATCATGCGCTTGGCGCGTTCGCGGTTGTAGCCTTCGAACTCGATCGAGACGTTCATCAGGCCACCGGCGTTGACGGCGTAGTCCGGCGCGTAGAGGATGCCGCGGCGCTCCAGTTCGTCACCGCACTCTTCCGTGGCCAGCTGGTTGTTGGCGGCACCGCAGACGATCTTGAACTTGAAGCGCGGGATGGTCTGCTCGTTGACGATCGCACCCAGGGCGGTCGGGCAGAACACGTCGGCGTCCACGTCGTAGATCTCGTCCAGGGCGACGGCTTCGCAGCCCAGATCGACGGCCGCCTGCACGGCCTCTTCGTTAATGTCGGTGACGAAGACCTTGGCACCCTCGTTGCGCAGCAGCTTGACCAGCTCCATGCCCACGTGGCCGACGCCCTGAACGGCGTAGCTGTAGTCGCCGACTTCCTCGTTGTTGAACTTGTGCGAGAGCGAGGCACGGATGCCCTGCAGGGTGCCGAAGGCGGTGAACGGCGAGGGATCGCCCGAGCCACCGTGGACCTGATGCACGCCGACGCAATTGTCGGTTTCCTGGAACACGTATTCCATGTCGTTGACGTCGATGCCGACATCTTCCGCAGTGATGTAGCGGCCGTTCATTGAATCGATGAAGCGGCCGAAGGCGCGGAACAGGGCCTCGGACTTGTCACTGCGCGGATCGCCGATGAGCACGGATTTGCCACCACCCAGGTTCAGACCGGCCACGGCGGCCTTGTAGGTCATGCCGCGCGACAGACGGAGCACGTCGTCGAGCGCTTCCTGTTCGGTCGCGTAGGGCCACATGCGCAGGCCGCCCAGGGCCGGGCCCAGGGTCGTGTTGTGAATGGCGATGATGCCTTTCAGGCCCGCTTCCTTGTTGTGGCAGAACACGACCTGCTCATGCTCGGTCGTATGGATGGTTTCGAACAGATTCATTGAGATTCCTCCAGGGCCTGCGCATTTTTCGGTCGCAGGCGATTGAGCCGACCCCCGATCGTCGGCCGGAACGAAAAAATGGAAGAGCAGGGGGAGGGAAATCGAGTCCCGTCCTGCCGCTGCGCCCAACGGTCGGCTCGAGGCCGCGCCAGTTCGGGCAGCCGCTTATTTTAGCGGGAAACGTGACGCCGTGCACGAAGGTGGTCGTCGGCGTCCGGGGGAGTTCATTGCAGCCTCGATTCGACGGGCGGAGGAATCTCAGTCGCTGGAGGGGAGCTCGATCTGCACGCTGAATGCGCCGCGCAAGCTGCCCGGTCCGAAGCCGGTCGCCTGGTCTTCAGGGTAGCGTTGCTCGATGGCCTGGCGCAGTTCGGGCGCGATCTCCGAGCCGTGGCAGGCGAGGCAGAGCCCGTCGGTCGGGATGGCCTTCATCCAGTGGCCGACGCGGCGGTCGTCGAGGCGGCGGATGGCGAAGCGCTCCAGATTGCCCGGGGCCTCGCCCGCGGCCAATCGAGCCTCGAACTCCGCCAGAATTCGCTGTTCCCAGGCATCGGGGCGATTGTCGGGGTTGCGGACGCGCAGCGCCGTGCGCCCCACGGAACCTTGGTCACCGGACAGCTCCTCGGCAATGGCCGGGGCCTGCCGCTGGCAGACTTCGATCGCCGCGATCAGACCTTCCGACTCGATGGCGGTCAGCAGGGCCTGCTTGAGCTGGGTGCCAAGCTGCTGCGCGCTCTGGCGCGCCTCGCCGACCCAGGGCGGAGGCGCGTCCTGTGCGAAGGTCGGTGCGGCCAGGCAGAGCAGAGCCAGGCTCAGGCCACGCAACCCCATCAGTTGAAGGCGTGTCCGGGTTTGCGGCCCATGGCCTTGAGGATCATGGCCAGCGGACAGAAGCCGGTGAAGGCCGCCTGGAACATGTTCAGGCCGACGAAGGCGGTCAGCCAGAGCCAGTAGACGCTATGGACCTGGGACAGGCCGAGGCTGAGCAGGATCACGAGTCCGGCGAAGGCAAAAACGATGCGGTCGATGTTCATGTCGAATTCCATCTGGAAACCGACCTAAATATAAGAACAAACTAATATTAAATCAAGCAGAATCTTCAGCAAGGTCTCGATTCGGGAACGATGGGGAAGTCGATACAATCCGGCCTCGCCCGCGAATGGGGGCGAATCCCGCCAACCGACGATTCCTGGAAGCCATGGACTTCATTCTGCCGATCCTGCTCGCCGTCTTCTTCATCCACCTGCTGGTTTTCGCCCGCCTGGGTCTGAAGCGACGCGAGTTCTACTACCTGGCGCTGGTGGTCACCTTCACGCTGCTCTGTGCCAGCATCCTGCTGCGCATGTTCGCACCGGAACTCGCGCTGGGCTCCTGGAACCTCGCCTGGGTACTCAGGGTGGGTGCCTGGCTGTCCGCCCTGGTGTCGATCAGCTGGACCCTGAGCCGCATCCTGCGGCGCCGACGCGAGCGTCAGCCTGGCGATTGATCAATCGACCTTGCAGAACTGCTCGTAGAGCACCGCCATCACCGCCTGGACTTCCTGGCTGGCCAGGGAGTAGTGGATGGTCTGCTGCTCTCGGCGGGTCTTGACCAGACCGCTGTTGCGCAGCACGGCCAGGTGCTGGGACAGGGCGGACTGACTCAGGGGCAGGTGGGCGTTGAGCTCGCTCACCGACATTTCCTGATCGAGCAGATGGCAGAGGATCATCAGACGATGCGGATTGGCCATCATTTTCAGGAATTGCGCCGCATCCTCGGCATGGCGACCCATTTCCTCGATCGGCAATTGATCCAAACGATGGGTTTTGCAGGCGGTTTCGCTCATGTCGTCGTGTCTTCCAGACCAGTGTTCAGGGGTGGGGCCGTGCCTTCCGGGCGAATCCCGGGGCGCTTCGCAGGGACTTCTCGGCGTGGCGACTCCACCGAGTTAAAATACTGAATTCCGTCGTCATCCGCCACTGTGTGTACATTATGAGCCAGTCCGCCGAGTCCTTCACCGCCGTCGACGCCCCACGTTCCGACGCGCCGCTTCGCTTCGTCACGGCCGCCAGCCTGTTCGATGGTCACGATGCCGCGATCAATCTGATGCGTCGATTGATCCAGGCCGAGGGCTGCGAGGTCATCCACCTGGGCCACAACCGTTCCGTGGCCGACATCGTGCGGGCCGCGATCTGTGAAGACGCCGATGGTATCGCCATCAGCTCCTACCAGGGCGGGCACAACGAGTACTTCAAGTACATGGTCGACATGCTCGATGAGCTCGGCGCCGGTCATATCCAGGTCTTCGGTGGCGGCGGTGGCACGATCACGCCCGACGAGATCCGGGCGCTCCAGGCGCAGGGCGTCAATCGCATCTATCACCCGGATGACGGGATGAAGATGGGGCTGAAGGAAATGATCGAAGACCTGGTCGAGCGCACGCGTTCGGCACGCGCCCAGCGCATGGCCGGAACCATCGACAACGGTGACGGCCCCGATGCCAGGCTGGCCGCGACCCTGTCCGCCATCGAGACCGGCGCGATTTCCGAACACGAGCTGGCCCGCCTTCGCAAGGTTGCGGCGGATCGGTCCGAGGTGCCGGTGGTTGGCCTGACCGGCACGGGCGGTGCGGGCAAGTCCTCGGTCACTGACGAGCTGCTCAACCGCTTTCTGCAGTATTTCCCGGACATGCGCATCGCCGTGCTGGCCGTGGACCCGACCCGTCGACGCACCGGCGGCGCCTTGCTGGGGGACCGCATCCGCATGAATTCCCTGCGATCGGAGCGGGTGTTCATGCGCTCCATGGCCACCCGTCGCCAGCACCTGGCCGTGTCCGAGGTGGTGGCCGATTCCCTGGCGGCGATGAAGGCGGCGGACTTCGATCTGGTCATTCTGGAAACCGCCGGCATCGGCCAGTCGGATTCCGAAGTGGTCGATCTGGTCGATTTCCCGATCTACGTGATGACCTCCGACTACGGTGCCGCCAGCCAGCTGGAGAAGATCGACATGCTCGACTTCGCCGAGCTGGTGATCCTGAACAAGTTCGACCGCCAGGGCTCGCGCGACGCCCTGCGTGACGTTCGCAAGCAGTGGAAGCGCAACCGCCTGGCCTTCCAGCTGGCCGACGAGGACGTGCCCGTCTTCCCGACCATCGCCAGCCAGTTCAACGATCCGGGCGTGACCTGGATGTTCGCCGGGCTCTGCCGACTCCTGCGCGAAGGCCCAGCGGCGGGCGCAGAGGATAAGCTCAGGAACTACGGCAGCGAACGCTGCGATTTCAGCCCGGCCGTCGAGCTGGCGGACCACGAGCCCAAGCCCTCGGTGCTGATTCCGGGTCAGCGCGTGCGCTACCTCGCCGAGATCGCCGAGCAGGGCCGGGGCATCAACGTGGACATCCTGGCCTGGGCCGAGGAGGCCCGGCGGGCCCAGCATTACTTCGAAGTGATCCGCGAGCTTTCAGCGGACTTCGATGGCGCCGCCATGGTGCCGATCGCCGAGGCATCGGTGGCCGCGGCCGACGCCGCTCTGAAGACCCTGATGGAGCGCTACAACGAGGCTCTGAAAGCGGTTCCCGAGGCCGCGCGCGATCTGCTCAAGGCCTGGCCCGAGCTGAAGGCCTCGGTGGAGGCCGACGAGTACAGCTACGAGGTGCGAGGTCGCACGATCACCGGCTCGAACTACCGCGAGTCCCTGTCGCGCCTGCAGATTCCGAAGATCGCCGCGCCCCAGACCTCGGACTGGGGCGATCTGCTGGTCTTCCTGATGAAGGAGAACCTGCCGGGTCACTACCCCTACACCGGTGGCGTCTATCCCTACCGCCGGACCAACGAAGACCCGATCCGCATGTTCGCCGGCGAAGGCACGCCGGAGCGGACCAACCGCCGTTTCCACTACGTTTCCGAAGGTCAGCCGGCCAAGCGCCTGTCGACGGCCTTCGACTCGGTCACGCTCTACGGCGAGGACCCGCACGAGCGGCCCGACATCTACGGCAAGGTCGGCAACTCCGGCGTCTCGATCGCGACCCTCGATGACATGAAGAAGCTCTACTCGGGCTTCGATCTGAGCGCGCCGAACACCTCCGTGTCGATGACCATCAACGGCCCGGCGCCGATGCTGATGGCGATGTTCATGAACACGGCCATCGACCAGCAGGTCGAAAAGCACCTGAAGGCATCTGGGCAATGGGAGGCGGCGCAGGGAAAACGCGCCGAACTGCTGGGTCAGGACCTGCCCGAGTACTCTGGCGATCTGCCGAAGACCAACGACGGCCTCGGTCTCGGTCTGCTCGGCGTGACCGGGGATCAGCTCCTCGACGCCGAGACCTATCAGAAGATCAAGGCGGACACGCTCAAGACCGTCCGCGGCACGGTGCAGGCGGACATCCTGAAGGAGGACCAGGCCCAGAACACCTGCATCTTCTCCACCGAGTTCGCCATGCACATGATGGGCGACATCCAGCAGTACTTCATCGACCACGGCGTGCGCAACTTCTACTCCGTGTCGATCTCCGGATATCACATCGCCGAGGCCGGCGCGAACCCGATCAGCCAGCTGGCCTTCACCCTGTCCAACGGCTTCACCATCGTCGAGTACTACCTGGCCCGGGGCATGGATATCAATGAGTTCGCGCCGAACCTGAGCTTCTTCTTCTCCAACGGCATGGATCCGGAATACACGGTCATCGGCCGGGTGGCGCGGCGCATCTGGGCGCGGGCCATGCGCGAGCGCTACGGCGCCAACCAGCGCTCGCAGATGATGAAGTACCACATCCAGACCTCGGGTCGTTCCCTGCACGCCCAGGAAATCCAGTTCAACGACATCCGCACCACCCTGCAGGCCCTGTACGCGATCTTCGATAACTGCAACAGCCTGCACACGAACGCCTACGACGAGGCGATCACGACGCCGACGGAGGAGTCCGTGCGCCGGGCCGTGGCGATCCAGATGATCATCAACAAGGAGCTCGGCCTGAACTTCTGCGAGAACCCCTGGCAGGGCAGCTTCATCGTCGACCAGCTCACGGATCTGGTCGAAGAAGCGGTCTATCAGGAGTTCGAACGCATCTCCGAGCGCGGCGGCGTGCTGGGCGCGATGGACACGATGTACCAGCGCGGCAAGATCCAGGAAGAGTCCCTGTACTACGAGCACAAGAAGCACGACGGCTCGCTGCCCCTGGTCGGCGTCAACACCTTCCTGCCGCCGGAGGGCTCGGCCCAGGAGGGCGGCGAGATCGAATTGGCGCGTTCCACCGAGGCGGAGAAGCAGCAGCAGGTCCACAACGTCCGCGCCTTCCAGGGCCGCAATTCCGAGACCGCCGAGGCGGCCCTGAAGCAACTACAGGAGGTGGCCCGCCAGCGCGGCAACACCTTCGAGGCCCTGATGGAGGCCGTCAAGCGCTGCTCGCTCGGCCAGATCAGCCACTCGCTCTACGAGGTCGGTGGCGAGTACCGCAGGAACATGTAACGGTGCTGTGAAAAGGCTTCGGACTAGCCCATGAGCACCTCTCGCCCATCGGATTACTCAGTCTCTGAATGCTCGTTTGACGCTGCCAGTCGCGCTGCGGAGGAGGACTTCCTGCGCAAGACACCTCGGCAACGACTGGCGTGGCTCGAGTCCGCCCAGCAGTTGTTTCGTGTCGGGCAACAGCGAGCTGGGCAGGCCGGAGTCGAAGCACGCCGGCATCGGTGACATGTCGGAAAAGCCAGGGGGAAGAGGCGCGTTCAGGCTCGTTTCGATAGGGTCGCCAGGATCACATCCCAGACCTTCGGGTTGATGGCCATGCCCAGGTGGCTGACGTCGAGTTCGACATGCCGGACCCTCGGGTTGGCTTCATCCAGCGCGGCCTGATAGCCGACGATGGCATCCGAGCGGCTGACAATCGCCGTGACCGGCACCTGGATCGGCGTCTGGCTTCGACGCTCCACCTGCCGCTCGATCCAGTCCAGATCAAGCCCGCGGCCCGCCAGGCGATCGGCCGCCGCGGTGTATTTCGGCCCGCCCAGCACCGGGGAGCCCAGGGTAATGACCTGACTGATCAGCTCCGGGCATTCGCGTGCCGCTTCGCGGGCGATGGTGCCGCCGAGGCTCCAGCCGATCAGGGTCAGCTTCGAATCGAGGGCGGCGGCCCGCTGCTGCGCTCGCGCGATCAAGCGATCGCAGAGCAGGGGCACGCCGGCTTCGCCGCGATAGCGCGGCAGGGGCTCGAGTTGCCAGCCCTCGCTGACGTCGTCCAGGCGATGGCGAATGTCCAGTCCGGCCAGATTCCGGCCCAGCCCCCAGTCTTCCGCGTGGATGCCATGGCGAGCGAGCTGTCGCTTGAGCGGTCGCATGAAGGCCTCGCTGGCACCGAAGCCGGGGAGCAGCAGAACGGGCTCGGTCTCGATCCGCCTCGCGCCTGGCTGCAGCCAGCGCAGCGCCATATGCACCGCGTCGCTGGCCACTCGGGCCTCTTTCCAGAGCAGTTTGCGTGGTGGGGGAGCCAGGGTCGTCATGTCCAAGATTCCTTTTCGTGAGCTTGCTGAGCGGCCTGGTGGATGGCCGCGACATCCAGACCGAGCAGGTGAAAATGCATGGTGTTCATGGTCGCGTGGGTCTGATCGAGATCCTCGCGGCTGAAGGGAGCGAGCTGGGCGCGGACGAAGGCCCGTGTGGAGCGCAGCGCTTCCCGGTGTAAACGTCGCCCGACCTCGGTCAGGCGGGCCACACGCGAGCGTCCGTCTGACTCATGGGCCTGCAGTCGCAGCAGGCCGGCCTTTTCCAGTCGCCGCAGCAGGCCGGTGACGTTGCCGCGCGTGACCAGCAGGGTCTCGGCGATGCGCTTGGGCAGGGCATCGGCGCCCAGTCGGTGGACGGCGTCCATGGTGTCGAACTGCGCTGCGCTCAGGCCGTGCAATGCGAGCAGCTCCTCGTAGCGGCGGTTGCAGGTCTGGTAGGCACGGACCACGGCCAGCCAGGTCGAACTGGCCAGAGCATCAGCTGAAGCGTCGGTCTTGTCGTTCATTGTTTCAGGCCACTGATTTATGCATCAATCAGTTTAGTTTATCGATAAACCATCAAGGGCTCCTTCACGCCCTCGAAACCGGCCTCCGCCGCGGTGATCGAGCGCGCCATCTCCACTCCGGTTTGCGATCCAACTTGCGACTTCAGGCCGTTTCTGTTCAACTTCCCGGGTTTTCCTCCACCAGAATTCAAAAACGAGGGTAGGGCCATGAGCAATTCCCAAGCCGGCAATCTGGCCGGCCAGAAGACCTTCTTCGGCCATCCGGTCGGACTGGGCAACCTCTTCTTCACCGAGCTGTGGGAGCGTTTCAGCTACTACGGCATGCGCGCGCTGCTGGTGCTGTTCATGGTCGCGGCGGTCAGTGAAGGTGGGCTCGGTTTCGATGACCCGACGGCCACGGCCATCTACGGCCTCTACACCGCTGGCGTCTACCTCGCCGCGCTTCCGGGCGGCTGGCTGGCGGACCGCATCTACGGCCAGCAGAACGCCATCTGGTATGGCGGCATCATCATCGCCGCCGGACACCTGGTGCTGGCCCTGCCGGGCTTCGGTCTGATCGGGGAGCACTACGGCTTCTTCATGGGCCTGATCCTGATCGTGGTCGGCACCGGCCTGCTCAAGCCGAACATTTCCAGCTGCGTCGGGGAGTTGTATCCGGAGGGCGGCGCGCGCCGCGACGCCGGTTACGTGCTCTATTACATGGGCATCAACCTCGGCGCCTTCCTGGGGCCGCTGGTCTGCGGCTTCCTGCGCATCAACATGGGCTGGCACTGGGGCTTTGCCGCCGCGGCCGTGGGCATGATCGCCGGTCTGATCGTCTACCGCCTGACCCAGCACCACCTGGGCGACTTCGGCAAGCTTCCGAACCCGGTCAAGCCGGGTGACGAAGGCAAGGTCAAGGCCGTCAAGCTGGCGACCTACATCGGCACCGGACTGATCTTCCTGATCGCCGTGCTGGCCCTGGAGGGCGTGATCACGATCGACGCGCTGAGTCTGTCCCAGTACAGCGTCTTCGTGATCGTGGCGGTGGCGGCGCTGTTCTTCGGTCGCGTACTGATCGACAAGTCCCTGACCGGCCTCGAGCGCCGCCGGGTCGTGGTGCTGATCGCCCTGTTCATCGGCGCGGCCCTGTTCTGGTCGGGCTTCGAGCAGGCCGGGTCGTCCCTGAACCTGTTCGCCGAGCGCTACACGGCACGCGAGCTGCTGGGCATCGCCATCCCCGCCGAGGTCTTCCAGAGCCTGAACCCGCTCTACATCCTGATCTTCGCGCCGTTCTTCTCGGCGCTCTGGATCAACCTGGGTCGGCGCAATCTGGATCCCTCGATCCCGCTGAAGTTCGCCCTGGGCTTCCTGCAGCTGGGAATCGGTTTCGGCTTCATGTGGATCGCCGCCTCCCTGATCCAGGACGGTGGACAGGTACTGCCGACCTGGCTGCTGCTGACCTACCTGTTCCATACGACCGGTGAGCTCTGCCTGAGCCCGATCGGCCTGTCGGCGACCTCCAAGCTGGCACCGCGCAGCTACTACAGCCAGATGATGGGCATGTGGTTCTTCGGTGCCGCCCTGGGCAACCTGCTCGCCGGTCTGCTGGCCGGTGAGTTCAGCGGCGAGAACGTGGCCGAGTTCCCCGAGCGCTACCGCCAGATCGTGATCTTCTGCGGTGCGGTCACGGTGGCCTTCCTGATCGCCACGCCCTTCCTGAAGAAGATGGCCGCCCTCGATCAGGTCAAGACCGACGACGTGACCCGGGAAGACGAGCCGGGCGCCTACGAGGCGGGTGGGCCGACGGCCAAGCCCTGATCGGCTTCATTGTCGTTCTTCAACGCGGAGCAGGTTCGGACCTGCTCCGCGCTTTTCGTTTCGGGTCAATGGAAATCCCGCGAGCCCGCGGCGAGCGTGGCCAGGCGCTCGTCTTCGGCATGGAACCGCCTGGCGATGACATGCTGCGTGCCCTGCGCGTTCTGCAGGGTGCCGGCGACGCGCAGTAGCCGTGCATCGAGGATCTCGCGGCGATAGCGCTCGAGCAGCTTCGGCCAGACCACCACGTTGATGATGCCGGTCTCGTCTTCCAGCGACAGGAAGATGACACCCGAGGCCGTGCCCGGGCGCTGGCGGTGGGTGACCAGGCCGAGCACCTCGATCGGCGTGCCATCGTTCAGTCCAGCCAGCTCACGTGCCCGGCGCAGGCGCCGGCCGATCCGGGGCCGGATCAGGCCGGCCGGGTGCTGCTCCAGGCTCAGGCCGGTACTGGCGTAGTCGTCGAGGAGGCTGGACTGGCGGTCCGGCGGTCGGATCGAGACCCGCTCCTCGGCGATGCTCGCCCCGGCCAGCAGGTCGCCCTGGACCGCGCTGGCCAGGGCCTGCCAGCGCGCCCGATTTCGGTGCCCGGCCAGGCCCTTGAGGGCATTGCCTTCGGCCAGGGCCTTGAGCTGGCGGCGGTCCAGGCGCGCCCGCTCGGCCAGGTCCTGGACGCTGTAGAAAGGCCGTTGCTCACGGGCAGCCACCAGGCGCTCGACCGCATCCGCGTTCATGCCCTTGATCATCCCCAGGCCAAGGCGGATGGACGTCTCTGCTTCCAGTGAACAATCCCAGCCGCTGAAGCGCACGTCGGCCGGAAGCACCCGGACGCCGTGGCGACGCACGTCGTTGATGATCTGGGCCGGGGCGTAGAAACCCATCGGCTGGCTGTTGAGCAGGGCGCAGGCAAAGGGCGCCGGATGGTGGCATTTCAGCCAGGCGGAAAAGTAGGTCAGCAGGGCAAAGCTTGCGGCATGCGATTCGGGGAAGCCGTAGTCACCGAAGCCCTGGATCTGGCGGTAGATTCGTTCGGCGAAGTCCGTTGGATAGCCGCGCCGATGCATGCCTTCGATGAGCTTGTCACGGAAGGGCTCGAGGCCGCCCCGGCGCTTCCAGGCTGCCATCGCCCGGCGCAGCTGGTCGGCTTCCCCGGGCGTGAAGCCGGCGGCGACGATGGCGATCTGCATTACCTGTTCCTGGAAGATCGGCACGCCGAGCGTGCGTTTCAGGACGGTCTCCAGCTCGGGTGAGGGATAGCGCACCCGATCGGGGTCGGTGCGTCGCTCGAGGTAGGGGTGGACCATGTCGCCCTGGATCGGTCCCGGGCGGACGATGGCGACTTCGATCACCAGGTCGTAGAAGCAGCGTGGCTTCAGACGCGGCAGCATCGCCATCTGCGCCCGCGACTCGACCTGGAACACGCCCAGGGCGTCGCCCTTGCAGAGCATGTCGTAGGTGGCCGAGTCTTCGCGGGGCAGCCTGGCCAGGCTCAGCGCCGGTTCGGGCCGGTTCCTGGCGTTGATCAGGTCGATGGCCTTGCGGATCACCGTCAGCATCCCCAGCGCCAGGCAGTCGACCTTCAACAAGCCGAGGGTCTCGAGGTCGTCCTTGTCCCACTGGATGATGGTGCGCTCGTCCATCGCCGCGTTCTCGACCGGGACCAGATGGTGCAGGGGGGCATCGCTGATGACCATGCCGCCGACGTGCTGGGAGAGGTGGCGCGGGCGGCCGACCAGCTGGCCGCTCAGGGTCATGAGCTGACGAGTGACCGGTGCATCGGGGTCGAAACCGCATTCGGCCAGGCGCTCCGGCCAGACTTCGGGCTGGTCCCACCAGGCCAGGGAGGCGGTGAGGCGGTTCATGCGCACCGGATCCAGGCCCAGGGCCCGGCCGACGTCCTTGAGCGCGCTCTTCGGTCGGTAGCTGATGACGGTGGCGGCCAGGGCGGCCCGGTCGCGCCCGTATTTCTCGTAGACGTACTGCAGCACTTCCTCGCGTCGCTCGTGCTCGAAGTCGACGTCGATATCGGGCGGTTCGTCGCGTTCCTTGGACAGGAAGCGCTCGAACAGCAGTTGCTGCCGGGCCGGATCGACCTCGGTGACGCCTAGGCAGTAGCAGACCGCCGAGTTGGCGGCCGAGCCGCGCCCCTGGCAGAGAATGCCGCGCGAGCGAGCGAAACGGACGAGGTCGTGGACGGTCAGGAAGAAGGCCTCGACGCCCATGTCCTCGATCAGGCTCAACTCCTTCGCCACCAGGGCTCGCACCCTGTCGGGCGGGTGTTCACCGTAGCGTTGCGTCATGCCCTCCAGGGTGAGCCGGCGCAGGTGCCGGGCCGGCGTCAGAGGGCCGGGCACGAGTTCGCTGGGGTAGCGGTAGTTCAGCTGGTCCATGGAAAAGCGGCAGCGCTCGGCCAGGCGCAGGGTTTCCTCCAGCCAATGGGCGGGGTAGAGCTTGTCGAGCGTCTCCAGGGGCCTGAGGTGGCGTTCACCGTTGGCCGCCAGGTCCAGACCGCATTCGCTCAGGGGGCGTTGTAGTTCCAGCGCGCTCAGCACATCGGCCAGGGGGCGCTGGGCACGTTCGGCCATGCGTACATCGCCGCAGGCCAGGCGCGGCAGATCCAGCAGGCGGCCCAGTTTTTCCAGCGCCTGAAAGGCCGTGGCCTCACCCGGGCGCAGCAGGCGGCTGGCCCCCAGCCAGAGCCGGCCTTCGAAGCGTGCCTTCAGCCACTGGGCCGGCGCCAGCCAGTGATCGAGCCGTCGTTCGCGATCCGCTTCCTCGGCCGGCGACTCGAGCGCGGGCTTCCAGATCACCAGGACGCGATCCAGGGCGCCGTCGAGATCTTCCATGAGCAGTCGATAACGGCCCTTGCTCGCGCGCCGCCGGGCGGTGGTGATCAGTCGACAGATCTCGCTGTAGGCCGTCTGGTCGGGGGCCAGCAGGACCAGGCGCTGTGGCTCCCCGACGCTCAGCTCGACTTGCAGCTCACTGCCCACGATCAGTGGCAGACCGAGCTCGCGGGCGGCTTCATGGGCGCGCACGATGCCGGCCATGGAGCACTCATCGGTCAGCGCCAGGGCACGGTAGCCGAGCGCATGGGCACGCTGCACCAGCTCACCGGGCAGGGCCACGGCGCGGCGGAAGCTGAAGGCGCTCAGGGCGTGCAGTTCGGCGTAGGCGACCATGTTCGGAGTATAACTATATAAATGAACAGTAAAGGTGGTTTCAAAAGGGTTTTGTGTGACGGCTGCAAGCTGTGATGCCCGTCTCGCTATGGCACACTAGGCGGCCGTACGCCGCAGGGAATCGTCGTGTCCGAAACCAGCTCCAACACCCAGGGGGATGTCACCCAGCTGCTGAGTGAACTCAAGGGTTCACCGGACCTGATGGACCACATCCTGCCGCTGATCTACGACGACCTTCGCCAGGTCGCCCGCTGCCAGCAGGCGCGCCTGGGTTCCAGCCCGACCCTGCAGACCACCGAACTGGTCCACGAGGCCTTCATCAAGCTGCGCCAGGCCGCCGGACAGCCGATCCACAACCGCCTGCACCTCAAGCGCCTGTCCTACCTGGCCATTCGCCAGCTGATCGTCGATCACGCGCGCAGCAAACTGGCGGCCAAGCGCGGAGCCGGGCAGGCGGTGGAATCCCTCGACGATGAACTGGTGGCCGACCCGATGCTCGAAGACGAATCCTCGGTGCTGCAGGTCAACGAGGCCCTCGAGCGCCTCGAACAGAGCAACCCCGAGCTGGCCGAAGTCGTGATCGCTCGCTTCTTCGGTGGTTACACGGCCGAGGAAATCGGCGAGATGCTCGAGATTTCCGTGCGCACGGTCCAGCGCCACTGGGAGCGCGCTCGTGCCTGGCTGCTGATGGACATCCAGGCGGCCGATGAGTGACGCGCGTCGACCGCGCGGAGGGCGGCTGACGCCCGTCCGCCGGCGCCTGCTTGACCGCTTGTTCGATCAGGCCCTGGAATTGCCGCCGGAGGAGCGCGGCGACTACGTCGAGCGCTGTCTGCTGCGGGCGCCGCGACTCGCCTTCTGGCTGGAGCGTCTGCTGGCGGCGGGCGCGCAGCCCACCGCCTTCGTCGACCAGTCCGCGCGCCACCTGGTCGGCAATGCCCTGGCCGAGCGCACCGATCTGTTTCCTCGCACCCTGGTCCGCGGCACGCGCATGGGCCCCTGGCGGATCCTGGCCCGGATCGGCGCCGGGGGCATGGGCGAGGTCTATCACGCCGAGCGGGCCGATGGCGCGTTCCGGATGCAGGTGGCGATCAAGCTGATCCGCTCCCGGCGTGAGAATCTGGCCCGCCTGCTCGAGACCGAACGCGAGCTGCTGGCCCGCCTCAATCATCCCTGCATCGCGCGCCTGATCGACGGTGGTCTGGCCGAGGATGGCCGTCCCTACCTGGTCATGGAATGGGTCGACGGCCGCACCCTGGGCGAGTGGATCCATGGCAGTGACGTGAATGCTGCACGCTGTCTCGATGTCTTCGCCGGGGTCTGCGAGGCCGTCGCCTTTGCCCACCGTGCGCTGGTCGTGCACGGCGACATCAAGCCGGCCAATGTGGCCGTGAGTCGGGATGATCAGGTCAAGCTGCTTGATTTCGGAGTGGCCCAGCTGATGGACGTCGACACCGATGCCCGGCTGCCCAGCGCCCTGACGCCGGGCTTTGCCGCGCCGGAACAGCTGGCGGGTGAACCGGTCTCGACGGCCAGCGACATCTACAGTCTCGGCGCGGTGCTTCGCTGGATGGTCCATTCGCCGCCGGACAAGGACGACCCGGACGGCCAGCCCCGCCTGCGCGAGGCCTGGCGTGGCTTCCATCGCCTGGCCGATCTCCAGGCCGTGATCGATCAGGCCACGGCCGACAGCCCCGATCAACGCTATCCCACCGTCAATGCCCTGCTGCTCGAGCTCGATCGCCTGACCAGCGACCGCCCGGTCCGGGCCAGGCGCCTGTCCCTGCCGGGTGTGGTCCGACTCTGGGCGCGTCGTCGGCGCTGGACCGCCCTGTTCGGCGGCCTCGGTCTGATTGCCCTGGTCGCCGGTGTGAGCGGCCTGGTCTGGCAGGCGCGCATCGTAGCCCAGGAGCGCGATGTGGCCCGCCACGAGGCCGATGTCACACTGGCCGTCAAGGACCGCTTGATCGTCTTGTTTCGCGAGGCCAGCCAGCTCAGTGGGAGCGAAGAACTCAGCGCGCGGCAACTGCTCGATGAAACGGTCATCGCTGCGGAAGAGTGGCTTCAGAACGATCCGGAGACCCTGATCGAAATCCGCCTGGCCCTGGCCGAAATTCTGATTGCACTTGATGACTGGGCGTCGGCCGAGCCGTTGCTGGCGCAGAGCGTGGCGGAAGTTCGCGGTGATAGCTCACCGGTACTGCTGGCGAAGCTCAAGCATGGCCTGGCCCAGGTTCGTCATCGTCAGGGGCGGGTCGAAGAGGGCTTCGAGCTGGCCGACGAGGCCGTTGAGTTGATCGATTCCCTGTCCGGGGAGCATCCGGAGCGCCTGGCGAGCGCGTTGCAGACGCGCGGTGCCTTGAAGCGTCTGCGTGGGGACTGGGATGGCGCCGTCGCCGATCTGCAGAGATCCAGAACCCTGGCCTCCGAGGCCTCGGCCGGCCCCCGACCGATGATGGCCTGGGCCGAATCGAATCTGGCCGCCACCTATCTCGTGGGAGGGCGGCTGGAAGAGGCCGTCGAGCACATGGAACGCGCGGAAGCGCTCTGGACCACGCTGGGCCGGGGCGAGTCCCCGGATGCCCTGACCAATCTGCAGAACCTGGCGGCGGTTCTGGATCGGCTGGGGCGTTCAGAGGAGGCGGCGCGGCGCTTCGAACGAATCATCGAATTGCGCCGAAGTCGTCTGGGAGAGTCCGCCGCCCTGGCCGCTTCGATGACCCAGTTGGGTCGTCTTCTGCTGGTTCGTGGTGATCTGGAGCGGGGCCGCGAGCTGATCGATGAGGCCCTGGTGATGATGGAGCGCTTCGTCGGGCCGGATACGGTGGACTACGCGAGCACCCTGTTCGGTGTCGGGGAGCTGAAGCTGATCGAGCGGGAGCCTGCGGCTGCGGCTGCGGCTTTTGCCAGAGCGAAGTCGATATTCACCCGGACCGTCGGTGCGGAGCATCCCTACACCCGGGTCGCACAGTTGGGCGAGGATCGCGCGCTGGCGATCAGCGAGGATGCCGGCGATCAGCGCGAGGCGGTGCAGCGCCTGACAGCGACGATCGACAAGCTGCGCGATGCAGGTCCGGTGGCCGAGACTTTTCTGGCGCGCGGCCTGTGCGAACGCGCCGTCCTCGGTGTCCGCCTTTCCCTGCCATCGGCTGCAGAGGATGCAACCGAGTGTCTGCGCTTGCGGCAAGCACGTTCCCTGGGAGGGTGGCGCGAGCTGGAAGCGCTGGCGCTGGTGCAATTGACCCGCCAGCAGTTCGACGAATTGGCGGTGTCCGTGGAGCGAATGGCGGAGATCATGTATCCCGAGCACCCGCGGGTGGTCTGGTTGCGTCAATTCTGATTCGCAAAAGCCTGCTAGCGCTTTTTTGACAGTCATCCCGGCTTTCACTTAGCCTCAGCCATGGCCCGCCATCGGCGGGGTCTCGCGCCGCTGGGGCATGCAGCGCATCCGCAGCGGCGATCTTTTGAGTTGAATACATGCAGGAGTGTTGGCGATGATATTTTTTCGGAAGTTTCTTCTGGTTGCTGTGCTGTTGGGTCTCCTGGTCTGCATTTCTGCTCCGGTGACGGCGTCGTCGGGCCAGCTTTCCAATGACAATGCCCCGACGATCCAGCAGACCTTCCTGTCCTGGACGCGCTGGTTGTTCGGGGGCTTCGCGTCTTCGGAGTCGGGCGAGGTGAGCGATCTCGCGGATCAGGCACTCGACCCCGAAGACGATGAAGGGACCGGTGATCAAGGCATCTCGGCGACCGTCACGGAGTACATCATCCTCTGATCGGCTTGGCCCGGCCGGGCGCCCGTCCGCCCGTCGCCTTCGGCGCTTGATTCCATGGTCGATCTCCCCCAGATAGCCTGTATCCAGGAACGAGTTGCAAGGCCGTGAAATTCAAGGACTATTACAAGGTTCTCGGGGTGGAGTCCGGCGCCAGCCAGGACGAGATCAAGCGCGCCTATCGGAAGCTGGCGCGCAAGTATCACCCCGACGTCAGCAAGGAGGCCGACGCCGAGGAACGTTTCAAGGAGGTCGGCGAGGCCTACGAGGCCTTGAAGGATCCCGACAAGCGGAAGGCCTACGATCAGGTCCGTCAGGGTGGCTGGCAGCAGGGCGATGAATTCCGCCCGCCGCCGGACTGGCAGGGCGGCTTCCAGGGCGGTGGTTTCAACCCGGAGGACCTGGCCGGCTTCAGTGACTTCTTCTCCAGCCTGTTCGGTGGCGGCTTCGGTGGCGGGCGGTCCCGCGGACCCCGGCAGGCGCCCGGCCGTGACAGCCACGCCCGGATCGAGGTCGATCTGGAAACGGCCTTCAAGGGCGGAGCGCGGCGGATCAGCCTGGCGCGCGCCGTGGTCGGCGCCGACGGTCACGTGCATCAGCGTCCCCAGGATCTCGAAGTTCGCATCCCGGCCGGAGTCAGCGATGGCCAGCAGATCCGTCTGCGCGGCCAGGGCGAGCCTGGCTTCGGCGGCGGACCGGCGGGCGATCTCTACCTGGAAGTCGCCTTGAAACCGCATCGTCTCTTCGAAGTGCACGGGCGGGACATCCATCTGCAGCTGCCCATCGCGCCCTGGGAAGCCGCGCTGGGTGCGAAGATCACGGTACCGACCCTGGCCGGGAAGGTGACGATGAACATTCCTCCCGGCAGTTCCAGCGGCAAGCGACTCCGCCTGAAGGGCCGCGGTCTGCCAGGAAAGAGCCCGGGCGATCAGTACGTGATTCTGAAGGTGGTGGTGCCGCCGGCCGACGATGAACGACAGGTGGAACTGTACCGTGAACTCGAGCGCGCTCAGAATTTCGATCCGCGCGCCGGGATGGAGGTCTGACCATGAATGCCAAGCGTGAGGATGTACCGCTCGTCGAACTGCTCGATCACGACACCAGGCTCGGCATGGAGGAACTCTGTCGGGCCTGTGAATTGAGCCGCGAGGAATTGCTGACCTGGGTGGCCGAGGGCGTGGCCGAGCCTCGAGACGCCGGGGCCGGGGAATGGCATTTCAGCCTGCGCCAGTTTCGCCGCCTGCGCACGGCCCGACGCCTGCGACGGGATCTCGACGTGGTGCCTTCCGACCTCCCGCTGGTGCTGGATCTGATCGAAGAACTCGAACAGCTGCGGCGGCGCGTTCGTTCGCTGGAGCGTCTGCTCGACGCGAGCTGAGCCGCCAAGACACGCAGGTCCTTGCCAGACTCGGACCGAGTGGTCATGATCGGATGCCTGTGCCGTTACGGGGATCCTGGCCATGCGACCGAATGCTTCGCGCATCAGACTGCCTTTGCTGGCTCTGATACTGCTCCTGTCTTCTGCGCAGGCCTTGGCCGATGCCAGCCGCCGCGCGCCCTGGACCGAGGACAGCCTGAGGCCGAGTCTGGCCGTGACCATCGACGACCTGCCGGTAGGACCGCCGTCGCGTCATGATCTCGATCAGCAGACCCGGATCACCGAGCGACTGCTGGCGGTGCTTCGGGCGCGTGCCGTGCCGGCGATCGGTTTCGTCAACGAGGCCCGCCTGGAACGCGAGGGCGAGCTCGACCCGGAGCGCGTCGCCCTGCTTCGGCGCTGGTTGGATGCGGGGATGGCGCTGGGCAATCACGGCTATGAGCACCTGAGCCTGCACCGGGTCGAGCCCGAGATCTGGATCGAGGACGCGCTCCGCGGCGATATCGTCACCCGACGCCTGCTGGCCGAACGCGGCATGACCCCGGTCTGGTTCCGTCATCCCTACCTCCACGTCGGGCGCAGCGCCGAGATCCAGCGTATGACCGCGCAGGCCCTGGCCGAGCGCGGCTATCGTATAGCTCCCGTCACGGTCGACAATGGTGAATGGGTCTACGCTGATGCCTACGCCCGGGCCTGGAACGCGAACGATCGGGAAAGCATGGAAAGGATCGGGCGAGATTACCTTCGCTATATGCTGGAAATGGTTGTTTTCTATGAGAATCAGTCCCTGGCGATCGTCGGTGAGCCGATTCCACAGACCCTCCTGATCCATGCCAATGCCCTCAATGCCGACTATCTGGGCCCTTTGCTCGATGCCCTGAGCGAGCGAGGCTACCGCTTCGTCGACCTGGAACAGGCCACGAAGCATCCGGCTTATCAGCGTCCGATCCACGGCTACACGGGGCCCGGTGGAATCACCTGGTTGCACCGCTGGGCGCTGACGGCCGGCGTCGATGCTTCCGTGTTTCGCGGCGAGCCGGAGGTGCCTGACTGGGTTGACGCACTTCGCCATGCATCGTCGGTTGACGGTGCGAATTGAATTATGATGCTCGGTTCGATAACGAACCGGGTCCTCGAGGAAGTCCATGTCCGATCAACACAGGGAAGGCGAGCAGCCTTCCGAATCCCCCGAAACGGCGAGTTTCGCCGAACTCGGACTGCCGGAAGTCCTGCTGGGTGTACTCACCGGCCTGGGCTACGAGGCCCCGTCGCCGATTCAGGCGGCCACCATTCCGGCCCTGCTGAACGGCAGCGACGTCCTTGGCCAGGCCCAGACGGGCACCGGCAAGACCGCCGCGTTCGCACTGCCCGTGCTGGCCCGTCTCAGGGCTTCGTCCCCGCGGCCGGCCGCCCTGGTGCTGGTGCCGACGCGAGAGCTCGCGATCCAGGTCGCCGAGGCCTTTCAGCGCTATGCCAGTGGTCTGGATGGTTTTCACGTCCTGCCGATCTACGGTGGCCAGGCCTACGGTCCGCAGCTGGCCGGTCTGCGCCGTGGCGCCGACGTGGTCGTGGGCACCCCGGGCCGGGTGATCGATCATCTGGACAAGGGCACGCTGGATCTGAGTCACCTGAGCACGCTGGTCCTCGACGAAGCCGACGAGATGCTCCGCATGGGTTTCATCGACGACGTCGAGAACGTCCTGTCGAAGATGCCGAAGGACTGCCAGATCGCGCTGTTCTCGGCGACCATGCCGGCGGCCGTGGCCCGGATCGCCGAACGCTACCTGAAGGATCCCGAGCGGGTCACGATCCGCTCCAGAACCACGACGGCGGCGACGATCCGCCAGCGCTACTGGCTGGTCAGCGGCCTGCACAAGCTCGATGCCCTGACGCGCATCCTCGAGGTCGAGCCCTTCGATGCGATGATCGTCTTCGCCCGGACCCGGGTGGCGACCGAGGAGCTGGCGCAGCGGCTCAACGCCCGTGGCTTCTCCGCGGCCGCGCTCAACGGCGACGTGCCCCAGCAGCAGCGCGAGCAGTTCGTCGAGCGACTGAAGGGCGGCGACATCGACATCCTGGTGGCCACCGACGTGGCCGCACGCGGCCTCGACGTCGAGCGCATCAGCCACGTGGTCAACTACGACATTCCCTACGACACGGAAGCCTACGTCCATCGCATCGGCCGCACCGGTCGGGCAGGGCGGGCCGGCGAGGCCATCCTGTTCGTCGCGCCCCGGGAGCGCGGCATGCTGCGCGCCATCGAACGTGCCACCCGCCAGCCGATCGAGCCGATGGGCGTGCCCTCGGTGGCCGATGTCAACGAACAGCGCGTGCAGCGCTTCAAGAAAGCCGTTGCGCAGGCACTGGAAGAAGAGTCCCTGGACGTCTATCGGGAGGTCGTGGACGCCTGTCAGCAGGAGACGGGTGCCGAAATGAGCGACATCGCGGCGGCGCTGGCCAGGCTGCTGCGCGGCGGGGACGAACTGCTGCTCAGCGAGCCGGAACCGCTCCCCGGCCGCCATGAACGCCGCCCGGATCGTCCGCCGCGTGAGCGCAGTCGTCCGAACCAGCCCGAGGCGCCATCGGAGGAAGGCCTGCGGTCCTACCGGGTCGAAGTCGGCAATGTCCACGGCGTGCGGACCGGCAATCTGGTCGGTGCCATTGCCAATGAAGCGAATCTGGATTCGTCCCGGATCGGTCGGATCCGGATTCGCGATCAGTTCAGTCTCGTCGAGCTGCCCGCCGATCTTCCGCAGGCGACACTCGATCTGCTGGCTCGCGTCCGGGTGGCCGGTCAGGCCCTGGACATCCGGGTCGATACGGGGCCCGTCGGCCCCCCGCGTCGGTCCGGTGGTCCTCATCGCAAGGAAGGCAAACCACATCGCGGGCAGCGGCGCGAGGGGCCGGTGCGCGAAAGCTGGCGTCCCGATTCGGAGCGAGGGGAGCGCCCGCCCCGTGGGCGTGCCCCGAAGGCGCACTCCTCAGACCGCCCGGCCGGCAAGGGCAAGCCGACTGGAAAGCCGGGTCGCAAAGCGGATGCCGAAGGCAAGGGCGCTCGAAAGTCCGATGACAGCGACGGTCGGCGGCCACCCGTGCGCCGCGCCGTGCAGTCGCGGGCCGCGCGCAAGGCCGGTCATACGGCGCGTCGGGTCAAACCCAAGAAATCGTCCTGATGGGTCGAGATTTCTAGTCTTAAGCCGGAAAGCTCACGCTGAAACGCACGCCGCCGGGGCGGTTGCTGGCCCGGACCCGGCCCTGGTGATGTTCGGCAATCAGTCGCACGATGCTCAGGCCCAGACCGAGGTGGACACCCTGACCACGGGTCTTGCGCACGGAGACCATGGAGTCGAACAGGGTGTCGCTGTCCTCGGGCAGGGCGGGACCCTCATTGTCGATGTGCATCACGATGCGCTGGTCGACGCGCAGGGCGGTGACCGCGATGCGGCTTCCCGGGGGGCTGAAGTCGACGGCGTTCTCGATCAGCTTGTCGAGCAGCTGAGCCAGCAGGTCCGGGGCGGCGAGTATCCGGAGCGATTCCGCGTCGGTCGATGCCCCCTTGCGCTTCGCCTGAGCGGGCAGCTCCAGCTCGAAGCGCCGTTCCGGATAGGTGTCGGCGCAGGCCTCGAGGTATGTCCTCAGAAACTCGCCCAGGTCGATCGCTTCCAGCGCTTCATGAGCGAGGCTCTCCTCGATGCGTGACGCCTGACTCATGGCGCGGAAGATCCGGTTCAGGCGGTCACTCCCTTCGCTGGCGCGTTGCCGGTAGCGTTCGATGTCGTCCAGTGCTTCGGCGTGCTCCATGTTGTCCAGCGAGGAGCGGATCATGGCCAGTGGGGTCCGCAGTTCGTGCGCCAGCTTGTCGGCCAGGGTCCTGAGGTAACTCTGATGTTCACGAAGGCGCCCGAGCAGCTGCGTGACCGTACGACCCAGATCGCCCAGCTCGTCCCCCGATCGGGGTGGGCTGGGCGTCTGACGAACCTGTCCATCCTCGCCGACCGAGGCCTCGGCCAGGTCGCGCAGGCGTCGGATCCGAAGCGATAGCCAGGTGGCATAGGCCAGCAGCAACAGCGCGACACCCGCAAACACGCCCAGGTTGATGCTGAGCAGGCGCAGCACGGCACGGTTGCTGTCCAGCAGGAGGCGATCCGCATCCCGCTCGAGCAGCAGCACGCCGACGGTTTCTCCATCCCGTTCGATCGGCGCGGCGGCGGACAGGGTGACGCCGGGCTGGTCATCGCGCGTCGTCCAGCTGGTCGGTTCGGGCAGGGCGCTCAGGCGCACGGTCTCGGGGCCGCGCGAGGGTCCGACGCCGATCGAATCGCTGGCCAGTCGCTCGAACAGGATGGTGTCCAGCCAGCTGGGCGAGGCCGGCTCCTGGTCTTCCGGCCCGTCGCGCCGGGCGCGGGCCAGGACCCATCCGGACGGCAGGCTGACCCAGGCCCGGGTCCGGTCGGGGAGCAGCGAGGCCAATAGCCCATCGAGCGGGCGGTCGGGGCGCATTACGGTCAGGGCCGTGTCCGGGCCGTAGCGGCGTGCGTCCGAGTTCCGGGCCCTGTCGTCGACATCGACGACCCGCCAGCTCAGCGTCTCGATGCGCGGCTGATCGGGCACCTGAAGCTCCACCGTCCAGCCCCGCGCGCCCGGTTGCCAATAGCCCTGGACCCGGGGCCAGCCTTCGGAATTGCGCCCGCGGGATTCCACCCAGCCTGGAGCGAGCGGGGCCAGCTCCACCGTTCCGCGCAGGCCATCCGCGCGTTCGAACTCCAGTTCGAGGCGATCGCCGTCGCCGCGTCCCGGCTGGCTGTAGACCTGCCGTGGGCTGCGGACCTGGAACAGCAGCTGGAGGGTCTGCTCGTGTACCGCGGCCGTGAGGCGGGCGCCGCTGCCTGTCTCCTCGTTTGCGGGGTCGATGGCCCAGTCGTCCGGGTAGCCATCGAGGATGGGGCGCGCTTCGGGGCGACGGGCAAAGAGCAGCGGCGTGTCCGGTCCGAGCCAGGGCGTGTCGGCGCGTTCGGCCACCAGGCGCGCGGTGGTCCTGGCGCTGTCGAACAGGGCATCGGCGTGCCCGGCGCGCAGGGTGCGTTCGACCTGGCGGGCGAACTGCCAGCCGGCCACGGGCAGGACCAGCAGCAGCAGGGCGATCAACGCCAGCTGCCAGCGAAGGCTCATGCGCCGGCGTGCCAGCGGTAGCCCGCCCCGTGCACCGTGCCGAGCGCCTCGAAGTCCGGGTCCACGAGCTGGAACTTGCGCCGGATGCGTTTGATGTGGGAGGTGATGGTGGTGTCGTCCACGACCAGGCTGGCCGCATCCATCAGCTGGCCCCGGCTCTTGACGTGGCCGGGGTGGCGGGCGAGGGCATGGACCATCCAGAATTCGGTCACCGTCAGCGCCACGCCCTGGCCCTGCCAGTGGACGGTCAGCGCATCGGGGTCGAGCACCAGCGCGCCCTGCTCGAGGCGCCGGTCCGGGGCGCTGCGGGTCTGCTTCAGCGCGTCGATGCGCCGGAACAGGGCGGTGATCCGGGCCAGCAGATGGCTGGTGGAGATGTCCTTGGTCAGGTAGTCATCGGCGCCGAGGCGCAGGCCGGAGACGGCGTCGAGGTCGCTGTCGCGGGCGGTCAGGAAGATGATCGGCAGCTCGCCGGAGCGCTGGCGCAGCCAGCGACACAGCTCGAAGCCGCCTTCCGGTTCGTCGCCCAGGCCGATGTCGATGATGGCCAGGTCCGGCAGGGCCTGTTCGAAGGCGGCCTGGGCGCTGGCGCGGTCGCCGAAGCCGCGGCTCTGGAAGCCGTAGCGCTCCAGCGCGTCCCGGTAGTTCTCCCGGATCGGGGCTTCGTCTTCGATGATGGCGATCAGGCGTGAGCTCATGGCTGGGCATTGTCGGGATTCACGCGCCCGCGTACAAGCCGATCTCGAGGGTTTCCACGAACTTGCCATGCCTTGCCACCGAATTGCCATCTTTCGGTCCGGCCAGGGTCAGCGCGGTGGATTGCAATGGGGCCATCGAATCCACCACCTTCATGGAGACCCCCGATGGCCGCGTTCCACCGATCCTTCCTTGCTGTCCTTTTCGCCGCCGCCATGATCAGCGCGCGGGCTCAGTCGCCGGAGCCGAGCCCCGCCACGCTCTGGCTCGAGCATGACGGGCAGTCGAGCGCCTCGCTGGCGCTGGTGACCGATATCGACATCGAGGTCACCGGCCTGCTGGCCTACGCCCAGGTCCGGCAGCAGTTCCTCAACGACACCGCGGAGTGGGCGGAGGGTCGCTACGTGTTTCCGTTGCCCGACAACGCGGCGGTGGAGAGCCTGCGCGTCGTGATCGGGGATCGGGTCATCGAAGGCGAGATCCAGGAACGCGAGGAAGCGCGCGCCACCTACGAGCGGGCCCGGGCGGAGGGGCGAATCGCCAGCCTGGTCGAGCAGGAGCGGGCCAATCTGTTCTCCACCCGGATCGCGAACATCGCGCCGGGTGAGCTGGTCGAGGTGCAGATCGGCTTTCGCCAGGCCGTGGAATTCGTGCACGGCGAATTCCGCCTGCGGTTCCCGATGAGCATGGCGCCGCCCTATGTGCCCGGCAATCCGACGCCCGCCGAAATGGGGTCCGCAGCCGATGGCGGTGGCTGGTCGCCGAACACCGACCGGGTTCCGGATGCCTCCAGGATCACGCCGCCGCTTGCCGGTCCCCTGGACTCGGTCAATCCCGTCGATCTGAGTGTCGAACTGACCCCGGGCGTGCCGCTGACCTGGCTCGAGTCGAGCCATCATCTGATCGACAAGCAGTTCGATCGGGGCCGCTGGACCGTCACCCTCGACGGACCCTTTGCCGACCCCCACCGCGACTTCGAACTGGTGTGGCGGCCGGCGGTGGACTCGCACGTGGAATCGGCCGTGTTCATGCAGCGCCTCGGGGGCCTCGACCACGCTCTGGTCCTGCTGACTCCACCGCAGGACTTCGCCGCCCTGCAGACGCGGCGCGAGGTGACCCTGATCATCGATACCTCCGGCTCGATGCAGGGGCAGTCGATCGAGCAGGCGCGCAAGGCCCTGCTGTTCGCCCTCGACAGCCTGTCGGCGCAGGATCGCTTCAACCTGATCGAGTTCAACAGTGCCGCCAGTGCCCTGTTCCCGGCGCCGGTCGAGGCCAGCGCCGACCACGTCCTGCGCGCCCGCCACTTCGTCAATGCCTTGCGCGCCGACGGGGGCACGGAGATGCTTCAGCCCCTGGAGCTGGCCCTGGGCCAGCCAATCAGTCCTGGCTATCTGCCCCAGCTGGTCTTCATCACCGATGGCCAGGTCGGCAATACAACGGAGATCGTCGATCTGGTTCGGCGTCGGATCGGTCAGGCCCGCCTGTTCACGGTCGGCATCGGGCATGGCGTCAACAGCCAGTTCCTGGGCGATCTGGCCCGCTTCGGGCGGGGCAGCGAAGTGCTGATCGCCGACCTCTGGCAGGTGCAGGGGCGGATGACCGAGCTGGTCGCGCAGCTGACCAGCCCCGTGCTGCACGATATCGAAGTGCACTGGCCGGCCGAGGTGGAAGCCGTGCCGGAGCGCATTCCCGATCTCTACACCGGCCAGCCGCTGATGGTGGTGGCACGGGCCGAGCGTCTGCGCGGTGATGTCCTGGTCACCGGTCTGAGCGATGGCCAGCCCTGGCAGCAGGTCATCCCCCTGGAGACCTTCCAGATCGCGCCTGGCGTGGCCGCCCACTGGGGTCGGCAGGCGATCCAGCGCGAGCTCGACCGGCGTGGGCACGAACTGGCCGAGGACGAGGTCCGACGGCGCGTGCTCGACCTCGCCATCGAGTATCAACTGCTCAGCCCCTACACCAGCCTCGTGGCGGTGGATCGGACCCCCGAACGCTCTCGCGAAGCCGCCCTGCGACGCCATCAGGTCCCCGGATATCTGGCCGACAACGGTGCCGATGCCAACGCCATGCTGGCCCGGGCCATGCCGGCCACCGATGCCGGCACGGTCTCGCGCTGGTTGCGTGGTCTGCTGGCCCTGCTGATGGTCGTGCTGCTTCTGCTGCACCCCTTCATCAGTCGTCAGGGTGACGGGGAGGGTGAGTCATGATTCGCCGGATTCTGATCGCTTCCCTGCTGGCCGTGGGCCTCTGGCAGCTCGGCGGCGCAGCGACCATCGAGGCCAAGGCCTGGCTGGGCCAGATCCTGCTGGAACGGGCCTGGGCGCAGTCGAGGGAAGAGGAAAGGCCGGTCAGTCCCTGGCCGGGCGCGGTCAGCCACCCCGTGGCGCGTCTTCGGGTGCCGGAGCTGGACATCGACTACCTCGTGCTCGATGGGGCGGATACCCCGGTGCTGGCCTGGGGGCCGGGCATGGAAACCGGACCGGCGGGACATCGCCTGATCGCGGCCCATCGGGACACCCATTTCCGCTTCCTGGAACACCTGGTCACCGGCGCCGAGGTGGAGCTGGAGCTGGGCGGAGGACAGACCGAGCACTGGCGCGTGGCCAGCCAGCAGGTGGTGGACTCGCGCACGACCGGCCTGAATCTGGCCGCCCCGGATCTGATGACCTGGGTCACCTGCTGGCCCTTCGACGCGATCGAGGCCGGCGGGCCCATGCGCCTGCTCGTTCAACTGGAGCGCGAAGATCGCCTGGAATCCCTGCCGACCGGAGAAACGCGATGAGCACACTCTGCCTGGACGAACTCAGTACCGCGCAGCGACGGGCGCTGGACCGATCCGAAGCTCGATCGGCCGTCAAACCGCTGCTCGGGGCGCCATCGTCGCCGTCGCTGGCCGATGGCGATCACTGGTGGCAGCAGCATGATCCCGGGCGCGCCCAGCTCGAGGTCGGCAGCTCCGAGTCCTCAGCGAGCCGCGTGCAACGCGCACGGCCCCGTCATCGCGAGCCGCGGCGGCGGAAAAGGGCCCGCTTGCACGCCGCGCTGCCCGCATCGTGAGATAATCGGCGTCCAGTTCGAACCCGGGCCGACAGTCATGTCCGACAAGCAGCGCATCTCGATCACGGTCAAGAGCGGTGAAAAGGTGGTCAAGCCCCAGGGCTTCACCGCGATCCGCGATGGCATCAAGGCCCGTGCCGGTGCCGAGCCGGCGCCGATCGGTCGCAAGCCCACCTGGCTGCGGGCGCGGCTGCCCTCGGGCGGCAAATACGAGGCGGTCAAGCGCAACGTGAACGAACACCGCCTGGCCACGGTCTGCCAGGAATCGAAGTGCCCGAATATCGGCGAGTGCTGGTCGAACGGGGTCGCGACGATCATGCTGATGGGCGATGTCTGCACCCGGGCCTGCCGCTTCTGCTCCGTCGACACCGGCAACCCGCGGGGCTGGCTCGATCCCGAGGAGCCGGCCAATTCGGCCGAGTCCGTGCGGCTGATGGATCTGAAGTACGTGGTCCTGACCTCGGTGGACCGTGATGACCTGCCGGATGGAGGTGCAGGGCATTACGCGGCCTGCATTCGCGAGATCAAGAAGGTCAACCCCCAGACGGCGGTGGAAGCGCTGACGCCGGATTTCCAGGGTCGTCTTCACGACGTGGAAACCGTGGTCGATTCCGGCCTGGAGGTGTTCGCCCAGAACGTCGAGACCGTTCGTCGCCTGACCCATCCCGTGCGCGATCCCCGCGCCGGCTACCAGCAGACCCTGGACGTGCTGGCCCACGCCAAGCGCCATCGCCCCGAGGTCCTGACCAAGACCAGTCTGATGCTCGGCCTGGGCGAGACCGACGAGGAAGTGATCGAGACGATGCGCGATCTGCGCGCGATCGGGGTCGACATCGTGACCTTCGGTCAGTACCTGCGCCCGACCGTCAACCACCTGCCGGTCGAGCGTTTCGTCACGCCCGAGGAGTTCCGCAAGCTGCGCGAGATCGGCCTGGAAATGGGCTTCATGGAAGTGGTGTCCGGGCCGCTGGTCCGCTCCAGCTATCGCGCCGATCGCGTCTTCGAGAAGAACAACTGCGGCATCGACGAGTCCGCGGCCTGAGGCGAGACGCTGCATGACCAAGCGCCTCGAGCCCGAGGAGCAGGCGCGGTTCCTGGCCGCGCTGGCGGGCTTGCTCGAACAGGCCCGTCGCGAGCGACGGACCCTGACCTACCTCCAGATTGCCGATGCCCTGGCCATGCCGGGCCCGCATCGGATCCACAAGACCACCCGCCTGATCGAACTTCTACTCAAGCAGGAAGTGACCGCAGGGCGGCTGCCTCGAGCGGCTCTGGCGGTCAGTCGTGCCCGTCCGGGTCGACCGGCGCCAGGCTTCTTCGACCGCGCCCGTCGCCTGGGCCTGTTCGACGGTCAGGATTCCGACGCCTTTCACGAGGGCCTGCTCGAACGCTTGTTCGCCGCGGACCGGGCGTGACCTCTGGCGGCTGACGCCCGGGCGGGCAGGGTGTAACATGCGCTTCCTGTGTTGATTCCATTCGAGCCGATTCCATGTTCCAGACCCTGCTGTCCGTCCGCGCCCTGCGGGCGTGTGTTCTCGCCCTGTTCCTCGTCGGCCTGGCCGGCTGTGGATCAGAGACCCCGGCGCCGTCCGCCGAGCCTGCTGCTCAGCCTGCCGACCCCGTCGAAAGCGCGCCAGCGGTCGTGCTCGAACCGCCGATGGCCGAACAGCGCGAGCACGTCGTGAGCGCGCCGGCCGGAGATCGCGAGGACCCGTGGTACTGGCTACGGGACGACGAACGTGAAGATCCCGAAGTGCTGGCCTATCTGGAAGCCGAGAACGAGTACAAGGAGGCCAGCCTGGCCCACCTGAGCGGTCTGCGCGAGCGGCTGTTCGAAGAACTTCGTGGCCGGATCGTCGAGGACGATTCCTCGACGCCGATCTTCGACAACGGCTACTGGTACTACACGCGCTACGAGAGCGGCAAGGAATACCCCATCCATGCCCGCCGCGAGGGCACGATGGAGGCCGACGAAGAAATCCTGCTCGACGTCAACGTACTGGCCGAAGGCCATGACTTCTACAGCGTCGGTGATTGGGATGTCAGCCTGGACAACCGACGCCTGGCCTACCTGGAAGACAACATCGGTCGTCGTCAGTACCGCATCCTGATCAAGGACCTGGCCACGGGCGAAACCGTGGACACGGGCATCGTCGGCGCCTCCAGCCTCAGCTGGTCGGGCGATCATCGTCACCTGTTCTACGTCGCCAACGAGCCCGAGACCCTTCGCTCCTGGCAGGTCTGGCGTCTGGACACGGCGCCCGAGTCCGTGCAGGAGGGCGAGATGCCCTTCGGTCAGGGTGATCTCGTTTACCAGGAAGACGATGCGGCCTTCTACACCGGTGTCGGTCGTACGGACTCCGGGGCCTACAACGTCATCTACCTCGGCTCGACCGTCTCCAGCGAAATGCGAGTGCTCGAAAGCGATCAGCCGCTCGGCGAGTTCCGGGTGTTCTTCCCCCGCGAGCGCGATCACGAGTACTACATCGACCATCACCAGGACCGCTGGATCGTCCAGACGAATTTCGAGGCGCCGAATTATCGCCTGATGACCGTCGGCCTCGACGATCACGCCGATCGCTCGCAGTGGCAGGACCTGGTGCCGCATTCGGACGAGATCTTCATCCACACCTTTACCGCCCTGGACGACATCCTGGCGATCAGCGAGCGCTCCGACGGTCTGCGTCGTCTGCGCCTGCAGGACTGGGATAGCGGTGAATCCCAGGTGCTGGCCTTCGAGGAACCCGCCTATGTCGCCTACCTGGGCTCCAACCCCGATCAGAGCTCGCCGCTGCTGCGCTTCTACTACGAGTCGATGACCACGCCGACCCAGACCTGGGATCTCAACGTGGTCACCGGCGAGCGCACCCTGCTCAAGCAGGAAGAGGTGCCCGGCGACTTCGATTCCGCCGACTACGTCACCCACTGGATGATGGTCCCGGCCCGGGATGGCGTCGAGGTTCCGGTTTCGATCATGCATCACAAGGACACGCAGCTGGATGGCAGTGCGCCGCTGTACCAGTACGCCTACGGGTCGTATGGGTCGAGCACGGAGCCGAGCTTCTCGACCAATCGCCTCAGTCTGGTCGACCGAGGTTTCGTCTTCGCCATCGCCCATGTCCGCGGCGGGCAGGAGATGGGCCGCCAATGGTACGACGATGGGCGCATGCTCAACAAGATCAATACCTTCAACGATTTCATCGACGTTACGGCCTATCTGGTCGACGAAGGCATGGTCGATGGTGAGCGGGTCTTCGCCATGGGTGGCAGCGCCGGCGGCCTGCTGACGGGGGCGGTCGCCAACATGGCGCCCGAGCGCTACGCCGGCATCATTGCGCACGTACCGTTCGTGGATGTGGTCACGACGATGCTCGACGAGTCGATCCCCTTGACGACCAACGAGTTCGACGAGTGGGGCAATCCGATGGATCCCGTCTACTACGAGTACATGCTCAGCTACTCGCCCTATGACAACGTGACGGCGCAGGATTACCCGGCCATGCTGGTCACGACCGGTCTGTGGGATTCCCAGGTCCAGTACTGGGAGCCCGCCAAGTGGGTCGCCAAGCTGCGCGCCACCAAGACCGATGACAATCCGCTGCTGCTGCACACCAACATGGAAGCCGGCCACGGCGGTGCATCCGGGCGTTTCCGTCGTCTGGAGCAGGCGGCCCTTGAATACGCCTTCGTACTGGATCAGGCCGGTCTGGCCGAGCAGTCCGACTGAGGAGGGCGGGGCGATGCGAGGGAGACTGGTCGTATTGATGACCGTGAGTGGCCTGCTTTCGGGCTGCGCCACGATGAGCCCGGAACAGTGCATGGTGGCCGACTGGTACCGCCTCGGCGAGCAGGACGCCCGCCAGGGACGCACGCCGGACTACCTGGCAGAGCGCGCCGGGGCCTGCCAGGAAGCCGGCTACGAGGCCGACACCGAGGCCTGGTACTCGGGCTTCTCCGAAGGCCTGGCGGCCTTCTGCACTCTGGACAACGGCTTCCGCTTCGGCCTGGAGGGCGGACGTTATCTCAGGACCTGTCCTCCGGGCTGGGATGCGGATTTCGAGGAAGGCTACGCCATGGGTCGCGGCATCTACGATCTCGAACAGCGGGTCGCCCAGGGCCAGCGCGAGCTCGATAGCGTCGACGATCGAATCGAAGACGAGCTGTACAAGGAAAGCCCCGATCCGGACCGCATCCAGGAACTGCGGCGTCAGCGCGAACGCCTGGAGCGTGGTCTGCGTGAAGACGAAGTGGAACTGGCCACGGCGCGGGGCGTGGCCATCGGTCGCGGGTTCAACGTCCAGTAGTGGCGTCGCGTCCGCAGGCCTCGGATCAGGGGCTGCTCAGCCTGGCGGTCCGGGCCGGTCGCCTGGAACCCGGCCAGCGCGATGCCTTCCTGCGCCGCGAACTCGAAGATCGCCCCGAACTCCTCGAGCAGGCCGAGTCTCTCGTTCGCTTGCTCGAAGAGGCGACCTGCGCCCCGACGGTGGCGCGAGCCGGTGAAGCCGTGTCGGCGCTGCCGACGATTCCCGGCTTCGAACTCAACGAACTGGTCGGACATGGTGGCATGGGCAGCGTGTATCGCGCTCGCCAGCTGCACCCGGACCGCGAGGTCGCGATCAAGCTGATCCGCGCCGACCTGATGTCCGCCGAGGCCCGCCAGCGTCTCGTGCAGGAAGCCGATCTGCTGGGCCGTCTGAACCACCCGTCCATCGCCAGGATCCATGCGGCCGGGACGGTGGACTCGGCGGCCGGGGCCCAGCCCTGGCTGGCCATGGAATTGATCGATGGTCTTCCGTTGGACGCCTATCTCCAGTCCCGGTCGCTGTCGAATCGTGAGGTCATCGAGCTGATCGGAGCCATCGCCGATGGCGTCGCCCATGCGCATCAGCAGGGCGTCATCCACCGCGATCTCAAACCGGCCAATGTCCTGGTCGACGAGGCGGGTCATCCACACGTCCTGGATTTCGGCGTGGCTCGATTGACCGACGTCGATCCTGGCCAGGCCTCGACCCTGATCCAGACCGGCGAGCTGGTCGGCACCCTCGGCTACATGGCTCCCGAGCAGATCGATGGACGGGCCGACACCCGGAGCGATATCCACGCCCTGGGCGTGATGCTCTACCAGGCCTTCGCCGGGCGGCTGCCGATCGTACTGACCGGGCTCAGCCTGATCGATGCCCTGGCGCGGCTGGCGCAGGATGAGCCCGATCCCCTCCGGCGCCTGCGACCGGACCTGGACCCGGAGCTTGACGCCCTGGTGATGCAGGCGCTCGCCCGGGACCCGGATGAGCGCTATGCCTCCGTGGCGCAGTTCAGGGAGGACATGCAGCGCTGGCTCGATCATCGCCCCCTGCTGGCCCGAAGTCCGGGTCGATGGCGGCGTGCCCGGCTGTTCGTGCGACGCCACCGCCTTGGCGTGGGGGCGGCGGCGGCGGTGGGACTGGCGGTGCTGACGGGCACCGCCCTGGCCGTGCATTTCGCCTGGCGCGAATCGCAGGCGAGGTTCGAGGCCGAGCTGCGTGCCGAACAACTATCGGCCGTCAATCAGTTCATTCGCGACATGCTGCTGGCCGCCGACCCGGACAACACCCTGGGTGAGCGGGTGACCCTGGTCGAGGCCCTGAACGAGGCTGCGAGAATGCTGCCGCTGGACCAGCAGATGGACCCACTGGTGCGTGCCGAACTGCACCGGACCATGGGCAGCATCCTGCTCAATCTCGGGCGCACGGAGGATGGCAGCGAGCAACTCGACTTCGCCAACGCCATCTTCCTCGACCATCCCGGCGCCCCCGGTCAGGAGCCGGATCTGGCCCGGATCGAGCAGGCCCGTGCGGCGCTGGAGGCGGGCGGGATCGAAGCTGCGCTCGAGCTCACGGGTCAGCTGGAATCGCGGATGCAGAGCTACCCCCGGGGGCACCACGTGCGCAATCACTGGGTGGCGGTGCGCACCCGCGCTCTGCTGGATGCCGGTCAGCTGGACCTGGCCGAGTCGCTGGTCGGTGCCCAGGCCGCCGAGGCCGAGGAGGTGCTGGGGGCCAGCCACAACGACACCCTGGTGCTGAAGAACTCCCTGGCGGTGATCGCCGCGCGTCGTGGTGATCATGCCCGCGAACTGAGCATTGCCCAGTCGATCGTCGATGGGCGGATCGATCGTTTCGGCAGCGATCATCCGCAGACTCTCTCGGCAATGAACAACCTGGCCTCCGCCTTGACCAATGCCGGTCGGATCGAAGCAGCGGATGCCCTGGTCCGCGATACCCTGGCCCGTCGCCAGCGCGTTCTCGGCGAGGAACACCCGAGCACGATCGTCAGCCGCAACAACCTGGCGGCTCTGTTGATCATGCAGGGCCAGGCCGAGGCCGCCGAGCCCGAGGCCCGGGCGGTGCTGGACTGGAACGAGCGCCGGCTGGGGCCACTGCACCCGAACACCCTGACGGCCCGCAACATTCTTGCGTTTCTGCTGGAAGATCAGGGACGGCTCGATGAGGCCGAGCCCCTGTACCGGGAGGTGCTGAGCCGGGTGCAGGCCAGTGACGACGACGGTCTCAGAACCCAGATGCTGGGCGTGGCCAACAATCTGGGGATGCTGCTGCTCAATCGCGGCCAGCCCGAGGCCGCAGTGACCGAGTTCGAGCTGCTGCTGCAGGAAGCCGAGCGTCTGCTGGGCGCCGAGCACGTGAGCTATGCGGTGTTCCGGGCGAACTACGGCTGGTGCCTGGCCGGGGCCGGCCGGACCCGCGAGGCGCGCCTGCATCTCGGCGAAAGTCTGGCGGCACTGGAGCCGGCACTGGGCTCGGACCACCCGCGCGTGGCGCAGGTCCGGCAGCGCCTGGCTTCGCTGGACGGTTGAAGGTGATCTGAATGCTTGCCGGCTCTTGAAAAGATGAAGGGGCCGGCCACGAGGCCGACCCCTTCCGAGCGCGTGCAGGGCACTCGTTTACCGTGCGCTCGGTGTGCCCGAGCAAGTGGTCAGACCAAGCTGATAGAGACGAATCATGTCGATCTGGCCCGAACCGTAGGCCGGATCGTCGGACTGGTAATCGATGGTCAGCTGGTCGCAACCCTCGAAGTCGATCCGCACGCTGCCCCAGTCCGAGCCGACCACGTCGCTGCTGTCGAACAGCTCACCGAAGGCGGCGCCTGAGTAGCGGCGCATCTCATCGATGACGATGCTGTCGCCCTCGGTGCGGCCCATGCCGAACAGCCACAGGGGATTGCCCTGGGTGTCGAAGGTCGGCCAGTAGACCACCGGCGTGTGCTGCCCATCGAGGTCGGTGATGTGGATCTGCAGGCCTTCACCGCCGCGCTCCGGGTTGAAGAAACCGCCGGAGAAGCCGTTGACGACCGTCTCACGGGTCTCGCCGCAGTCGATGCCGGCGATGTTGGACAGGCGGCTCAGTTCGATGCTGCCGTCGCCGAATCCCGCCTGGTCGCTGAAGTAGTGCACCCGGCCACCGTCGCAATCGTCGAATTCGAACAGCAGGCTGCCCCATTCGACCAGGTCCACGTCGCCGGCGTCGAAGGCATCCCCGAAGCGCGCGCCGCGCGGCGCGAAGACCTGATCGAGGCGCATGAGGTTGCCCTCGACCGGTCCCTGGGCGATCAGCCACAGGGGCTGGCCCTCGGCATAGGTGAACCAGAACATCAGGCCGCGGCCATCGGGAAGCATGTCGATCATGAAACCTTCGCCGGAGCGGTCGGCGTTGAAGAACAGGCCGCTGTGGCCGGGTTCGACGGCAAAGCTCGGGTCCGGGTCGGTGGGCTCGCCGGGACCGGCGCTTGCTTCGCGCTGGAAGTGGTAGAAGGCGGTGAAGCCGCCGGCCGGCGCCCCGAAGGCCTTGACCAGGAGGTCCGTGCCATTGGTGGTCAGGCCGCCGCCGAAGACGTCGCTGCCATTGCTGCTGACCGGTGCCACCAGTTCCTGGATGAGCTCGTAGTCGCTGCCGCTGCGTTGGTAGATGTAGACCTTGCCGGCGGCGGGTTCGGTCTGGCGGACCCCGTTCTCGGCGCCAACGATCAGCAGATCATCGGCGAATCTGCCGATCACGCCGTAGATGTCGTTGTTTGCACGGGTGGGAGGCGTCAGTTTGCCCGACGGCTGCCACAGTCCTGCGCTGTCGCGTTCATACAGGAAGACGGCACCGGGCTCGGCGAGGTTGACCGCACCGACGGCCATGGTCTGATCCTGAACGTCGACGAAGTAGCCGAAGTTCGATTCCGAGTCCGTGGTCGTGAGGGTCTGACTCAGCACGAAGTCGTCGCCGACCCGGTCATAGACGTAGACGCGTCCCGGGCCGCCGAAGGTCTGCGCTTCCGGGGCGCCGACGATCAGCTGGTCTGCGGTCAGCTCGAAGTCCAGCCCGTAAAAAGCCGTCGACTCGGTGATCCGATCGATCTCGGCCCAGCTGTCACCGTTGCGCTGGAAGATGTAGATGCCGTCGGCACGAGCGAAGTTGAAGCCGAAGACCGTCTCGAAGGTGACCGACTGGACGGCCAGGGTGTCGCCCTCGATGTCCAGGGAGCCGCCGATGGCCCGATTGCCGCCGACGTTGGATCCGATCAGGTCGGTGACCGGCCGCCAGCCAGCGTTGACCCCGTCGGGGTTGTAGGACGGGTCGCGCTCGAAGATCCAGACGCGCGAATCGGAGGGATTGCCCTGGCCGTCGCCACGCAGGCCCGACAGGGCGGAGATGAACAGGGTGTCGCCGTCGAGCTCCATGTCGGCGGCGCCGAACATGTCTCCGGGGCTGCAGCTGGGCGCCTGCAGGACGGAGGCCAGCTCGAAGCGGCCCTCGGCGTTCTTGGTGTAGTGGTAGACCTCACCGCAGGTCGGGGCCGGATCGGGTTCACCGAAGCCGTGGGGCCAGGCGACGAACAGGTCGTTCTCGAACACGCGCGAGCCCAGGCCGAAGTCTTCGACCTCGCCGCCGGCGGGCGTCAGGTCTTCGATGAACTCGAATTGTGCGAATGCCGGCAAGGACAGCATGGCCAGTGTGAAACTCAGACAGGTGATCAACTTGCGCATTGGGTTCCCCTCGGATACGTGGATGAGGCTTCAGCGCTTCTCGAGCGCCGATGGGCATTGTCCGTAAGCGAGGGGAGGGCGCCTATCCCCCGAATGAGGGGGGCAGTCGCGGAGCGCTAGCGCAGGAGGCCGAATTCGGCCGCCTTCAGGGCGGCTTCGGCGCGGGAATTGATGCCGAGCTTGCGATAGATGTCCTTGACGTAGCCGGCTGCCGTATGCCGCGTGATCTCGAGCAGGCGGCCGACTTCGTTCAGGGAATAGCCCTTGCCGATCAGCTGGAGCACCTCGGTTTCCCTGGGGCTGAGCGGCGTTTCAGGGGGTTCCGGATCCTGGAAGAAGCTCAGCAGTCGTCTTGCGATTCCCGGCGACAGCGGGGGCTTGCCCTGGCTGATCTCGCGCAGCACCCGGACCAGCGCGTCCTGCCCCTGGTCCTTGGTGAAGTAGCCGTCGGCGCCCGCGCGCAGGGCCGGGAACAGATGGGCGTCGTCGGCAAAGGTGCTGGCCACGACACAGAGTGCATCCGGGTGGGCGCGCTTGATCGCCGCGATCAGGGCGGTGCCGTCGCCATCCGGCAGGCCGAGGTCTACCAGGGCAAGGTCCGGCCGGTCCTGTGCGAGCCATTCGCGAGCGCCGGAACAGCTTTCCGTGCAGGCCACGGAGATGCCTGGAAAGGCCTCGTTCAGTGCCGCTTCCAGCCAGGCGCGGGCCGCGGGAAGGTCTTCGATGATCAGGGCCTTGTTCATGCGGTGCTTCCCATCAGCTTGATGTGGAAGTGGGTGATGAGCTGATCCCCCTCGACATGCCACTCCACCTGGCCTCCGAGCACCAGGCTGCGCTTGATGAGGCCGTTGATGCCTCGTCCCGGGGACCAGTCCTCGGGTGCCTGAAAGTCTCCATCATGAGCGATCCGGACATGCAGATCTGGCGCTTGGGCATCGATCGCCACGGTAAAGCGGCTTGCGCCGGCATGCCTGAGGCCATTGCTGAGCGCTTCCCGGATGGCTCGGCTCAGGTTGGCCGCATCGGCCGGATTCCAGTCGACGTCAGGGATGGCATCGCTCGGCGGCCATGCGAGCTCGACGCCGGCGTTCTCGAGCCGTTCGGCGGCTTCCGAACGAACCGCGGCCAGTAGTTCGGACAGGGGCTGCGGCTGACCGGCCGGCCTGGACACGACGTCGCGGAGGTCCTGGAGCATGGCGCGGACCTCATCCGCGTCCGCCGGCGTGCGGGCGCGATAGATCTGATTGAGCAGTCGAGCGCCCAGGTCATCATGAAGATCGGAGTAGATGCGCTCACGCTGGTCCCAGAGGGCCTGCTGGTGGTGCAGGCGCGCCAGGGCCAGGGAGCCGACGCGCAGCAGGGCCTGACAGAAGCGCGCGGTGTCCGGTTGCTCCCTGGCTTCACCCTGGCGCGTGTCGAGGTAGAGCAGGAGATCCCCCCAGTCGTCGACCGCCTCGACGACGGCCAGAGCGCTGCTCACCTCCAGCGCGGCCACGCTGGCACTCCGGTCGCCGGCGGGAATCTGGCGAAGCTCGACCAGGCGACGAGATCTCGCGGTTTCGATCAGTTGCCGGCTGAAATCCGTCGAGCCCGGCGCGTCCGGCAGGCTGGCGAGGACGGTGGATTCCGACGTCCGGAGATCGATCAGTGCGGCTCGGCGAAAGCCGCTGCCCAGCAGCGCGGTTTCCAGGATGAATCGCTGCACCTCGAGTTCCGAGGACACTCGATTGACCCGGCTCGAGAAGTCGAGCAGGAGTTCCAGCCGCGGTGCCGCCACGCTGGCGGCCCGGGCATCCACGACCACGGTCCGCCCTTCATCCCAGGCCGACGTCTCGGCGAGCACGAAGCACCAGGGCCCGATGCCGAGGCGGTCGCCGGCGGCGAGCTCCGCCTGTTCGACCGCCTGACCGTTGACCATGATTCCGGCGCTGGAGCCGAGATCCCGGATCGTGGGCGGGTTCGTCCAATCGATCCGCGCGTGCTGGCGAGAGATCTGCGGATCGGCAAGCACCAGATCGCAGTCGCTGCCGCGACCGATCAACCAGCTGTCCCGAGCATGGCCGGGAAAGTGCAGGCCGGGGCCTTGGATCTGTTTGAGACGCGCGACGGACTTCTCGTTCATTGCACGCTGACGGGGCTCGTTGATGACCGCGAAAGTCTGGCACAGCCGGACGAGCCTGTCAGCGCTGCTGGACCGCCTCGATGACCGGGGAGGGCTGGCTCGTACAGCCTTCGGTGCTCCTTTCGGGCTCCCGGCAAGGTCAATTGTCCTGGCGTATCGGCACGCCAGCGCGCTGCAGCAGCGTGCTCAGGCGGTGAGGGTAGTCACTCGGAATGCTCCAGAGAACGGCCAGGTCCTCTGGCTGGAGCGCGCGGTCACCGGCCGCGAGGCCGCCGCGAATGGCCAGCACCACATCGCTGCTTGCCCAGGGGTGATTGAACCAGTAGCGGTGCCCCGTGATGTCGAATCCGCGCTGATCGCTGCCTCGCGACACATCGATCACTTCCAGCCTGCGCGACGAGCGAATGGTCTCCAACTGCTCATCACTGAGGGCTTCGGATCGAATCTGGCCGATGCGCTCGTCACCTCGCATGAACCGACGGGCCATTCGAAGCGCCCCATCGTTCGATGAGGCCGTAACGACCAGTCGCTCAGCGATGGCCTCGAGGCGTGGCAGGGCCTCGATGAACTCAGAGCCCGGCACATCGGCGGCGGCGAAGTAGATCGTCCCCAGCCGGAAGCGTTCGCGCAGGTCCGGGTGCTCGTCGGCATGTCGCTCGTGCAGCTGCGCAAGGGCTTCGGTGACCAGGCGACCACCTGCGCTCCAGGTCACGATGTGGATGCGCTCGGCGATGGATCGGTCGGCGAGTAGTTCCAGCAGCGTGCTCAGCGCGGGCGCATTGCGATAGGCCCGCTCGAGGTCGTCTCCCAGGCCGTAGCTGAAGATGTTCTGGCGCGTTGGCCAAGCGAAGGCCACGGACGTCATGTCACGGCCCATGAAATGATCCAGCTGGGCGGCGAAAACATTGGCGTTGTAGAAGTTCACCTTCGCACCGTGGACATAGATCAGCAGATCCGGACTGCGCGAGGCCGCGATCGAGGCATTCAGGTCATCGAGCAACCAGGCTGTCGTTCCGCTCGCATCCTCGAGCTGGCCGGTCGGGGTGATCGAAAAGCGTCCGGCCTCGAGCAGTCCGGCCATGGACAGGGGCACGCTGGCCTCCCGCTCCGCCTGGCTCGATGCACGATCGAGGTCCGACCTGCTCATGTCCGGGCCGCCGAAACCGATCATTGCCAGACCGACCGATACGTGGCTGCTCTGCCTGTTGCCGTAGTCGACGCGCTGCTGACTCTCGCTGCGTTCGCGGGTGGTGGCGAAGTAGACCTTTCGAGGTGTCCATCGCTGATTCGGTGGTATGTGTGCCAGCGGTGTCGCGCCGGTTTCGCTGTAGAGGGCGGGCGTGGGCATCAGCGGCTCGACCTCCGGCAGGCTGCAACCGACCAGTATCGAGGACAATGACAGGGCAAGGGCAACTCGGACGACGAGGCGAGAACGAGGCATGGTGATCTGTTCCAGGCGCATCCAGTCGGCACTGTAACCAAGTCAGCTGAATGGAGCAATCCCGAGTCGGGCGTAAAAAAGCCCAAAACCGGGCTTGACAGGTCCAAGCCCTTTCCCGATAATGCGCGGCTTGCAGTTCAACGCGCCCGTAGCTCAGCTGGATAGAGTACCTGGCTACGAACCAGGCGGTCGGAGGTTCGAATCCTTCCGGGCGCGCCATTTAAAAAAGCCCGCTTCGGCGGGTTTTTTTATGCGCGACCGGAAGGGTTCGAACCTCCGACAATCAACAATCGGTTCGAACCGAAGGCCGATAGGCCGGAGCTCGCTGGCGCGCAGCGCCAGCAATCCTTCCGGGCGCGCACGGAGCTGCAGGTCACTAGAAGCCCCGCTTCGGCGGGGTTTTTTCGTATATGGCGCGCCCGGAAGCCGAGTCGAAGCTCCCAGGTTCGATCAGTTGCGCAGCAACTGACGACGAGCGGCGCAGCCTATGAGGCCCGCAGGGTCAAAACCGCCTTCGAGCGGTCTTGATCGATCCCTCCGACCGTGTCCCACCCGCACTCTCGTCGAAGAGGTGCGTCCATCCGTTCTGGCGAGGTTCCGGCTTCTCCGTCGATCTTTCGGGCTGCAGGCCCATCGGGCGGCCCGGAATCCAAAAATATCGCCCGCAAATCCGGCCCGAGGAGTTGACCGAACCGCCTCCCATCCGTAACATTGGCCGGCTTGGACGCGGGGCGTAGCGCAGCCTGGTAGCGCAACTGCTTTGGGAGCAGTAGGTCGCAGGTTCAAATCCTGCCGCCCCGACCAGGTCAGGCGTGCGCCTGTAGCTCAACCGGATAGAGCATCGGCCTTCTAAGCCGGCGGTTGCAGGTTCGAGTCCTGCCGGGCGCGCCACAACCGATTTCGCGCTACAATAGTGCGCTATCGGGCCGGTCGCGAGGTCCGGAACGACAATTTGTTTTGATGGTGGGCGTAGCTCAGTTGGTAGAGCACTGGATTGTGGCTCCAGAGGTCGCGGGTTCAACCCCCGTCGCTCACCCCATTTTCAAGATGGGCCGTTAGCTCAATGGTAGAGCAGCTGACTCTTAATCAGTAGGTTCGGGGTTCGAGTCCCTGACGGCCCACCACCTTTTCGGGTGCCGGTGCCACGCGGCGACGCATCCTTCGACATTCCGATATTCGACAACACTCACTTCGACAAAGACCAACCATGCAGGTATCCGTGGAAAATACCGGTGATCTCGAGCGGCGCATGACCGTTCAGGTTCCGGCCGATGAAATCGACAGCCAGGTCGCTGGCCGCCTCAATGAACTGCGCCGTGAAGTGCGCCTGAAGGGTTTCCGCCCGGGCAAGGTGCCGCTGAACGTGATTCGTCAGCGCTATGGCAAGCAGGTCCGCGACGAAGTGATGCAGCAACTGATGCAGTCGCGACTGCAGGATGCCATCGGCGAGCAGAAGCTGCGCGTGGCCGGCGTGACCCGCCTCGAGCCCAGGCCGGAAGCCGACGGCCAGTTCGAATTCGTGGCCGACCTGGAGGTGTTCCCGGAAATGCCCGAGATCAAGGTCGACGATCTGGCGATCGAGCGTCCGGAAGCCGAAGTCCAGGACTCGGACGTCGACGACATGATCGAGACCCTGCGGGAGCAGAAGCGGATCTGGAATGCCGTGGAACGTGCCTCGAAGGTCGGTGACCGGGTCAAGGCAGCCTACGTGGCCGAGGTCGATGGCGAGCGGGTGCCGAATACGGGGCGTCACGAAATCGCACCGGTCCTCGGCAAGCTCGAGAGCTTCCCGGAACTCGAGGGCGTGCTGACCGGCCTGTCTGCCGGCGACAAGAAGTCCCTGGAGATGAGCTTCCCCGAGTCCTATCGCCACCAGGCCCTGGCCGGCAAGAAGGCCCAGGTCGAGCTCGAGATCCAGGCGGTCGAAGAGTCCGAACTGCCGGAGGTCGATGACGCTTTCGCCAAGGAGTTCGGAGTCGAAGAAGGCGTCGACAAGCTGCGCGCCGACGTGCGCCGCAATCTGGAGCGCGAACTGCGCCAGACCGTCAGCAACCGTCTGAAGCAGGCCGTGACCGATGGTCTGCTCGAGCACTTCGGCGACATCAAGCTGCCGGATTCCAGCATCCAGCAGGAAGCCCGCCAGATGTTGATGCAGATGCAGCAGCAGATGGGTGGTCAGGGCGGCCAGTTGTCCCCGGACATGTTCCGTGAGCCGGCCGAGCGCCGTCTGCGCCTGGGCCTGTTGTTCGGAGAGTTCGCTCGCCAGAACGAGATCTCGATCGATCCCGAGCGCGTTGACGCGAAGCTCGCCGAGATCGCCGACACTTACGAGAATCCGGCGCAGATCATGGAAATCTATCGCTCCGACGAGCGCTTGATGGATCAGCTGGAGAATCTGGCCCTGGAAGAGCAGGTGGTCGACACCATCCTCGACAAGGCCAAGGTGACCGCCAAGAGCATGTCCTTCAAGGAAGTGATGGAGCAGGAATGAACGAAAAGGCGCTGAATCTGGTCCCGATGGTCGTCGAGCAGTCGGCTCGCGGCGAACGTGCCTACGACATCTACTCGCGCCTGCTCAAGGAGCGGGTGATCTTCATCGTCGGCCCGATCGAGGACTATTCCGCCAACCTGATTGTTGCCCAGCTCCTGTATCTCGAAAGCGAGAATCCGGACAAGGACATCAATATCTACATCAACTCGCCCGGCGGCTCCGTGACCGCCGGGATGGCCATCTACGACACCATGCAGTTCGTCAAGCCGGACGTGGCCACCATGTGTGTCGGCCAGGCGGCCAGCATGGGTGCCTTGCTGCTGGCCTCCGGGGCCAAGGGCAAGCGCTATGCCCTGCCGCATTCGCGCGTGATGATCCATCAGCCCCTCGGTGGCTTCCAGGGCCAGGCCTCGGACATCGATATCCATGCCCGGGAGATCCTGAAGATGAAGGACAATCTGAACGAGATCCTTCGTCATCACACCGGCCAGCCGATGGAGACGATCGAGGCCGACACCGATCGCGACAAGTTCATGTCGGCCGAAGAGGCCTGCGAGTACGGTCTGGTCGACGAAGTCCTGAGTTCGCGCGCGTCGACATGACCCGCGTCGTATTCGGTTAAACTAGCCGAATGACCAGTATTGGTGGTGATCGTCCAATCCCATGAGTGAGTCGACCAGCGACGGCAAGATTCTGTACTGCTCCTTCTGCGGAAAGAGCCAGCATGAAGTACGCAAACTGATCGCAGGACCCAGCGTCTACATCTGCGACGAGTGCGTCGAACTCTGCAACGACATCATCCGTGAAGAGCTCGAGGAATCGAGCCTGTCCGAGCGCGAGACCCTGCCGACGCCGCGTGAGATCCACTCGTTCCTGGACAATTACGTCATCGGTCAGAAGGACGCGAAGAAGGTCCTTTCGGTGGCCGTGTACAACCACTACAAGCGCCTCGAGTCGCACAAGCACCGCGATGACGTCGAACTGGCCAAGTCGAACATCCTGCTGATCGGCCCGACGGGCTCGGGCAAGACCCTGCTCGCTGAAACCCTGGCCCGCATGCTGAACGTGCCCTTCACGATCGCCGATGCCACCACCCTGACCGAAGCCGGTTACGTGGGCGAGGACGTCGAGAACATCATCCAGAAGCTGCTCCAGAAGTGCGATTACGACGTCGAGAAGGCGCAGAGCGGCATCGTCTACATCGATGAGATCGACAAGATCTCGCGCAAGGCCGAGAATCCGTCGATCACGCGCGACGTGTCGGGGGAGGGCGTGCAGCAGGCGCTGCTCAAGCTGATCGAGGGCACCATGGCTTCGGTGCCGCCGCAGGGCGGTCGCAAGCATCCGCAGCAGGAATTCCTGCAGGTCGACACGCGCAACATCCTGTTCATCTGCGGTGGGGCCTTTGCCGGTCTCGACAAGGTCATTCAGGCGCGCTCGGAGTCGGCCGGCATCGGATTCAAGGCCGAGGTGCGTAGCCAGCAGTCCGCCGATCTGTCCAGCCTGATCGCCGGCGTCGAGCCGGAAGACCTGATCCGCTTCGGTCTGATCCCGGAATTCGTCGGGCGCATGCCGGTCATCGCGACCCTGCGCGAGCTGGACGAGGACGCGCTGGTGCGGATCCTGGTCGAGCCCAAGAATGCCGTGGTCAAGCAGTTCCGCAAGCTGTTCGAGATGGACCACTGCGAGCTGGAGGTGCGCGAAGACGCGCTCCACGCCATTGCCCGCAAGGCGATGGCCCGCAAGACCGGCGCTCGCGGTCTCCGGACCATTCTGGAGAACGTGCTCCTCGACAGCATGTACGATCTGCCGTCGGCCGAGAACGTCAGCAAGATCGTGGTCGACGAGGCCGTGATCAACGGCGAGGCCGAGCCTTACATGATCTACGAGGGCAACCCGCCCCAGCAGCGCGCAGGCGGCGAAAGCTGATTCCCGCTGGGGGCGCGAAACGCCGCTCCCTCGAAGCGCTTGAATCCCGCTGCCGCGGGAGCAATATACTCCTCATCGTCAAACATCTTCGCGGCCGAGCGATCGGCCAGCGCTGACACTCAAGGAATTCTTATGACCAGCAACGCCAGCAGCGGTGCCTCCCAGTCGCCCCCGCGTCAGCCCACCCCGGTGCTGAGCCTGCGCGATGTGGTGGTGTTCCCCCACATGGTGATCCCTCTCTTCGTCGGCCGTGAACGTTCGGTGCGGGCGCTGGAGGAGACCATGAACGTCGACAAGCAGATTCTGCTGATCACCCAGCGTAATCCCGAAGTCGAATCGCCCGAGCCCTCCGATCTGTTCGATCACGGAACGATCGCCAGCATCCTGCAGATGCTGCGTCTGCCGGACGGCACCACCAAGGTGCTCGTCGAGGGCGTGGAGCGGGTCAAGGTGACCGAACTCGAGGAGACCGATGGCTACCTGGCCGGTCGTTGGGAGTACCTGCAGGGGCAGGCCGACGACGAGCGCCAGCTCGAAGTCACCACGCGCAGCCTGATGAGCCTGTTCGAGCAGTACGTCAAGCTCAGCCGGAAGATTCCGCCCGAACTGCTGACCACCCTGGCCGGCATCGAGGATTCCAGCCGTCTGGCCGACACGATCGCGGCGCATCTGGGCATTCGCAACGAGGACAAGCAGCAGATCCTCGAAACCGCGTCCGTGCTGGAGCGGATGGAGCGTCTGATGGCCCTGATCGAGGGCGAGATCGACGTGCTCAAGCTCGAGAAGCGCATTCGCGGGCGCGTCAAGACGCAGATGGAAAAGAGCCAGCGCGAGTACTACCTCAACGAGCAGATGAAGGCCATCCAGAAGGAGCTGGGCGATCTCGACGAGTCCGGCAACGACCTGGGCGATCTCGAGCAGAAGATCGAAAAGGCCGGCATGCCCAAGGAGGCGCTGGAGAAGGCCCGTAGCGAATTGAACAAGCTGAAGATGATGTCGCCGATGTCGGCCGAGGCCACGGTGGTGCGCAACTACCTGGACTGGATGCTGATGATGCCGTGGAAGAAGCGCAGCAAGGTGCGCCACGACATCAAGGCCGCCCACGACATTCTGGAACGCGATCATTACGGCCTGGAGCGGGTCAAGGAGCGGATCCTCGAGTACCTCGCCGTGCAGCAGCGCGTCAAGAAGCTCAAGGGTCCGATTCTCTGCCTGGTCGGCCCGCCCGGGGTGGGCAAGACCTCGCTGGGCAAATCGATTGCAAAGGCCACCGGACGCGAGCTGGTGCGCATGAGTCTGGGTGGCGTCAGGGACGAGGCCGAGATCCGCGGCCATCGTCGGACCTACATCGGTTCGATGCCGGGCCGCGTGCTTCAGAACATGGGCAAGGTCGGGACCAGGAACCCCCTGTTCATGCTCGACGAGCTGGACAAGATGAGCATGGACTTCCGGGGTGATCCCTCCTCGGCCCTGCTCGAAGTGCTCGATCCCGAGCAGAACAACACCTTCGGCGATCATTACCTGGAGGTCGATTTCGATCTGTCGGAGGTGATGTTCCTGGCGACGGCGAATTCCCTGAACATTCCGGGTCCGCTGCTGGATCGTATGGAAGTGATCCGGATTCCGGGTTACACGGAGGACGAGAAGCTCAATATCGCCACTCGCTATCTGCTGGGCAAGCAGATCGAGCAGCATGGTCTCAAGCCCGAGGAGATCAGCGTCAGCGAAACCGCGATCACGGACATCATCCGCTACTACACCCGCGAGGCGGGCGTGCGGAACCTCGAGCGCGAACTGGCCAAGATCTGCCGCAAGGTAGTCAAGGAGCTGAGCCTCGATCCGAAGCTGGAGCGTCGTCAGATCACCACTCGGAATCTCGACAAGTACCTGGGCGTGCGGCGCTTCCGCTACGGACGTGCCGAAGAACAGAGCGAGATCGGTCAGGTCACGGGCCTGGCCTGGACCGAAGTGGGCGGCGAGCTGCTGCAGATCGAAGCCGCGGCGGTCCCGGGCAAGGGCAAGCTGACCCACACGGGGCAGCTGGGCAGCGTCATGCAGGAATCGGTGCAGGCGGCGCTGTCGGTCGTTCGATCCCGGGCCAGCGCCCTGGGCATCGCCGAGGATTTCCACCAGAACAAGGACATCCATATCCACGTTCCGGAAGGGGCGACGCCGAAGGATGGTCCCAGCGCAGGGATTGCCATGGTGACGGCTCTGGTTTCGGTGCTGACCGGGGTGGCCGTGCGAGCGGACGTCGCCATGACCGGGGAGATCACCCTGCGCGGCAAGGTGCTGCCGATCGGTGGCCTCAAGGAAAAGCTGCTGGCCGCTCTTCGTGGTGGCATTCGACTGGTGCTGATTCCCGAAGAGAACGAGAAGGACCTCGCCGAGATTCCCGAGCGGATCAAGAAGGACCTGGAAATCAAGCCGGTCAAATGGATCGACGAGGTGCTGGAACTCGCGCTGGTCGAGCTTCCGCAAGGTGAAGCTTCGGAGGACTCTTCCTCCGTGGCAGACCCTCAGAATGCCGGAAGTTCGCAGGTTCGAGCGCACTGAGGCAATTTTTTTCATCGAATCGGCCGTTTTTGGTCGGTTTGATGTTGATGGGGGTGGCCTCCTGAGATAACATTCCCCGCCTACAGATGGTCGGCGGCTGCCGTGTGGAACATCACCGCAGCACCTCGGGGGCTGGCCGCTGCGTGAATATCCACAAGAATCGATTTGGAGCAAGACTCAATGAACAAGACTGAACTCATCGACAGCATTGCCGACGGCGCGGGACTGACCAAGGCAGACGCTCAGCGCGCCCTGGAAGCCACGATCGACAGCATCACCGCGGCCCTGAAGAAGGGTGACAGCGTGTCTCTGGTCGGCTTCGGCACCTTCTCCGTGAAGGAGCGTGCTGCTCGTACCGGTCGCAATCCGGCCACTGGCGAGACGATCAAGATCAAGGCATCGAAAAATCCGTCATTCAAGGCTGGTAAAGGCTTCAAAGACGCGATAAAATAACGGGCTTACGCCCGGGGTGCTTAGCTCAGCTGGGAGAGCATCGCCCTTACAAGGCGAGGGTCGGAGGTTCGAGCCCTCCAGCACCCACCAGGTTTTTTAGGAGTGGTAGTTCAGTTGGTTAGAATACCGGCCTGTCACGCCGGGGGTCGCGGGTTCGAGTCCCGTCCACTCCGCCATTACACTGCAGGGCGCCCTCGAGGCGCCCTGTTCGTTTGAAGAGGTTGATTTCTCCTTTCAAGCGCTGACACGCACAGCTCGTTTCCTCAAGGATTCACTACCACCATGCTTCAGGCCATTCGTGACCGTGTAACCGGACTTGTCGCCATCGTCATCCTCGGCCTGCTGGCCATCCCGTTCATCTTCGTCGGGTTGGAAAGCTACATCCAGCGGGTTCCGGAAGACGCTGTGGCAATCGTGGGTGAGGACAAGATCACCACGACGGAATTCCAGACCAGCTTCGCCCAGTATCGGGCCAACCTGCGCCAGCAACAGGGTGATGCCTATGACGAGATCGCGACCAACCAGCCGATCGTTCGTCGCGAACACCTGGAAGGCATGATCGATCAGCTGCTGCTGCGTCAGCATGCCGATACGCTTGGGCTGGCGGTCAGCGACCAGGCCATCCTGGACATCATCCTGGAAATTCCCGCCTTCCAGGTCGATGGCCAGTTCAATCAGGATCAGTACCGTCAGGTGCTTCGGGCCAGCGGACGGATTCCGCGCGTGTTCGAACAGGAATTGCGCGAAGATCTGCTGGTCAATGCGCTACCGTCTTCGCTGAGTGCGTCGGCTACGCCGACGGAAGCCGAGATCGATCAGATCATTCGCCTGCGTCAGCAGACCCGTGACCTGGTCTATACCACCATCGCTCCGGCGGATTTCGAGGAGCAGGTCGAGATCACCGAGGCCGATGTCGAGCAGTTCTACGCCGACAACCCCAACGACTTCCGCACCCAGGAGCAGGTTCGTCTGTCCTGGATCGAACTGTCCGCCGATGATTTCCGCGACGAACTCGGCCTGTCCGAGGAAGAGCTGCGCCAGCGCTACGAGGCGGCCAGTCAGCGCTATCTGACGCCGGAAGCGCGCGAAGCCGCGCACATCCTGATCACGGCCGGTCAGGAGCGCAGCAACGAAGAAGCCGCTGCGCTGGCGGCCGAAATTCGACAGCGGCTCCTCGACGGCGAGGATTTCTCGGCGCTGGCGATGGAGTATTCCGACGACCCGGGTTCCGCCGCTCAGGGCGGTGACCTGGGACTGGTCGAGCGTGATCAGATGGTCGAGGCCTTCGAGTCGGCGCTGTTTGCCCTGTCCGAACCGGGCGAGATCAGCGAGGTCGTCGAATCGCGCTTCGGCTGGCATGTGATCCGTCTCGGCGAGATTCGAGAGCCGCAGGGCATGAGCTTCGAAGAAGCCCGCGACGAGATCCTGGCCGAATACGTGGACATCGAGTCCGAGCGCCTCTATGAAGAGCAGTCCGAGCGTCTGATCGACCTGATCTACGCCGACGACAGCAGCCTGGAGCCGCTGGCCGAGGCGCTGGGCGTGGAAATCCAGACCGGTGAGCCCATCACCCGGATGGGCGGTGTGGCTCCGCTCTCCAATCCTCAGGTGGTCGAGGCCGCCTTCTCGGATCGGGTGCTGCTCGACGGCGCCGTTTCGGACCCGATCGAATACGACGAGAACCGCTCGATCGTGATCAAGCTCGAGGAGCACCTGCCCTCGGTCGTGCGTCCGCTGGAGGAAGTCAGCGACGGCATCCGCGAGCGTCTGCGTCTGGAAGGCGCGGCCGATCTGGCGCGGGCCCGGGCGGATGCCCTGCTGGCGCGTATCGAATCGGGTGAGGTCGCCAGCTTCGAGACCCTGGCCGAGGAAGAAGGCCTGACATTGGAGACCGTCGAGGCCATGGGCCGCTTCGACTTCGAGCAAGGCCTGGACTTCGTCCGTGAAGTCTTCCGTCTGCCGCGTCCGGCCGGTGAGTCCGTGTACGACATCCTCGACAAGGGGCGTGATTTTGCCCTGGTCCGACTGGATGCCGTGGTCGACGGTGACCCGGCGGCCGCCAGCGAAGCCGAGCGCAGCGGCGCCGCGCAGCAGCTTCGCTTCATCCGCAGCGACTACGAGATCGCCGGTCTGGTCGAGTACCTTCGCTCCAACACCGAGATCGAAGTCATGGAGGAGCGCCTCTGATCGAGGCCCCTTCACTGGACAACAAAAAGCCCCGGTCCTGCCGGGGCTTTTTTTGTGGTCCGAAGGCCGGGCGGCTCATTCCAGACCGGCCATGCCCACGATGTTGTAGCCGGCGTCCACGTAGGTGATCTCGCCGGTCACGCCCGAGGCCAGATCCGAACACAGGAAGGCGGCGACATTGCCGACGTCTTCCGGCGTCACGCTGCGGCGCAGGGGGGCCGTGGTTTCGACATGATCGAGCATCGACCGGAACTTGGAGATCCCGGCCGCGGCCAGGGTCTTGATCGGTCCGGCCGAGATGCCGTTCACGCGGGTCCCCTCCGGCCCGAGGCCGTGCGCCAGATAGCGGACACAGGATTCCAGCGAGGCCTTGGCCAGGCCCATCACGTTGTAGCTGGGCATGGCGCGCACGGCACCCAGGTAGGACAGGGTCAGCAGCGAGCCGTTGCGCCCACGCATCATGTCGCGGCCGGCCCGCGCCAGAGCGGCGAAGCTGTAGGCCGAGATGTCATGCGCGATGCGGAAACCCTCGCGGTCGATTACGTCGGCGAACTCGCCCTCGAGCTGCTCGCGGGGAGCGAATCCCACGGCATGCACGATGATGTCCAGGCCATCCCAGTGCTCACCCAGGGTCCGGAAGACCGCGTCGATCTGCTCGTCCTCTGCGACATCGAGGGGCATGACCAGCTTCGAGCCAGTCTGCTCGGCGATCTTGTCCACGCGTGATTTGAGTTTTTCGGTCTGGTAGGTAAAGGCCAGTTCCGCGCCCTCGCGGTGCATCGCCTCGGCGATGCCCCAGGCGATGGAGCGGGGGCTGGCAACCCCGACGATCAGGGCCTTCTTGCCCGCTAGCATTCCCATGATGGCGTGTGGCTCCTCTAGTTGGTTGTGTTGCTTGCTTGTCTTACGGATCAAACGCGCATTGTACTCGGCACTGGCCGGGGCCGTTGTGGCGAAGCTGCGCCGTTGACATCCCTTCAGTGACCGCTGGGCTATCCTCGCTGGCGTCCTCTAATCCGGAGCTTTCAACATGAAATTGGTCGCGATCTCAGGCAGCCTGCGCCAGGCCTCCTTCAACACTCGCCTTGGCCGGCTGATGGCCGATTTGTCGCCTGCCGGGTGCGAGGTGGTTCTGAAGGGCCTGCACGGCATTCCGCTCTACAACGCCGACGACGAGGAAGCCCGGGGCATCCCCGAAGCCGTGGAAGCCCTCAGAGGGGAGATCAAGGCCGCCGATGGCCTGATCCTGATCACGCCCGAGTACAACGGGGCCATGCCTGGCGTGCTCAAGAATGCGCTGGACTGGCTGACGCGGCCCGGTGAGGAAATGAAGCCCACCTTCGGGCACCGCCCCACGGCGCTGGCCGGTGCCACCCCGGGCGCCTGGGGAACCGCCATGGCCCAATCCGGCGCCCTGATCAATCTGCGCCAGCTGGGGGTGAACCTGTTCCCGGACTTCCTGCGGGTGTCCCGGGCGGGAACGGTGCTGGGAGACGGGGAGGTGGATGCCAAACTGAGAGATCAGGTGGGCGCCTGGCTCGAGCGCTTCGTCGAGTTTGCCCGCGGCTGAGCCCGGCCTGCCGGCGGAGTGGACGGAGGGCGAATCGCGCCGTCGGCGCTCGGTTCGAACCTGATTGCTATTCGTCGCAGGTTCGACAGTGCAAACGGAGAGGCGCGGGGCTTGGTGGGGTGCGCGACAAGCGATGGAATGGTGCCCCGAGCAGGAGTGCTCGGTGGACGGTGTCCACCGGCCCTTCGGGCGTTCGCTTCGCGATCGCGAGCTCGCGCCGTCGGCGCTCGGTTCGAACCTGATTGTTATTCGTCGCAGGTTCGACAGCGCAAACGGAGAGGCCGGGGGGCTTGGTGGGGTTCGCGACAACGGATGAAATGGTGCCCCGAGCAGGAGTGCTCGGTGGACGGTGTCCACCGGCCCTTCGGGCGTTCGCTTCGCGATCGCGAGCTCGCGCCGTCGGCGCTCGGTTCGAACCTGATTGTTATTCGTCGCAGGTTCGACAGCGCAAACGGAGAGGCCGGGGGGCTTGGTGGGGTTCGCGACAACGGATGAAATGGTGCCCCGAGCAGGAGTCGAACCTGCGACCTGCCGCTTAGGAGGCGGCTGCTCTATCCTACTGAGCTACCGGGGCATTCTCTGAAGAGGCTATTTTATCAGAGGCGCTTCATGCCTCCGGCCCCAGATGGCCGATCCATTCGCCTCGCCAGCCGTCGGCCCAGTCGGGGCGTTCGCCGAACAGCAGCCGGGTCAGTTCGCGCTTGCTGGCGAGCAGGGCAGGGTCGACGCCGAGCTCCTCGGCAATCCGTCGCACTTCGGCCTGTGCGGCCTTGATCGCATCGCGTTGCTTCGGTTCCAGGCGGATCAGCTCCAGGGGCCGTGTGATCGGCTGTGGAGTGTCCTGGAGCAGCGCTTCAAGCTCATTGCCGTAGCGACGGCGTTCGCGCGGCGGTAGCGCATCGAGCGCCTCGATCGTCTGACCGCGAGCGGCGCGCTCTGCAATGTCGACCAGGACCTCATCGCGCAGGACGAAGCTGCGAGGCAGATCGCGCTTGCGGCATTGTTGCTCCCGCCAGGTCGAGAAGCGGTCGAGCCAGCCCAGTCCGAGCTCGTCGAGGCGGCCTGCGCCTTTGACCCTGAGCAGTGGGACTTTCTCATCGCCATTGCGTGCGGCGTCCACCAGGCGTTGGCAGTCTTCCTGAAGCCAGCCCAGTCGACCGGCCTTCTCCAGCGCTTTTTCCAGCAAGGCCTGCAGTTCCGGCAGCCAGACCACGTCGCTGGCGGCGTAGTGCAGCAGCGTGGCGGACAGCGGGCGCTTGCACCAGTCCGATCGCGCCTGGCCGCCGGCCAGTTCGACGCCGAAGCACTCCTGGACCAGTACTTCGTAGCGGCACTGGAGCGGGAAGCCCAGCATGGCGGCGGCGATCTGCGTGTCGAACAGGGGCGAAGGGACGGCCCCTGCGACCAGCTGCATGATCTCCAGGTCTTCGCCCACGCTGTGGAAGACCTTGATCGAGTCCGGGTCGTTCATGAGTTCGGTCAGCGCGGTCACGTCCTCGCGGCCGATCGGGTCGATCAACCAGGTCTCCTGGCCGTCATGGATCTGAATCAGCCCCGGGCGTGGGTAGAAGGTGCGCTCGCGCACGAATTCGGTGTCCAGGCCAATGACTCTGGCCTGCGTCCATCGGCTCGCCGGGCCGCTCAGGCCCTCCTCCGGCGCCAGAAAACGGGCCTGCTCGGTGGCTTGTCGGGCGAGCTCGAGGGTCGAAGCGCTCGGCGTGGCGCTGGGCCGAAGATGTGACATGGATCGCGTATTTCCTCGCGCAGATAAGGGGATTGGAGTTGTTCGAGACCGCCGAATCGGCTATTTTTGGCGCACGGGAGCTCGAAATCGACTTGACAGTCTACAGACAATCATCATTCGTAGTATTTTCCAATCCACCATCGACTCAAGGGGTCTTGATGAAGACTAGAGTATTCATGCTGGCATTTGCCCTGGCGACCTTCGCCACCGGGCTGATGGCCCAGGACAACGCCGATCAGGAACAGACGGGTGCTGGCGCCTCTCAGGAGGAAGACCGCGAAGACCGCAGTGTTCGCCGGCTTGGCGACATGGTGGGTGGCGGCGACAGCGAGTTCTCCATGGACATTCCGACCTTCGAGACGCCGGTGCAGGCGACGCCGCAGCCGGAGGTCAGTCTGCCGGATCCGGAGCAGGATGCCGCACTGCAGAATCTGCTGACGCGCCGGGCCTTCGTTCCGGAGGACCCGGACATCCAGGCCGAACTCCGGGCATTGATGGCCGACGTGGCCGCGGACGCACGCGCGGCGCTCAACGCCGGCAATCTGGATCAGGCCCAGCGTCTGGTCAACGTCATCGAGGTGTTCGAGCCCGAGCAGCCCATCATTGCCCAGGTGCAGAACGAAGCGGCGCGTCGCAGCAATCTGGCCAACGCCCTGGCGCGCGCCGCGGCCGCGCTTGCGGAAGGCAATTTCGTGACGCCGGAAGGCAACAGCGCCAACGATCTCTACCAGCAGGCGCTGGCCCTCGATCCTGGCAACGCGGCCGCCCAGACCGGTCTGAACAACACCTATGACGCGATCCTTGCCCGAGCGCTCGAACTGGCCCAGGATCTCGACTTCGAAGCCGCCGAGGCCATGCTCGAGCAGGCCGGCCAGGTGCGTGACGATCCCGAGGCGGTGGCCGAAGCGCGTGCCAGCATGTCCGATTTCCGCGTTCGCTACCTCGATGACCTGGACGGTCAGGTCGTCGCGGCCATCGACGCCGGCAACTACGACGAGGCCGAAAGCCTGATCACCCGCCTGCTGGCGCTGGATTACGAGCGCGATCGCATCGAGTCCCTGCAGATGTCCCTGTCCGATGCGCGCCTCTACGGCAGCCTGGAGCCGGGTCAGGTCTTCAACGATACCCTGGAGAGCAGTTCAGCGCCCGGTCCCGACCTGGTGGTCGTCCCCGCAGGCAGCTTCATGATGGGTTCCCCGGACTCCGAGGCCGATCGCTTCGGCAACGAGGGTCCGCGCCATCGCGTGACCTTCGAGCGCGGTTTCGCGCTGGGCCGTACGGAAGTAACGGTCGCTCAGTTCGAGGCCTTCGTCAACGCCACCGGCTACCGCACCGACGCCGAGCGGGAAGGGCAGTCGCGTATCTACGATCCGCGCACCGGCCGCATGGACAGCAAGATCCGGATCACCTGGCGCAACGACTACATCGGCGAAGAAGCCGCGCCGGACCTGCCGGTGGTTCACGTGTCCTGGAACGACGCCCAGGCCTACGTCCGCTGGCTGAGCGAGGAGACCGGGCGCAACTATCGCCTGCCGTCGGAGGCGGAGTTCGAGTATGCGCTGCGCGCCGGCAGCCAGTCTCCGTACTGGTGGGGTGAGGAGTCGCCTGAAGACAACACGGAAAACCTCACCGGCGACGGCGATTCCTCGCCGACCAACGCCAGCTGGAACGTGGCCTTCCGTCGCTACACCGACGGTTTCTGGGGCCCGGCCCCCGTGGCCAGCCTGCGTGCCAACCCCTTCGGCCTCTATGACATGGGCGGCAACGTGATGGAGTGGTTGGGCGATTGCTGGCACGACAGCTTCGTGCGCGCCCCGGACGATGGTTCGGCCTGGGTCAACCCCGGCTGCGACCGCCACGTCATCAAGGGCGGCGCCTGGTCCAGCACGCCGGCCATGGCGCGCTCGGCCTTCCGCCTGTCCAGTGCCGACGAAAGCACCGACATGCGCGTCGGATTCCGGGTCGCCCGCGACCTGTAATCACCAGCGCGACAGTCGTTTTCGAAGCAGGGCGGGCCGAAAGGTCCGCCCTTTTTCGTAATGAGGAGTGCGGACTTCGTTCAGCAACGCTTCAGGCAGGCCCTGATACAAAGGATCCTGAAGCAGTCCACTTGACTGCCAGGAGGATGACGAAATGCAGACTTTCAGACGCTGGATTCTTGCCCTTGGCCTGGCCACGACCCTGTTCGTGCCGGCCGTTTCCGCCCAGGAAGAGCCCTTCAGCCAGGCCGAACTGGATGCCATGCTGGCCCCGATCGCCCTGTACCCGGACAGCGTCCTGTCCCACGTGCTGATCGCGGCGACCTATCCGCTGGAAGTGGTGCAGGCGGCGAGATGGTCCCTGGAGAACCCGGACCTGTCCGGCGAAGCGGCCGTCATCGCCGTCGAGGATTTCGACTGGGATCCCAGCGTCAAGGCCCTGACGGCCTTTCCCGAGCTGCTGGCGCGCATGGATGAGGACATCGAATGGACCCAGCGTCTGGGCGATGCCTTCCTGATCCAGGAGGGTGAGGTGATCGCCGCCATCCAGGACCTGCGCGATCGAGCCTATGCCCAGGGTCATCTCCGCAGCAACGAGCACGTGCGAGTCGTGCGCGAAGAGCGGGTGATCTACATCGAGCCGGCCCGAACCCGCACGGTCTACGTGCCGTACTACGACCCCTACGTGGTCTACGGCAGCTGGTGGTGGGATGCCTATCCGCCGGTGGTCTGGCACTACCGTCGCCCGAGCATCGGCGTGAGCTTCTACTGGGGCACGGGCTACCGCATCGCGCCGAGCTTCTACTTCAGCTCCTTCCACTGGGCGCGTCGCGAGGTCGTGGTCGTGCACCACCATCATTATCCGCGCGGGCGGCATTTCCGCTCAGGTCGCGAAGTCGCCCGCTACCGTGAAGCCCGGCACTGGCGCCACAACCCTCATCATCGCCGCGGCGTCGCCTATCACCGCCGCATCGACGAGGCCCGCTTCGTTGCGCGCGTGGAACGGGCTGAGCGCCGCGCTGAGCGGCACGCCCGTCCGGTGGGCGACCAGCGCCGCTGGGCGCAGTCCCAGCGCCGTGAGCTCAATCTGAGAGAGCGTCAGACCTCGCCGGACCGCAGTCAGCGCGTGCTGGCCGGGACCGAGCGGGTCCGCACCCAGTCCGAGCCGCGCCTGCGTGGTAACGGGCAGGCGAGTGAGCGACTGCAGGATCGCCGCGGTCGCGATGCCCGGGACGCCAGAAGCGCGACGCGGGAACGGGCCTCGGTGACACGCTCGGAATCGCGCCGAGCCCAGGTCGAGGCGCGCACCTCCTCACGTGCCGTGCAGCGCGAGCGCCGGGTGGAGCGCAGCCGATCGCCTTCGGACTTCACCGTCGAGCGCTCCCGGGCTCCCCAGGGGCTGCCGGAGCGCGGCCGCAACACGCGCTCGATGTCCCGTGACGACCGCCCGGCGGTCCGCGCCCAGACGCCACGGCGCAGCGAGCCGGCGCGCCGTCCGGCACCGAACCCCGAACGCGTCCAGCGTTCCGCGCCCCGCCGCGCCAGCGCAGCCCCCGCGCGCAGCGAAGCGCCCAGGCCCCGCGCCGAGCGTCCGGCCCGGGTGCAAAGCGAATCCCGCGCCCCCAGCCGCGCCCAGACCCGCCAGCGCGCGGAATCCCGGCGCTCGGGCCGCGACGGACGCCGCCAGGATCCTTGAGTTCAGGAGAGTAGATGATTGGGGGATGGTGCCGGGGGCGGGAATCGAACCCGCACTCTGTTTCCAGAACCGGATTTTGAGTCCGGCGCGTCTACCAGTTCCGCCACCCCGGCAGGGGGAGCGCTATTTTCGGCTCTGGGGCGAGCCTTGTAAAGCCTGAATCCGGACGGCCAGGGCTCAGGCGGCGTCGAGGCTCAGGTGGCGGGACTGGCGCCGATACCAGTCTTCACCGGTCTGTTCGAAGATGCAGCAGCAGTCCATTTCGCCGGCGTAGATGTGCAGGGTGACGGCCGGCTGGGACTGATCCGGATTGGCGATCGTGTGGTATTCGTGCGGCGGGATCAGGCTGCCCGCGCTGCCCACGCCGGTGCGCATGGTGGTGCGCGGCTCCAGGTGGAATTGATCCTCGCGCTGCTCGAGCAGTTCGTACTGGACGACCTCGATCTCGCCGTGCCAGACGGCTTCTACGCACCACATGCCGGCGTGATCGTGGACCGGGGTGGACTGGCCGGGGCCCCAGGTCATGGCCAGGACCGTGTAGCCGAGCTTGTCGTCCTGGTGGAGCAGGCGGCGGCAGTAGTGGTCCGGGTGATGCTCGAACACGCAGTCGGGCAGCTGAACCTCGGAATCCTGAACCAGATCGCACAGGACCTGGCGGAGACGATTGGTGATTTCCCGGGGGCAGTCGCGGTCGACGGCCTCGGAAATCCGCTCGATCATCTTCGATTTGCCCTTGAATTCGACGCTCATTCCAGCCACTCCCTGATCGGCGGTCCAAACCTGTCGAAGTCTACCAGAAAGGCATCGTGTCCCTGCACCGAAGGCAGGGCGTGGTAGCTCACCTCCGAGCCGCTGGCCTCCAGCGCCGCGGCGAGTTCCTGCTGCTGGTGGATGGGGAACAGGAAATCGCTTTCCACGCCGATGACCAGGGCCTTGCCGCTGAAGCTGCGGTCGAACAGGGCCTTCAGGCTCTCGTCGGAATCGCAGGCATCGAAGCAGTCCATGGCCCGGGACAGATACAGGTAGCAGCAGGGGTCGAACTGGCCGACGAACTTGCGGGCGTGGGTTTCCAGGTAGGACTCGACCTCGAAGCGCATGCCGAACAGGGTCTGAGGGAAGTAGTCCTGGCGCTTGCGACCGAAGCGCTGCTGCCATTCGGTGGCCGAGCGGTAGGTGATCATGCCGAGCTTGCGTGCCAGGCGCATGCCGACTTCGGGCCAGTCGTCGTCCGTGTAGTGCCCGTCCTTGAAATTCCGGTCCGTTACGATGGCCTCGCGCTGCAGGGACCGGATCGAAATCGCGAAGGGCGTGGCCGAGCAGGCGGTCGAGATCAGCGCCACGTTTCGGGTGGTCTGGGGAAAGAGCTTCAGCCAGGCCATGGCGGTCAGGCCGCCCATCGACGGGCCGAGAATGCCGTGCAGTTGCTCGATGCCGAGGTGGTCGACGACCAGCTTCGATGCGCGGGCGATGTCCTCGATGGCCAGCTCGGGAAAATGCAGGCGCCAGGGGCGCCCGGTGTCCGGGTTGATGCTGGCCGGGCCCGTCGAGCCCTTGCAGGAACCCAGCGAGTTGACGCAGAGCACGAAGAAGCGCTCGGTGTCGATCGGTCGTCCGGGGCCGATCATCGCTTCCCACCAGCCCGGCTCGGGGTCGCGCTTGCTCGACGCGGCGTGCGCGCCCGGGGACAGGCCCGTGAAGATCAGGATGGCGTTGGAGCGATCCGCATCGAGTTCACCCCAGCTTTCCCAGGCCAGGCGCAGGCCGGGCAGCTTGTCGCCGCGGTAGAGCGTGTGGGGCTGATCGATGTCGAGGTAGCGAGTGGCCGGACCCATGCGTGATTCGCTTTTTCTGCGTCAAGGGTCGGAATTCTATACCCCTGGGACGGGGTGGGGGTGGAACCCGGGCCAACGGGAGGGGTGGCCCGGGTTCCGTATGCCGGGGACGTCTTAGAAACGCATGCCCAGCGTGGTCGAGAAGACGATCGGATCGATGTCGTGGGTAATCCGGCTCGTCAGGGTGGTGGCAAAGCCCTGACCGTCCTCGGTGCGCGTGGTCAGCTTGGCATCGGCCTCGATGTCGATCCAGCGCAGGTCGAAGTTCAGGAAGAAGGCATCGCTGATCTGCCAGTCGGCGCCGATCTGGAAGGCCAGACCGAAGCTGTCGTCGATCGACAGACTCGTGCTGCCGCCCGTGTAGTCCGTGCCCAGCAGGGCATTGGAGGTGCCGATGATGCCCTGGTGCAGGGTGTCATTGGCCTTCTCGTCGAAGAACAGCGTCCAGTTGACGCCAACGCCGGCGTAGGGGCGGAAGTTGGCGTCCGGTGCGAAGTGGTACTGCACGCTCAGGACCGGCGGCAGGTGACGGGTGGAGCCGAGCTCGCCGAGACCCCCCAGAACGTTATCGCCTTCGATGTCATGCTTGAAGGGCGCGGCGGCCAGGACTTCCAGGCCGATGTTGTTGGTGGCCATGTAGGTGGCATTGATGACGAAACCCAGCTGGTCCTGCACGTCGATCTGGTAGCCGTCCAGACGGCTGCCTTCGAAGTTCAGGCTGTTGCTGTCACCGGTCGGATTGACCCAGCCCGCGCCAGCGCGGACGATCCAGTCGCCCTGGGATTGGGCCATGGCACCGGTGGACAGGAGGGTGGCTGCGGCAAGCAGGCTGAGGCGTTTCATTGTTCGTTCTCCAGTGTTGAGTGGTTTGGGGCAATCGATGAGTGAATGGTACGAGTCGTCAGGTGAAAGAGACTTGACCGTGGTCAATTCCGGCGCCTCGTCGACATCACCCTGCCCATCCCGCTGCTAGGCTCCGCCGCTCGACTGGAATTCACGTGGAATAGGCCATGGCCAAGCTGGGATTGATCTTCGGCGACCAGCTCAATCTGGATCACGCGGTCCTCGCGGCCCTGGACCCGAGCAAGGACCGCTTGCTGATGGGCGAGCTGGCCGACGAGGCCAGCTATGTCGACCATCACATCCAGAAGATCATGCTGGTCTTTTCGGCCATGCGGCATTTCGCCCGGGAGCTGAACGAGCAGGGCTGGCGGCTCGACTACCATCGCTTCGCGGCGGGCTCGGAGATCCGTTCCTTCACGGATCTGCTCAGGGCCGGCCTCGAGGGGCGCGACATCGACGAGGTGGTCGTCAGCTGGCCGGGGGAATGGCGGGTGCTCGAACAGGTCCGGGCATGGGAGCGCGAGCTGGGTGTGCCGGTGACGGTGCTGCCTGACACGCGTTTTCTCTGCCCGCTCGAGGACTTCGAAGGCTGGGCGAAGGGACGCAAGCAGCTCCGGATGGAGCTGTTCTATCGCCAGATGCGCCGCAAGACCGGCTACCTGATGGACGGCGACGAACCCGTCGACGGTCAATGGAATTTCGACAAGGACAACCGCAAGCGCTGGCCCGGGGAGCCGGCGCCGCCCGAGCCCATGCATTTCCAGCCCGATGAGGTGGTGCAGGAGGTGGTCGGCGATCTGGCCGGCGTGATCGAGGGTTTCGGCGAGGCCGAGGGCTTCGACTGGCCGGTCACTCGCGCGCAGGCCCGGCGGGCGCTGACGCACTTCATCGACAAGGCGCTGCCCCTGTTCGGGGACTATCAGGACGCCATGCACGACGAGCAGGATTATCTGTTCCACAGCCGGATCTCGAGCAGTCTGAACCTGGGGCTGCTGTCGGTGGGCGAAGCCTGCGACGCGGCCGAATCGGCCTGGCGCTCGGGCAGCGCGCCGATCAATGCGGTCGAAGGCTTCATCCGCCAGATCATCGGCTGGCGGGAGTACGTGCGCGGTATCTACTGGATGAAAATGCCGGACTATGCCGAGCGCAACGCCCTTGGCAACGATCAGCCGCTGCCTGGCTGGTACTGGACGGGCCGGACGCGCATGCACTGTCTGCGCTCGACCATCGAAGCGACCCGGCGCAATGGCTACGCCCACCACATCCAGCGCTTGATGGTGACCGGCAACTTCGCCCTGCTGCTCGGGGTGATTCCGAAGGAAATCTGCGATTGGTACCTGGCCGTGTACACGGACGCCTACGACTGGGTCGAGCTACCCAATACCCTGGGCATGGTGATGCACGCGGACGACGGTCTGCTCGCTTCCAAGCCCTATGCGGCCAGCGGCAAGTACATCGATCGCATGAGCAATTACTGCAAGGGCTGCGCCTACTCGGTCAAGGAGACGGTGGGTGAGCAGGCCTGTCCCTTCAATGCCCTGTACTGGGACTTCCTGATCCGCCATCGGGAGCGCTTCGAGGCCAACCATCGCATGCGGATGATGTATCGCAACGTCGACCGCAAGTCGTCGGAGGAAGTCGAAGCCATCCAGGCGCGGGCGCGCTGGATCAAGGGGAACATCGAGGCCGTTTGATCCGGCCGACGGGGGAAGGAATCAGTCGGAAAAGCGCAGCGACAGATCCAGCGGGGTGATCCGCTTGGTCAGCTCCCCGACGGAGATCTCGTCGACGCCGGTCTCGGCGATCGTCCGCACCGTATCCAGGGTGACGTTGCCGGAGGCTTCGAGGATCGCCTGGCCATTCGCCCGAGCTACGCCCTCGGCCAGGGCCTCGAGGCTGAAATTGTCGAGCATGATGCGGTCGGCGCGCGCCTGCAGGGCCTGATCGAGCTCGTCGAGGGTCTCCACCTCGACCTCCACGGCCAGGGTGGGGAACCGGTTCCGTGCCGCGGCCACGGCCGGTGCGATGCCCCCGGCGGCGGCGATGTGGTTCTCCTTCAGCATGATCAGGTCGTAGAGGCCGAGACGGTGGTTGTGACCGCCGCCGACGCGCACCGCGTACTTTTGGGCCACGCGCAGGCCCGGCAGGGTCTTGCGCGTGTCGAGAATCTTCGTGCCAGTGCCGTCCACCGCCGCGACATAGGCCGCCGTTCGGGTCGCGATGCCGGACAGCAGCTGGATGAAATTCAGGGCCGTGCGCTCGGCGGTCAGCAGGGCCCGCGCCGGGCCATCGAAGCGGGCCAGGATCCGACCGGCTTCGAGCGCGTCGCCGTCCTCGACCTCCCACCGACAATCTCCGGCATCGAGGCCGCAACGCTCGAAGGCGCGCTCGGCCCAGGCGCGGCCTGCCATCACGCCGGCATCGCGGCTGATCAGGGTGGCGCGCATGCGGGTCGCTTCCGGGATCAGCGCCGCCGACGCATCGCCGGGGCCGATGTCTTCGTCCAGCGCGAGCTGAACGTCGCGATCGATGCTCGAATCGAGGGGATTCAAAGGGCTTCGTCGAACTGGGTAGTTCCGATGCCACGTTCGGCGAGCAGCACCGGAATGCCGTCGACGATCGGATAGATCACCTTGTGGTTGCGAGTGATCAGCGCTGCGTTCAGAGGCTCCTTGACCGGCTGATGGTCGACGGTTTCGACCCCGCCCTGTTCGATGGCTCGATTGAGCTTCTTCAGGCGGTCACGGGACAAGGGCAGCAGGGGCTCGTGGCTGACCGGGCAGCAGAGGATATCGAGAAGGTGGTCTGGAAGCGTCATGGGCGTCATTCTACCTTGGCGGAGGTGCTCAGCGGCGTTTCGCTCGGCTGCTGGCCCTGATAATATTGAGCGTTTTCCCCGACGGGGCAAGGACGTCGAGATGGATCAAGCAGTGCAGGTGGGCATCATCATGGGTTCCCAGAGTGATTGGGACACCCTGCGGCACACGGCCGAGACCCTCGAAGCCCTGGAGATCGGCCACGAGACGCGGGTGGTGTCGGCACATCGCACGCCCGATCGAATGTTCGAGTACGCCGAGCAGGCGGCCGAACGGGGGCTGAAAGTGATCATCGCCGGCGCTGGCGGTGCGGCGCATCTGCCGGGCATGGTCGCGTCCAAGACCGAGCTGCCGGTGATCGGCGTGCCGGTCCAGTCACGCACCCTCAACGGCGTCGATTCCCTGCTCTCGATCGTGCAGATGCCTGGCGGCGTGCCCGTCGGCACGATGGCCATCGGCAAGGCCGGCGCGATCAATGCCGCCCTGTGGACCGCCGCCATGCTGGGCAGCTTCGATCCGGCCATCCAGGCGCGCTATCGGGCCTGGCGCCGGGCCCAGACCGAGCGTGTGCTGGCCGACGATCGTCCAGGCCAGTCGTGAAGATCGGTATCCTCGGTGGCGGCCAGCTGGCCGCGATGATGGCCCAGGCAGGCGCACCTCTGGGCATGGACTTCGTGTTCCTCGATCCGGCCGCCGATGCCTGCGCGGGCCACCATGGCCAGCTGCTGGTCGATGACTGGGCGTCCGCGCCGGAACGCACGGAACTGGCGGCCTGCGATCGCCTGACCTGTGATTTCGAAAACGTGTCGGCCGAGGTGCTCGAGGCCCTGGCCGAGCGGCAGACCGTGCGACCCGCCCCGTCGGCCTTCGCCGCGGCGCAGGATCGCCTGACCGAAAAGCAGCTGTTCGAGGAGCTCGAGATTCCGCTGGCACCCTTTGCCGCCGTGGACAGCCGGCCGGAGCTGCTCGCTGCACTCGAGCGGATCGGCTACCCAGCCGTGCTGAAGACGCGGCGCTTCGGCTACGACGGCAAGGGCCAGGCCGTGCTGCGCGGCCCGGAGGATCTCGAGCCCGCCTGGGCGGCGCTCGGTGGGAACTCCCTCGTCCTCGAGGGCTGGGTGCCCTTCGAGCACGAATGCGCCCTGACGGCGGTGCGGTCGGCCAGCGGTGAGGTGCGTTTCTATCCGCCCAGCTGGACCTTGCATGCCGACGGCATCCTGCGCGTTACCCTGGCGCCGGGGCGACTTCCCGAACCGACCGTGACCGAGGCCCAGGCCCGTCTGAAGCGCTTGCTCGATCATCTCGACTACGTCGGATGCCTGACCCTCGAGCTGTTTGCGGCTGACTCGGGCCTGCTGGCCAACGAATTCGCGCCGCGGGTGCACAACTCGGCGCACTGGACCATCGAGGGGGCCGAGACCTCCCAGTTCGAGAACCACCTGCGTGCCGTGGCCGATCTGCCGCTGGGCAGCACGGCAGCTCGCGGCGAGTCGATCATGCTCAACTGGATCGGTGCGCTGCCGTCCATCGAGCGCCTGCTCGAGGTGCCGGGCCTGAGCTGGCACGATTACCGAAAGCAGGCGCGCCCGGGTCGCAAGGTCGGTCACGCGACGATCGTGGCCGCGGACCGTGATCAGCTGATCGAACGAGTCGAGACGGTCAAGTCCCGCCTGGATCGTCAGTGGGCGCCGTGGCTCGACAGGGCGCTGGGTGCGCTGGGCTGATCGGCGGGAAACAGCACCAGGTGCTGGGCGTCGAGCTCGACGCCGATCGCCGAATTGACTTCGAAATCGTCATGGCTGGGGAACAGGGCGCTGACTTCCTCGCCACTGTCCAGTCGCAGGCGATAGAGAATGTCCGCCCCCTGAAACTGTCGCGCCACGACCCGGGCATGGGTGCCGCCGGGATCGGGGCGGATGTCGTCGGGCCGGATCAGCAGCGCCACTTCCTCGCCGGGCGGCCGCTCGTCCGGTAGCTCCGAATCTCCCAGCGCATGCACCAGGCGATCGCCTTCGATATGCGCCTTCAGATAGCTCCCGCGGCCGGTGAAGGCGGCGACGTAGCGTGAGGCCGGACGGTGATAGAGCTGGTAGGGCGAATCCCACTGCAGCATGCGGCCGTCCTTGAGCAGGCCGATCCGGTCGGCCAGGGCGAAGGCTTCCTGCTGGTCATGGGTGACGAGCAGGGTGGTCGTGCCGCGGGCCTTGAGCATGCCGCGAATCTCTTCACCCATGCGCCGCCGAAGCCGCGTGTCCAGGTTCGAGAAGGGTTCGTCCATCAGCAGCACGGAAGGCTCGGGTGCCAGTGCCCGGGCCAGGGCGACGCGCTGCTGCTGTCCGCCGGAGAGTTCGTGCGGGTAGCGACGGTCCAGGCCCGTCAGGCCGGTCAGGTCGAGCAGCTGACGGATACGCCGCTCGCGCTCGGCACTGGCCAGGCGGCGGAGGCCGAAGGCGATGTTGCCGGCCACGTCGAGGTGCGGAAACAGGGCATTGTCCTGGAAGACCATGCCGACGTTGCGCTTTTCGGGGGCCACGCGCTTGTTCGGCGAGCTGACCAGCTTGCCGCCGACGTGGATTTCGCCCTCGGTGATGGCTTCGAAGCCGGCGATGGCGCGCAGGGCGGTGGTCTTGCCACAGCCCGAGGCGCCGAGCAGGCAGCCGATTTCACCTTCGGCGAGATGGAAGCTCAGTCCGCGGATGACCGGGGTGTTCTCGTAGCCCAGGACGATGTCGCGAACGTCGAGCGTCATGCCGGGAAGCGCTCCCGGATCAACTCGATGACCGTGTCGGCGATCTGATCGACCTGGGCTTCGTCGACGATCAGGGGCGGCAGCAGGCGGATCGTATTGCCCTGGGTGACGTTGATGATCAGGCCGCGTTCCATGGCCCGGTCCTTCAGTTCCGGCACGTTCTCGCTCAGCTCGACGCCGACCATCAGCCCCTGGCCGCGCACCTCGACCACGTTCGGGTGCGAGTTAAGAGCGTCATGCAGGCGCTTCATCAACTGCTCGCCGCGGGCAGCGGCCCGAGCCGGCAGATCGAGTTCGCGCATCACGGAGATCACTTCCAGCGCTGCTCGGCAGGCCAGGGGATTGCCGCCGAAGGTCGTGCCATGGGCGCCCGGTGCGAGCAGGGCAGCGACTTCCTCCCGCGCCAGGCAGGCACCGATGGGCACGCCATTGCCCAGGGCCTTGGCCACAGTGACGACGTCGGGCCGGACGTCCGGATCGTGCTGGAACGCGAACCATCGGCCGGTGCGCGCCATGCCCGACTGGATCTCGTCGAGCATCAGCAGGGCATCGTGCTCCTTGCACAGTTTGCCGAGGCCGGCCAGGTAGCCTTCCGGCGCGGGTCGCACCCCGCCTTCGCCCTGCACGGGTTCGACCAGGGCGGCGACCAGTTCCGGGTGGTCCTCGAAGGCCTGACGGGCGGCGTCGAGGTCACCGAAGGGGACGCGGATGAAGCCGCCGACCAGGGGGCCGAAGCCGGCCTGGATGGCGGCATTGCCGGAAGCGCTGAGCGCGGCCAGGGTGCGGCCGTGGAAGCTGTGACTGGCGACCAGCACGGCCGGTTGGTCGACGCCGCGTTCGGTGGCGTGACGGCGGGCCAGCTTCAGCGCGCATTCGACCACTTCGGCACCGGAGTTGGCGATGAAGGCGCGGTCCATGCCGCTGATCTCGGCCAGCGCGTCGGCCAGGGCTTCCTGCTGGGGAATATGGACGATATTGGCCGTGTGGATCAGGGTGCGTGCCTGATCGGCGATCGCCTCGGCGATGCGCGGGTGCGCATGGCCGAGGCTGCACACGGCGATGCCGCTCAAGGCATCGAGATAGCGGCGACCCTGGTCATCGTACAGCCAGGCGCCTTCGCCGCGAACCAGGGAGACCGGCATGCGGGCATAGGTATTGAACAGATGCGACATGCCGGGTGGCTCCCTTGGCTCGCGTGCTTGGCCGATCAGCTCAGCTGGGCGGCGACGTGGTCCCAATTGACCAGATTCCAGAACGCGTCCATGTACTTCGGACGGGCGTTGCGGTAGTCGATGTAGTAGGCGTGCTCCCAGACATCGCAGGTCAGCAGCGGCTTGGCGCTGCCGGTCAGCGGGGTCTCGGCGTTGCTGGTCGAGGTGATGGCCAGCTTGCCGTCCGGGTTCTGCACCAGCCAGGCCCAGCCGGAGCCGAAGGTGTTGATCGCGGTCTGCGTGAACTGCTCCTTGAATGCGGCGAAGCTGCCGAAGTCACGGTCGATCAGTTCGGCCAGCGCGCCACCCGGCTCGCCGCCACCGTTCGGGGCCAGGCAGTGCCAGTAGAAGGTGTGGTTCCAGACCTGGGCGGCGTTGTTGAACAGGCCACCGGAGGAGGAACGAATGATGTCTTCCAGCGACTTGTCCGCGTCGGCGGTGCCTTCGACCAGGCCGTTGAGCTTGTCCACGTAGGTCTGGTGGTGCTTGCCGTAGTGGTACTCGAGGGTTTCGGCCGAGATGTGCGGCTCGAGGGCGTCCTTGGCGTAGGGCAGTTCGGGAAGGGTAAAAGCCATGGTGTTCGACTCCTTGCAGGCTTGAATGAATGAAACTGGGCCGCTTGAGCACCAGTGCTCACGGCATTATGCAACATGGTTGTGGAACGGAACGTGTTCAAGTCGATCTCGGTTCCGGTTCCGGTCTTGTCTATTCCAGCTCCTGCAGATGCCGCCATCGGTTGACGATGGTGCAGAACAGGCTGGCCGTGCGCTCCGTGTCGTAGGCCGCCGAGTGCGCCTGGCTGCTGTCCCAGTCCAGGCCGGCAGCATCGACGGCGCGGGCCAGCACCGTCTGACCATAGGCCAGGCCGCCGAGGGTGGCGGTGTCGAAGCAGCTGAAGGGGTGGAAGGGGTTGCGCTTGTAGCCGACCCGTTCGATCGCGGCGTTGAGGAAGCTCAGATCGAAGTGCGCGTTGTGCCCGACCAGGACCGCGCGCTTGCAGTCCGTGTCGCGCAAGGCCTGGCGAACCGGCTTGAGCAGGCTGCGGAGTCCTTCCTCTTCACTGATCGAGGGGCGCAATGGATGGTCGGGGCGGATGCCGTTGAACTCCAGCGCGGCCTGCTCGATATTGGCGCCTTCGAAGGGCGCGAGGTGGCGCACCTTGACTTCACCCGGGTGAAGCCAGCCGTCCTCGTCCATCTCGATGATGCACATGGCCAGCTCGAGCAGGGCGTCGGTGGCCGGGTTGAAACCGCCGGTCTCGACGTCGACGACGACCGGAAGAAAACCTCTGAAACGTTGCGAAATCTGCATGATCGGGCGCGCGCCCATCCCGTGATTGATTCAAGGGCGCCATGATACCGGCTGGGACGTGTCGAGCGTGCAGTCTCGCCGGTTACCAATGCTTCTGGTTGCACTGGGATGGCCCGAGATCCGGACGCGATCAGGCGCGTCGCAGGAGACCTCGACGGGCCAGGGTGGCCAGCAGGTCCCGGCTGGCCTCCAGCAGTTCGTCGACCGGGCGCTCCAGTTCTTCGGCCAGGCGTTCGAGTGCCCGGGCGGCCGTGGCCTGCTCATCGCCCCGCAGCAGCTGCAGCAGGCGGGCCGTGATCGGATTGACCTGCATGAAGGCCACCCGGTCATTGCCCTGGCGATAGACCGCCAGCAGGGTCGCTTCGCCTTGCTCCGGGCGGAATTCGGGACCGATCCGGTGCACGGGCCATCGGTATTCGGCCAGACACAGGGTCGGATTGACCTGGACCCGATCGTCGGCTTCCAGGGACTCCAGCCAGCCGTCCGGGGCGACCTCGGCCTCGTCCAGGCGCACGCAGGTCTCGAGGAACTCCCAGTGGGCCAGCTCGGCCAGCCAGGGCGCCTGCTCGGGATCGGACTCGCCGCGGCGCTCCAGGAAATCCACGAATTCACGGCCGATCTCGGTGAACATCGGCGTGTGGGATCGATGTTCCGCCAGGAATTCCCGGATAAGGGCCTGCCAGTCGGCGTCTTCGTGGAGGCGGCGAATGACCGGGAAATTGCGCGCGAAGAGGTTGCTGAGGTTGTTGAAGAACAGGCGCCGGTAGATCGCCAGGCGCCGCTCTTCGATGCCTTCCGGCGCCGGCGCATGCTCCGGGTCTCGCAGGTGGGCCGCGAAGCGGCGCTGCAACTCCAGCAGTCGCTCGGGGGGCTGCTTGCTCATGCGTGTGACTCCTGCGCTTTGCCGGGGAAGGGGACGGGGCTTCGATGGATCAGACCGTCCCGGGAGCGATTTTCTTGCAGGCCGCCGATCATTTCCGGTACTGGGCCAGGTAGCGGCGCTCGAAGGCGCGCTTGGCCCAGTGCAGGGGTCGCATGGCGGGCAGGGCGAGGCCGCGCTTGCGGCTGCGCGTGACCAGGGCGCCGCGGTCGTACATGTCGATGATGCACATCAGTTCGGTCTCGAAGCGGTGGCGGGTGTCGCGGCCGGCCAGGGCTTCGAGGAGATTGCGGGCGGCGCACTCGGCCTGCAGGTCGGCCATATGGGCCTGTTTCGGCGTCCAGTCCGGTCCCGGGAAGGAGCCCGCGTCACCCGCCACGAAGACCCGCTCGACACCGGGCACGCGGCAGTCCTCGCCGGCCTGGATCAGGCCGCCGGGTGAGCGCGGCAGGGCAGTGGCGTCGAACCAGGGGTTGCCGGTCATCCCCGGCATGAACATCGTCAGATCGGACTCGATGAAGTCCTCACCGATCTCGATGCCCGATTCGCTGATGCGCTTCGGCTTCTGGCCCAGGTGGGTCTGGATGCCACGCCGCTGCATTTCCTTCAGCAGCCGCTCGACGGCCTTCGGGCCGAGGCGTTGTCCCGGGCGCTCGGCGGGGCTGAAGAAGCTCAGTTCGAAGCGATCGCGCCGGCCGTTTCGACGCAGCCATTGATCGATGCCGAACAGGAATTCGAACACGGGGCCACCGCGCATGGCGGCGGGTTCGGCCGGGTTGCCGGCAAAGCCGAAGGCCAGACGGCCGCCGTCGAGGGCCAGCAGGCGGTCCCGGTAGCGAGCGATGGCTTCCGGGCCGCCGCAGGGCAGGGTGCTGTGCTCCAGGCCGGGCAGCTTGTCCAGAAAACCGCCGCCCGAGGCGATGATCAGGGCGTCGTTTTCGATCTCGCCCCGGTCGGTCTGCAGACGTCGGCCATCCTCGCTCAGGCCCGTGGCACGGGCCGGATGGTGGCGGACCCGCATGCGGTCCAGGAAGGCCTCCAGCGGCACGATGAGGTCCTCGGTCTGGCGCTTGCCCGTGGGGATCCAGATCGTGCCGGGGTAGTAGACGAAGCGCGCCTCCGGCGCGATCAGATCGATTTCGATCCCGGGCTCGGCGGCGCGCAGGCTGCGGATGGCGGTGAGGGCCGCGAAGCCGGCACCGACGATGCTCACTCTCGACATGATCTGCCTCGATGACTATTTGATGAGCACATTCTAATGGACTTGGTGCTCCGTTCCCGCATGCCGATCCTTCGTCCGCGGATTCAGGGCGATGGGGGCTCGGCCTGGGCCAGGTATTTCTTCTTCTGCCGCCAGCGGCACAGGTCGACGACCGGGCATTCGGCGCACTTCGGGTTGCGGGCGCGACAGGTGTAGCGACCGTGCAGGATCAGCCAGTGATGCGCATCGAGTAGATAGGCCTCGGGGACGCGCTTGAGCAGGGCCCTTTCAACCGCCAGCGGGGTCTTGCCCGGCGCCAGGCCGGTCCGGTTGCTGACCCGGAAGATGTGCGTATCGACGGCCATGGTGGCCTGGCCAAAGGCGGTGTTGAGGACCACGTTGGCGGTCTTGCGGCCCACCCCGGGCAGCGCCTCGAGCTCCGCGCGGGTTTCCGGGACCTGGCCACCATGCTTCTCGATCAGCATCTGGCAGGCGGCGATGATGTTCTTCGCCTTGCTGTTGAACAGGCCGAGGGTGCGGATATGCTGCTTCAGCCCCTCCTCGCCCAGGGCCAGGATCGCTTCGGGCGTATTGGCCACCTTGAACAGGCGGTCCGTGGCCTTGTTCACGCCCACATCGGTCGATTGGGCGGACAGGGTGACGGCCACCAGCAACTCGAAGGGGCTGGAGTAGTTCAGTTCCGTGACCGGCTTCGGGTTGATCTCGGCCAGGCGGCGGAAGAATTCTTCGCGTTGAGCGGCATTCATGGTTCAGCGGCGGTAATGGCGGGTGTGGGTGATGAGGCCTGGGCGGCCGTGGATGTCGATCGAATCAGACGCTGGCGTACGGCCACCATCAGACCCAGGCCGATGAACGCGCCGGGCGGAAGAATGGCCAGCAGCAAGCCCCACTCGCCGGGCAGCAGCTGCACGCTCAGTCCTTCCGCCCAGGGGCCGAGCAGCAGCTCCGCGTCGGCCATCAGGGTGCCCTGGCCAAGCAACTCGCGTAGCGCCCCTAGGACGATCAGCACCAGTGCGAAACCGATGCCCTGGGCGAGGCCGTCGACCAGGGCGCGACCGACGGGCTGTCTCGAGGCGAAGGCTTCGGCGCGTGCCAGCAGGGTGCAGTTGGTGACGATCAGGGCGACGAAGATGCCCAGACTCTGGCTGAGCGCGCTGAACCAGGCCTGCAGGATCAGATCGATGGCCGTGACCAGGCTGGCGATGATCAGAACGAAGGCCGGAATCCGGATTTCGGGGGCGAGAAAGCCTCGAATCGTCGAGACGATCAGATTGGAGGCCGTGAGCACCAGCAGGGTGGCCAGTCCCAGGCCGAGTCCGTTGATGGTCGTGTTGGTGACCGCCAGCAGCGGGCAGAGCCCGAGCAGCTGCACCAGCCCCGGGTTGTTGCGCCACAGGCCGTCGAGCCAGATGTCGCGGGCCGTCATGCCAGCAACCCCTCGACATGGGACCGACGAATGCGCGCCAGCCCGACCGTCCGTGCCGGCCGACGCGTCCCGATTTCCGGGACCGGCTTGATCAGGCGGCAGGCCAGAACGCGGCCGGCCCGGGATCGGTGAGAGCTCGTTTTCAAGGCAGCCAGTGCTTCGCGTCGGTTCCATCGTGGAGCATAGCGACCCGGGTAGTGAATGCAATCCCCTTCATCGATTGGCCGATGGCGCCTCGCCTTCGGCGGCCCAGATGCGCTCGCGGGCGTGGCGGTAGGCTTCGAGGCTGGTCGCCACGGCATCGATCACGGCGGTGCTCGTGATGGTCGCGCTGGTGAGGGTGTCGAAGGCGCCGCCGCGCTGATCGCTGGCCCAGGCCTCCCTCGGGGGCTGATCGATCGAACGGCCTGCGAACTGATCGATCCAATCGCTCCTGCGGGCCTCGACGCGGTCGCCCAGTCCCGGTGTTTCCCGGTGCTCGACCACGCGCACGCTGATCACCTCGGCCTCCGGCGTGATGGCGATGAGCAGACGGATGTCGCCGCTGTAGCCTCGTGGTGTGCTCATGTCGATGACCGCGGCGCTGGGCTCGCCCTGCAGATACGCTCGATGGACGCGCGCTGAAGGATCCAGCGCCCCGACCGCGATGTCGACCCGGTCCCTGGCCAGGTCGTTGTCGTAGCGCGACGGCGCGAGAACCTGGTTCAGGACGCGCAAAGCCCGTTGCTCCCGGGCCTCGCGGATCGGCGCTTCGGTGACGCGGTTCAGTCCCGCGAGCAGGACCGCCGCCGCGATGGCCAGCAGGGCCAGGGCCAGGGCCGGGCGCCAGGGGAAGGCGGGCTCGCTCATTTCGGATGTCCGTAGGCGCGCGGTCGCGTGTAGCGATCGATCAGTGGAACCAGCATGTTCATCAACAACACGGCAAAGGCCACACCATCGGGAAAGGCACCGAAGCGCCGGATCGCCAGGGTGAGCAGGGCGATGCCGGCACCGAAGACGAGCTTGCCGCGCAGGCTGGCCGGGCCGGAGACCGGATCGGTGGCGATGAAGAAGGCGCACAGCACCAGGGCGCCGGAGAAGACGTGCTGCAGTGGTGAGGGATTGGTGTCCGGGCCGAACAGCCAGACCGGGGTCGCGACGAGGATGACCGTGGCGAGCACCGCCACGGGGACGTGCCAGGAAATGATGCGTCGATAGAGAAGCCACAGGCCCCCGACCGCGTACCAGTTGGCGATCCACTCCCAGCCCAGACCGCCGAAGTCGCCGAAGATGGCCGAGTCGCGAATCTCGGGGATCCGCAGGCCCTCCTGGACTCCGGTGCGCAATGCATCCAGGGGCGTGGCCTGGGTGACCGCATCCCAACCGGCGGCCACGGGGGGCTGGCCCAGGAAAATGGCGCGCAGGCTATCGAGCAGTCCGGGCACCTCGTTGGCCAGACTGCGCGGGGTGAGCCAGTGGCTCATCTCGATCGGGAAGGCGATGATCACGGCCGCGAAACCGACCATCGCTGGATTGAACAGGTTGAAACCCAGGCCGCCATAGAGCTGCTTGGCCAGCACGATGGCAAACAGCATGCCCGTCGCGGCCACCCACCAGGGCGCGAGTGGCGGCAGGCAGAGCGCCAGCAGCACGCCGGTGACCACGGCACTCCAGTCGCTCAGGAACAGGGCCAGCGGCCGCTGGCGGAGGCGCAGCAGGACGGCCTCGAAGGCCAGTCCGAATCCGCAGCAGAGCAGGATCTGAACGAAAATGCCCGGGCCGAAGTACCAGGCATGGGCCAGGATGCCGGGCACCAGGGCCAGCAGCACCTGGCGCATCACCCCGGCGACGGTGGTCGATGGCGGCAGATGCGGCGCGCCGGCCGCCTCGAAGTGGCGGCCTTCGGTCACCCGGTCGGTCCCTTGTCCTTCGTCAGGCCCGCTTCGATGCGCTGCAGGCTGTCGCGAATGCTGATCAGGATGTCGCGCGTGTCGCTGCCCAGTTCGGCCGCGGCCGCCGTGCTCGGCCTGGCCGGGGCCTCATCGTCGTCGCTGATTCGATCGCGTTGTTCGAGCACGGCATCGCGAAAGGCGTCGACGTCGCGGATGCCGACGACGCTGACCAGGGCGCCGGTCGAGGACTGGCCAGCGGTTTCCACGCGCATGCCCTTGATGTCGAACAGGCGCATCAGAGGACCCTGGTACAGGGCCAGATCGGTGATCTTCTCCAGCGGGATCGTCTTCTCCTCGCGATTGAAGATGCCGCGACGCACGAGCAGATCGCGACGGGTCAGCACGACTTCCAGGCGGTCGTAGTATCGGCGCATCGCCCAGGCGGCCAGGGGCAGGGTGATGGGCAGCAGGGGAATGGCGAAAATCATGCAGATGGACAGAATCGCCACGCCCCAGAGGTGGTAGCGCACCACGCCGGGGAGGATTTCGGCTTCCATCAGGATCTTGGTCTTTCGCATGTTCGGTGTCCTAGGTAGAGGTGATGGGGGGGGCGTTCGCGGCGAATCAGTCGGCGCCGCGCTTGCGGGCTCGGGCCCGTTCGATGGCGGCCTGGATTTCATTCCTGGCCTGATCGCCCTGGGCAAGCTTCTGGCGCCGGCGCTCGCGTCGTGCTTCGCGTTCGGCTTCCTCGATGGCCAGGCGCTTCTCGCGCGCTTCGTGCCGGCGGCGCGCCAGGGCCGCGCGGCGCTGGTCGAGGAGCTGGATGCGTCGTTCGGCCTTGCCGTGACGATACCAGTCGACCAGGGGAATCTGGCTCGGGCAGACCTGGGCACAGCAGCCGCATTCGATGCAGTCGAACAGATCGAGTTCGGCGGCGGCTTCCAGGCGCTCGCCCTCGATCAGGCGGTAGAGCTGCTGGGGCAGCAGGCGCGCCGGGCAGACGCGGACGCATTCGCCGCAGTTGATGCAGGGCATGACGGGCCGGCGTGGCTGAAGCTCGGCCTCGGTCAGGGCGAGCAGGCAGTTCGTGCCTTTCGTGACCGGGATCCGGTCCGACACCAGCGCCGTGCCGGACATGGGCCCGCCCAGGATCAGCCGCGTGCAATCGTCGCTCAGGCCGCCGGCCGTCTCGAGCAGGTGAGCGATCGGCGTGCCGATCCGGGCGATCAGATTGCAGGGGCTCGCGATGCCGGGACCGGTCACCGTGACGATGCGTTCGGTCAAGGGCAGCCCGAGTACCACGGCATCGTGTGCAGCCGCCGCCGTGGCCACGTTGTGCACCAGCACGCCCAGGTCCTGGGGCAGGCCATCGAAGGGGACTTCGCGGCCGGTCAGAACCTGGATCAGCTGGCGTTCGCCGCCCTCGGGGTAGAGGCTGGGCACTTTGACCAGGCGCATGGGCAGACCGGCCTCGACCCCCGCCATCGCCCGGTGCAGCCGCGATTCGGTCTCTCTCAGCGGGTCCTCGATGGCCAGGATCAGTTCCCTGGCACCGCAGGCGCGAGCGAGAATCTGCCCGCCCAGCACGATGGCCTCGGCGCGGCTTCTCATCAGGGCTTCGTCGCAGGCGATCCAGGGCTCGCATTCGGCGCCATTGAGGATCAGGGTGTCGAGCGAGTCCCAGTCGCCGCGCAGCTTGGCCGCCGTCGGGAAGGCCGCCCCACCCAGCCCGGCCAGACCCGCGTCGCGCAGCTGGTCCACCAGGCGATCCCGATCGAGGCTTTGCCAGTCATCGAGGGGGCGAGGCTCGGCGGCGCGATCTTCGCCGTCGGCGATCAGGCTCAGGCAGGGTAGTTCATGGCCGGGTGGCCAGACAGCCGGCCTGAACTCGACCGGCCCGATCCGTCCCGAGGTCGGGGCATGGGTGGTCAGCTCGAAATCGCTGCTCGCCTGGATCAGGACCTCGCCGCGAGCGACTCGATCCCCTTCCCTGACGCAGGCCTCGACGGGCTGACCCCGTCGGTCGACCAGGGGCAGGTACAGGCGCTCGGGCAAGGGTGCTCTTGCCGGTGGTGATTCACAGGCGGCCGTCTTGTGGTGGTCCAGACGGAGCCCGCCGGGAAAGGCATGCAGCGGCGCGTCGAGGATCGAGTCGCTCATGCCAGGCTCATGGGAATGCGTCGATCAGCGCCCGGGCGGGGCGGACGGTAGGCCTGGGATTTCGGCAGCAGGTCGATGCAATCGACGGGGCAGGGTGGCAGGCAGAGTTCGCAGCCGGTGCACTCGGCCTCGATCACCGTGTGCATCTGGCGAGCCGCACCGAAGATCGCGTCCACGGGGCAGGCCTGGATGCAGAGCGTGCAACCGATGCAGCGGTCTTCGTCGATGCGAGCGATCACCGGCGCCTTGTGTTCTCCGCGGCTCTCGTCGAGGGGCTTGGGGTCGACCTGGAGCAGTTCGGCCAGGGCCTGGATGCCGGCTTCGCCACCGGGCGGGCACTGGTTGATCTCGGCCTCGCCGTCGGCGATCGCCTGGGCGTAGGGGCGGCAGCCCGGGTAGCCGCATTGGGCGCACTGGGTCTGCGGCAGGATCCGGTTGATCTCCTCGACCAGGTCCCCTTCATCCGGCCGCAGCCGACGGCCCAGCCAGAGCAGCAGGACACCCACCAGGGTCACCAGGGCAGTCAGGGTCAGCAGCGGGGACAGCATCGAGCGGGCATCCGTGAGCGCGCGCAGAACATGAGGCGCATGATACCCCCGGCGCCCGGTGCAGCGGTCGACGTGGTCCGAATCGAGTTCGCCGTGGCCGAGGGTGACAGCGATGGGCCGTCATCGCTCGAGTTCCAGGTCGAACTCAGCGCCCGAGTCGGCTCAATCGGGACCGCAGATAATTGTGAAAGACCAGATACCAATCGTAATGAATGGGACTCGTCGTCTGGCGGATGGCATCGGCAAGCGATGTCGGCGAGTTGCACAATTGCCCGAACTGGAACTTCTGCAAACAGTAGCGGATGACGATCGGATGGTATTCGCCGACACAGCCGTCGGTTTCCGAGCAGATCAGGGTCAAAGCGACATCGCTGATGATGTGCGGGGCAATGAATCTGAACTCTGGAGCGCTCAGCCTCTCCGAATCAATAAGCCCTCTGTCTGCAATCACCCCAAGAAGGTTTGCAACGCCTCCTTCATCCAGGCGGTCCAGGGACGAACGCAACAAGCGGATGGACCCGTCCACCAGGGCCTCCGAGACGCCGAACTCGTCGACCTCGGAAGCAAGCTGACTTCTTTCATCTTCAGGGTTCCAGTCGTCGCTCAAAGACTGCTCGAGGGCATCCAACGTCGCCAGACTCGCTTCCAGATCGACATTGCCGCAGAACTGGGCCAGCCTAAGGGTTCCATTGGCGAACTCGGAGTTCAATCCAAGGCTGGCCAGTTGCTCGCCAGGAACACGGCTCATCGACCGGGCCTGTTGGCAGGGAGCCGACCACAGGATCACGTTCTCCCTGAATTGCCTTTCGGTCCAGCCGAAGTGCTTCGCTGCGTCGCGAAGGAATTGCGTCGCGGTCGGAGCGGATGAAAGGGCCGGGCGACCGGGCTCCGGAGTCCTGGTGGCAGGCTCCGGCAGGTCGTCCCTTTTCCCTGCGGGCTCGCCGAAGGAACCGGAATCGGCCGGATGAGCTTCATCAGCGCCGCTGGCTTCCGCGAGCGGGGCTCGAGCACCGCCCCTCGGATCCGATAACTGCCAATCCCGGGTCTTCCAGCCGTGGAAAAGAGTAACGGCCAGAACGATCATGGCGACGATGCTCAGAGTCATGAATCGCTTCATGGGAAGTTGCTTCTCGCCGTTCGAGTGGGCTGGGTCGTGCTGCGCCTGCGCTTGACCTGGCACCGCAGGCAGCCCGGTTCTTTGGAGAGCGCCAGGAGCTGGTCGACAGTGTACGGTGTGCCGGTGCTCCTGGGGCCCCAGGTTCGGCTCGGCCGCCGGGCAGGGTGCAGGGCGCGTATCATTGATCGGTATTCAGGCGACGGCACGGGCCTCGGCACTGGGCCGCTCCGGGCTCGTGAGCCTGCCCGCTCCGGCGACCTGGCTCCTGGAAGAAGGAGGAATGCATGCAGAGGAAATTCGTCTGGATCGTGGTGATCGCCGCCGCCCTCTGGCTGACCTGGCCCGCCCGATTCGAAGCCGGCTACAGCGAGACCCTGGCCAGCCTCGGCTTGCCGGCGCCCCGACCGGGCGCCGGGCCGAGCATCGAGGAGCCGCCTTTGCAGCGACTGTTCGAGAGTCCCCAGGCCTTCCGGGCCGAGGATCTCGAAATCCGCCTTCGGGCCGAGTTCCAGGTGGCGGCCCGCATTCTGTCCAGGCGTGATTACCGCGGCGACAACTGGGCATCGCTGGCGCCGATCGATCTGGCGCTCGGCTGGGGGCCGATGTCCGATCCCGAGGTGCTCGAGCAGATCGAGATCAGCCAGCGAGGCCGCTTCTATTTCTGGCGTGTGGACCAGTTTCCCATTCCGCGGGCACAGATCGAGCAGTCGTCGGCGAACATGCATCTGATTCCGGGCAGCCCCGAACTGTTCGAACGGCTCAAGACCGTGGAAGCGAGTGATCGAATCCTGCTGCGCGGATTTCTCGTCGATATCGACCGTGACGATGGCTACTACTGGCGCACCTCGACGCGTCGCACGGACACGGGAAATGGCGCCTGCGAGTTGCTGCTGGTGACTGATTTCGAGCCGCTCTAGCCCTCGTTGGTCATGAGCAATGAGGGTTAGGGAACCTCTGAACAAGTCTACGCGGGCGCGACGGCGCCTTTGCGGGAGGCTCCGGCTTGGCTTGGGCGAGCGCCGTTTCGTGCCAGGTGCGGTTTGCCGAAGGCAAGAAGCGCCTGGTGACGAAACGATCAGCGCGTGTGGTTTGGTCATTCCAAATGAGCGAACCCAAACGAGACGGAGGCCCCGCAAAGGCCCGTCCCGTATGGGTTTCGCCGGAGAAGCCGCATCTCGAACGTTGCGCCACTCGGCCGTAACGCGCTGATCGTTCTTCCGGCAGGCACTTCTTGCCCTACGGGCAAACCGTACCTGCCTGCAGAACGGCGCTACGGCTACTGTCACTCGTGTCGCACCGCACGATCTGCGGCTTCTCCGACTGAAACGCGCTCCGCGTAGACTTGTTCAGAGGTTCCTTAGAGCTTGGCGAAGCCGGTGAAGCCCATGAAGGCCAGGGCCATCAGGCCGGCGGTGATCAGGCCGATCGGCGCGCCACGGAAGCTCTCGGGGACGTCGGCCAGGGCCAGGCGTTCGCGGGCGGCGGCCAGGGCCACCAGCACGGCTCCGAAACCGAGCGCCGCGCCGAAGCCGTAGACGGCCGATTCGACCAGATCGTGCTGTTCGCGCAGATTGAGCAGGGCCACGCCGAGCACGGCGCAGTTGCTGGTGATCAGGGGCAGGTAGATGCCGAGCACCCGATGCAGCAGGGGCGCGGAATGGCGCAGGACGAGTTCGGTGAGCTGGACCAGGGCCGCGATGACGACGATGAAGGCCACCGTGGACAGATAGTTCAGGCCCAGCGGCTCGAGCACCCACTGGGAAAGAAGGTAACTGGCCACCGAGGACAGCGTCAGCACGAAGGCGGTGGCCACGGCCATGCCCGCCGCCGATTCGACGCTGCCCGAAACGCCGAGGAAGGGGCACAGGCCGAGGAACTGGATCAGTACGAAGTTGTTGACCAGGGCCGCCGAGACGATGATCAGGAGCAGGTCCATGCGTCGATGCGCCGGGCGGCGGACTCAGCTCACCTTCATGCCCGGCGTGGCACCGCTGTCCGGGCTGAGGAGATAGGGCTTGCCGCCGCCCTCGCTGGCGGCCAGCACCATGCCCTCGGACACCCCGAAGCGCATCTTGCGCGGCGCCAGGTTGGCCACCATGACGGTCAGGCGGCCTTCCAGCTCCGCCGGGTCGTAGTGCCCGCGGATGCCGGCGAAGACCTGGCGGGTCTCGTTACCCAGGTCCAGCTCCAGGCGCAGCAACTTGTCGGCGCCTTCGACCAGTTCGGCCCGGGCGATCCGCGCCACGCGCAGATCCACCTTGGCGAAGTCCGGGAATTCGATCATGTCCGTTTCCTCCTTCTCGTCTTCAGGCGCGGATGCTGCCGGCTCGGAGGCCGCTGCGGCCAGCGATTCCCTGCTGGCCTCGAGGACCCGTTCGATCTGCTCCGCCTCGATTCGCTTCATCAGTGGCTTGAACTTGTTGATCGGATGATCCAGCAGTGGCTGGCAGGCCGAGTCGAAGTCGTTCAGTGGGGTCCCGAGGAACTCCGCGGCTTCGGCGGCGGTGGCCGGGATGACCGGCTGCAGCCAGATCATCATCGTCCGGAACAGGTTGAGGCCCTGGGTGCAGATGGCCAGCACTTCGGCTTCGCGACCGTCTTCCTTGGCCAGCACCCAGGGCTTGTGCTCGTCGATGTAGCGATTGGCCTCGTCGGCGAGAGCCATGATGCGGCGGATGCCCATCTGGAAATTGCGCGATTCGAACTCGGCGGCAATGGACTCATGGGCATCGACGAAGCGCTGGAAGAGCTCGGGCTCGGGCAATTCGGCCGCCAGGCGGCCGCCACCGAACTTGTGGACGAAGCCGGCCGAGCGCGACGCGATGTTGACCAGCTTGCCGACCAGATCGGCATTGACCCGAGCGCGGAAGTCCTCCAGGTTCAGGTCGATGTCGGCCAGTCCGGGTCCGAGCTTCGCCGCGAAGTAGTAGCGCAGCGTGTCGGCGTTGATGTGGTCCAGCCAGGTCCGGGCCTTGATGAAGGTGCCGCGGGACTTGGACATCTTGGCGCCATTGACGGTCAGGAAGCCATGGGCATGCACGGCGGTGGGGCGGCGCATTCCGGCGCCCTCGAGCATGGCGGGCCAGAACAGGCAGTGGAAATAGACGATGTCCTTGCCGATGAAATGGTGCATTTCCGTGCCGCTGTCGGGCCGTGTCCATTCATCGAAGTCCAGGCCTTCGCGCTCGCAGATTTCCTTGAAACTGGCGAGGTAGCCCACCGGCGCGTCCATCCAGACGTAGAAATACTTGTCGGACTGGCCAGGGATCGGAAAGCCGAAATAGGGCGCGTCGCGGGTCACGTCCCAGTCGCGCAGCGGCTCATCGAGCCACTCGTTGAGCTTGTTGGCCACTTCGTCCTGCAGGGCGCCCGAGCGGACCCAGGTCTTCAGGCTGGCCCGGAACTGCTCGAGGGAGACGAAGAAGTGTTCGGTCTGCTTCAGGACCGGGGTGGCGCCGGAGAGCACCGAGCGTGGGTCGACCAGTTCGGTCGGATCGTAGGTGGCGCCGCAGGCCTCGCAGGAGTCGCCGTACTGATCGTCGGCGCCGCACTTGGGGCACTGGCCACGGATGAAGCGATCCGGCAGGAACATGTTGCGCTCCGGATCATGGAACTGCTCGATGCTGCGTGAGGTGACGGCGCCGGCCGCGTCCAGCGCCTGCCAGATGCGCTCGACCAGGGCCTGATTGGTCGGGGTATGGGTCGACGAGAAATTGTCCTGGGACAGTCCGAAATCGGCGAAGTCGCGCTGATGCTCGGCGCTCATCTCCTCGATCAGGGCTTCCGGGCTGATGCCGCGCTTCTCGGCGTGCAGCATGATCGGGGTGCCGTGGGCATCGTCGGCCCAGGCGAACCAGACCTCATGGCCTCGCGCACGCTGGAAGCGCGTCCAGATGTCGGTCTGGATGTACTCGAGCATGTGGCCGAGATGGATCGAACCATTGGCGTAGGGCAGGGCGGCGGTGATCAGCAGGCGACGCTTGTCGGTCATGGCGTAGGGCTTGGCTTCGGGCCGAATTCTGGAGCAGGCCGAATTATCGCACGGGTGTCGACTGGAACCAGCACCTCAATCGGTACAATGCCGGCTTCGATTCATTCCGATCCGGTGCCCGCATGTCCGACGCGCTTCAATCCGAACTCCAGGCCCGCCTCAGTGCCCTGGTCGACCCTCACACGGGTCAGCCCTTCGCGGAGCAGATCCGCCTCAGTCTGCGCGGTGACCGCGCCGCTGTCCGGGTGCAGTTGTCCTACCCGGCCGCGGGCTGGCATGCGGCGCTGGTCGAGATGATCGAGGGCGCGCTCTGCCATGACGGCCAGGTGTCCGCCGTGACCGTCGAGATCGATACGGAGCTCGTCGCCCACGCGGTTCAGGATGGGCTCAGTCCCCTGCCGGGTGTCGGCAACGTCATCGCCGTGGCCTCGGGCAAGGGCGGAGTGGGCAAGTCGACGGTGGCCGCCAACCTCGCCCTCGCGCTGCAGGCAGAGGGGGCGCGGGTCGGCGTGCTGGATGCCGACATCTACGGCCCCAGCCAGCCCCGCATGCTGGGCCTGGAAGGCAAGCCGCAGACCACGCCCGACCGGCGCATCCTGCCGATGCGTGCCCATGGCCTCCAGGTCATGTCGATCGGCGTGCTGGTCCAGGTCGATCAGGCGATGATCTGGCGCGGGCCGATGGCGACCCAGGCCCTGCAGCAGATGGTGTCCGAGACCCAGTGGAGCGATCTGGACTACCTGATCGTCGATCTCCCGCCGGGCACCGGTGACATTCAGCTGACCCTGGCCCAGCGCATTCCGGTGGCGGGGGCGGTGACCGTCACCACACCCCAGGACGTGGCCGTCGACGATGTGCGACGCTCGGTGGCGATGTTCAACAAGGTGCGCGTGCCCGTGCTGGGCCTGATCGAGAACATGAGCACCCACGTCTGCTCGAACTGCGGGCATGAAGAGGCGATCTTCGGTCGCGGCGGCGGTCAGCGCATGGCCGAAGAGGCGGGCCTGAGCCTGCTCGGCGAAATCCCCCTGGATGCTGGCCTCGGTCGCTCGACCGACACCGGCGCGCCGATCGTGGCCGCGGACCCGGAGCACCCGGTGGCGCAACGATTCCGGGACATTGCCCGCCGGGTCGGCGCGCGTCTGTCCCTGCAGGCCCGCAACCAGACCATTCGCATGCCGAAGATCCGCATCGTCGAATGAAGCGGCCGGTTCCTGACCCCCGGCCTTCCGGTAGAATGCGGGTCCGCCAATCAACCGTCCAGGACACAGGGAGTCAACGGTGAGCATCAAGTCCGACCGCTGGATTCGGCACATGGCCGAAACCCATGGGATGATCGAACCCTTCGAGCCCGGCCAGGTGCGCTCGGCCGAGGACGGTCGGCGCGTGGTCTCCTACGGCACCTCCAGCTACGGCTACGATGGCCGTTGCGCCGATGAGTTCAAGATCTTCACGAACATCAACTCGGCGGTGGTGGACCCGAAGGAGTTCGACGAGTCGAGCTTCGTCGATTTCAAGGGCGACACCTGCATCATTCCCCCGAACTCCTTCGCCCTGGCGCGCACCGTCGAATACTTCCGGATCCCGCGCAACGTGCTGACGATCTGCCTGGGCAAGTCGACCTATGCGCGCTGCGGGATCATCGTCAACGTGACACCGCTCGAGCCCGAATGGGAAGGTCACGTGACCCTGGAATTCTCCAACACCACGCCCTTGCCGGCGCGCATTCACGCCAACGAAGGCGTGGCCCAGTTCCTGTTCCTCGAATCCGACGAGGCCTGCGAGACCTCGTATGCCGACCGGGCGGGCAAGTACCAGGGCCAGCGGGGCGTGACCCTGCCCAAGGCCTGAATCGCCGGCGCGGCCCGTTCAGCGAGTGCCGAGCGGCGGTTGCTGGATGACGTCGACGCTGGTGGTGAAGAGCTGGCGCCCCCGAACGACCTCGAATTCGATGCTGCTGCCGGGGGTTCGCTGGGAAATCAGCAGGGTCAGCTCCCTGGCGCTCGAGACCGCATCGCCATCGGCGCTGATCAGGATGTCACCGGGACGCAGACCCGCCTCCCAGGCCGGACTGCCGGCCGCCGCTCGCGCGACGCGGGCGCCGGTGACCGTCCGCTCACCGAGCTGCAGGGCCAGCGAGAGGTCCATGAGATCCACGCCGATCCAGCCGCGCTGGACCTGACCGTACTCGACGATCTGGGTCATGATCTGGCTGGCCAGCGGTGCAGGGATGGCGAAGCTGATGCCCTGGGCGCCGATCGACTGACTGAGGGAGGCGGAGTTGATGCCGACGACCTGGCCCGCGGGGTTGACCAGGGCGCCGCCGCTGTTGCCCGCGTTGATCGCCGCATCGGTCTGGATGAAGTCCTCGAAGGTGGTCAGGTTGAGCTGGCCACGACCCGTGGCGCTGACGATGCCCATCGTGACCGTGTGACTCAGGCCGAAGGCGTTGCCGATGGCCAGCACGACGTCGCCGGTTCGCAGATTGGCGTCCGTGGCCAGGCTGGCCGCCGGCAGGTTGTCCATCTCGATCTTGAGCACGGCCAGATCCGTGCCCGGATCGCTGCCGACCACGCGAGCCTCGGCGATGCGTCCGTCGAACAGGGCGACGACGATGTTGTCGACGTCGGAGATGACGTGGCGAGTGGTCAGGATCAAACCGTCGGGCGACACGATCACCCCCGACCCCAGGCCTCGTCGGGGCAGGGTGACGGTACGCTCCTGGTAGAGCGCCCGGTACAGGGGGTCCGAGAGATTCTCGAACAGGGGCTGGGTCACCAGGGTCCGGGTGTAGATGCTGACCACCGAGGGCGCCGTGGCGTTGACCGCGTTGGCATAGCTATGGGGCGCCGAGGGCGCAGCCGCCGGTTCGAGGGCAGGCAGCAGATCCGGTCGCAGGTAGACGGCGACGAATGCGACGGCCAGGCCCAGCACGATGAACTGCGCGATGAATTGGAAGATCTTGATCAAATCGGTGGCGTCCCCAGGGGCGCGAGGGTTTCGGGCTCCGCTGCAGGCGCCGGATCGACGACCCTCGATGAGCCGCAAAGCGGTCACCAGCGCTTACAGAAGGCCAGTATAATTGTGATAACCCTTAATTTTTCGCTAAAATAACGGATTGAGTTCTCGTAGTGTCCGGCCGCGGGTGCGATATCGACCATCGCAGCCTCCCTGTTTCGAGGGTCCGAGCCGGGCTCGTGGATTGCAATGTTCGTCAGGCGCGGCAGGACATGCCGACCTGACCCAGACTCGTTAGCTCGGGAGTATTTCATGTCCGAAACCGATTCACCTGATTCCATCCAGCCGCAGACCGACCAGTCGCGTCGCCGCCTGCTGCTGGCCGGCACCGGCATCGTCGGCGCCGTGGGTGCAGGCCTGGCAGCCTGGCCGTTCGTCGCCTCCTGGAAGCCGAGCGCCAAGGCGCGCATGGTCGGCGCTCCGGTCGAAGTCTTCATCGGCGACCTCGAGCCGGGCCAGATGACCCGCGTCCAGTGGCGCGGCCAGGCCATCGGCATCATGCGCCGCACCGAGCGGATGCTCGCCGAGCTCGAGGGCCTGGGCGATCGCCTGCGTGATCCGGGTTCCGACGTGACCGGCCAGCAGCCCGAGTACGCGAAGAACACCTACCGGTCGATTCGCCCTGAAATCCTCGTGCTGAACATCCACTGCACGCACCTGGGCTGCGTGCCCGAGCTGCGTCCCGAGATCGAGGCCCAGCCCTTCGACCAGAACTGGAAGGGTGGGTTCTACTGCCCCTGCCACAAGTCGACCTTCGACCTGGCCGGTCGCGTGTTCCGTGGCGTGCCGGCGCAGCTGAACCTGCTCGTGCCGCCCTATCACTTCATCGATGAGGATCGCATCGTCGTCGGTGTCGATCCGGAACAAGGAGTTGCCTGACATGGCCAAGCCCGCCAGTACCCTGAGCAAGAGCGTCGACTCTCTCTACCAGTGGGTCGATCAGCGACTGCCGGTCACCGATTTCTGGAAATCGCACGTCAGCGAGTACTACGCGCCGAAGAACTTCAATGTGATGTACTTCTTCGGTTCGCTGGCCCTGCTGGTCCTGGTCAACCAGATCCTGACCGGGATCTTCCTGACCATGCACTACAAGCCCGACGCCGCCCTGGCCTTCGGTTCGGTCGAATACATCATGCGCGACGTCGAGTGGGGGTGGCTGATCCGCTACATGCACTCCACCGGCGCCTCGGCCTTCTTCGTGGTCGTCTACCTGCACATGTTCAGAGCCCTGATGTACGGCTCCTACCAGAAGCCGCGCGAACTGGTCTGGATCCTGGGCATGCTGATCTACCTGGTGCTGATGGCCGAGGCCTTCATGGGCTACGTGCTGCCCTGGGGCCAGATGTCCTACTGGGGTGCCCAGGTGATCGTGTCCCTGTTCGGTGCCATTCCCGTGGTCGGGGACGCCCTGGTCGAGTGGATCCGTGGGGACTACTACATCGCCGACGCCACCCTGAACCGCTTCTTCGCCCTGCACGTGATCGCGCTGCCGCTGGCGCTGCTGATGCTGGTGGTGCTCCACCTGGCCGCGCTGCACGAGGTCGGCTCGAACAATCCGGACGGCGTCGACATCAAGAAGAACAAGGATGAAGCCGGCCGCCCGCGTGACGGCATTCCGTTCCACCCGTACTACACGGTGAAGGACATCTTCGGGGCCGGCATGTTCCTGCTGCTGTTCGCCTTCATCATCTTCTATGCACCGGAGATGGGTGGCCTGTTCCTGGAGCCGGACAACTTCGCGCCGTCGAACCCGCTGGTGACGCCTCAGCACATCGTGCCGGTCTGGTACTTCACGCCCTACTACGCCATTCTGCGCGCCGTGCCGGACAAGCTGCTGGGCGTGGTCCTGATGGGCGCGGCCATCGCGGTGCTGTTCCTGCTGCCGTGGCTCGATCGATCCAAAGTCCGCTCGATCCGCTACAAGGGCTGGGGCAGCAAGATCCTGCTGGCCGTGTTCGCCATCGGCTTCGTGCGTCTCGGCATGCTGGGCATGGGTTCCGGCACGCCGATCGAGACGCTCGAGTCGCGCATCTGGACCTTCGTCTACTTCGCCTTCTTCATCCTGTTGCCGGTGGTGACATCGATGGAGAAAACCAAACCGGTACCGGAACGGGTGACGAAATAATGAAACTTTCCAAGAGCTTCGTCGGCCTGCTGGCCGGCATGTTGGGGCTGACGGCCCAGGCGGCGGGCGGCGGTGACTATGACCACGCCAACGTCAACGTGCACGACATCGCCTCGCTGCAGCGCGGCGCGGCCATGTTCGTGAACTACTGCATGGGCTGCCACTCCGCCCAGTACATGCGCTACCAGCGCCTCAGCGAGGACCTCGAGCTGAGCGAGGAGGAGATCGAGCAGTTCCTGATCCTCGGCGACCAGGAAATCGGCGACTACATGAAGACCTCGATGCCCTACGAGCAGGCCACGGCCTGGTTCGGCAAGGCGCCGCCCGACCTGACCCTGACCGCCCGCTCGCGTGGTGAGGACTGGATCTACACCTTCCTGCGCAGCTACTACCTGTCCGACGAGGGCTGGAACAACACGGTGCTGGCGAACGCGGCCATGCCGAACGTGCTGTGGGAGCTGCAGGGCGTGCAGCGTCCGATCACCGAAACGGTGGTCGACGAGGCCGGCACGCCACACACGCAGGTCGTGTCCCTGGAGCTCGATCAACCGGGCATGATGAGCGAAGAGGAATTCGACGCGGCCGTTCGCGATCTCGTGGCCTTCATGAGCTACATGGCCGAGCCGGCCGTGCTCAAGCGCGAGCGCATGGGCGCCTGGGTGTTGCTGTTCCTCTCCCTGTTCACCTTCCTCTCCTACCTGCTCTATCAGGAATACTGGAAGGACGTGAAGAAGTGAGGCGGCGTCTCGTCCAGCTCACCGTAACAAGAGGGTCTTGAACATGATGGCGCTGTACTCTTCGGAGAATTGCCTGAACTGCCACCGGGTGCGTTTCGTGCTGGCGGAGAAGGGCATCAACGTGGAGATCATCCACGTCGAGCAGGATCGGGCGGCCACGGCCGACCTGGCCGAGCTCAACCCCTACGGTGAGACGCCGACTCTGGTCGATCGCGACATGGTGCTCTACGGCACCTGGGTGGTCACCGAGTACCTGGACGAACGCTACCCGCATCCGCCCTTGATGCCGGTGGATCCGGTGTCACGGTCCCGGCTGCGTCTGGCCATGTACCGGATGCACCGGGACTGGATCGAGGCCGGTCAGATCATCGAGACCTCCGGCGGCGAGAAGAAGGTGGCAGCGGCCAAGAAGCAGCTGCGTGACAGTCTGATCGCCGCCGACGATTTCTTCGGTCTGACCCCCTTCATCCTGAACGAAGAGCTGTCGCTGGCCGATTGCGCCCTGGTGCCGTTGCTGTGGCGTCTTCCGGCCTACGACATCAACCTGACGGTCAAGCAGGCTCCCAAGCTGAACCAGTACATGGAGCGCATGTTCCGTCGGGATTCCTTCCAGCGTAGCCTGACCGAGGCCGAGCGCCTGATGCGCGAGTCGGAATGAGTGAGGCCCCGATGCTGCCCAGTCGCCCGTACCTGTTGCGGGCGATGCACGAATGGATCGTCGATTCCGGATTGACTCCGCACCTGCTGATCAATGCCGACGACCCGGGGCTCCGGGTGCCGGACGCCGCTCGCCAGGACGATCGAGTCGTGCTGAACATCTCCCCCACGGCCGTTCGTGACCTGCTCATGGATGCCGATCTGGTGACCTTCGTGGCCCGTTTCGGCGGGGTGTCGCAGGCGGTGAGCGTGCCGATGGCGGCAGTCGAGGGAATCTATGCGCGCGAGAATGGACGCGGCATGATGTTTCCCGACGAAGAGGGGCTGGACAGCTCGCCGGAGTCGGACGGACGGTCGGAGGCCGAAGGCGACGACGGCCCGGAGCGCCCTCGCTCCCGGCCATCGCTGAAGGTCGTCAAGTAGCTCAGGGCCCGCCAACGCGGGCCCTCATTCCACCAGGTGCCCGCCGTCCTCGAGTTCGCCGCGCAGCGCGGCCAGGCGGTCTCCGAGCATCAGAACCTCACCGCGTCGCCGGCCGCCGCCATCGGGGCTGAATTCGAAGCGGTAGAGCCTGCGCCATTCCCATCGGCCGGACGCACGAGTCGGGCGCATGAAGGCCAGGGCCACGGTCTGGTCCAGCAATTGCCATTCCTGCTTCTGACAGAAGCGACGGGCGTGCTCCCGGGCCTGCTCGCGGGCGCGGTTGGCCGAGTACCACCAGAGACTGACGGCGGCGAGCAGTAGCAGGGCGGCAAAGGCGCTGTCCATCGTTCAGGCCACCTGGCGTAGCAGTACGTACACGGCGCCCGTGCCCCCGTCATGGGGGGGTGCGGAGGCGAAGGCGACCACGCGGTCGTGGCGGGCGAGGAGGCGGGCCGTGATCTGCTTGATCCGGGGCCCATCCGGGCCCGAACGCAGGCCCTTGCCATGGATGATCTTCACGCAGCTCAGACCGTCCCGGATCGCTTCCTTCAGGAACGCCCGAATCGTTGCCGCGGCGGCCTGGGTGTTCATCTGATGGAGGTCGATCTCGTCCTGGACGCGCCAGTGACCTCGGCGCAGACGATTGACCAGTCGGGGGCGCATGCCCGGACGGACCCATTGGAGCTCCTCGCCCGTCTCGACCGAGCTGAAGTCGAAATGGCCCGTGGCGAGCTCGTCCATGACCGCCGCCTCGTCGAGGCGACGCTGGGCCGGGACGGGGGAGGGTGGCGTGCCGCGTTGCGCGACGCGCTCATGGCGCACGCGGCGTACCTCGCCGACGGCGGAGCGGAACAGCTCGCGGTCTTCGTCATCGATGGCCATGCAAGCTCCTTTCGGACGTGCCGCTCATGCCGGGATTCCTTTATAGTTACGTCTTGATTCCAGCCAATTCAAGCATGCATATTCTCATTTCCAATGACGACGGGCTGTATGCGCCCGGAATTCGCCTGTTGTCCGAGGGTCTGGCCAAGCACTGCGACCGCGTGACCGTCGTCGCGCCGGATCGCGATCGCTCCGGCGCCAGCAACTCTCTGACACTCGATCAGCCCATTCGCGTCGAACGCCAGGGCGAGGGCGTCTACAAGGTCTACGGCACGCCGACCGACTGTGTCCACGTGGCCATCACCGGGGTGCTCGAAGCCGAGCCCGATATGGTGGTGTCCGGGATCAACGCCGGCGCCAACATGGGTGACGACGTGCTGTATTCCGGCACCGTGGCAGCCGCGATGGAAGGTCGTTTCCTGGGGCTGCCGGCCATGGCGGTCTCCCTGTCCTACGGGCGGGAAGGTCCGCGCCATTACGAAAGCGCGGCTCGGGCGGCCACCATATTGATGCGTCGTCTGGTCGCCGAGCCGCTGCCCGCGGACACGATCCTGAATGTGAACGTGCCGGACCTGCCCTGGGAGGAGATCAAGGGCTTCGAGACCACCCGTCTGGGCCACCGTCACCGATCGGAAAACGTCATTCCCCTCGAAGATCCGCGCGGTCGACCGTTCTACTGGATCGGCCCGCCGGGTGGCGAGCAGGACAACGGGCCCGGCACGGACTTCAATGCGGTGCGCAAGGGCTATGTGTCCGTGACGCCGATTCACGTCGATCTGACCCGTTACCAGGCGCTCGATCAGGTCAGTCACTGGATCGAGGCCCTGAACGGCGAAGGTGCCGGCGAAGAATGATCGCCGATCCCATCCAGCGTGGCATCGGGATGACCTCGGAGAAGACGCGTCAGCGTCTCGTGACCAGGCTCCGCGACAAGGGTATTCGGGACGAAGCCGTGCTCGAGGCGATCGCCGCGACGCCGCGTCATCTGTTCGTGGATGAAGCCCTGTCATCGCGAGCCTACGAGGACACGGCCCTGCCGATCGGGCGTGGGCAGACCATTTCCCAGCCCTACGTCGTGGCCCTGATGACCGCCGCCATCCATGGCGAGCGACCGCTGCGCAAGGTGCTCGAAGTCGGCACCGGGTCGGGTTATCAGGCCGCCATCCTCGCCCGTCTGTGCGATCGGGTCTTCACCACCGAGCGGATCGGCGAACTGGTGCGGACCGCCCGACAGCGCTTCCATCGTCTCGGCCTCCACAACATCCTGACCCGGCATGCCGATGGTCTGGAGGGTTGGCCGACGCAGGCGCCCTTCGATGCCATCGTGGTGACGGCCGGGGGCGAGGTGCCGGATGCGCTCCTCGAGCAACTCGACGAGGGCGGTGTGCTGGTCGCGCCGATGAACGATGGGCAGGGCCAGCGTCTGACCCGCGTCACCCGCACGGCGACGGGCTTCGAGCGGGAGGACCTCGGCCCGGTCATCTTCGTGCCGCTGCTCAGCGGTCTGGAGTAGGGCGGGCATATGTTCAGGGCCCTGTATGATCGTGCCTTGCACTGGTCCCGCCATCGTTACGCCGAGCGCTACCTGGCGGCACTGTCCCTGGCCGAGGCCACGGTCTTTCCGATCCCCCCGGATGTGATGCTGGCACCCATGGTGCTGGCGCGGCGGGACCGTGCCTGGCGTCTTGCGCTGCTGACGACGCTGACCTCGGTGCTCGGGGGGCTGATCGGCTACCTGATCGGCCACCTGGCCCTGGACGCGATCTACCCATTCATCGAGCGTGTGGGCTATGCCCATCACTACGAGCGTGCCGTGGACGCCTTCAGGGACTACGGCATCTGGTTCGTGATCATCGCCGGGTTCACGCCGATCCCCTTCAAGATCATCACCATCGCGGGTGGCGCCCTGGGCATGCCCCTGCTTGGCTTCGTGGCCGGCAGCCTGATCGGCCGGGGTGCTCGATTCTATCTGGTGGCCGGCCTGGTCTGGGCCGGTGGTGCTCGGGCCGAGGAGCGACTGCGCGAATGGGTGGATCTGATCGGTTGGTCGGTCCTGATCATCGCGGCCGTGGCTGGCCTGGTGTGGTGGTGGCTGTAGGGCGTCTCCTCTCCGGCCTTTTCGCCACGCTGCTGATCGCGGGCGGGCTGACCGCCTGCGCGCCCTGGCAACCGGCACCCGTCGAAGATCGTCGTGAACAGCCGCCGCCTCGGGCGAGCCGACCCGCACCCGGTCCGGCGCCCGCCGTCTACGAGATCAGGCGCGGTGACACCCTGTACTCCATTGCCTTTCGCTACGGCCTCGATTGGCGATCGGTGGCCAGCTGGAACGGCATGAGTGCGCCTTACACCATCCGGCCCGGGCAGGAAATCCGTCTGACCGCGCCGCCCGTCGCCCGCGAGGTCCGCCCGCCCGCTCCCGAACCGGCGCCTCCTCGCTCTGTGCCCCCGGCCAGCACGCAGCCGGCGGTTCGACCCTCCGCGCCGGCCGAATCCTCGCCATCGTCACCCCAGCCTGCCCCGAGCTCGGGAGCAAGTCGCCGGGTGGCCGGTGTCGACTGGCGCTGGCCGACGGCCGGTGCCGTCGCCCGGGCCTTCGACGCCTCGGCGGCGCGCCGTGGCATCGGCATCCGGGGGCAGGCAGGTCAGACCGTGGTGGCAGCGGCCGATGGGGAAGTCGTCTACAGCGGCACGGCGCTGATCGGCTACGGGGAGCTGATCATCATCAAGCATTCGGCCACGATGCTGTCGGCCTATGGGCACAATCGCCGTCGTCTGGTTGCCGAGGGCGCTCGTGTCCGGGCCGGTCAGCCGATCGGAGAAATGGGCCTGGACGAGACCGACCAGGCCGTGCTGCACTTCGAGATCCGGCGCAACGGCGAACCCGAGAATCCCCTGGAGTTTCTTCCGCCGCGAGACTAGTGACGGTCCGTGACCGAGCGCAACCACAAAAACGCGACATCCGCTTTACTACGATCCCGACAACCCATTACTCTCGAGGCTCGCCCTTTGATGAGGGCGTTGGCGATGTCGGGACAAGCTGGAGCATTCAGGGGCGCGTCATGCGGGTTACACGCTATACGGACTATTCACTGCGGATGCTGATCTACCTGGCGGTTCAGGGGGAGCGTCGCAGCACGATCGGCGAGATCTCCGATGCCTACGGAATCTCGAAGAACCACTTGATGAAGGTGGCGCAGCAGCTGGCGGCCGACGGCTTCGTGGATTCCGCCCGCGGCGTCAATGGCGGGGTGAAGCTGGCCCGGCCCGCCGAAGACATCAATATCGGCGAGGTGGTGCGCCTGATGGAGCCGGATCTGGGCTTGGTCGAGTGCATGCGTGCCGACAACGAGTGCGTGATCACGCCGGCCTGTCGCCTGCGCTCCGTCCTGCATCGGGCGAAGAGCCAGTTCATCGACTGCCTTGACCGGGTCAGCCTGTCCGAAGTGGTTCCCGAGAGCAAGGCGCCGGAACTCAGAACCCTGCTTCGCATCAAGCTCGCCATGGACTGAACCAACCGGACTTCCGGGCTCATGGGCGGCTTTCTGCAGAAGAAGCCTTCAGTTGTTCTTGTATCTTGCCGTTTTGACTTGAAAAAGTTCGAGAATGGGGGCAAGATTGCAGATAGAGTCCTGCTCGGGAAGCTTCGTGACTGGAACGCTGTGCAGAATCGGACTGGTGGTGTTGGCCTTGACGGGTAGCGCCCTCGTCTTCGCTTCGGAGGTCCGCAACCTGCGCGTCTGGGCGGGTCCGGACAGCACGCGAGCCGTGCTCGATCTCGACGGCCGCGTCGACTACCGCCTCTTCACCCTGGATGATCCCGCACGCGTCGTCGTCGATATCGATGGCACGTCGATCGAGCACCAGCTGTCCATCGACCCGGAGCGCAGCGGCGTCATCGAAGCCGTTCGCCATGGCGTTCGCAACGGCAGCGATCTGCGGGTGGTCTTCGATCTCGAGGAAAACGCCAAGCCGCAGAGCTTCCTGCTGGATCCTGCCGGTGAGTACGGACATCGCCTGGTCATCGACCTGACCCCTGAGAACGCACAGACCGCTACCGAACGCGTGCGAGAGGTGGTCCGGGCAGCGACCACCGGTGAGCGTGAAATGATCGTTGCGATCGACGCCGGTCATGGCGGTGAGGATCCCGGGGCCATCGGGCCGAGCGGTGTGTTCGAAAAGACCGTCACGCTGGCCATTGCCCGGGCGCTCGAGGAGCGCATCAACGCGATGCCCGGCATGCGCGGCGTGCTGATTCGCACCGATGATTACTTCGTTCCCCTGCAGGAGCGCTACGGGCGCGCTCGGAATGCCGAGGCGGACCTGTTCATTTCCATCCACGCCGATGCCTTTCGTGATTTCCGGGTGCGCGGCAGTTCGGTCTACATCCTCTCTCGACGGGGCGCCTCCAGCGAGGCCGCCCGCCTGCTCGCCCAGAGCGAGAACCAGTCGGACCTGATCGGCGGCGTTCGCCTCGACCGAGGTGACGACATGCTCAGTTCGGTGCTGCTGGATCTGTCGCAGAGTGCATCCCTCGAGTACAGTTCCCGCGCTGCGGAATCCGTGCTCACCCAGCTCGACACGGTCGGCCGCCGCCATCGCTCTCAGGTCGAGCGCGCGAATTTCGTCGTGCTGCGCTCGCCGGATGTGCCCAGCATCCTCGTGGAAGTGGGCTTCATCAGCAATCCGCAGGACGAAAACAACCTGAACAATCCCCAGCATCGGGAGCGGATTGCCGCCGCGATCGCCCGGGGCGTGGATGAGCACTTCCGTCAGACGGCACCGCAGGGGACCTGGTTTGCCAACAACCGGACGCGTGGCCGACACGTGGTCGAACGCGGCGACACCCTGGGCGTCATCGCGCGTCGTTATCAGGTCAATGTCAATCGCCTGCGTGAGGCCAATGGTCTCGACGACGATGTGATCCATCCTGGGGCAGTGCTGGTGATCCCGACCGGCAGCTGAGTCGTTCCCCCGTCTCGATCGTCCAATCCTGAAGGCCGCATGTCGCTAAACTGAGCGGCATGCCGATTCGACAACTTTCTACGCATCTCATCAACCAGATCGCTGCCGGCGAGGTCGTCGAGCGGCCGGCCTCGGTGGTCAAGGAACTGATCGAGAACAGTCTGGATTCCGGCGCGGATCGTATCCGCGTCGATGTGGAGCAGGGCGGCACTCGCCGCATTCGCGTCACCGATAACGGGGCCGGGATCGAGGCCGATCAGCTGCATTTGGCCCTGGCGCCACATGCCACCAGCAAGATCGCCGATCTGGACGATCTCGAAGCCGTGGCCAGCTTCGGTTTCCGAGGCGAGGCCCTGGCCTCCATCGCCTCCGTGTCCCGACTTCGCCTGGCTTCTCGACCCGCCGACGCCCAGAGCGGGCAGGCGATCGAAGCCGAAGGCGGTACCCTGTCCGAACCACAGCCGGCCGGCATGCCCACGGGCACCGTGATCGATGTTCGTGATCTCTTCTACAACGTGCCGGCGCGGCGCAAGTTCGTCCGGACCGAGCGCACCGAGTTCGGCCATATCGATGAGCTCGTCCGCCGCCTGGCGCTGGCCAATATGGAGGTGGGTTTCGAACTCTTCCACGACGGCCGTGCCGTGCGGCGTCTGGCGCCCGTGGCCGATCAGGCCGGCTGGCTCAGGCGGGTCTCGGATGTCTGCGGGCAGGGCTTCGTCGAGCAGGCCCTCGAACTCGAGCGCGATCATGCGGGCTTGCGTCTGTCGGGTTGGGTGGCGCGGCCGGCCTATTCGCGCAGTCAGGCCGATCAGCAGTTCTTCTTCGTCAACGGACGCCTGGTTCGCGATCGGCTGGTCGCGCACGCGATTCGCCAGGCCTATCGGGACGTCCTTTTTCACGGCAGGCATCCGGCCTTCGTGCTGCGACTGGACCTCGATCCGAGGCGCGTGGACGTCAACGTCCACCCACAGAAGACCGAGGTGCGGTTTCGCGACGGCCGCCTGGTGCATGATTTTCTCTTCTCGACCATCAATCAGGCCCTGGCCGAGACGAGACCGGGGCAGGGCGTGGCGGCCTCGTCCGGTGCGCGTCCCGAGTTTTTCGGCTTCACGGGCCGGGCGAGCGTCGAGCGCTCCCCGTCCCAGTCCGGTCTGGGGCTCGCGGTGGGTGATGCGGTGTCGAGCTACGCTCGCCTCGTCCAGGCCGAAGGCGGGTCCGGATCCGACCGGATCGAAGCGGTGGATGCCGGCGACATGCCGCCCCTGGGCTTCGCGGTCGCGCAGATCCATGGTGTGTTCGTGCTCGCCGAAAATGCCCAGGGCCTGGTCGTGGTCGACATGCATGCCGCACACGAGCGGATCGTCTACGAGCAGCTCAAGCGCAGCTGGGGAGAGGATCGGGTTCGTTCCCAGCGTTTGCTGGTGCCCGAGAAGCTGGCCGTGTCACGACGTGAGGTGCAGGCTCTGGAGACCCATGGGCAGGACCTCGGCCGGCTGGGCTTCGAGCTCGATCTGGCCGGTCCGGAGAGCGTGATCGTGCGCGCCGTGCCGAGCCTGCTGGCGACCTCCGATCCCCTGGGTCTGGTCCGGGACCTGCTGGCGGATCTGGCCGAGCTGGGCCGCAGCGAACGCGTCGAGACTGCGATCGACGAGCTGCTCTCGACCATGGCCTGCCATGGCTCGGTGCGCGCCAATCGGCGCCTGAACATCGACGAGATGAACCGCTTGTTGCGCGACATGGAGCGAACCGAGCGCAGTGATCAATGCAATCACGGCCGGCCGACCTGGGTGCAGCTGGACATGAAATCCCTCGACCGGCTCTTCCTGCGTGGTCAGTGACCCGCGATCGGGTGCCGATCTGCCGCCCGCGGTCATCCTGACCGGCCCGACGGCGGCGGGGAAGACCGATGTGGCCATGGCGCTGGCCGATCGCTTCGACGTGGCCTTGATCAGCGTGGATTCGGCCCAGGTCTACCGTGGCCTCGACATCGGTGCAGCCAAGCCCGATGCGGTAACCCTGGCTCGCTACCCCCATGCCCTGATCGATATCCGGGATCCCGCCGAGGCCTACTCCGCCGCGGACTTCGTCAAGGATTGCGAAGCGGCCATGCGGGAGGCTCGGGCCGCGCGCCGTCTGCCCGTCTTGGTGGGAGGCACCACGCTCTATCTTCGCGCGCTCATCTACGGCCTCGATCCACTGCCGCCGGCCGATCCGAGCCTGCGAGAGCAGCTCGCGACCGAACTTGCCGAAGACGGCGGTCGCGGTCTGCACGCCGAGCTCGCTTCGGCGGACTCGGCAGCTGCCGCCAGGATCCGCCCGAATGACCCGCAGCGCCTGCTCCGCGCCGTCGAGATCCTTCGTCTGACCGGCAAGGGCCCAAGCCATTGGCAGACCGGTAATCGCCTGGCCCGTCTCGACACTCTGCGCCTGGTGATCACGCCCTCCGATCGCAAGGTGCTGCACGATCGCATCGCCCTGCGCTTCGAACGGATGGTGGCCGAGGGCTTTCTCGACGAGGTGGCTGCGCTGCGCAAGCGGGGTGATCTGGGGCCGGATCTGCCCGCGATCCGAAGCGTCGGCTATCGTCAGGCCTGGGATTTCCTCGCCGGCCGTTTCGACCAGGAGAGCTTTCTGCAGCGGGCGCGAGCGGCGACCCGGCAGCTGGCCAAGCGTCAGTTGACGGCCCTGCGCCAGATGCGCGCGGCTCTCTGGTATGATTCACAGAAAGGCGCTGCAATTGATAGTATTTTCAGGCAGGTACAGGGGTTTTCCAAACAGCTCGATGAGGCGGCGGAATTGACAGAGCACCGCTCGGGCCCATCACTGGATTGAAGACAGTCGACCCACGAATTCAACGAAAAGACGCATACCAAGGAGTCAATAAATGTCCAAGGGTCAATCGCTGCAAGATCCATTTCTGAATGCGCTCCGGCGCGAGCATGTGCCGGTGTCGATCTATCTGGTCAATGGCATCAAGCTTCAGGGGCAGATCGAATCCTTCGATAACTTCGTGATTTTGCTGAAGAACTCCGTCAGTCAGATGATCTACAAGCACGCGATTTCTACCGTGGTCCCGGCGCGCAATGTGCGCATGAGCGAGCACGGGGAGGCGCAGGACTCCTGATCGAGGTCGGCACCGCAGACGTCGAAGCCCGCGCCTCCGGGGCGCCGGCACGGACGATACTGCTTCATCCGGTCATCGAGCGTTCCGACGACCAGGACTCGCGCGAGGAATTCCGGCGTCTGGCCGAATCGGCGGGCCTGGAGATCGTCGGCGAGCTGCAGGCGCCACGCTCGCGTCCTGACCCCAAGTACCTGGTCGGTTCCGGCAAGGTCGACGAGCTGGCCGAACGCGTGGCCGAACTCTCGGCGGAGCTGGTTCTCGTCAACGGGCGTCTGTCACCCATCCAGGAGCGAAACCTGGTGCGACGCCTGGGCGTCAACGTGCTCGACCGGACCACGCTGATTCTTGACATCTTCGCCCAGCGGGCACGCTCGCACGAGGGCAAACTGCAGGTCGAGCTGGCCCAGCTCAAGCACCTGTCCACGCGGCTGGTGCGTGGCTGGACCCACCTCGAGCGACAGCGAGGTGGGATCGGCATGCGCGGGCCCGGCGAAACCCAGCTCGAAACCGACCGTCGTCTGCTGGCCAATCGCATCCGGGCCCTGACCGCACGCCTCGACAAGGTCGAGCAGCGCCGCGCCGAGGGACGCCGCGCCCGCGAGCGGGGCGAAACCCCGTTGATCGCGCTGGTCGGCTACACCAACGCCGGCAAGAGCACCCTGTTCAATCGACTGACCGAATCGGCTGTGATGGCCAGGGATCAATTGTTCGCCACCCTCGATCCCACGGTGCGCCGCATCGAGAGCCTGGCCGGCAGCCCGGTACTGCTCAGCGATACCGTGGGTTTCATCCGCGATCTGCCGCACGAGCTGGTGGCCGCCTTCCGTGCCACCCTGGAAGAAACCCTGGGGGCAAGCCTGGTGGTGCACGTCATCGACGCGGCCGATCCGGACCGGGCGCGGCATCAGGCCGTGGTCGAAGAAGTGCTCGACGACATCGGGGCGGCGGATCTGCCCCTGCTTCGGGTCTACAACAAGGCCGATCTGACCGATCATGCGCCGGGGCTCGAGCGTGACGAGGGCGGCGAAATCCGCGCCGTCTGGGTGTCGGCGGCGACCGGCGAGGGCATGGACGCGCTCAAACGGGCCCTGAGCGAGCGGGTCGGTGAGGGTCGGATCCACCGCTGGATCGATCTGGGCCCCGACCATGCCCGCCTCCGCTCGCGGCTGTTCGCGCTCGGCGTGGTCCAGCAGGAGCGAATCGACGAGGAGGGCATCTGCCATCTCGAGGTGGAACTCGACCGTCGCGATGCCCGCTTGTTGACGCGCCTTGGCGGGGCCGATGGCAAACTGGTCGAGGAAGTCCTGTTAAACTAATCGGCTTGGCGTCGGCCACTCAGCGCTGACCCGTTCCGCTCCCGCGGGACCGGTCGAGCGGGACCGATGCGCGGGCCCAGCGAAGATCAACGGAGACAGCAATGCCCTGGAATGAACCCGGCCGTGGAAGCGGTGGTGGTGATGATCGCGATCCCTGGAAGGGAGGCAACGGACAGCAGCCGCCCGATCTCGATGAGGTGTTCGCCAACGTGCAACGTCGCCTGAAGAAGATCATGGGCGGTGGCGACGATGGCGAGCGTGGCAGTGGTTCGGCCGGAGGTCCGTCCTTCGGGGGCATTCTGCTGCTCGTCGCCTTGCTGCTGGTGATCTGGGTCGCCTTCACTTCGATCCACATCATCGACGAATCCGAGCGAGGGGTCGTGCTGCGCTTCGGTGAGCACGCGCGCAACCTGAACCCCGGCCTGAACTTCACCCTGCCGACGCCGGTGGAAGAAGTCATCAAGGTCAACGTCTCCCGGGTCAGCTCCCTGGAGAACCAGAGCCGCATGCTGACCGGCGACGAGAACCTGATCGACCTGGCCTACGCGATCCAGTACCGGATCGTCGAGCCCGAGTCCTTCCTGTTCAACGTTCAGGACCCGATCGATTCCCTGTCCCAGGCCGCCGACAGCTCGATTCGCGAAATCATCGGCACCAACGACATGGACTACATCCTGGAAGTCGGGCGAAACCAGATTGCCCTGGACAGCCAGATGCTGCTCGAGGAAGTGATCAGCCGCTATCAGCCGGGCATAGAGATCACCTCGTTCAACTTGCAGGAAGTACGCCCGCCCTCCCAGGTGCGCCAGGCCTTCGACGATGTGGTCCGGGCACGTGAGGACCAGATCCGTTTTGCCAACGAGGCTCAGGCCTACGCCAACCAGGAAGTGCCCGAGGCGCGTGGTCGCGCGGCTCGCATCCTGGAAGAGGCACGCGGCTATCAGGAGTCGGTGATCGCTCGGGCCACCGGTGAGGCCGATCGTTTCATTTCCATCTACACGGAATATGCGCAGGCGCCGGAAGTCACCCGCGAGCGGCTCTATCTCGAAACCCTCGAGCGCGTCTACGGTCGCTCCTCCAAGATCCTGATGGACGTCGATGGGTCCAACAACATGTTCTATCTGCCCCTGGATCGACTGGGCGGAAATGCCTCGGCCACCGCGCCACCCCCCCCGCTGATGCTCCCCAGCGATCAGCAGCGTGGCCGCGAGTCCACCACCGACCCGAGAGCCCGTAGCGGCCGGGAGGGACGTTGATATGAGAATCCTGATTCCTATCCTGCTGGTGCTGGCCGTGATCATCGGCCTGAACAGCCTGTTCGTGGTCAAGGAAACCGAGTACGCGATCAAGTTCCGTCTCGGTGAGGTCGTGCGTGCCGACTACGAGCCCGGGCTGCACCTCAAGATGCCCTTCATCAACAACGTGGTGAAGCTCGAGCGTCGCCTGATCACCCTCGACATGCAGCCGGAACAGATGAATACGGCCGAGCAGAAGTTCGTCGAGGTCGACTACTACGTCAAGTGGCAGATCACCGACCCGCGCCAGTTCTACGTCTCCACCCAGGGGGGCGACATGATGTTTACCCGCTCGCGCCTGGGCCAGCTGATCCGGAACGACCTGCGTGATGAATTCGCGCAGCGGACGCTCAGCGAAGTGGTCTCCGAGCAGCGCCGGACCATGATGGAGCGCCTGGTGGCTCGCGCCGACGAGCGCTTCCAGGACTTCGGGATCGACGTGATCGATGTCCGCATCAAGCGGATCGAGCTGACCGAGCAGGTGCTCAATTCGGTCTTCGACCGGATGGAAACCCAGCGGACCGAGTACGCCAACGAGCTGCGCTCACTGGGGCGCGAGTCGGCCGAGCGCATTCGCGCCGATGCCGATCGTCAGGTCCGGGTTCTGCTCGCCGAAGCCGAGCGTGAAGCGCAGCAGATCCGAGGCGAGGGCGATGCCCAGGCCATCGCGATCTACGCCGACGCCTTCAATCGCGACCGCGAGTTCTACTCGTTCTGGCGCAGCCTTGGCGCCTACGAGAACAGCTTCGGAACCGAGAGCGACATCCTGCTGATGGATACCAGCTCGGAGTTCTTCCGTTTCTTCGAACAGCAGGACGGCCGTTAGGCCTCCACGACAAAGACTGGACTGACATGACTCGATCCGTGGTCATTCTCGGCACCCAATGGGGTGACGAGGGCAAGGGCAAGATCGTCGATCTTCTGGCCCATGATGTGGACGCCGTAGTCCGCTACCAGGGCGGCCATAACGCCGGCCATACCCTGGTCATCAACGGCGAAAAGACGGTCTTGCACGTGATTCCTTCGGGGGTGCTCACGCCGCGTGCCCGCTGCCTGATCGGCAACGGCGTGGTCGTGGCGCCGCATGCCCTGATCAAGGAAATCCAGGGCCTGGAGGCCAAGGGCGTTGACGTCCGGTCCCGCCTGGGCATTTCGCCGGCCTGTCCGGTGATCCTGGGTTGCCACGAGGCCCTCGACCGGGCCCGCGAGCAGGCCCGCGGTCAGCGCAAGATCGGCACCACGGGTCGCGGCATCGGACCGGCCTACGAGGACAAGGTGTCTCGCCATGGCCTGCGCCTGGCCGATCTGGCCGATCCGGTCCGGCTGGAGGACAAGCTGGGTTCGGTGATCGATTACCACAACTTCCTGCTGCAGCACTACTACCAGGCCGATCCCGTGGATGGTGCGGCGATCGCCGACGAGGCGGCGCGGCTGGGCGAAGAGCTCAAGCCGATGTTCACCGATGTGACGGCTGATCTGCACGAGCTGCGCGAGGCCGGCAAGCGCATCCTGTACGAGGGTGCCCAGGGCAGCCTGCTGGACATCGACCACGGCACCTATCCCTTCGTGACCTCGTCCAACACCACCGTCGGGGGTGTGATGACCGGGGCGGGCGTCGGCCCGGATGCGATCGACTACGTACTGGGTATCACCAAGGCCTACACGACGCGCGTGGGCAGCGGTCCGTTCCCGACGGAACTCGATGATGCCGCTGGCCGATTGATGGCCGAGCGGGGCGTCGAATTCGGTGCCACCACGGGTCGCCCGCGCCGCTGCGGCTGGCTCGATGCCGTGGCGATGCGCCGCATGGTCCGGGTCAATGGCATCACGGGCCTGTGCATCACCAAGCTCGATGTGCTCGATCCCTTCGAGGAGGTCAAGATCTGCGTCGATTACCGGGGCGTGGACAGCTTTCCGCTCGGGGCCGAGGAATGGTCCCGTGTCGAGCCCGTGTACGAGACCCTGCCGGGCTGGCAGGGCACGACGCAGGGCCTGACCGATGCGAGCCGTCTCCCCAGCGGGGCGCGCGCCTACCTTGATCGGATCGAAGAGCTGATCGGCGCCCCGGTGCACATGCTCTCGACCGGGCCCGAGCGCGACGCCAACGTGATCTTCCGCGATCCGTTTGCCGACTGATTCCACGAACTGAACTCCTGCCGCGAGCCGACTGAACGTCATGCTTGACCCTCAACTTCTTCGCTCCGATCTCGAAGGCGTGGCCACTGCGCTGGCCCGCCGTGCCTACCACCTCGATATCGAGAACTACGCCGCGCTCGAGGAAAAGCGCAAGGCCCTGCAGATCCGCACCGAGGAACTGCAGAACCAGCGCAACACGCGGTCCAAGTCCATAGGGCAGGCCAAGGCGCGGGGCGAGGACATCGAGCCCCTGCTGGCCGAGGTGTCCCGCCTTGGGGACGAGCTCAAGGAGACCAAGGCCACGCTCGATGCCGTGCGCGATCAGATGCAGCACCTGGCGCTGGACATGCCCAATCTGCCCGACGAGTCGGTGCCGGACGGGCAGGGCGAGGACGACAATCAGGAGATCCGTCGCTGGGGGGAGCCGAACCGGCTCGACTTCGAACCACGCGATCATGTCGACCTGGGCGAAGGCCTGAAGGGGCTGGATTTCGAAGTCGCGGCGAAACTCTCGGGTAGCCGTTTCGCGGTGCTCAGTGGGCCGCTGGCCCGGCTGCATCGTGCCCTGGCTCAGTTCATGCTCGACCGTCACGCCGAGCATGGCTACCGCGAGATGTATGTCCCTTACCTGGTCAATGCCGAAGCCATGCAGGGCACGGGTCAGTTGCCGAAGTTCGCGGAAGATGCCTTTCAGATCGATGACGAGCCGAGCCGCTTCCTGATCCCGACCGCCGAGGTCCCGCTGACCAATCTGGTCGCCGGCGAGATCCTCGATGCCGGCACCCTGCCGCTGAAGTTCGTCGCCCACACGCCCTGCTTCCGGCGCGAGGCCGGGGCCTACGGCAAGGACACCCGCGGCATGATCCGCCAGCATCAGTTCGACAAGGTCGAGCTGGTGCAGATCAGCCTGCCGCAGGAGTCCGACGACTGCCTGGAAGCACTCACGGGACATGCCGAATCCATTCTCCAGGCCCTTGAGCTGCCGTATCGCGTGATGGTGCTCTGCACGGGCGACATGGGCTTTTCGGCCCGCAAGACCTATGACCTCGAAGTCTGGCTGCCGGGTCAGCAGGCCTACCGCGAGATTTCCTCCTGCTCGAACTTCGGAGATTTCCAGGCGCGCCGGATGCAGGCGCGCTGGCGCAATCCCGACACCGGCAAGCCGGAGCTGGTCCACACCATCAACGGCTCCGGCCTGGCGGTGGGCCGGACCCTGATAGCCGTCATCGAGAACTACCAGCAGCGCGATGGCTCGGTGGTCGTGCCTTCGGTCCTGCGCCCCTATCTGGGTGGCCTGGATCGGATTGCCGTGGCCGGCTGAGTCGACCTTCCGGCCCGTGCGCTGCGATCGGAGTTCCTGACATGAAGCGCCACAATTTTTCGGCCGGTCCGGCGATGCTGCCGGTGGAGGTGCGCCAGCGCCTCGCCGAGGCCCTGGCCCCGTCTGCCGACGGCAGCCCGTCGATCGCCGAAGTCTCCCACCGGGGGCCGCGCTTCGCCGCACTCGCCGAAGAACTGGAGCATCGTCTGCGGGCGCTGATGGGCCTGGGCGACAGCCATGCTCTGCTCCTTCTCCAGGGCGGTGCCAATCTGCAGTTTGCCTGGCTGCCGATGAATCTGGCCGTGGGGCGGACACCCGCCTACCTGATCAGCGGTCACTGGGGCCTCAAGGCCCTGGCCGAAGCCCGTCGCCTCGGGCCGGCCGAAGTGGTGGGAAGCAGCGAGCGCGACGGCTTTCGGGATGTGCCCGAGGTGGGGCATCTGCCCGAGCACTGCGCCTATCTTCACTACACGGGTAACGAGACGATCCACGGCGTCCAGTTCGAGCAGCCGCCGACGGTGGCCGTGCCGCTGGCGGCCGACCTGAGCTCGGAGTTCCTTTCGCGCCCATACCCTTACGCCGATCTGGCCTTTGCCTACGCCGGCGCGCAGAAGAACCTGGGCATCGCCGGGCTGACGGTGGTGAGCATCCGTCGCGATCTGCTCGCGCGGATTCCGGACGGTCTGCCTCGCTATCTCGACTATCGAAGCTGGGTCGAGTCGGACTCCATGTACAACACGCCAGTGACCCTGAGCTGGTATGTGGCGCTGGAGGTCTGTCGATGGATCGAGGAGTCACGTGGCGGTTTGACCGCCCTGGCCGAACGCAACCGACTGCGGGCAGAGCGCCTTTACCGATGCATCGATGAGAGCGGCTTCTGGTCCAATCCCGTGGCGCCACAAGCGCGTTCGGTCATGAACGTACCGTTCTTTCCGGCGAGCGAGGATCACGTCGGGCGATTCCTCGAGGCTGCCGAAGCCGCGGGTCTGATGGGCCTCAAGGGTCACCGTGCCCTCGGCGGCCTGCGCGCCAGCCTGTACAATGCCCTGGACGATGATTCGGTGGAGACCCTGATTGACTTCCTCGGAGACTACGAACGCCGATTCGGCTGAGCGCGGCCTGGCCGAGGTGCGTCGCAAGATCGATACCCTCGACGAACAGATCCAGGCCCTGATTTCCGAACGGGCCCGTCTGGCGGCCGCCGTGCGCGAAGCGAAAGGCGACCTGGGTTCCGGCTCGGCCTACTATCGACCCGATCGAGAAGCTCAGGTCCTGCGCCGAGTGATCGAGCGCAATGAAGGACCGTTGAGTGACGCGGCCATCCTGCGGCTGTTCCGCGAGATCATGTCCGCCTGTCTGGCTCAGCAGGAGCCGATGCGGATCGCCTACCTGGGCCCGGAAGGCACCTTCACCCAGCAGGCGGTCTATCGGCAGTTCGGTCATTCGGTCAATGCCATCGCCCAGCCGAGCATCGAAGACGTGTTTCTGAGCGTGCAGGGCGGCGAGGCCGACTTCGGCGTCGTGCCGGTGGAGAATTCCACCCAGGGCGTGGTCAGCCATACGCTGGATCTGTTCATGCACTCCGATCTCAAGATCGCCGCCGAGGTGGAGTTGCGCATCCATCAACACCTGCTGACCCAGGCTCGGCGCCTCGATCAGATCGAGCGGGTCTACGCCCATCAGCAGTCGCTGGCGCAGTGCAAGCACTGGCTGGCCGCGCATCTGGACCATGCCGAATTGATCGCCGTGTCGAGCAACGCCGAGGCGGCCAGGCGAGTGCGGAACGCCCCGGATTCGGCGGCGATCGCCGGCCGCCACGCGGCGGAGGTCTACGGCCTGCCGGTGCTGTTCGCCAACATCGAGGATCATGTCGACAATACGACGCGCTTCCTGGTGCTGGGCAAGTCCCTGCTGCCGTCCTCGGGCGAGGACAAGACGACGCTGATGGTTGCCGGCCACGATGGTCCCGGGGCCCTGTTCGGCCTGCTCGAGCCACTGGCGCGCCATCACGTCAACATGAACCGCATCGAATCCCGACCCTCCCGCCAGGGCCGTTGGGATTATGTGTTCTTCATCGATGTCGACGGCCACGTCGACGACCCGAGCCTGGCCTCGGCGATGGAGGAGCTCGCCGAATCGGCCCGCCTGGTCAAGGTGCTCGGCTCCTATCCGAGGGCCGTGCTGGGGCGCCTGCCGGACTCGGCTGCCACCGAAACCCAATCCTGAACACGACGACAAGCATCGACCCATGAAGACACTGAATTTCGACGACCTGGCCGTGCCCGGCGTCCGCGAGCTGATGCCCTACACGCCGGGCAAGCCGATTTCCGAGCTGGAGCGGGAGTACGGCGTGACCGATTCGATCAAGCTGGCCTCCAACGAGAACCCGCTCGGGGCCAGTCCTCGAGCCCTCGAAGCGATCCGCGGCGAGCTGGATGATCTCTGGCTCTACCCGGACGCCAACGGTTTCGAGCTCAAGCAGGCACTGGCCCGGAAGCACTCGGTCGATCCGAGCTGCATCACCCTGGGCAACGGTTCCAACGACGTGCTGGTCTTTCTTGCCCAGGTGTTTCTGCAGCCCGGTCTGGAAGCGGTGTTCTCGCAGTACTGCTTCGCCGTCTACCCGATCGCGACGCAGATGGTCGGGGCGACGGCCCGGGTGGCACCGGCGCTCCAGGCCGACCACCCGATGGCACTGGGTCATGATCTGCGCGCCCTCTACGAGCGGGTCGGGCCGGACACGCGCCTGGTCTTCGTCGCCAATCCCAACAACCCGACCGGGACCTGGCTCGATGGCGCGCGCCTGAAGGACTTCGTGGCCTCGCTGCCGCCGCACGTGATCTGCGTCGTCGACGAGGCCTACACCGAGTACGCGGAATCCGATCGCCTGGGCGACGCGTCGACCTGGCTCGAGGAATGCCCGAACCTGGTCGTGACCCGGACCTTTTCCAAGGCCTACGGCCTGGCAGGCCTGCGCGTGGGCTATGCCTTGAGCAATCCCGGCGTGGCCGATCTGCTCAACCGCGTGCGACCGGCCTTCAACGTCAACTCCCTGGCGCTGACGGCCGCGCGAGCGGCTCTGGAAGACCAGGACTTCATCGATCGCTCCCGCCGCCTCAACAGCGCCGGTCTGATCCAGTTGGGCGAGGGCCTGCGCGAACTGGGCGCCACCACCATTCCGTCGGCGGCGAATTTCATTCTGGCCGGCTTCGAGCGTTCGGGTGCAGCGCTCAATGAAGCCCTGCTACGCGAGGGTGTGATCGTCCGTCCCGTCGGCAATTACGGGCTCGACAATTATCTGCGCATCACCATCGGCACCGAGGCGCAGAACCAGCGCGTACTGGCCGCCCTGAAGCGGATTCTGGGCTGAATCGGATGCGCCTCAGGATTCAAGCGACCTCGAAGCCGCTGGCGGGGCGCTATTGCCCGCCCGGGGACAAGTCGATTTCCCACCGCGTCGCCATCCTCGGCGGTCTTGCCCGAGGGACGAGTGTGATCGAGGGCTTCCTGGAGGCGGCCGACACGCGTGCGACGCTCGCTGCCATGGCGAGCCTGGGTGCCGAAGTAACCGAATCCGAGGGCCGGATCCGGATCACGGGTGGTCGACTGGAGGCGGGGAACCGGACGCTCGACCTGGGCAATTCCGGGACCGGGATGCGGCTGCTGGCCGGCATGCTGTCGGGGCGGCCCGAGCTGATCGGGCATACCCTGACCCTGATCGGTGACGAGTCCCTGTCCGCCCGGCCCATGGATCGGATCATTCGCCCCCTGAGCGAGATGGGCGCCCGGATCGGGTCACGGGAGGGTCGGGCACCTCTGTCGATCGAACCGCAGGCGCTGCATGGCATCCGCTACGCGATGCCGGTGGCCAGTGCCCAGGTCAAATCGGCGCTGTTGCTGGCCGGTCTGGTCGCCGATGGAGCGACCGTGGTCGTCGAGCCGGGCCCGAGCCGGGACCATACGGAGCGCCTGTTGCCCGCCTTCGGCGTCGATCTCCTCGACGGTGCACCCGGTGTGGGGGTGCGGGGTGGAGCCGAGCTGCGCGCGACCGAGCTTCGTGTGCCCGGGGATCTGAGTTCGGCCAGCTTCGTGATGGCGGCCGCCTTGATGGTGCCCGGCTCCCGGGTCGAGGTGGACAACGTCGGACTCAATCCGACGCGCGACGGCGTGCTCCGCATCATCGATGCGATGGGTGGTCGGGTCGAGCGCCTGAGCGACGAGACCGTGGGTCTCGAGCCCGTCGGGCGCCTTGCGGTGCACGGCGAGGGATTGCGTGGGCTGGAGATCCCGCCGGCCTGGGTGCCCCTGGCGATCGACGAATTTCCGATCGTCATGGCGATGGCCGCCGCCGCCGAGGGCGAGACCGTGATTCGGGGTGCCCGGGAGCTCCGGGTGAAGGAGTCCGATCGTCTCGCCGTCATGTGCGAAGCGCTGGCAGCGGTCGGCGTGGACGTGACCGAAACGCCGGACGGCGCCGTGATACGGGGTGGCCGGGTGCGGGGTGGGCGGGTCGATAGCCACGGTGATCATCGCATCGCCATGAGCATGGCCGTGCTCGGGCTGGTGTCGGAGGGCGACATCGTGGTCGAGCGCGCGCAGTGGATCGAGACCAGCTACCCGGGCTTCGTCGACGACATGGTGGCGCTGGGTGCCGACATGCAATGGGAGGCTGACGATGACTGAGCTGGCACCGATTCTGACCATCGATGGCCCGTCCGGCGCCGGCAAGGGCGCGGTCTCGGCGCGCTGTGCTCGAGCCCTGGGCTGGAACGTGCTCGATTCGGGGGCAGTCTACCGAAGCGTGGCGGCGGCGGCTCTCGAGCGCTCGATCGCCGCGGATGATGTGGCGGGCCTGGTCTCCCTGTGCGGCGATCTGGACCTGGTGTTCGAGCCGGGCCCGGACGGCATCCTGGTTCGCCTGGACGGGCGGGCCGTCGATGAGCGCCTGCGCAGCGAGGAGGTCAGCGTCATGAGCTCGCGCGTGGCGGTCCAGCCCGAAGTGCGCGCGGCCTTGCTGGCGCTGCAGCGCAGCCATCGGCGCCCACCCGGTCTGGTGGCCGATGGGCGGGACATGGGCACGATCGTTTTCCCGGATGCGCCGATCAAGGTCTTTCTCGACGCCAGCGTTCGCGAGCGTGCGAACCGGCGCTATAAACAGTTGAAAGACAAGGGGGAAAATGTTATATTCTCGCGTCTTTTTCGCGACCTTGAAGAACGGGACCGGAGAGATCGGGAACGTGCGGTGGCGCCGACGGTGCCAGCGGACGACGCGGTCGTGGTCGACTCGACACGGCTCAACCTCGATCAGGTGGTCGAGCGAGTCCTCGCCATCGTCCGAGATCGGCTTCCAGATCGTTAGAAGAAGAGACCGTCGACTTTCTCGAAAGTCACCCCAAGAGCTGGCTGGAACCTGCACTGGCAGGCCCGGCCTTTTGTCGTAAACGAGTGCCTGAACAAGTTCCGGGTGGTCCGGAACGGCACGGAAGAACCAGCGCGCAGGGCACGGCATGATGCCGCGGCCGGCAGCTGGCAGGAAACCCTTAACGTAATGACCGAATCATTTGCTGAACTGTTTGAACAGAGCCTGACCGAAGCCGACCTTCGCCCGGGCGCCATTGTCATGGGCCGTGTGGTCGAGATCCGTGATGACGCCGTCGTCATCAACGCGGGTCTGAAGTCCGAAGGCATCGTCCCCATCCACCAGTTCGAGAAGCCCGATGGCGAGCTCGAAGTGGCCGTGGGTGACGAAGTCGAAGTCTCCCTCGATGCCGTCGAAGACGGTTTCGGCGAGACCCGCCTGTCGCGCGAAAAAGCCAAGCGCTCCCGCGTCTGGACGTCTCTGGAGAAGTCCTTCGACGCCGAAGAAAATGTCATTGGCCAGATCTCCGGCAAGGTCAAGGGCGGTTTCACCGTCAACATCGACGGCATCCGCGCCTTCCTGCCCGGTTCCCTGGTCGATGTGCGCCCCGTGCGCGACCCGGCCTACCTCGAAGGCAAGGACCTGGAATTCAAGATCATCAAGCTGGACCGTCGCCGCAACAACCTGGTGGTCAGCCGCCGGGCGGTGGTCGAGCACGAGTACGCTGCAGAGCGTGACGATCTGATCGATCGCCTGACCGAAGGCGCCGTCGTGAAGGGTGTGGTGAAGAACCTGACCGACTACGGTGCCTTCCTTGACCTGGGCGGTATCGATGGTCTGCTGCACATCACCGACATGGCGTGGAAGCGCGTTCGTCATCCGTCGGAAGTCGTCGAAGTGGGCGATGAACTGGAAGTTCGCGTCCTGCGCTTCGACCGCGAGCGCATGCGCGTTTCGCTGGGCCTGAAGCAGCTGGGCGACGACCCGTGGGACAACATCGACCGTCGCTACCCGCCGACCACCCGTCTGTTCGGCAAGGTCACGAACATCACCGATTACGGCTGCTTCGTCGAGATCGAAGATGGCGTGGAAGGTCTGGTTCACGTCTCCGAAATGGACTGGACGAACAAGAACGTCAATCCGGCCAAGGTGGTTCATGTTGGTCAGGAAGTCGAAGTCATGGTGCTGGATGTCGACGAAGAGCGTCGCCGCATCTCCCTGGGCATGAAGCAGTGCACGCCGAACCCCTGGGAAGCCTTTGCCGCCACCCACAACAAGAACGACAAGGTGTCGGGCGCGATCAAGTCGATCACGGACTTCGGTATCTTCATCGGCCTGGACGGTGGCATCGACGGTCTGGTTCACCTGTCCGACATCTCCTGGATGACGCCGGGTGAGGACGCGATCCGCAACTTCCGCAAGGGCGAAGAGCTCGAGGCGGTGGTGCTGGCCGTCGATCCGGAGCGTGAGCGCATTTCCCTGGGCATCAAGCAGCTCGAGCAGGATCCGTTCGCCACCTATATGGCCGAGCATCCGCGCGGTTCGATCGTGACCGGTAAGGTCAAGTCGGTCGATCCGAAGGGTGCCGTGGTCGAGCTGGCCGATGGCGTCGATGGCTACATCAAGGCCAGCGATCTGGCCAAGGAACGCGTCGAAGACGCGACCAAGGTGCTGTCGGAAGGCGATGAGATCGAAGCCAAGTTCGTGGCCCTGGACCGGAAGACGCGTAACCTGACGCTGTCGATCCGTGCCAAGGACGATGATGAGCTGGCTGATGCGCTTGATCAGTACCAGTCCCGCTCCGGCGGTTCCGGTACGTCCCTGGGCGATCTGCTCAAAGAGCAGCTCGGCAACAAGGACTGATCAGACCTTGGCAATCTCCCTGGCGGCCGCTCGTTCGGCCGCCAGTGGACCGCAGGAGGGAAGGGGCTGAATGACCAAATCCGAATTGATCGAGAAACTGGCCGCGGATCAGACGCACCTGAGTCAGGCCGACGTGGAGCTGGCTGTTCGCTGTATTCTTGACCAGCTCAGCCGAGCCCTGGCGGATGGCGAGCGGATCGAAATTCGCGGTTTCGGCAGCTTTTCCCTGCATTTCCGCCCGCCTCGCATGGGCCGGAACCCGAAAACCGGTGAGCCAGTCGCGCTGCCGGGCAAGTACGTGCCGCATTTCAAACCCGGCAAGGCGCTGCGCGAACGAGTCAACGAGGGCGCCCAGGAGGGCTGAATGCTTTCGTTTCCGCTCTGCCAGTCGGCAGAGAGCGGGCGCTGATACGACCACGGGAGTCACGATGTTTCGCTGGATCGTCATACTGTCCTGTCTTCTGGCCGCTCTGATCGGCCTGGCCCTCGGGGTGATGAACCCAAATCCCGTCACCGTCAGCCTCCCCGGCTGGGCATTCGAGATGCCACTGGGCAGTCTGCTGATGCTCACTTTCGCGTTGGGCCTGGTCTGTGGCCTGGTGCTCTACCTTCTGTTCTTCCGTCTGCCCGCCCGCCTGGGCCGACGGCGCGCCGGGCCGGCTGACCAGGGTCGCCTGCCTGAGCGCCATGGCTGAACTTGCACTCCTCTTCCTGCTTCTCCCCGTCGCTGCAGCGACCGGTTGGTGGGTGGCTAGGCGAGGTGAACGCGCCCGACGCAGCCGCAGTTCGGCACTGTCCTCGAGCTATTTCCGTGGGCTGAACTACCTGCTCAACGAACAGCCGGACAAGGCCATCGAGGTCTTCCTGGAGCTGGCCGATATCAATCCCGACACGGTCGAAACCCACCTGGCGCTGGGGAACCTGTTTCGCCGCCGGGGAGAGATGGACAAGGCGATTCGCTTTCACAAGCACATCATGACCCGGCCCAACCTCAGCGATGAGCAGCGCGCCCTGGCGCTCTACGAACTCGGTGAGGACTACATGCAGGCTGGCCTCCTGGATCGCGCGGAACGGCTGTTCCGGGAGCTGGCAGAGCATGACTCGAACAACGTCGTCCCGACGCGGCAGCTACTGTCGATCTATCAGCAGGAAAAGGACTGGGAACAGGCGATCGAAATGGCTCGCACGCTGCGCGAGGACGGCCCCGAGCGCGGCGAGTTGATCGCCCAGTTCCAGTGCGAGATCGCGGCTCAGGCTCTGAACGACAATGACACGGAGCGGGCGCGCCAGGCGCTGCGGCAGGCCCGTCGTTACGACCCGCGCAATCCCAGGGCGAGGTTGCTCGAGGGCGACCTCGCCTGGTCCATGGAGGACTGGTCCCGGGCCGCCGACCATTATCGGGCGGCCTGCGATCTGGATGCCGATTGCCTGATCCAGGTGCTCGAACGCATCATCGAATGCCATCGAAGGGTCGATGACCCCGATGCCCTCGATGACTGGTTGCAGACCGTGGTCGAGCGCAGCCCCATGACCACCCCGCTGATCGCCCTGGCCCAGCGTCGGGCGGCGAATGACCCGCAGGGGGCAGCGGATCTGGTGCTCGATCGCATGGCTCGGCGTCCGACCGTACGGGGACTGAAGTACCTGATGAGTCTGCTGGTCAGCGAGGGCGCTCGCCTCGATCGGATCGACCCGGCGCTGGTCGGCGACCTGCTCGATCGCCTGCTCAGCGATCAGCCCCTGTATCGCTGCCAGCACTGCGGCTTCAGCGGCACGTCCTACCATTGGCTCTGTCCGAGCTGCCGTCGCTGGAATACCACACGAGCCATCCGAGGCATTCTCGGCGAGTGAACACGACCGCTTTGCTGCTGCCGGTCCTGACGGCGTTTCTGGTGCCGGCCCTGTCAAGTCCCTGGCTGGCCTCGTTGCTTCGTCGGCGCGGTGTGGTCGATCGTCCCGGCGAGCGTCGGAGTCATGCTCGGATCACGCCTCGCGGCGGTGGTCTGGGTCTCGGACTCGGGATCGTGCTCGGACTGCTGCTGATGCGATTCTCAGGAAGCGTCCCGGCGACGGAGTTCTGGGTCGTGCTGCTGCTGGTTCTGTCCTTGAGCGGTCTCGGCGCCATGGATGACTTTCTCGAGCTGGGTGTCGGCGTGCGCATGCTGGGTCAGGCGCTGATTGCCGCCGCGCTGCTGCTGTGGTCCGGCTGGGTCGATGAGCTTCGCCTTGGCGCGACTCTGGTGGTCTCGATGCCGTGGCTGTTCACGGCCCTGGCCTGGGTGGCGATCCTTTGGTTGATCAATCTCCACAACTTCATGGACGGTTCGGATGGCCTGGCCAGTATGCAGGCCGTTTGGACCGGTGCGGCCTACGCCATGCTGTTCTGGTTCGAAGGGCATGGGGTTCCGGCCCTGGTCGCGCTGTTGCTGACCGCCGCCTCAGCGGGCTTTCTCATCTGGAATCGGCCGGTGGCGCGAATCTTTCTCGGGGATTCCGGGTCCCTGCTGATCGGGGGTCTGGTCGCCTGGCTGGCGCTACAGGCACTGTTGGCGACATCCATCAGTCTGATGCTCTGCATTCTGGTCAGTTCCTTGTTCGTGGTCGACGCCACGCTGACCTTGCTGGCAAGGGCGGCTCGGGGGGAGCGATGGTATACTCCGCACCGGACGCACGCATACCAGACCCTGCTCAGGCTGGGTTGGTCTCACGCACAGGTGCTGTGGGCCTATCTGGGTGTCAATCTTCTCGTCGTGCTGCCTGCGACGCTTGCGGCCCAGCGCTGGCCGTCTCTGGACTTCGTCCTGGGCCTGGGAGTCGTCGGATTGTTGGCAGCCGGCTGGTGGAGCATTCAGTCTGCTGCAAACGGAGAACGATAATCGCATGACTGAACGAGTAGGACGACGACCTGCGCTGCTGAATCTGCGAGCGCTGGTCGTGGTGCACGATCTGGTCATGATCGCCGTCGCCTGGTGCGCCGCCCGCCTCGGCACGCTCTGGTTGCTGGGCGAAGACTCCATTGGCTGGCAGCAGCTGGCCCTCGAGGTGAACCTGGTGCTGCTGGCCCAGGGCTTCCTGCAGTGGCGCGCCGGTCTCTACCGCGGTGTGTGGCGTTTTGCCAGCCTCCCGGACCTGGCCAATCTTCTGCGTTCCTCACTGCTCGGAGCAGTGGCCTGTGCCGCCGTACTGCTCGTGCTCGATTCGCCGGTCGAACTGATCGTCATCATGGTCTGGTCCTTCCCGGCCCTGCTGTTGTTGCTGCTCGGTGTGCCTCGCCTGACTTACCGGGTGTTCAAGGACATGCGCCTGGAAGTGCACCGCCGGCGGGTGACGCAGCGCACCCTGATTCTGGGCGCAGGCCGTTCGGGGCGCTTGCTGCTGCCCGAACTCAAGCGCCGTGGTGGCTTCGACGTTGTCGGGTTTCTCGATGACAGCCGGCGCCTGCGCAACACTGAAATCGAAGGAGTGCCGGTGCTCGGCAGCATCGATCGGCTGCCACGCGTGGTTCGTGAGGCCGCCATCGATCTGGTCGTGATCGCCATTCCATCGGCCACCAATCAGCAGATGCAGCGGGTCGTGGAGATCTGTGAGCGTGCGGAGGTGGAGTTCAAGACTCTGCCCACGCTGAAGGAGCTCGGCACCAGTTTCACGCGCTTCGACGACCTGAAGCCGGTGGCCATCGATGACCTGCTGGGACGGGATCCCGTGTCCCTGGACTGGAACCTGATCCGCTCTGGACTGGCCGGCAAGCGCGTGCTCGTGACCGGTGGTGGTGGCTCGATCGGGGCGGAACTCTGTCGTCAGATCGCCCGGCTCGATCCGGCCGGTCTGGTGGTGCTCGACAACAGCGAGTACAACCTCTACCGGGTCGATTATCGTTTGCGTAGCGAGTTTCGAGATCTTGCGGTCGAGACCATCCTCGGCGATGTCTGCGATTCAGCCACGGTCACCAACGTGATGGAGCGCTCCCGGCCCCAGGTGGTCTTCCATGCGGCCGCCTACAAGCATCTTCCGATGCTGCAGAACCAGGTGCGGGAAGCCTTCCGGAACAATGTGCTGGGCACCCGTCGGGTCGCCGATGCGGCCTCGGAGTACGGGGTGGAGACCTTCGTGCTGATCTCCACGGACAAGGCGGTCAATCCGAGCAACGTCATGGGCGCGACCAAGCGAGTCGCCGAGTTGTACTGCCAGCATCTCAATCGTGAATCCCGGACGCGCTACATTACGGTCCGCTTCGGCAACGTCCTCAATTCCACCGGTTCGGTCGTGCCGTTGTTCAACGAGCAGATCCGCCGCGGCGGCCCGGTGACCGTGACCCACCCCGAAATCACGCGCTATTTCATGACCATCGCCGAAGCGGGGCAGCTGATCCTGCAGGCCGGCGTGCTCGGCGAGGGCGGAGAGGTCTTCGTTCTCGACATGGGTGAGCCGGTCCGGATCAGCTATCTCGCCGAGCAGTTGATTCGCCTGGCCGGCAAGGAGCCGGGCCGCGACATCGAGATCGTCTACACGGGCCTGCGCCCCGGCGAGAAGCTGTTCGAGGAACTGTTTCACGAGCACGAGTCCTACGCCAATACGGCGCACGAGAAGATCTTTCTGACCCGATCGACCGATGTCGACCTGAACTGGATGATCGATCGGCTGCAGCAGGCCGAGCTGGCGGTGCGTCAATACGATAGTGCAGGCCTTCGTCGCATTCTTCTCGAACTGGTGCCCGAGCTCGGCAAGGTGCCGCAGAAGCAGCGCAACGTCGTGCCGCTGGCTGGCTGATGCGCTGAGAGATGCCGCTTCGTCCTGCCGCGCCCCGTCGAACCGGCCGTCTGAGCTGGCTGGAGCTCGACTCCGTTCGACTCGAGGGCAATCCCCTGGGTGATTCCCATCGCCGCGTCCACCCCGTCTACCTTCCGGCAGGCTACGACGAGTCGGACCGGCGCTATCCGGTGCTGTTCTGCCTGGCCGCCTACACCAGTGCCGGCCCGGCCCAGGTCAACTGGAGGAACCAGGGCGAGAACGTTCCTGCTCGACTGGATCGCCTCATCGACGAGGGGCGCATGCCTCCGGTGATCGTGGTCTTCCCCGATTGCTACACCTCCCTGGGGGGCAATCAGTACGTCAACAGTCCGGCGATCGGGGCCTACGCCGATCACCTGGTCGACGAGCTCCTTCCTGAAGTGGATCGAAATTTCCGCACCATTCCCGAACCCGCCGCCCGCGGGGTGTTCGGCAAGTCGTCCGGTGGTTTCGGTGCCCTGCATCTGGCGATGTCGCACCCAGGACATTTCGCCGCGGTTGCGAGTCATGCGGGGGATTGCGGCTTTGACCGTGTGTATCTGCGGGACTTCCCCGTCGCCGCCGGTGTGTTCGCGCGCTACAACCGGGATCTGGAGGCCTTCGTAAGAAGCTTCTGGCGCGCCAAGCGGCCTGGAGGCGCTGATTTCCACGCCCTGATGGTGCTCTGTCTGGCGGCGAGCTATTCGCCCTCGAACGATCAACCGCTGGGCCTGAGTCTGCCCTTCGATCTTCGTACCTGCGCGCTGGATGAAGAGGTCTGGGCGCGCTGGTTGAGCTTCGATCCCCTGGTTCGCATCGAGCAGGATCACGCGCATCTTCGCGAGCTGAGCGGTCTCTGGGTCGACGTCGGCAGTCGTGATCAGTACTTCATCCAGTACGGGACTCGCGCCTTTATCGACCGTCTGGAGGCGCTGGGCGTGGAGCACGTCTACGAGGAGTTCGATGGCACCCACTCGGGCATCGACTGGCGCCTGGACCATTCCCTGCCTTGGTTGGTGGCGCGCTTGAAAGCCGCGTCCGGCGACAGCATCTAGTCTGGGAATCCAGGCACATATCCTTTCATGCTGACCATCACTCCCGCTGCCCGTGACTACTTCGTCAAGCTGCTCGAACAGCAGCCCGACGGCACCCAGCTGCGCCTCAAGACCATCAATCCCGGCACCCCCTCGGCCGACGTCGAGCTGACCTTCTGCGCGCCGGGGCAGAACGAGCCCGGTGACGTGGACCTGAACTGTCAGCGCTTCGTTCTGTATGTCGATGCGCCGAGCGCTCGCAGTCTGGACGGGGCGATGATCGATTTCGAGTCCAATGCCATGGGGGGCGAATTGTCCATCCGTGCGCCGGGCCTCAAAGGGCAACGACCGGCCGAGGATGCGCCGCTACGGGAGCGCGTGGCCTGGGTGCTGGAGTCCAGGATCAATCCGATGGTGGCCTCGCACGGTGGTCGCGTGGCCCTGGTCGAAGTGACCGAAGAAAAGGACGTGCTGTTGCAGTTCGGGGGCGGCTGTCATGGCTGCGGCATGGTCGATGTGACCCTGAAGCAGGGCATCGAAACGACCATGAAGCGTGAAATTCCGGAGTTGCGAAGCGTGATTGACGCCACCGATCACAGCAACGGAAGCAACCCCTACTACTGAACCGAGCGGGGTGGAGCGGTCCGGTGTCCGAACCGCCCCCGAGAAACCGGATCAGTCGACTTCGAGTTCGACCAGGCCGTCCTGACGCGAGAACCAGGCGGCCAGATCTTCGATGTCCTGGTCGCTGAGGTTCTGGGCGAAGGAGGCCATGATGGCGTTGTTGCGGGCGCCGGAGCGGTAGGCCTTGAGCGCAACGACCAGATAGTCACGATGCTGACCGGCCAGACGCGGATACTCGGGTGAGAGCACCGTGTTGCCGTCGATGCCATGGCAGCTCTGGCAGACCTGTCCGGCCAGTTCCTGACCACGGCTGGGGTTGCCGGAAGCCCAGGCCGCGTTGGCAAGCAGCAGCGACGCGAAGACCGTAGCGAGCGTCATTCGAATCATTCCGAATCCTCCGTCAGGCTGACGAAATAGGCAGCGATGTCGGCGATGTCCTGATCAGACAGGGTATTGGCCTGCGCCTGCATGGTGGCATGCTGGCGCTCACCCGAGCGGTAGGCCTTGAGCGAGGCGACGATGTAGCCCTCGGTCTGGCCACCGATGCGTGGCACGGAGTAGCTCGGGTAGACATTCTTCTGATAGGGGATGCCGTGGCAGCCCGTGCAGGTGTAGGCCAGGATCCGGCCTCGCTCGGCGTCGCCCGATTGGGCGACGGCGGGCATGGCCAGTCCGGCGCACAGTGCCAGCATGAGGAACAAACGATTCAGCATGAAAATCGGCCAGTCAATGTGGAGGTCAAGCCTCGCATTATAACGCTCGAAGGCCTCGCCGTGGAAGCATCGAATGCGGCTGATTTCATTCTCAGCGCATCGGAAATCCACTAAACTACCGGGTTTATCCGACGGCAAGGACTTCCATGGCATCCCTCGATCCGCTCGATCTTTTCGATATCCAGTCCCAGCTCAGCGAAGAAGAGCAGATGATCCGCGACAGCGTGGCGCGCTTCGTTGACGAAAAAGCACTGCCGCTGATGGCGGAATGCTTCGATCAGGGCCGGTTTCCGAAGGAACTCATCCCCGAAATCGCTGACCTGGGCCTGCTCGGCTCGAGCCTCGAAGGCTATGGCTGTGCCGGCCTGAACGGCGTCAGCTACGGTCTGATCTGTCAGGAACTCGAGCGCGGTGATTCGGGCCTGCGCAGCTTCGTGTCCGTGCAGTCCTCGCTGTGCATGTATCCCATTCATGCCTTTGGCTCCGAGGAGCAGAAGCAGCGCTGGTTGCCCGACATGGCCGCCGGCCAGGTCATCGGTTGTTTCGGCCTGACGGAGCCTCACGGCGGTTCGGACCCGGCCAACATGAAGACCCATGCCAAGCGCGATGGCGACGACTGGATCCTGAACGGTGCCAAGATGTGGATCACCAACGGGACGCTGGCCGATATCGCGATCGTCTGGGCGCGGACCGAAGAGGGCATCCAGGGATTCATCGTCGAGAAGGACTTCCCGGGCTTCGAGGCCCGTGACATCCGCTCCAAGATGTCCCTGCGGGCATCGGTCACCTCCGAACTCTATTTCGACAATGTCCGGGTGCCGGACGCCAACCGTCTTCCGGGCGTCGTGGGTCTGAAGGGGCCCTTGTCCTGCCTCAGCCAGGCCCGCTACGGCATCACCTGGGGGCCCATCGGCGCGGCCATCGCCTGCTTGAAGGAGGCCTTGGACTACACGGCCGATCGTGAGCTCTTCAAGCGCCCGCTGTCGTCCAACCAGGCCGTCCAGATCCGCCTGGCCGATCATGCTCGCCGCATCACCCTGGCGCAGTTGATGAGTCTGCGCCTGGGGCGCCTGAAGGATGCGGGCAAGGTGCATCCGACCCAGATCTCGATGGCGAAGTGGAACAACGTACGCATGGCCATCGATATCGCCCGCGACTGCCGTGACCTGCTGGGCGGGTCCGGCATCACGCTGGAGTACGTGGCCATTCGCCACGCGCTGAACCTGGAGTCGGTCATCACCTACGAGGGCACGGAAACCGTGCATCAGCTGGTGGTGGGTCGGGAGCTGACCGGTCACAACGCATTCTGATGCCGGTGCCTGCGCCGGCGCGTTGAGTGGTTTCAATGGCGGCGCCCGGAGGGGCGTCGCCAGTCTTGATGGGATAAGGGCATGAGTCAATCTTCGGGAGCCCGCCAGATCAACCGCGCTGAAGTGGTGGATCTGGCCTTCTTGGATCATCTTCGGTCCATCGCCGCTGGCCGAATCGAACCCGAACGTGGGGGAGCGATTCCTGATCGGGATCTGCTGGAACTGTTCGACAGCCAGATGGTGTCTCGTCAGCTCGATCTGATGGCCAGGGTAAAGCGGCTGGAAAACAAGGTCTTCTACACGATCGGATCGTCCGGCCACGAGGGCAATGCCCTGCTCGGGCGCTTGACCCGGTCAACCGATCCGGCCTTTCTGCACTATCGTTCGGGCGGCTTCATGGCCGAACGCTATCGCAAGGCCGAAGGGCAGGACTTCATCCGCGACACCTGCCTGAGCTTCGCTGCCGCGGCCGAAGACCCGGCCTCGGGTGGGCGCCACAAGGTCTGGGGCTCCCAGCCGCTATGGGTGCTGCCGCAGACCTCGACCATCGCATCGCATCTGCCCAAGGCCGTCGGCACGGCCCTGGCCATCGCCCGAGGCAGTGCAGGCCATGATCTGCCGGTGCCCGAGGACAGCCTCGTCGTCTGTTCCTTCGGCGACGCCAGCCTGAACCATGCCACGGCCCAGGCCGCGCTCAATACCTGCGCATGGACGCGCCATCAGAACCTGCCGCTACCGATCCTGATGGTGTGCGAAGACAATGGCATCGGCATCTCCGTGCCCACGCCCAACGACTGGGTCCGACAGAGCATTTCCAGCCGCCACGGCATCGAATACCGCCAGGCCGATGGCCTCGATCTGACCCGGGGCTACGCACCGGTGGCCGAGGCGGTCGAAGACTGTCGCCGCCTGCGTCGCCCGGTCTTCCTGCATCTTCGAACCACCCGCCTGATGGGTCATGCCGGAACGGACTTCGAGATCGATTACCGACCCATGGCGGAACTCGAGGCGGCCGAAGCCCTCGACCCCCTGATGCGTTCGGCCGAACGCGTGGTGGCTCGTGGTTTGATGCGTCCCGAAGAGATCGAACAACGCTACGAGGCGCTGCGCCGACAGTGTCTGGCTGAGGCCGATCGTGCCGACGCCCGTCCACGCCTGACCACGCGCGAGGCGGTGATGGCGCCGCTGGCGCCCTACCATCCGGCCGAGGTCATGGCCGAGGCCCGTCGTGCGCCCGAACGGGACCAGCGGATCGAGGCCTTCGGCAGTGAACGTGGACTGCCGGAAAACCAGCCGCCGCGTCATCTGGCCATCCAGATCAACCGCGCCCTGACCGACCTGATGCTCAAGCATCCCGAGGCCCTGGTGTTCGGCGAGGACGTGGCCAGGAAGGGCGGGGTGTACACGGTCACTCGCGGTCTCTGGGAACGCTTCGGTCGTCGACGGGTATTCAACACCCTGCTCGACGAGACCACCATCCTGGGCCTGGCCCAGGGTTTCGGCAGCATGGGTTACCTGCCGATCCCCGAAATCCAGTACCTGGCCTACTTCCACAATGCCTGCGACCAGATTCGCGGCGAGGCCTGCTCTCTGCAGTTCTTCTCCAACGGCCAGTACCGCAATCCCATGCTGATGCGTATCGCCAGCCTGGGTTACCAGCGCGGTTTTGGCGGGCACTTCCACAACGACAACTCGATTACCGCCCTGCGGGACATCCCGGGACTGGTCATCGGCTGTCCCTCGCGGGCCGACGATGCGGTGAACATGCTGCGGACCATGGCGGCCCTGGCCCTGGTGGATGGACGGGTCTGTGCCTTCCTGGAGCCGATCGCGCTCTACATGACCAAGGATCTGTACGAGCGCGATGACGGGCAATGGTGCTTCGACTATCCGCCACCGAACGAGGCGCTCGAGCCCTGGGCGCCGAGGCTCTACAACGAATCCGCCGATGATCTGCTGATCGTGACTTTCGGCAACGGCGTGCCGATGGCTCTGCGCGTCGCGCGTCGCCTGGCCGAGGAATATTCCATCGGGGCGCGGGTCATGGATCTGCGCTGGATCAAACCGATGGACAAGCAGGCCCTGGCCGAGCACGCTTCGGCCTGTTCGAGCGTGGTGGTCTTCGATGAGGGCCGGCCGGACGGCGGTGTCGGGGAAGCGGTGTTGACCGCTCTGGTCGAAGCGGGGCTGGCGGATCGGCCGATCAAGCGGGTCACGGGCGCCGACTGCTACATCCCGCTGGCCGATGCGGCGAATCTGATCCTGGCATCCGAAAGCGAACTGTTCGAAGCCTGCCTGTCGACCTGCGCCTGAGGCGACCCTCGGAAGAGGGCGCTGCGCCGCGGTCGTGGCGGGCCTTTACCGGTCCTCGTACAAGCGCTTGAGCTGTTCGGCGTCGACTTCGCGCGCGAACAGCCAGCCCTGAACCAATACGGGCTCGAGGGCGGCGAGCGCGTCGCGCTGCTCCTGGGTCTCCACGCCTTCGATCACGACCTCGAGGCCGAGTTCGCGGGCCATTTCCGTCACCCGGGGGACCAGCACGGCCTTCGGGCTGTCGGTGGCCACGGCGGCGGTCAGCTGCTGGCAGATCTTGATGCCGTGGATGTCCAGTTCGTTCAGGTAGGCCAGGCCGCAGTAGCCGACCCCGAAGTCATCCGCGAACAGAGTCAGTCCCATCGCCGCCAGACGCTCGATGCTGGCTCGCGAGGCTTCCCCCGCCAGCATGGTGCGTTCGGTGATTTCGAGCACGATCTGTCCGGGCTGGATGCCGCGGGCGAGTAGGTGGCGTTCGATCTGACCGACCAGGCTCGGATCGCTGAGTTCGTCGGGGGAGATGTTCAGGGTCAGGCGGAGCTGCGGCTGCGCGGCCAGCCAGTCGCCGAGTTCCTCGCCGATCGAACGGATCATCACCGCGCTGACTTCTCGAATGAGACCCTGCGATTCGGCCAGGGGAATGAACTGGTCGGCCGGGACAGTCTGTCCACGTTCGTTCTTCCATCGGGCCAGCGCCTCGAAGGCGGCCAGTTTGCGGCCGGGCAGGGTGACGATGGGCTGATAGGCCGGCCGAATCCACCCTTCCTTCAGGGCCTGTCGTAGCGCTCGCTCGGGCGTATTGCGCTGGCGCCAGAGGCTGACGGCGATCATGAACAGGCTGCCGCCGAGAGCGCCACCGAGGCCGGCAATGACCGCGTGAGTCGCACCGGTGGCGGCCGGCTTGCTCAGACCGAGTCGGATGCGGGCGCAGATCCCGGTCTGTTCGCTGCACTGGGCGCGGCTTTCCGGACGGCTGCGGAAGACGCCGTTGTCCGGCCGGGTCAGAAGGGAGAAGGGCAGCCACTGGCGCGGGCTGTCGCTGGCCACCGCCACCTCGATGTGGGCCTGGTCGAGGCCGGTGACCAGATCGATGACCTGACGCGAGTCGACCAGCGCGTTGAAGTCGCCGCGCTCGACGACCATGGACCGGAGCTTGGCCGAGGCGAGCACGGTCCGGTCGGTTCTCAGTCCGATACCGCCATCCAGTCGCAGCGGGGGCGCGGTGCTGTGGTAGGGCTCTTCGAGGGAACCCAGGGCGGTACTGCAGTAGAGCGAATAGCCGCGCACGCCACCGATGTCTCGCAGGTAGCGAGCTTCGAACAGCAGGGTGCGCATGTCCTGAATCTGCGCTTCGCTGCAGTGCGCATGACCGCGGGCAGCCAGGCTATCGAAGACATCGAGGGCTTCGCCGATGATGTCGTCGAGTCGTTCGAGCACGCGCTGCGTGGATTGGTCGATCAGGGTGGCGGTTCTTGCCTGGTCGAGTCGCTCGGCGACCCACCAGCCGAACAGGGCACCGACCACGCTGAACGCCGCGGCGGCCAGCCAGATCAAGGGACGACTGGCCAGCGACCTGGATGCAGAGTCCCGCAAGCGCGGCGACGCAGCGCTCTCGCTCAATGCCGTGTCGGCTGGCATCTTCAGTGGCTCGGTCCCCGTCGATGCATCGTCCCCAAACCCCTTGTTCTGCGCGGTCATCGCGGCTTACGAGATCCAGCATAGACCAGTCCAGAGGGCGGATCAATCGCCCGGCCGGCGGTAGGCGTCGGGGTCGAAGCGCGAGGTCCTGGCTGCGAAACGCCAGGTGAAGTCAGGCCAGAGTGTGGTGTTCCGTCCGCTGCTCGGGTGCAGGTACCAGCTTCCGCAGCCGCCGCGTGACCAGACCGAGCGTTCTAGGCGGGCATCGAGGGCCTGATTCCAGGCCGCTTCCCGGTCATGGCGAACCTCGAGCGGGCCGGGGTGCTCGTCCTGCCAGTCCAGCGCCGACAGCAGGTAGCGGATCTGGGCCTCGATCATCAGCAGGACCGAGTTGTGTCCAAGCGCGGTGTTGGGACCCAGCAGGGTGAAGAAGTTCGGAAAGCCCGGCACGGTCGTGCCCTTGTAGGCGCGCGGTCCGTCGGCCCAGGCCTCGGCCAGATCGCGCCCGTTGCGGCCCTGGATCAGGCCCTGAGGAATCGGGCGCGTGGCTTGAAAGCCGGTGGCCAGGATGAGCACCTCGGCCGGCCTTGATCGACCCTGTCGGTCGACGATTCGATCGACCTCGATGCGCTCGATCCTTTCGGGAATGAGCTCGACGTTCTTCCGGTTCAGTGCCGGGTAGAAGTCATTGCTCATCAGGACCCGTTTGCAGCCCATCGCGTAGTCGGGCGTCAGGGCCTGCCTCATTGCGGGATCGGCCACCTGGCGATGGAGATGCTCCAGGGCCTTGCGGCGGTGGAACCAGGTCAGGCGGGACGACCAGTTGAAGGCGGGCAGGCGGCTTTCGAGCAGCAGGTAGAGCCCCAGGCGTCGTAGCAATCTGGTTGGCGGAAGGCGGCGGTAGAGCGACTGCTTCCAGGTCGGAATCGAGCGGTCCGGTTTCGGCAGGATCCATTGCGGCGTTCGCTGGTAGAAATCCAGCTGGGCAACCTCCTGAGCGATCCGGGGCACGAACTGGATGGCCGAGGCGCCGCCACCGATGACCGCGACTCGCTTGCCTTTCAGCTCGAGATCCTCGGGCCAGCGCTGGGAATGGAACACTGCCCCCGAGAAGGTCTCGAGCCCTGGGATCTTCGGCCAGGCCGGGCGGGAGAGTCCGCCGATGGCGCTGACCAGCACCTCGGTCCGGTATTCCCGGCCATGCTGGTCCAGGAGTTTCCAGTCCTGAGTCTCATCCTGCCAGCGCGCCTGTTCCAGACGGGTGTCGAGGCGCAGATGGGAGCGGAGGTCGAAGCGCTCGACGCAGTCGTCCAGGTGTGCCTGAATCTCCGCTCTTGGAGCGAACTGCCGTGACCAGTCCGCCTTGGGTGCGAAGGACAGGGAGTAAAGGTGCGACTGCACGTCGCAGGCGCAGCCAGGGTAGCGGTTGAGCCACCAGGTGCCGCCGACCCCGCTTTCGGCTTCCAGGATCAGGAAATCCCGGATGCCGCGCTGGCGCAGGCGAATGGCCAGTCCCAAGCCGGCGAAGCCTGCGCCGATGATGATCAGACGATGTTCCTTTGGAGGCCCGACCGTCTCAGCCATGCGACTGGTGCGAGCCCCAGGTTCTCGCCATGACCAGGTAGGTGAAGGACGCCGACCAGGTGATGAGCATGAAGCCGATCAGGGACTCGGTCCCCGCCAGCAGGCGAAGCGGACCGATGGGCCAGAGATCGCCCCAGCCGACCGTCGAGTAGGTGGTGGCGGAGAAGTAGACGCAGTCGAGCAGATCGAAGCTGTCGTAGCCTCCGATGCTGCCGAGCGTTTCGAAATGCATCAGGGCCCAGTAGGCGATCCCGAACAGCCAGATTTCGACCACATGGACGAGCAGCAGCGCCAGCATGACCACCATCAGGGTCGGGCGATGATAGCGGTCCGGACGCAGGGCCCGGGTCTGACGAATGACCCAGCGATTGAGCATCGCCAGCACCTCGAAGTGCAGACCGACCGTGGCCAGGGTGACCCCGAGGGTCACGCCGGCGACGGTCCATTCCGCAGCCCCGATCGGCAGCATGGTCGCCTACCGTGCCATCAGTCGATCACGCCGAGGCGACGGCCGACTCGGGTGAAGGCATCCACTGCGCGATCGAGGTGCTCGCGCGTGTGTGCGGCCGAGATCTGCGTGCGAATCCTCGCTTCGCCCTTGGGCACGACCGGGTAGAAGAAACCGATGACGTAGATTCCTTCGGCCAGCAGCTCGTCGGCCATCTTCTGGGCCAGCGGTGCGTCGTAGAGCATGACCGGGACGATCGGGTGGTCGCCCGGCTTGATGTCGAAACCCGCTTCAGTCATGGCCTTCCGGAAATAGGCGGTGTTGTCGGCCACCTTCCGACTGAGTTCGCTGGATTCGGTCAGCATCTCGAAGACCTTCAGGCTTGCTGCCACCAGGGACGGCGTCAGGGAGTTCGAGAACAGGTAGGGTCGCGAGCGCTGGCGCAGCATGTCGATGACCGGCTGTGCGGCCACGGTGAAGCCACCCATGCCTCCGCCCAAGGCCTTGCCCAGGGTCGAGGTGAAGATGTCGACCTTGTCCATCACGCCGTGGTACTCGGCCGAGCCGCGGCCCGTCGGGCCGAAGAAGCCGGTGGCGTGGCAATCGTCGACCATGACTAGCGCATCGTACTTCTCGGCCAGCGCGGTGATCTCGTCGAGCCTGGCCACGTAGCCGTCCATCGAGAACACCCCATCGGTGGCGATCAGCCGGGTGCGTTTGTGCTGGGTGGCTTTCAGCGCCTCTTCCAGGGCGTTCATGTCCGAATTGGGGTAGCGATGCCGCTCGGCCTTGCACAGGCGGATGCCATCGATGATCGAGGCGTGGTTGAGCTGGTCGGAGATGATCGCGTCCTCCGGACCCAGCAAGGGCTCGAACAGGCCGCCGTTGGCATCGAAGCAGGCCGCGTAGAGAATTGCGTCGTCCTTGCCGAAGAACTCGGCAATGGTGGCTTCCAGGCGCTTGTGGAGGTCCTGCGTGCCGCAGATGAAGCGGACCGAGGCCAGACCGAAGCCGTAATCGTCGAGCGCCTGACGAGCCGCGGCGATGACGTCCGGGTGGTCGGCCAGACCGAGATAGTTGTTGGCGCAGAAATTCAGCACCTCCGCGCCCGACTCGGTGCGGATCTCGACCCGCTGCGGGGTGGTGATCGGCCGCTCGCGCTTGTACAGCCCATCGGCCTCGATCTGGGCCAGCTCGGCGCGCAGCCGATCCAGTGTTGCCTTGTCACTCATCTCGATTCACCTGTGTGCTTGTGGGCTGGCGTGCCGCATCGTCCAGCTGGATTGTCTACCACGGAGGGCGCGAAGGGCACGAAGCAAAGCCCCAAGACCACTTTTCTTCGCCTTTCTTCGTGCCCTTCGTGGTTCATCAACAGAATGCGCGCCTGGCGCAATCGCGATCAGGCCGCCGCGTCGATGTCGCCGGTCCAGTCGCAGACGATCTTGCCGCATTCACCGTGCGCCATCAGCTCGAAGCCCTGTTCGAAGTCGTCGATGGAGATCTGGTGCGTCATCGCCTTGTGCAGCGGGAAGCCGGTCAGCACCATCTGGGTCGTCTTGTACCAGGTCTCGTACATGCGCCGGCCGTAGATGCCGTGCATTTCCAGACCCTTGAAGATGACCTTGTCCCAGTCGATGCCGGTGCCCTTGGGCAGAATGCCGAGCAGGGCCACCTTGCCGCCGTGGTACATGCAGGTCAGCAGGTCGTTGAAGGCCTGCGGGTTGCCGGACATTTCCATGCCGATGTCGAAGCCGTCGATATCGAGTTCATCGAGCACATCGGTCAGTTTCTCCCGTGCCACGTTGATCGTGCGGGTGGCCCCCATGTCGGCGGCCAGCTGCAGGCGGTAGTCGTTGACGTCGCTGATCACCACATGGCGAGCGCCGACGTGGCGCGCGATACCGGCGGCGATGATGCCGATCGGTCCGGCCCCGGTGATCAGCACGTCCTCGCCGACGAGATCGAACTGCAGGGCGCAGTGGGCCGCGTTGCCGAAGGGGTCGAAGAAGGCGGCCAGTTCCGACGGAATCGCATCGGGGATCGGCCAGAGATTGCTGGCCGGAACGACGACGTACTCAGCGAAGCCACCGTCGCGATTGACGCCGATGCCCTCCGTGTGCGGACACAGATGAGGCTTGCCGGCGCGGCAGTTGCGACAGACGCCGCAGACCACGTGCCCTTCGGCCGAGACGCGTTGCCCTTCTTCGTAACCGCGCACGCCCTCGCCGATGTCGACGATCCGGCCGACGAACTCATGGCCGATGACCAGGGGCGGCTTGATCGTTCGCTGCGCCCAGTCGTCCCACTGGTAGATGTGGAGATCGGTGCCGCAGATCGCGGTCTTTTCCAGCTTGACCAGCACCTCGTTCGAGCCGGGCCGAGGGATGGGCACATCTCGCATTTCGATGCCAGGGGCGGCCGAAGCCTTCACCAGGGCGCGCATCTTAGCGGTCATCGCAGTCACTCCAGAAAGGCAGAAGGCGAATTATAGAAGATCATGCGTCTAGTGGGCCATGCGGCCAATTAGGTGACACTCAGCCGTCGCACCAGCGTCGTGTGCAAGGCGCGCGAGTGCCGGCGTCCTTGCCGGGCCGTTCAACGAGTGGAACGCAGTACACGGCGCTGGTGCGGCGGCCCTTCGGGAGTCACTGTGCCGGCACGACTCGGCGTTGCGTTTCTTCGCAAGGGAGCGGCCATTCCCTGCGAAACGCGCCTTGATTCGCACCGGCACAGTGGCTCTGAGCGTCACCTTATTGGCCGCATGGCCCACTAGCGGCCTTCAGATTCGCTCGACGAGTCTGGGCAGGCATTCGGCCGACGGCCCGACCAGGCGCCAGTCCACCGAATCGCTCAGGGCCGTGCGTTCGGGATTGACCTCGACCAGACAGGCGCCCGCCGAGGCCGCCAGGCGAGGCAGGCCAGCGGCAGGGTGGACCAGACCGGAAGTGCCGACGATCAGCATGAGTTCGCAGTCGCTCGCTGCCTGGCAGGCCTGCTCCAGCGTATGAGCGTCGAGCGCTTCGCCGAACCAGACGACATCCGGGCGCGCCAGCCCCTGCGGGTGATGCGGCGAGGGTGGCGGCTCCTGCTCGGCATGGCGCTCGAGCCAGTCCGGATCGATCGCTCGGCGGGTGCGCGAGCAGACCGTTCGGGCGAGGTTGCCGTGAAGCTCGATGACGGAACGAGCGCCGGCGCGCTGGTGCAGGCCATCGACGTTCTGGGTGATCAGGCGCAGCTCCGGGATCGTCCTTGCCAGCTCGACGAGGGCGCGGTGTCCGGCATTGGGCTCACTGCGGTCGACCAACTTGCGACGCCACTGGTACCAGCGCCAGACCAGGCCCGGATCCTCGGCGAAACCTTCCGGCGAGGCCAGGCGCATGGGGTCGTAGCGGGCCCAGAGCCCGGTCTGGGCCTGGCGGAAGGTCGGGATGCCGGATTCGGCCGAGATGCCCGCGCCGCTGAGCACCGTGATTCGCTCCGAGTCACGGAGTCGATCCTGCAGCGACTTCGGGATCGTCTGCTTGGCCGAAATCTCCCGAGGCACTTCAGCACTCCCGGGCCAGGTGGCCGTCCTGGCTCTTGATGAGTTCGTTGAGAATCGGATGATTGAGCGAGTAGTCGACCGGCAGATCGATCAGCTTCACTCCCGGGGTGTCCAGGCAGGTCGAGAGGATCCTTCCGAAGTCCTGATCGCTTTCGGGGCGGAAGCCCCGGGCGCCATAGCTTTCGGCGTAGCGAACGAAGTCCGGATTGCCGTACTGCAGGCCGAAGCGCTCGAAGCCCAGGTCGGTCTGCTTCCACTCGATCATGCCGTAGGCGCCATCATTGAGGACGATCACGGTCAGGTCCAGCTTCAGGCGGACGGCGGTCTCCAGCTCCTGGGAGTTCATCATGAAGCCGCCATCGCCGCAGACGGCCACGACCTGGCGCTCCGGGTTGAGCATCTTCGCCATCATCGCCGACGGCAGGCCGGCGCCCATCGAGGCCAGGGCATTGTCGAGCAGCAGGGTGTTGCGTCGATAGGCCTTGTAGTTTCGGGCAAACCAGATCTTGTAGACGCCGTTGTCCAGGGCCACGATGGCGTTCTCATCGAGCCGTTCGCGCAGCTGATGAACGAGGCGCTGGGGGAGCATCGGGAAGCGGGTGTCGGAGAAATAGCGGGCCAGGCGGGTTTCGAGGTGTTCGCGAATGCGATCGAAGCATTCGAAGTCCCAGCGACTCCGATCCTGGATACCGCTCGCCAGACGCTCCATGGTCGAATCGATGTCGCCGACCACATTGAGCTGCGGGAAGTAGACCTCATCGACTTCGGCGGCCTGGAAATTCACGTGAATCACCTGGCTGCCCCCCGAGCGCATGAAGAAGGGCGGCTTTTCGATCACGTCATGGCCCACGTTGATGATCAGGTCGGCCTGCTCGATGGCATCGTGGACGAAGTCGTCGGCCGACAGGGCCGCCGTGCCGATGAAGTGGGGGCTGCGCTCGTCGATGACGCCCTTGCCCATCTGGGTGTTGACGAAAGGAATGCCCGTTCGCTCGACGAACTCGGTCAGCACGCGACTGGTGTTCTTGCGATTGGCGCCCGCACCGATGAGTAGCAGGGGGTGCCGAGCCTGCTCGATCATCGAGATGGCCTCGTCGATGGCGCGCTCCGAAGCGTTGGGTCGCAGGCTTCCGACGGGGTCGAGAATCTCGCCGTCCGTGTCTTCCCGGGCGACGTCTTCGGGCAGCTCTAGATGGACGGCGCCCGGACGCTCTTCGATGGCCAGGCGCATGGCTTCCCGGACCAGTGGCGCGATCATGTTGCCGTCGACGATCTGGCGGGCGAATTTGGTGACGGGCTGCATCAGGTCGACCACGTCGATGATCTGGAAGCGTCCCTGCTTGGACTTCTTGATGGGCTTCTGCCCGGTGATCATCAGCATCGGCATGGCGCCGAGCTGGGCATAGGCGGCCGGCGTGACCAGATTGGTCGCTCCGGGCCCCAGGGTCGAGAGGCAGACGCCGGGCTGGCCCGTCAAGCGACCGTAGGTGGCCGCCATGAAGCCGGCCCCTTGTTCGTGTCGGGTCAGGATCAGTTCGATGGAGGACGTCCGGATCGATTCGAGCAGGTCGATGTTTTCCTCTCCGGGGACGCCGAAGATGTAGCGCACGCCCTCGCGCTCGAGGGCCTTGATCATCAGATCGGATGCTTTCATGCAGGCGGAAGGCCGGAGCCTGTGTCGGGTGTATCCCGATCCTAGCATCGGCCCGTCACGGGAATTGTTAGGGTAGAAGGCGAACCCGCATCGACTGGATCGATGGAACGTCCCGGACAACGCAGGGCAAGACGAATCGCCGCCGTCTTCATCGCTTTGATGGGGCTGTGGCTGTTGAGCGATCGGCTGGTCCTGGTGCAGCAGGGTCTGGCCAGTCGGTCCTGGCCGCAGGTCAGCGGCCAGGTGGAGGCGCTGGAGCTGGTGCCCCTGCGCTCCGGTCGTCTGCGGCCGAACTGGCGCATCGAGATCAGCTATCGATACCGGGCGGCCGGTCGGGACTACCGGGGCGAGAGAATTCGCATCGACGATGCCGGACGGCGGCTCAATGCCGAACAGCGAGCGCTCGCGGAGCAGCGTTATGCAGCGGGTCAGGCAGTCACGGTCTTCCACGCGCCGGCGGAACCCGATCGCGCCTTGCTCGAGCCCGGGGTGGGCCGGCGTGCCTGGCTTGGCCTGGGGCTGGCGCTGGCGATGTTGGCGATTTCGGCGCTGTTCTGGTTCGTGCCGACCCGCATCGAGAACTCGGACCCATCGACCGCGACCGGTGACTGAACCTTCACCGGGTCTTGATGCCGTGTTTACGAAGAATGCCGCGTAGCTGGTCGTAGCTCAGCCCGAGCTGTTTCGCCGTGGGTTTCAGGCGTGCGTCGTTGGCCTCCAGCGCGGCCAGGGTGCAGTCCTTTTCGATCTGGTCGAGGTGGGCCCGAAGATCGTCGGGGATCGACCCCGAAGCAGGCTCGAATACCCGGTTTTCCGAACTCCGCTCGACCGGTCGCCAGGGCGATTCGAAGGGATCGAACTGGATGCGACTGACCGGTTCTTCGGCGTCATCCAGGCGGTACACCGCCCGTTCGACCACGTTCTTGAGCTGGCGTACATTGCCTGGCCAGGGGAAATTCAGCAGGCGCTCGATGCTGGCGCTGCTGAAGCCGGCGAACAGCTCGCGGCCCATCTCACGCGTCATCCGGATCGCGAAATGCTCGGCCAGTGGCAGGATGTCTTCCCGGCGGTCCCGCAGCGGCGGCAGGGTGATGACATCGAAGGCCAGCCGATCGAGAAGGTCGGCTCTGAACTCGCCGCGCTCGGCCAGGCTCGGCAGATCGACGTTGGTGGCGCCGATCACTCGCACATCGACCTCGAGGGTCCGGTTGCCTCCGAGGCGCTCGAACTGACCGTATTCGATCACTCGCAGGATCTTCTCCTGGACATTCATCGATGTGGTGGCCAGCTCGTCGAGAAACAGAGTCCCGCCGTCGGCCCGCTCGAACCGTCCGGCTCGCCGGGCGCTGGCATCGGTGTAGGCGCCGGCCTCGTGGCCGAACAGTTCCGATTCGAGCAGGGCGTTGCTGATCGCGGCACAGTTGAGCTTGACGAGGGCCTGGTCCCAGCGGGGCGAGAGAAAGTGCAGCCGCTCGGCGATCAACTCCTTGCCCGTGCCACGCTCGCCGACGATCAGTACCGGGCGATCGAGCGCGGCCGCTCGAGAGACTTCCTCGAGCACGGAGAGGAAGGCCGGGGATTCACCGATGATGGGTTGCTCGTCGCGTTTCAAGCTGGAATCCGATGCCGTTTGGGTCGCAGGGAAAGCGGTGCCGTTGTCGTGATGAAACGATCACGCCATCGAATCCAAGGGTATCCTAAGCCGATGGCGAAATCGAAATCGATCTACACCTGCCGCGAGTGCGGCGCCAGCTTCCCGAAGTGGTCCGGTCAATGCCCCGACTGCTCCGCCTGGAACGCCCTGGAGGAAGCCGTGGCGGCACCGGCCGGGGGCGGCGGTCCACGGGGGCGTGGCAACTGGACCGGGACGGCCTCGGCCAAGGTCGTTCGCCTGGCCGAAGTCAAGGCCGAAGACACGGGTCGCCGTCTATCCACGAGCTTGAGCGAACTCGATCGCGTGCTCGGTGGTGGTCTGGTGCCGGGCTCGGTGGTGCTGTTGGGGGGTGATCCGGGCATCGGCAAGTCGACCCTGCTGCTGCAGGCGCAGGCCGAACTCGGCGGGCTTTACGTCACCGGTGAGGAGTCTGCCGGCCAGGTGGCGATGCGCGCGCGGCGTCTCGACCTCGACCCGGGCAGGCTCGAATGCCTGACCGAGACCAGTCTGGAAGTCATTCTGGCCACCGCAGCCGAGCGGCGGCCTGCCTTCATGGTGGTCGATTCGATCCAGACCCTGTGGACCGAGAGTCTGCAATCGGCGCCCGGGGCGGTCGCTCAGGTGCGCGAGTGTGCGGCTCGGCTGGTCCAGTTCGCCAAGCAGACCGGCTGCGCGGTGGTCCTGGTCGGGCACGTGACCAAGGAAGGCGCGCTCGCGGGTCCTCGCGTGCTCGAGCACATGGTCGATGCGGTGCTCTACTTCGAGTCCGATTCGGGCAGTCGCTATCGTTTGATTCGCGCCGTCAAGAACCGCTTCGGCGCGGCCAACGAGCTGGGGGTGTTCGCCATGACCGACAAGGGCCTGAGCGCGGTCGGCAATCCTTCGGCGATCTTTCTGTCGGGTCAGGACGAGCCGGCGGCCGGGAGCTGCGTCCTGGTCACCCGCGAGGGCACGCGACCCCTGATGGTCGAGGTGCAGGCCCTGGTGGCCCCCTCGACCCTTTCCAATCCGCGCCGGGTGGCGGTGGGTGTCGACCCCAATCGCCTGGCCCTGCTGCTGGCGGTGATGAATCGTCATGCCGGCCTGCAGATCGGCGATCAGGACGTGTTCGTCAACGTCGCCGGTGGGATTCGGATCAGCGAAACCGCCTCGGATCTTGCAATCGCGCTGGCCTTGAAGTCCTCGCTGCGGGAGAAGCCGCTCCCGCGCGGCCTGGTGGCCTTCGGTGAGATCGGTCTGTCGGGGGAGCTGCGCCCGGTCTACAACGGTGAGGAACGCCTGCGCGAGGCGGCCGGCCAGGGCTTCGATCAGGCGCTGGTACCGGAGGGCAATCTCAAGGGGGTCAAGGCGCGCATCACGGCGCGCGGCTATCGCAATCTCGCCCAGGCACTGGCCTCGATCTGAAGCCCGATCGTCAGGATGCCTGTAAACTGTTCAGTCGGTATTCAGGGCAGGGCGCGCATGCTGCGCCGCAGTCCGGTCCTGACAGACACCTTGCGCAGGTTCAAGTAACCCTGGAGAAAAGCTCATGACCCGTTTCGTCTCCCTGCTTGCGATTGCATCGGTCCTTACCCTGGCCGCTTGCGTGACGATCAATGTCTATTTTCCGGAAGCGGCTGCCGAGCGCGCGGCCGATCGCTTCATACAGGACGTGCTCGGCGAGTCTGCAGGCGCGCCGGAGGCACCGGATGCCTCGCCGCCCCCGAGCGCATCTCGTTTCCGCTTCTCGGATCTGTTCATCGCTTCGGCCTGGGCACAGGCGCCGAACATCAACATCGATACGCCCCAGATCCAGGCCATCAAGCAACGCATGGCCCAGCGCCAGAGCAGCCAGCTCGGTGCCTGGTTCGACGCCGGTGCCATCGGTTTCGGCAACAACGGCCTGGTCGAGATTCGTGACCGCAGTGCCGTGGGCCTGGCCGACCGGCGCAACCTCGAACGCGTGGTGGCCGAAGAGAACGCAGATCGCAACGCCGTCTACCGGGAGATCGCCGTGGCCAACGGCCATCCGGAGTGGGAAGCGGATATCCGTCAGACCTTCGCCCGCCAATGGATCGCCAATGCTCGTGCCGGCTGGTACTACCAGACCGATGGCGGCGCCTGGGTCCGGAAGTAAGCCCAGCACTGCAAGCAAGTTCGCTCGGCCGGCTTCCTGGGAGTCGCGGACAGCGCGTCAGCGCCTGTCCTGGATTCCTTCGAGCCGGCCGCTGCTCGTAATCACCAATGATGACCGACACAGACCATGGCTAGACGGCGCCGCCGCAAACTACCAAGTGAACCGATCGAGGTTCAGATCACCGACCTGGCGCACGATGGCCGCGGGGTTGGACGAGTCGAAGGCAAGGCCGTCTTCGTCCACGGCGCACTGCCGGGCGAGACCGTCCGCGCTCGCGTGATCGATCGTGCGCGCAAGCACGATGAGGCACTGACCGAGGAGGTGCTGATCGCTTCCGGAGACCGGGTCGAACCCGGTTGTCCCTGGTTCGATCAGTGCGGAGGTTGCGCGCTCCAGCATCTGTCTTCCGAGGCCCAGCGAGCCTGGAAGCACAAGCGCCTGGTCGACAATCTGGAGCGCATCGGTGAAGTCAGCCCCGAGCGCTGGCTGGACCCGATTGCCGATGAGCCCTGGCATTACCGGCGCCGTGCCCGTCTGAGTGCGCGCTTCGTCAAGGGCAAGGGCCGTGTCCTGGTCGGTTTTCGCGAGCCGCAAGGGCGTTTCGTGGCCGACGTCGGTCACTGTCGCGTCCTCCATCCGGCTTTCAGTGATCGACTGGAGTCCTTGTCCGAACTGCTCGGCAGCCTGTCGGTGGCGGCGAGCGTTCCTCAGGTCGAGATCGCCGCCGGTGATGGACAGGCTGCCATGGTGCTGCGTCACCTCGAGCCCCTGACGCCGGATGATCTGATGCGACTTAAATCCTGGTCCGAGGCCGAGGGCGTGGCGGTCTACCTCCAGTCGAAGGGCCCGGACACGGTGCATCGTCTCTGCCCCGACGAGCATCAGCTCAGCTATCGCCTCGAAGCCCATGACCTGGCGTTGAATTTTCACCCGCAGCAGTTCGTGCAGGTCAACGCAACCGTCAACGCCCGGCTGATCGATCGCGCCATCGAGCTGATGGAACTCCAGGGGCATGAACGGGTGCTCGATCTGTTCTGCGGCCTGGGCAACTTCAGCCTGCCCCTGGCCCGACGCGCTGAGCACGTGACCGGCATCGAGGGGCTCGAGGACCTCGTCGAGTCGGCGCGGGCCAACGCGGCGCTGAACGGGATCGACAACGTCGAATTTGAAGTGGCGGATCTCACCGAGGACGTTCGCGACCGCGCCTGGTATCGCGCCGGCTTCGACGCCGTACTGATCGACCCCCCGCGCTCGGGCGCGCTCGAGATCCTGCCGTTGATGGCCGATTGTGGTGCCAAGCGCCTGGTCTACGTCAGCTGCAACCCGGCCACCCTCGCGCGGGATGCCGGCGAACTGGTTCGCCGGCACGGCTTCGTGCTGCGCGCGGCCGGCATCGCCGACATGTTCCCGCACACGGCGCACGTGGAATCGATCGCCCTGTTCGAGCGGGCTTGAGGGAGCAGGATGATGTCGGTCGAACGTCCACTGGGGCCATTGATCATCGGTTTCGACGGCACGCGTCTGGATGCGGCGACGCGCGAATTTCTGCTGCATCCCGCGGTCGGCGGAGTAATCCTCTTCACCCGCAACTACGACAATCCCGAGCAGCTGCAGGTCCTGACCGAGGAACTGGCGGCATTGCGTCACCCGCGACTCGTGGTGAGCGTGGATCAGGAGGGCGGGCGAGTGCAGCGCTTCCGCGAGGGCTTCACCCGTCTGCCCCCGCTCTCGGTGCTCGGGCGCTGGCATGCCAGCCATCCGGACCGGGCCTGCGATCTGGCCTATCGGCACGGTCGGGTCATGGCGGCCGAATTGCTGGCCCGCGGCGTCGATTTGAGCTGGGCGCCCGTGCTCGATCTGGATCGGGGCAGCACGGTGATCGGTGATCGAGCGATGGCCGACCGGACCGAGGCCGTCGTCGAACTGGCCGGCTGGTACCTGGCCGGCATGCGCGACGCGGGCATGGCCGCCTGCGCAAAGCACTTCCCGGGGCATGGCTCGGTGGAAGCCGACTCCCATCTCGAGGTCGTCGTGGATGCCCGTTGCGAGCGCGAACTGGAAGACGATCTCGCGCCTTTCGCGCGCTTGATCGATCAGGTTCAGACCGTGATGATGGCGCACGTCTGCTATCCGGCCGTCGACGCGGCACCTGCCGGCTTCTCAAGGCAATGGGTGGGGGACTGCCTGCGGGGGCGCCTCGGATTCGAGGGTCTGGTGGTGTCGGATGATCTCGACATGGTGGGCGCCGAGCCGGCCGGCGGCCTGCCCGAGCGACTGGATCAGGCCTTTGCGGCAGGTTGCGATCTGGCCCTGGTCTGCAAGCCCGAGTCGGCCCGCCGCGTGCTCGAGCTCGATCGGGACTGGCCCGTACCTCCGGCGGCGGCGATGGCCCGCCTGTACGGTCGGCCGCTGGCCAGCCTGGACGAGCAGCTGACCGTGCCGGAGTTCCGTGCCTGGAGAGACTCACTCAAAGCTTTGAGCAAGGATTCATGAACGACTATCTGAAACAACTGAGCACCATGATCGGCATTCCCGGCTGGGTGCTGACCGCTTTCCTGATCATCCTGGCCGCCCTCCTGCTGGAGATGCTGTATCGCATCTTCGTCGGTCATCTGGCCCGGCTGGCCGAGAAGAGCGCCCACCTCTGGGACGATGCGGTGGTCTATGCCGGTCGGCGCCCGGTATCCCTGCTGATCTGGTGGCAGGGCCTGGTCATGGCCGCCCGCGTGATCGCACCGCACACCGAGGCCATTGCCTTTTCTGCCGATCTGCTCAACGCCCTGCAGCAGCTCGGTCTGGTGGTGGCGGCCACCTGGTTCGCTTTCCGCCTGGTCACGGGATTCGAGAATGCCTTCGTGGCCGAAAAGCGCAAGCGTGATCAGAGCGTCGACATCACCACGGTCAGCGTGCTCGGCCGGATCGTTCGCATCGCGGTGATCATGACCGGAGCACTGACGATCCTGAGCATCCTGGAAATCCCGATCTCCGGTTTCCTGGCCGCCGGCGGGGTGGGGGGGATCGCCGTCGGTCTTGCCGCACGCGATCTTCTGGCCAACTTCTTCGGCGGTTTCATGGTGTTCATGGATCGACCCTTCTCCGTGGGCGACTGGGTGCGTTCGCCGGATCAGAACATCGAGGGCACGGTCGAGAAGATCGGCTGGCGCATGACCACGATTCGCAAGTTCGACAAGCGCCCGATGTACGTCCCGAATGCAACCTTCACCACCATCACGGTGGAAAACCCTTCGCGCATGACCCATCGGCGGATCTCCGAACACATCGGCATCCGCTACGATGATTTCGCGGTGGTCAGGCCGGTGGTCGATGCCATCCGGGAGATGATTCTCGGGCACGAAGAGCTCGACACGTCACAGACCACCATGGTGCACTTCGACGTCTACAACGCCTCTTCACTGGACATCATGATCTATTGCTTCACCAAGACCACGGTCTGGACCGAATACCATCGAGTGCGCGAGGACGTGCTGTTGAAGATCGGGGAGATCATCGAAGCGCACGGCGCCGAGATTGCCTTCCCGACCCGCACGCTCAAGATCGACTCCGCGCCCCAGCCGACCGAGGCCGGCTCATGAGCCGCGCTGAACGCTGGGCCGACGCCTGGCCCGAGGGCGCCGAATGCCTGATCACACCGGAGGAGGTCGCCGTTGCACTCGACGCGCAGGCCCGGCGTCTGGACGAACAGCTCGGCGATCGTCAGGACCTGACGATCATGGCGCTGATGAATGGCGGCATGTATCCGGCCGTCGAACTGGCCAGACGCCTGGACCGACCCTTGCGCATGGACCATCTGCATGCGAGTCGCTATCGGGAAGCCATGTCGGGCGGTGAAATGCAATGGGGACGCTGGCCCGACCGGGTGCAGGGTACGATCCTGCTGGTCGATGACATCTTCGACGAGGGCTACACGATGCAGGCCGTGGCCCAGCGCCTGCGCGACGAGGGCGCCGATGAGGTCATCACCGTGGCAATGGTGCTGAAGGAACACGAGCGCGGTCTGCCGCGCAATCTGGTCGATGACGCCGCACTGCGCGTCCCTGATCGTTATGTATTCGGCTGTGGCATGGACTGGAAGGGGCTCTGGCGTCAGCTCGACGGCATCTGGGCCGTGGGAGAAGCGGAATGAGCACCACCCTGGGTCTGATCGGCGGCACCGGCGCCGTCGAATTGTTCGAATGCCTGGAGCGTAGGGCCATCGAGACGCCCTGGGGGTCTCCTTCGGCCGAGCTGGCGCGCGTCCGCCTGGGGGCGAGTGAGGCCTGGTTCCTGGCTCGCCATGGGAACCCGCATCGCATCGCGCCGCATCGGGTCAACTACCGGGCCAATATCGATGCCTTTCGGCAGCTCGGTGTCGAGGAGATCGTCGCCGTCAATGCGGTCGGCGGCATCGATCCCGAGCTGGACGCCGGCGCCCTGGTGGTTCCGGATCAGTTGATCGACTACACCTGGGGCCGTGAGGCCACCTTCGCCAATGACGAGGATCGTCCATTGGTCCATATCGAGTTCGGAGAGCCGTTCAGTCCGGCTCTGCGGGCCCGGCTGCTGGCTCTCGGTCAGCAGGCCGATCTGACGGTCCATGATGGTGGCTGCTGCGCCGTGACCCAGGGACCACGCCTGGAGACGGCCGCCGAGGTGGCACGTCTTGCTCGGGACGGGGCCACCCTCGTCGGCATGACCTCCATGCCCGAGGCGGCGCTGGCGCGAGAAGCAGGGATCGCCTACGCCAGTCTCTGCGTGGTCGCCAACCCGGCTGCGGGAGTGAGCGATGAGCCGATCAGCCTCGAGGAAATCGACGCGGTACTGGCGCGGGCGATGGGTGGGGTACGACGCCTGCTGTCCATGCTTGGCTGATTTCATGGCCGATGGCGATTGCGGGCCTCCTTCGGGTGCTCGGACCGTCGTTTGTTGCTGATCCAACGAAATTTTCACGTTCATATTGCCTTGATTGGCTGAACTGTGAAACGGTTCGCGCCGATTTGTCTTGGGATTTTCACCTCGGGGCATTATGCTGATTCACATGCATCTCGAACCGTCAGGAGATCAATGACATGAGCGAGTCGATGACCCTGTCCGCGCTCCACGTGGGTCCGAAGGATCTGATGGTGATGCGTTCCCTGCTGAACCTGGCGGGCGGACGCGAGGGGGGTCAGCATTGGTCGATTTCCGAACAATCCGGGGGCGACGTCACCTTGATCGACGTCGACCACGAGGCCGGCGAGCTTCGCTGGAAGCAGATGAAGGAGAATGGTGAGGTCGCCATTGCCCTGAGCCGTCAGAAGGACTTTCCGGCCCGGTTTCTGTTGAACAAGCCGCTACGCTCGCGGGACTTTCTCAAGCTCCTGACTACTCTCGCCTCGGGGGACTTCGAGGAGGAGACCGTTCCGGTCGAACTCGATTCCGAATCCAGTGCCAACGAGTCGATCTGGGAAACCCTCGACATGAGCGATGAGGAGGGTTACTACACGCTGGCCGAACATCTGCGCCGCGGCAGCTGGAAGAAACCCGTGGCCGTGACCCATCCGGGCTGGCCCCTGCTGCTGATCGATCCGGGCTCCGGTGCCTGGTTCTTCGATGGCTCGATCGCTGAGCTGTCGCCGCCGATGTTCGCCGAGCCGATGCCGGCGTCTGCCGGCGTGCCTGTGTCCAGCGCGGACCTGGTCGAGCGCGCACAGGGCCACCGCCAGCGTCCCCTGACCGAATTGAAATGGTTTGCCGGACTGGCGCAGTCGCGCGGGCGTCTGCACCCGGATCTGGCCGGAGAAGTCCAGTTCATGCTGACCCAGGTCCCGGCGCAGGCGATGAGCAACCAGCAGCTGCATCAGCTCGCGCAGGTGCTCATTCGCGGTCCGATCACCCTGGACGAGCTGCGTGACAGATCCGGCCAGCCGCCGGAGAACGTGGCGGCCTTCCTCAACGCCTGCTATACGAGCGGCAAGCTGCTGCTCAATCGGATGGCGCAAGCCGCCAGCTTCTGATCCCGACCCTGGCCCGTCCAGGGCAGGGGGCGCATCGTGCGGCGGCCGTCAGCCTGCCGAGCGAAACACGGCGATGTCCGGTTCCCTGATTTCCACCGTCCAGCCGAAGCGCTGCGCCAACCAGCGCAGGGTGGATGTGCGATAGAAGACCACATGCGTGGGATCCCGCCGATAGTGCCATCCCGCGAATCGCCCATCATCGGTCTGGAAGCGGGTCATCAGGCCCAACTGACCACCTGGCTTCAGTAGTGCGTCGAGCCGTTCGAACTCCTCGCCCGGCCGGTGAAAATGTTCGGCCGTCTCCGTGCAGGTGATGAAATCGTAGCGACGCTGGAGCACGGATGAATCCGGCGCATAGATCGGATCCCAGAGGGCCATTTGCTGACCATTTGCCTCGAGCATGGCGGCCAGCGCCGGCCCGGGCCCGCAGCCGTAATCGAGGCCCCGCTGCCCGGCTTGCAGGCCGGGACCCATGACATCGATCAGACGCCCGAGGAAGCGGCGATAGCCGGCGTCATTCGGGTCGTTCTGATGGCGGTCGTATTCCGCCTTTTCCAGCCCCGGATCGGGATGCTGTTGGGGGTCCAGAAACCGGAGATGGCAGTGGTCGCAGCGAAAATAGCGTCGACCGGCGATCTCCGTCAGCGGTCGAGTCTCCTCGAATCGGCAAAGGGGGCAGGCCGGCATCGGATCAACGGCGCACCATCGACATGACCTCGTTCATGTTCACCGACTGGGCTTTCTGCTCGATCTGCGGCAGGTACTCGGTCTGCATCTGCTTGGCCGAACCGAGGGTCTCCTCGAAGCTGCGTCTGAGCAGCTCGGTCGACATGACGCGACCTCCGGCGTAGTAGCGACGCGCGACCTGGCCGAGTGCATAGGTGGTGGCAAAGCTGAAGGCCATGCCGGTGGCGCTGCGCCCGATCCGTCCCATGCCTCGCCCGGCGGCCGCACGGAACAGGCCGCCGATCAGCTTGCGGCCGAACTGCTCGATGTACTGCGAGGTCATCCCGACGCCGAGCGTGGCCAGGAATTCCTTGATGTGGCCACGATCCAGCTCGACCCCGTAGTCCTTGCCGATGCCGTAGACCATCTTGATCTGCAGCGGGATGATGGCCATCGACGCCCAGCTCTGGGGCAGCATCTCCAGCGCGCCATTGAGAATCGAGTAGTTGAGGATTCGACGGTCGAGCTCGGCTTCGTCCACGTTGGACGGTTCTGCCTGGCGCACGGCCTGGCTCGTCGCTGCCGCCGCCATCGCCGGTGCTGCGGTCTCGTTCAGTTCGACCATCTGCTCGGCCGTTTCCTCGATGTCCCGGCTTTCCGAGGCCGCCATGCCGAGCAGGCCTTTCAGATGGTCGAGGAATTCGCGTTCGCGGTCGCTCATCCGGCCGTCGGCATCGCAGACGCCGACCGCCATCTCGTAGGCCAGGTGCCGTTCGCCCGCGTCGGCGAGCGCGGCCACGGCGCCATCCAGGGTCGCGCGCTTGAGCAGCACGTCCTGATAGAGCGAGCGGAGGTCCGGCGCCTGATCGCCCAGGCCCTCCGCGATTCGGCGGATTTCCTCGCGCTCGGCTTCGTGCTTCTCTTCATCGGCGAACGCAGCAAACAGGGCGATCGTCAGAATGGCGCGGTCACGGTTCTCGGTCATGGGGCAGGGCTCCGTCAGGAATCAGCTTGTCGTCCAGCAGGATTCAGTAAGGGCGTCGGCCCGGGTTTGCAAGACGACGACGGCCCGCCTCAGATACCCAGTGGAATCCCCAGGGCGAAGAAGCCCACCAGCAGCAGGGTCCAGATCGTCAGGAAGGCCACGGAATAGGGCAGCATGATCAGCAGCATGTCTCCGAAGGCCATGTCGGGACGGTACTTGCGCATGAAGGCCAGGATCACGCCGGCGTAGGTCATCATCGGCGTGATGATGTTGGTCGAAGAGTCCGCCACGCGGAAGGCGGCCGCGACCAGATCCGGGGTCATGGCCGGATTGACCACGTAGAGCATCGGCACGAAGATCGGCCCGAGGAGCATCCACTTCGAAGTCAGGCCGCCGATGAAGATGTTGATCACGGCCGTGACCAGGATGAAGCCGACCAGTAGCAGGATCGGGAACTTCTGCAGACCGAGCGCCTGCAGGAACTCGGCGCCGAGAAAGGTGATCCAGGTGCCCAGTCCGCTGTAATTGAGCAGGCCGAGGAAGTTGTAGGTGAAGAAGGTCAGCACGAGCACGTAGCCCATGGTGTTCATCTGCCCGACCATGGCCTTGACCACGTCCATGACGCTCCTGAACTTGCCGACCGCCACCCCGAAGAAGGCGCCGGTGACCACGAAGAACAGGGAGATCAGCAGAATCATGTTGTCGATGTACGGCCGGACCGGATCGCCGGCCTCGTTGGTGAACGAGGCCAGGGGACCGAAGGCGAGACCGGCGATCATCAGCAGTGCGACCAGGGTCCCGAGTCCGGCGGCACGCAGGCCCTTGCGCTCCAGATTGCTGACCTGGAACTCACCGGGGTTGATCTCGGTCGGCACCACGAAATCCTCCCGGTCCAGCCTGGGTTCGACGAAGCGGCGCGTCACCCAGTAGCCGGTGGCTGACAGAACGAAGGTCGAGGCGATGATGAAGAACCAGTGCATCGTCTCCGGCGTCAGCGCCTGGCCCGTGGCCGAAACGAACGGCACGCCCTGGGCCTCGGCGAAGGCCTGGGCGTTCTGGCCGATGATGGCGTCGACCGGGCCGGGAAGCAGGTTCGCACTGAACCCGGCCGAGACCCCGGCAAAGGCGGCCGCCATGCCGATCAGCGGGTTTCGGTTCAGGCCCGCGTAGAGCAGGCCCGCCAGGGGAATCAGGACCAGGTAGCCGGCATCGGTGGCCATCGAGCTCATGATCCCCAGGAAGATCAGCAGCAGGGGCAGGATCGACTGGGGCAGGTGGGAGCCTGCACGCTTGATCAGGGCGCCGAACAGGCCGGAGTTCTCGGCCACGCCCACGGCCAGCATCACGACCAGGATCACCCCCAGCACGCCGCCGCCGAAGCCCAGCCAGTTGGCCAGCAGGGCATTGTCGAAGATCCAGCGCACGTGTTCGGCCTGGTGCATGCCATTGATCTGGTGGGTGACGGTTTCACCGCCGGTGCCGAGGGTTTCGAAGCTATGGCCCGACATCACGACCGTCAGCAGGAAGGCCGCCGGATAGAAGGCCATGAAGATGATGACCGGATCGGGGATGCGCTTGCCGGCGCGCTCGATGAAACTGGCCAGGGCCTTGGCGTTGATGGGCATGGTCGACTCGCTTCGGGAAAACGATCGAGTATAGCGGCCCGCGGCGTCTGCGCTGGCCTTGTCAGGCAAGGCTTCAGTCCGAGTCGAGGACCTGTTTGAGGCGGTACAGTGCGTCGAGGGCTTCGCGAGGACTGAGCTCGTCCGGATCGATCGCGTCCAGGGCGTCACGCAGTGCTTCGCTCGCCGGGTCGACGGATACCGACTCATCCGGCTCATCGGACGGCCGCGGGGCTGCGGCGGCGAACAGGCCCAGCTGAGGAGAGGCCGCTCGCGCTGCGTCCTGCTCGAGGCGGTCGAGGTGCTTGCGCGCCTGGCTGATGACCGGCTTCGGGACGCCGGCCAGGCGCGCGACCTGGATGCCATAGCTCTGGCTCGCCGGGCCTTCGCGAACGCTGTGCAGAAAGACGATCCGGTCACCGTGCTCGCGCGCATCGAGGTGCACATTGGCGATGCCCTCGTGGTCCTCGGCCAAGCGCGTCAGTTCGAAGTAGTGGGTGGCGAACAGGGTCAGGGCCCGGATCTTGAGGGCCAGCTCCGTGGCCACGGCCCAGGCCAGGGCGAGGCCGTCGAAGGTCGAGGTGCCTCGGCCGATCTCGTCCATCAGCACCAGGGAGCGCTCGCTGGCGTTGTGCAGGATGTTGGCCGTCTCGACCATTTCGACCATGAAGGTCGACCGTCCTCGGGTCAGGTCGTCGCCGGCGCCGATGCGCGAGAAGATGCGATCGATCGGCCCGATGCGCGCCTCGGCGGCGGGCACGAAGGAGCCGGCATGGGCCAGGATCACGATCAGAGCGGTCTGGCGCATGAAGGTCGATTTACCGCCCATGTTCGGACCCGTGATCACCAGCATTCGGCGTTCGGGGTCGAGGCGGCAGTCGTTGGGTACGAAGGCCTCGTCCTGGACCTGCTCGACCACGGGGTGGCGCCCGTCGCGAATCTCGAGGCCCGGCGCATCAACCAGTGTCGGCGGGGCCAGGTTCAGGGTCTGAGCCCGCTCGGCAAAGGCGGCCAGCACGTCCAGGCTGGCGATGGACGAGGCCACTGCGCTCAGGCGCGCATGTTCGGCGGCCAGGTCCTCGATCAGACTTTCATACAGCGCTTTCTCGCGGCTGAGTGCCCGTTCGCGGGCCGACAGCACCTTGTCCTCGAAGCCCTTGAGTTCTTCTGTGATGTAGCGCTCGGCGTTCTTGAGGGTCTGGCGGCGGGTGTACTCGGTCGGCACCTTGTCCGCGTGGACCTTGCTGATCTCGATGTAGTAGCCATGCACGCGATTGAAGCCCACTTTCAGCTTCTCGATCCCCGTGCGTTCGCGCTCCTGGGCCTCGTAGCGGACCAGGAAATCACCGGCGTTCTGGCTGAGGTTGCGGAGCTCGTCAAGCTCGGCATCGAAGCCTTCGGCGATCACGCCGCCATCGCGGATGACCATCGGCGGTTGTTCGACCACGGCCGATTCCAGCAGGCCACAGAGGTCGGGGCAGGGCAGCAGGGCCTCGGCCAATTCGCGCAGGAGGGCGTGATCGGAAGCCTCGAGCTGCTCGTTCAGGGCGGGCAGGCGAGCCAGGCCTTCCCTCAGGGTGGCGAGATCGCGAGGCCGGGCCGAGCGCAGGGCGATGCGGGTCAGGACGCGCTCGAGATCGCCGATGCCGGCGAGCTGGTCCCGGACCGGATCACAGAGTCCGCGTTCGATCAGGGCGGCGATGGCTCCATGGCGAGCCTGCAGGCGTTCGCGCGAACGCAGCGGATGCGTGATCCAGCGCTTGAGCTTGCGGCTGCCCATGGGCGTGGCCGCGCTGTCCATCAGGCCGACCAGGGTGTGCTCGCTCCGTCCCTCCGGATGGACGTCGATTTCCAGATGGCGGCGCGTGGCCGCGTCGAGCACCAGATGCTCGCTGGCCTGGACCGCGCGGACGCCGGTCAGGTGCTTGAGCTCGCCGGCGAGCATGTCGCGGGCGTAGCTCAACAGGGCGCCCGCCGCGCCCAGGCCCGGGCCGCGTTGTTCGACGCCGAAGCCCGACAGGTCCTGGACGCCGAGCTGGCGGCAGAGCTCGCGTTCGCCGGACTCGGCATCGAAGTGCCAAGGGGGCGTGGGACGAAGGGCCGCGCCGAGGCCACTGATCGGCACGTCGCTGTCCTCTGGAAACAGGATTTCCGCGGGTCGCAGGCGCTCCAGTTCGGCAGCCAGCTCGGCGCGGTCGGCCGGTTCGCTGAAGCGCAGACGGCCGCCGGCCACGTCCAGCCAGGCCAGGCCGTATCCGCGGCGTGCCGGGGCGATGGCCGTCAGCAAACGGTCCTGACGGTCCTCCAGCAGGGCTTCTTCGGTCACCGTGCCCGGGGTGACGATCCGCACCACCCTGCGTTCCACCGGTCCCTTGCTGGCTTCGGGGTCACCGACCTGCTCGCAGATCGCGACCGACTCGCCCTTCTTGATCAGGCGGGCCAGATAGCTGTCGACGGCGTGGTAGGGCACGCCGGCCATGGGAATCGGCTGGCCTGCCGACTGGCCGCGGGTGGTCAGGGTGATGTCGAGCAGCCTTGCCGCCTTGCGAGCGTCATCGTAGAAGAGCTCATAGAAATCCCCCATCCGGAAGAACAGCAGGATGTCCGGATAATCCGCCTTGATGCGCAGGAACTGCTGCATCAAGGGCGTGTGCTGGGGTGTCGTGTCGCTCATGCGTTCGTGGGCCGGCCGCTTGCTGACATTTGGAATACGGGACCGGGCATTATAGGGGCCATGAACATGCGAATCGACGATGAGGCGCTGAGCCTCCGGGCGAGTGCCCTGGCCGCCGAGCTGAAGGCCCATGGGCGACGACTGGTCACGGCCGAATCCTGCACCGGCGGCTGGATCGCCAAGGTCTGCACGGACCTGGCCGGCAGCTCGGACTGGTTCGAGCGCGGGCTGGTGACCTACAGCAACGATGCCAAGACGAGCCTGTTGGGGGTTCGAGCGGCAGATCTGCACCGTTTCGGGGCGGTCAGCGAAGAGGTGGCGGCTGCCATGGCGATGGGAGCGGTGCGGAACAGCGATGCCGACTACGCGGTGTCGGTCTCCGGTATTGCCGGCCCCGGCGGCGGCAGCCCGGAGAAGCCCGTGGGCACGGTCTGTTTCGGCTGGGCGCTGTCGGACGATACGGCCGAAGGCGAGACCTGCCTGTTCGCTGGAGACCGGGACGCGATCCGGCGTCAGTCGGTGGCGCATGCCCTGGACGGCCTGCTGGCGCGCCTGGGCCGGCGCTGAGGACGCAGGGATTGGCGCCGGCCGAGAGCACGGGCACTCGCCGCCTGTTCTTCGCGCTCTGGCCTGATGCGCCGCTGCGCGAGGAGCTCCTGCGTCGGCGGGCGCTGCTGAAGCCATCGGGCTGGCGAGCCGTGCCCGCCCACAATCTTCATCTGACCTTGCTCTTTCTCGGCAATCAGCCCTCGTCGGCGCTGGGCGATATCGATGCGCTGGGCGGCCAGCTTGGCCTCGAGCGCAGCCGATTGCGCCTGGACCGTTTCGGCTGGTTTCCTGGCGCTCGTGTGCTCTGGCTGGGCGGCTCGGCGCCCGACCCCATCCAGGCCTGGGTCGATGCCCTGAGCTCGGGCATGGATTCCCTGGGGCTGAGCGTCGAGCGACGCCCCTTCAAGCCGCATGTCACGCTGTTCCGTCGGGTGCTCGAGGCCCCGGATCTGCCGGAGCCGGAGCCGTTGGACTGGTCGGTCAGGGGCCTGAGCCTGATCGAATCCCTGCCGTCGAGGCCTTATCAGGTTTTGAGAACCTGGTCGGTAAACTGATCGCATCAGCCGCGCAGGGCCGGGCCCGCGGGGAGGAGCGATCCGCCGATCGACTCGAAATCCGGTAGGAAATCGACTCGACGGGGCGGATCGGACTTGGCCGCCACGGCCCCTGTGAGATAATCCGGCCAACGCGCAACATCACGCATCGAAGCACGAGGAATTCAGCAGTGGATGACAATCGCAAACGGGCGCTGGCGGCAGCGCTGGGTCAGATCGAGAAGCAGTACGGCAAGGGCGCGATCATGCGCATGGGCGACGACACCGGGCGCAAGGACGTGCCGGTGGTGTCGACGGGTTCCCTGGCCCTGGACCTGGCCCTGGGCGTCGGTGGCCTGCCCCGTGGTCGCGTGATCGAGATCTACGGTCCGGAATCCTCGGGCAAGACGACCCTGACCCTGCACGCGGTGGCTCAGGCCCAGAAGATGGGCGGCACGGCGGCCTTCGTCGATGCCGAGCATGCGCTCGATCCGAGCTATGCCGAGAAGCTGGGCGTCAACGTGGACGACCTGCTGGTCTCCCAGCCCGATACGGGTGAGCAGGCGCTCGAGATCACCGACATGCTGGTCCGTTCCGGCGCCGTCGATATCGTCGTCGTCGACTCCGTGGCCGCTTTGACGCCGAAGGCCGAAATCGAGGGCGAAATGGGTGATTCCCATGTGGGTCTGCAGGCACGCCTGATGAGCCAGGCCCTGAGAAAGCTGACCGGCAACATCAAGCGCACCAACTGCATGGTCATCTTCATCAATCAGATTCGCATGAAGATCGGCGTCATGTTCGGCTCGCCCGAAACGACCACCGGTGGTAATGCCCTCAAGTTCTACTCCTCGGTCCGCCTCGACATTCGTCGCATCGGCGCCCTGAAGCGCGGTGACGAGGTGATCGGCAACGAGACCCGGGTCAAGGTGGTCAAGAACAAGATGGCGCCGCCGTTCCGTCAGGCGGTGTTCGAGATTCTCTACGGCGAAGGCATCTCGCGCGAGGGTGAGTTGATCGAGCTGGGCGTGGAGCATGGTCTGATCAAGAAATCCGGTGCCTGGTACAGCTACGGCGACGACCGGATCGGGCAGGGCAAGGACAACGTCCGCCAGTTCCTGAAGGAGAACCCGGAGATGGCGGCCGAGATCGAGCGCAAGGTCCGCGCCAAGGTCCTGCCGCAGTCCGCGCCCGAAGAAGCGCCCGCCGAGGAAGCCGAAGCCGGTTGATGGCATCGGAGACCGGGACGATCAACCCGGCGGACCTCCGCGAGGCGGCGGTCCGCCTGCTGGCCCGGCGGGAGCACAGCGCTCGCGAGCTGGTCGACAAGCTCAGGCGCAAGGGGTGGCCGGTGGCGGAGGTCGAAAAGGCGGTCTCCGAACTGGCCGAGCAGGGCCTGCAGTCCGACACTCGCTACGCCGAGAGCTTTGTCCGAAGCCGAGTTGGCAAGCATTACGGTCCCGTTCGTATCCGGGCGGAACTGAACGAGCGGGGCGTCGATCGGCCGCTCATCGATCGCGTGCTGCGAGAGGCCGGGGTGGATTGGTTTGCCACGGCGGCGGAATGGTACGAGCGCCGCTACGCCGGTGAGCCTCCGGCCGATTTCAAGGACAAGGGCCGTCGCCAGCAGGCCCTCGCTCGTCGTGGTTTCGAGCATTCCATGGTGCGCGAATTGCTCGATTGAGGCTGCAGCCTCCCGCCTGGAGGGTTTTCTCGTCCACGAAAGCCCACGCTTGCTGGCCTGGCTTTAGAATAAGGGCTTGTTGTCACCGCCCCGATTCCCTAGAAGCCCAAGATGAAGACCACCGCCGAAATTCGCCAGGCCTTTCTCGACTTCTTCGCTGCTCGCGAGCATCGAGTCGTCAAATCCAGCTCGCTGGTGCCGGGCAACGACCCGACCCTGCTGTTCACCAACGCCGGCATGGTCCAGTTCAAGGATGTCTTCCTCGGCTCCGAGAAGCGCGCCTACACGCGAGCCACCAGTGCACAGCGTTGCGTGAGAGCGGGCGGCAAGCACAATGATCTCGAGAACGTGGGCTACACGGCTCGCCACCACACCTTCTTCGAGATGCTGGGCAACTTCAGCTTCGGTGACTACTTCAAGAAGGAAGCCATTGAATTCGCTTGGGATTTCCTGACCAATTCCTGCGGGCTTCCGGCCGAGAGGCTATGGGTCACGGTGTACGAAGAAGACGACGAGGCCGCGTCGATCTGGCTGGACGAGATCGGGGTCGATCCGAATCGTTTCACGCGAATCGGCGACAAGCCCGGCAAGCGCTACGACAGCGACAACTTCTGGGCCATGGGTGACACGGGTCCCTGTGGTCCCTGCACCGAGATCTTCTACGATCACGGCCCCGACGTGCCGGGTGGACCACCGGGCTCGCCGGACGAGGACGGTGATCGCTACATCGAGATCTGGAACCTGGTCTTCATGCAGTTCGATCGCGCCGCCGATGGCACGATGTCGCCGCTGCCCGCGCCCTGCGTGGATACGGGCATGGGCCTGGAGCGCCTCGCCGCCATCCTTCAGGGTGGCCATTCGAACTATGACATCGACCTCTTCCAGCACCTGATCAAGGCGGCTGGCCGAGTCACCGCAACCGACGATCTCGCGGTGCCCTCGCTGAAGGTGATCGCCGACCATATCCGAGCCTGCGCTTTCCTGATCGTTGACGGCGTGTTGCCGTCCAACGAGGGTCGTGGCTACGTCCTCCGGCGGATCATCCGACGCGCGATCCGTCACGGCTACAAGCTGGGCTGCAAGGACCTGTTCTTCAGCAGGATGGTTGCTCCCCTGGTCGAGGTGATGGGCGAGGCCTATCCGGAGCTGAGCGACAAGCAGGCCTATGTGACCGAAGTGCTGGAGCGCGAGGAGACCCGGTTTGGGGAAACCCTGGACCAGGGGATGAAGCTGCTGGAGGCCGCGATCGTCGAGCTCAGCGATCGTCGGATTCCAGGCGAGGTTGCGTTCAAGCTCTACGACACCTACGGGTTTCCTATCGATCTGACCCGCGACATCGCTCGCGAGCGCGAGCTGAACGTCGACGAGGAGGGCTTCGAGCGGGCCATGGGCGAGCAGCGCGAGCGTGCTCGGGCAGCCGGCAGCTTCGGTGCGAAGGATGGCCTGCCGGCGGAGCTGATCGCTGAACTGAAGCCGACCGAATTTCTGGGCTATAGCGAGACCGGAGTGGATTCCGCCGAGGTGCTCGCCATCGTCGCCGAAGGCCGCTCCCTGGATCGTCTGAGTGCCGGTCAGCATGCGCTGATCGTGCTCGATCGCACGCCTTTCTATGCCGAGTCCGGTGGCCAGGTCGGTGACACGGGCGAGTTGCGGAACGACGGCGCCAGCTTCGAAGTTGCCGACACCCGAAAGCTGGCGGGTGTGTTCCATGCCCATGACGGTCGCCTGGCTTCCGGCGAAATTCGTGTGGGGGATCGGGTGAATGCCACGATCGATCGCGCGCGCCGCGCCGACGTCGTGCGCCATCATTCGGCCACCCATCTGCTGCATTCGGCCCTGCGCCGGATACTCGGGGACCACGTCCAGCAGAAAGGCTCCCTCGTGGCGCCGGATCGTCTGCGTTTCGACTTTTCCCATCACAGTCCGGTCACCGAAGCCGAGCTGGCCGAGATCGAGCGCATGGTCAATGCCCAGATCCAGGCCAATGCTCAGGCACAGGCGCGTGAGATGGCCTTCGATGAGGCCATCGAGGCCGGTGCGCTGGCCTTCTTCGGCGACAAGTACGGGGACGAGGTCCGGGTCCTGAGCTTCGGCGAGTTCTCCGTCGAACTCTGTGGCGGCACGCACGTGTCTCGTGTGGGTGACATCGGTGCCTTCAAGATCATCTCCGAGACCGGCATCTCGGCCGGCGTACGACGCATCGAAGCCGTGGCCGGACAGCGTGCCGTGGCCTGGATGCAGGAGCAGGAGCGCGTCCTGCGCGAGCTTTCCGGGCGCCTCAAGACCAGTCCGGAACAGGTCGGAGACCGGGTCGAACAGCTGCTCAGCCGCTCGCGCGAACTGGAAAAGGAGCTCGAGCGACTGCAGGGCAAACTGGCCTCTGCGGCCGGATCCGATCTGGCGTCGGAGGCGCGAGAGGTCGCCGGCATCAAGCTGATTGCCGCCCGCCTCGATGGTGTCGATCCGAATGGGCTTCGCGACACGGTCGATCAACTCAAGAACAAGCTCGGCTCGGGCATCATCGTGCTCGGCACCGCCACCGACAATGGCGTTCGCCTGGTGGCCGGGGTGACTTCGGATCTGACCCAGCGCTTCAAGGCGGGTGAGATCGTCAATCATGTCGCGGGCCAGGTCGGCGGCAAGGGCGGTGGACGACCCGACTTTGCGCAGGCGGGGGGGTCGGATGCCGAGGCGTTGCCGGGGGCCTTGGATTCGGTGGCGGCCTGGGTGGAGGAGCGTGTTTAGGTTTGGCTTCTAACTGATTGAAAAAGCCCGCGGTTTGCGGGCTTTTTTAATGGTGGCGGAGAGGGAGGGATTCGAACCCTCGAACGGGCGTTCACCCGTTAACGGTTTTCGAGACCGCCGCATTCGACCACTCTGCCACCTCTCCGTAAACTCAATTGTCGCCGCCGAATTTCAGCGGATTGCCCGGTTTGGTCGATCCGGGCGGTTCTGACGAACCGCGGAGGGATAGCTGTCGCTTCGCTCCAGCGAGCTCGCCTGCGGCTCGGTTCGAACCCTCGAACGGGCGTTCACCCGTTAACGGTTTTCGAGACCGCCGCATTGGCTTCGCGGCTGTGCCGCTCGTCCGGCTGCGCCGGATTGCTTCGCACCGAGCTCGCTACGCTCGGTTCGACCACTCTGCCACCTCTCCGTAAACTCAATTGTCGCCGCCGAATTTCAGCGGATTGCCCGGTTTGGTCGATCCGGGCGGTTCCGACGAACCGCGGAGGGATAGCTGTCGCTTCGCTCCAGCGAGCTCGCCTGCGGCTCGGTTCGAACCCTCGAACGGGCGTTCACCCGTTAACGGTTTTCGAGACCGCCGCATTGGCTTCGCGGCTGTGCCGCTCGTCCGGCTGCGCCGGATTGCTTCGCACCGAGCTCGCTACGCTCGGTTCGACCACTCTGCCACCTCTCCGAGACCTGGTGCGTTCGGCGATTTTCTGCCGGGGTCGCTTGGGGCGCGTATTGTACAGAATCTTGGCCGCTGGGTGAACGCGTGTCTGCGCCAGGTTCAGTGATGTTCTGCGGCGTCGGCTTCGGCCTTGGTGTCGTGCTTGACGCCAGCCGCATGCTCGGGTGGGGCGTAGACGGTGTACAGGCGCAGCGGCTTGGCTCCGGTATTGATGAAGTTGTGCTGAGACCCCGCGTGCACGAAGATCAGGTCGTTGGCGCCGATTTCGCGAGCCTGGCCTTCCAGCACGGCCTGGCCCTGGCCTTCGACGATCACCAGGATCTGGTCGTGGTCATCGTGGACTTCTGCACCGATCTCGTCGCCGGGCTGGATGGTCATCAATACCACCTGGGCTTCCTTGCCGGTGATGACTTCGTCCCGGAAGGCGTCGTTGTCCATCGTCATCTTGACGATCGGGACGATGTTCTTGTCGATCTCGCTCATGCTTCGATCTCCATGGGGGAGTGGGGATAGTGGGTAGTTTAGCGGTTTTGCATGGAAGGGTTTGGGGAAGAGGTTGGTTCGAACGGGGTTCCAATCCGTGGTCCCCTTGTCCACGATCATCAAAAAAGCCCGCACACGGCGGGCTTTTTCGATGATGGCGGAGAAGGAGGGATTGCTGCGCCACCTTCGGTGGCTTGTCCTTCGGACTGTCGCTGCGCTCCAGCGAGCTCGCCTTCGGCTCGGTTCGAACGGGGTTCCAATCCGTGGTCCCCTTGTCCACGATCATCAAAAAAGCCCGCACACGGCGGGCTTTTTCGATGATGGCGGAGAAGGAGGGATTCGAACCCTCGATGAGGCTATAAACCCCATACTCCCTTAGCAGGGGAGCGCCTTCAGCCACTCGGCCACTTCTCCGTAAACTCGAATTGTAACGTTGCCGCCGGTTGCCGGCGACATGATCGACTGGGTCGATCGGGCGGTTCTTTCGAACCGCGGGGGAGCGCGTTGACTGCACGCCCTACGGGCGCTTGCCCTTCGGGTTGCTCCGGTCACTGCGTTCCCTGCGCATCGTCCTCGCGATGCTCGGGTCAGCCACTCGGCCACTTCTCCGTAAACTGTATTGTGCCACCTAGGAAGGCGGTTTTGCGGGCAAAGGGGGCTGCTTGGCTCGCGAAGCGCGAAAGGATAACGCCAAAGCCTGTTCGGGTAAAGACCTGTTGCTGCTAGAATGCCGCAGGAGTATTCACAGTCCGGTGCAATCAGCCGGGCCAAACCGTTGAGGCATTGATGTTGGAAGAGACCCGCAAGCGAGACAATCGGCGTTCAGTGCGCAGTATCGACTTCTTTCGCGGATTCATGCGCAGTCCCGAGCAGGTGGGTTCGATCATCCCCAGCTCCCGCTTCATGGAGCGTCGGATCACGGCGATGTCCGAGCTGGCCGACGCCAGGTGTGTCGTCGAACTCGGGCCCGGTACCGGTGGCACGACGCGGGCGATCCTCGAAGCGATGCCTGCCGATGGGCGACTGCTGACGATCGAGCTGGATCCGCAGTTTTCGGCCATGCTCGATGACATCGGTGACCCACGCCTGATCAGCCACATCGGGAGTGCGGCCGATCTGGGTGAAATCCTGGCGAGTCACGGGCTTCCCGGCCCGGATGCCGTCATTTCCGGCATTCCTTTCTCCACGATGCCCAGAGAGATCGCGGATACGATCATCGAAGCGATCCGGGACAACCTGGCCCCTGGCGGTCGTTTTCTGGCCTACCAGTTTCGGGCCCATGTGGCGAAGTTCAGCGAGCCACTGCTCGGCAAGCCGGAGGCCTTCGAGTTCGAGCTGTTCAATGTGCCTCCGATGCGTTTCTGGCTCTGGCGGCGGCCGGGTGCCTGATCGTCCCTCGGTCAGATCGATTTGACGGAGCGGGAGGGCTGACTCCGGGACGCTGAAAGGTCCGTTGGCTGATATAATGGCGGGATTTACCTGCCGGAGCCCACGCCCATGCGCCTGATTGACGAAGCCCTGACCTTCGACGACGTTTCCCTGGTTCCGGACTACTCCGAGGTTCTGCCCAAGGACGTCGATCTTTCCACTCGCATCACCCGCGATCTCAGACTCAATATCCCGCTGGCCTCCGCCGCGATGGACACGGTGACCGAGGCCAAGCTCGCGATTGCCATGGCCCAGGCCGGCGGTGTCGGTGTGATCCACAAGAACATGACGATCGAGCGCCAGGCCGAGCAGGTCCGGATCGTGAAGAAGTACGAAGCCGGCGTGATCAAGGACCCGATCACCGTGGGCCCGTACACGACCATCCGGGAAGTCTTCGATCTGACCCGTGAGCACAATATCTCCGGCGTTCCCGTCGTCGACGGCGATGAGCTGGTCGGAATCGTGACCAGCCGGGATCTTCGCTTCGAGCGCAAGCTGGACGATCCCGTCCGCAACATCATGACGCGCAAGGACAAGCTGGTCACGGTGGAGGAGGGGGCCAGTCAGGACGAGGTGCTCGAGCTGCTGCATCGGCACCGCATCGAGAAGGTCCTGGTCGTCAACAAGGACTTCAAGTTGCGTGGCCTGATCACGGTCAAGGACATCCAGAAGTCCCGCGATTTCCCGAACGCCGCCAAGGATAGCTCCGAGCAGCTGCTCGCGGCAGCGGCGGTCGGGACCGGCGGGGATACGGAGGATCGCATCGAAGCCCTGGTGGCCGCCGGCATCGATATCGTCGTTGTCGATACGGCTCACGGACACTCGGTCGGCGTGCTCGATCGCATTCGCTGGACCAAGAAGCACTACCCGCAGGTGCAGGTCATCGGCGGCAACGTGTCCACCTCCGACGGCGCTCGTGCCCTGGCAGAGGCCGGTGCCGATGGCGTCAAGATCGGGCAGGGTCCGGGCTCGATCTGCACCACGCGCATCGTGGCCGGGATCGGCGTTCCGCAGGTCAGCGCCGTGTCCGCTGCGGCCCAGGCCGTGCGTGATCTCGGCGTGCCGATCATCGCCGATGGCGGAATTCGATTCTCGGGTGACGTGGCCAAGGCCATCGCGGCGGGGGCGTCGACGGTGATGATCGGCTCCATGCTGGCCGGCACCGAGGAGGCGCCCGGCGAGGTGGAACTCTTCCAGGGCCGCTCCTACAAGAGCTATCGCGGCATGGGTTCGCTCGGCGCGATGCAGAAGGGCTCCTCCGACCGTTATTTCCAGAGTGAGGCCGAAGCCGACAAGCTGGTGCCCGAGGGAATCGAAGGCCGGGTGCCCTACAAGGGCCATCTCAGTGGTGTCGTTCATCAGCTCATGGGCGGCCTGCGTGCCAGCATGGGCTACTGTGGCTGCGCCACGATCGACGAGTTGCGCACCAAGGCGCGCTTCGTTCGCATCACCGGCTCCGGCGTGCGCGAGTCCCATGCGCACGACGTGCAGATCACCAAGGAAGCACCGAACTACAAGCTGGGCTGACCATGACCGACATTCATCAGCATCGAGTCCTGATCCTCGACTTCGGTTCCCAGTACACCCAGTTGATCGCACGGCGCGTGCGCGAGATCGGGGTGTACTCCGAAATCCTTCCCTACGACGTCGGTGACGAACACATTCGTGATTTCGGCGCCAGCGGCATCATCCTTTCCGGCGGACCCGAATCGGTGGCGCTGGAAGACAGCCCTCGCATTCCCCCGGTGGTCTTCGATCTGGGGATTCCGGTGCTGGGCATCTGCTACGGGATGCAGGCCATGGCGATGCACTTCGGAGGCCGTGTCAGTGCCTCGGATGAGAAGGAATTCGGCTACGCCGAAGTGACGCTCGATCAACCCAGTCAGCTCTTTCGGGGCATCGAGGATCGGGTCGATGGCAACGGTCGCGGTGTGCTCGAGGTCTGGATGAGTCACGGAGACAAGGTTACCGAGTTGCCCGAAGGCTTCGTCACGACCTGCACCACGGCATCGGCGCCGATCGCTGGCATGGCCAACGATCAGGCGCACCTCTACGGCCTCCAGTTCCATCCGGAGGTGACCCATACGCAGCAGGGCCGCCGATTGCTGGAGCGCTTCGTCCTCGAGATCTGCGGCTGCGAGGCCAGCTGGACGACCGAGGCGATCATCGAAGACCAGATCGCCAGGGTCCGAGAACAGGTCGGTGACGACACGGTGCTGCTTGGATTATCCGGTGGTGTCGACTCTTCGGTGGTGGCCGCCTTGCTGCACCAGGCCATCGGCGATCAATTGCTGTGCATTTTCGTCGACACCGGTCTGCTCCGATACCGGGAAGGTGACGAGGTGATGGCAATCTTCGCCGAGCATCTCGGTGTGCGCGTGGAGCGGGTCAACGCTCGCGATCAGTTCATGGACGCGCTGGCCGGTGTGTCGGACCCCGAAGAAAAGCGCAAGATCATCGGGCGCGAATTCATCCGCGTGTTCGAAGCGGCGGCCAAACGCCATCAGGAAGCGTCCTGGCTGGCTCAGGGCACGATCTATCCAGACGTGATCGAATCGGCCGGCGCGAAGACGGGCAAGGCCAAGGTCATCAAGTCGCACCACAACGTCGGTGGTCTGCCCGAGGACATGAATCTGAAGCTCGTGGAGCCGCTCCGGGAGCTGTTCAAGGACGAGGTTCGCCGGATCGGCGTCGAGCTCGGTCTGCCGGCGGAACTGGTCATGCGTCACCCGTTCCCCGGACCCGGTCTGGGCGTCCGGATTCTCGGCGAGGTGCGACCGGAGTACGTCGAGCCGCTGCAGAAGGCCGACCATATCTTCATTTCCGAGCTTCGCCAGGCTGGCCTCTACGACAAGGTCAGCCAGGCCTTCGCCGTCTTCCTGCCGGTCAAATCGGTGGGAGTGGTCGGTGACGCGAGGCGCTACGAGTACGTCATCGCCCTGCGGGCCGTCGAGACCATCGATTTCATGACCGCACGCTGGGCCTACCTGGACCACGAATTCCTCGATCATGTCGCGCGCCGGATCATCAATGAAATCACCGGTGTATCGCGCGTTGTCTACGATATTTCCGGTAAACCGCCCGCCACGATCGAGTGGGAATGAGGGCGTCCCGGAGGGAGCCGGAAGGGCCGGCTCGCTCCGGACGCCCCGGATGCGCTGATCGCCTCGTGCGCAGCCCCGGGCGAGGAGGGTACGGCCGCTGAAACCGCCCTCTTCGCTGCATCGTGCGAAGCCGATCGAGCAAAGGGATTCAATTCATGCAGTCGCGAGACGAGTACTGGATGTCGCAGGCCATGCTTCTGGCGCGGCGCGCCGAAGCGATCGACGAAGTGCCCGTCGGTGCACTGCTCGTGCGGGATGAGGCGGTGATCGGCGCGGGCTTCAACACCATGATCCGGGATTCGGATCCATCCGCTCATGCTGAAATGAATGCGCTGCGCGCGGCGGCGCGTTCCGAGGGTAACTATCGTCTGCCGGGCACGACCCTCTACGTCACCCTCGAACCCTGCAGCATGTGCGCTGGCGCCATCGTGCTGGCCCGGATCCAGCGTGTGGTCTTCGGTGCGAGCGACCCGAGAACCGGCGCAGCGGGATCCGTGTTCCAGGTTCTGGATCATCCCGGCCTCAACCATCGCTGCGAGCTGCGCGGTGGCGTCTTGGGCGAGGAGTGTGGCGACATGCTGAGGGCCTTCTTCCGGCGTCGCCGCTGATCGAACGCGCCCCGTAGAGCGTGACTAACGGCACGGATTCGTTTGACTCGGAAGTGCTAATATGCCCGGCTGGTTCAACCGTTTTACCTCCCAAGGAAACCGCATGAAGAATCATTTGTTGACTTTGCTGCTGGCGCTGATGTCGCTCGCCCTGGTCGCTTGTTCCGAGCCCCAGACCCCAGCGGAGCCGGCCTCCGAGTCGCCGTCCGAAATGGCCGCAGAGAGCGCGACTTCCACCGAAACCGAGGGCAGCGAGCAGGGTACCGAGGCCGACCAGGCCAGCAACCCGCTGCTGGCTGCCAGCCCGCATCCGCATGGCTACCCGCCCTTCGATCAGATCGCCGATGAGCATTTCAAGCCCGCGATGGAGCAGGGCATGGCCGAACACCTGGCCGAGATCGAAGTGATCGCCAGTAATCCGGAGCCGCCGAGCTTCGAGAACACCATCGTCGAGCTGGAAAAGTCCGGCCAGACCCTGAGCTACGTGATGCGCGTCTTCGGCAACCTGTCCGGCGCCAACACCAACGCGAACCTGCAGGCGGTGCAGCGGGAGATGTCGCCCCGTCTGTCGGCGCATAGCGACGCCATCAATCTCAATCCGGCACTGTTCGCTCGGATCGAGACTCTCTACAACCAGCGCGAGTCGCTGGATCTGGATGCGGAGTCCCTGCGTCTGCTCGAGCGTTATCACACGGACTTCGTCCGTGCCGGAGCGCGTCTGAGCGCGGAACAGCAGGACGAACTTCGGGCCATCAACGCCGAGCTGGCGCGCCTGGGCACCGAGTTCAGTCAGAAGGTCCTCGCCGAGGTCAATGATTCGGCCGTGGTCTTCGACAACGCGGAAGCCCTTGCCGGCCTGAGCGAAGCACGCATCGCCTCGGCGGCCGCGGAAGCCGCCGACCGTGGACTGGAAGAAGGGCAGTACGTGATCACCCTGCTCAATACCTCCGGCCAGCCGCCGCTCAGCTCCCTGAGCAATCGTGAGGCCCGCGAACGCATTCACACCGCTTCCCTGTCCCGCGGCAGCCGTGGCAACGAGTACGACACCACCGCGATCGTGTCGCGGGTGATCGAACTGCGTACCCGACGTGCCAACATGCTGGGCTATGACACGCATGCCGACTACGGCCTCGAGCAGCAGACGGCCGGCTCCGTCGAGCGCGTCAACGAAATGCTGTCCGGTCTGGCCCCGGTGGCCGTTGCCAGTGCTCGCCGTGAAGGTGAAGCGATCCAGGCCAAGATCAACGAAGTCGAGGACGAGCCCTTCGAGCTGGCTTCCTGGGACTGGGACTACTACGCCGGCATGGTGAAGCAGGACCTGTACAACTTCGACGATTCCGAAGTGCGCCCGTACTTCGAGATGAACAACGTGCTGGTCAACGGCGTCTTCTTCTCTGCTGAAAAGCTGTTCGGTATCACCTTCCAGGAGCGCACGGATCTCCCGCGCTACCACCCGGACACCCAGGTCTGGGAAGTGTTCGAGGAAGATGGAAGCTCGCTCGGTTTCTTCATCACCGACTTCTACTCGCGCTCGAGCAAGCGCGGCGGCGCCTGGATGAACTCCTACCGGGTCAACTCCGGTCTGCTGGGCGGTGCCCCGGTGGTGGGTAATCACCTGAACGTGCCCAAGCCGCCGGAAGGCGAGCCGACGCTGCTGACCTGGGACGAAGTGACCACCATGTTCCACGAGTTCGGCCATGCCGTCCACGGCCTGTTCTCGGACGTCTACTACCCGAGCTTTGCCGGGACCAGCGTCCCCCGTGACTTCGTCGAGTACCCTTCGCAGGTCTACGAGGTCTGGGCTTCCTGGCCGGAAGTGCTGGCCAATTACGCAACCCACTACCAGACCGGTGAGCCGATCCCGACCGAACTGCTGGACCGTGTGATCGAGTCCGAGACCTTCAATGAAGGCTTCCGGACCACCGAATACCTGGCCGCGGCCATGCTGGATCAGGCCTGGCACCAGTTGAGCCTGGACGAGATCCCGCCCGCCGAGGGCGTGATGGATTTCGAGGCACGGGCCCTGGCCGAAGCCGGCTTTGACTACGCGCCGGTTCCGCCGCGTTATCGCACGCCGTACTTCTCGCACATCATGGGTGGCTATTCCGCGGGCTACTACGCCTACATCTGGTCTGAAGTGCTGGATGCGGACAGCGTGCTCTGGATCCGAGAGAACGGTGGTCTGGATCGCGCAACGGGTCAGCACTACCGTGACACCATCCTCTCGCAGGGTGGCAGCAAGGACGCCATGGAGCTGTACATGGAGTTCGCCGGTCGTGAGCCGGGCCTCGAGCCGCTGCTCGAGCGCCGCGGTCTGCTGATCGTCGAGTAAGAGGGTCTTCGCGGCGGCCCGAACGGCCGCAGCCGGTCCCAGAAAACGCCGCCCCCGGGGCGGCGTTTTCATTTCAGGCCGCCTCCGGGTCCAGCAGGTCCTCCTCCTGATAGCCGGGATTGTTGACCCGACGGGTCACTGGCTCGGCGCGCATGGCGTCGTCAGGGGGCGGTCGGATCAGGCCCTCCGCGTCTTCGGGCGAGCCCTCGAGCCAGCGGTCCCAATCGGCCTCTTCGATCAGGACGGGCGAGCGGTGGTGGCCGATTTCGGTCAGCAAACGATTGGGCTGGGTGGTCACGATCGTGAATGATTCGAGTACCGAACCGTCGGCCAGGGGCGACCGGTCCCAGAGCCCGGCCATGACCAGGAAGGCGCCGTCACGTGGAAGGATCCGCCAGGGCTGCTTCGGTTTGCTGCGCTGGTCCCATTCGTAGAACCAGGAAAACGGCACCAGGCAGCGCTGCTGTCTTTTCCAGGCGCTGCGAAAGCTCGGCTTCTTCGAAACCGTTTCGGAAAAGGGCACGCCGGCTTCCGAGCGGCAGTTGGCGGTGGAAAAATCGGGCAGCTGGCCTTTGAGCCAGGCCGGGATCAGTGGCCAGATCAGGCCAGCGGCTTCGCGGCCGGATTCACCGGATCGAATGATCGGGACGCGGGTCCAGTGCACCTGGCCCTTGGACACCCAGGACGGGGCCAGGTTGAGAATGCGAATCCCGCCCTCGGGCGCGGGCCCGATGAGATTGAAGAACTCCCACAGTCGCTTCCAGTCGTAGTCGATACCGCCACGTCCACACATGGCAGGCAGTGTATCGGATTGCTGCTAGAATTCGCACACGTGCCGAGGTGGCGGAATTGGTAGACGCGCCAGGTTTAGGTCCTGGTGTCTTTATGGCGTGGAGGTTCGAGTCCTCTCCTCGGCACCATTCATTCTGCCCCGATGTCTTCGGGGCCCCCGGAATCACTCTCTTCGCGTCAGAGCCATTGCTGTTGGGCGGCGGGCAAGGCCATTGCTTCGCTGGGTCTGCGCGCTCTACCGCTACGGCTCCGCGGAGTGGGGTGGCTACGCCTGCGTTCTCGAACGCTTTGCGTCCGAACCACTCCGGCTACGCCGATTGTTCATGGCGCTTCAGGTGCTGAAGACTGGGAACTTGGGGGGTGATGGTGCCCAGGGGGAGACTCGAACTCCCACATCCTTTCGAATACTAGCGGGTGAGGTGGCTTCGACTGCGCTCACGAGCGCGATGCGCTCTACCGCTCCGTCTACGCCGGTTGTCGATGACGCTTCAGGTGCTGAAGACTGGAAACTTGGGGGGGTGATGGTGCCCAGGGGGAGACTCGAACTCCCACATCCTTTCGAATACTAGCACCTGAAGCTAGCGCGTCTACCAATTCCGCCACCTGGGCAATTCGGTGTGGCCGTGGGCCATTTGCGGTGTCGATCACTCGACAGGCCGCGCATTATAAGCGCGGATTTCCGGTTTGTCATCTATCCCGGAAAAAAAATCGGCCGGATTTCAATTATCCGGCCGATTTCGGAATTAGATGTGGCCGAGGCAAGGGGGGAACCTCGGCCACGAACCGGATAGGGGAAGGGGGGAACCCCACTCCGGAAATTCAGATTCTACGGGCCGCGCGGCCGGTGTCAAGTTGGGAATTCTGAAAATGTGATCCATTTCTCATATCTTTTTCCTGCTATCGCCGGTCCAAGAGGCGTCGGAGGGCGCGGAATCAGGGCAGCGATCACGGCTGGGCGGTATAATTCGCGGCCATTGTGCTCTGCCGGCGATTCCGCCGCTTCGCCTTATCAAGATGGAGGTTTTTTCGTTCCCATGGACTTTCGACTGACTGAAGAGCAGCAGATGATCCAGGCTGCCGCCCGTGACTTCGCTCGCAACCAGATTGCGCCCGTTGCCGCCGATTTCGACGCCTCTGGTGAGTTCCCGCTGGACAATATCCGCGCCATGGGCGAATTGGGCTTGATGGGAATCGAGGTGCCGGAAGCCTACGGTGGCTCCGGGCTCGATACGATCGGCTATGTCCTCGCCCTGATGGAGGTCTGTGCGGCCGATGCGGCGCATGGGACGATCATGTCGGTCAATAACTCCCTGTTCTGCAACGGCATCCTGAAGTACGGCACCGAAGAGCAGAAGCAGAAGTACGTTCGTGCGATCGCTTCGGGCGAGCAGATCGGCGCCTACGCCCTGACCGAGCCCCAGTCCGGCTCGGATGCCTCCAGCATGAAGTCCCGTGCCGTGCTGAGCGAGGACGGTTCGCACTACGTGATCAACGCACGCAAGTCCTGGATCACCTCGGGCCCCCATGCCCGCTACCTGGTGCTGTTCGCGTCGACCGATCCGGCCGCCGGGGCCAAGGGCATCACCGCCTTCATGATCGACACCGAGCGCGAGGGCTTCTCGCGCGGCAAGACCGAACCCAAGCTGGGGATTCGCGCATCGGCCACCTGTGAGATCGAGCTGAACGACTACCGCTGTCCAGTCGAGGACCGGCTCGGTGAGGACGGACAGGGCTTCAAGATCGCCATGAGTGTGCTCGATGCCGGTCGCATCGGCATTGCCGCGCAAGCGGTGGGCATCGCCCAGGCGGCCTACGATGCGAGCCTGGCGTACGCGCGTGACCGCAAGGCCTTCGGCAAGGAAATCGGCACCTTCCAGATGATCCAGCAGAAGATCGCGGACATGAAGTGCAAGCTCGAAGCCGCTCGATTGCTGACCCTGCGCGCCGCCTGGGCCAAGATGCAGGCGGTCGAAACCGGGGCCCGCTTCACGGTGGATGGTTCGATGGCCAAGCTGGTCGCCTCCGAGGCGGCCATGTGGATCACCCACCAGGCCGTGCAGCTGCATGGTGGCATGGGTTACAGCAAGGAGATGCCGGTCGAGCGCTATTTCCGCGATGCCAAGATCACCGAGATCTATGAAGGCACCAGCGAAATCCAGCGGATGGTCATCGCTCGCATGGAAACCGGCCTGCGCTGACAGGTCGGTCGAGACAACAAACAAGAGGAGCCGCCCGAATCCGGGCGGACTGACAGCCATATCACGTCGGGAGTCGGGGCCTGATCGAGATGAGCAAGACCGAAGAACAGAAGAAAGCTGCGCATCTGGCGCAGGTCATGGATGCAATTCGCCAGGGCGCAGGCAAGGACCGGGCCGCCGATTTCGCGGCGGAACTGTTCCGGCGGGCGCCGGCCGATGAACTGCTCAGTGTGGATCCGCGCCAGCATGCCGCGCTTGCCACCCAGTTCTTCGATTTCGCCCAGCAGCGCCGGGCCGGGGAGATCAAGCTCAGGATTTACAATCCCGAGCCCGACAAGCACGGTTGGGAAACCACCCACACCGTGCTCGAAATCATCAACGATGACATGCCCTTCCTGGTCGACTCGGTGGTGCTCGCCCTGTCCGATCTGGGCATTTCGGCCCACCTGATCGTCCACCCCGTGCTGCACGTTCGTCGCGATCAGGGCGGTCACTGGCTCGGTCTGGACGATAGCGATGGGGATCAGGGGGCATCGGAATCCCTGATGCACGTCCAGTTCGACCGGCAGACCTACCCGGAAACTCTGGCCCGCATCGAGCGTCGCGTGCGCAGTGGCCTGGCCGATGTGGCTCGCGCCGTGTCGGATTGGCCGGCCATGGTCGAGCAGGCGCGGCGCATTGCCGAGCGCCTGCCCGAGACCCATGCACCGATGGGGGCGGGAACGATGAAGGAGACGCAGGACTTCTTCGAGTGGCTGGCCGACGACCACTTCACCTTTCTCGGCTACCGCGAGTACGTCATCGAGGACTCCCCGCAGGGGCGCGTACTCAAGCCCGTGCCCGGCAGCGGGCTGGGGATCATGCACGACGAGCACCGTCAGGCGCCGGCTCGCCTGATCACCGATCTCGGGCCCGGCGTGGCCGAGCCCACGGTGCACGACCCGGTCATCATCACCAAGACCAACGGCACCTCGACGGTCCATCGCGGCGGCTACATGGACTACATTTCGGTGCTGCATTTCGACGAGGACGGGCGCGTCCGCGGCGAGAAGCGCCTGATCGGCCTGTTCACCTCCGGAGCCTACATCCGCCGCTGCCAGGACACGCCCCTGGTGCGCATGAAGGTCCGTGAGGTGATCGAGCAGTCCGGGCTGCGACGCGGCAGCCATGCGGGCAAGGCCTTGCAGCACATTCTCGAGACCCTGCCTCGTGACGAGCTGTTCCAGGCCTCCTCCAGCGACTTGCTGGACCTGGTCACCGGCATCCTGGATCTGCAGGAGCGTAGCCAGACCCGCTTGTTCATTCGTCGCGAGCGTTTCGGGCGGTTCTTCTCCTGCCTCGTCTTCATTCCGCGCGACCGATTCAATACGGAGAATCGGCAGAAGATCCAGCAGATTCTCAAGCGGACCCTGAAGGGCGAACGCCTCGACTTCGCGGTTCAGGTCGGTGAGTCCAATCTCGCTCGAGTGCACGTCGTGGTGCGCCCGAAGGGCGGGCAGGCGATCGATTACGACCTGGCCGACATCGAGGCCAAGATCAAGCAGGCGGTCCGGGCCTGGTCCGACGAGTTGAGCGAGATCCTGGTGCGCGAGCACGGCGAAGAGCAGGGCCTGGAGATGAGCCGTCGCTACGGCGATGCCTTCCCGGCCTCCTACACGGAGGATGTCTCGCCCAGCGTGGCCGCCTACGACGTGGCCAATGTGGCCTATCTGCGTGATCTCGACGACCTGCGCATGAGCCTGTACAAGCCGCGCCAGCGTGAGCGCGGCATCCTGCGCTTCAAGCTGTTCAAGCACGGCGATCCGATCCCGCTCAGCGACGTGCTGCCGATGCTCGAGAACCTGGGCATGCGGATCGTCTCGGAGCGGCCCTACGAGCTGCGCCTGGGTCAGCGCAGTCGCGTCTGGATCCAGGATTTCGACATGCGCCCGCCCGACGGGGAAGAAATTCGCCTGGATCTGATTCGCGAGAACTTCCAGACTGCCTTCGAGCAGACCTGGCGCCGCCGCTGCGAGAATGACGGCTTCAATCGACTGGTGCTCAAGGCCCATATGGGCTGGCGCCAGGTCACATTGCTGCGCGCCTGCTGCAAGTACCTGCTGCAGACAGGGATTCCGTTCTCGCAGTCCTACATGGAGCAGACCCTGGCGGCCTGGCCGCTGATCGCGCGCCTGCTGGTCGAGTACTTCGAGCTGCGCTTCGACCCCGATCGGGCGCGCTGGAACAAGGCGCAGCGCGGCAGTGCGCGCAAGCGCCTGGAGCATCAGTGTCGCTCCTTGCTGGCCGGCTATCAGGACGAGGTGCTGCACGAACTGGTCGCCGAGCTCTGCGAAGGGCTCGAGCAGGGGCAGGCCGACGCGGACGCGATGCCGATCCGCAAGACCATCCTGCGCGCCATCGACAGCGTCACGTCCGCCGATCAGGACCGCATTCTGCGAGCCTTCTACGATCTGATCCGCTCGATGCTGCGGACCAATTTCTTCCAGCTCGACGCTCGCGGCGAGCCCCATGAGCACATGAGCTTCAAGCTCGATTCCTCGCTGGTGCCGGAACTGCCGCGTCCGCGGCCGTATCGGGAGATCTGGGTCTATTCACCGCGCGTCGAAGGTATCCATCTGCGCGGAGGCAAGGTCGCGCGCGGAGGCTTGCGCTGGTCCGATCGACGCGAGGACTTCCGCACCGAAGTGCTCGGTCTGATGCGTGCCCAGAACGTCAAGAACACGATGATCGTGCCGGTCGGTGCCAAGGGCGGTTTCGTCGTCAAGCAGCCGCCCGAGGGCGAGGATCGCGATGCGATGATTGCCGAGGTGGTCTACTGCTACCGGAGCTTCATCCACGGCCTGCTCGATATCACCGATAACCTGGACGGTGAAGACATTCGTCCGCCGGAGCGGGTCGTCCGTCACGACGACGATGACCCGTACCTGGTCGTGGCCGCCGACAAGGGCACGGCCACCTTCTCCGATATCGCCAACGCGATCTCGGCCGAGCACGGTTTCTGGATGGACGATGCCTTCGCTTCCGGTGGATCGAACGGCTATGACCACAAGAAGATGGGCATCACCGCCAAGGGCGCCTGGGAGTCGGTCAAGCGGCACTTCCGCGAGCTCGGTCTGGACACGCAGTCGGAAGCTTTCAGCGTCGTTGGCATCGGTGACATGGCCGGTGATGTCTTCGGTAACGGCATGCTGCTTTCCCGGCATATCCGCCTGAAGGCCGCCTTCAACCACATGCACATCTTCCTCGATCCGCATCCGGACGAGGAAGCCAGCTACAAGGAGCGCAAGCGCCTGTTCGAGCTGCCAAGGTCGACATGGGCCGACTACGACAGCAAGCTGATTTCGCCGGGCGGCGGAGTCTTCTCCCGCCAGGCCAAGTCGATCGAGCTGTCCGATCAGGTGCGCGAGTGGCTCGGCATCGAGGAGCGCTCGCTGGCGCCGCACGAGCTGATCCGGGCCCTGCTCAAGGCACCGGTGGACCTGCTCTGGAACGGTGGCATCGGAACCTATGTCAAGGCCGAGACCGAAACGCACGCCGACGTCGGCGATCTGGCCAACAACCTGGTCCGCGTCAATGGCAAGGAGCTGCGCTGCCGCGTGGTCGGGGAGGGCGGCAATCTGGGTCTGACCCAGCTCGGTCGCATCGAATACGCGCTCAGCGGCGGTCGGATCAACACCGATTTCATCGACAATTCGGCCGGCGTGGATTGTTCCGACCACGAGGTCAACATTAAGATCCTGCTCAACCTGGCCATGGATCGTGGCCGTCTGGATGTCAGCGCTCGCAACGAACTGCTCAGCGAAATGACCGCTGAGGTTTCTGATCTGGTATTGCGCAGCAACTACCTGCAGACCCAGGCCCTGAGCATGATGGAAAGCATGACCGGCGATCGCCTCGGCGCCGAAGAGCACTTCATCGCGATGCTCGATCGGCAAGGTGTGTTCGATCGCGACCTCGAGCAGCTGCCGGACGAGGAAGCCCTGCGCGAGCGCGTGGCACGCGGCCAGGGTCTGACGCGGCCGGAGCTGTCCCTGCTGCTGTCCTACGGCAAGATCACCCTGTACAAGGACCTGCTGGCCTCCGATGTGCCGGAAGATCCGTACCTGTCGCGCGAGCTGGAGGGGTATTTCCCGAGCGCGCTTCGCGAGCGCTTCGGTGATCTGATGCCGGAGCATCGCCTGTGGCGCGAGATCATCGCCACCAAGGTGACCAACTCGATCGTCAACCGGATGGGCGCGAACTTCGCCATGCGCCTGCGAGAGGACACCGGTGCGAACTCCGCGACCATCGCCAAGGCCTACACGGTGGTTCGCGAGATCTTCGGCGCACGCGACTACTGGGCGGCGATCGAAGCCCTGGACAACCAGGTGCCGGCGTCCCTGCAGACCGAAGCGATCCTCGAGATGTGGAACCTGCTGCGGCAGATGACGCGTCGCCTGATTGCCCTGCCGGGCGGTTATGCCATCGACATTTCGAGCAAGGTGCAGCGCTTCGCTCCGGGCATCGAGATCTACTCTTCCTGTCTGGACAAGGTGCTCAGCAGCGGTCTGAAGGCCCGACTGGTCGAACGTCGCGCGAGCCTGGTCGAGGCGGGCATGCCCGAGGAGCTGGCACAGCGCATCGCACAGCTGCGCTACATGAACGCCTCGCTGGACATCGTCGACGAGGCGCGCACCCAGGAGCGCGACGTGGCCGAGGTCACTCGCATCTACTTCGAACTGCTCAATCGTCTCAGCCTGAAGTGGCTTCGTCAGCAGGTCGAGAAGCTGCCGGTCGAGCGCCAGTGGCATGCCCACGCCCGCGGTAATCTGCGCGACGAGCTCTACGACTACCACCGTCATCTGACCCGTCGAGTCCTGACCGAATGCGGGGAAGAAGAGAAGCCGGTCGAGGCCTGGTTCAAGCGCTTCGAGGCGGAAATCTCGCGCGTGTCGGTGATGCTCGAGGAAATGCGCAACATGGGGCAGGCCGACTACCCATCGATGCAGGTGGCCATCAAGGGCCTCGGCCAGTTGCTCAACGCGACCTCCTGATGGCGAAGTCACCGGCCCTGGCCTTTCTTGCCAGTGAACACCCGGGTGCGCAGCATGCCGCCCGGGTCTGCCGGGAGCGCTATGGCAGCGTGGCACCCGCCCAGGCCGACGTGATCGTCGTGCTGGGCGGCGACGGTTTCATGTTGCACACCCTGCACGAACACACCGATCTTGGCCTGCCGGTCTTCGGTATGCGCCTCGGAGACGTGGGCTTCCTGATGAATCGCTATGCCCCGGACGAGCTGATCGAGCGTATCGAACAGGCGCGTCTGGTCGAACTCACGCCCCTGGTCATGGAGGCCGGCCGTGAGGATGGCACGAGCCATCGGGCGGTGGCCATAAACGAGGTGTCCCTGCTTCGCCAGACCAGTCAGGCGGCCAATCTGAAGATCATGGTCAACGGGCAGGAGCGTGTCGAGCGCCTGGTGGCCGATGGCGCCCTGGTGGCGACCGCGGCAGGCTCCACGGCCTATAACCTGTCAGCGCACGGGCCGATCCTGCCCCTGGGCACGGAGGCCATCGTGCTGACGCCGATCAGTCCCTTCCGTCCGCGGCGCTGGCAGGGTGCGATCCTGCCTGCCTCCGCAGTGGTAAGATTCGAGGTGCAGCAGCCGGCCCGGCGGCCCGTCAGCGCCACGGCCGACTACGACGAATTCCGCGACGTGGCCTGGGTGGAAGTGCGGCAGAGTCGGCGCATGCGCCACCGTCTGCTGTTCGACCCGGAGCATTCGCTCGAAGAGCGGATTCTCAACGAACAATTCCTGACCTGATCCGGATCCGGACCGACCTTACGATGAGTGACACCGATTACCAGGAAAACGAAGCCGAAGGGGCGCCCGGTCCGCTGCTGATCGGGATCTCGTCGCGAGCACTCTTCGACCTGGACTCCACTCACAAGATCTACGAAGAGCAGGGCCTGGAAGCGTACATGGCCTACCAGCGCGAGCGCGAGGACGAGATCCTGCAGCCCGGCGTGGCCTTCAATCTGGTCAAGAAACTGCTGCATCTGAACCAGGACGGCATGGATCATCCCGGCGTCGAGGTCATACTGCTCTCGCGCAACAGTGCCGACACCGGGCTTCGCATCTTCAATTCCATCGAGCACTACGGCCTGGACGTCCAGCGCGCCGTCTTCACCAATGGGGCCAGCCCCTCGCAATACATCGAGCCCTCGGGCGTGCAGTTGTTTCTGTCTGCAAACGAGGATGACGTGCGTCGGGTGCTGATGGCAGGCTACGCGGCGGCCACGATTCTGCCCTCGGCCACCCGCGAGAATCATTCCAGCCAGCTTCGCCTGGCCTTCGACGGGGACGCGGTGATCTTTTCCGACGAGGCCGAGCGAGTCTACAAGGAGCAGGGCCTGGCGGCCTTTTCCGATTCGGAGCGTCGCGCGGCCAGCCAGCCCCTGGCGGCCGGTCCGTTCAAGCGGGTCCTCGAGGGGATCCAGCGCATCCAGTCGGCCTATCCGGTCGAGGAAAACCCGATTCGCACGGCCCTGATCACGGCGCGCTCGGCACCGGCCCACAAGCGCGTGATCCTGACCCTGCGTGCCTGGGGTATCCGGGTCGACGAGGCCTTGTTCCTGGGCGGACGGCAGAAGGCCCCGTTCCTGCGTGCTTTCGGCGCCGACATCTTCTTCGATGACCAGCAGATGCACTGCTCGATCGCCAGCAAGGAAGTCGCGACGGGCCATGTGCCGCATGGGGTGGCCAACGAGCCCTGATCGGCGGCCGCCCGGCCCAGGCTCATCGGGTCTGACCGAGTGCTTCCATCAAAGAGCTTCCATCCAGGAGCGTGATCCCTGAGTGCCCGGTTTTCCGTACGGAGAACCAACACTCTTCTTTCTGGAGCACGCCATGTCTGCCTTTGCCTCTCGCGGCCGTTTTCGGATGGTCCCTTTCCTGGTGGTCTCGATGCTTGCCACTCCGGCCGTTGCGGTCGATACGGTGCCTGACCCGAGCTGGGATGGTGACGGGGTCGCCGTGGCCACCGGTTTCTCCTCCGGGAACGCAGCCGTCAGCGATCCTCTCGGCGATCTGTATCGGACCGGTACAGGCAAGCTCGTCATGATCTCCCGCCCGTCGGATTACGACGGGGTGCTCATGTGGCGCCTGAACGCCGATGGCAGTACCGACACCAGCTTCGGCGGCGGTGATGGCGTCACCGAGCCGGACTGGCTCGGCGGTAATTTCTATCCGACAAGCAGCCTCCGTCGTTCGGATGGGCAGATCGCGATCGCCGGTCGTGCCAATGGCCATTCCGGTGTCTGTCTTCTTCCTGTGGCCGGGACCGCCTTCAACGGCAGCTTCGGCGACGACAATGGCTGCGCCACCCACACCTTCCTGGAGTTCACCGAGGGGCTGGACTACGAGAGCTACAGTGACCTGGTCAATCTGCCCGGCAATGCCCTGCTGGCGGTGGGCCATTACAACGACGACCAGATCCTGATCACCACCACGGCCGTGACCCTGTCCGGAATGGACGATGTGGGTGCGCCGCTGATCGGCTTCGGCGTCGACGGTCATGTCGCGCTGGAGTGGGAAGGTCTGCTGACGCTCCGGCCCCACGTGACACGGGTACGTGGCGGACAGGTCGTTGTCCTGTTCGGTGGAATCCGTTACGTTCCCGAATTCACTCAGGACCTCTACGCCGTGCGGATCAATATCGCCGATGGCAGTATCGATACGAGCTACGGTGACAACGGTCTGGCGCGCGTGCATTTCGATGGTGTGGGCGGCGGTGATGCCCGAGTCGCCGTGCGCGACGCGCAGATGTTGAGCGATGGCAGCGTGGTCGCTGCCCTGCAGCTCGCCGATGAAGGCGAGCTCGACTGGATCGGTGTGGCCAAGCTCGACCCGGCAGGTCAGGCCGATCCTTCCTTCGGCAATATCGGTGGTCGGGTCTGGTTTCGCTTCGATGAACTGTTCCAGTATCAGGTCGTCGGCGGCATGACGGTCGACGAGCAGGGGCGCATGCTGATCACGGTGACGATCGGTGACGATCCGGACTGGCTCAATGGCAGCGAACTGGCCATGGCTCGCTTGTTGGCCGACGGCCGCTTCGACCGACGCTTCGGTGAGTCCGGTCGCTGGCGCATGGAGCTGGACCGCGCGGGCCCGGGCTCGAAGGACATCGCGGTCTCGGCGCGCTATGAAAACGGACGATTGTTGTTGGGCGCAGTCTCGGACGGGCAGGTCGGGGACCTGATCGCGGAACTCGAGCCGACCATCCTGGGCTTCGAGTCGACCTTGTTTCGCGATCGCTTCGAGGCGCCGCTGCTGCAGCCGGAACCCTGATCAACCTGCGTTTCGGTCGCAGTCACAAGCCATGATCTTGACCTCGCGGGCAGGGGCAATTACAGTCGACCGGCTTCGCGTTCGACTTCCTGAGCGCTCCTGACGTGCGCCCCCGCAAGGACTTTTCCATGAAAAACAGCACCCTGACCTTTCTTCTTTTTCTTCTCCTGAACTTCGCCTGGGCACCACTCGCCTTCGCTCAGGAGGAGGATGTCGAGCCCAGCGAGGTCGAACAGGAGGCGGACGATCCCCGGGAAGACTGGTCGGTCAACGAACCGCCGGGTGAGTGGCAGACGATCGCGATCGACACCGAGACCGTGACCTGGGCCGACGTCGACGTCAGCCCGGACGGCCAGACCCTGGTCTTCCACATGCTCGGTGACATCTACACCGTCGGCATCGAGGGCGGAGAGGCGAGGGCGCTGACCGAAGACATCGCCTGGAGCTTTCAGCCCCGCTTCAGCCCGAGCGGCGAGGAGATCGCCTTCATCTCCGACCGCGGCGGTGCCGAAAACATCTGGATCATGAAGGCCGACGGCAGCGACCCGGTCCAGGTCACCAGCGAGACCGAGCACCTGTTGCACAATCCGGCCTGGTCGCCGGACGGGCAGTACATCGCCGCTCGCAAGGGCTACGTGTCGACCCGTTCGATTCCGGCCGGCTCGATCTGGATGTACCACCGCTCAGGGGGCAGTGGGGTCGAGCTGGTGGCTCGCACGCACGGGGATCAGTCGCAGAAGAACATCGCCGAGCCCTTCTTCTCGCCCGACGGCGAGTACGTGTACTTCAGCCAGGATGTCACGCCCGAGCGTGTCTGGGCCTACAATCGCGACGCCAACCAGGGCATCTTCGCCGTTCGTCGCCTGGAGCTGGCCAGCGGCGAGGTCGAGACGGTCACCGGCGGCCCGGGCGGTGCCATTCGTCCCGTGCTCTCGCCGGACGGCAAGCAGCTGGCCTTCGTTCGCCGCAACCCCACCGAGCTGAGTTCGCGGCTGATGGTTCGTGACCTGGACTCGGGCATCGAACACACCCTTTTCGACCGACTCGAGCGCGACAAGCAGGAAACCTCGGGCGACATGGGCAACTACCCCGCCTTCGCCTGGCACCCGGACGGCGGGTCGATCGTCATCTGGGCCGGTGGTGGATTCCACCGCATCGGTACCGACGGCAGCCATCAGGAAATCCCGGTGCGGATTCGCACCCAGCGCGAGATCCGTCCGGCCCTGCAGCGCAGCGTCGAGGTGTCTCCGGACGAATTCCCGATCCGCATGGCACGTTGGACCCAGTCGAGCCCGGACGGTCGGTGGGCCATCTACCAGGCCCTGGGCTACCTGTGGCTGCACGATCTGGAAGACGGCGGCCATCGTCGCCTGACCCGCCAGAACGAGCACTGGGAGTTCTACCCGCGCTTCTCGCCGGACTCGCGCTGGGTGGTCTACACGACCTTTGACGATCAGGATCTGGGAAGCGTTCGCATCGCGCCCGTCGGACGAGGACGCGGTCGGGTGCTGAGCAGCGAACCGGGCCACTACGTCGAGCCGAGCTTCTCGCCCGACGGCGAACACGTGGTGTATCGCAAGACGAGCGGAGGCTACCTGACCTCGCCGAACTGGTCCGAGCGAACGGGCCTCTATCGAGTGGCGCTCGACGGCGGTGAGCCGGTGTTCGTCACGGACAGCGGTTCGGACCCGCAGTTCTCTGCGGACGGGGAGCGGATCCTGTTCAGCCAGCGCCTGGATGGAACCCGGATGGCCCTGAATAGCGTCGATCTGAACGGCCAAGATGCGCGCGAGCACCTGGTCGGGGCCTGGATCACCGAATACGAAGTTTCCAGCGACGGTCGCTGGGTCGCCTTCGCCGAGCATTACAAGGCCTATGTCGCCCCGTTCTTCGCGACCGGACAGGTGGTGAATCTCAGCTCGGGCACGAAGGCCTTTCCGGTCCGCCAGGTTTCGGCCCGTGCCGGCGCGGATCTGCATTTCACCAATGACAACCATACCCTGGCCTGGTCCCATGGCGCGACCCTCTATCGTCGTGACCTGAGCGACGCCTTCGCCTTCCTGGCCGACGCGCCGGAGGAACTGCCCGAGCCGGTCACCGAGGGCCTGGACCTGTCGATCATGGTCGAGAGCGACCGCCACGATGGGCGCATCGCCCTGAGCAACGGTCGCATCGTCACCATGCGCGATGCGCAGAATCAGCAGGAAGTGATCGAGAACGGGGTGGTACTTGTCGAAGGCCACCGCATCGTCGCCGTCGGTGCAATGGGTGACATCGAGATTCCCGATGGCTATCAGGTCTTCGATCTGGAAGGCAAGACCGTCGTGCCGGGCCTGTTCGACAGCCATGCCCACGGCGCGATGAGCAACCAGCAGCTCACGCCTCAGCAGAACTGGATGCAGATCGCCAACCTGGCCTTCGGTGTCACCGCCAGCCATGACCCGTCCAACGACAATGCCGCTATCTTCTCCATGGCCGAGCTCCAGCGGGCAGGGCAGGTGCTGGCGCCTCGTCTGTACTCCACCGGCAGGATCCTCTACGGCGCCCTGGCCGCCGGGGCCACGGCGCGCATCGACAGCTACGACGACGCCCTGTTTCACGTCCAGCGCCAGAAGGACCTCGGGGCGATCTCGGTGAAGAGCTACAACTACCTGCGCCGCGACCAGCGCCAGCAGGTGATCGAAGCCGGTCATGAGCTCGACATCATGGTCGTCCCCGAAGGCGGCATGCGCTTCGAGCAGAACATGAGCCAGATTGCCGACGGACACACGGGCATCGAGCACAGCCTGTCGGTGCATCGCATCTACGACGATGTGCAGCAGTTCTGGGGGCAGACCGAGGTCGTCTGGTCGCCGACCTTCGGGGTGGCCTACGGTGGCATGATGGGTGAGGAGTACTGGTACGACAAGACCGAGGTCTGGAAGAACGAGCACCTGCTCAACTTCGTGCCTCGGTCCGTGGTCTACCCCCGCTCCATCCGTCGTCCGACGGCACCGGAAAACCTCTACAACCACATCGCCGTGGCAGAGGCCACCCACCAGATGAACCAGCGCGGCATTCCGGTCGTCATCGGCGCCCATGGCCAGCTGGCTGGCCTGGCTGCTCACTGGGAAATGTGGATGATGGTGCAGGGCGGCTTCAGCCCCTGGGAAGCGCTGCGCGGTGCCACCATCGACGGGGCCACCTATTTCGGCATGGAGGCCGATATCGGATCCATCGAAGCCGGCAAACTGGCCGACATCGTCGTCATCGATGGTGACGTCCTGAACGACATCCGCCAGAGCGAGCGGGTCGTGTACACCATGCAGAACGGCCGCTTGTACGATTCTTCGACGATGAATCAGATCGCCCCGGAGCAGGTCGAGCTGGAACCCTTCTTCTTCGAAACCGAAGGCGGCGATGCCTGGAACCAGGAAACGATGCAGTACTTCCACGAGCTCGGACACGTTCTGGGCTGGTACTGCCGGGGCTGATGCCTGGTATCGCCGAAAATTGCGTGCAATCGCAACAGGAAGTCCTAAACATAGAGCGTCGGCCCGGGTGAATCCGGGCCGATGCTTGGTGAAGCTCCATGAAGGACCTTCGCCCCGGACCCTTTGCTTGCGAGCGTCCAGGCAAGGACCGACACCGAAAACGATGCTGGAGGCAGCGCAGGCATGACTAGTCACGACGACCCGGAGCACGCTGATCGCATGGCCCAGCTGGAATCCAAGCTGGCCTTTCTCGAACACACCGTCGACGTGCTGGCCGGCGAGTTGGAAAGCCAGCAGAACGAAGCCCGGATCCTGCACCGGAAACTGGATGCCCTGCATCGCCAGCTGGAGAGCCTGCAGGACGAAACGGGCATCGAGGGTCAGGCCGACGAACGTCCGCCGCATTATTGATTCCAGGCGGCTCCGGGGCAGGTTCGAGCGCGTTCCGGGTACGTTTCCGGCAGCTCGCGCACTGCGGCCCTTTCGCGGCGATTTCGAACGATTGGAGCCTGACCGCCCGTATCGGCACCTGCAGAGCTTGCTCTGACAAAGTTCCGCCACCGATTCTGTTCAGTCATGTCAGACTATCCGCATGCCGAAGCAAACCGTTCTGACCATCGGCGGCGTCCCCGAGCACTTCAATCTTCCCTGGCATCTGGCCATCGAAGAGGGTCGTTTTGCGGACGTCGGCATCGACCTGCGCTGGATCGACTGCCCCGGCGGTACGGGCGACATTGCCCGAGGCCTGGCCGAAGGTCGGCTGGATCTGGCGCTCCCCTTGAGCGAGGGTGCCATCGCGGCGATCGCCCGCGGTGTACCGATGCGCATTCTCCAGTGGTATGTCCGCTCACCGCTGATCTGGGGCATCCACGTTCCCGCGGGAAGTGAATTCCAGTCCGTCGACGCACTTCGCGGCCGGCGCTTCGCGATCAGCCGCTACGGATCCGGTTCGCATCTGATGGCCTTCGTCGCCGCCCGGCAGCGTGGCTGGAACCCGGACGAAGACCTCTGCTTTGTCGAGGTGGGGGATCTGAAGGGGGCAATTGCTGCCTTCGAGAACCGGGAGGCGGATGGTTTTCTGTGGGAGCGCTTCACGACCCAGCCCTACGTCGATCAAGGCCTGATGCGGCGCGTGGGCGAATGCCCGACCCCCTGGCCGGCCTTCGCCCTGGCGGTAAGCGAGCGCCTGGCTGAGGAATCGCCCGACCTGCTTGCCGCCGTCGGCGCGGTCATCAACGAGATCTGCAGCGAGATGGAGGAGCGACCCGACATCGTCGCCATCGTCGCTTCTCGCTACGGACTTGCGCGGCAGCAGGCAGGCGAGTGGTTCGGGCTGACCGAATGGGCCAGCGACGCAACGCTCAGCCGCTCGGCGCTGCGGCAGATCATCGGTACGCTCGACGATCTGGGTCTGCTCGAGCGACCCGTGACGCCCGAGCGCTGCTGTGTGTCCGGCTGCCGTTTCAGCGACTGATCCAATGCCGTCCCGGGACCGTGATGTCGAGCCTTCGCATCGGAGCAGCGTTGGCCGATGGTTGCTCAGTCCCGTCGTTCGACCCGATCCCTTCCGCGCCGCTTGGCCGTGAGCAGGGCCGCATCGGCACGTTCGAACCAGCGCTGGAAGTCGTCGTCGGGTCGGGCTTCGCTGAGTCCGATGCTGACCGTCATGCCCACGTCCGGCACGGCCTTGCAGTTGCGCACCTGCTCGCGCAGCACCTCGAGGCGCGCGAGCGCCGCTTCCGGGCTGGTGTCGGGGAAGAGGATCACGAACTCGTCGCCGCCGTAGCGCGAGACGATATCGGTGCCGCGGGTGTGTCGCTGCATGATCGATGCGAGCGCGACCAGTGCCTGGTCTCCACGAGCGTGTCCGCAGCGATCGTTGATCCGCTTGAAGCGGTCGAGGTCGATCACGGCCATGCAGCTCCTGCTCCCCCGTCGGGTCCGTGCCAACTCTCGATTCGCCTCCAGCAACAGCAGATCGCGCGAGGCCGCCCCCGTGAGCCGGTCGAACATCAGCTGTTCGCGCAGCTTCTCGTTGTCGGAGGCCAGCAGTGGGATGGCCAGGCCGAAGTAGGCCGTGGTCGCGACGATCGCAATCGCGAACTGGTAGACGAAGACGAAGTCGGCCAGGCTCAGGACGGCCAGTAGAACGACGATCAGGAAACTGATCGTGCCCAGGCTCGCGGCGGTCCGCAATGGCGATTCCGAATGGGTCAGCCACATCTGGGGAATGAGCAGGAAGAAGATGAGGAAGGCGCTTTCCTTCGTTCCGAGCATGGCGGCGGCGGCCATCGCGGCGCCCGTCACCAGACAGGCGACCAGCAACTTGACGGCGAAGCTGCCCGTGAGACCGTCCTGCCGCACGGTGTCCAGAGGCTCGATCCAGAATGCCGGCTGCCGCACCAACTTGATCAGCAGAGCGCCGAACAGGGGTCCGAGCACGACCAGCGCCACGAAGTCGCCAATCCAGAAGGCGAGCCAGGTGTCGACCACCGCATCGGCAGAGAGCAGTCCGAAGAGCACCAGGCTGGTGATCACGCCGATCGTGGTGGCCATCGAGCTCGCAGTGGCGATGCCCAGAAAGGCGATCACGATTCGTGGCAGGCTGTGGTGTTGCCGGCTGGCGATGCGACGCAGGGCTGCGGCGCCGATCCCGTAGCAGCCGATATGGGCAATGGCGTTGGCGATTCCGCCGCCGACGATGTCCGTCCAGTCGACGTTGACCTCGTAGAGCCAGACCGACCACAGCGTCGCGATGAAATTGGCGACGAACAGCCAGGGCAGGGCACGCAGTCCGATCACCAGGAGGGCGGCAAAGGTAAGGGCAGCTGGCGGGTACCAGACACTGGCGTGCGCGGTGTATTCCGCCAGATGGCCGACGCCCCACACCGCCAGCCATGCGCCGCAGAGCACGAGGCCCTGAAGAGCCCGATCGATCCTGGTCCGGTCGTTCATGGGTGATCGAAGCCTGGCCCCACGCCACCTGCGGAAAGTACCATCATAGCGACACCGCGTCCTCTGGAATGGCCGTCCTGAAGCTTCATCGAGCCTCAGGCGGACCTTCGTCCCTGCGCAGATCGCCGCTGCCCGGCTCGATGCATCAGGCGAGGGGCGCTTCCGGGTCGTCGATTCGACGTGCGAACAGGTCGTGCGCGTCCGAGCCTGTGATCTCGACGTCGATGAAGTCGCCGGGCTCGACCGGCCCCGGATTCTCGACGATGACCTGGCCATCGATTTCCGGCGCATCGCCGTAGCTGCGGGCGATGGCCACGTCCCCTTCGAGCTTGTCGATGACGACGGGCTCGGAGCCGCCGACGCGTCGTTCCAGGCGGCGGGCGCTGATTTCCGATTGGACTTCCATGAACCGCTGCCAACGCTCGTGCTTGACTTCGTCCGGCACGGGGTCGGCCAGTTCGTTGGCGCGAGCGCCTTCGACGGGGGAGTACTCGAAGGCACCGACACGATCGAGTTCGGCGGCCCGGAGCCAGTCGAGCAACTCCTCGAATTCCTCCTCGGTTTCGCCGGGGAAGCCGACGATGAAGGTGGAGCGGATGATCAGCTGCGGGCATTCCTGGCGCCAGGCCTGCACGCGCTGGAGCGTGTTCTCGGACGCCGCCGGGCGGCGCATGGCCTTCAGTACCCGCGCACTGCCGTGCTGGAAGGGGATGTCCAGGTAGGGCAGGATCAGCCCTTCGTTCATCAGGCCGATCAGGCTGTCCACATGCGGGTAGGGGTAGACGTAGTGCAGTCGGACCCAGGCATCGAGCTCACCCAGGGCGCGGGCAAGGTCGTGGATTCGCGTCTCGTACTCGCGCTCCTGCCAGTAGTCGGTCTGGTACTTCAGATCGACCCCGTAGGCGCTGGTGTCCTGGGAGATGACCAGCAGTTCGCCGACGCCACGCTCGACCAGGGCTTCGGCCTCCCGCATCACCATGCCGAGGGGACGCGAACGCAACTTGCCGCGCATGTCCGGGATGATGCAGAAGCTGCACTTGTGGTTGCAACCCTCTGAAATCTTGAGATAAGCGTAGTGTTGTGGCGTGAGTTTCAGGCCGCCTGGCGGCACCAGGTCGATGCGAGGGTCGTGCGGGCGAGGCAGGTGCTCGTGCACGGACGACATCACGGCGTCGGCCTGGTGCGGACCGCTGACGCCCAGCACCTTGGGGTGGATCTTCAGGATCTCTTCGGGCTTGGCGCCCATGCAGCCGGTCACCAGCACCTTGCCGTTCGCGCTCAGGGCTTCACCGATCGTCTCCAGCGACTCGGCCTTGGCCGAATCGATGAAGCCGCAGGTGTTGACGACCACCAGATCGGCATCTTCGTAACTGGGAACCAATCGATAGCCCTCGGACTTCAGCCGCGAGACGATCTGTTCCGAATCCACCAGGGCTTTGGGGCAGCCCAGGGACACCAGGCCAACGGTCGGGTTCTGATTGGGGCGATTGCTCATGCGCGCATTCTACCTCGCAAGACCCCTGCTCCACGGGCTTTGACTCGTCCTGAAGCTGGAAATCCTTCTCGGACGCGTGCCGATTTCATTCGCGGCAACGGCGGACCACTTCGGCCAGCCTGTCGAAGCCCTCGATCAGGCGAGGTCCGGGACGGCCCAGCCAGGCTTCGCTGATCGGGAGCACCCGCCCGTTTCGGACCGCCGGGAGTTCCGACCAGCCCTCCCGCCGGGTGACGATGTGCGGCCGATACTTGTCTTCGGCTACGCCGCACCAGCTCATCACGATGGCTTCGGGCTGCGCCGAGCAGGCCTGCTCGGTGCTGATTTCCAGACTCTCGCGATCAACGTCGGCAAAGGGATTGACTCCACCGACCCGTTCGAGCATCTCGTTCGTCCAGGATCTGCGGCCGGGAACGATCACCGGCTTGGGCCACCATTCGATCAGGATCGGGACGGGCGCATGCGCTGGAGGGGGAAGGTCCAGGCGCTGCTCGAAGGCCTCGATCAGATGCCGAGCCGCAGTGGCCGCATCCAGCGCCAGGCCGATGCGGCGGATGTCCTCGATCACATCGGTCAGGCCCTGCGGCTGGGTGAGGAGGAGAGGGAGCCCGGCCGATTGCAATCGTTCCAGGCAGCGCTCGTGACCGGGCACGGTCAGCGAGGTGATGACCAGGTCGGGCTTCAGCGCCTGCACGCGTTCGACGTCGATGTCCAGGTCCGGACCGATCCGGGGCAGCGTCGAGACGATCTCGGGAGGGAAATCCGAATGATCGTCGACGCCCACCAGCCAGTCGGCCCGTCCCAGGGCGCAGACGATCTCGGTGTTCGAACAGGTGTGGGAGACGATGCGCATGGGCTACCTCAGACTGGCCGCGCGGCGTCCGCGGTCCTCGTTGACTCGAATTCCGATGAGGATGGCCAGGGCAAACAGCAGCAGGCAGAAGACGATCGCCGTGCCGAGCCCGAAGGCAGCCTGCAGCAGGCCGAGGCCGAGGATGCCGAAGATCGCGGCCAGCTTCGAGGCCGTGCCCCAGAAGCCGAAGAACTCGGCCGAGCGGCCGTTGGGTGTCAGCAGGCCGACCAGTGCGCGGCCAGCCGATTGGGAGGAGCCCAGGCTCAGGCCCGCCAGCACGCCCGCGCCGAGAAAGACCTGTTCGGCCGACCAATGCACGCCGAACAGGGACCGGCTCAGTTCGGCAATGGCGGGCGTCTGCCAGATCGCGAGAATCGCCAGCAGCCAGAGCCAGAGGGTGATCAGGTAGGTGCGACGTGCGCCGATCATGGACTGCAGGACACCGAAACCCAGCGCGCCGATGGCGGCGGTGATCTGTACCAGTACGAACATCAGCACGCGGGTGGACTCGGACCAGCCGATGACCTGGGCGCCGAAGATGAAGGCGAAGCTGACCACGATGTAGACGCCAGCCATAAGGAAGAAGATCGAGCCCATCAGCCAGGCCAGATCGTGGAAACGTCCCAGCTGTCGAAACGTGCCCTGCATCCGCTTCACGGCCAGGCGAAGATAGCTGGCACCGTCGGGCAAGGGGCGTCGGCGACCACGCTCGCGCAGCCAGAGAAAGGTCGGAAGGGCGGTCAGTAGGAAGAAGCCGGCGGCGAAGGGGCCGACCCAGCGAATGCGATCGTAGTTGTCCAGGCTGACTTCGCCGAGAAAAGCCAGGGCAAAGGCCGTGGCGACCAGGCCGCCGGCATAGCCAAGGGCCCAGCCCAGGCCCGAAATCCAGCCCAGATCCTCGGGTGGCCCCAGGCCGGTCAGAAAGGCGGCGATGAAGGACTCCCCGATCGCGTAGGCAAAGTTCGAAACGATGATCAAGGCCATGGCCCAGAGGATCCAGCCGGGTTCGATCAGCCAGAGCAGGGCGGTGCTGATGACCGTGGCCAGGTAGCTCAGGAAGAGAAAGCGCTTGCGCCAGCGACGATGGTCCATGACGGCGCCGCAGATCGGGGCCGCGACCACGACCAGCAGGTAGCTGATCGCCAGCGCCAGGCTCCAGAGCAGATTGCCGAGGCGGAAGTCCGGCGCATCACCGACGATCACCCGCGTGAACAGATCACCGAAGACCACGGTGATGATCAGCAGGGTGTAGGCCTGATTGGCGAAGTCGAACATCGCCCAGCCGGCGATCTCCTTCATCGGCGCACGTTTTCTGCTGACCATCGTCGATCGCGGGCGTGAACGGGTGCGCTCATGGTAGCGCGCGCGGCGGGTACACTACATCCTCGCTTCGCCTTTTTTCATCGCTGACTTGGACCATTTCCGAACCCTTGGTTTGACTGCGCAGACTGCGGTGAAGCCATCGGCGGAGCGAGAATGGAAGCAGACCCTGCCACGCCGAGGTGTCTGCGCTGTGCCAGGGCCCTGGAGTTCCTCATCCAGGGTCGGACCCGGACCCCCTGACAAGCCCAGGAGCAAGAACACATGCCAGAACAGGATTCTCGTCGACCCAGCGTACTGATTACCGGTGGAGGCGCCGGTCTCGGCGAGGCAATGGCGCGGCGTTTTGCGGCGGCAGGCTACGCCGTCATGGTGGCCGATCTCGATGAGGATCGCGCCCGCGGCGTGGCCGAATCGCTGGGAGCGTCAGCCCGTTGGTTCGTGATGGATATCACCGATGAGTCGGCCTGGACTCGGGCCATCGAGGCCGTGCGGGAGGAGTTCGGTGGTCTCGATGTCCTGGTCAACAACGCCGGTGTGGCCGTCGGCGGCAGCCTGGAAGAAACCTCGATGGAGGATTGGCGCTGGGTCATCGAGATCGATCTGCTCGGTGTGGTGGCGGGCTGCAAGGCCTTTGCGCCGATGATGCGTGAACAGGGACGCGGGCACATCATCAACGTCGCTTCCTTCGCCGGTTTTGCCGCGGCACCCGGGATCAACGCCTACGGCACGGCCAAGGCCGGGGTCGTGGCCCTGTCGGAAATGCTCCGCGCCGAGTTGGCGCCGGCCGGGGTCGAGGTGTCGGTGCTGTGCCCGGCCTTCGTCAAGACGCGCCTCACCGAGACCATGCGTGCACCGGATGACAGCTACCAGCGCCGCGTCGAGCGATGGATGCAGAACTCGGGTGTGACCGCAGAGGACGTGGCCCAGACCGTTTTTGCCGCCGTCCGACGCCCTCGTTTCATGCTGCTCACCCATGGCAATACGCGCTGGGCCTGGCGGTTGAAGCGCTGGTTCCCCGAGCGTTACTACCGGATGCTGATCAAACAGGTGAAGAAGGCCGAGCGACGTGCCCGCCGCGGATAGACGGCGCTTGAAAGGCCGACCCAATCCCGGGATACTGGCTCGAGGGCCGTTGTGGAAAGGTTGACGGGCACGCCATGAGCGAGCGTTTCTATCTCGAGAGTTCCAGGGGGCAGTCCCACCTTCCGCGGCGACTGAACCTCGATGCGTTTCCGGCCACGGTCGGGCGGCACCCCGACTGCAATGCGCAGCTCAACGTCGATCGAATCTCGCGTCTGCATGCCCGCTTCGAGCTGCAGGATGGCGCCCTCTGGGTCGAAGACCTCGGCAGCACCAATGGCACCTTCGTCAATCACCAGCGCATTGCCGAGCGCACTGCGCTCAAGGTGGGCGATGTCGTGCACCTGGCCGACCACGAGTTCCGCCTGATGCGCGAGGAGGGCATGGGAGGGCCGCGCGGTTCGGCCGCTTCGACCGAGACCGTCGTCGGAATGAGCGCCTTGCCCAGCGAGTTTCCCCTGCAGATGGCCGCCTTCTTCGATCTGCTCGAGCATGGCAAGGTCGAGGCCTTCTACCAGGACATCTGTCATGCCGATGGCACGATCTATGGCCATGAGTTGCTCGGTCGCAGTCTGCACGAGGAATTGACCGAGGGTCCTGGGCAGTTGTTTGCCCTGGCCGCTGCATTGAACGCGGAGGTCAAGCTGAGTCGCCTGCTGCGCAGGCGCTCCTTCGAGGCCGCCGCCAGAGCGGGCCTGAAACGTCCCCTGTTCTTCAATAACCATCCAGCCGAATGCGAGGATTTCGATGCGCTGCTCGCCGAGTTGGCAAGGTTGCACAACGATTTCCCGAGCCTGCGCCTGGTCTTCGAAGTGCACGAGGCCGCGGTCACCGATCGCGACACGATGAGTGACGTGCGTCGGGAACTCGATCGGATGGGCATCGAACTGGCCTACGATGATTTCGGGGCGGGTCAGGCTCGTCTACTCGAGCTGGTGGAAGTCCCACCGGACTACCTCAAGTTCGATATTTCTCTCGTTCGGGGTCTGGAAGATCGGGAATCGGCCAAGTATCGCCTGCTCAAGACCCTCAACGAACTGATCGTCGACATGGGCATCAAAACGCTCGCTGAGGGCATCGAGACCGAGGAAACCGCCGCACTCTGCAGGGAGATCGGCATCGATTTCCTGCAGGGCTTCCTCTATTCACGGCCTCGCGCCATCCTTCGATCGGCATGAGCCGGAAGGATCGGAAGCCGGTGCGGGCTCGGCCGGCACGGCGACATCTGCGCTGGTTCGCCACGGTCCTCTTTTCCGTATTGCTGGTGGGTGGTGCCTGGTCCTGGTGGCAGGCGGGTCAGTTCGAGCATCGCTTCGATGCGGACTATGTCGGTTCGGCGGTCTGTGGGAACTGTCACACGATCATGCACGGCCAGTGGCAGGCGTCGCCGCACGCCAATATGGTGCGTCGCCCGGATGCCGGCTCGGTGGTCGGTGATTTCACCGAAGGGGAATTCAGGCTGCCCGAGGACAGCCCGGACCCGCTGGCCGGCGAAGTGGTCGCGAGGATGTTCCAGCAGGACGGGCGCTACTACATGGCGCTTCGCCACCCCGAGCGCGCCGAATTCGTCGGTTTCCCGATCCGCCAGGTGGTCGGCTACCAGTATCGCCAGGAATACCTGTTCCAGGAAGATGGCGGCGTGCTGAGGCGATTGCCGCTGCAGTGGTCGACGGAGCGACAGGAGTATTTCCCTTACTGGAATCTGCAGGAGGGGAGCGCTCAGACCCTGGACGATTTGTGGGCCCAGATGCAGAGCGTCAATTCCGCCTGGAACCTCTATTGCGCACGCTGTCACGTGGTGAATCTCGAAATCCACGAGCGCAATGCGGCGCACACCGAGGCCAGGGTCAGCTGGCAGGAGACCGGCATCGGCTGTGAATCCTGCCACGGGCCGGGCAGCCTGCACGTGGCCTATATGGAGTCCTCGCCGATCAACCGATTGGCCATGTTTGCCCGCAACCACTTCGAGGGCAAGCCCGTCGCCTACGTGGCCAACGCCGACAAGCTTCCGAAGGAACAGGCCATGTCGGTCTGCGCACGCTGCCACGGCGCCGACATCTTCGGCGCCCACCAGGACATCTACCGGCTCTACGAGCCCGGATACAGTCGAAGCGGTCGGATCAACGACCTGTCCGGGTATTTTCGCCAGGCGCCCCTCACGCCCGGTCGGACCTCACCCACGATCGAGGTCTGGCAGAACGGACGCCCGCGCGGCATCGGCATGCTGTTCCGCTCCTTGATCGAATCGGCCTGCTACCAGGAGGCCGAAGTTCGATGCTATGACTGCCACAATCCGCACCAGAACAAGGCCGAGGCGGTGCCGGGCATTCTGACGGCCTCCGAGACTTCGAACGCCTACTGCGGTCAGTGCCATGGAGACATCGCCCGGGATCCAGGCGCTCACAGCCGGCACAGCGCCGGAGGACCCGGCAGTTTCTGCTATGACTGTCACATGCCGCGCCACATCACCAAGCTCAACACCGGCATCTGGCAGCGTGCCCGAACGCATGAGATGAGTTCCCTGCCGAATCCGGAAGACAGCGTTCGCTTCGGCCTCGATCAGGCGCCGAATGCCTGCAGCGATTGTCACGAAGACCTGACGCCTCAGGAACTGCTCGAGATCAGGACGCGTTGGTGGGGCGCGCCGGAGGCCGGGCCGGCGCCGGATGAGGGCGAGGTGCTGGCTCGTTACTGAGGAACCGGGGTCGGTCCGGGGCTACCACCACATCGAGAGGGACAAGGCCCCGTAGTCCTGCCCCTGCGGTTGACCGATGAACTCCCTGCTACGCCAGACGTGCGTGTACGTGACCCGGAACGGCCCCTGGCTGAACACGAAGCCCCCGAAGACCTCGCCGACGAAACGCCGTATGTCCACTCCATCCCGTCCACCGATGGTGTTTCCTTCGAGAAAGAGATCGCGTCCGACCAGACGGCCTTCGGTGCCCAGGAACAGGTACCAGGTGCGTCCGTTGGGCTGGAAGAACGCGGATCCCGAAACGGCCGGGGTGATCCTGGGAGGACCGTAATCGGTCGTCAGGTTCGAGCCGATTCGGATGAAGCCGCCGCCGGTCAGGTGCGTGTAGGCGTTGCCGACGGTCACGCCACCGAAGGCATTGACGTCGAAGCGGTGGCCGTTGAGCGTGTCGAGCTGGTTGATCCGCCGGATGCGGTCATAGCCGAGGAGGAGCGTGGGCTCGTTCTCCAGCTGCTCGTTCCATCCGACCGGCCGACGGGTGTCGATCAGCCGATGAATCGTCTTCTGCAATTGCTTGCCGCCAGCGGCCGGGCCGGCGATCCCCAGGCCGACGCGGACCCGGTCCGCACCGCCTTCGTGAAGCGTGCCGGTGGCGAACATCAAATGGAGCCAGCCGGCATAGAGGCGGTCGTTGGGCGGAAACTCCGGGTTCTCGATGTCGGCTGGAGTGAAGATGTTGTGGCCGATGGAAAAGCTGTAGGGCAGGGTCTCGGCTTCCTCGAAACCCGGAAAGCGGCGGGCCACGGATTCCAGCCAGCTCGGCGGGGTTCGCGTCTGTCCCACGAGGCTGAGTCGCAGGCCGGAGGTGTAGTAGCGATCGCGGCCGGCAAACAGATCGTTTTCGTACTCGAACACCCAGAGTGCCGATCGTTCAGTCTCGTCACTCGCGTCGTCGGCTTGAACGAATGGCGTCAGGGCTGCGAGCAGCAGCCCAGCGGCCAGCGGCAGGAATTTCATTCGTCGGCTCCTCACCAGATGGAGACGCGCGCTTCCGGAGGGAGATAGAGCGCGTGCTCTTCAGTGACGCCAAAGGCGTCATACCAGGCATCGATGTTGCGCACCACGCCATTGACTCGATACTGTGCCGGACTGTGCGGCCCCCGGATGAGACGGGCCCGAAGGGATTCTTCCGTCTCGATCGTTCGCCAGACCTGGCTCCAAGCCATGAAGAATCGCTGATCACCGGTGAATCCGTCAAGCACCGGCGCCTGGCCGTCATGGTGATCTTCGAGATAGAGACGATAGGCATGGTGGGCGATGGACAGGCCACCCAGATCGCCGATGTTCTCGCCCAGGGACAGGCGCCCGTTGACGTTCATGCCCGGCAAGGGCTCGAAGGCGTCGTACTGGTCGGCGAGGCGTTGGCTGCGCTCATCGAACTGGGCTCTGGACTGCTCGGACCACCAGTTGCGTAGTACGCCGGCGGCGTCCGAGCGGGAGCCCTGGTCGTCGAAGCCATGGCCCATTTCGTGGCCGATCACGCCGCCGATGGCGCCGAAGTTGACGGCCGCGTCTGCCGCCGGGTCGAAGAAGGGCGCCTGCAGGATGGCGGCCGGAAAGACGATCTCGTTCCGCGTCGAGGAGTAGTAGGCATTGACCGTCTGCGGCGACATGAACCACTCCCAGTCCCTTACCGGTTCGTCCAGGCGGGCCAGGGAATCCTGCCAGCTCCAGTCCGCGAGACGATCCAGATTGCCGATCAGATCGTTGCCCTGCATCATGATCCCTGAGTAGTCGCGCCAGCGGTCGGGATAGCCGATCTTGGGACGGAAGGCGGCCAGCTTGGCCAGCGCCTCGCTTCGCGTTTCCTCGTCCATCCAGGGAAGCGCCTCGAGTCGCTCGCGGAAAGCGCGGCGAAGGTACTCGACCAGGGTTTCCATCTGGGCCTTGTAGCTGGCGGGGAAATGGCGCTGGACATAGACCTGACCGACCAGTTCGCCAAGTCGGCTGCTGACGAGCGCGATGCCTCGCCGGTCGCGCGCGCGATCCTCTTCGACCCCGCCGAGGCGACGGTCGTGGAAATCGAAATGCGCCTGGCGCCAGGCCTCTCCGAGGTAGGGCCCGTGATTGTCCAGCCAATGGAAGGCATGCCAGGCACGCCAGTCGTCGACCGACACCGAGCGGAACCACTCGGCGCTGGCCTGGACCGCGCTGTCGTTGCGCATCACCAGTTCGTCGATGGCGTCGACGGAACGGGCCGAAAGCCAGTCAGACCAGGGAAAGCCCGGTGCGATGTCCTCTAACGCGGCGCGCTCGATCAAGCGATAGTTGGCCTCACGGTCTCGCTGCTGGACTCGACTCCAGTGGACTTCGGCCAGCGCCGTTTCCAGGGCCATGATCGCTTCGGCGCGACGCTGGGACTCATCGAGGCCGGCACGCTCAAGAGTGGCCTGGATGTAGTGGACATAGGCCGCGCGATGCTCGGGGAAGGGCGCATCCTCGCGCAGGTAATAGTCGCGGTTGGGCAGGCCGAGGCCGCTTTGCCCGATGTGGACCAGGTAGCGTTCCGGGTTGCCGGAATCCTGGCCGATGAACAGCGAAAAGATCGACGCGGTCCCGTTGCGGCTCATCCAGGTCGCGATGTCTTCATGGGTCTCGAGCGCCAGCAGTTGATCGAGTTCGGCACGGATCGGCGTCAGACCGAGGCTCTCGATGCGATCCAGGTCCATGTAGCTCCGGTACAGGGACGCGATCCGGACCTGGTCCTCCTCTTCAGAGGCCTCTGCATCCCGAATGATCGCCTCGACCCGTTCTTCGGCCAGCAGGGCCAACTCGGTGAAGGCGCCGAAGCGAGCGAAGCCCGGCGGCATCTCCGCTTTTGAAATCCAGCCTTCGTTGACGTAGGTGAAGAAGTCATCCCCGGCCTCGATCTGTCCAGCGAGCCCTTCGGTTTCGATGCCCCAGGCGCCGAGGGTCGCGGCCCTGGTCGTGGTCGCAGGGGGCGACGGACGGTCGGCGTGGACGCTGGAGATCGCAAAAAGCGTGATCAAGACGACAATGCAGGCTCTGAATTGCACGGTTGGTTATCCTTGCTTGTGTGAATGGACCTTGGTTCACCGGATGTTGTGCTACATTCGACGCATCCAGCGGTGGCGAGCAGGACTGTGACACCCGGGCGTTTCGGCGATTGACGGATCGCGGGCAGGGGCGTGAACGAACGAATCTCACCGGGCGGGGAGAGTAAACCAGTCGGGTGAAGAAGATGAGTCGGCGAGGACAGACGATGTCGAGGCCCAACCCACAGCAGGGAGAGACCGAGCGCGCCACGGCGCAGCGGCAGCAGGCATGAGAAAGTCGGGGGAACCGCAGAACGAATCGGGCTCGATGTGGCAGACGGAGCTCATCATCCATCCCTCCGATCTGCAGATCGGGCATTTCATCATTCGTCTGGACATTCCCTGGATCGAAACGCCCTTTCCCCTGCAGGGGGTCCTGGTCAACGACGCGAAGACCCGGCGCTGGTTCATGGATCACTGTCAGTGGGTGGTGATCGACTACTCGCGCAGTCCCAATAAGGTCCGCCCGAAACCCAGCCGCCTGAGCCACGAAGCAGCGCGAACGGCCCGTCAGTCCGATCCTCGACACCCGGTGAACAGCCTGCGGGGCTCGCGACTGGACGCGGAAACCGTGGGGGCCGCGCTCAAGGCCTACAGCCTGCTCGACGGGCAGGCGCGGCGCATGATCAAGACCTTTTCCGAACGCGGGGTGATCGAGGTCAAGACGGCCGAGAAGGTGGTCGGGGAGCTGTCCGACTATCTCGAACGAAATCTCGCAGCCATGGTCTGGCTGACCCGAATCAAGGATCGGGACGACTACACGGCACAGCACTCGATCAATTGCGCCATTCTCGCTCTGGGGCTGGCACACGCCCTGGAATGGCCTCAGGAGCAGGTCGAACGGGCTGGTCTGGCAGCACTGCTGCATGATCTTGGCAACGTGACCCTCGATCTCGATCTGCTCAACAAACCCGGGCGCCTGACCGGCGAGGAATACCAGGTCATCAAGACCCACACGACCGCTGGCTACGAACTGCTGAACAAGGAGCACGATGTCCACCCCGACATCGCACTGGCCGCGCTCGAACACCATGAGCGCCCCGACGGGCTGGGTTACCCGAACGGCCGCAAGAGCGGCGAGATCAATCCGGTCTCGCAGCTGGTTTCGGTGGTCGATGTCTACGATGCCGTGACCTCCGATCGAGGCTATCGACCGGCGCGTTCGCACCACGATGCGCTGGGGATCCTGTGGCGCGGGCGGGGACGCAAGTTCGATAAGGCCATGGTCGAGACCTTCATCCATTTCATGGGCTGGGTGGCCCCGGGCACGCTGGTGCGTCTCTCGAACGGTGAGCTGGCGGTCGTCGAGGAAACCAATATCGGCCACGGCTTCTATCCACTCGTCCGTCTGCTGATTCCCGGTTCCGCCGGTTATCGTGCGGGCAAGCGGCTGGACCTGGCCGAGCTCAGGGATGAGCAGGGTCGGCCGAAGCTGCGCATCGCCGAAGTGCTTCCCGATGGCGCCCAGGGCGTCAAGGTCAAGTCGCTGCTGGTATCGGCACTGGATGAGGATTCGGGCTGAAGCCCGGGGGGAGGGCGTCCGGGCTGCAGTGGGCCCATGAATGCTTTAGAATCGGACGCATCGAATAGAGGGAAATTCTGTGAGTCAGTTGGGTCGGTTTCGACGATTGCTGGGATTGGGAAAGCCCGATGAACGCCGGCAGACTCGTCGCGTGGACGCCAGGCGCGGTCTGAAGGTCCTGATCATCGATGACTCGAGGACAGTCGTTGCGGCGCTCAGCCACATGCTGCGGCAGGCGGGCTACCAGCCGTTCGGGGCCAGCGATGCCGAAAAAGGCCTGCAGCTGGCGGTGCAGGAGCGTCCTGATCTGATCTTCCTCGACATCGTGCTGCCGGGCCTGAATGGCTTCGCTGCCCTTCGTCGTCTGCGCAAGAACGAGCACACGGCGAACATCCCCGTCATCATGATCAGCGGCAATCCGCAGGCTGCCGAGAAGTTCTATCTCGAGCGCATCGGTGCCGACGACTTCATGAAAAAGCCCTTCGGTCGTGCGGAGGTCTTTACCCGAATCGAAAAGCTGGTGCGTGGCGGGGATCTGCCACCACGCGCCAACGAAGAGGGCAGCCCTCATCCTCATGCGCAGGAAGCGCTGGATGATGAGCACAAGATCAGCGACGACATGCCCGAAAGCGCGGTGCCTCGTTCGGAGGACGAAGTCCGATGAGCAAGGATTCGATCGAGGCGTTGGAGCGCCGACGTGATGAGCTTCGCCAGCGCCTGCAGGCCATTCGCAAGGACCTCGCCAGAGGTCTGGATGACGACTTCGAGGAGCAGGCCCAGCAGCTGGAAAATCAGGACACCCTGATGGAGATCGCTCGATTGGCCGACGAAGCACTGCAGGAAGTCGAAGCGGCGCTGAGTCGCGCGCGCCGCAATACGGATCAGTGATCTGCCAACAGCCGATGGCCCGCCGCCCGGGCGCTGAGCCATGATCCTCGCCACCCTGCTGCTTTACCTTGTCGTTCTGATCGCCGTGGGCGTCTGGGCTCAGCGCCGGGTCAGTTCCAGCGAAGACTTCCATCTGGCCGGCCGGCGTATGGGGCCGATCGTGGCCGCCCTGAGTGCCTCGGCCAGCTCCTCCTCCGCCTGGACCCTGCTCGGAATGAGCGGTGCCGCGTATGCCTGGGGCTTGCAGGCCATCTGGTTGGTGCCTGCGGTGGTGTCCGGGTTCTTCATCAACTGGTACTTCATCGCGCCGAAGCTGCAACCGGCCAGCCATGCCAGCCAGGCCCTGACCCTGGTCGAGTTCCTGGCGCAGGGCGCAGACGGAAAGGCCGAGCAGCGCCTGCGGATCCTCGGAGCGGCGCTGATCCTGTTCTGCTTCACCTTCTACGTGGCCTCTCAGTTCCAGGCCGCCGGCACCGCCATTGCTACGGCGCTGCCTGTGCCATCGGCGCTGGCGATGCTGATCGGCGCAGGAATCGTCATTGCCTACGTCTTCCTCGGTGGCTTCTGGGCCGCCAGCGTGACCGATGCCCTGCAGGGGCTGATGATGCTGTTCGTCGCCCTGGTGCTACCCATCGTGGCGCTGGTGGCGGTTGGCGGTCCGGAGGCGTTGTGGAGCGGCATGCACAGCCTCGATGATCCCGCGCTGATGCGATGGGTCGATCAACCCACCCCATGGATGGCGGTGCTGTTCGTGGCCGGCCTGTTCGGGATCGGGCTCGGGTATCCCGGCCAGCCGCACGTGGTCAATCGCTTCATGGCCCTGCGCTCGGCCGGAGAGATCCGACTGGCGCGGGCGGTGGCCCTGGCCTGGGCGACCCTGATCTATGTCGGGATGGTGCTACTGGGCTGGTCGGGTCGCGTATTGCTGCCGGAACTGGCCGATGGTGAATCGGTGCTGCTGGAACTCTCGGTTCAGCTATTGCCGGCGGTGCTCGGGGGGATCGTGACCGGTGGCGTGCTGGCCGCCATCATGTCGACCTCGGACAGCCAGCTGCTGGTCGCCGGCGGAGCGGTCAGCCATGACCTGCGTCGCGGCCGCTTCTCGCTTTCGCTGGATCGGACCGTCATCGTCCTGCTCGGCCTGGCGGCGCTGCTGCTCGCGCTGTTCTTTCCGGCCACGATCTTCGAGCGCGTGCTGTTTGCCTGGCAGGTGCTGGGCAATGCCTTCGGGCCCTTGTTGATCGTGTTGTTGTTCCTCGGTCCGGTCGCCGGACCCTATCGTCTGGCTGCCATGCTTTCCGGAGCGGGTCTGACGGTCGTGCTCAGCCTGTTTCCGAACGCGCCAGGCGATTCGGCCGAACGCCTCATTCCTTTCGTTGTTGCGTTGCTGATCGCCTGCCTGGGCGCCAGAAGCCGCTTACGCTGATACGGCGAGTTCCGCCAGATCCACGACCCGATCGACGGGCGGTAGGCACTCGCTCTGGTGACTGATGATCAGGCAGGTTCGTCCGCGCAACCAGGCTCCGAGCCCCAGGCGCAAGCGCTCCATGCTGTCTCGGTCAAGGCTCGCCAGGGGCTCGTCCAGAATGACGATTTCCGGCTCGGTCAGCAGCAGGCGTGCCACGGCGATTCGCCGAGCCTCCCCCCCGGAGAGATTCGACGCGCCTTCGTCCAGCCAGGTGTCCAGACCCCGGGGCAGCGCGTCGAGGAAATCGCCCAGACCCGCGCTGCAGAGCGCCTGGTGCAGGGCTGCATCGCTGGCGTCGGGTCTGGCCAGGCGAAGGTTGCCGGCCAGGCTGTCCGAGAACAGCACCGGCGTCTGGGGTAGATAAGCCATCTTGCGATGGCGGAGGCTCTCGTCGAAGGCATGGACATCCAGGCCGCCGATGCGCACGCTCCCGCGCTGCGGGCGGACCTGGCCCAGGATCAGGCGGGCCAGCGTGGTCTTTCCCAGGCCACTCGGGCCGACCAGAGCCAGCCGTTCGCCGGCCTGAAGCTCGAGATCCAGATCGCTGAAGACCGGGGGCTGGTGCGGCGCCCAGGCGAAGCGGATGGAGCGCAGCTCGATGGAAGATCGGGCAGGCCAGGCCAGCGAGCCGGGTTCGGAATCCTTCGCAGGCTCGGGCGCAAGGGCCTGCACGCGGTCGGCAGCGACCAGTGACTGCCCCAGGCGTCGGAAGGCGCCGGGTAGCTGCAGCCAGGCCTCCGCCAGGCCGAACAGGCCCAGAACGATGGCGCCGAGCATGGGTCCGGCCAGTTCGCCCGAACCGAGCGTGGACAGGCCGAAGCACAGTGCCAGCCAGACGGCGCTCAGACCGGCCAGTTGACCGAGGCCCTGAGCAATGGCATCGACGCGGGCCAGTTTCACACCGCGGCCGATGAGCGCGCGGCTGCGGGCGTCGATCCGTTCGACGAAATCGTCCATCAGGCCAAGTGCCCGGAGTTCCAGGCGAGCCTCCAGTCCCTGCGTCACCAGGCCGCGAAGTGCAGGATAGTCCAGGCCCTGACGACGGCTCAGGCGACGAGCACCTCGATAGGCGACGATCAGCGCAAGGCCCAGCAGGACGACGGCGGGCAGCAGCGCGAGGCCGAGAAGCTCGGGTGCCGTCATCCAGAGGACGGTGGCGACCAGCAGGCTGATCGACAGGACGCCCAGGGCGGGCTGGGCGACGCCCAGGTAGAGGTGATCCAGGGTGTCCACGTCCGCGGTCAGTCGGCTGAGCGCATCGCCGCGTCGAAGCCCCTCGAGTTCGAGCTCCGGACGTTCGAGAAGCCTTCCGAAGACCTTCATGCGAAGCGCGGTCAACAGATCCAGAGTGGTAGCATGGGTGATCAGACGTTCGCCATAGCGGGCAACGGTGCGCGTCAGGGCGGCGAGGCGAATGGCCGCTCCGGGCGTGAAGATATTGATCATGCCGATCAGGCCCAGGCCCGCCAGGCCACTGGCGAGAATGAAGTACCCGGATAGGGCGAGCAGGGCCAGGCCCGAGAACAGGGCGAGGACCAACAGGGCTTGACCCAGGATCAATGCGACCAGGCGGCGGCGCAGTTCGCCGCGATCGAACCATCGTTCCAACCACCCCGCGATCATGAGGCGTTCCCCTGTTCATCGAAGGGCAGGTCGATGACGCGGCTGGCCCAGCGCTCGGCGGCGGGGCGGTGACTGACCGCAATCACCGTGAGGCCCTGGCTGCGAGTGGCGAGATCGATCGCCTTCCACAGCGCTGTTTCGCTGCCAGGATCGAGGTGTTCGCTCGGCTCGTCGAGGAGCAACAGCGGCCTGGCTTCGAGCAGGATTCTGGCCAGCACCAGGCGCCTGGCCTGGCCGCCCGAGAGCCGGCATCCCCGTTCGCCCAGCGTGGTCTCGAAGCCCTGGTCCAGCGCGTCGGGCAGGTCGGCCAGGCCAGCGAGAGCCAGACACTCGTGCAGGCGGGAATCCGGAATCCCCACGCGGCCCAGCGTGAGGTTCCAGCGCAGGCTTTCGTCGAACAGGACGCTGTTCTGGTTCATCCATGCACGCCACCGTGACCGCGCCTGGTCGTCCAGGTCCGCGATGTCACGGCCACGGTAGCGGACCTGGCCTTCCCTTGGCGACAGGAATCCAGCCATCAGCATCAGCAGGGTGCTCTTGCCGACACCGCTCGGCCCGCGGATCAGAACCCGTTCCCCGGCACGGACCTTCAGGGAAAGTCCACTGAGCAGCGGCGGACGTCCCGGGTAGGCGAAGGACACATGGTCGAGTTCGAGTTCGTCATCATTCGGCGCTCTCGAGGGTTCAGCGGTCCTCGATGAAGTCGAGGGGCGTGCCGGACGAGGCCTGTCCAGCATGGCGCGCAACTCGGCTGCTGCGGCCAGCGCATCGGCACGATCGTGCCAGTGCTGGGCCAGCTGGCGAAGTGGAAGAAAGAAATCGGGTGCGAGCAACAGTATCGCCAGGCCGCCTCCGAGGGTGAGTTGCGCCGAGGGGCCGAGTTCGACGTAACCGAGCAGACTCAGCCCGATGTAGATCGCCAGGCTGGCAATGGCGACGGCCGCGAAGAACTCCAGCACGGCCGATGACAGGAAAGCCAGTCGCAGGACACGTAGCGTGCGTGCCCGATACTCCTGAGCGTGTTCGGCAAGCCATTCGATGACGCGCGGGCCGGCGCCCAGACGCCGGATGGTGGCCAGCCCCTTGAGCCGATCGTAGAACAGGCCCGACAGCCGCGCCGTGCTTTCCGCCTGGGCTTCACTCAGACTCTGGGCGCCGCGGCCGATCAGGGCCATGAACAGGGGGATGATCGGTGCGGTGATGGCGAGCAGCAGGGCGGCCAGCCAGTCGATCGACGCCACCACGAGAGCGATGCTCAAGGGGATCAGCAGCGCCGAGGCGCGCTGCGGCAGGAAGCGTGAGTAGTAGGCGTCGAGATGATCGACACGGTCGACGATGCGGTGGGCCAGTGCGCCAGCGGCCTCGCCGGCGGAATCGACGGGACCGGCATCGGCCTGTTGCTCGAACAGGGCCCGTCGGAGCCGTTGCCGAGTCCGACCGGAGGCAGTGTCGGCCAGGGCGGCTCGAGCGCCGGTGATCGAAGCCCGCCCGATCAGCATCGCCAGCAGGATGCCCAGGGCCGGCCATTGCGAATCGAAGCCCTCGCCGCTCACCAGAACGCCTTCGAAGATGCCGGCGATCAGGAGTGCCTGAGCGATCAGCAGACCGGCTTCGAGCAGCGCCGCGAGCCAGGCCAGCGGCCGAAGCCAGCCGGGGGCTTGAGCGGCCAGCCAGCTCGAAAGCTCGCTGGCCGGTGCCGGCTCAGTGCCCGTAGCCACCGCTGCCGACCTTGCCCCTGAAGACCCAGTAGGTCCAGGCCGTGTAGCCCAGGATGATCGGGATCAGGAACAGGACGCCGACCAGCAGGAACAGCTGACTTCCGGGATCCGAGGCGGCGTCCCAGAAGGTGTGGTCGGGGGGCACGGCATAGGGCCATTGGGTGATCAGTAGACCGATGTAGAACAACGCGAACAGGGCCATCGACCCGATGAAGGGCAGGGCTTCAGCGCGTTTCCGCAGCCAGTGGAAGACTGCCAGGGCCATGATCAGGGTCAGGGCCGGGAACAGCCACAGCCAGCTCAGGTTGTCGAACCAGCGGCTCATGACCCGTTCGTGAGCCAGTGGCGTCCACAGGCTGACCAGCACGAAGAAGCCGAGCACGATGCCCAGCAACCAGGGCGCCAGACGAAAAGCCCACTGCTGGGTGCGCCCTTCGGTCTTCAGGATGGTCCAGGTCACGCCGAGCAGGGCGTAGCCGGCGACCACGCCGAGGCCAGTCATCAGCGTGAACGGTGTCAGCCAGTCGAAGGCGCCGCCGACGTAGCGAAAGCCATCCGTCTCGAACCCCTGGATGTAGGCGCCGACGACGGCGCCCTGGGCAAAGGAGGCGACGGTCGAGCCACCGAAGAAGGCCCGGTCCCACCAATGGCGCTGGCTGCCGGCCTTGAAACGGAACTCGAAGGCCACACCGCGGAAGATCAGGCCGGCCAGCAGCAGGAAGACCCCCAGGTACAGGGCCGGCAGGAAGACCGCGTAGATCATCGGGAATGCGGCGAGCAGACCGGCACCACCCAGGACCAGCCAGGTCTCATTGCCATCCCAGACCGGAGCCACCGAGTTCATCATCGCATCGCGCGATTCATCGTCCGGCGCAAAGGGAAAGAGGATGCCCACGCCCAGATCGAAACCATCCATGAGCACGTACATGAACACGCCAAGGCCGATGATGCCGACCCAGATGAGCGTCAGATCGATCAATTCCATGGTCAGGACTCCCGTTGGCTGTTGAGTTCCACGGCGCCAGCGGGCACCGCGGACCAGGGACGCTTCGGCCGCGCCGCCCGGTCGTCATCGGCTGCTTCGATGGGATCGGGCCCGGCCAGAATGACGCGCCGCAGGTAGATCAGGCCGGCGCTGAAGACCACGGCGTACACGGCGATGTAGCCGAGCAGCGTGGCCAGCGCCATCCAGCCGCTCAGTGAGGGGGTGACGGCGTCTTCGATGCGCAGAAGGCCGTAGATGATCCAGGGCTGTCGGCCGATTTCGGTGACGAACCAGCCGGCCAGAACGGCGATGAAGGGCAGCGGGGGCATGAGGCTGATCAGTTTGAGCAGGCGCGTCGACTCGAACAGGCGGCCGCGCCAGAGCTGCCAGGCCCCGGCAAGGGAGACGAAGATGAACAGCATGCCCAGACCGACCATGATCCGGAAGGACCAGAACACCGGTCCGACCGGCGGCCGATCTTCCGCCGGCACCGAGGTCAGGCCCTGGACCTCGCCATCGAGGCTATGGGTCAGGATCAGGCTTCCAAGGCGCGGAATGGCGATCTCGAAATGATTGGTCTCGGCCTCGGAATCGGGGATGGCGAACAGGATCAGTGGTGCGCCCTGCCGCGTCTCCCAGTGCCCTTCCATCGCCGCCACCTTGATCGGTTGATGCTCGAGGGTGTTGAGGCCGTGCAGGTCGCCGACCAGCAATTGCAGGGGCGTGGCCACGGCCAGCATCACGATGCACATGCGAAGCGCCTTGCGGCTGGAGCGCGGGTTGCGCCCGCGCACGAGATACCAGGCGCTGACCCCCGCGACGACGAAGCCCCCGGTGATGAAGGAAGCCAGCGCCATATGGCTGAAGCGATAGGGCAGGGAGGCGTTGAAGATGGCTTCGCGCCAGGAGGTCATCTGGACCAGGCCATCGACCATTTCGATGCCCGCCGGCGTGTGCATCCAGCTGTTGGCCGACAGGATCCAGAAGGAGGAGATGAAGGTGCCGATGGCCACCATGCAGGCGGCGAACAGGTGCAGGCCTGGTGGTACCTTGTCGCGACCGAACAGCAGGATGCCCAGGAAGGTCGCTTCGAGGAAGAAGGCGGTGACGACTTCGTAGCTCAGCACCGGACCGAGGAAGTTGGCCGAGGAATAGGCAAACACGCTCCAGTTGGTGCCGAACTGGAAGGCCATGACGATGCCGGAGACCACGCCCATGCCGAAGACGATGGCGAAGATCCGGATCCAGAACTGGGAGAGCTTCTGATAGACCGGGTCACCGGTGCGGAAGGCGATGGCTTCGAGAACGGCGATGTAGGAGGCCAGACCGATGGTGAATACTGGGAAGATGGCGTGGAAGGAGACCACGAAGGCGAACTGGATTCGCGAGAGCAGCAGGGGATCGAGTTCCATCAGGAGACTCCGGTGCGAACTGTGTTACATCATAACATTCTGATGTAACGTCCATGCACGATTTCTTCATTCCACGAGGCTGATCAGAACCCGTCTTCGATGCGCTGCGGCGCGATGCTCCCAGAGGTAGATGCCCTGCCAGGTGCCGAGGGCCAGGCGGCCAGCCTCGACCGGAACGCTCAGCTCGGTCTGGGTCAGGATGCTGCGGATGTGGGCGGACATGTCGTCGGGACCTTCGGCGCGGTGCAGGAAGCGGGGGTCGCCGTCGAGGACGGCCTCGCGCATCCAGGTTTCCAGGTCCCGGTGGACGTCCGGATCCGCGTTCTCGGTGATCAGCAGGGACGCCGAGGTGTGCTGGATGAACAGATGGCACAGGCCCTGGTTGGCGCCGAGCTCGGCCAGGCTGTCGTTAATGCGATGGTCGAGTCGGAGCAGGCCCCGACCCTGGGTGCGCAGTTCGATCAGCGAGCGCTTCATCGGGCCAGCTCGGCCAGCAGCTCGGCCTGATGGGCCTCGATCAGCGGGCCGATGACGGGCTCGAGATCGCCTTCCAGCACGCGGTCGAGTTCGTAGATCGTCAGCCCGATCCGGTGGTCCGTGATCCGGCCCTGGGGGTAGTTGTAGGTGCGGATGCGCTCCGAGCGATCGCCCGATCCCACCTGCAACTTGCGGTCGGCGGCCCGTTCGCTGCGCTGCTTTTCCTGTTCGGCTTCGAGCAGGCGTGCGCTGAGCAGGCTCATGGCGCGGGCCTTGTTCTTGTGCTGGCTGCGTTCGTCCTGGCACTCGACCACGATGCCGGAGGGCAGGTGGGTGATGCGGATGGCCGAGTCGGTGGTGTTGACGTGCTGACCACCGGCGCCCGAGGCCCGGAAGGTGTCGATCCGCAGCTCATTCGGGTTGATTTCGATCTGGTCCACGCCTTCGACTTCGGGCAGGATCGCGACGGTGCAGGCGGAGGTGTGGATGCGACCCTGGGACTCGGTGGCCGGAACGCGCTGCACGCGGTGCACGCCGGATTCGAACTTCAGGCGCGAATAGGCGCCCTGACCGATGATGCGGGCGATGACTTCGCGAAAGCCTCCGGCCTCGCTGGCCTGGGAGGACAGGATCTCGACGGACCAGCGCCTGGACTCCGCGTAGCGTGTGTACATGCGGAGCAGGTCGCCGGCGAACAGGGCCGCTTCCTGGCCACCGGTACCGGCCCGGATTTCGAGAAAGATGTTGCGATCGTCGTTGGGGTCTCGCGGCAGCAGGCGACGCTCCAGTTCCCCTTCCAGTGCTGTTTCTCGTGCTTCGCTGCTCTTCAGCTCCTCGGCGGCGAGTTCGGCCAGTTCGGGATCGTCTTCCCGCGCCATGACGCGAGCCTCCTCGACGGCTTGGCGAATCGATTCGAGCTCGTTGAGGATGGCGATGATCGGTTCCAGCTCGCCGTATTCCTTCGATAGCTCCTGGAAGCGCTGGCGCTGGGCGATGATCTCGGGATCGGCGAGCAGGCGCTCGACCTCCTCGAAGCGTTCACGCGCCTCGCTCAGGCGCTGGAGAATGCCGGGATTCAAGCGGGATCGTCCTCGAAGAAGAAGCGCGCGGCGGCGAGCAGGTCCTTGTCGGCCTGTTCCGCCGCCTGGCGCAGTCGGATGCTGGGCCCGTGCAGCAGGCGATTGACCAGGCGGTGTCCGAAACGTTGCAACACGTCCTCCGGATTCTGGCCGGCCGCGATCTGGGCGCGCGCTTCGTCGAGCAGTCGATCGCGCTCGCCCTGTGCCTGGCGCCTGAGCTGTTTGAGGGTGGTGCTCGATTCGTGCAGATGGAGCCAGCGCTCGAAGGCGATGACTTCCGAGTCGATCAGGTCCATCGCGTGACGCAAGGCATCCTGGCGCCGCTGCTGGTTCTTCTCGATGATCTCGTGCAGGTCGTCGATCGTGTACAGGAACAGGTCGTCCAGGTCCGAGCTGTCCGGGGCAATGTTGCGCGGCACCGCGAGATCCAGGGCGAACAGTGGGCGGTGCCGGCGCTCGCCGATGGCCCGGTCGAGCATGTCCCGGGTCACGACGGCCTCGGGGCTGGCCGTGCAGGCAATCAGCAGATCATGCTGGGGCAGCAGCGAGGGCAGGGCGTCCAGGCCATGGCTGGCGGCCGAAAAGCGTTCGGCCAGGGCGCGCGCGCGTTCGATCGACCGGTTGACGATGGTGAGCTGCCCCATGCCGGAGTCGTTGAAGTGCGTGGCACAGTCCTCGATCATCTCGCCGGCCCCGACCAGCAGCGCCGAGCGGCCTTCGAGGGGACCGAAGATCTGACGAGCCAGTCGCAGGGCAGCAAAGGGCAGGGTGACCGGATCGCGGCCGATGCCGGTTTCCGAGCGAACGCGCTTGGCGCCGGCAAAGGCATGCTGGAACATGCGGTCCAGTCGCGTGTCCAGCGTGGATGCGTCGTTGGCCTGCTGCCAGCTCTGCTTGACCTGGCCGGCCACCTGCGGCTCTCCGATGATCATCGAATCGGCGCCGCTGACGACCTTGATGAGATGGAAAAGGCTGGCCGAGCCTTCCAGTTGGTAGAGGTGCTCCTGGTATTGACCGATGCCGAGACCATGCCATTGGTGCAGCCAATCGGCGGCCTCCCGCATGGTAGTCTGGGAGCCCGACAGATAGAGTTCGGTGCGATTGCAGGTGCTCAGGATCGCGCAGCCCTCGACCGAGGGAACGGCGGCCAGACTCTGCAAGGCGTCGGGCAGACGTTCGGCCGCAAACGCCAGCCGCTCGCGAATGGCGATCGGGGCGGTCTGGTGGCTGATTCCCAAGACGAAAAGCGACATGCAGATCAAAATAGCAGACAAACTCCCCATTTTCGTATGGAAGCTCCGGCGGCGCAAGCAAAGCGCCTTGATCGTGCTGGCAGCCTTGCTGCTTGCGGCCTGTGCGGGTGTCGAAACCACCGAATCCGAGCCGGCTGCGGCGCCTGCATCCACCGATCAGGCCAGCGAGCCGGTCCGCCGATCCGCTGACGACATCGACCCCGATCTGCTCTTCCACGCCCTGGCGGCCGAACGTCTGGCGGCCGAAGGCAACGACTTCGAAGCCTTCGAGCATGCCTATCAGGCAGCGCTGCTGTCCGAGAATCCCGAGACTGCCCGTCAGGCCGTGAGTCTGGCCATGCGGGTCGGTGACTGGGCAGGTGTGGTCGCCGCTGCCGAGCGTTGGCAGGCCCTGGCGCCGGAGCTCGAGGCAGCCGAGCAACTGATCGTCCTGGGCCTGATCAACCAGGGCCAGGTAGACGCGGCTTCCGGGCGCCTGGCCCGAAAGATCGGGCAGGCCGATGACCGCTCCGAGGCCTGGCGCGAGGCGACCCTGATGGTGGCTGCCGCGGAACAGGACGCCAATGCCCTGGCGGCCTTCGATGCGCTCGCCGAGCAGGCGCCAGTGGACGATTCCGGGCAAGTCATGGAGAGCCGCAGCCTGTTGCTCTGGCAGCTGGGGAATGCAGCCGAGGCCTACGCCCTGGCGTCCGAGGCGGCCGACTCGGCCCCGACGCGGCGCCGGCAGGTCTGGGCCGCCCAGTTGGCTGCGGCCAACGAGGATTATCCGGCGGCGCTGGACTGGTATCGCCAGGCCCGCGCTACGGCGCCGGAAGATCGGGAACTGGCCATGGCCGAAGCCGAGGTGCTGCGGCAGATGGATCGAATGGACGAGGCCATCGCCGCGCTGCGCTCGGTGCCGGCGGATACCCGGACCCTGTACTCCTTGGGGCTCTACCTCTACCAGGCCGAGCGCCTGGAGGAGGCAGGCGCGGCCTGGCGGGAGCTGGCGGCGGTCGAGTCCCCGGCCGAGCCGATGCAGCATGCCTTCTTTACCGGCTTTCTGGCCGAGCTGCTGGAATTCGATGACGACGCCGAGCAATGGTACGCCCGGGTGGTCGAGGGTCCGGATGCCAATCGGGCCCTGCTGCGACGTGCGACCCTGGCGGGTCGCTCGGGCGATCTGATGAGCGCGCGCAATCTGCTGCGTGCCGTGCGCCTGGCCGGGGATGCCGAGTTGGCCGAAGAATCCTGGCTGCTCGAAGCCGAACTCCTGCGCGACGCCGGTCGCCCGGATGAGTGCGTCGACGTGCTGAGCGAGGTGCTGCGAGAACAACCCAGCGGCGTCTGGCTGCTGTATTCGCGAGCCCTCTGCGCGGTCGATGCCGACAATCTGGATCTGGCCGAACAGGACCTGCGCCGGATCATCCAGATGGATGGCGAGAATGCCGCGGCCCTCAATGCGCTCGGATACACCCTGACCGACCGCACGCGCCGCCACTCGGAAGCCCTCAGTCTGATCGATCGAGCCTACGAACTCGATCCGGACGATCCGGCCATCCTCGATTCCATGGGCTGGGTCCGCTTTCGCCTGGGCAGGCCGGCCGAAGCTCTCGTCTATCTCGAGCGGGCGCATGAAATCGACCAGAACCCGGAGATCGGTGCGCACCTGGCCGAGGTGCTCTGGACCCTGGACCGCCGGGATGAGGCGCGCAGCATGCTCGACGAGCTGATCGAGGCGCATCCGGAGCATGCGGTGGTCGTCGATACCTGGCAGCGCCTGATCGGATCGGAGCCGTGAGTACCGGAATGGGCCGTGCGCCGTCGCGGCTCGCTCTGGTCCTGCTGACGATGGCACTGCTGGCGGCCTGTGCAAGCCGTGAGCAGCGTCCGGATGGCGCCTGGATGGTCGAGCGCGAGGCCTTGTTCGACCGTCACCCGGTCTGGTCGGTCAGCGGCCGAGTGGCGCTGTCCGACGGAGAACGGGGCGGTTCGCTTGCATTTCGCTGGGAGGCCGAAGCGGATCGCCATCGCATCGTGCTGCGGACCCTGGCCGGTGGCCGCCAGTGGCGTCTGGAATTCGATCCGGACGGTGCCGTGCTGGAAGGCAGTGAGGTGGGTCTGATCGAGGGTGAAGGCCCCGACCCACTCGTCGAGGCAGCGGTCGGCTGGCCGATTCCCGTGCGTGATCTGAGCTGGTGGATCCGCGGTCTCGTGCCCCCCGAAGGTACGACCCTTACCCGGTACGCCGAAGATGGCACGCTGGCCGAAGCCGTTGCACCCCCCTGGCGGCTCAGCTTTCAGCGCTATGCGCCGGGCCCCGAATCGGTGCTTCCCAGCCGCCTGCAGGCCGACAGCGCGCCCTATCGGGTGCGAATCGTGCTCAGGGATTGGCAATTCGGGGGTTCAACCGGGTCGTAAAATCGCTATAATGCGCCTCGAATCGTGGAGGGTCTCGCGCGGGGAGCGCGAACCCGAGGCAGTTCTGCTGGGACGTCGCCAAGTTGGTTAAGGCACGGGGTTTTGATCCCCGCATTCGCAGGTTCGAGTCCTGCCGTCCCAGCCATTTCCCTGCCGATCGGAATTGAGGCCACCGGCGCCCTTCGTCCGCGCCGAACCCGGGAGTTGACGTGACCCAGTCGTCCCTGATGGTGTTTTCCGGAACCGCCAACCCGGTTCTGGCCCAGTCGATCGCCGAATGTCTGGGCGTGCCCATGGGCCGCGCCAACGTCGGCCGTTTCAGTGATGGTGAAGTTGCCGTCGAGATCATGGAAAACGTTCGCGGTCGCGACGTCTACCTGATCCAGCCGACCTGTCAGCCCTCCGCCGAGAACTTCATGGAACTGGTTGTCATGGTCGATGCGCTCAAGCGTGCCTCGGCCTCGCGCGTGACTGCGGTCATCCCCTATTTCGGCTACGCCCGCCAGGATCGGCGGCCGCGCTCCTCGCGCGTGCCGATCACGGCCAAGGTGGCGGCGCGCATGATCAGCGTGGTTGGCACCGATCGTGTCGTGACCGTCGATCTGCACGCCGATCAGATCCAGGGCTTCTTCGACGTGCCCGTGGACAACGTCTACGCCTCGCCCCTGACCCTGGCCGACATCTGGAAGCACTACACCTCCGACGAGATCATCGTCGTCTCGCCCGACGTGGGCGGGGTGGTGCGGGCCCGCGCCATCGCCAAGCGTCTCGATACGGATCTGGCCATCATCGACAAACGTCGTCCGCGCGCGAACGAAGCCACGGTGATGAACCTGATCGGTGACGTCGAAGACAAGATCTGCGTGCTGGTGGATGACATGATCGACACGGCCGGCACGCTCTGTGCCGCCGCCGGCGCCCTGAAGGACAAGGGCGCGCGCCGCGTCGTGGCCTACTGCGTCCACCCGGTGCTTTCGGGCAAGGCGATCGACAACATCGAGGGCTCACGCCTCGACGAGATCGTCGTCACCGATACCATCCCCCTGAGCGAGCGGGCAGCCGCCTGTGACCGCATCCGCCAGCTCTCCGTCGCCCAGATGCTCGCCGAGACCATCCGCCGCATGTCGGAAGGTGAGTCGGTCAGTTCCCTCTACGTCGATTGATTCGGCTGCCCGGCGAGGCGGCCATTCCACTGCTTGCCCTCCGCCATCGTGTCCTGATGGCGGCGTCTGTCATTGATAGCCGATCTGTACAGCGACGACCATGCAGATGGCCGCAGCCGCCAGCAGCTTCAGGATCAGCGGGAAGATGAAGCGCAACCAGCGATCGTAGGGGATGCCGGCCAGGCCGAGGATGCCCATCAGCACCGGATTGGTCGGCACGATCATGTTCATGAAGCCATCGCCGAACTGGAAGGCCAGCACGGAGATCTGCCGGCTGATGCCGACCAGGTCGCCGATCGGGGCCATCAGCGGCATGGTCAGGTAGGCCTGGCCACTGCCGGACGACACCAGGATGTTCATCAGGCTCTGGATACCGAGCATGCCCACCGCCGAAGCTTCGCTGGGCAGGTTGATCAGGGGGCTGGCCAGGCCGTTGACGATCGTGTGGATGACCATGCCATCCTCCAGGATCAAGCCGATCGAACGCGCGAAACCGATCAGGATGGCCGTGCCGGCCAGTTCGGCCGCGCCCTTGCTGAAGGAGATCGCCAGCGTGTCCGGCGACATCCGGCTGATCAGGGCGACCACGATGGACAGTCCGATGAAGACGGCTCCGAGTTCGGTCAGGTACCAGCCATGGGCCATGATGCCGTAGACCAGCAGGGCCAGCGCGCCGAGTGAGGCGAGCAGTACCCACATGCGCTTTGCAGTCATCGGCGGCATCTCCTCTTCCTCTGGCGCCTGCGCCGATTCGATGCCATGGACCAGGCTGGCTGCGTGATCAGCGCGAACGCGCCGAGCGTAGGCCCAGACGTGGTGGATGCCGATGGCCAGGAAGAAGGGGAGGATCAACAAGCGGAACCATAAACCGGACATGGGTTCCAGTTCGGCGACTTCCTGCGCGATGATCAGCGTGAAAGGGTTCATCAAGGTAGCGCCATAACCCACGCCATAACCCACCACCATGATGCCGATGGCGGCGACCGTGTCCAGCTTCATCGCCCGGCAAAGGGCGATCAGGATGCCGGCCAGGGGGATGTATTCCTCGGCAATGCCAAGGGTGGCCGAGGCAAAGGCAAAGCAGCCGATGCCGAAAAAGATCAGCAGGGTGTAGTTCTCGCCGAAGGTCTTCAGTACGCTGCCGAGAAAGGCCTCGATCGCGCCAGTCTCGCGGATCACCGCCAGGGCGCCACCGATCAGGAGCACGAAGAAGATGATGCCCTGGGCATCGGCCATGGCGCGGGGCACGGAGGTGAACAGAGCCAGCGGCGTCAGGGTCGGGGCCTCCTCGACCACGGCGAAGGTGCCCGGGACCACGACCTCGCGGCCATGGTCATTGGTCACGGTCTCGAACTGGCCGGAGGGCAGGACCCAGGTGAGAATCAGGGCCAGACCCATCATCGCGAACATCAGGACCAGGGTGTGCGGGACCTGGAAGGACTTGGCTTCGGACACGATGCGGGGCTCCCTTGCGTGAATCACGGCGAGGCGGCCACGGAGGGCCGCCTCGCCGATCAGTATAGCTTCAGTTCGAGGCGACCTCGGCCGAAGGCTCGCCGATGTGGCGGTTGAAGAAGCTGAGCATGCGCTCGTACAACTCGACTCGGTTGTCGACGTTGTAGAAGCCGTGACCTTCTTCCTCCTTGATCAGCCACTCGTAGGACTTGCCGATCTCGTCCAGCGCATCGCGAAGGCGCTCGGCGTGGCCGACGACGACGCGAACGTCGCTGCCGCCGTGGACGATGAACAGCTCGGCCTCGATGCGATCGACGTTGTGGACGGGAGAGTAGGGTTCCAGGGCGTCCGGATCGGGCCCGACCCATGCATCGAACCAGCGCTCGCGCGCCTGACGCGAGCCGCGGCCCTGCTGGCGTGACCAGTCGTTGCCGTCACCCTCGCGGAACCAGACCAGATCGTAGACGCCCACGTACCCCACGCCGCAGGCGTAGAGCTCGGGCTCCTTCACCACGCCCATCAGGGTCGCATAGCCGCCATAGCTGCCGCCGTAGATACAGATCCGATCCGGGTCGGCGATGCCCTGTTCGATCGCCCAGCGGGTGGCGTCGGTGACGTCGTCCTGCATCTTGCCGCCCCATTCGCGGCGGCCGGCGTTCTGGAAGTCATCGCCACGGTTGCCGGAGCCACGGTAGTTGACCTGCAGGGTGGCATAGCCGTGCTGGGCAAAGTACTGGGCTTCCGGCTGATAGCCCCAGCGGTCGTAGATCCCGAACGGCCCGCCGTGCACGTTGACGATCAAGGGCAGATTCTCCCGCTGGTCGGCGGGGCGGGTCAACAGAGCATTCAGGCTCAGGCCATCACGCGCTTCGATGGTGACGGGCTCCATCGGGACCAGTGCATCCTTGGGCAGCTCCGGCAGGCGTGCGGCGAGGAAACGCGCCTGCAGGGACTCGGTGTCGAAGAGGAAGAACTCGCCGGGGTTGCGATCGCCCCAGACCCAGGCGACGGCCAGGCGGCCATCCTGCGTGAAGGAGGTCAGGGCGACGTTCTGTTCCGGGAAGGACAGCACCAGCCGCTGCAGCAGGATGGCGTCACGGTGGGTCTCGGCCAGGTCGCCGAAGAAGGTGTAGCTGCGAGGGCCGAAATCGGCCGTGACGCCAAGCACTTCACCGTCGTGTCCGGTGATGGTGCCGCTGACATTGACTCTGGCGTCACGGTGCAGCAGTTCGATCTCGTTGCTGCCGAAGTCATAGCGGAACACGCCAAGACGATCGTTGGCGGCCATGTCGTGGTTGGACAGGAAATAGGCTTGTTCGTTGTCTGCCGAGAAGCCAATGAGGTTGATGCTGACCGGCTGACGCACTGACTCGAGGCGAAGACGACGCCAGTCGTTCTCCGCGTGCTTGATGAACAGGTTGAGCTGCCGGTCATCGAAAGTGTCGCCCTGGATGACTTCGGCGGCCAGTCGGATTTCCCCGCTGTTGTCCGGAATGATGGCCACGATATCGTTGCTCATCGGTTGATCCGGCAGGTAGCGCATTTCGCCGTTGTAGATGTCGAGCAGGTTGGCCTTCGGGCTTCCGCCATCACCCCAGTGTCGACGAGCGATCAACACGTGTTCGCGATCATCGGGCAGAGTGTGCAGGATCTGGTAGCTCGAGCTCACCATCTCGAAGATCTGCTGGCGGCGGCGGCCATCGACGTCGGCGGCGTACAGGTGCGCCGGCCGGCCGAGATTGTCGAGGTTGCCGGTGACTTCGCCGACCGACATCAGTACGCGTTCGTTATTGCCCCACCAGAAGTTGAAGACGTGCTGGTTGTCTCCGAATTCGAAGGAGGCGGTGATCTGGCTGCTGTCGAGATTCAAGACGGCCAGTCTGACTTCGCTGCCTTCCTCGTAGGTAAAGGCCACGTGCTCGCCGTCAGGCGCGATCTTCATGTTGGTGACCTTGGCGCTATCGAAGAAGGCGCGGGTCGGGATGGTGTCTGCGATGAGCGAGCCCGAGAGCACGATCATCAGTCCGAGCGCAATGAGTTTGGAGCGGAGGCTCATGGTTCGGGTCCTGAATTGTGAACGAGCCCACATTGTCTCAGATTGGCGCCCGAATGTGTGGAGCATGCGGGCCCGATGGCGGACCCGCCGTTTCCGTCATCAGGCGGCCCGTTCCCTTCGACTGGCGATGCGGTCCAGTGCTGCTTCGAGGTCGGCCCAGAGATCCTCGGGTTCCTCCAGCCCGGTGGACAGACGCAACAATCCCGGAGAAATGCCGCCCTGGCGGCGGGCATCCTCATCCATGACGCGGTGCGTCAGACCGGCCGGATGCTGGATCAGGGAATCCACCGAGCCAAGGCTGACGGCGGGGGTGATCAGCTTCAGTGTGCCGAGCAGGCCGGTGGCCGACTCGTGTCCGCCATGCACTTCGAAGGCCAGTACGCTGCCTGGGCCGTCCATCTGACGGCCGATCAGGCCCATCGGATCCTGACCGCTCAGGCCGGGATAGTGGACCTGCGCCACTGCCGGATGGCGAGCCAGGCGTTCGGCCAGCTTCAGGGCCGTGGCCTGGGCCCGTTCGACCCGCAGGCGCAGGGTCGGCATGGACCGATGGAGCAGGAAGGCCGCCCAGGGATGGAGCAGGGCGCCGGTGGCGATGCGGACCTGCCGCAGGCCCCTGGCCCGGGCTTCGTTGCAGGCGATCACGCCCGCCATCACGTCGCCATGTCCGCCGAGGAATTTGGTCGCGCTATGCATCACCATCGCGGCACCCAGCTCGAGGGGGCGCTGCAGGACCGGGGTGGCGAAGGTCGAGTCGACCAGCACGGGAATCTCGCCGGCCTGCCGGACCACGGCCTCGATGTCGATGAGGGCGAGGGTGGGATTGGCCGGGGTCTCGATGATCACCAGGCCGGTGTCGGCGCGAAGCTGGTCGGCGATGCGATCCGGCGTGGTCCAACTGACCTGCTGGCCGAGCAGGCCGGAGGCGAGCAGGTGATCGCTGGTGCCGTAGACCGGGCGGACCGCGACGACGTGGCGGCGATCGGTCGGCAGGCTGAGCAGGGCGGCGGTGAGTGCGGCCATGCCGGAGCCGAAGGCCACAGCGGCTTCCGCGTTCTCGGCGCGGGCCAGGGCCTGCTCCCAACGCGCGACCGTGGGGTTGTGCAGGCGTGCATAGACCGGCTCTGCCGCCTGCGCCTGCCCTTCGCACAGGGCATCCAGGCTCGCCGTGGCGGTGTCCGGATCGCCGACCGGGTAGGTCGAGCTCAGATCGATGGGTGGTGCGTGCGCGCCGATCGAGCGGAAATCGTCACGCCCGGCGTGGACGGCGTCGGTGTGGCTGAAGCGGTATGTGCTCATCTTGCGACTCTTGCTTCGTTGGAAGGCGCTAAGATAGAACGAAATTAGGCTCGTGAAGCTCAAGCGGAAGTAAATTCGGTTATGCAGGGAAAAGCGCCCCTCGACAGTACGGATATTCGGATTCTTCGCTGTTTGCGGAAGAATGCTCGGATCTCGAACAAGGATCTTGCCCGCCAGGTCGGTCTGGCACCCTCATCCTGCCTCGAGCGGGTGCGACGCCTGCGCCTGGCGAGGGTGCTGACGGGCTACCACGCCGATGTCGATCCGAACGTCCTCGGGATCGGTCTCCAGGCGATGGTGGCCGTGCGCCTGAGCCGGCACGTGCGCAGTGATGTCGACGCCTTCGAGGCGCATCTGGCGAGACTGCCCGAGGTCGTTACCCTGTTCCACGTTGCCGGGGCCAACGACTATCTGGTCCACGTGGCGGTGCGAGACTCTTCGCATCTGCGCGATCTGGCCCTCACGGCCTTCACGGAGCGCCCCGAAGTCGATCACATCGAAACCCAATTGATCTTCCACCACCAGCGCAACCACGAGCTGCCGGTCTATCTGGACCTGGACGACGACGAGTGATGACGCAGGGGTGGGACTAGTAAGAAACGAAAAAGCCCGCCGATCGGCGGGCTTTTTCGTGGTTTCCGGTGCCTTCGGTTCAGGCCGCCTTCTGGGCCTTGCCCGGATCCCCACCGGCCATCTGGCGAAGCACGTAGTGCAGGATGCCGCCATGACGGTAGTACTCGACTTCCTTCGGCGTGTCCAGGCGCACGCGCGCCTTGAAGCTCACCGTCTCGCCGTTGGAACGGGTGGCCGTGACGTCGACCTGCCTGGCCGTGCCGTCGCCGAGACCGGTGATCGAGTAGGTCTCGGTGCCGTCCAGGCCCAGGCTGTCCGGGGTGTCGCCTTCCAGGAAGTTCAGCGGTAGCACGCCCATGCCGACCAGGTTGGAGCGGTGGATGCGCTCGAAGCTTTCGCAGATCACACCCTTGATGCCCAGCAGACGGGTGCCCTTGGCCGCCCAGTCACGCGAGGAACCGGACCCGTATTCCTTGCCGGCGATCACCACCAGCGGCGTGCCGTCGGCCTGGTACTTCATGGCCGCATCGTAGATCGGCATCACTTCGTCTTCGGGGAAGTAGGTGGTGAAGCCACCTTCCGTGCCCGGAGCGATCTGGTTGCGAATGCGCACGTTGGCGAAGGTGCCGCGCATCATCACTTCGTGGTTGCCGCGACGGGAGCCGTAGGAGTTGAAATCGGCCGGCTGCACGCCATGCGCCTGCAGGTACTGACCCGCCGGGGAATCCGGCTGGATGGAGCCGGCCGGTGAGATGTGGTCGGTGGTGACCGAGTCGGCCAGCTTGGCGAGCACGCGCGCGCCTTCGATGTCCTGCACCGGGGCCGGATCCATGGTCATGCCCTCGAAGTAGGGCGGGTTCTGGACGTAGGTGGAATCGTCGTTCCAGGCGAACATCTCGCCGGTCGGCGTGTCCATGCTCTTCCAGCGATCGTCGCCTTCGAAGACGTTGGCGTAGGACTTCTTGAACATGTCCGAAGAGACGTTCTTCTGGATGAACTCCTGGATCTCGATCGAGGACGGCCAGATGTCCTTGAGGTACACCGGATTCCCGTCCGGGTCTTCACCCAGCGGTTCGTCGACCAGGTTGGTGTCCATCCGCCCGGCGATGGCGTAGGCCACGACCAGCGGCGGCGAGGCCAGGTAGTTCATCTTGATGTCCGGGTGGATGCGGCCTTCGAAGTTGCGGTTGCCCGAGAGTACCGAGCAGACCACCAGGTCGCGCTCCTTGATGCCTTCGTGGATCGGCTCGGGCAGCGGGCCGGAGTTGCCGATGCAGGTCGTGCAGCCGTAGCCGACGGTGTAGAAGCCCAGGGCTTCCAGATCGTCGAGCAGGCCGGCCGATTCCAGGTAGTCGGTGACGACCTTCGAACCCGGGGCCAGCGAGGTCTTCACCCAGGGCTTGACCGTCAGGCCCTTCTCGCGCGCGTTGCGGGCCAGCAGGCCGGCGCCCAGCATGACCGCCGGGTTGGAGGTGTTGGTGCAGGAGGTGATCGCGGCGATCACCACGGCCCCGTCCTTGAGCAGGAAGTCCTGGTCCTTGTAGTTGACCTCGGCGCAGCCCGGCGGCAGGCGGCTGCCGACGGCCGTGCCGCCACCTTCGCCTTCCAGGCGGGACTCCTCGGCATTGTGCGCCGCGTCGCGGTCGGTGGTGAACTTGACGGCTTCGTGCCTGAAGGCCGAATCGGCTTCGCTGAGCAGGACGCGGTCCTGCGGACGCTTCGGGCCAGCCAGGCTGGGCACGATGTCGCCCAGATCGAGCTCGATGACGTCGGTGTAGACCGGGTCGGCGTCGCCGTCTTCGCGCCACATGCCCTGGGCGCGGGCGTAGGCCTCGACCAGTGCCAGACGGTCCTCGTCACGGCCGGACAGCTTCAGATAGCGGATGGTCTCGGCGTCGATCGGGAAGATCGCACAGGTCGAGCCGAATTCCGGCGACATGTTGCCGATCGTGGCGCGATCGGCCAGGGGCAGGTGGCTCAGGCCGTCGCCGAAGAACTCGACGAACTTGCCGACCACGCCCTTGTCGCGAAGGATGTCGGTGATGGTCAGCACCAGGTCGGTCGCCGTCGTGCCTTCCTTCAGCTTGCCGCTCAACTTGAAGCCGATGACCTGCGGAACCAGCATCGAGATCGGCTGGCCCAGCATCGCGGCCTCGGCCTCGATGCCGCCGACGCCCCAGCCGAGGATGCCCAGGCCGTTGATCATGGTGGTGTGGGAGTCGGTGCCGACCACCGTGTCGGGCCAGCTCAGCAGTTCGCCGTCGACTTCCTCGCCGAAGACCACGCGCGAGAGGTGTTCCAGGTTGACCTGGTGGACGATCCCCGTGTTCGGCGGCACGACCTTGAAGTTGTCGAAGGCGCCCTGGCCCCAGCGCAGGAAGGCATAGCGTTCCTTGTTGCGCTGGAATTCGATGCGATTGTTCAGGTCCAGCGCGTCGGCGCGGCCGTAGTTGTCGACCTGCACCGAGTGGTCGATGACCAGTTCGGCGGGAGAGAGCGGGTTGATGCGGCTGGCCTCACCACCCAGATTCTTCATGGCGTCGCGCATGGCGGCCAGGTCGACGATCGCCGGCACGCCGGTGAAGTCCTGCAGGACGACGCGCGCCGGGGTGAAGGAGATTTCCTGGTCGGGCGTGGCCTTCGGGTCCCAGTTGACCAGGGACTCGACGTCGCGCTCGGTGACGTTGAGACCGTCCTCGTGCCGGAGCTGGTTCTCCAGCAGGATCTTCAGCGAATACGGCAGGGTCTTGACCGCTGAATGCTTCCGGGCCAGTTTCTCCAGGCTGTAGAAGTGGTAGGTCTTGCCGTTGGCCTCGAATTGGTCAAGGCAGCCGAGCTCGTTGCGCATCGTTTGCTCCTCCGTGCAGATCGGTAGACGACGGCGCGCAGGGCTGCGCGACCGCCCGAATCAACCGCCGAAGCTTACCATGCCGTCGGTAAGGAACCGTGTTCAGAACTCCCTGCGTGCACCGATGAACAGCGCGTTTTCAGTCCGATCACGATCGAAGACCAGGCCGCTGTAATGCAGGAAGAACTGGTTGCCGCTCTGCAGCACCCAGCTCAGGCCGACATCGATCCGGCCCGTATCTCGATCCGGGTCGTTGACCTCGACCGTCGGGCCCAGAATGTCCGTTCCGGTCAGGCTGGGCTGCACGCTGTAGCCGTCCAGTCCGGCTTCGTATTGCCAGTGCACATTGATGAAGGGCAGGACGATGCTTCGCTCGAGGCTGAAGGCGCGCTGGGCGCGAAGACCGGCGGACCACTGCTCCGAGGTGAAGCTCTGATCCGGGTAGCTGAAATCGAACACGCTGCCCGATTCGCTGAAGCCATCGACCTCGATGTCGGCGTAGAGAAAGCGGGCGAAGGGCGTGATGGTCCAGCCGGAGTCGAGTAGCCAGCGGTAATTGATCGCCACGCTGGCCGACCATTCCCTCGTGTCGGTGGAGCCGCTGGCCTGTTCGCGAGTCAGGGATCCGATGCCCGACAGGTCGACGACTCGGGTCTGGTCGAAACCGCCGCGGACGGTGCCCAGGGTGCCATCGATGTAGAGCTTGTCGGCCAGATCGAGGCTGCCGAACAGCTGCACGGACCATTGGTCGGCATCGACCTGGCTGCCGTCGCTGTCGAGGTCCGAGCGGCTACGACCGTAGCCGAGGGCAAGGCCGGCGATGGCGCCGCGGTCGAAACGATAGTCGATCCCTGCCGTCACGCCCCAGCTGTCGAAGTCCAGGGCCGGCTCCTTCTCCCGATCATTGCGCTTGCCGAGCGCGATGTCACCGTTGATGAAGGCGCCCCAGCGCTCGCCGAGGAGTCGCGAACCGCCGCCGTCCGAGTCGTTGTTGCGCAGGCTCATGGGCAGAAAGCGGGTGTCGAAGTGCTGGCCGTTCACCGACAGGCTCAGGCCACTGGCACTGAAACCTCGGCTTCCGGAACGTCGTGCGGACAGGCGCTGGCTGAGGTTGCGGTTCTGGATCCTGCCGCCCAGTTCGGCCAGGCGGGCGATGCCGGTCAGGGCGTTGCCGTCGAAGGCGCGCGCCGCCTGCTGCTGACGTTCGCCGCTCGTGGCCCGCTCGCGGATCGTCTCGCAGACCTCGAACAGGCGGGTGCCTTCCTGGGCGCGCCGGCAGGCGCGGTTCAGGGCCGTGCCCGCGTCGATCAGGCGGCGCAGCTGGCGGCCAGTGAAGTCCTCCGGCACGACCACGTTGCCGCGGAAATTGACCTGGGCGAGGGCCCGCCGACGGCTGGCCTGGCCGAGGCTCTGGTCGACGACGAAGGTGATCTGCTCGCCGATCAGTCGCCAGCGGCTGGACAGGGCCTGATCGCCGTCCATGCGGTACTGGATGGTGAGGCTGCGACTGGCACCGGGCTCCAGCGGCAGAGTGAGCTGGGTCGCGCTGGGCGAGACCGAGATGCCGGGCCCGAAGCCGGGCAGGCCCACTTCCGAGTCATGGAAGTACTCGAAGCTCGCCGAGCCGCTGCCGCAGGTGTCGGTGATGGTCAGCTGGAGGAGAATCTGGCCCTCGCGCTGGCCGTCCAGGTCGAGGTTCAGCAGCTCGGGACTGGCTGTCTCGCTGAAGCTGAAGGCCAGGTCCGGCTGGCCCTCGCAGTCGAGTTCGGCGGCCGGTCCGATGCCGGAGCTGATCTGGACTCGCCCGTCGAGGCTGACCCAGCCGTGATGAACCCGCGTGCCCGATGGTCCTTCGAGATTCCCCGCCGCCAGGGAAGGGCTGTCGAGGAAGAGCAGGCCAAGGAAGAGAAGCCAGTTCATCCAATGAAGACGGGTTCGCATCAGTCGCTCTCCGGCTCGTGCAGGGTGGACACGCTCGGCGCGTTGCTGGCCGAGGCCTCGATCATCAGCCCGGCCTCGCTGCCCGGATCGAGACCGAGGATCAGGCCGCGCAGCTCGTCCGGATCGATTCCATCGAGCCGACAGCGGCGGTTTTCGCTGCCGCCGACGCACTCCCAGCCGAGCGCCGGGCGCTCGTCACAGCGCACGGCATTGCCGTCGCTGATGCGGCAATCCTGGGCGAGGGTGACGACGGAAAGAAGCTCCGAGTCGCCGGTCGAGCTCAGGCGAAGATCGATTTCGGCCGCGGGATGCTCGCCGATGTTGCGCACATCGATGCGGAGAAAACGCTGCGGACCCACCCGGAGTTCCAGTTCCTCGGTGGCGATCTCCAGTTCCGTGAGATCGGCCGTGATGATCAGCTCGAAGCTACTGCGCGAAATCCCGCCGTCGCTGCCGCGCGCTTCCACGACCACACGCGTGGTTCCAGGCTGGCTCAGCGCCGTATCGATTTCAATCAACCAGCGGTCGCCCAGATCGACGAGGTTGATGGCCTCGTCGGGCAGGATGTCCTGATCCAGTGAGTAGACCCGCAGGTCGGTGATGTCCACGCCTGGATCGATCGGTTCGGCCTGCACCTCGAACTGGATTCGTCGTCCTGGCGGGACGGCTTGATCGGGAAGTGGCTCTCCGCCGTTGATGAGCGGGCCTTCGCCGGCTTCGACGTTCAGGACAGCGGTCGCCGTGGAGCTCAGTCCGGCACTGTTGCTCAGGCGCAGGCCCAGGCGGAATTCGCCCGCTGCAGCGTCATCTGGAACCGCGACACGAAGGACTCGGGACGTGGTCGTGCCCAGCACCTGTATGGCCGTGTCAGGAAGGCTCTGGGGATCTGCGGATCGTGCCTCCAGCTGTAGCGAGGCGGGCGGGTCGAAGGGATCGGTCACGGTGAGGCTCCATTCAACGACATCGCCGGGTCGGCCGCTTCGGGCCGGGATGGCCTGGCCGAAGTTGATCTGCGGTGCCGGCCGGGGCTGAATCCGGACGGGGAAGGTCTCGGTGCTGCTCAGACCCTGCGAGTTGCTGACCTGCAGTGTCACGGCGACGTCGCCGCTCTGGCCATTCACTGTCAGGATCTGCAGCAGGCGCTGCTCGTCCAGGCCGCTGAGCAGGAGCGCGTCATTCGGCAGGATGGCCGGGTTCCCCGACTGCACGTTGACGGTGAGCGCCGCTGCGGGCTCGAAGGGGTCGCTGATCGTGAAGGGCAGGTCGATGCGCTGGCCGGCCACAGCGCTCTGGGGCGCGATGCCGGCGCCGTTGTTGATCAGTGGTCCCGCACCCGCCGGCACCTGGACGTCGAGCAGAAAGGACGCGCTCGTGGTCTGGTTCAGCGGGTTCGTCACTTCCAGGGTGATCGTGGCCTGACCGCTGCTGCCGGGCAGGGTCGGAATGCTCATGCTGCGGTTCGGGCCCGTCCCGGTCAGCACGATCGAGGTGGGCGAGACCAGGGTCGGGTCCGACGAGCTCACGTTGATGCTCAGCAGGTCGGGATCGAACAGCAGGTCGTCCAATGTGAAGGGCAGGGTCACGGTCCCGCCGGCGCTGACCTGCTGGTCGGGCAGGCCCAGTCCGCCATTGATCTCCGGGATCGAGTTGTTCAGGACATTGACTTGAAACGTTGCCTCGCTGAACAGGCCCTGCAGATTGAATACGCGTACCGTGATCGGTGTGCTGCCGTCCGGGTTGCCGGTCAGCGTCTCGATGCTGAGGGTCCGCAGGGCATCGGTGCCGCCGAGCGTCAGGGAATTGGGGTTGATCAGAGTGGATCCCGTATCGACGTCGACTTCCAGGGTCAGGTCGGCGGGCGGGTCGACGGGGTCGGACACTTCGAACTCGAGTTGCAGCGGCGCGCCGGCGAGGACGAACTGATCGGCGATGCCCGCGCCGAGGTTGATCAGCGGGCCCGTACCGGTCAGGCCATCCAGACGGTAGCGCAGACGAGCCAGACCGGTCGCCGGATCGCGTTGCTCGATCAGCTGGCTGCTTTCCGAGAGCCTTAGCATACGTCCGCCTCGGGCATCGTACTGTCGGTGGCTGGCCGGAACCGGGGCGCTCATTCGGCCTGAAGCCTGCAGGGGGCCGTTACGGGCTTCGCGAGTGTCCTGCGATGACCGGTAGCTGGCCTGCGGACCGACGCTCGGCGAGCGGATCATCAGGGTTTCCTTGCCGCCGGGCAGCGTGGCGAGGGCCAGGGTCGAGCCCTCGATGGTGATCAGCTGCTGGCCCATCTCGTGCTGGCCCTCGGCGGGCATCAGGCGATGGTTGCCCTCCAGCCCGAGGGCGTCGAGGTGCGGCGCGGTTCGATCGCGCGATCCCGACAGGCGGTAGATCGAGCCTCTCGCGTCGAAACCACTGAAGACCTCGGCACCCGGTGCGCCGACCAGCAGATCCAGACGGTGGTCTTCGGAGTCGGCTTCGTGCTGGCCATGGACGTGGGGCTTGATGACGCCGAGCGAGGTGCCGAAGCGATCGCCCGGCCACTCGCCGTCGAGCGCATGGGATTCGATCCCGGAGCGTGTGGCCAGCGAGATGACCCGGGGCCATTGCTCGGTCGGGCCGTAGAGGACAAGGACGCGGCCGCGCTGCTGGCCGGCATCGGGCAGGCCGATGATCAGGTCTGCATGTCCATCCTGATCCAGGTCGGCTTCCAGGGCCGTCCAGCTGGAGTCGCCGAGCTCGGTCGCGTCGACGAGCAGCTCGATGTCGGGCGAGTTCGGCTCGGCCGCGGCGGCCAGCAGGAAACCGAGGCCGAACAGGGCGGCAGCCACCTTGCTCGGCAGGTTGGGGTTCAAGGTCGGAAAGCCAGCGCTGGAATTCATGGGGTCGATCTCCTTAGCTGCGCGTGCAGGCGGTCACGCGTCTTCAATCGCCGGAGTCGGCGAAGTCCCTGGGCACGAAGAAGAAGCTGCCCGCTCCGTGCCCCGCCGGCCGGATCGGTCGCAGCTCCGGGCGCTGGGCAAAGGGCAGTTGCTGACTGATCTGTTCGGCCCGTTGACTCACGGCGCTGAACAGATCCTGCTCGCGCATCAGCTGCTCGTTGGACTCGAGCACATCGATCAGGGCGCGGGCAAAGACCGAATGCTCGCCACTGCCGACATCGAGCACCGGGTGCAGGCCGCCGGAGGACAGGACGTAGCGAGCGGGCCGGGCCAGACCGAGTTCGACCAGGGCGTCGCTGAGCGGCGCATCCAGCCCGGTCAGAAGGGAGGCAGGGTCCGTCGACATCGCGCCGCCGTAGCAGGAGTCGGCAACCACCAGGATGCTGCGCGCGTCGATCAGGGCCAGGTGATCGTTGATCGCCGAATTGGGCACCCAGTAGGTCGTTCGGTCGGTTTCGGCATTCACGGGAAGCCAGTAGCCGCGGCGCCGTTCGGCATCGTCGGCCCGCAGCAGCTGGCCGTGGCCGGCAAAGTAGATCAGGACATTGTCCTCGGGCGAGCTTCGCTCGCGCAGGTCATTGATCGCGCTGAGTATTTCTCGTGTCGAGGCATCCAGAAGCAGCGTCGTGTCGAAGCCATAGCGCTGGTTGAGGATTTCGGCCAGTCGGCGGGCGTCGTTGTGGGGTGACTGCAACTGGTCCCAGTGCTCGTAGCGTTCCAGGCCCACGATCAGGGCGTAGTAGCGACCGAAGGAAAAGCGTCCGCGACTGAGTTCCGGCGGTACGGGCTCGATCGCTTCGGGGCTCGGCAGCTCGGCCTGGCTGCCGCGGATCTGTGCGAGCTGGCGGCTGCGATCGTCGACGCGTTCCGAGGCTTCGACCAGCAGCCGCTCCAGCGTGGCGATGGTTTCACTGGCACCGGCCGCCTGCTCGGCCTGTGCGGTCAGCTCCTCGCGCAGGCGTTCGACCTGGCCTCGGAGCACGTCCTGTTCCTGCCGGGCCTGGGTGAGTTCCCCTTCCAGAGCCCGGGCCTGCTCGTCCAGACGCTGGCGGGCGACGGCGGCGAACATCAGATCGTTTTCCTCCAGGCCCGAGGCGCGCCGATACCAGTTCAAGGCCGCGACGGGGTCCTGCTCGACGCCAAGGCCCTGCTCGTGGAAGTAGGCCAGGCTCATCATCGCCCGCGAATGGCCCTGGTCGGCGGCAAGGCGATACCAGCGAGCGGCTTCGGCGTAGTCCGGCTCGGTGCCCAGGCCCTTTTCGTGGATCTCGCCGACCATGTACTGGGCTTCCGCATCGCCTTCGTCGGCCCGACCCTGCCAGACGCGCAGTGCGGAGCGGTAGTCGGCACGGCTGTAGGCCGTGTACTCACCGCCGCGGATGCGGCAGTCCACGGCGGTGGTGCGGATCGGGATGCGCGGGGACAGATAGGTCATCCGGCCCATCTGCCGGACTTCGCCGGGCAGAAGGCAGTCGACGACGAACAGATCGTCGATGGCTTCGAAGCCCTCCATCTCGCGGGATTCGGGTGATTGCGCCATCACGGCGGCGGTCAGACCCAGTGACAGTAGGACTGCCGCGTGCCGAGCTGGATTTGCTGGTGTTCCCATGCGGACCCTCCGATCGCTCCCCGTTCGACGGGTGCGAAGCCTCTGAAACACTCCCTGCGACCCGATTGTTGACGAGTCAGGGATCGAATGCAAATCTGCGACGAGGGTCTCAGTCCGATAGCGCGTCCTGGAGGCGATCACGCAGCTCGGCGGGCAGGGTCTCGTACTCCAGCAGGCTGCGCAGGGTCGTTCGCCGGCCCTCCGGGCTCAGACGACCCTCGCTGACGGCGCGATCGAGTTGAGCGAGGGCCTGCTCGACGGCCTGTTCGATCCCGCTCGTGGCCTCCCGATTTCCGGGGTGGGCTTCGAGGGCCATGTCGTAGAGCTGCAGGGCGGTATTCAGATCCCCCTGGGCGAGGAACAGCGCCGCATCGTCCAGGTTGCGGCGAATGCTGGCCTGCAGGTCGGCGGGCAGCGCCTCGAAGGGAATTTCCGGTCCGGGCTCGGGCTGGAAAAAGGCCAGATAGACGCCGACGGAAACCAGGGTCAGGGCCGTGATGATCCATGCCGTCACCCGCGTGGGTGAGGGGAAGAATCGCTTGAAAAAGGCGCGTGCGTCCTTCGGTCTGTCCGCCGCCTTCAGCGCCATGGCCGAGCGCAGGGTCCGCCACTCTCGTCCTTTCAGGCCGCCGGGTCGGCTGGGCTGGAGTTTCTGTTTGAGGGCCTCCAGGCCCGAATGCCAGTCGTAGGGGTGCTTTCCGCTGGCCATCTGCGCGACCACGCAGCCGAGCGCATAGACATCGTCGGCCGGGCTGGGTGGCTTGCGCTGCAGCACTTCCGGGCTCGCGTAGGCCGGTGTACAGCCGGCGACGGCTTCTTCGACGAAGTCGCGCCGCTCGCTCTGCCAGGCTCGGGCGATGCCGAAGTCGAGAATCTTGACCCGTCCATCTTCGAGCAGAAAGACATTCTCGGGCTTGAGGTCCGAGTGCACGATCCCGCGTTCGTGCGCGTAGGCCAGGCCCTGGCAGAGTTCACGGGTGATGCGGCGAAGCTCGGGGATCGGAATCGGCCCTTCTTCGAGGCGCCGTTCCAGGCCCTGGCCCCGCATGAACTCCATGGTCATGAAGATCACGCCGTCGGCGCGGTCGAAATCGAACACGGTGACGATGTTGGGATGCGCGAGCTGTTGCGCACGCCGGGCTTCGCGCTGCAGCGCCATGAAGGTGATGTCGGCATCCACGATGCCGGGCTTCAGGACCTTCAGGGCGATGGTCGTGTCGCGATCGTGGGCCTCTTCCTTGAGCAGGTCGGTGGCCTTGTAGACCGTGCCCATACCCCCGCGACCCAGCACGCCGAGGATGCGGAAACGATCGCGCAGTACGCTGCCGACCTTCAGCTGGTCCTCCTCGCCGGGCACGTCGGTGCCAGCGGCAGGATCCGGCCGGGTCGGTGCGTTCTCCGGTGCCATCGCCTCGGTGGCCGCCGGATCGCGACCGAGCGGCTCGGTGGCCATGAACTCGGTGGCCCGATCCGGTGAGGATTCGGGTTTCAGGACTTCGGTGGCCGCAGGTTGGTCGGGTTTGTCTTTGCTCATGCGGCCGGTCCCTTCGCTGCCCCTCAGCTGGCCAGCAGCTCGCGACCCTGTTCGAGCATTCGCCGGCGCTGGAAGAGCAGGCGCCATTGGCGACCACCGACCTGGTGCCAGAGGATCGCCGAGCGGATGCCGGCCAGGAGCAGGGCGCGGATCAGCGCGATCTTTTCGCCCTGTTTGAGGTATTCAGGCTTGCCGCTGATGGTCAGTCGAAAGTCCATGCTCGAGATGTGGTGCGAATAGGCGTCGCCGAGCTGGCTGATCACGCTGGGATCGAAGTCATCCCCGCGCTTGGACCAGGCCGGTTCGATCAGATCGATTTCGCGGCTCAGTGCCTCCAGGCGCTGCTTGTCCTGGCGCAGCTTGCCTGCCAGTTTGACCAGGCCGAGGGTGTAGTTCAGGCTCTGCATCGACTCGCGCTGATTGCGGGCGCCGAACAGTTCGACCAGAACCCTGAGGCCCATGCGGACGCCACCGCGACCACCGTAGACCGCTTCGGTCGACTCCGGCGAGAACTGGAAGATGCTCGACAGGCTGGCGCTGGCGGCCTGCTGGCTGCAGGTGCCCGAGGTGGCCAGCTGTCGTACCAGTTCACTGGCCTGGAGCATGCCGGCAAAGGCGAGGGTGGAATCCTTGTTCATCCGTGGTCTTCGTGCTCGAGCGCTAGGTTTCGATCCAGTCCGGGCGCCATGCGTCACTGCTTTCGATCACGCCGCCGCCCAGGCATTCATCACCGTCGTAGAGTACCACCGACTGTCCGGGGGTGACCGCGCGCTGCGGCGCATCGAAGCGCAGGCTCAGCCTGTCCTCGCTCGTCGTGACGACGGTGGCCGCCTGATCGGCCTGACGGTAGCGCACCTTGGCGCCGACGCGCTGGCCCGGCGCCGGCGGCGTGCCGCGGATCCAGTTCATCGACTGCGCCTCCAGCTGCCTGGACATGAGCATCGGATGCTGGCTGTCCTGAACCGCGATCAGGCGGTTGTTGACCAGGTCCTTGTGGGCGACGTACCAGGGCGATTCCGGGTAGTCCTTCAGGCCACCGATGTCCAGGCCGCGGCGCTGGCCGAGGGTGTAGTGCATCAGGCCACGATGGCGGCCGATGGGCTTGCCCTCGTCGCTGAGGATCTCGCCGGCTTCGGCGCGCAGGAAGCGGTCGATGAAGGCATCGAAATTGCGCTCGCCGATGAAGCAGATACCGGTCGAGTCCTTCTTGGTCGCCACCGGCAGCCGGGCCTCGCTGGCCAGGCGTCGAACTTCGGACTTCTCGAGCTCGCCGAGGGGAAAACGGGCCAGCTTCAGCTGCTCCTGGGTCAGGGCGTGCAGGAAATAGCTCTGATCCTTTCCGGGGTCCAGGCCCTTGAGCAGGGACACGCTGCCATCGGCATTGTCGCGTCGCCGCGCGTAGTGGCCCGTGGCGATGGAGGTCGCGCCGAGGTCGGCCGCGTGCTCGACGAAAGCCTTGAACTTGATCTCGCGGTTGCAGAGGATGTCCGGGTTCGGGGTTCGACCGGCACGGAGCTCGGCCAGGAAATGTTCGAACACCCCCTCCCAGTACTCGGTGGAGAAATTGCGCCCGTGGAAGGGGATGCCGAGCAGTTCGGCGACCTGCCGGGCGTCGGCGGCGTCCTCTTCTGCGGTGCAGCCGGTCTCGGCATCGTCCTCTTCCCAGTTCTTCATGAACATGCCGGCCAGTTCATGGCCCTGCTGCTTCAACAACCAGGCCGTGACCGACGAATCCACGCCCCCGGACAGGGCCACCATGATCAATTCACTCATGCAAGGCCATCTGGGGGCGGTCGGTGGATTTTTCATCCCGATTCAGGCCGAACAGCTCCGGGCTCATCAGATCGATAAAGCGCTCGGCCTGGGGCGACAGGTAGGCACCGCGGCGGATGACCACGCCGTAGGAGCGGCGAGGAAAGTAGTCGCTCATGTCGCGCACGACCAGCCGGTCGCGATCGGCGTCGGTGATGCAGATGCTGGTCACGATCGACAGGCCCATGCCCAGGGCCACGTACTTCTTGATGACTTCCCAGCCGCCGACTTCCAGCGTCACCCGGAAGGGCAGGCCGTGCTTCTGGAAGACCATGTCGACCATCTGGTAGGTGGTCAGGCGCTGCGGCGGCAGGATCAGGCCATGCGGTGAAATGTCGGCCAGGCTCAGCTGGCGTTTGCGCGCCAGCGGGTGATCCGGGTGCATGATCAGCACGGGGTTGAAATGGTAGATGGGCTGGTAGTCGATGTCCTTGGGGACGTCGAGCATGGAACCGACGGCGAAATCGACCTCGTCGGAACGGATCATGCCCAGGCCATCGGCGCCGGTGACGTTGTGCAGGTGGACGAAGATGCCCGGGTGCTTGTGCCGGAAGCGCATCAGCAGGGCCGGCAGCAGGTGCATGATCGTCGATTCGCCCGCCGCGATGCGGATTTCGCCGGTGTCGAGCGATCCGTAGCGGCGAGCGAAGTCGTCGGGCAGGGCGTCGAGGCGGTCGACCAGGGGCCGCGCCATGTCGAGCAGGGCCTTGCCCGCCGGCGTCAGGCGCATGCTCGGCCCGTGGCGCTCGAACAGCGGCCGGCCGAGCTCGTCTTCCAGGGCGCGGATCTGCTGGCTGATCGACGGCTGACTGAGGAACAGTCGATCGGCGGCGGCCGACACGCTCCCCGTGCGTGCCGTTTGAATGAATGCTCGCAAGTGCTTGAGCAGGTTGCCCTTGTACATGGCCAGTCTTGCTGTATTGGAATATCCGATATTAAACATCAAAAGGTTTAATTTGCCAAATACTGACAGGGGTCGGTAGGCTTCGCCCCAACATACGCAGCCGCACGGAACCGACATGCAGCAACCGTCCCAGCAACACCCCGGTGACAGCCTCGCGACCACGCCTTGCCGTCCGGAGTTCAAGGCGCCGATTCCCGAACAGGCCCGTGCCCTGTTCCCGACCGCGCTACTCAATCTGCTCGGCGAACTTGGCCAGCGCTATGGCGACCGGCGCGCGCAGTTGCTTGCCGAGCGTCAGGCCCGTCAGCTGGAATGGAATGCGGGCGCCTCGCCGGGTTTCGATCCGGATACTCGCTCCATTCGCGAGGGCAGCTGGAAAGTGGCTCGAATTCCCGAGGATCTGCGCGACCGGCGGGTGGAAATCACCGGTCCCGTCGATCGCAAGATGATCATCAACGCGCTCAATTCAGGCGCCCGGGTGTTCATGGCCGATTTCGAGGATTCCTCGACGCCCACCTGGTCCAACATGATCGATGGCCAGGTCAACCTGTACGATGCAGTCCGGCGGACCATCGAGTTCACCGCCGACAACGGCAAGCATTACGCTCTGGGGCCGAATCCGGCCACCCTGATCGTCCGCCCGCGCGGCTGGCATCTCGACGAAAAGCACGTGGAAGTCGATGGTCGGCCGATACCGGGTGGCATCTTCGACGCCGCCGTCTACGTGTTCAACAACGCCAACAGTCTGATGGCGCAGGGCAGTGGACCCTACCTCTATCTGCCCAAGCTCGAGCACTGGCGCGAAGCCGAGCTCTGGGAGTCGGTGCTGACCGACATCGAGAAGGCCCTGCAGCTCCAGCCCGGGACCATCAAGGTCACGGTGCTGATCGAGACCCTGCCCGCGGTCTTCCAGATGGATGAGATCCTGTACGCGCTGCGCAGCCGGATCGTCGGGCTGAACTGCGGACGCTGGGATTATATCTTCAGCTATATCAAGTGCTTCCAGGCGCATCCTGACAAGGTGCTTCCGGATCGCGCGCAGGTCACCATGACGGTCCCGTTCCTGCGCGCCTACTCGCAGCTGCTGATCCGCACCTGCCACCATCGTGGCGCCTTCGCCATGGGTGGCATGGCCGCCCAGATTCCGATCCGGGACGACGCCGAGGCCAATGCCCAGGCGCTGGATCGGGTCCGGGCCGACAAGGAGCGCGAAGCCGGCGACGGCCACGACGGCACATGGGTTGCCCATCCGGGCCTGATCGGCCTGGCCATGGAGATCTTCGATCGTCACATCGAGGGTCGGAACCAGCTCGATCGACTGCGCGAGGACGTCGAGGTCGGGGCCGCTGAACTGACGGCACCCTGTCAGGGCACGATCACCGAGGCCGGCCTGCGCGGCAACCTGGAAGTCGCCATTCGCTACATGGCGGCCTGGTTGAGTGGCCAGGGCTGCGTACCGATCCACAACCTGATGGAAGACGCGGCCACGGCCGAGATCGCTCGCGCCCAGGTCTGGCAATGGATCCGTCACCCGGCCGGCAAGCTGGAGGATGGCCGCGACATCGATGAAGCCCTGGTCGCCGGCTTCCAGGCCGAGACGCTGGCCAGCATCCGCGAAGAGCTCGGGGACGCGGTCTTCCAGGCCGGTGCCTACGAGCAAGCAAACCAACTGCTCGCCGAAGTGACGGCCGACGATCACTTCGTCGAATTCCTGACCCTGCCGGCCTATCGAATGATCGATTGACCGGGCCACCCACCCGACACACGTTTGTAAAGAACCCAAACCTGGAGCAAGAGCAATGAACGCCAACCGCATCATCGAACTGCAGAAACAATGGCTCGAGGATCCGCGCTGGAAGGGCGTGGAGCGCCCCTATGACGCTGCCGAGGTGATGCGCCTGCGCGGCAGTGTCACGATCGAACACACCCTGGCCCGGATGGGCGCCGAGAAGCTGTGGAAGATGATTCACGAGGAAGACTACGTGAACGCACTGGGGGCCCTGACCGGCAACCAGGCCATGCAGCAGGTGCGGGCCGGCCTCAAGGCGATCTACCTGTCCGGTTGGCAGGTCGCGGCCGACGCCAACCTGGCCGGCCAGATGTACCCGGACCAGTCGCTCTACCCGGCCGATTCCGTGCCCGCCGTGGTGCGCCGGATCAACAACACCTTCATCCGTGCCGATCAGATCCAGAGCTCGGAAGGCGAGGGCGATATCGACTGGTTCGCGCCGATCGTGGCCGATGCCGAGGCCGGTTTCGGTGGCGTGCTCAACGCCCACGAGCTGATGAAGGACATGATCGCGGCCGGTGCGGCCGGCGTGCACTTCGAGGACCAGCTGGCTTCGGCCAAGAAATGCGGGCACATGGGCGGCAAGGTGCTGGTCCCGACCCAGGAAGCCGTGCAGAAGCTGGTCGCCGCCCGACTGGCCGCCGACATCTGCAACGTGCCGACCCTGATCGTCGCGCGCACCGACGCCATGGGTGCCAATCTGCTGACCTCGGACATCGATGAGCGCGACCAGCCCTTCGTGACCGGTGAGCGCACCTCGGAAGGCTTCTACCGCATCAAGGCCGGTCTGGACTCGGCGATCGCCCGCGGCCTGGCCTATGCACCGTATGCCGATCTGGTCTGGTGCGAGACTTCCACGCCGAGCCTGGAGCAGGCCAAGGCCTTCAGCGAAGCCATCCGTGCGGAGTATCCCGACAAGCTGCTGGCCTACAACTGCTCGCCGAGCTTCAACTGGAAGAAGAACCTGTCGGATCAGGACATCGCCCGCTTCCAGCGCGAGCTGGGTGCGATGGGCTACAAGTTCCAGTTCATCACCCTGGCGGGCTTCCACGCCCTCAACCATTCCATGTTCCAGCTCGCGCGCGGCTACAAGGCCCGTCAGATGTCGGCCTACGTGGAGCTGCAGGAGGCCGAGTTCGCGGCCGAGTCGCAGGGCTATACCGCCACGCGTCATCAGCGCGAGGTCGGGACCGGCTACTTCGATCAGCTGACCCAGGCGATCAGCTCCGGTCAGAGCTCCCTGAGCGCCCTGAGTGGTTCGACCGAAGAGGAACAGTTCGACGCGGCCTGAGGCCGCAGGCTCATCCTTGAAATGCAGGGACGGGTGCCGCAGTATCATGGTCATTCCATCACGGCCTGACTGCGGCACCCGATGAGCGAACACGAACACCCCACCGACGGCGCGACCGGCGACGGACTGGCCCTGCAGGAGGCCAGGCCCAAGGTCCGCAAACCCCCGCTTTACAAGGTCGTCGTGCTCAATGACGACTACACGCCCATGGACTTCGTGGTCCAGGTGCTCCAGCGCTTCTTCGGGCTGTCCCACGACAAGGCCACCACGATCATGCTGCACGTGCACACGCGGGGACGAGGCGTGGCAGGCGTCTACACCTACGAGATTGCCGAAACCAAGGTCGTCATGGTCAATGACTACGCTCGAGAGCACGAACACCCCCTGCAGTGCACGCTCGAAGAGGCCGGGGACTGAAATCGCCTCGGGCAGAACGTGACGTTCCGCACGCATTGGTGGCCTTAGGATGATGCGCTGCCGTTGCGGCTTCATTCACGAACGCCCGAGGGGAATCATCCTGCGGCATACTGGTCTCAAGAGCAGGCGCCGCAAAGCGAGTTGAAGGACCGATCATGTTCAGCAAAGATCTCGAACTGTCCATCTCACAGGCCTACCACACGGCCCGCAGCAAACGACACGAGTTCCTGACCGTCGAGCACCTGCTGCTGGCGCTGCTGGACAATCCGTCGGCCCGCGATGTGCTGGACGCGTGCAGCATCGACATCAAACGGCTGGGACACGACCTCAGTCAGGTCCTCGACGAGACCATTCCGGTGCTCTCTGCCGGCGATCAGCGCGACACGCAGCCGACCGTCGGCTTCCAGCGCGTACTTCAGCGCGCGCTCTATCACGTGCAGTCCGCCGAGCGGAAGGAAGTGCTGGGCGCCAACGTTCTGGTCGCCATGTTCGGAGAAAAGGACTCGCACGCCGTCTATCTGATGGGTCAGCAGGACCTGTCGCGCCTGGACGTCGTCAATTTCATTTCCCACGGCATCAGCAAGAAGGGCGATGCCGTCGAGCCCTCGGCGGCCGAAGCGAAGAGCGAAGCAGAGGCCGGAGGCGAGGACAGTTCGGCCCTGTCGGCCTACGCCATCAATCTGAACGAACGAGCCCGCGAGGACCGCATCGATCCCCTCATCGGCCGCGACATGGAAGTCGAGCGAACGATCCAGATTCTCTGCCGTCGGCGCAAGAACAATCCGCTCTACGTCGGCGAGTCGGGCGTGGGCAAGACGGCGCTGGCCGAGGGCCTGGCGCGCCGGATCGTCGAGGGCGACGTACCGGACATCCTCAAGGACGCGGAAATCTGGTCACTGGACCTGGGTGCGCTGCTGGCGGGCACCAAGTACCGGGGTGACTTCGAGAAGCGCCTCAAGGCGGTGCTGGCCGAACTCAAGGCCCGGGAGAAGTCGATTCTCTTCGTCGATGAGATCCACACCATCATCGGCGCCGGCGCCGCCTCCGGCGGGGTCATGGACGCCTCCAATCTGATCAAGCCGGTGCTCGCCAACGGTGAGCTGCGCTGCATCGGGTCGACCACCTTCGAGGAATACCGAGGCGTGTTCGAAAAGGATCGCGCTCTGGCCCGGCGCTTCCAGAAGATCGATATCGTCGAGCCCTCCGTGGGCGAGACGATCGAGATCCTGAACGGGCTCAAGCATCGCTTCGAGGAGCACCATGGCGTGCGCTACCTGCCCGAAGGCCTGGAGGCCGCCGCCACCCTGTCCGCGCGTCATATCAATGACCGGCACCTGCCGGACAAGGCGATCGATGTGATCGACGAAGCGGGCGCCCGCGAGCGCCTGAAGCCGGAAAGCGAGCGTGTCGAGGCGATCGGCGTCCATGAGATCGAGGAAGTCGTGGCCCGGATGGCGCGGATTCCGCCGCGTCAGGTGTCGCGCTCGGATCGGGATGCGCTCAAGACCCTGGAGCGCGACCTGAAGATGGTCGTGTTCGGACAGGATGACGCCATCACGACCCTGGCCTCGGCGATCAAGATGTCTCGCTCCGGCCTCGCCGATGCCGATCGGCCGATCGGAAGCTTCCTGTTCGCCGGGCCCACCGGCGTCGGCAAGACCGAGATCACCCGCCAGCTGGCCCTGACCCTGGGCATCGAGCTGATCCGCTTCGACATGTCGGAATACATGGAGGCGCACACGGTCTCGCGCCTGGTCGGTGCGCCGCCGGGCTACGTCGGTTTCGACCGCGGTGGCCTGCTGACCGAAGCCGTCACCCAGACCCCGCACGCCGTGCTGCTGCTGGATGAAATCGAAAAGGCCCACCCCGACGTCTACAACCTGTTGCTGCAGATCATGGACCACGGCAAGTTGACCGATGCGAACGGGCGTTCGGCGGACTTCCGCAACGTGATTCTGGTCATGACCACCAATGCCGGGGCGGCCCTGATGCATCGCCGCGGGATCGGCTTCACCCGGGCCGATCATTCGACCGACGGCATGGAGGCGATTCGTCGCCAGTTCACCCCGGAGTTCCGCAATCGCCTGGACGCGATCATCCAGTTCCGGCCATTGCCCTTCGAGGTAATTCTGAAAGTCGTCGACAAGTTCCTGATGGACCTGGAAAACCAGCTGGCGGACAAGGGCGTGACCCTGGACGTCGACAGCGCGGCCCGGAACTGGCTGGCCGAGCATGGCTTCGATGAACAGATGGGCGCCCGTCCGATGAAGCGCGTGATCCAGGACGCGATCAAACGGCCCCTGGCCGACCAGTTGCTGTTCGGGGAGCTGGCCGAGCGGGGTGGCAGGGTGAGCGTGTCGCTGAATCCGGCCGGGGACGGCCTGGATCTCGAGGTCGATGCAACGGTGGGCACGGATCTGGCACCCACCGAGCCCGAGGCGGGCTGATTATTTCATCCGGTAGGTGATGCGGCCCTTGCTCAGATCGTAGGGCGTCATCTCGACCTTGACGCGATCGCCGGTCAGGATGCGGATGTAGTTCTTGCGCATGCGGCCGGAGATATGGGCCGTGATGATGTGTCCGTTGTCGAGCTCGACACGGAACATGGTGTTGGGCAGGGTATCGAGGACCTTGCCCTCCATTTCGATATGATCGTCTTTCGGCATGACCTTCCAGGGTTCGGGGAAAACCGCGCTATTGTGCCAGCTTTGGCGTGAGACGCAAGTGCCTGAATCGCCTCAATCGGGAATCCGATCCGGCGTTCGGAGCTGCTCCGGCCGGAAGCCCTGCCCGATTCGGTAGTACAGCTCCCCGCCCGTCGTGCCGCTTTGCTCCAGGTGTCGATGCTCGAGCGGGCCGAGCCTGATCAGGGCCTGTTCCAGCCAGGGCTCGTCGATCAGCTTCGGGCTTCGATTGAACAACAGGACCGGGCGGTCGGGATCGGTCGTCTCGTCGAACCAGTATTCCCACATCGAACCGCTCATGCCGATCAGGTTCTGGCCGGTCAGATGCTCGAAGCCGCGGTCTCGGTACTGCCAGGCCAGTGCGGCCGCGCCACTCCACTTCGTCGTCGAGGCAATGATCGGCTGCTGGCCGGTCTGCGCCTCGATCTCCCGTTCGATCGCCTGGATTTCGGACGCGGCTTCCTGCCAGCTCAGGTAACCGGTGCCGAAATCCGTCATCCGCAAGCCCGGCAGACCCAGGGTCAGGGCGTGCAACAGCAGGCCATAGGCCAGTACCAGCACCAGAATGCTCGGCACCCAGGCCGCGGCGAGACGGTGCTGCCAGGACGGGCGCTGCGCGGCTTCGGGCTCGGTGCCCGGCGGGCTGAGCAGGGCGGCGATCATCGGCAGCAGGGCGATCCAGGCGGGCAGGGTCCAATGGAACTTGACCACGGTGAACAGACCGTAGACCAGAAAGAAGCCAAGGGGGACCGCGGTCATGATCACCATGAAGCGCCGCTTGCGCGGATCGGGTGCGAGGCGCCTGCCCACCGGGCCCAGTGCGATGAATCCGGCGATCGCGACCACCGGTGACAGCAGCAGGAGGGCGTAGACGATCACCAGATGGCTGGCGAACTCCGGGTTCTCGAACAATCGGCGGGTGCTCTGGAACCAGAGCGAGGCCCATTGGTTCTCTGCGTTCCAGACCAGCACGGGGCTGACGATCAGGGTGGTCAGCAGCACGGCCAGATAGGGTTCCGGGCGCCTGAACCAGTGCCAGCAACGTCGGTCTCCGAGCATGAAGATCAGCCCGGCCAGGGCGAGCAGGGCGATGCTGTACTTCGACAGCAGGCCGATGCCCATGGCCAGGCCGAGCCCGATGAAGGCCGCGGGCGAGTCGTCGATCAGGGCGCGCTTGAAGCAATACAGGGCGCCGACCCAGGCCAGCAGCATGGAGGCGTCCGGCGTCATCAGCAAGCCGGAGAGCGAAAAGAAGGGCAGGACCGTCACCGCCAGCACGCCCATCAGGCCGGCGGTCCTGCCGCCCATGGTGGCGCCGTACAGGTAGACCAGCCAGGCGGTGACCAGGGTCAGAGGGATCAGCATCAGGCGCACGCCGAAGATCGTGTCGCCGGCGATCCGGGTGCCGGCCGCGATCAGCCAGGCGACCAGGGGCGGGTGGTCCAGGTAGCTCAGGTCCGGGCGCTGGCTGTAGACCCAGTAGTACATCTCGTCCGGAATCAGCGCGACGTGGCCCATGTACAGGAGTCGCAGGATGACCACGTAGAGCAGCAGCCCCAGGATCGCCAGATGCCACCGCACGCGCGGGACGATGCCCGAGGCGGTCGAAGCGAAGACGTAGAAGGCCGAGCCCAGATAGTTGACGCCCGCGGTCACCACGATGGCCGGCACGATCGCGGCCATCGGTGACAGGCCGAGCACGTCGACCAGCAGGACCAGCACGCCGCCGCGGATCATCAGCGCCATGACGGCGACGATGAAGAAGCGCAGATAGCGCAATGGCAGGGACAGTTCGGCCTGGGCGTCTCCGCGGAAGGTCCAGCGGTAGTTGAGCGCGAAATTGGTCAGGGTGGCGACGACGAAACTGGCCATATGGGCCGTGCCGAGCCGGGCCTGCTGCCCGATCAGGGCCTGGAAGATCAACAGGTCGACCAGCATCCCGCTCAGGCCCACCAGGATGAACTTGCCGGCACTGCTGCCCGACACGCGCCCCCCGGCCAGATAGGTCAAGCGCTTGAGGTAGGTCAGCTGCTGCTTCAGGCCAAGCTTGGAGCGGCCCTTCTGGCGGTCCTCGAAGCGGATCGGGACTTCTTCCGTGCGCAGTGAATCGCCGCCCTGGACCAGTAGTTCGAGAAGGATCTTGTAGCCGGCCGCGTGACCCGGCAGGGCGAGCAGGCGCTCACGGCGCGTGGCGAAGAAGCCCGCCATCGGATCACGCACCTCGGTGAAGGGCCAGGCCAGAGCCGTGGCCAGGCCCGAGGCCAGATGACGGTGGATCGGCCAGCCTTCGGTGGCGCCACCGGGCGCGTGCCGCGATCCGACCGTGAGATCGCAACGGTTCTCCAGCAGGGGGCGGAGCAGGGCGCCGATGCGCTCCGGCGGATGCGAGCCATCGGCATCCATCACCACGACCCACTCGCCCCGAGCCTCCCGGGCGCCATCGAGGACCGATCCGGACAGGTCGCGGGGGCCCTGGCGCTCGATCACCCGCACCGGATGCCGGTCGCTCCACTTCCTCGCCAAGGCCGCGGTGCCATCCTCGGAGGCATCGTCGACCACCAGGGTCTCGAAGGAAATGTCCTCGGGCATGCTGGCCAGGATTCGCTCGATCAATTCCGAGATGCTGTCGGCCTCGTTGAGCGTGGGCACCACGATCGATGCGCGTGGGGCGGCCGGGTTGGACGGCGAAGCGGAGGACATGGCTGAGGCTGGGTCGCGAGCATCGGGTCTGGGTTCAAGGCGCTATTGTCCCCGATTCGCTGCCTGCTCGCGGGTCCCCGTGATCGAGCCCGTGGGGCGCTTGGAGGGCTCTTTCGAACTCGAGTTGAATTCAGTTCACGAAATGCTTGACAAGCGCTTCGATCCGACTAAAATGTGCGGCCTTGATTGCGGGAATAGCTCAGTTGGTAGAGCACAACCTTGCCAAGGTTGGGGTCGCGAGTTCGAGTCTCGTTTCCCGCTCCAGATTCTTTCAGGGCCCCGGATTCCGGGGCCTTGTCGTTTCCGGGGGCTGCCCCCGGGGCCCATCTTGGGCTAGAATGTCAGCGTCATCGGCTAGGTGGCAGAGTGGTTATGCAGCGGCCTGCAAAGCCGTGTACCTCGGTTCGACTCCGGGCCTAGCCTCCAGTATCCTGAACGGGCCGGCAGATCGCAGGATCTGCCGGCCTGCTTCGTTCCAGTGCCTGTCCTTCCCGCCCGGATGGCGAAATTGGTAGACGCAAGGGACTTAAAATCCCTCGGGGGCAACCCCGTCCCGGTTCGAGCCCGGGTCCGGGCACCATTCTTTCGCTGGCTTCAGATCACGAATTGCGCGCGATGGCGCTTGTGCTGCGCGTGGAGTTTCCTGAGAAAGTCGCGGGTTTCGTCGTTCTCGCTCATGTCATAGGCCATCGCCGTGATGGTCGGAATCAGATTCGATCGTTGGTCATCGATGTCCAGTAGCAGGTCCCGGAAGCGGTCGGCCAGGCGCCAACGCACGATGTCGGCACCGGCCTGATCGGTCATCGGAAGAATCATCAATGGGGTGGCCTGCTCGGGGTCGAGTGCGCCGATCAGATCCAGGTCTCTGAGTTGCTCGATCAGCTGTCGATAAAGGGCGGGGAGCAGGGTTTCGAGGTCGCCGGCTTCGACGCGGCGAAGCCGGCCGTCCTCGAATCGGATGGCTTCGACGCTGAACAGGATGACTGAGAAGGGCGTGCGGTAGCGCTTCGTGCTCTTGATCTCCCGGGTCAGGAAGAAGGCCGTATTGGCGGGGCTGAGAATGCGCTGTGGCAGTTCAGCCCGGCGCCTGCTCGGAGGCGTTTCTGCCCGCGGCTCGTCCTGACGGTCCGCCACGGCGGTGGCGCTCGGTTCCGATAGGGGATCAGGCCCGGCATCGGGGGGCGGATCGACGTGCTGCGTCGATGGCAAGCTCGTCCCTCCTGACGCTGGGTCGGTCGTTTGACTGTTGAGTTGGGCGCGGAGCCGTTTGCTGAGCTCTTCACCCAGGCCATGGCGGTCGAGTGCTTCGATCAGCTCGCGTTGGACGCGATCGAGTTGCCGGCCGGTGGCGTTGTCCGACCCTGTTGCCGCCGAGGACGGCGAGAGTGAAAGCTGTTCGCTGACCCTCTCGATGTAATCGGTAAAGGCCTGAGAGAGCTGGCTCTGGTCATCGACACCGGCCCGCCGGAGTTCGGAGGCGATCACGATCAGACGCGCGGCTTCCTCGGGGTCCTCGCGAATCTGACCGACGATTTCATCCAGATCCATGCCCAGCTGGTCTGCCCCGTGTTCCATCGCGCGAAGCAGATGGTCGGCCCGGAACTCGCCGGACAATTCGTGGATCAGCCGGCCGTACTCCTTCAGACTCATGCCTTCGGCCATCAATCCCAGCTTGAGCTGGGGCATGAGACGCTTGAGTTCCCGTGCATCGGGAATCATGCGACTGATGATCTGAGCCATTCTGCGGGGGGAGAAGTGGTCCCCCCGATACTCCTCTCGCATCAGACGGACCAGGGTCGAGTAGGTCAGCTGGTCGACTTCGTCGAGCATCCCCGGCTCGGCCTCCATCAGCACGTCGAGATCGCGTGCCTCGGCCTGTTCGTTGCGCAAGCGCCGACGCAGCCCGTCGACTGCGCTGAGGAGGGCGTCGGGCGATTCGACGCCGAAGTCCAGGTGACCCTTTTCGATCTGCTCGATCAGTGTCCGCAGTCCGTGCACGATCCTTTCCCGCTCCTTTGCCTGGCCGCTGGATTCCGCAGGTGCCGAGCGGTCACCGTCCGCTTCGATCAGGCGGGCGATTTCCAGCATGCGCGCGAGGGGACTGTCGTCCTTGTTCGACGACGCTGCTACCGGCTGGATTTCGCCGGAGGAAACGACCTGTTCATCGGCCGTGACCTTTCGAAAGGTCACGTAATTGAGACGAATGCTGGTGACTCCGGTCTGCTCCAGGGCAGCTTGCAGGGCAGGCGTGTCCGAAAAGCGATCGGGATCGCGCAGGAGCCCGAGCAAGGCGCTCAGTGCGGCGGCGTCGAGCTTGTCGTCGAAACTGATCGACTGCAGGCCGAGCTGGTTCAGCAAGGTGATCAGGCGTCTCGGGTTGAAGCGATCGCCGACCGGTTGACTCTCGACGAACAGGCTGCCGCGGTCGAGGAGCAGGGTCAGTGGCGAGGCGAGCGCCCATGACTGCTTCAGGGTCTGCAGCAGGGAGTCGACGCTTCGCCCGCTCATCGGATGCTCGAGACCGTAGCCGTTGACGGTCGTGAAGGCGGCGTTGAACTGCCTTGCGATCAGTTCCGCGTCCCGCTGTGTCAGGCTATCGGCCACGGCTCAGCTCCACGCTTCCATGAGGGCGTCGGAAAAGTGCTTGGCGGTCTGGAACCGGCGCTCCGGTCGGCTCGCCATGGCGCGCAGCACGATGCGCTCGATCGCCGGCGTGATGCGGGGATGGCACTCGCTGGGGCGTTGCAGCAGAAACGTGTCGGGTTGCTGGATCTTGCGGACGAGAATCTTGCGAGCGTCTTCCTTCCGGACCGGCAGCTTGCCGGCCAGGAGCTGAAGAAGGATCACGCCGACGGCGTACAGGTCCGTGCGATGGTCCGTGTCCTTGGCTGAGGCCTGTTCCGGGGAGACGTAGATCGGCGTGCCGACGACCCGACCCTGCGCCGCGTATTCGGCCTGCTTGGCCTTGGCGATACCGAAATCGGCGATCAGGAGTCGGCCTCGACGGTTCTCGATCAGCAGATTGGCGGGTTTGAGGTCCTGGTGGATGACGCCGGCCTCGTGGGCCGCCTCCAGACCGGCAAGCATTTCCAGCGTCAGGCGCTGCACGTGGTTCATCGGCATCAGGCGGCGCGCCGGCACCGGGTGCCGTGCGAGCTTGCTCAGGATCTGGCGCAGGTCCTGTCCGTCGACCAGCTGCATCACCTGGAAGAAGTACTCGTCGTCTTCGCCGGTGTCGAAGATGGTGATCAGGTTGGGATGATCGAGAATGGCCACCGTCTCGGCTTCGTCCCGGAACTGCTGCTGGGCCAGCTGGGTTTCGGCCAGCGCCTTGGGCAGCAGCTTGATCGCCACCTGCCGTTTCAGGGTGCGCTGGTAGCCGATGAACACTGCGCCCATGGCGCCGCGGCCGAGTTCGCGCATGATCACGTAGTTGCCGAACTCGCGGCCGATCGCGCTGCTGTAGTCGAATTTCTTGATGTCCGACATGCCCGGCTGGTCCAAGACGCCCACTGAATCCATGACTATATCAATTGCTGTGCCCCGCCGTGCCCATCGGTCAGCCTGACGGCTCGGAGCAAAGTCCGTACACTTGGCGCCGGTTTGCCTTTTTTAGGACATTCGATGCCCATTCGCATTGCACTCAATTCGGAGATCGGCCCCCTGGATACGGTGGTCGTGCACACGCCGGGACAGGAAATGGAGAACATGACCCCGGAAACGGCCGCCGAGGTGCTCTACGACGACATCCTGAGCCTGCCGCTGGCCCTGCGCGAGCATCAGCAGCTCACCGGCGTGCTGAGCAAGGTGGCCCAGGTCGTCGAGTTCAGGACCCTGCTGGCCGAGGTTCTGGAGCAGGACCATGTCCGACGCTCCCTCGTCGTCGAGCTGGTCAGCCTCTACGACTGCCACGAGCTGCGCGACGATCTCCTCGATCTGCCGTCCGAGGTGCTGGCCCGGCAGCTGATCGAAGGCACGCCGAAGCTGAGTATCAGCCTGGAAAAGTTTCTCAGCCCGACGCCCTACGCCATTCCACCCTTACCGAACACCTTCTTCACGCGCGATGCAACGATGTGCCTGAACGACCGGGTGATCATCGGATCGATGGCCTACAAGGCGCGCGTGGCCGAAGCCTTGCTGCTCAAGGCCATGTTCAAGCACCACCCCGACATCGGTTCGCGGGGCTTCTACTTCGATGGCACGGAGAATCGTGATTCGGAGGTGACCATCGAAGGCGGGGACCTGCTCGTCATTCGCGAGGACCTGGTCGTCATCGGCTACTCCGAGCGGACCTCGCTGGCCGGCATCGATCAGTTGATGCGCTCCATTGCCAGCCAGGGGCCGGTCCGTAACTTCATCGTCGTCGAGATTCCCAAGACACGGGCCACAATCCACCTGGACATGATCTTCACCATGGTCGATCGCGACAAGTGCGTGGTCTTCCCGCCGCTGATCACCGGCCCCCATCGCTGCCGTGCCTTCCATTGCCGCTTCGACCGTGGCGATCAGGCCAGCATCCGCGAGTACGCATGCGTACTGGAGGCCCTGAGCGCGCTCGGGGTGGATCTGGAGCCCGTGCCCTGCGGTGGTTCGGAGCAGTTCAACCAGGAGCGCGAGCAGTGGGCCAGCGGCGCCAACTTCTTCGCCTTCGGGCCCGGCCAGATCGTCGGGTATGCGCACAACCAGCACACCGTCGAGGCCCTGTCGAAGGCCGGATTCAATGTCGCCGAGTCACGAGAGGTCATCTCGGGTCAGCGCGTGATCGACGCCGGGGAACGGGTGGTGGTGACCATCGATGGGGCGGAACTGTCGCGCGGCGGCGGTGGCTGCCGTTGCATGACCATGCCGCTGGCCCGCCGGGAGCTGGACTGACCGGCGTCGAGCAGGAACCAGTGACCAGGCAGCGACCCCCAACAAGGCTTCGGGGTCGTTACAATACTCGGTTTGACTCAGGCCCGAGCCGATCATGGAACAGACCGCACTGAAGACCCTGCACGATGACCTGGAGCGCCGCGTTGCTGCGCTTAGGGGGTATCTTTGACTACGATGGCAAGGTAGAACGCCTCGAAGAAGTCACCCGGGAACTCGAAGATCCCACGGTCTGGGATGATCCAGAAAACGCGCAGGCCCTGGGCAAGGAACGCTCCGAGCTCGACCGTTCGGTCAGCCTCCAGCGCACGGTGATCGACGGCGTTCGTGACGCCGGCGAGCTCCTTGAAATGGCCCTGGCCGAAGACGACGAAGACACCCTGGACAGCGTCGGTGAGGACCTGAAACGCCTGGAGCGCCTGGTCGGGGAGCTGGAATTCCAGCGCATGTTCTCCGGCGAAATGGACACGCGTCCCTGCTACATCGACATCCAGGCCGGCTCCGGCGGCACCGAAGCCCAGGACTGGGCCGAAATTCTCCTGCGCATGTACCTGCGCTGGGCCGAATCCCGGGGCTGGAAGGCCGAGCTGGTCGAAGTCTCGGCCGGGGACGTGGCGGGCATCAAGTCGGCGACCATCCATGTCGAGGGGGATCATGCCTTCGGCTGGTGCCGGACCGAGACCGGAGTCCACCGTCTGGTTCGCAAGTCGCCCTTCGACTCGGGCAACCGCCGCCACACCTCCTTCGCCAGCGTGTTCGTCTCGCCCGAGGTCGATGACAACATCGACATCGAGATCGACCCCTCCGATCTGCGCGTCGACGTCTATCGGGCCTCGGGCGCCGGCGGTCAGCACGTCAACCGGACCGAATCGGCCGTCCGCATCACCCACCTTCCCAGTGGAATCGTGGTGCAGTGCCAGACCGACCGCTCGCAGCACAAGAACAAGGACCGGGCCATGGGCCAGCTGCGCGCCAAACTCTACGAAATGGAGCTGCAGAAGCAGCGCGAGAAGGCACAGGCCGCCGAGGACGAGAAGGCCGACATCGGCTGGGGCAGTCAGATTCGGAACTACGTGCTCGATCAATCCCGAATCAAGGACTTGCGCACGGGCCTCGAACGCACCGACACGCAGAAGGTGCTCGATGGCGACCTCGACGAGTTCGTTGCCGCCTCACTGAAAGCCGGACTGGAATAAGCCAATGACCGATGTCAACAAGACCGATGGCGAGCTCGCCGTCGACGACAACCGCCTGATCGCCGAGCGGCGCGAGAAACTGCACCAGCTGCGCGAGCAGGGCCAGGCCTATCCCAATGACTGGCGGACCGACCAGACGGCCCGCAGTCTGCACCGGCGTTTCGAGGATGCCGAGCGCTGGGACCAGGCCGCGCTGGAAGGTCTGGGCGAGACCTTCCGACTGGCCGGGCGCATCATGAGCCGTCGGATCATGGGCAAGGCGGCCTTCGTGCACATCCAGGATGGGTCGGGTGAGCGCATCCAGATCTATCTGCGTCGCGATGATCTGCCCGAGGGCGTCTATCAGAGTTTCAAGTCCTGGGACATCGGCGATCTGATCGGCGTGGCCGGGCAGGCGATGCGCACGCGGACCGGTGAGCTCAGCGTCCACGCCAGCGAGCTGCGCCTTCTGGTCAAGTCGCTGCGCCCGCTGCCGGAAAAGTGGCACGGCCTGACCGATCAGGAGACCCGCTACCGCCAGCGCTACGTGGACCTGATCGTCAATCCCGAAGTGCGTCAGACCTTCGTGCGTCGCTTCGAAGTCATCCGTGCGATTCGCCAGTTCATGGACGCCCAGGGTTTTCTCGAGGTCGAAACGCCGATGATGCACCACATTCCCGGTGGCGCCACGGCGCGGCCCTTCGTGACCCATCACAACGCTCTGGATCTCGACCTCTACCTGCGCGTCGCGCCGGAGCTGCACCTGAAGCGGCTCGTGGTCGGTGGCCTCGAGCAGGTCTACGAGATCAACCGGAATTTCCGCAACGAGGGCGTCTCGACCCGGCACAACCCCGAGTTCACCATGCTCGAGTTCTACTGGGCGCACGCCGACTACCATGACCTGATCCGACTGACCGAGCAGATGCTGCAATCCGTGGTGGCGATCCTTCCCGGCATCGAGGGTGGCAAGGTCGAATACCAGGGTCAGGTGCTCGATTTCTCGGGCCACTTCCGCCAGCTCAGCGTGACCGAAGCGGTGCTGAAACACTTCCCGGAGCTCGAAGCCAAGGACGTTCGCGATGTGGAGCGTCTGCGCGAGGTCTGCCGCGCCAAGGACATCCACGTCGAATCGTCCTGGGGCTGGGGGCGCCTGTTGATGGAGCTGTTCGAGGCGCGCGTCGAGGACACCCTGATCCAGCCCACCTTCGTGACCGGCTACCCGGTCGAGGTGTCGCCCCTGTCGCGTCGCAATGACGAGGATCCGGAACTGGCCGACCGCTTCGAGCTGTTCATCGCCGGGCGCGAGATCGCCAACGGCTTCTCGGAGCTGAACGATCCCGAAGACCAGGCCGAGCGTTTCCGCGCCCAGGTCGAGGCCCGGGACGCCGGAGACGCCGAGGCCATGCACTTCGATCACGACTACATCCGCGCGCTCGAATACGGCATGCCGCCGGCGGCGGGCGAGGGCGTGGGCATCGATCGCCTGGTGATGCTGCTGACCGATTCGCCATCGATCCGCGACGTGCTGCTGTTCCCCTACCTGCGACCGGAAAGCGCGCCGGGCTCCTGAGCCCGGGCGCGGCCGCGACTCCAGCCCGATTCCACTCCGATCACCGTGCCCGGGCGCACCGTCGCCCGGCGCTGACATCCAGCTCGCTACACTTTGCTCATGTCTATATTCGATGTTCTGGTCATCGGGGCCGGCTGGTCCGGCCTGACCGCAGCCCAGGCTCTTTCCGCCAAGGGCTTGAAGCTCGCCGTGCTCGAGAAGGGCCGGGGGCCGGGCGGACGCTGTGCCACCCGGCGTCAGGGCGGTTTCTCCTTCGATCACGGGACCCAGTACTTCACGGCGCGCTCCAGCGGCTTTGCACGACAAGTCGATGCCTGGGTCCACGATGGCCTGGTCGAGACCTGGACGCCACGGATCCGGACCTTCGGTCAGCGTCCCGCCGATGCGGGCTCGAGCCCCGATCGGCGCCTGGTCGCCGCCCCGGGCATGAATTCGGTGCTGTCCAGCCTGGCCTCCGGACTTGACTGCCGCTTTGGCCAGCGTGTCATCTCAATGCGCTACGAAGGCGATTGGACCGTGGTCCTGGACAGCGGCGAGCAACTCCAGGCGCGCGCCGTGGTATTGACCGCACCCCCGGCCCAGGCCGCCGATCTTCTCGGTGCCGAGCATCCACTCTCGCAACGCTTGCGGCAGGTGCCGATGGAGCCGACCTGGGCCCTGATGGTCGGCTTCGACGCGCTCCCGGACCCGGGCTTCGACGCGGCCTTCGACAACGACGGCCCGTTGGCCTGGCTGGTCGCGAATTCCAGCAAACCGGGTCGCTCCGCCTGCGCCTGGGTCGCCCATGCCGATCTGGCCTGGAGCCGTGCACACCTCGAGGATGATCGCGACCTGGTGGCTGAACAACTGCTCGAGGCCCTCGCTCTCAGACTGGATCTCGGCCGCCTGCGTCCCGAGTTCTGCACCGCCCATCGCTGGCGCTATGCGCAGAGTTCCGCGCCCCTGGATGTCGGTTGTCTCTGGCAGCCGGATCAGAGGCTGGCCCTGGCGGGGGACTGGTGTGCCGGGAACCGTGTCGAAGGGGCCTGGTCGAGCGGGCGCCAGGCGGCCGAGCAGCTGTCAGCCGTTCTCTGAGGCTTTCGACCAGGGCAGGGGGCGTTGATCGACGCTTGTGAGCTCGACGTCGCCTGCTTCACCAGGAAGCAGCTCGAGCAGGCTGACGCCGGCCGCATCCAGACGAACCGCGCTGCCCTTGTCGGCTCGCCAGTCGCCCAGCACCACCCGGTGGCCGGGCTCGCCGTCGAAGTCCAGGTCATGAATCGCCGGTCGGTGCGTATGGCCGTGAATCAGCAGTCGGACCCCGTGTTCGAGCATGCAGTCTTCGACGGCCTGCGCATTGACGTCCATGATCGCGGCCGGCTTGTTGCGGTTGCGGCGCTGGCTCAGGGCTCGAGCCAGTCGAGCCAGCAACCGCCGGAACCAGATCGGGCGGGCGAGCATGCGGGCCTGCCATTCGGGGTTCCTGACGCGCTTGCGAAAGCGCTGGTACTCCTCGTCATCGGTGCACAGACCGTCGCCGTGCAGCAACAGCACCACGCCACCGGCGAGCTCGAGGAGAACGGGCGCTTCCAGCAGTGTCATGCCGGCGTGCTCGCAGTACGCAGGTCCCAGCAGAAAGTCCCGATTGCCGGCCAGGAAATGCACGGCCACGCCATGATCGCCCAATTCGCGCAGTGCGGTGGCCACGGCAGCCGCGGGCGGCAGCATGGCATCGTCGCCGATCCAGGCTTCGAAGAGATCACCGAGGATGTAGAGGGCGCGGGCCTCGCGGCCCGGCCCGGAGAGAAAGTCCAGCAGCAGCTTGGTGGTGCCGGACCGATCGCCGTCCAGATGCAGGTCGGCGATCAGATAGACGGGACGATCACTCAGGGATTTCGACCCGCTCGATGATCACGTCCTCGACCGGGACGTTCTGGTGCATGCCTCTGGAGCCGGTGGCGACCTGGCGGATCGCATCGACCACGTCCATGCCGTCGACCACGCGGCCGAAGACCGCATAGCCCCAGGTCTGACCCGAGTGCTTGGAGCGGTGGTTCAGGAAGGCGTTGTCGGTCACGTTGATGAAGAACTGCGAGGTGGCCGAATGCGGGTCGTTGGTCCGTGCCATGGCCAGGGTGCCGCGGTCGTTCGACAGGCCGTTGTCGGCCTCGTTGTCGATCGGCTCACGGGTGGCCTTCTGGTTGAAGTCCGTATCGAAACCGCCGCCCTGGATCATGAAGTTGGAAATGACGCGGTGGAACAGGGTGCCGTCGTAGTGGCCGTCGCGGGCATACTGGAGGAAGTTCTCGACGGACTTCGGCGCGGCATCTTCGAACAGCTCGATGGTGATGGCGCCATGGTTGGTGTGCAGGATCACTTGCGGATACTCCTTCGGTTCGGTCTCGGTTTCGGCCTCGGCTGCCATTTCCTCGGTCTGGCTCCAGGCCAGAACGGGCAGCAGCAGAGCAACGATCAGTGACAGGATTCGCATGACTGGAATTCACTCCGGTGCGGGTCTGAAACGGCTGCCAATGATACTGGATTCGTTTCTTCGTCGTGCGCACGCATTAAACTAGACCGATGAGCAGCATTCTCCCTATCGACAGCCCCTTCGAGGCCCCCGAGAACGGCTTCCAGGCCATTCGTTTCGACGGGCGCGTGTTTCACCTGCTGGATCAGCGGGAACTGCCGGCCCGCGAGCGCTGGCTGCAGCTCGATGATCTGGACTCGGTGATCGCCGCGATCCGCGATCTGGCCGTTCGCGGCGCCCCCGCCATCGGCATCACGGCAGCCTACGGCGCGGTGATCCGCGCCCGGGAAGTCGGGCTGGAGCGAGGCCCCTGGCTCGAAGGCATGGCCCGCCTGGAAGCTGCTCGTCCAACGGCGGTCAACCTCAGCTGGGCGGTGGCGCGGATGCGTCGGGCGGCGGGTGAGGCGGAGCGAGTCGATCTGGCGCGACTCGAAGCCGAGGCACGCGCCATCCACGCCGAAGACATCGCCGCCAACCAGGCCATGGCGCGGGCCGGCGGCTCGGAAATCGGTGCCTGCCGTGGCATCCTGACCCACTGCAATACCGGGTCCCTGGCCACCGGGGGCGTCGGGACCGCCCTTGGCGTGATCATCCAGGCCGCGAAGGATGGCCGGGTCGAGCGCGTCTTCGCGGACGAAACGCGCCCCTGGCTGCAGGGCTCGCGTCTTACTGCCTGGGAACTGGCCCGCGCCGGCGTCGAGGCCAGGGTGCTGGTGGAAGGGGCGGCCGCGGCGCTGATGGCCGCCGGTGAGGTGCAGTGGGTGGTGGTCGGTGCCGACCGCATCGCCGCCAACGGGGATGTGGCCAACAAGATCGGCACTTACGCACTGGCCGTTCTGGCCCGCCACCATGGGGTGAAGATGATGGTGGTCGCACCGTCCTCGACGCTCGATCCGGCCATGGAGAACGGCCAGGGGATCGAAATCGAGCAGCGCGCGGCCGACGAGATCTGGGCGGCCGCGGGCCTGACGGAAGCACCGGCCGGCTTTGCGGCCTGGAATCCGGTCTTCGACGTCACGCCGGGTGAATTGATCGACTGCATCGTGACCGAGCAGGGCGTTCATCGTCCGCCCTATGATTTCTCGGGTGCTCGCTGACCGATTGCGCTCGTCGTCGATCTATAATTGCCGGCTGGATTTCCACCGGATAGAGCGATGAGCGAATTTCGTACCGAACGCGACAGCATGGGCGAGCTGCAGGTGCCCAGCGAGGCCCTGTGGGGCGCCCAGACCCAGCGCGCCGTCAACAATTTCCCGATCAGCGGCCGCCCGATGCCGGCGCCGTTCATTCGTGCCCTGGGCCTGATCAAGCGGGCCTGTGCCGAAGCCAACCGCGATCTCGATCTCCTCGACGCCGAGCTGGCCTCGGCGATCATTGCTGCCGCAGGCCGTGTGGCCGACAACGAGTTCGATGCGCACTTCCCGGTGGACGTCTACCAGACCGGCTCGGGCACGAGCTCGAACATGAACGCCAACGAGGTCATCGCCACGCTGGCCCGCCAGGCCGGTGCGGAGCAAGTGCACCCGAACGATCACGTCAACATGAGCCAGAGCTCCAACGACGTGATTCCGACCGCAATCCAGGTCAGTGGCTGCCTCGGCGTGGCCGAACAGCTGCTGCCATCGATCAAGCACTTCCGTCAGGTGCTGGACCAGCGCGCCGAGGAGCTGGCGGGCGTGGCCAAGACGGGTCGGACCCATTTGATGGACGCCATGCCGGTCACCCTGGGTCAGGAACTGGCGACCTGGAGCCAGCAGATGGCCAGCGCCGAACAGCGGCTCGGTGACGCCCTGTCCCGGATGCGGCGCCTGCCGCAGGGCGGCACGGCGGTCGGCACGGGCATCAATGCCCATCCTGAATTCGGCGGCCGCGTGGCCGCTCATCTGGCCTCGGCCACCGGCTTCGAGTTCGAGTCGGCCGACAACAAGTTCGAAGGCATCGCCACCCAGGACGCGGCGGTGGAACTGTCCGGCCAGCTCAAGACCCTGGCGGTCAGCCTGATGAAGATCGCCAATGACCTGCGCTGGATGAATTCCGGCCCGCTGGCCGGCCTGGGTGAGATCGAGCTCGAAGCCCTGCAGCCGGGCAGCTCGATCATGCCGGGCAAGGTCAATCCGGTGATTCCGGAGGCCGTGTGCATGGTCGCAGCCCGGGTGATGGGCAACGACAGCACGATCACCGTCGCCGGCCAGGCCGGCAACTTCCAGCTCAACGTCATGCTGCCCCTCGTCGGCGCCACTCTGCTCGAGAGCATCGGCATCCTCGGCAACGCCATTCGTCTGCTGGCCGACCGTGGTGTGGCCACCTTCAAGGTGCGCGAGGACACCCTCAACCAGGCGCTGGCTCGCAATCCCATCCTGGTCACCGCACTCAATCGGGTCATCGGCTACGAAAAGGGCGCGGCCCTGGCCAAGCAGGCCTACAAGGAAGGGCGTTCGATCCTGGATGTGGCCGAAGAGATGACCGACCTGTCCCGCGCCGAACTGGAAACCCTTCTCGATCCTCTCAAGTTGACCGACGGCGGGCTCTGAGCCGAGTCGAATGGGACGCTGGCGCCCGCCGGTCCGGCCCTCGAGCCCGTACATCACGGCCGAGGGCCATCGCCGTCTGCAGGACGAGCTCAAGACCCTGTGGGTCGAACGGCGTGAAGTCGTCGCCGCGGTCACTGCGGCGGCGGCGGAGGGCGACCGCTCCGAGAACGCCGAGTACATCTACCGCAAGAAGCAGCTGCGGGGCATCGATGGTCGAATCCGCTACCTCCAGAAGCGACTCGATGTCGTCGAAGTCGTGCGCCAGCGTCCGGCCGATCCCGAGCGCGTGTTCTTCGGCGCTCGGGTCCGTCTGGCCGAGGCGTCGGGCCAGGAGGTGCAGTACCGCATCGTGGGTGCCGACGAGACGGATGCCCAGCAGGGCTGGATCTCGATCGACTCGCCGGTCGCGCGGGCGCTGCTCGGTCGGCGTCTGGACGAGGAGGTGGACGTACCGACGCCCTCGGGACCGCGCCGGCTGCTGATCGTCGACATCGCCTACGCTTGAACCCGCCTTGTTCACCACCCGTTCTACTGCGGCAACACCAGGCCCCGCATCAGCGACGTTTCGCTCGGTCGCGAAACGCGGCGGGTACAGGACCTGACAGCGCCTCGCAACGAACGGGTGGTGAACAAGGCGGCTTGAAAAGCGGTTCTGACCGACCCATCTTTCATTTCGAGGTCGCCGCAAGGGGCCTCGCCACTCGCCCGGCCGGGAATCCGGGGGGCGAATCCAAGAAACCGAAACAAGACCGATTGCTTCCAAGGAGGATACGGTTATGACCACGTTCGATCTTTCACCCCTGTACCGCACGGCCATCGGCTTCGACCGCCTGGCTGACATGCTCTCGTCGGCCGCTCGCGTCGATTCCGGCGCCAACAGCTATCCGCCCTACAACATCGAGTCGCTGGGCGAGGATCGCTACCGCATCACGATGGCGGTGGCTGGCTTCGCGCAGAACGAGCTCAGCATCGAAACCGAGCGCAACACCTTGACCATTGCCGGCGCCAAGACGGAAAGCGAATCCAGCGAGCAGGGCGAATTCCTGCACCGCGGAATCGCCACCCGCAGCTTCGAACGGCGCTTCCAGCTGGCCGATCATGTCGAAGTGTCTTCGGCCCGCCTGGAGAACGGTCTCCTGCACATCGAGCTGAAGCGTGAGCTGCCCGAGCAGATGAAGCCGCGCAAGATCGAGATCGGCAGCGGCACCAGCCGCCTGATCGAAGGCGAGCGCGACGCCAAGGCCGCCTGATCCAGCCCGACTCTCCATGGGTACGGGGGCACCCGGTCGGGTGCCCCTTTTTGTGTACGATACTTCGATGAGTGAATCGGTCCGATCCTTTTCGCCGATGATGGCCCTGTACCCCCTGTGGCAGTGGCTGGTCTTCGTGCCTGTCGCCGTGTTGGCCACCCTGGTCGGTGCCAGCCTGGCCGTGCCCACGGCGCTGCTCGTTTCACCCCGCCTGGCCAACATCTACATCGCCGTGCCCTGGTGCCATGTCCTGGCTTTCTTCGCCCCGGTGCGCGTCGATGTCGAAGGGCTCGAACACGTCGATCGGGATCAGAGCTATGTGGTCGTGGCCAATCACCAGAGCCAGTTCGATATTCCCGTGATCTACGGCTTCTGCGGGCTCGATCTGCGCTGGGTCATGAAGGCCGAGCTCGGCAAGGTGCCGTTCATCGCCCAGGGCTGTCAGGCCATCGGCCATATCTTCGTCGATCGCAGTGATCCCGATCAGGCGCGCTCGGCGATCAATCGAGCGGTCGGGCGTTTGAAGCAGGGCACCGGCATCCTGTTCTTCGCCGAGGGCACCCGCAGTCGCTCGGGCCAGTTGCTGGCCTTCAAGAAAGGGGCCTTCCGGGTCGCGATCGACCAGCAGATGCCGATTCTTCCGATGACCGTGGTCGGCACTCGCGACGTGATGCCGGCCGACTCGATCCGCATCCGGCCCGGTCGGACCCGTCTGGTGATTCACCCACCGATCGAAACCGAGGGCATGGGCATCGAAGATCTTCGTGCCCTGCGAGATCGAGTGCGAACGACCATCGGTAGCGCGCTCGAGCCCCTGGACGGTCCCTGATCCATGCAGCTGCACGTCCCCGACCCCGACTACACGGGCTCCCCCCGGGCCATACGCAGCTTCTGGCTCGCGGTCCGTCTCGTGGTCGGCCTGCTGATCGTGATCTGGGCCGTGTTCGGCTTCGAGCGCCTGATGGCCATCGATCTGACCCAGTTCGGGCTCCGTCCGCGCGAGTTGGCGGGCCTCCTCGGACTGGCGACCACGCCGCTGCTGCACGGCAATTTCAGTCACCTGATGTCCAACACCCTGCCGCTGTTCGTCGGCGGGGTGGCGATGCTCTTCCTGTACCCGGTGGCAGCCCTGCGAGCCTTTCCCCTGATCTACGTGGGCAGTTCGGGCCTGGCCTGGTTGTTCGCTCGCTCGAGTCTGCACATCGGCGCCAGTGGTCTGATCTACGGAATTCTGGCCTTCGTCTTCGTGTCGGGCCTGATCCGTCGAGACCTGCGTTCGGTCGGGGTGTCGCTGATGATCTGGTTGCTCTACGGTTCGATGATCTGGGGCGTGCTCCCGACCGGCTCGGGAACGAGCTGGGAGCTGCATCTGAGCGGCGCCGCGGTGGGCCTGGTGCTGGCCTTTCTGCTCGAGCGTCACGATCGGCCGCCGCTCAAGCGCTACGATTGGGAGGACGAGTCCGAGTTCGAAGAGGGCGAGGACGAGCAGCCCTGGCGGGACTGGCACTGAGCGGGCCGCGACCGCTTTCCAAACGAGGAATTCGAAATCATGGCAAGACGTCTGCTGTCGATCCTGTTGGCCTTGGTGATCGTGATCATCCTGGTGGGCTTCTTCCTGCCGCGCGAAGTCACGGTGCAACGCACGCGCCTGATCGATGCGCCGCCGGAACGGGTCCACGCCGTGCTGGAGGACCTGCGCTACTTCAGCCAGTGGTCGCCCTGGTATGCGCGCACGCCGGACGCCGGCTACCGCCTGGAGGGGCCATCCTCCGGTCCGGGCGCGACCCTGAGCTGGCAGGACGAGCGCGGCAGCGGCGCCGGTCGCCTCTGGATCGTGGCCAGCCAGGCGCCGGAATCCATCGACCTGAAGCTCGAGCTCGGCGACACCGAGGCGGACAATTTCTTTCGCATTGGGCCTGCCGACGGGGGCAGCTCGGTGACCTGGGGCATGCGCATGCGTTTCGGCACCTTCGACCTGACCGGGCGCTACATCGGACTGATGCTTCCGAACCTGGTCGGCAATGATTACCGCGAAGGCCTGGATCGCCTGGCCGACTACCTCGACGCCTTCCCGGGCTCGATGCCCCCGGTTCCAGAGGGCATCGAAGCGAGCGACTTCCCGAGCCGTCCCGACGGCGGATCCTGATGCCGCCGCGTCTGCACGTCCTGGGGGCGGGGCGCGCCGCCAGAGTGCTGGCGCGCTGGCTGGCCGATGCCGGACAGTGCCGGATCGGGCAACTGGTCTGTCGGCGACGCGCATCGGCAGAATCCGCGGCCGCCTTCATCGGCCAGGGCCAGGTCGCAGTCCGTCCGGGACCGATGGCCGCCGACGATTGGCTGCTGATCGGGCTCCCCGATGACCTGCTCGATCAGCACGAGGTTCAGGAACTGCGAAGCCGGTCGGAGCAACCGATGCTGGCCTTTCATCTGTCCGGAGCGCGGTCGGCCGAGCTGATTCGAGGCGTGGCCCGGGAGGTCGCATCGCTGCATCCGGCTCGGGCCTTTGCCGATCCCGAGCGTGCCCTTGCGCAGATGCCCGGCACCTGGTTCACCGCCGAAGGCGATGACGCGGCCCTCGAGTGCCTGGGCGCCTGCATTCGCGCGGCCGGCGGGTGCTGGCAGACCGTCGAGGCCGAGGCCAAGCCTGCCTACCATGCCGCCACCGTCGTCGCCAGCAACTACCTGGTGACCCTGACGGGCCTGGCGCGTCGCCTGGCGGCCGAAGCGGGGCTGGCGCCCGAATCCGCGGCGGCCCTGATCGAGGTGCTGCAGCGTGGCACCCTGGCCAATCTAAGCGAGCGGCCGGCCGCTTCTGCCCTGACCGGGCCCATCGAGCGTGGGGACGCGGGCCAGGTGGAGCGTCTGCAGGCGGTCATGGAACAGGCCTGCCCGGATCGCGTCGGCCTGCTGCGCGAGTTGGGCCTGGCCACCCTGGAGCTGGCGATCGAGCGCCGAGGTCCGGGCTCGAAGGATGCGAAGATGCTCGAGACCTTTACCAGTCGCTCAGATTGACCTGGCCCAGGCGTTCGCACCACGGGCCGGTCAGATCCTCACGCCGGATTCCCTCCGTGACCACGGCCCGGAAGTCGGTGCCATCGAGCAGGCGAACGCCCATCGTTTCCAGATGCGGGTTCCAGATCTGACAATCGGCGAGCAGAAAGTCCCAGCTCTCCAGACAGCGCATCAGCACGGCCAGGGCGATCTTCGAGGCATCGCGCCGCCGATGGAACTTGGACTCGGCGAAGAACAGCTTGCCCAGCGCCACTCCGTACAGGCCGCCGATCAGCTCACCTTCCGTCGACAGTACTTCCAGGCTGTGCGCATGGCCGGCCCGATGCAGCGCCAGATAGGCGCTTTGCATGGCCGGGGTGATCCAGGTGCCGTTCTGGTCCCTGCGCGGGGCGGCGCAGGCGGCGACCACCTTGTCGAAGGCCTGATCGAGTCGGATCCGGAAATCCCCCTGTCGCAGCGTGCGCGCAAGGCGGCGGGGCAGGTGCCAGCCGCCCGGGATCATCACGGCGCGGGGTTCGGGTGACCACCAGAGAATCGGGGAGCCGTGCTCGTACCAGGGGAAGATGCCCAGTCGATAGGCATTGAGCAGTCGGGTCTGGCTCAGATCCCCGCCCCAGGCGACCAGGCCGTCGGGATGTCGGCAGGCCGCCGGATCGGGGAAGGGGGCATCGGGCTCTGGGCCGAGTTGGGGGATGAGGATACCGGACATGCCTGATGCGATTACGGTGGGGTCATTCGGCCGCTGTGGCGCCCGAGCCGATCGACTCCGCCATCGGGTTCAGCGCCTCCAGATGCTGACGATAGCGCATCATCGCCGCACCCTCGGCCTCGATGTGCCGGGCGATGGCCTGGCGCATGGCCGGGTGGCGAATAAGGTGGAAGGAGTGGGTCTTCTGCGGCAGGAAGCCGCGTCGGATCTTGTGCTCGCCCTGAGCGCCGGGCTCGAACCAGCGCAGACCGTTGCGAATGCAGTAGTCGATGCCCTGGTAGAAGCAGGTTTCGAAGTGGACGTCACGGGTGTCTTCCAGGCTGCCCCAGTAGCGGCCGTAGAGGCGCTCGCGATCCCGCCAGAAGATCGCGGCGGCTCGTGCCTGGCCATTCAGGATGGCCTTGCAGATGAGGAAGTCGGGCCCGAAGCTCTCAGCGACCCGCTCGAAGAAGGCCCGATTGAGCGAAGGCAGGTTGCCGTACAGGGCGAAGGTCGAGTGGTAGCAGCGTTCGGCCAGATCCAGATCGGCGGGCTGCATCTGCTCACCGGAGACCCACTCGAAGCGCCAGCCGGCCTCCTGCACCCGACGCCGCTCGGCGCGGATGTTCTTGCGAGGCTTCCTCTTCAGCATCGACAGGAAGTCCTCGAAATCACGGTAGCCGGGGTTGTGCCAGTGGAACTGCCAGTCGAAGCGCTCCAGCCACCCGGCTTCGCGCAACAGCTCGATGTCGTGCCGGTCGCAGAAATTGATCCCGGCCGAGGACAGGCGGTGGCTTTCAACCATCGTCTCCAGGGCCTGGATCAAGGTCCTGGCCGCGTCGGGATGCGATTCGGCACCGAGCAGGCGTGGGCCGGACACGGGGCTGAATGGGGCGCCCACCAGCAGTTTGGGATACCAGCTCAGGCCGGTCTGTTCGGCGGCCCGTGCCCAGGCCCAGTCGAACACGAATTCGCCGTGGCTGTGTTGTTTCAGGTAGGCGCTGGCTGCGGCCAGGGGCTGCCCCTGACCGTCCTCGACGAGGATGGGGCAGGGCTGCCAGCCGCTTCCCGGTTCGAGGCAGCCGCTGTCTTCGAGGGCGGCGAGAAAGCGCCAGTCCATGAACGGACCGGCATCGGGGCTCAGCGCATTCCAGGCAGCACGGGGCAGGGCGCCGATTCGCCCCGGTAGCAGTGTCCGTCGATCACTCGCCCTGTTCGTCAAGGAAGCGTTCGGCGTCGAGGGCGGCCATGCAGCCGAAGCCCGCGGAGGTCACGGCCTGCCGATAGACGTGGTCGGCGACGTCGCCGGCGGCGAACACGCCGGGCACGCTGGTCTGGGTGGCCATGCCCTCCAGGCCGGATCGAATCTGGATGTAGCCGTCCTTCATGTCGATCTGCTCGGCGAAGATCCGCGTGTTCGGATCATGACCGATCGCGATGAAGACCGCGTCCAGATCGAAATCCCGGGTGCTGTCGTCCTGAACGTGGCGAATGCGCATGCCGGTCACGCCGTCATCGTCGCCGAGCACCTCGTCGAGAACGTGGTTCCAGTGGATTTCGACCTTGCCTTCCTCGACGCGCTGGAAGAGGCGCTCCTGGAGGATCTTCTCGGCGCGAAGTTCGTCGCGCCGGTGCACCAGCACGACCTTGGAGGCGATGTTCGACAGATAGAGCGCTTCCTCGACGGCGGTGTTGCCGCCGCCGATCACGGCCACCGGCTTGTTGCGGTAGAAGAAGCCGTCGCAGGTGGCGCAGGCCGACACGCCGCGGCCCTTGAAGGCTTCTTCCGAGTCGAGGCCGAGGTAGCGTGCCGAGGCACCGGTGGCGATGATCAGGGCGTCGCAGGTGTAGATCCCGCTGTCGCCCTCCAGGCGGAAGGGGCGCTGGCTCAGGTCGGTCGTGTGGATGTGGTCGAAGATCATCTCCGTGTCGAAGGCCTCGGCATGCTTGAGCATCCGGGCCATCAACTCCGGACCCTGGAGATCCGGGTAGTCGCCCGGCCAGTTCTCGACGTCCGTCGTGGTCATCAGCTGGCCGCCCTGCTGGATGCCGGTGATGATGGCGGGCTCGAGGTTGGCGCGTGCCGCGTAGACCGCCGCAGTGTAGCCGGCCGGGCCGGAACCGAGGATCAGCAGGCGGAAATGACGGGTGTCGGCCATAGTATAATTTTCTCCAGTGATCGGACCAGTATCGACGGGTATAGGTAAGGTCGCCGGGAGGACAATCCAAGCAACGTAGCCCCAGTGCCGCAAGCGGCGGCCGGGCCGTCCATTATCCACATTTCGGGCCCTGGCCCAGTTTAGGAGACAAGCATCATGCGTATCGGCATTCCGCGCGAAACGAAAACCCTGGAAGGCCGCGTTGCCCTGGTCCCCGCCGCCTGCGGCGATCTGGTCCGGGCCGGTCACGACGTCTACATCGAAGCCGACGCCGGCCGCTTGAGCGGCTTTGCGGATTCCGACTTCGAAGCGGTCGGCGTCAAGGTGCTGCCGGATGCCGCGGCCCTGTATGGCAAGGCCGAGCTGGTGGTCAAGGTCAAGGAGCCGATCGCCGGCGACCTCGAGCATCTGCGCGAAGACCACCTCCTGTTCTGCTATCTGCACCTGGCCGCCGAGCCCAAGCTGACCGAGCGCCTGCTCGAGATCGGCCTGACCGGCGTGGCCTTCGAGACCGTCGAGGAAGCCGATGGCAGCCTGCCGCTGCTGGCACCGATGAGCAACATCGCCGGGCGCATCGGCGTCCAGGTGGCGACCCACCTGCTGCACCAGCCGCAGGGTGGCCGGGGCATTCTGCTGGGCGGCCTGCCGTCGGCCGATCGTGGCCATGTCGTGGTATTGGGCGCCGGTGCGGCCGGTGGCAATTCCGCCCGTCTGGCGGCAGCCTCCGGTGCGCGCGTGACCGTGTTCGACAAGCGCCAGGATCGTCTGGCCGAGATGATGGCCATCGGTCCGAACGTGACCGCGCTGTACCCCTACATCGAGACCGTGGGTGATTTCGTCGCCCGCGCGGACATGGTGATCGGGGCCGTCCTGGTGACCGGCGCCCGCGCCCCCCACGTCGTGACCCGCGAGATGATTTCCAATATGGAAGCCGGCAGCGTGGTGGTCGATATCTCCGTCGACCAGGGCGGTTGCTTCGAGACGACCCGTCCGACGACCTATGCCGACCCGACCTACAAGGTCGATGACGTCACCCACTTTGCCGTCACCAACATGCCGGGCGCGGTGCCGCGCACCTCGAGCCAGGCCCTGTCGGCGGCGATCCTGCCGTACGTGCAGCGCATGGCGCGTTCGGATTGGGCGGAGATGGAGTCGCTGGCGCGGGGCATCAATGTGCGCGATGGCGAGCTGGTCCATCCGGCGCTCAAGTCCTGAGTCGAGTGAATAGAATCAATCGATTGAAGCGCCTTATTCAAGTATGCTCTTGATATGAGCAAAGCTTCGGCCAAGAAATCCGCCGGCAATCAGGCCGACGCGTCGTCCGATTCGGGCGGCGCGATGGCGCGGCGGATGGCCGAGTCGGCCTTCCTGATCATCCTGGTGCTGGCCCTGTACCTGCTGCTGGCCCTGTTCTCGCACGACCCGACCGATCCGGGTTGGTCGCGGGCCGCCTCGGGCAGCCAGGTGGCCAATCTCGGTGGCTCCTTCGGGGCCTGGCTTTCGGATCTGTTCCTGGTGCTGTTCGGCTACATGGCCTACGTCGCCCCGCTGCTCGTGGGGCTGGCAGGCCTGCGCATCCTGCGCGAGCGGACCGAACCGGCCAGTCTGGCCGAATGGAGCGTTCGCACCGGCGGTCTGCTGCTGATCGTGCTGGCCGGCTGCATCCTGCTGGACATGCAGTCCCGCGGCGCGCTGGACGATGGCGGCGGGGTGCTCGGCGCCCTGCTGGCCGGGCCGATGGTGCGGACCATGGGCTTCACCGGAGCCGCCTTGATCAACCTCACCATCCTGCTCGCCGGGATCACCCTGTTCACCGGCCTGAGCTGGATTCGCGTGGTCGATCGCACGGGCCGTGGCGCGATCTGGCTGGCCGCCTGGCTGGTCGATCGCTTCGGCAGGCTGCGGGACTGGTTCGCGGGTCGTCGGGCGCGCGCCGAGCGCGAGGAAGTACGCAAACGCGACACGATCAAGCGCAAGACCAAGCCGGAGGTTCGGATCGAGCCCCGGGTGGAACCGACCATCACCAGGCCGGTCGAGACCCGCCACAAGCAGCAGCCCCTGTTCAAGCATCTGAGTGATTCGGGCGTGCCGCCGCTGGATCTGCTCGACGAGCCCAAGCAGGCCAAGGCCGCCTTCTCCGAAGACGCCCTGAAGGCGATGAGTCGCCAGGTCGAACTGAAACTGGCCGACTTCGGCGTCGAGGTGGAGGTCGTGGCCGTGCACCCGGGGCCGGTGATCACGCGTTTCGAGCTGCAGCCCGCGCCCGGGGTGAAGGGGGCGCAGATCTCCAATCTGGCCAAGGACCTGGCGCGCGGCCTCAGCGTGATTTCCGTGCGCGTGGTCGACGTCATCCCGGGCAAGAGCGTCATCGGCCTGGAAATCCCCAACGAGAATCGGGAGATCGTCTATCTGCGCGACATCTTCGCCTCGGAAGCCTACGTCAAGTCGTCCTCGCCGCTGACCCTGGGACTGGGCAAGAGCATTTCCGGCAAGCCGATGACGGCCGATATCGCCAAGATGCCGCACCTGCTGGTGGCCGGTACGACCGGCTCGGGGAAATCGGTGGCGATCAACGCGATGATTCTCAGCCTGCTCTACAAGGCCACGCCGGACCAGGTGCGCCTGATCATGGTCGACCCGAAGATGCTCGAACTGTCCGTCTACGAGGGCATCCAGCACCTGCTCACGCCGGTCGTGACCGACATGAAGGAAGCGGCCAATGCGCTGCGCTGGTGCGTGGCGGAAATGGAGCGGCGCTATCGTCTGATGGCGGCCGTGGGCGTGCGCAATCTGGCCGGCTTCAATCGCAAGATCAAGGAGGCCATCGACAAGGGCGAGCCGATTCCCGACCCCCTGATCGATCCCAGCGCCATTCCTGCCGGCGAAGAGGCGCCGACGCTGACCAAGCTGCCCTACATCGTGGTGGTGGTCGACGAGTTCGCCGATATGATGATGATCGTCGGCAAGAAGGTCGAACAGCTGATCGCCCGCCTGGCCCAGAAGGCGCGTGCCGCCGGCATCCATCTGGTGCTGGCCACGCAGCGGCCCTCCGTGGACGTGATCACCGGCCTGATCAAGGCCAATATCCCGACGCGGATGGCCTTCCAGGTCAGCTCGCGGATCGATTCGCGCACCATCCTCGACCAGCAGGGCGCCGAACAGCTGCTCGGCCACGGTGACATGCTCTATCTGCCGCCGGGGCAGGGCGTCCCCGAGCGAATCCACGGGGCCTTCGTCGACGACCACGAGGTGCACGGAGTGGTCGAGTGGCTCAAGCAACAGGGTGAGCCCGACTACCTCGAAGACGTACTGGCCGATACCCAGACGACCAGCGACGGCATGACCATCGGCGAAAACGGCCTGCCCGAGAGTTCCGGCGGCGGCGACTCCGACGATGAACTTTACGACAAGGCCGTTGCCTATGTGACCAGTAGTCGCCGGGCGTCGATCTCCTCGGTCCAGCGGCAGCTGCGCATCGGCTACAACCGCGCGGCCCGCCTGATCGAGGAAATGGAAGCCCAGGGCGTGGTCTCTCCGCCCGAGCACAATGGCCAGCGTGAAGTGCTGGCGCCGGCGCCGCCCCGCGACTGAGCCCGGGACCGTTCAGGGTCCGGGGTCCCGACCCGCTTTCTTCTGGAGTGTTGCCGATGAAACCCATGCTGTTGCTGCTTCTCGCCGCCCTGGCCTCCGGCCTGCCGGCGCAGGAATCGGCCCGCGGTCAACTCGATCGATTTGCCGATCAGCTTCAATCCATGTCCGGGCGATTCTCGCAGACGACCCTGGATGCCGATGGCTTCATTTCCGAATCCTCATCGGGAGAGATCTTCTTTGCCGCCCCCGATCGCTTTCGCTGGCGCTACGTCGACCCCTTTCCCCAGGAGCTGGTGGCCGATGGCGAGCGTCTCTGGCATTACGACGAGGCCCTGGAGCAGGTCACGGTGCGTCCTCAGCCGCCGGCCGAAGAGTCGCCGCTGCTGGTGCTGACCCGACCGGAACTGCTCGATCGCTTCTACCGCATCGAGGACAGCGGCATGGAGGACGTGATCGAGTTCCGACCCCTGGCCGAGGAGGCCGAGTTCGAGCGGGCACGCCTGTTTTTCGCCGATGGCCTGCCGGTGGCGCTGGAGCTGAACGACACCTTCGGTCAGCTGACCCGACTGGAGCTCGAAGGCCTCGTCCGCAACCCCGAGCTGGACTCGGCCTTGTTCCGCTTCGTGCCGCCGCCCGGGGCGGACGTGCTCGAAGGCTACTGACGCAACGTCCCCTTTAGGGGATGGCGCAGTCGAGCTGCTCGAGCTGCGTCAGGCGCTCCGGGAAGAGCATGCCCGCACCGACCGTCGGGTCGATCGCCTGATATTCGGCCACTGCATTCAGGCAGTCGGTAAAGCGGATCGTCAGGCTGCCCCAGGGTTCCAGGACGACCTCGCCCGGGTCGAAGGCCGAGCCGAAGCGCGTCCCCACCGGTCGGAGCATCTCGGGGAAATGGGCGATGCCCTCGGCGATCTCCCCGTTTCCGACCAGCCATTGCTGGTGCCCCTGCGCATCGTAGCTGTACCAGGCAACGAACAGCGCGCCGTCGGCCACTTCCTCGATGAACCAGCCCTGACCCGATCGCTGCGGCTCGAACCACTGGCCGGACACGCCGGGGCGCGCCGGTTCGGCCGGGCGCGGCTCGCTGCCGCAGGGCAGGCCGGGGATTTCGATGAGCCGATCGAAGCGCTGCTCGCCACTGCCCCAGTCCTCGGGTCCGGTCCAATGGGCCACGCCGGCATTGCAGTCATGGAATTCCATGCTCAACTGTCCCCAGGGAACGAGCTCGAAGCTGTCGGGGTCGAAGTCCACACCGAAGCCCTGGCCCCGGCTGACGAAGACTTCGTCGAAGACCATGCGGGCACCGTCGATGGCGCCGATGCCGACGAGCCAGGCCTGCTCGGCCTCCGCGTCGCTGTCCGGCGGGTAGGTGAACCAGCTCATGGCCGCGGTGTTGTCGTTCAGGCGCTCGACCAGCCAGCCCTCGCCGGCGCGTTCCGGAGCGAAGAAGTGCCCGCTGGTGCCGGCCACGGTCTGATCGATGCGGGCGCTGAACGCGAGCGATACGGGGGCATCGAGACCGTTCGCCCCCGGTTCGACCACGGTCTCGAGGAAGGCACCCGTTTCGCCGTCGTAGCGGAGCACCGCGTCGCGCTCGCGATCGGCGACGTAGAGATCGCCCTCGGGCCCGAAGGCCAGGGCGCGCGCGTGGATCAGCCCACCGCGGCCACTCGGAATGAATTCGTCGAGGAATCCGGCATTGAGGTCATAGCGGAGCACGTTGGCGGCTTCGCCGTTGGCCAGGTACAGGCGTCCCTGGGCGTCGAAGGCCAGATCCCAGGGATCGACGATGCGGCCGTTGTCCGGGCCGGCGAGGTCGGGTAGACGCTGTCCGGTGGCCGCCGAGAAGGCCAGGATGCGATTGCCGGTGGCCTCGGCGACATAGAGACGCAGAGCGATATGGGCAGCCGCGCGCAGGGCGAGATCGAGCTGTTCGTTCCAGTTCGCCGGTTCCCGGGTCGGCTCGGCGCCCTGCAGGCGCGTCAGCAGCCGGCCCTGATCAGCGCTGTAGCGCTCGATGGCCGTGTCGCCGAGGACGACGAACTGGTTGTTGGGCAGGGTGGCCATGGCGCGCGGAAATGCGCTGAGCAGATCGTTCGGCTCCGGTCGTTGCGAGCCGAGGAAGACATCGATCAGTCGCCCGGACAGACGATCGTAGCGACGCACATCGCCATTGGCGAGCAGATAGAGCCGTCCTTCGGAATCCGCGATCAGATCGGAGTAGCCGGTCAGGATCGGCCCGGGATTGACGCGCTCGGGGCGCAGGGCCACGCTGCGAAATTCCCCATCGATGCCGAAGGCCAGGACCTCGTTGCTGCCGGAGGAGACGACCAGCAGTTCCTGATCCGTGTCGGCCTCATCGGCCAGTGCCCGAGGACTGAAGACCAGGGCAGGGTCCGGGTCCGGGTCGCCCTGGCCGTCGAAGGGATCGAAGGGGAAGGGGTCGTCCCGATCGAGCTGGCCGTCCTGATCCTGATCCAGAGCGCTCGGGCCAGGTCGGCTCACCGACTCGCTCGAGATCGAGCCCCGGTAGCTGGCCAGGATCGGTGCGAGCTGCAGGATTTCCGCCGCATTGTTCGCGCCGGTGCCGGGGGCGCTCGAACCACAGGGCGCGCCGCCGCACTGGATGGCCGGGTTCGAGAACACGTCCAGGCGTCGGTAGCGGTCCTGATCGCCGGTGCCGAAACTACCCATTATGCTGTGCAGTTCGCCGAAGCGGATCCAGGCGTAGTTCGAGCGCTCCGGATCGTCACCGCTGGAGCGGCTGCGCTGGTGCTCGGCGTTCAGATTGTGGCCCAGCTCGTGGGTGAAGACCGAGTCGGAGCAGACCGACCAGTTGCTGAAGCCGTCGTTGTCGATATGGACGCCGTAGCTCGGGTCGTATCGGCCGTTCTCGAAGAACGGAAAGAAGGCGATGCCGCAGCTGCCACGGGTCTCGATGTCGTGGGGCCAGGTGAAGGCGACGATGTCCGCCCCCAGGGCGTTGCGCTGCGCGGCGAGCGTGCCCAGTCCGGCCACCGGATTCCCGGCCAGGGCCTGCTGCAGGTTGCCCAGGGTTTCGCCGTTCTCCTCGCTGGCCCGGTAGTCGACCAGGGTCTGACCGACCAGGCGCACCGCCACCGGCACCTGGGTGTCGACGAAGGTCTGGTTGGCGATCGCGACGAGATGGTTGAGGCGGGTGGTGATCAGGCCGTCCGGGTAGCGCTCCACCATGCTCGGCGGATAGGCGAACATCACGTCGATCAGATGGGCGTCATCGGAGGCCGGCTGCGCGATCGCTTCCTGGCCCGAGGCCATACTCGCCGCGGTCGACGCGATGGTCCTGGCCGATGGCTCCAGCACGTCGTGTTCGAAGGCATCGACGCTCAGCTTCGGGTCATTGACGTCGACCAGCCAGCTGCCGGCCGCGTCGCTGTGCACGAGGAACAGGCCCTGTTCGGTCTGGATTCGTCCGAACAGACCCTCCTCGCCCCAGGTCAGGAGGGCTCGGGGCAGGGCCTCGTGGCCGCCGTCGCGGACCAGCAGGCTCTCATCGCCGTTGGCGTGTGCGACGCGGCGCTGGACCGGTCCCGCGATGCGCCCCGCCGGGCCCAGGTCCAGGCTCAGCCAGTCGCCGCGAGGACGTGCGGCGGCTCGGATCTGCAGCAGTCGTTCCCCCGGCCACTGTTCGAGGCCAGAGACGGCCAGGGCCGAGGCCGATCGGGGCGAGTCGTCCAGCTGCCAGGCCAGCTCCGGCGCCGCGTCCTCGGGGAGGTCCGGCGCGATCGCTTCTGCTGCGCTCGGCGCGTCGGCCGACTCGGTCGGAGGGCTCGGCTCGCTGGTCGATTGCAGCGCGAAGGGCAGGGCGATCAGTGCCGCGATCATTGCAACAATCATTACGCCGATCGTTACGCCAATCGTTACGCCGAGAGGGCCGGCAAAGGAACGGATATCGGACATGGCTCAGTTTCTCGGTGGGTCCTGGTGCAAGGGGTCGGGGGTTCGGCGTGTGCCCGGGAACGGGCCGCTCAGCGCGGAGTATCGGCTCGGTCGTTCCGGGATGCTGGCCGGCGGCAGTGGGCGTCGCTCCGGACGCCAGTGGCGCGGGTACCAGGGCAGGGGCGTGGTCTGCACCTGTTCGACGATGACCACCGGCGCTGGAGGCGCGGCGGTCACTTGTTCGCGCAGGCGCCGTCGTTCGGCCTGCTGTTCGCGTCGGTGGCTCAGCAGGGCCTGTACGGCCTCGTTGCCGGTCTTCAGATCCTTGCTGTGTTCGATGATGCTCAGGGACGCCGTCGTGTCGTAGGGGGTGGCGCTGGCGTCGCAGGGCTGATCGGCGAAGACGACGGTCCCGTCGACTTCGCAGCGGTAGATCAGCGTGGTCGGATCGGCCTGCGAGACCGAGCAGACGATCAGGCCGAGTAGAAGACAAAGCGTTCGCATGCAAGCTCCATCGAATCACCGGAGTCGATGTTAGCAGAACGCGATGCGGCGGCCGTTCAGGCGCCGTCGGGTCGGTGGAAGAGGCGGCGCAGGCGGCCGGCGAGATTGTCCGCATTGACGACGATGATGAAGACCTTTCGCAGGCGGCCTTCCGGGCAGTCAAGGCGACGGACACCGTGCCAGGAATTGCCCTGGCGCTGGAACAGCAGCGAACGATTGCCCATGGCCTTCGCGGTCCAGGCGCGGTCGAAATCGTCGAAATCCGGCGCGCTGGCACGCGAGAAGCGACCGCCGTCGTCGAGCACCACGGTCTCACCGCCCCAGCGCTCATCCCATTCGTCCGGGGTGTTGAAGTAGAAGATGTGGGAGCCGAGCTTGCGCTTGGCATCGCAGTGCGGCGAGACCGAGGCCCCGCGCGGAGCGTAGTGCCAGTGGTAGCTGAGGCGGAAGCGACGCGTGGCGAACAACCGGGCCAGCCAGTTCTGGTAGACGGGGCCGTTCAGCTCTTCGATCAGCTGGTGCCAGACCGGATGGATGTCGAGTCCGGGATGGTATTCGAGGGCGTAGCGATCATGGGGGGTCTGTCCATGCGCTCGTTTGCGGCCGAAGCTGGCCTTCATCTGCTCGACTTCGGGCAGATTGGCGCGCAGCAGGTCGAAGGCCTCGTCGGTCAACAGGCCCTCGGGGTTCAGCCAGGGGTAGGGCTGAGCATCGCGGAACTGGCCGGTGGGGATCGCGGCCAGGGCCTCGCCATCGAGCAGGGTCGGAAGGGCTCGGCCCTGGGCCGGGGGCTGCGGGCGGGTCAGGGTTTCGGCGTTGCTGGACATGCGGTTTCTTCAGGTCAGATCAGGGTGAGTTGGGCGGCGGCGTCAGCGGCTTCTGCCCTGGATTGGATGGCCAGCAGGCCACGTGCCTGGCGGACCAGGGCCTCGCATTCGCTGCTCGGGCGGAAGGACGCCGGGGCAGGCTGGCCGAATGGCGCGGCCAGGCCCTGATCGTACAGCGCCTTGAGCAGGGCGTTCGTATCGCGTGGCGGCAGGATCCAGTTCCGCTCGACCCAGCGGGCGCAAAGATAGGTCAGGCCCTGCTGGGGACGAATGCTGCCGCGCCGATTGAAGCGTGGGCGCGTGGCCTTGTCGGCGATCGCCCGACTCAGGCGGGACCAGGCTCCATCGGGGCGGCGAGACAGCGGCCAGACGAGGAATCCCTTGCCGCGACTGGCGGCGTCGGCGAGCATGGATTCGCTCTCGCCGGTGACGACCAGCTCGTCGCTGTGTTCCAGGGCCAGACGGTAGGGATTGTTCTCGTCGCCCGGCTGGAAGACATAGAGCAGATCCGCCTCGCCGAGTGCCGCCTTCAGCTCGCCGATCCGATTCAGGGATCGACGGCTGGTGACGACCAGCAGGCGGGCCTTCTGTTCCGCCGCCCAGGCCGAGGCCGTGGCTGCCAGGCGGCGGGCGTCGTCGGCCGAGAAGCGGTGCGACTTCGAGGCGCCGCCGATCAGCAGGGCAGCGCGGCGCGGTGCCTCCAGCCACTCGGACCAGGCCTCCCGCGCGCCTCCATGATCGGCCTGGCCGCGGTTGAGCGGCAGCAGGCTGAGGAGACGACGCGGGGCAGCGGGCAGGCCGAAATGGCGGCACTGGATCACGACACCCCCGTGCTCGGGAGGCGGGCCGGCCTTGCGGCCGCTCAGGATCAGACGCAGGCGAGGACGCTGTCTGGCCAGCGCTCGTGCGTAACGCGTCGGAAGCCAGCCGCCGGCGACCACGATCGAGATCGTGTCCAGCTCGGGTGGTTCGGGACTGCGCCCGAACAGGCGTCCGATCGCGAAGCCCGCTTCAGTGGATTCGATGCGGTGCTCGCGCACCGGTCTGCCGGTCTGTCGGCCGAGTTCCTCGGCGATCGCCCGGGCCTGTTGATTGTGTCCGGGCTTGCGATGCAGCAGGACCAGGATATCGCCCTCGTCGGCCGGGCCGCCGCTGCAGGTGACCGCGCCCGAGAGCCCGCTGCGATGATTCAGTAGCCAGCGCGTGTTCGGGTGGCGGCGGCTGGCCATCTGCAGCTGCTGCAGCCAGAAGTGTGCGGTCCGGCGGTATCGGGTGCGATTGCTGAACGGTTCAGTCAGGTTGACGGTCAGCTCGGGCGTCGAGGCGAACAGTCTCGACAGCACCCAGGGCACGTCGGCGTCGGGGATCTCCGTCAGCCAGTCCCGGACCGTGATCGAGGCCTGCTGCCGTTCGTGGCGGCTGGCGGACAGCAGGGCCTGGATGCTTTCTCCATCATCCCGGGAGGACAGCTTCAGCTTCGTCCTCGGCCAGTCCCGCGACGGACGGGTGGCCGAGACCGGCATGAAGTCCCTGGACAGGGCCTCGGCCTCCAGCTCGGGCCAGAGTGGGTGGGTCGGGTTCGGGTAGTAGACGAACTGACCCGGAAACGGCTGCCAGGGCTGCGTGTGCAGAGTGGTGAAATGAACCAGCTTCGACTCGCCGGGGCTGTACTCGCTGTCGCGTGCGTTCCAGCCATCGTCGAGATCGCCCCAGAGGCGGGCCTGGCGGGCTCGCGCTTCGAGCGCCTTGCGCTTGAGACGGCGCACGTCGTGTGGGTTCCAGACCTCGGCCATGCGCTTGCAGTCGATCAGCATGACCGAGGTGTCACGATCATTGATCGACAGGAACCCGGCCTTGGCCATGTCCGTGTCGAACAGTTCGGCCGGATCGGTCAGGTAGACCTGATCGGCATCGTTGTAGATGGCCCGGCCTTCGAATCCGGCGAACTCCGGAATGGCAAAACGGTAATTGGTGAAGCCGGTCAGCCAGAAGCTCCGCCGGAAGCCCTTGAGGTCCCGGAGCAGGTAGATCTCGTAGATCCGGGCAGGGTCCCGATGCTTCTCGATCGACCACAGGAAGACGTGTTCGGCGCGGAACTGCCCGCGTTCGGTCCCGAGAAAGATCCGGACCGGCGGCTTGTCCGAGGGTCGTTGACCGGGCTTGACGCCCAGCACGATGCGGTCCGGTCGGTTCTGACGTGCCGGTGGACGGTCCGCGCTGAACAGGGCCGGTGTAAGCCCCCGTGCGATGCGTTGGATGAGCAATGCCATGCGTTCGATAACCCCGATTCGTTCAATCGCTGATGAAAGGGTAACGGGCCCAGCGACGCTGGTGCCAGGACCACCATTCTGGATGCTCGAGAATGGGTGCTTCCATGATCCGAGTCAATTTTTCCACGCTTTGTTCCAGTGGCTCGTTCTTGTCGAGCGTCGCTTCCTGGTGAATCTCGAAGCGCCAGTTGGGTTCGACGCCGCACAGACGCGCGCTGAGAATCTCGCAGCCCGTTCGACGGGCCAGCTCGGCCGGGCCGGGCGGCATCGGCATCCGCTTGTTCAGAAACCGCTGTTCGACACCGCGCTTGATGCCCTGATCCATCAGGATGTAGATGATGCCGCCGCCCTTGAGGGTCTTGAGCATCTGTCGAACACCGACGGCCGCGGGTTGGGCGGGGATCGCGTTCAGGCCCATGCGCGGAATGCCGCGGGCGTAGAAGCCGGGCTGGATCTTGTTCGATTCGCGGTGAACGACGGACACGGGGTAGCCCCGTTCGGCCAGGTGGGTCGCCATGGCCACGCCGTTGCCCATGTGCCAGCCCAGCAGCAGCACGCCGCGGCCCTGTTCGAGGGCCTTGCCCAGCACGTCCAGTCCGGTGACTTCGCAGCCCTCGGCGACCTCGGCCGGCGTGAGATGACCGGAATACATGGCCAGCACTTCGAGGATCGCCCGGTCGCTGAGTCGATAGGCACTTTCCAGCCACTGTCGGCACTGCGGATCGCCCGCGGGCCGGTCGAACAGCCGTTCCAGCTGACGTCTCAACGAGCGGCGCTGCTGGAACGCGAATCGGTGGTGCCATCGGCCCAGCCGATCCCCGCTGCGGCGGACCGCCGCCATGCCTCGTCGGGCCTGCACTGCGGCAAGGAGCCGCAGCAGGTGAAAGCCCATTCGCCGGCGGAACTGTCTAAGCGTCATCGCCGGCCTCGGCCTTGCCTTGCGAGGATGCGGGTTCGAGGCGGATCACCTGATCGGCGATGTCGACCAGCGCCCGATCATGGCTGACGGCCAGCAGGGTCAGTTGGCCCTTGAGGTGCTGGACGGTCTCGACGACCGCGGATTCGGCCACCTCGTCGAGGCTCGAGGTCGCCTCGTCGAGGATCAGCAGGCGAGGCTGATGAATCAGGGCGCGTGCGATCGCCAGACGCTGGCGCTGGCCACCGGAGAGGCGGCCGCCGCGTTCGCCGAGCACCGTGTCGAGGCCGTCGGGCAGGGCGCGGACGAACTCCCCCGCATCGGCCTGTTCGATGGCGGCGAGAATTCGCTCTCGCGGGATGCCGTCTTCGCCGAGCGTGAGGTTTCTGAGCAGGGTGTCATTGATCAGCAATGGGTCCTGCGGGACGTAGCCGATCATCCGCCGCCACTGTCGGTGGTCGATCTCGTCGAGGGGCTGACCATCGATCAGCACCCGACCCGAATCGGCGTGCAGCAGACCGGCAGCCAGGTCGATGATCGTCGTCTTGCCGGAGCCCGATGGGCCGGTCAAAACGGTCAGTTGGCCGGCCGGGATGCGGAAGCTCAGGCCATCGACGACCGGTTCGCGATCGTAGGCGAAGCGAACGTGGTCGAACTCGATGCCCTGCTCGAGGCTGGGCGTGCGATGGCCGCGCGGCGGTTCGCGTTCCGCTTCGGCCTCTTCGATGGTCTGGCGCAGCGACCAGTAGGCCGACTCGCTGATGGCCATGTGCTGCAGCGAGCGCTGCGCCTTGGCCAGGTGGTTCACGGAGCGGGCGATGAGGAAGATCATCATCATCACCGTGGCCATCGGCAGGTTCATCTGCACGAGGAAGTAGAAGAAGCCGATGCCGACCAGGATCGCCAGCAGCGGTTCCTGGAGGGCCTGGAGACCCGCCTTCGACAGGACCTGATGGCGAAGGGCGGTTTTCAGATCCCGGGTCTGGCTCGACATGAGCGCGTCGATGTGCTCTTCGCGGGCCATGGCCTTGAGGGGTTTGACCGCGCCGAGCTGGTCGGTCATCACGGCCAGCATGGAACTCATCAGTCCGGTCTGATCGCGGCCGGCGCGACCGGCCGTTCGCACGAGAAAATGCAGCAGGCCCAGCAGGAAGCCCCCGAAGGCCAGGGCGATCAGGCTCGCCTTGAGCGAGATCATCAGGGCAAGGCTGGCGTAGATCAGGGCGTTGATGCCCTGGGTGGCCATCACCGCGCCGTGAAAGAAGCCCTCGGAGGCGCGATGGGCCTCGGTGGCCACCGCGTTGGACAGCTTTCCGACCGGCTGACTGAGGTAGTAGCGCCAGCGACTCGCGGTGACGGCGCGGATCAGGCGCAGGCGCAGGTCCGTGGCCACGTGCGCCACGGTGTAGCCGACCTGACGATTGGCGAGCAGCACGATGGCCGCCTTGACCGCGATCAGCACCACACCCAGGGTCAGCAGGCTGGTGGTGGTCGGTTCGATGCCCAGCCAGGCGACCACCTCCAGTGCGGCCTGTTCAGGCGCGGAGGGCTCCTCGTCGGTGCCGGTGGCCAGGTTGAGCATGCCGAGGATCATCGACAGGCCCAGGCCGTCGAGGACACCGGCGATGATCAGGGCCAGCAGGGCCAGGGCCGTGCGCCCCGGATAGGCCCTGGCGAAGGCCAGCAACATGCTCGCAGCACCGCCTTGCGTCAGCGTGGCCACGGTGGAACTCGACGGTTTGCTCATCAACGAAATCCTCCCTGCCGCCAGGTCCGCCAGGCCAGGCCCCAGGCCGCCCGGCGGGGATGGGCGCGCATGCGCTCGGTCGGTTCGATGCGCACGCCGCTATGGCGCTCGACCTTCCAGACCAGGTAGTCGATGCCGTTGGTGAAGGTGCCGGCGGCCTTGAACAGGCGCGCCAGATTCATCGCCTTGCCCCAGAAGCGACGCAGGCCCCAGGCGAGCGCGCTGTTCAGCCGGCTCAGGGCGCCGCGACGGCTGGCCAGGCGCGCGTCCTGCCAAAGCAGGCCCGCGCGCGGCTCGGCCGCAAGGGCCGGGGCCATGTACTGCCAGTAGTCCGGGTCGTGGCCGATCAGGGTCGCGGCCGCCCCCGGGGGCTCCGGTCGGAGTTCGCAGCGATAGGTGCGTCGCATGGCCTCGGTCCAGAATTCAGCGGGGCTTCGAGGCTCCCGCAGCAAGGGGGCGACGCGACGGGCAAAGCTGACCGCGGCGTCTGCGCGCAGCACGGCCAGACGATTCCGGACGCCAGGCTCGGCGTGGGCAATGCGGATGGGCTGGCAGAAGCGGGCCCAGAAATAATGATCGTGGCGAGCGCGAACGCGCCGCTCGAGCTGGTCGAGGCGGATCACCGCGTACTTGCAGCGCAGGGTGCCGCTCGGGCCTTCGGTCTGCAGGTAGTAGACGTTGGGTGGCAGCAGGAGGTTGAGTGCGGCGGCCAGGCGACCGCCGAGCGCCGGTCGATAGCGGTCGACCAGCACCAGCAGATCGACCAGGCCCTCGCCGGCATCGTTCTTGCGACGGCAGGAGCCATAGAGCAGAACGCCCTGAACCGCTGCGCCGTGGCGCTCGCGAATGGCGTCCACCAGGGCCTGCGTGCCGTCCGGGACCTGATCCAGGGCCGGATCGCCGGCCATGAAGTCGACCAGCGCGCTCACGGCTGCAGAAACCTGAAGGCCGGGCCGGTGAGGATGTCGAGCGGCAGGTCCTTGCGGTAGTCGTGTTCCTGCCCATCGAGGCAGATCTGCTCGATGCCCTTGATCTCGACCCGCTCACAGCGTCCGCTCAGGTAGCCCTGCTCGGGCTGCATGGACGCCGAGAAATGCCCGCTGGCGGCTTTGGGCAGACGTAGCCAGAAACGCCGGGCGTTCGCGCCGATGGCATCCAGGCGCAATTCGCCCTGACCGCGGTCGGCGTAAGGGTCGATCCAGGCGCCCGGGTGCTGCAGAGTGGTCAGCAGCAGAATCCGGATTCGGCCATCGAGACGTCCCAGGTCCTCGGCATCGACGGACAGCTCCGTCGGTGGGAAGGGCAGGCCGCCGAACAATCGGCGGACGCCGAGCTGCATGACGCGCCAGGCCGACGATGCATGACCCTGGCGCAGCCAGCCGCGCCCGCCGCTGCGGTAACGGTGGCAATCCCGGATGACGTCGTTGACCCGCGCGCCGGCGATGAAGAAGCCGTGTCGGTCGTTCTGCCCGGACTGGCGGACGATCAGGCTGTGGCGAACCGTGGTCCGGAGTGACTCGGGCTGCTCGATCGCGCGTTCCAGCTGGCGCAGCGGATCCGCGTGCGTGCCCAGGTCGCGAGCCGTGTAGTTCGTGCGACCACCGCCAAGCACGAGCAGGGGCGGGCGCTGCGACTCGTCGGACAGCTCGGCCAGATCGGTGATGACGGCCTGCACCGTGCCGTCGCCGCCGCTGACGGCCAGAATCGACGGCGAGTCGTCGATCGCCGCCCGCACCGCCGCCCGCATGGCTTCTGGCGTCTCGGCTTCGATCAGCTCCAGCCCGTGCCTGCGAGCCATTGCCCGGAGGCGATCGGCCCGGCCGGCGAGGCTCATGCGGAAGCTGCGCGGATTGATGAGCAGGCGCGGCGGCGCCGTGGCCGGGAGCGGACGCTGCGATTCATCCAGAGGGGCGGTGGAAACCAAGGGTGTCGGGCGCTTCGAGTAATCAGCCCGCCATTCTACCGGATGCGGGCGCCCGGCCCGCTGCCCGCCAGACCGCGATCGCGGAGGCTTCGGGTCGGGTGTCGCTGGCCGAACGCAGCAACTGACCGACCACGCGGAAGAAGCTGGAGTGGTTGGCCGCCGCGTAGGGCGAATCCGGCCCGAAGCGATCGACCAGGCGGCGATGGGCCTCGCCCATGCTGTGGTAGGGCAGGCCCGGGAAGAGATGGTGCAGGGCGTGGTAGCGCAGACCGACCGGGAACAGCCAGCAGGTCAGCCAGGTCTGACCGGTGATGTTGACCGCATCCTGCAGCTGGGCGATGTGACTCATGGCCTGACCGGGGTTGTCGTAACGATGCGCCGCCAGATTCCGGACCCAGTTCAGGCCCAGGGTGAAGGCGTGCAGCACCCAGGCCATCAGCCAGTGAATGGGCTCGACGGGTCCGAAGACGGTCATGCCGACCCAGAACAGCACCCAGGCCAGACACAGGGCCTCGACGATCAACAGGTGTCGTCGGTCCTTCTTCGGAAAGGGCTTGCGGTAGTAGGGATTCGACACATAGGCCGAGCCCCGCTCGAGAAGCCAGCGCCGCAGCGGGGGAATCAGCCAGGACAGGGGCGCGGCGATCGCGAAGCGGGCAAAGGCCATCAGCGACAGCAGTGGCACCTTCACCAGGTAGAGCAGGGTGTCGCGCAGCGGGGCAGCGGCCAGGGGCAGGTACTCGCCGTCGTCCGGCGTGCCGAAGTGGGCTCGTGTGTGATGGCCGATGTGATTGCGATAGAGCACCCAGGGCATCAGCAGGGGCACGCCGATCAACAGGTTCCAGGCGCGCCGGAAGTTCACCAGCACGCCTCGGGGCATGTGGATGATCTCGTGCATGAAGGTGCCGGCGCGGTAGAACGCGATGCCGGCCACCAGCAGGCCCAGCAGCTGCCAGCCGGAGAAGGGCGTGGCCATGAAGTACAGCACGGTGCCGCTCCAGGCCGCGGCGGCGCTCAGCAACAGATCGGCCCAGTACAGGACCGGGCGATGCCCGAACAGATCCGCCACTTCCTGGTGCGCAGCGCGAATCCACTGCCGCTCTTCTTCGGGAGTCAGCGGGCCTGCGGTCGGGACGGTCACTTGAGTCATGGGCGGGTTTGCAGCATACTGAGCGAAAGAAGACCTAAGGGGCTACCAACGTTCAGGGCTAAGCCCTGGATGAGCAGGAGGGCGTTGGCAGATGATCGATATTGTAATCGTTGACGATCACGATGTGGTTCGCAGCGGCCTGAGCGGCTTGCTGAGCGACGATCCGGGCTTCGATGTAGTTGGAGAGGCGGCCACCGGCGAGCAGGGCATCCGCCTGGCCCGTGAGCTCGAGCCGGACATCGTGTTGATGGACGTGGAACTCCCGGGCTGCTCGGGCCTCGAGGCCACGGCCAGGATCCGCAGGGCTTCGCAGCGGGTGCGGGTGGTCGTACTGACCGCCCACGCCGAGCCGCCCCTGCCAGCGCGCCTGCTGGAGGTGGGTGCCAGCGGCTTCCTGTCGAAATCGAGCCCCGCCGAAGAGCTCCTGACCGCCCTCCGGGCCGTGTCCCGGGGCGAGCGCTACCTGGCGGCCGATATCGCGCAGCAACTGGCCCTGTCGATGCTGCCGGGCACCCCCGACACCCCCTTCGAAGGCCTGACCCCGCGCGAGCTCGAAGTGGCGCTCATGCTGGCCCAGGGCATGCGCGTCAAGGCCATCGGCGAGGTCATGAACCTGAGCCCGAAAACAGTAGCCACGCACAAGTACCGGGTGTACGATAAGACCCGCGTGAGCAGCGAAGTCGAGCTGCTGCGCCTGGCCCTGCGGTACGGCTTGATGAACATCGATCCCGTTCACTGAACCGCCGAGCAATTTTTCGCGCAAAGTGTTTGACAGCCTCGAAATCCTTGGCTAGAATGCGCGGCTTGTTGTGGGGCCATAGCTCAGCTGGGAGAGCGCTACAATGGCATTGTAGAGGTCGGCGGTTCGATCCCGCCTGGCTCCACCAAAAAGATTTGCCTAGGCACGAAGCAGTACCTGTTTCACCGGTTACGTCCCCTTCGTCTAGAGGCCTAGGACACCGCCCTTTCACGGCGGCGACAGGGGTTCGAATCCCCTAGGGGACGCCAAAATGAAAAAGCCCGCCTTGCGCGGGCTTTTTTATTTTGGGGTCCCCTCTGGCGGATTCCAGAACCCAGTTCGAACCGAGCCGAAGGCGAGCTCGCTGACGCGGAGCGTCAGCAATCCCCTCCCGCAGCCTCCGACACAGCTTCTACTCCACCGGCGGGCTTTTTCATTTTTAGCCTCCCCTATGGAGGAATCGAACCCCACGGTTCGATTCGGAGGGCGCGACGCGCCCGGAGAACGCTGATGCGCAGCATCAGCAATCCCTTCCCACCAGAAACGCCGAACCAGCAACGCCTTGCGCGGGCTTTTTTACTTGACCGGCAGCGGTCCGTGGACAAGCAAGACATGCGCCGGTAGAATTCCCCTCCGTTGGCTTTTGTTGTTTTCAGGGGAATCCCATGTTTTATCGATATCGCTCGCCCGTCTGGGGCGCGTTCCTTTGTCTGTTGTTCTTGTCCGGTTGCGTGACGACCAAGCCCATCAGCGAGGTCGGCTTCCCGCTCGAGGAGTCCGGCGTATTCATCACCGCGACGCAGAAGGAACTCGAAACCGAGGCATCGAATACCAATGCGATGGCCGCTGGTGGCGGATTGCTCGGCGTGCTCATCGTGCACGCGATCGATAGCAGCAAGAATCGTCGTGCTGAAGAAGCGATCGGCAGCATCCGCGATGCCCTGATCGACGTGCCTTTGGCCGAGGAGTTCAGCCAGCGAATCCTGGACTCCGGCCTGACGGATCAGATCAGTGTCCTCGAACCGGAAATCCTCTATGAGGTTCTGGACGAGGACTACGAGTACACCCGCGATTTCATCGGAATTTCGCCGACCGTGCGAATCACGAACGATCTTTCGGATCTGAAAGTCAGTCTGGCCCTGTCGGAATTCTCCATCGACAATCGAAACCGGCCCCGCTACACGGGCTTCAGTCAGAGCTACACCTTCGTTCATCCACTCCCCGAGCCGGACGAGGATGATGACCGGGATGCCTACGCTGAAGCCTGGTTGGCCATGGGTGTCGATGAAAAGCGCGAACTGATCTTCCGCGGCATGGATGCCACGATCCAGGCTGCGATCGCGCATATCGAGGAAGGTGACTGGTCGATGGACGCCGACCGTCGATACCGCATTCCCGATTACACCGGACGGATTCGCTACTTCCATGTGGGCGGCACCGACGAAACGCACTGGCTCGTCATGAACAAGAACGTGCGCGAGGTGCTCATCGTGCAGCATGATTCGGCGGTTGCGGCCGAGTAGGCCGTCTCCGCGCCGCGAACGCATGATCAGAGCGTCGCTTGTCCTGCTGGTCACGGTACTCCTGGCTGCCTGCGGCAATCGGGAGTATCGGACCATCGAAATGAACGTCGAGGCTGGGCCCCGGTTGGCGGTGAGCTGCACGGCCAGCTTCGACGGCGTGATCGATCGCCGTCGGGCAGGTCGAGTGACCGGGCCATCGATGCATGCCTATGACATCGAGAATCTCATCGAGTACCTGGACGCAAACATCCGGTCCATGCTTACCGAGAGCGAGTCGGGACCGTCCCTGGACGTCGAACTCCGGTACGCCTATTCGCAAGGCAAGGCCATGCGAGGTTTCTATACGGTCGTACTGGTGGCGACGTTTTCCGATCTGTCTCCGATCGTGCTTCGTGGCCGTCATGACGTGACGAACTGGGCCGGTTCGAGCAGTGAGTTCCAGCGTGGAATCACCAACGCGGCGACGCAGGCCCTCGACGCGCTCGGCCGCTTTCTGTCCGAAGCCGAGCCCTGCAATGAGCCGCTACCGAGGACAGAGACAGCCACAACTCTCTGAGCTGCGCGCGTATTCCGGGGGAGTCCAGAGTGATTTCGCGGTCTTTGGCTCGGATTTCCCCCGATTTCCGGTGCAAGGGCTTTTTGAGGCAGGTTTTGCGCCCGATTGAGCACGCACAACAGCCACCGGGCGCGGGCAAGAGCGCGCGGGTGTAAGACTCTTGCTCGGGTTGATGGGTTTCCTCGAGCGGATCTTGGAGAGACCGATGCTTGATCGAAGAACGTTGGAGAGACTGGGGTCTTGGGAGGGCTACCGGCTCAAGGACGTAGTCTGGCCCGACGGCGAGACGGGGACTGTTGAGCTGCACTTGGAGCCCAAACGGAAGGTCATGACCTGTTCGAGCTGCGGGCAGCGCTGTCGGCAGGTGCATGAGACGGTCATTCGTCGCGTGCGGGATCTGCCGCTGTTCGAGTATCGGGTCGTTTTGGTGGTTCCTCGCCGGCGGATCTGGTGCGAGCGCTGCGGTGGGCCTCGGCTGGAGCAGCTGAGCTGGCTGAGCCGTTACCAACGCGTCACCGACCGGTTGGCCGATGCCTGTGGTCGATTACTGGAAGGCATGACGATTCAAGGCGTTAGCCGCTTCTACGACCTGAACTGGCACACGGTTAAGGCGATCGACATGAGCCGGCTCAAAGCCTCATTGCCTGAGCCGGATTGGTCAGCCATCCGCTATCTGGCCATGGACGAGTTCGCGCTCCACAAGGGACATCGCTATGCCACCGTGGTGGTCGAACCGATTCAGCGCCAGGTGCTATGGGTTGGGCCTGGCCGCTCCCGCGACACGGCACGAGCCTTCTTCAAGTGGCTACCCGACGGGGTGTGCATGCGCATCGAGGCAGTGGCCATCGACATGACAACAGCCTACGAGCTGGAGATCCAGGCGCATTGCCCGCAGGCCGAAGTCGTCTACGACCTGTTCCACGTCGTGGCCAAGTACGGCCGCGAGGTGATTGACCGTGTCCGCGTCGATGAAGCCAACCGACTGCGCAAGGATCGGCCGGCCCGGAAGGTCGTAAAGTCGGCTCGCTGGCTGCTATTGCGCAACCGCAGGTGCCTCAGTCCGACTCAGAAGATCCAGCTCCAAGAGCTTCTCGAAGCCAATCAGGCTTTGCTGACAGTCTATCTGCTGCGAGATGAACTCAAGCGGCTTTGGTATTACCGCCGAGAAGGCTGGGCTCTCAAGGCCTGGGATAACTGGCTCGACCAGGCAATGGGCAGCGGGATCGCTGCGTTACAGCGCTTCGCCCAGCGCCTGAAGCCATATCTTCACGGCATTCTGGCTCGTTGCCGTCACCCGCTGAATACCAGCATCGTTGAAGGGATCAACAACACCATCAAGGTGATCAAGCGCAGAGCCTACGGCTACCGCGACCAAGAGTACTTCTTCCTCAAGATCCGGGCCGCCTTCCCCGGAAATGCGCGATGAACCGAATATTTTCGACCTATTAGATAATGGGAGCAATGTTGTCAATATCAGGGAAGGCTTAGTCTCAAGATATGATATCAAAGATGGTGAGCATGTCATCTATTGGAACTCCGATGCTGGTGTTTACCAGGATAGGGGATCTTTGAACACTCAATCACCGGCGCTGGGCTTGATTCATGAAGCTGGCCATGTGTATCAATTGGAGTACGATTGGGCCAATACTCAGCCGCTTGTTGTAGATCAAGAGTTGCCAGAAGGGCCGGTGATAAGCGGCATTGAAACACGTGTTGCGACCTTCTATGGCGAGCCTGTCCGAACTGGAGTTCGGAAGCATGGCGGAATCGTTCGTGAAGGTATGGGCGTGACAGAGTTTACAAATGATCAGAGGTGACTCATGAGTACTAACAAAACACTAGGACTAAAAGGTAGCCTTTCGCTTTTAGTTATGGCGGTGACTTTTGGAGTGTTGCCCACAAATGCAATTGCAGAGCGTTTGCCCGTCTTTGAGTGGCTTTCAGATCAAGTGGGGGCCGTTGAGATATTCGTGACGCCATGGGTGTCCGCGGGGCCCCGAGTTTCTGTAGAGGACATCACCTCAGTTGCAACAAAAGTCTCTAATATTCGAACATCGTCTTCTGCAAGCTCCTTTGTTCGACGCTTTGAGCGCTTTATTGGTCAGTGCGACGAGCCAGAAGACCGACAAGAGCTTTCCGGGTCTTTGCGATTCAGAATGGACCTGGTTTCACCAGACCGGTCGCTTTTGGGGATGATTGTGAGTAACGGGAATGAGGTTTTCTTGATAAATAGGTTCAACCACGAACCAGATTTATTTCTAGGTTGTTCTAATCAAACTTTCAAGTTCGTATTCGGATTAGGGGACTTGGGTACCTTGGACGAGGCTGCGGCGATCTCTGAGCTTATTGAAGAGCTTAGAGAAGTTGCTCGTTGACCAGATTGGTCTTGTCATTGTCTGTCAGAACGCACGCGCTAAATGATGTGAATGGTCCTCTTTTGTAAGTACGCACGGACGGGTTGGAGCGTTACCTGACTGCTACCGTCAGAGCCCAAGCTTGCCTCAATAATTCGAGCAAGATTCAATGCGCACGACATAAAGTTTTTAGATCGGTGTTTATAGTGAGAAAAGTTGCCACATTTTTGGTTTTCTACTGCCTGCTTGGGAATGCTCTGGCCCTGGAGTTCATCGTTACGTCGACCGCAGACTCCGGGCCGGGGAGCCTGCGGGAAGCGATTGGCCTGGCCAATCTGTCCCCGGAGGAAGATCAGATCCTTCTGGACGTGGACTCAGTGATACTTTCAGGAGGAGGTATCGAAATTACAGCACCCGTTACAGTGCTCGGCACGCGGGGCAGGACGGTGATTAGCGGGGGTGGTAACGCCCAGATTTTTCGGGTCCTCGCTTCGGCGGGATCCGTAGTGCTAGAGGATCTTGTTCTTCGAGATGGTACCGCCACAGGTGATCCAGATTTTCTCTGCGAATCCCCTACATCCTATGGCGGTGCAATCTGCGCAAATGCCAGTGTCGAGATCGTCAATTCGATTTTCGAGACTAACCAGAGCGAGTCCTCTGGTGGTGCTCTCTACGTCCGGCAGGGCAATCTCGTTCTCTCGGAGACGATTTTCCGCAACAATACAGCGGAAGCTGGTGGTGGCGGAGGGGCGATTCATTTTGTGGGCTACCCGGTTGTTTTCCCCGGTCCATCCTTCGAACTCAACATTACCCGTTCCCATTTCGAGGGCAATTCCACTCTGGCCGGCAGTGGGGATGGCGGAGCATTGTCGCTCGAGGGTGGTTTAGTTGAAATTCGTGACTCGATTTTTTTTGGTAACGCAGCGCTCAACCTGGTCAACCCTGATTTTCCTGAAGGTGGTGCCATCAGCACCTCTAGTTCCGAGGTGGTGTTTTCCAATCTAATTGTGGAGTCTAACGAGGTATCCAATGGCTCAGGAGGCGGAATCGCGATTGGTGGGGGCAATGCGCTCATTCGCGACACAACGGTTTCCAACAACGTTTCGGATTTTGCCGGGGGTGGCATCAGAGCGAATTTCAATGAATCCCTAGAGATCGTCAACTCCACCGTTTCGAACAATACGAGTCGCCTGAGCTCGGGCGGCGGTATTGCAACAAACAATGCTTTCAGCGTGGATCTGTACAACTCGACAGTGACCGAGAATACGAGCCTTGTAGAAGGTGGCGCAGGGGGGCTCAGTCTGACTGCGGCTCAACCTAGCTTCCCTGTGACATCCCTCGTCGATATTCAGAGTTCGATCCTGTCCGGGAATATGGGTAGCGGCCCGGATTTCGAGCGCAATTCATTCGGTTTCAATCGGGTTCTCGTCGATAGCCGTCACAACCTGCTCGGCAGCGGACTGATGCCCGATGATAACGATGTGGTGAGCCTGGACCCGCAGTTGGGGCCGCTCCAGGACAACGGGTGCGCCGTGCCCGCCGGATTTCCGGGGATGGCGCGCTGCGTCGATACCCATCTGCCATTACCGACCAGTCCGTCTCTGGCTGTCGGCTTGAATCCTCTGAATCTTCCTTTCGACCAACGTGGAGCGGGCTTTCCCAGACAGATCGGATCTCCCTCGACAATTGGCGCGCTGACCGTCCCGAGTGGTTTTGCCGATGAGACAATCCCCGTCTCCTTGCTGTCTTCGCCCGCCTTGCTGGCGTTTCTGGTTCTCGGGTTGATGCTCATCTCCGGCCAGGAGTTTGTTAGAAGGCCTGCATCATAGCGGGGTGAATTGCTGTCATTCGTCCCTGATGAAGGTGCCGAAGAGCCTGGCGGGATTAGAGGCTATTCGATAAAGGCTGGAGTGTTGAATCGCCCCGGTGACCGTACCCAATGGCTTCGTCGACCAGACCATCGCCGTTTCGGTGCTCGAAGAAGGATGCTTGCTGATTCCCCTGGTGCTGGCAATGCTGGTTCTAGTGTTTCCCGCCACTCGTTTCCCAACTTTCAGCGAGTCGGAAAGCGCAAAGGCTCACCGAGGGCGGATTCGCAAGTGAGCTTGGCGCCGCACTTGCGAATCCACCGGATGCTCGCAGATCAGCGGCGCTTGCTCGGTGAGAAATCCCGCTCCGCGGTCGCCAGTACCTCCGGCGCCGGTGGGACGCTGGCGTACATCTTCTGGAACAGGCTGACGGACTCGCTTTCCGGGGCGTGCAGGCCCTGCACGAAGTTCGGGCGGATGCTCTGGTAGAGCAGTCGGGCCTCGATGCTGAGGGACAGGGCGGCTTCACCGGTCGGGATGCGGTAGCGGACGACGTCCTGACCGCTGCCCTGGGCGGGAAAGCTCGGGCTGAAATCTCCGTCGTTGCGGGCAGCACCGTAGATATCGCTGGCGCCGTCCGCCGGCAGGACGGAGCGACGGAAACCGATCGGCGGGATTCGGTTGTCCTTGAGGTAGTGGCTGCCGTAGATCAGGTGGTAGGTGATCAGACCGTTGACGTCGCCCATGACCGATTCGTAGATCGCCACCTGATCCGGATCCTCGATGAGATCACGATGGGGTTCGAAGCAGGGGCGAGGTGCCAGCGAGATGTGGTTCTCGTAGGGCTCCAGGCATTCGCTCCGGCCATGCAGGGCATCGAGTGCCAGTTCGCCATCGGCGTTCGGCGCGCCGGACTCGAAGACGACCTGGTCGTTGGCATCGAGGACTCGCAGATGAATCCACATGCGCCGGGATGGGTAGCCCGTGGGCAGCTTGTGGCCGGCGAGGTTGGTGATGCGAACGGGGGCCAGGATCGCGTCCCCATCGACTTCCGGATCCAGCACTTCGATCACCGCCGATGCGTTCTGAAGCAGGTTGCGCGAGTCTGCCGCCTTGGCGCGGAAGCCGTCTTCGGTGGTGTCGAGGAGGCCCAGCTGCTCGCGGAACTCGGCGAAGATGTCGAGCATATGGGCGTTGCCGCCGACGAACTCGTGGGCATGGAAGGGCTGCCGCAGGGGCCAGTTCGGCGCGGGATCGGTCCCGTTGCGCGTCGCGATGACGGTGGCATAGTCGGGTGCGGGCTGGGGCATGTGGCAGTCCTGGCACTGCACATCGCCGCCCAGATCGGCCGAGTAGATGCTGTTCTGCCATTCGAAGTAGGGGGTCTGCTCCGGGAAGTTCAGCCCGGCCGGCTCGTTGCTGTTGACGTCCACCACGGGCGTGTAGAGCGTATGGCAGGTGGCGCAGAGTTCCGAGCTCTCCATGTCCGGCCCGAACACTGCGTTGTAGCCGGTCTGATTGAACATGAGGTTGCCGCGCGGCGAGTCATAGGGCCCGAAGATGTCGCGGAGGATCGGGTCGATTTCATAGCCGCCGGAAAAGCTGCTTTCCTCGCCGAAGTTCGCGGGCTGGATCTGATGACAGACCGTGCAGCTGACGCCTTCGCGGGCGTGCATTTCGTTCACCGCTGTCGCCAGTCGATACTGGCCCTCCGGGTCCAGGCCCTGGCCCGTGTGATGCGCGTTGGTCCGTCCCATCGGCGCATGGCAGGTCAGGCATTTGTCCTCGATGAACCCTGCCAGGCTCGGCACCGTTGCGGTTTCCGAGGTCAGCTTGGCCTGGAAATAGGGGTCGGCAAAGGCATTGGCCATCATGGTATGGCGCCAACCCGTGAACGGACTGACATCGACCCCGTCGTGAAACATCACCGTGGGCACGTTGGGCGTGGCCTCATGGCAGCTGCCGCATTCCAGCGCCGAGGCGAAGGCGCCCACATAGCCCCAGTCCGGGTCGAAGTTGCTCGTCCCGGGCAGGTTGATGCTGATTGGCGGTTCGGGGCTGACCGGTGGCTTGGCGCGCCGGTAGCGATCCTGTGCCATGGCGAGGCCCGCCAGCAGGATCAGACCGGTCAGGGCGAACAGGATGATGACGCGGCCTCGCGGGCTGGGGCGGAGGTGGACTCGGTTCATGGCGCGGCTCCTCAAGGTGGGCTTGCGTCGGGCCATTGCCGATGGCCGGAGCAAATTCCGTTGTATGCGTATTACCTAATATGTATCACATGGGGTCGCCAGGCGAATTGATCCAGGTCAGGAAATGACGGGTCGGAGCCTTCGGGCTTGGGGAAAAAATTGCATCGAGAATCCGCTTGGCGGGTAGGATGGCCACTGGTTCGGAATATCGACGACATGTCCGCCTACCTCATCATCATCGGGCTGATCGCCGCCGGCTGGGCGCTGGCCCGCACCGGGTACTTTCCCGAGTCGACGCCGGAAGTGCTCAACAAGGTGGTCATCGCCCTGTGTCTGCCGGCCCTCATCCTGATTCATGTCCCGACCCTGGAAGCCTCCTGGGCGCTGCTGCCCCTGGTGCTGATTCCCTGGCTGCTGCTGGCCATCACGGTGCTGGTGGTGCTGCTGATCGGTCGCTGGCTTCGCCTTCGCCGTGAGGTGATCGCGACCCTGATGGTGCTGATCCCGCTCGGCAACACCTCCTTCCTCGGCTTTCCGCTGGTCGAAGCCCTGCTGGGCGCCGAGGCCATTCGCCTGGCCGTGGTCTACGACCAGTTCGGCTCCTTCCTGATCGTCTGTACCCACGTCCTGTTCGTGGTCGGCTGGTACGGCGAGGGCGAGAACCCGACGCTCACCTCGATGGGGCGGCGAATCCTGACGTTTCCGCCCTTCATCGCGCTCGTGGCCGCCTTGCTGTTCGGCAATGCCTGGTTCCCGGGGCCGCTGATGGGTCTGGTCGAGCGCTTTGCCGACATGCTGCTGCCCCTGGTCACCCTGGCGATCGGGCTCAGTCTGAAGCTGCGCCTGGTGCCGGACTACCGGCGCGGGCTCGTCATCGGCCTGGTCGGCAAGTTGCTGGTGCTGCCGGCCCTGGCGCTGGGCCTGGCCTGGATTCTGGGCGCGCGCGGCGACATCGGAACCGTGTCGGTGCTCGAGTCGGCGATGCCGCCGATGATCACCGCCGCCGCACTGCTGGCCGCGGCCCGCCTGGCGCCGGCCCTGGGTTCGGCCCTGGTGGCCTGGGGCGTGCTGTTTTCCGCCATCACCGTGCCGGCCTGGTTCTGGCTGGCCGAACGAATCCTGGGGGGCGCATGACACCGCGACCGGGGCAATTGAACGAGTCGGTGGAGTCGGCGGTCTCGCTGATCGTGACCGGCTTCGAGGACTACAACGCCAGCTTCGGCGATATCGCGCGTCGGGGTCGCCGCCGCTTCGAGGCCGGTGACCGCCAGGGCATGCGTCGCGACGTGGTCGAGCGAATGGCGCTCTACGACCAGGGCATCGACGAGCTGATCGGGCGCCTGGACGTGTTGCTGGCCAGCCGACTGTTCTCGCGCAGCGTCTGGAAGCATCTGCGTGCGGCGTATGAACGTCGCATCCGGGATCGCCTGGACCAGGAACTCTACAAGACCTGGTTCAATACCATCAGCCGGCGCCTGTTCAAGACTCGCGGCGTGGACCCGAAGATCGAGTTCATGGCGCCGGACATCGACCCGACGGACCGCATCACCCATCCGGTGTCTCGCCACGTCTACGCAGTCAGCGGGCGGCCTGCGGCGACCTTCGAGCGAATTCTTCGGGACCACCCGTTCTCGATCGATTACGGCGACGTGCGCGGCGATGCCCGGAAGCTGGCCGAGCACATGGCCAGCGAACTGAAGGCGCGAGGTGAAGACGGGCTGAGCAGCATCGAATTGCTGGAGACGGTCTTCTACCGAGAAGGTCGGGCCTATCTCGTGGGCCGTGCCTTCGCCCGCGATGCCTTTCTGCCCTGCGTGATCGCTCTGAAGGCCGAGCAGGGCGAAGTGCGCGTCGATGCGCTGCTCTGCCGCCGCATCCAGGTCAGCATCCTGTTCGGCTTCACCTTCAGCTACTTCCTGGCCGATCTGCCGACGGTGGGTGACGCGGTGGTCTTCCTGCGCACCCTGCTGCCCGACAAGCCCCTGGACGAGCTCTACACGGTGCTGGGGCGTGCCAAGCAGGGCAAGACCGAGCGCTACCGAGCCTTCTATCGACACATCGAACAGGCACCGAAGGAACAGATGCAGGCGGCCGAGGGCACGCCGGGCATGGTGATGATGGTGTTCACCCTGCCGTCCTACCCGCTGGTCTTCAAGCTGCTCCGTGATCGCTTCGATCCGGCCAAGAAGGTGCACCGCAAGGACGTCTTCGAGCGCTATCACCTGGTCTACCGCCACGACCGGGTCGGGCGCCTGCTGGACGCGCAGGAGTTCAAGGACCTGCGCTTCGACGCGTCGCGCTTTCCCGAACCGCTCCGGCAGGAACTGGTCGAGGGCTGCTCCAAGGTGGTCAACGAAGAGGAGGGCAGTCTGGTCATCCGCCACTGCTGGGTCGAGCGCCGCGTTCGGCCGCTGAATCTCTACCTGAAGGAGGTCGACGACGCGCAGGCCGAAGCCGCTGTCCTCGACATGGGGCAGGCCCTGAAGGATCTGGCGCGATCCAATATCTTCGCCGGAGATCTGCTGCCGAAGAACTTCGGGGTGACGCGCTCGGGAAGGGTGGTGTTCTACGACTACGACGAGCTGATGCTGCTGACCGACTGCCGCTTCCGACGCATCCCCGAAGCGCGGGACTTCACCGACATCTACAGCTCGCAGCCCTGGTACTCGATCGAGGACAACGACGTCTTCCCGGAGGAGTTCCGGCGCTTCATGGGCCTGAAAAGGGACCATATGGCGCTGCTCGAGCGCGTTCACGGTGAACTGTTCGATGCCGACTGGTGGGCCGAGGTGCAGTCGCGCATCCGCTCCGGCCAGGCCCTGGACGTGCCGCCCTACAACGAAGGCGCTTTGCTGAGCTGCTCCGGCTGAAGCGGCTTCAGGCCGGGTGCATTTCCCCGCAGCGATCGCAGCGGCGCAGCTCCTCGCTGCCGAGGAAGCGCTGGATGATCGGCGGAAACTGGTTCTCGATGCTCTCGAGGTGGAAGTACTCCTCGTGGAGCTTGTGGTGGCAGGCCGGGCAGAACCACATCAGGCCGTCCTTCTCATGGGGCAGACGCTTGCGCTCGATCACCAGGCCGACGGTGTTTTCCAGGCGCTGCGGTGAATGCGGCACCTTCGGCGGCAGGTAGAAGATCTCGCCTTCGCGAATGCGGACATCCCGCGGGCCGTCCTCTTCCATCAGCTTCAGGATCATGTCGCCCTCGAGCTGGTAGAAGAACTCGGGGCCTTCGTCGTAGTGGTAATCGCTGCGCTGGTTGGGGCCGCCGACGACCATGACGATGAAGTCCTCGTCATAGACGCACTTGTTGCCGACAGGGGGCTTGAGCAGGTGGCGGTTGTCTTCGATCCAGCGCTTGAAGTCGATCGGTGGCAGCATGGTCCGGTCCTGGCTTGATTGACTCGACAGTCTACTCGGCGAAGGCCGCCATGCACTTGAATTCGATCGCGATCGGGGTCGGCAGGGCGTTGATCTCGACCGTGGTCCGGCAGGGCGCGGCTTCGGTGAAATACTCGGCGTAGATCGCGTTGAAGCGCTTGAAGTCCCGTTTCATGTCGGTCAGGAAGACGGTGATGTCGACCAGGTTGGCGCGGCTGGCGCCCGCCGATGCCAGCACCTGGTCCAGGTTGGCGACGAGCTGACGGGTCTGGGCCTCGATGTCGTAGTCGATCAGCGTGCCGGCCTCGTCGTAGACGTTGCCGGGGACTTCATCGCTGCCCGGGATCCGCGGGCCGAGACCGGACAGGAACAGCAGATTGCCGACTCGGCGGGCGTGCGGATAGCTGCCGACGGGGCGCGGGGCGGTGTCGGAGTGGATCTTGTCGCTCATGATTCCTTCGCTTGCTCGTGGGCGCGTTCAGTCGCCGTTGATGAAGACGTTCTTCGGTTCGGTGAAGAATTCCAGCGACCAGTGGCCGCCCTCGCGGCCCAGGCCGGAGGCCTTGACGCCGCCGAAGGGCGTGCGCAGGTCGCGCACCAGCCAGTTGTTGACCCAGACGATGCCCGACTGCAGGCGGCCAGCCACGCGATGGGCGCGCGACAGGCCTTCGGTCCAGACCGTGGCGGCCAGGCCATAGTCGACGTCGTTGGCCAGCGCGATCGCTTCCTCCTCGCTCGAAAAGCGCTGCAGGGTCACGACGGGGCCGAAGATCTCTTCGCGGTGCAGACGGCTCTCGGGGGGCAGGTCGGCGATCAGGGTGGGCAGCACGAAAGCACCGTCCTGACAGCGGCCCGTGGGCCGGGTGGCTTCGCCGCCGCAGAGAATGCGACCGCCGTCCTGGCGAGCCTGGTCGATGTAGCCGAGAACCTTGTCGCGATGGGCTGCCGAAATCAGCGCACCCTGGGTGTTGTCCTCGTCCTCGGGGTCGCCGACCTTCAGGCCCTTGACGGCCTCGACCAGGCGCTCGACCAGTGGCTCGTAGATGGACTCGTGGATCAGGAAGCGCGAGCTGCACAGGCAGACCTGGCCCTGATTGGTGAAGCCCGCACGCAGCAGACCGGCAACGGTCCGGTCGAGATCGGCGTCGTCGAAGACCAGGGCCGGGTTCTTGCCGCCCAGTTCCAGCGAGAGCTTGATCAGGCGGGGCGCGGTGGACTGGGCGATGCGACGCCCCGTGACCGTGCCGCCGGTGAAGGAGACGGCCTTGATGTCCGGGTGATCGACCAGGGCCTGGCCGCAGCGGGCCCCGAGCCCGTGGACGAGGTTGAAGACGCCTGCCGGAAGGCCTGCCTCGTTGGCGAGTCGGGCCAGGGCGTCGGCGGTCAGCGGGGTGAGCTCCGAGGGCTTGGCCACCACCGTGTTGCCGGTGACCAGGGCGGGTCCGAGCTTCCAAGTCAGCAGGTAGAGCGGCAGGTTCCAGGGTGTGATCAGGGCCACGGGCCCCAGCGGTTCGCGGCGCGTGTAGTTGAACCCGGTCGGACCCATGTCGTGGCCGGCACTGGACCACTGGCTCATCGCTCGGGCGAAGAAACGCAGGTTGGCCTCGGCCCGCTGCATGTCGATCTCGCGCGCCAGGCGACGCGGCTTGCCCGTGTCTTCGGACTCGAGGGCGGCCAGTTCCTCGGCATTGGCCTGAATCAGACCGGCCAGGCGCTCCAGGCGCTCCATTCGGTCCGCGACGGGGCGAGCGGACCAGTCCGGGAAGGCTTCGCGCGCTGCGGCCACGGCCTGATCGACGTCGGCGGGGCCGGAGTCGGGTATCCGGGCGATGCATTCGCCGGTGGCGGGATTGAGGTTTTCCAGGCTGCCGCCCTCGAGGGCCGGCTGGGTCCGGCCGGCGATGAAGTTGCCGACGGTTCTCACAGCGATTTCAGGCGACCGCCGTCGACCGCCAGACTGACGCCGGAGATGTAGGCCGCCGCCGGGCTGGCCAGGAAGGCGACCGCATTGGCGACTTCCTCCGGTTGGGCAAAGCGCCGCAGCGGCACGAAGGATCGAAGCTGCTCGGCCACCTCGGCGTCGCTCATGTCCTGCTGCCGAGCCTTGCCTTCGATGATCTTGTCCAGGCGGGAGGTGGCGGTGAAGCCGGGCAGGACGTTGTTGACCGTGATGCCGTCCGGGCCCAGCTCGCCGACGAGAGTCTTGGCCCAGGCGGCGACGGCGGCGCGGACCGTGTTGGAGACGCCCAGGCCCGGGATCGGCTCGTAGACCGAGGTGGAAATGATGTTGATGATCCGGCCGTAGCCGGCCTCGCGCATGCCGGGCAGGGCGGCGCGCAGCAGGTGCTGGCTGGCGACGAGGTGCGGGCGCATGCCATCGATGAAGGCCTGCGGGTCCGCCGACTGCAGGGGACCCGGCGGCGGGCCGCCGGCGTTCAGGACCAGGACCTGGACTGGATCCTTCGCCAGGGCGGGTAGGAGCCTGGCTTCGATCTCGGACTCGTTCGAAAGATCAACGGCAATCCACTGATTCTTCTCGCCATTGATTCGATCAAGCTGGCTGGCAACGGCCGATAGCTTGTCCGCCGAGCGGGCCACGACGGTGACCCGGGCGCCGAGCTCGGCCAGCGCTTCGGCGCTGGCCTGGCCGATGCCCTGGCTGGCGCCGCAGACCAGGGCGTGCTTTCCGTTCAGTTTCATGTCCATGGCGGGTCTCCGTTGTACGGGGTGGACCGATCCCTGCCGGGGAATCAGAACGGCGCGCTGCCGGGCGTGCGCGGGTAGGGGATGACGTCGCGGATATTGCCCAGGCCGGTGATGTAGTTCAGCAGGCGCTCGAAGCCCAGGCCGAAGCCGGCGTGGGGGACCGTGCCGTAACGGCGCAGATCCAGGAACCACTGATAGGTCGACGGATCCAGACCGTGTTCGCTCATGCGACGGCTGAGCACATCGAGTCGTTCCTCGCGCTGGCTGCCGCCGATGATCTCGCCGATGCCCGGGGCGAGCACGTCCATGGCCGCCACGGTTTCTCCACCGTCGTTCAGGCGCATGTAGAAGGCCTTGATCTCGGTCGGGTAGTTCTTCACCACCACCGGTGCCTTGCAGTGCTGCTCGGTCAGGAAGCGCTCGTGCTCGGTCTGCAGGTCCACGCCCCATTCCGGCGCGTACTCGAACTTCTTGCCGCTGGCCTGGAGGATCCTGACGGCTTCGGCGTAGTCCATCTGCACGAAGTCGCTGTTGACCAGGGCCTCGAGGCGATTGATGGCCTCGGGCTCGATGCGCTCGGCAAAGAAGGCCATGTCCTCACCGCAGCGCTCGAGCACGCGGGCGAAGACGAACTTCAGGAAGTTCTCGGCCAGGGCCGCCAGGTCTTCGAGGTCGGCAAAGGCCACCTCGGGCTCGACCATCCAGAATTCGGCCAGGTGGCGGGTCGTGTTCGAGTTCTCGGCGCGGAAGGTCGGGCCGAAGGTGTAGACCTTGCTCATGGCCAGGCAGAAGGCCTCGACGTTGAGCTGACCCGAGACCGTCAGGAAGGTCTCGCGCCCGAAGAAGTCCTGGTGGAAGTCGATCTCGCCCTTGTCATTGCGCGGCAGGTTGGCCAGATCCAGGGTCGAGACCCGGAACATCTCGCCCGCGCCCTCGGCGTCGGAGGCGGTGATGATGGGGGTGTTGACCCAGTAGTAGCCGTGCTGATCGAAGAACTCGTGCACGGCGCGCGCGGCCGCATGGCGCACGCGGGTCACGGCGCCGAAGGTGTTGGTCCTGGGGCGAAGATGCGCGACGGTGCGCAGGAACTCGAAGCTGTGCTGCTTGGGCTGGATGGGATAGGTGTCCGGGTCCTCGACCAGGCCGAGCACCTCGATCGACTCGGCCTGGATCTCCAGGCTCTGGCCGCGGCCCTTGGATTCGACCACCTCACCGATGCAGCTCAGCGAGGCGCCGCTGGTCAGCTTCAGGATGCCCTCTTCGTAATTCGGCAGGTCCTTGCTGGCGACCAGCTGCAGATTGGCAAAGCAGGAGCCGTCGTTCAGGTGGATGAAGGAAAAGCCGGCCTTGGAGTCTCGCCGGGTTCGAACCCAGCCCTGGACGGTGACTTTCGTGCCGGCGGCTACATCGCCGGACAGCACTTGTCGGACGCTGACGGTTTGCATGGTAGAAATTAAGATCCTGTTTGAAAGCGGGCGCATTGAATGCGTCGAAGCAAACCACAATAATACTGGACATGGCTACGGCAACTGAACCCGAAATGCAGGAAAAACGCGTTGAACTGACGCCTTCGGCCGCTGCGCGGGTGCGCGAATTCATGGCTCGGGACGGCGGCATCGGCCTGCGCCTGAGCGTGCACCGGACCGGCTGCTCGGGCTGGGCCTACGACGTCGGCATCGCCGAGGCGGTCGAGGAGGGCGATCACGTCTTCGAGGCCGGGGGCCTCAAGGTCCTGGTGGATGATCGGGCCCTGCCCATGGTGGCCGGCACCACGGTCGATTTCGTCCATGAAGGCCTGGTGCGCGAATTCCGCTTCCGAAACCCCAATGTCACCGGCGAGTGCGGCTGCGGGGAGAGCTTTACCGTCGGCTAAGATTCGGGCTTGCGCCGCCGCAACTTGCCGGTCGGGGTGAGTGCCTCTTTCAAAGGCGAGCCCCGGGCAGGGTTTTTGATTCGTGGAGGGTTCCGCGGCACCGACAAACGTGCCTGCGGTTCGGCTCCACTCGGCAGTGGGTTCTGCCCTGATCCTCCTCTGCTGTGATCTATCAGTAGCTTTCCCACTATCGGCCGTGTTTCGGGCTCGGTGGTAGGCGGCGAGCGGCGTCGCCTGCTCACGGGGCAGGGATGCGATCATTATTGATGATGGTCCTGGTGTCCGCGGAGCCTTGGCTGACCGTTCAGAGTTTTTTTGCCATGCGTGAACCCTTACTTCAGCGCAGTTAATTCCCCTCCGCGCCAAGAATCCAGCGGAACAGCCGGAATCGACATGTTCTGAGGTTGATTCCTCAGGCTCTAGGGGATGATGACAAACGACTGAGAGATCACGCATAGGAGAACTGTTCTGGCGGGCCTTGGAGCGCGCGTGCAGTTGGAGGTTCATTGGGCGAGCGCTATGGCCCGACATTCAGGACTGAAGTTGGGAGAAGAATGAAATATCCCCTGTTGACAAGATGGTAAGACCAATTAGAATTACGCCTTAAGGGGCTAATCTATTTTGCATGGAGGATAAAATGGAAGGCCTGAAAGTTGGCGTGTTTGTTTTAGCGGTGTCTTTTGGAAGTTCTTTGGCCCTAGCGTCTGAAAATGCGTGGAAGACCTGTGACGGCTGTACTTGGGCTCAGAAACATCAATGCGCGTCAGAGGTGGCGTTGGAGTATCAGCTCAAGACCGGGGATTTTGCCTGGATCTATGATTTCCATAACGAAATTGCGAGCAAATTCTATGTTCAGGTGACTCCGCCCGGCACGATCATTCAAGGGGCGGACGGTGCGGATAGTTCATCTGAAACCAGCTCATTACCCTCGGTCAGTGTTATTCAGAGCCCTTTGGGTGGGGACGAAGCGTACTATGCGGGTCTACTGAATTATTTCGTCAACGATGTCTGGCGCCCTCAGGGTGGCGCCTACGACTATCCCAGCTGTCAAGCGCAGTGGATCTCTGGAGAGGGGCAGCGAGAGACTTCGGGGGGTGTGATTTCCGGGGGTCGTTCTTCCGGAGTGATCGTGCACCCGATCAATATCCCGCCGGGCACCGGCCAGAATACCGCATATGATGTTTTCGGCGCTCTGGCTGCTGCAAGCCAGCTGGCCGAAAGTAACGTCGGTCTCCTGGGCCTGCTGGGAGAAGTTCAGAACATTTTTGACGGGTGGGTTCCTGCCTCTCCGATCAACGTGAACACCCAGCTGAAGCTGCAGTTCAGTGATGGGAGCTACGGGATCTGGAATTTCAATTTCCAGTCCGATCAGTGGGAGCCTGACTGGTCGACCTTCAGGGATTCCGAGGGCAATCCGATGCCGCTGACTCCAAGTGATATGGTCGGGCAGCGCTATGATTTTTCAGGAACTCCCATCGGCCAGAATAGCCTGAGAGAGTTTCTGGACAGAGCCAGAGTGCTGGGAATCCCCATCACCGGTCCGGGTGGCGGACAAGGTGGCGATTCCGTTCCCGCGAGGTGCAGAATGGAAGGCGATACGATGCGCTGTTGGCCAATCGGACCTTATTGATATTTTCGGTCATCTGCTCAATCACGTTTTCCCCGGTTCGCCGGGGAAATCTATTTCAGGGGGGCTGTCAGGTCCTTTACCCGTGGTTTGTCCTGTCAAAGGACCGCATCGTAAGGTTCCGGACCCATTCCGGCGGGATTTCGGAGAACGATGACATTCACATTCTTGAGAAAGCCGCGTATAATGGCGGGCTGGCTCGGGTTTGCGCCCGGGTCTTCTTGCTCCACGGCCACTGTGCTGCAGTGCGTCCGGGGGCTTTGAACGGCCCGCCATCGAGGCGGGCGCTCGAAACCGAAAGGAGAACCATTGACCATGCGTCATTATGAAATCGTACTGCTGGTCCACCCGGACCAGAGCGATCAAGTGCCGGGGATGCTGGAACGCTACCGCTCTGTGGTCGAAAGCAACGGTGGCACCGTTCACCGCAGCGAAGACTGGGGCCGTCTGCAGCTGGCCTACACCATCGCCAAGCTGCACAAGGCGCACTACCTGATGATCAACATCGAGTGCGACGCGGCCACCCTGGAAGAGCTGGAAGGCATCTTCCGCTTCAACGACGCCATCCTGCGCCACCTCGTGGTGCGCAAGGACGAGGCCGAGACCGAGCCCTCGATCATGCTCAAGCGCAAGGAGAGCAAGGACGAGCGCGAGAAGAGCCGCCGCGTGTCGAACGATGACGACGACAGCAGCGACGATGACAACGACGATGACAGCGATGACGATTCCGATGATGATTCGGATTCGGATCGCTCGGAGGATTGATCCATGGCCCGATTCATGAGACGACGCAAGTACTGCCGCTTCACGGTGGAAGGCATCGAGCACGTTGACTACAAGGACGTCGACCTGCTGAAGGATTTCGTCGGTGAGACCGGCAAGATCGTGCCCAGCCGCATCACCGGCACCAAGGCCAAGTACCAGCGCCAGCTGGCCACGGCCATCAAGCGTGCACGCTATCTGGCCCTGCTGCCGTATTCGGACAACCACTGATCGGGAGTATCGCCATGAAGCTGATTCTGCTTGAAAATGTCTACAATCTCGGCGGTCTGGGCGACACCGTGACCGTGCGTCCGGGCTACGGCCGCAACTTCCTGCTGCCGCGCGGCAAGGCCGTGGCTGCCACGCCGGAGAACATCGAGAAGTTCGAAGCCCAGCGCGAAGAACTGATGCGCCAGGCCAACGAGAAGCTGGGCGTCGCCCAGGCTCGTGCAGAGGCCATCGGTGGCATCGAGGAAGTGCGCTTCGAAGTGGCTCTGAGCCCCGAAGGTCGCCTCTACGGCTCGATCAATCCGCAGGAAATCGCGGCCAAGCTGACCGAAATGGGCTTTGCCGTCGAGAAGGCCGAAGTGGACATGCCGGAAGGCCCGATCCGCGAGCCGGGTGAGTACACCATTGGTCTGATCCTGCACGCGGACGTGCAGGCCGAGGTCAAGGTCACCGTGGTCGGCGAAGAAGGCTGATCGGATTTCCGTCCTCGGGGCGGAATCCAGAAAGAATCACCGAGTACCGAGCGCGCCGTAGTCATTCGGCCCGCGAAGGTCTCGGTGATTTTTTCGTTTAACCCGCCTGATTCACCACCCGTTCTACGGCGGCACCACCAGGCCCTGCAACGAACGGGTGGTGAACAAGGCGGGTTTCAGGAGCGCGGTCGATCGGTGGGCCCGAGCTGGCGCTATACTGATCGACCCCCGATCGAGCGAGACCCGGAGCAGGACCTGGCATGGCCGCTGAAGCACAACTGTCGACCCTGAGCAGCGCCAAGGCGCCGCCGCATTCGAACGAAGCCGAGCAGTCCCTGCTGGGCGCGTTGATGCTGAGCACGGATGCCTGGGACAAGGTGGCCGATCAGATCGACGAGAGCGATTTCTATCGCGCCAATCATCGTCTGATCTACCGGGCCATCGCCGAACTCTGCCAGGGCGGGCAGCCCTGCGATGCCGTCACCGTGGCCGACTGGTTCGCCAGCCGTGACATGCTCGACAAGGTCGACGGGGGCGCCTACCTGACCATGCTCGCGAACGAGACGCCGGGGCCGGCCAATGTGCTGGGCTATGCGAACATCGTTCGCGAGCGATCGATCCTGCGCCAGCTGATCGAGATCGGTACGTCGATCGCCGACGATGCGCTCCAGTCCGGCGGGCGCAACAGCAAGGAGCTGCTGGAAGAGGCCGAGAAGCGGATCTATGCCATCGCCGACCAGGGCGCCCACAAGCAGTCCGGCTACGTGCCGATCCAGAAAGTCATGGCCGAGGCCATGGACCTGCTCAACGAGCTGCAGGAGAACGAAGGCGAACTGACCGGCGTGCCGACCGGGTTCTCCGAGCTCGACAAGCGCACGGCAGGCCTGCAGCCGACCGACCTGATCATCGTCGCGGCTCGACCCTCGATGGGCAAGACCACATTTTCCATGAACATCGCCGAGAAGGCCGCCATTCGCTACAAGGTGCCGGTGGCCGTGTTCTCGATGGAAATGTCGGACACGCAGCTGGTCATGCGCCTGTTCTCCTCCCTGGGGCAGATCGGCCAGGACAAGCTCCGCACCGGTCGCCTCGACAATCACGACTGGGTGAACCTGCGTTCGGCCATGACCATGCTCAAGGGCGCGCAGATGTTCATCGACCAGACGCCCTCCCTGTCGCCCGTCGACCTGCGCGCGCGGGCGCGCCGCATGAAGCGCGACCACGACATCGGTCTGATCGTGATCGACTACCTGCAGCTGATGAAGGTGCCCGGCCTCGGTGAGAACCGCACTCAGGAAATCAGCGAGATCTCGCGCAGCCTGAAAGCCCTGGCCAAGGAGCTGCAGGTGCCGGTCATCGCCCTGTCGCAGCTCAACCGTGCCCTCGAACAACGCCCGGACAAGCGCCCGAAAATGGCCGACCTGCGCGAATCCGGCGCCATCGAGCAGGACGCGGACCTGATCCTGTTCATCTATCGTGACGAGGTCTACAACGAGGATTCGCCGGACAAGGGCAAGGCCGAGATCATCATCGGCAAGCACCGAAACGGCGCCACCGGACACTTCAACCTGAGCTTCCAGGGCGAGTTCCTGCGTTTTCGGGACTTCACCTACGACCACCACGGCCTCGACGGCTGACCCGTATGAATCACGAATCATGCGGGCCAGGTCTGCCAGGACACCCGCCGTAGCATGGCGCGCAACACCCTGGCACGAATCGACACCCGGGCCCTGAGTCACAACCTGGCTCGGATTCGCGAGCTGGCGCCTGACAGTCGGGTCATGGCCGTGGTCAAGGCCGATGCCTACGGTCACCGCCTCGACCTGTGCCTGCCGGCCCTGGCGTCTGCCGATCTGCTGGCCGTGGCGACCCTCGAGGAAGCCCGGGCCATCCGCCGGCTGGGTACCGGGCAGGCGATCCTGCTGCTCGAAGGGGTCAGCCACGACGAGGATCTGGCCGTGGCCGACGAGCTCGGCCTGGAACTCACGGTCCACCATGTGGCGCAGATCGAGGCCCTGGAGCGCTACGGGCGCTCCACCAGCCCGCGCCTGTGGCTGAAGATCGACAGCGGCATGCACCGCCTCGGCGTGCCACCGGAGCAGGCGGCGGCGTGCCATGCGCGGCTTCGGCGCCTGGTGGGCGTCGAACAGGTCAATCTCATGAGCCACTTCGCTCGCGCCGACGAAGCCGACCCGGCGCCGACGGCCCGGCAGATGCAGCGTTTCGAGCAAGCGGTCGAGGGGCTCGAGGGCGAGCGTTGTCTGGCCAACTCGGCTGCCATCGTTGCTCATCCCGGAAGTCGGGCCGACTGGGTGCGGGCCGGTATCCTGCTCTACGGCATCTCGCCCTTCGAGGATGGCCATGCCGGCGAGCTCGGCTTTCGACCCGTCATGACCCTGGTCAGCGAGCTGATCGCGATCAACGAGGTGGCGGCCGGAGAGGCGATCGGCTATGGCGCCCGCTTCAGGACCGAGCGGGATCTGCGGGTGGGGGTCGCTTCCATCGGCTACGGGGACGGTTATCCCCGCAGCCTGGTCGACGGCAGTCCGGTACTCGTGGATGGACATCGCTGCGCCCTGGCCGGGCGAGTGTCGATGGACATGATCACCATCGATCTGACTGCCTGCCCGGGGGCCAGTATCGGTTCGCCCGTGGTCCTGTGGGGCGATGGGCTTCCGGTGGAAGAGGTGGCCCGGCACGCCGGCACCATCCCCTATGAACTGGTCTGCCGCATTACCCGCCGGGTTCGCTACCGAGGATGCTGAGACGCGTGGATCGTGCCGATCGAGACCGCAGGGCCCGCGCTGCGATACAATACTCGGCCGTTTCGACGCCCTGACAGACCCATGGCCGGCAAGCTCTACATCAAGACGCACGGTTGCCAGATGAACGAGTACGACTCGGACAAGATGGCCGACGTGCTCGCCGCCTCGCACGGCATGACCCTGACCGACTCTCCGGAGGACGCCGACGTCATCCTGATCAATACCTGCTCGATCCGCGAGAAGGCGCAGGAAAAGGTGTTCTCCCAGCTTGGCAAGTGGCGCCCACTCAAGGAGCGCAATCCCGACGTGGTCATCGGGGTCGGCGGCTGCGTCGCCAGCCAGGAGGGCGAGGGCATCGTCAAGCGCGCGCCCTTCGTCGATCTGGTGTTCGGGCCGCAGACCATCCATCGCCTGCCCGGCATGGTGGATCAGGCCAGGGACAGCCGCAAGCCGGCCATCGACATCAGCTTTCCGGAGATCGAGAAGTTCGACAATCTGCCGCCGGCCGGGAAGCAGGGCGCCAGCGCCTTCGTCTCGATCATGGAGGGCTGCAGCAAGTACTGCACCTTCTGCGTCGTGCCCTACACGCGCGGCGAAGAGGTCTCTCGACCGCTCGACGACGTCATCGCCGAGGTTGCCGAGCTGGCCGAGCGTGGCGTGGTCGAGATCAACCTGCTCGGCCAGAACGTCAACGCCTACCGGGGTCCCATGCACGGTGGCGGCACGGCGGATCTGGCACTCCTGATCCACTACGTGTCGCACATCGAGGGCGTCGAGCGCATCCGCTTCACCACCTCGCATCCGGTCGAGTTCTCCGACAGCCTGATCGAGGCCTTCCGTGACGTGCCGAAGCTGGCCAACTACCTGCACCTGCCGGTCCAGGCCGGCTCCGACCGCATCCTGTCCTTGATGAAGCGTGGGCACACGGTGCTGGAGTACAAACAGAAGATCCGCAAGTTGCGCGAGGTGCGACCCGATATCGCCCTGTCCTCGGACTTCATCGTCGGTTTTCCCGGCGAGACGGAAAGCGATTTCGAGCAGACCATGGACCTGGTCAGGACGCTCAATTTCGACCAGAGCTTCAGCTTCATCTACTCCGCTCGGCCCGGGACGCCGGCCTCGAACTTCCCGGACAACGTCAGCCTGGAGGAGAAGAAGGCCAGACTTCAGCGCCTGCAGGCCCAGATCAATGCCCAGGCCGCGGCCTTTTCCGAGGCCATGGTCGGCAGCGATCAGCGCATCGTCGTCGAAGGGCCGAGCAAGAAGAACCCGGCCGAACTGGCGGGTCGCACGGAAAACAACCGGGTCGTCAACTTCCCGGGTCCGGCCGAGCTGATCGGGCGTATGGCCACGGTCAGGATCACGGCCGCGCTGTCCAATTCCCTGCGCGGACGTCTGGTCGGCGACCAGGACCAGGCTGCCTGAATGAGCAAGCCTGCCTCGGCGATCACGCTCGAACTCGAACCCGCCGACAACGAGCGACTGGCCAATCTCTGCGGCCACCTCGACGACCACCTCCGACTGCTCGAGAAGCGTCTGGGCGTGTCGATCGCGGGACGCGGCAACGTCTTCAGCATCGAAGGCGAGGCCGATGCCGTGCAGGCGGGCCGGCGCGTGCTGCGCAAGCTCTACCGCCAGACCGAGCGCGAGGTGCTGACGCCGGCACTGGTCAATCTGCAGCTCCAGCAATCCGGCCTGGACGAGCAGGAAAGCGAAGCCGAGAGCGAGATCGCGATTCGCACCCGGCGCGGCCTGATCCGGGGCCGTGGGCCGAACCAGAAGCGCTACCTCGAGCGAATCGCCAGCTGCGATGTCAATTTCGGAGTCGGTCCCGCCGGGACCGGCAAGACCTTCCTGGCCGTGGCCTGCGCCGTCGATGCCCTCGAAAGCGATCGGGTTCAGCGCATCGTGCTGGTCCGCCCGGCCGTCGAGGCGGGCGAGCGCCTGGGGTTTCTGCCCGGTGATCTGGCCCAGAAGGTCGACCCCTACCTGCGGCCGCTGCACGATGCCCTTTACGAGATGCTGGGCTTCGAGCAGGCCGCGCGCCTGTCCGAGCGCAACGTCATCGAAGTGGCGCCCCTGGCCTACATGCGCGGCCGCACGCTCAATGATGCCTTCGTGATTCTCGATGAGGCGCAGAACACGACATCGGAACAGATGAAGATGTTCCTGACCCGGATCGGCTTCGGTTCCAAGGCGGTCATCACGGGGGACATGACCCAGATCGACCTGCCGGCGAACGTGACTTCGGGTCTGCGTCAGGCGATCGGCCTCCTCAAGGACATCGAGGGCGTGAGCCAGACCTTCTTCGACTCACGCGATGTGGTTCGGCACCCGATCGTGCGCCGAATCGTGGAAGCCTACGAACGAGCCGACGAGCTCAAGGACGAACGCAGAAATGAGCGCTAACGACCTGATCGAAATGGAAGTTCAGCGGGAGGTCGATGATCCTGCGCTGCCGGATGACGAGGCCCTGCGCCGCTGGGTCGAGCCAGTGCTGCGAGAGGAGGGAGCCGTCATGTTCAACCTCCGCCTCGTCGACCAGGCCGAGGGCTGGGCACTCAACCGGCAGTGGCGCGGCAAGGATTATCCGACCAATGTGCTGAGCTTCCCGGCGTCTTCCCCCGCGATCGAAGGCCGGCGAGTGCTCGGGGACATCGTGCTCTGCGCGCCCGTGATCGAGCGCGAAGCGGTGGAGCAGGGCAAGGCACTCGAGGCACACTGGGCACATCTGGTCGTGCACGGGCTCTTGCATTTGCTCGGCTTCGACCATACTCATGCCGAACAGGCCGAGGCGATGGAAGCGCGTGAGATCGCGCTGATGGCGGAACTCGGCTTCGACAACCCTTATGAATCTGACGATGCATCCTGATACAAGCTCCACCCATTCCTGCCGGCCCCTCGCAGGCCGCGCCTCCATCCGATGAGCGACGACGGTTCCGGGAGTACCAGCTCCGCCTCGCGCGGCTGGCTCGAGAAGCTGGGCCGTGCCTTCGGCGGTGAACCTCGCAGTCGCGACGACCTGATCGAACTGCTTCGCGACGTTTCCGAGCAGGGCCTGATCGAGGCCGACACGCTGGCCATGCTCGAAGGGGCCCTGGAAGTCGATGAGCTCCAGGTGCGTGACGTGATGATTCCGCGCTCGCACATGGTGGTCATCCCGGAGAATGCCGGCCTGGACGAGATCCTGCCACTGATCATCGAATCGGGGCATTCGCGCTTCCCCGTGGTCGGGGAAGACAAGGACGAGATCCGGGGCATCCTGCTGGCCAAGGACCTTCTGCGTCTGGTCGCCGGCGACAAGCCCGAGCTGTCGGAGCTGCTGCGGTCGGCGGTCATCATTCCCGAGTCGAAGCGTCTCAACGTGCTGCTCAGGGAATTCCGGGTCAGCAAGAATCACATGGCCATCGTGGTTGACGAGTATGGCGGCGTGTCCGGTCTGATCACCATCGAGGACGTACTGGAGGAGATCGTCGGTGACATCGACGATGAGCACGACGCCGAGGCGGTCGAGGATATCCGGCGTCTGGACGATGCGCGCTACCTCGTCCAGGCCCTGACGACGATCGATGATTTCAACGACGCGCTCGGCACCGATTTCAGTGACGACGACTACGACACGATCGGGGGCCTGGTGGTGGCGGAGTTCGGACGGCTGCCCGAGGCCGGGGAGTCGGTGCAGATCGGCGAGTGGGCCTTCAAGGTGACCAGCGCAGACGACCGTCGCCTGCACGCCATGGAAGTCACCCCGGTCTGATCCGTGCGTCGGGTCCTGAGCTGTCTCTTCGCCCTGCTGCTGCTCGCACCGATCTCCTCGCTGCGGGCGCAGGAGGCCTGGCTGGTGACCTATGGTCCCGGCCAGGAAGTCTGGGAGCTGTTCGGGCACAACGCGATCTGGATTCGTGACGAAGAGCGAGGTCTCGATCACAGCTTCAGCTTCGGCTACTTCGAACTGGGCCGTGACGGCTTCTATCGGGATTTCGCCCGCGGCATCATGCCGTACTACGGTGCGGCGACGCGGATCGATCGGGAGTTCGAGTTCTATCGCGAGCGCGGGCGTTCGATTCGGGTGCAGCGATTGAATCTGGACGAGGCCAGGATCGCCGCACTCTACGATCGCCTGCACGAGTCGATCTTCCCGCAGCCGCAGTACTACCCCTACGATTACTACCTGGCCAATTGTTCGACCTGGCTGCGTGACCTGCTCGATGAAGTGACCAACGGCGCCCTGCGCGAGCCCCTGAGCAGCCGGCCTGCCGTGCGCAATTTCCGGGATCACACGCGGGCGATGACCTCCCATCGCTTCTGGCTGCACACGGGGATCATGACCCTGCTGGGTCCGGCCGTCGATCGACCCATCACCGTCTGGGACGAGGCCTTCTTGCCCGTGCGCCTGGCCGATTCCCTGGTGGGTCTGCCCTACGGGGAGGGCGCTCTGGTGCTCGAGGACCGAGTGCTGCTCGATGCCGATCCGATCAATGATCGCCCGAACGAGCCGAGTGTCTGGCCGATCAGCCTCGGCCTGGGCCTGCTCAGCCTGGGCTTGCTGATGTGGCCCGCCATGGCCCAGCGGCGTCAGCGCCTGGCCGCTCTGACCCGGACCCTGGCCGCCCTGGCTGCGGGTGCGGCCGGGCTCGTGCTGGCCATGATGTGGATCGGCTCCGGGCATGAGGCGACCTGGCGCAATGCCATGCTGCTGGTGCTCAATCCATTCTGGCTGTTGTTGCTACTGCCCCTGAAGGACCGGCCGTATCGAATCCTGGCCTGGTCACTGATGTGTCTGGCGCTGCTGGGTGCGATCTACCTGGTCATTCCCATCGGTCAGTTTCGTCTGGACCAGATGCTCTGGTACGGGCCCCTGACGCTTGGGCTGGGCCTGTCCGCCCTTCAGCGTCGTTCCGAGGTCAGCAGCAAGTCCAGATAGGCACCCTCGATCAGGTCCGCCGGTTCGATTCCCAGTGCCTGCATCAGCTCGTCGGCCTCTCGTACCCCCTCCGCTTCGGATTCCCCGGGTGCCAGCACCACTTCGAGTTCCATGAAGCTCCCGAGCCCCTCGACCTCGTCAAGGTGGATCCGGGTCCGTCCGGCCATCAGCAGTAGGCGTCGTTTGCGGACGCGGCCCAGGATTCCCAGCGACTCGCTGAGCGTTGTCCGAAGGCCTGCGGGATCGTCGGTCGGGCTGATGGAATAGCGACTGGTCTTGGGTCCGGCCTGATCAGCCCGCCGATAGGCGATCAGTTCGCCTCGACCATTGCCGAAGTCCCGTAGCTTGAGACGACCGTTCGTGCAGTGGAAGAAGGTGTCGTCCTGATGGAGCACTTCCGCGGAACCGTCCGATCGCTGGCGGGCAAGCTCTTCAAGGGCTCGGGGTCGGTTCACTTTGGCCTTGATTTCGATATTGCTCGGCATGGTCGCGATTTCCTCACCGGGGGCCGGGATGGTAACTTGCGAGCGAAAGCGGCACAATGTGAACTCCGTCAGCTTCGGGAGGGTGTTTTTCCATGATGCAATCGCATCGAGCGCAGGCGCGAAAGTCCGAGGGTGGCGGCTGGGACTATCCGTTCTTCATCGTGGCCATGATTGCGGCAGTCTGCTTCGGATTGACGCGTTTCGAATTCCTGCCCGTGGACGGAACCCTCTACAGCCTCATCGATGCAATCTGGGGCTTGACCGGTTTCTTTTTCCGCTGGGCGGCCGATCGGGTCCATGTCCTCATTCCAAGCCTGCCCGGTTCCCTGGCCGGGCCGATGTCGGCCCTGATCGGGCTACTGCTCTATCTGCTGGCCGACTCGGTGTGGCAGCGCCTCAGGAACATGCGTCGCTGATCAGGATCGCGGCGATCCATAGGCACCACCGCCGGGTGTTTGAATCACCAGTAGATCACCGGCAAGCACGTCCACTCGTTGGCAGCCGGAGAGTTCCTCTCGTTGGCCTGAAACCCGCTCGATCCATGCGCGACCCGTGGCGCCTTCGCCGCCGCCGGCCAGACCCGATGGTGGGATCGCCCGCGAATTCGCCAACAGAGCCACGGTCATGTCCTCGAGGAAACGGAGCCGCCGTTCGACGCCATGCCCGCCGCGCCATCGGCCCAGGCCACCGGAGCCTTGTCGGATCTCGAAGCCTTCGAGCCTGACCGGAAAGCGGGTCTCGAGAATTTCGGGGTCGGTCAGTCTGGAATTGGTCATATGGACATGGACCGCATCGCAGCCGGGAAAGCCGGGGCCGGCGCCGGCGCCGCCGCAGAGGGTTTCGTAATGCTGGTGTTCGGCGTTGCCGAAGGTCAGGTTGTTCATCGTGCCGGGGCCATTGGCCAGGCATCCCAGGGCGGCGAGCAATGCATCCGTCACGACCTGGCTGGTTTCGACGTTGCCGGCGACCACGGCGGCGGGCGGGCTCGGATTGAGCAGGCTGCCTTCGGGAATGACCAGATCGACGGGCGCGAGGCAGCCATCATTCAGTGGGATGTCATCGTCGATCAGGGTCCGCAGCACGTAGAGCACGCAGGCCCGGGTCACGGCGGCGGGTGCATTGAAGTTGTTGTCCTGCTGAGGGCTGGTACCGCTGAAATCGATGCGTGCCCGGCGCTGGTTCCGGTCGATATCGATCCGGACGTGGACCTCCGCGCCACAGTCCATGCGCTTGACCCAGGACCCGCCCTCGAGTCGGGATAGGGCGGTCCGGACTTGCTCGGCGGCGTTTTCCTGGATGTGACCCATATAGGCCTCCACCACTGGCTGTCCGTATTGCCTGACGAGCGCCTCCAGCTCGCTCCGACCACGCGCATTGGCAGCGATCTGTGCCCTGAGATCGCTCAGATTCTGTTCGATGTTCCTGGCCGGATAGGGTCCGCCTGCGAGACGCTCGCGCAGGACCGATTCCTCCAGCTTGCCGTCGCGGAGGATGCGCAAGCCGGAAAACAGCACGCCTTCGTCCTCGATCCTGCTTGAATCCGGCGGCATCGAACCGGGCGTGAGCCCTCCGATATCGGCGTGGTGCGCGCGGCTGGCGGTGAAGAAGAGGCGCTTTCCTCGCTCATCGAAACAGGGACTGATGACCGTCAGATCCGGTAGATGAGTCCCGCCCCGGTAGGGGTCGTTGAGCAGGAATGCATCGCCGGGGCGCATGTCCTGGCCATGGGTTTCGATCACCGATCGCACGCTTTCGCCCATCGAACCGAGGTGGACCGGGACGTGCGGTGCGTTCGCGACCAGGTGGCCATTCGCATCGAACAGGGCGCAGCTGAAATCCAGGCGTTCCTTGATATTCGCCGACCAGGCCGTCTTCTGCAGGGCCGCACCCATATGCTCGGCGATCGAACGGAACACGTTGTTGAACACTTCCAGGCGCACCGGGTCGACCCGTGTGTCAGCATCAGGCTGTCGGGATCGAGGTTTCGATCGTTCGAGAACGAGAATGCCCAGTGCGTCGATCCTGGCACGCCAGCCGGGCTCCAGCACGGTGGTGGAATTGTCCTCGGTCAGGATGGCCGGTCCTTGCAGGGTCTGACCCTGGCGCAGGGCGCGGCGCTCGTAGACCGGCGTATCGCGGTGCTCCTGCCCGGCCATGAAGGTCCTGGTTCGCGTTACCGGTTCCGGCGCGGTCCCCGAGGTCGGCAAGCGTTCTTCCGTTTCATTACGGGCATGGGCCAGGCCGATGGCTTCGACCACGCAGGCTTCGATGACGAGCGGGCGGTCGGGCATGAGGAAGCCGAACTGGCGCTGATGCAGGGCTTCGAAGTCGTCGCGCATGCGGCCAGGCTCGGCGAGCTCGATGGCCAGTACCGTATCGGTGCCCGCATACTTGATCTGGGCCTGCACGCGGACCTCGATCCGCGATGGATCGATGCCCTGGTCCGCCACCTGCTGGCGAACGCTGCATCGAGTCTGCTCCAGGCTCGACCCGATCCGTTCCAGCAGGAGCGGCTGCAGTTCCGCCTCGACGGCGAGTTCTTCGAGTGCGGTCACGTCGGCCAGGCCCATGCCATAGGCCGACAGGACGCCGGCCAGGGGATGGATCAGGACCGTGTCGATGCCCAACTCGTCGGCGACGAGGCAGGCGTGCTGGCCGCCGGCGCCACCGAAGCAATTGAGTGCATAGCCCTTCAGATCGTGCCCACGCTGGATGGAAATGGTCTTGATCGCGTTGGCCATGTTGCTCACGGCAATCCTGAGGAAGCCTTCGGCCACGGCCTCCGGAGCCTGGGCTTTGCCGGTGGACCGTTCGATCCGCTCGGCCAGCGCGATGAAGCCCAGGCGCACGATCGCCTCATCCAGCGGCAGGTCGCCCTCCGGCCCGAAGCAATCGGGGAAGAAGCGGGGCTGGATCTTGCCCAGCAGCAGATTGGCGTCGGTGACGGTCAGCGGTCCGCCGCGCCGGTAGCAGGCCGGTCCCGGGTTCGCGCCGGCCGAGTCGGGGCCCACCCGGTAGCGGCTGCCGTCGAAGTGCAGGCAGGAGCCTCCACCCGCAGCGACCGTATGGATCTCCAGCATGGGGCTTCGTAGTCGAACGCCGGCGACTTCCGTGTCGAAGCAGCGTTCGAATTCGCCCTGGTAGTGAGAGACGTCCGTCGACGTGCCGCCCATGTCGAAGCCGATCACGCGTTGGAAGCCGGCCGCCTCGGCGCTTCGGGCGCAGCCGACGATGCCACCGGCGGGGCCGGAGAGGATGGCGTCCTTGCCGGAGAAACGAGCGGCTTCGGTCAGTCCCCCGTCGGACTTCATGAAGCTCAGGCGCGCCTTGCCGAGGCCTCCGGCGACGCGTTGGGCGTGGCGCCTCAGGCCGGGCGAAAGATAGGCGTCGACAACGGTGGTGTCGCCGCGCCCGATCAGTCGAATCAGCGGGCTCACCTCGTGGGACAGGCTGACCTGCTCGAAGCCCATGGACCGGGCCAGCTCGCCGACCTGTCGTTCATGCTCGGGGTAGCGGTAGGCGTGCAGGAAGACCACGGCCAGGGCGCGGATGCCGGCGTCCTTGAGCCGCCCCAGTTCGTCCTTCAAGCGGTCGAGATCGGGGCGACGCAATGCCTGGCCGTCGGCGCTGATCCGCTCGTCCACCTCCACGACGGTCTCGTGCAGGAGTTCGGGCCGCTGGATGTCGAGCGCGAAGATGTCGGGCCGACCCTGCGTGCCGATGCGGAGCGCGTCGGCGAAGCCCCGGGTGATCAACAGGGCCGTTCGCTCTCCCTTGCGCTCCAGCAGGGCATTGGTGGCCACCGTCGTGCCCATGCGCACGCTGTCGACCAGCTCATCGGGCAGGGTAGCGTCCGGGGCCAGTCCGAGCAGCTGGTGAATGCCCGCCAGCGCCGCGTCCTCGTAGCGCTCCGGGTGTTCGGAAAGCAGTTTGGCCGTGCGCAGGCGCCCGTCCGGCGCGCAGGCCACCACGTCGGTAAAGGTGCCGCCCCGGTCGATCCAGAACTGCCATTTCTTGTGCGTCGGATCGATGAGCTTCATCCGCTGGATTGGGTTCCTGCCGGAGTATATCGCGCCAACGACAGTGCGCTCCGAGTGGCATCGGGCCAGGCGTTATCATCAAGAGCATTGAGGAGAGGGAGACGATCTCGTGGCCGTCCGTCTGATCGAAATGCGCCTGCCGCTGGAGCGTCTGGAAGGCCTGCGCCAGCGCATTCTCGAGCTGGAGCCGATCGAGCTCAGCGCCCTGGTGGAGCAGGATGGTCAGCGTGCCGTGCTTCGCGTCCTCGTCGAGCAAGGCAAGGTCGAAGCCTTCCTCGATCGCTTCGAAGCGCTCAGCGAGCGCTACGACGACTTCCGCATGACGCTCTACGCGGTCGAGGCGACGCTGCCGGTCCCGGAAGCGCCTGCGGAGAACGCGGAACAAGCCGAACCCGCGAAGTCGCAGGACGAGGTCGACCGGCTGAGTCGGATCGAGCTGCACGAGCGGGTGCGCAAGAACGCGCGCCTGAATCCCGAGTACCTGCTGCTGGTGCTGTTCTCCTCGATCGTGGCGGCCGTGGGCCTGGTGCAGGGGAATGTCGCGGTCCTGGTCGGGGCGATGGTCATCGCGCCGCTGCTGGGGCCCAACATGGCCCTGGCCATGGCGGCCACGCTCGCCGATGCAGGCCTGGGTTGGCGGGCCGTGCGCACGGGCATGGCCGGTGTGGCCCTGGCCACAGTCCTCGGTCTGTTGTGCGGCGCCTTCTTCGAGGTCGATCCCGCGCTCCCGGAGATCGCCAACCGCACCCGCATCGGTACCCTGGATCTGATCCTCGCGCTGGCAGCCGGGGGTGCCGGTGCGCTCGCCATGACCAGTGGCGTCGCCGGCACGCTGGTCGGCGTGATGGTGGCCGTGGCCTTGCTGCCGCCTCTGCTGGTCGCCGCCCTGCTGGCCGGGGCAGGGCAGTGGCGGGAAGCGGCGGGGGCTCTGCTGCTCTACAGCACGAACGTTGCCGCGGTGAACCTGTCCGCCATCGTCGTGTTTCTCGGGCGTGGGATTTCCCCCAGGACCTGGTGGGACAAGGCCCGTGCCCGTCGCTCGGCCTGGTGGTTCCTGCTGTTCTGGGCGATGGCCCTGACCGGTCTGGCCCTTCTCTTCATCCTCCAGAACCGTCAGCTCGGAGGCTGACGGTTCCCGTTGGGGGAAGTGATCTCAGGCCCTGAGCGTGCGCATGTCGATCACGAAGCGGTAGCGGATGTCGCCCTTCTTCATGCGCTCGTAGGCTTCGTTGACCTTGGCGATGTCGAGCATTTCGATGTCGCAGACGATGCCGTGCTCGGCGCAGAAATCCAGCATCTCCTGCGTTTCCGGCAGGCCACCGATCAGTGAGCCGGCCAGGCGCTTGCGGCCGAAGATCAGCGCGGCGCCATCGACCGGCGGGTCGAGCGGCTCGGGCATGCCGACCAGAATGTGAGTGCCGTCCCGCTTGAGGGTCATCAGGTAGGGGTTGAGGTCGTGATGGACCGGCACCGTGTCCAGGATGAAATCCAGCTGACCGGCCATGGTGGCCATCTGCGCCTCGTCGGTGGAGATCACTACCTCGTGCGCACCTTGCTTCTTCGCCTCCTCGACCTTGCCCTGGGAGCGAGTGAACAGCACGACTTCGGCACCCAGGGCGCGGGCGAACTTCACCCCCATATGACCCAGTCCGCCCATGCCGATGACGCCCACCTTGTGGCCAGTTCCGATACCGAAGTGGCGCAGCGGTGAGTAGGTGGTGATGCCGGCGCAGAGCAGGGGAGCCGCAGCGGCCGGATCCAGTGCATCCGGGACGTGCAGTACGAAGCGGTCGCTGACCACGATGTGTTCGGAATAGCCGCCGTAGGTCCGGGTGCCGTCGTGGCGATCCTCGCCGTTGTAGGTCACCGTGGGGCCTTGCTCGCAGTACTGCTCCAGGCCTTCGTCGCAGGAAGCGCATTCACGACAGCTGTCGACCAGGCAGCCGACACCGACCCGGTCGCCGGCCTTGAAGCCCGTCACTTCCGAGCCGACGGCGGTCACGGTGCCGATGATCTCGTGGCCGGGCACGACCGGGTAGAGCGTGCCACCCCAGTCGTTCTCGACGAAATGGATGTCCGTGTGGCAGATGCCGCAGTAGTCGATATCGATGGCGACATCGTCAGGACGCAGCTCGCGGCGGGGGATCGGCATCGGGGCGACACCCGAGCTTTCTGACTGGGCGGCATAGGCGCGGACTTCGGGCATGGTGGGACTCCTGATGATTGACGAAAACAGTATAGGGTGTGAACGGTGAATTGCCTTCAGCGCTAATCGAGCAGCGATTCAATTTGCGCGAGGGTCCAGGCGATGCCGGGTGGTCGACCGTCATACATCGGGCCACTGACCAGCAGACCGCGATGGCTCGCCTGCACCAGGTCCGGTGAGGGTGACCCAGGAAAGGCCAGTGAGGCGACGGGGACCACGCCGTCGCCGAGACCCTCTCCGCTCTCGCGCAGCCAGGCGGCGAAGCCGTCCGCCCAGCCGCTGTGGCCGGTGGCCTCGTCCAGGTTGGCCAGGCTGGCCTGCAGTTGTTCCGGCGGCGGGGTGAGGCGGCCGCCGAGAATCGCCAAGGGGATCGTTTGGGGCCAGCTTCTTCGGTTCAGTTCGCGCAGGAAGTGGCTGTCGGGGCGCAGATCGATCTTGGCTGCGCCGGTACCATCGCGCAGACCGGCAAACAGGGCGAAGTCGCCTTGCTCATCATCGCCCAGACGGTCTCGCAGCTCCAGCCAGACGCGGAGCCGAGCCCAGTCGGAGCCCTGGTTCGGGGTGCCCAGCATCAACACACCGGCCAACTGCGGGCCAGCCGACCAGCTCGGTCCTGAACGGGTGACGAAGTCGCGGATGACCAGGCCGCCCATGCTGTGCCCGAGGAGCACGACGGGGCGATTGGCCGGCAGCGCCTCCCAGTGCATCGCCAGTAGATCGGCGCTTTCGGAGACCGCCTGGTCATTGGGGTAGCGAAACTCGATGGCCTCGTAACCCTCGGAGGTCAGGGCGGGAATGAGTTCAACGAACAGGCCGCCGGGCTCGTCGAGCCCATGCAGCAGTACGACCCGGGCGCGTGGCTCATCAGGGGACGGCCGCGGATGGAATCCGACCTCGCTTTCGAGGGGTTGCATGGCTTCGGGAAACCAGCTTTGCAACTGCGCCTGGGCCTGGCTTCTGAGCCAGTGTTCCTGCTGTGGCTGCGATTCGGCCCAGAGCACCCAGAAGCTGCTAGCCAGCAGGCCGATGGCCAGGAACAGCAGCAGGCGTCGGCGCCAGCGCTTCAAGCGACCGGCTCGCGCCAGTGAATCGGATCGAGGCCGTAGCAGTGGCGCATCAGGGCGTAGAGTTCCGGGTGATGCTCGTGGAGATGGCCCGGTTCTTCGAAGAAGGTCTCGGTCAGAACGGCGAAGAACTCGGCGGGATTGGTGGCGCCGTAGGGATCGATCACGGTTGGCAGATGCCGGTCGACCCGGGAGACGTGATCTTCGAATTCACGCTGCATGACTCGCGCCCAACGCGCGGCTTCCGGCCCGCTGCCGAACAGCGGGGCCCCGTCGACCTGACCATCCATGTCATCGAGCTTGTGGGCAAATTCATGGAGCACGACGTTGTGCCCGTCGCGGACATCGAAGGTGCCGTGCAACACCGAGTCCCAGGCCAGCACCACCGGTCCTCGATGCCAGGACTCGCCGAGGCGATGGTCCTGTTCGATCGATGCGATCACCCCGTCGTAGCTTTCCTGGTCGACGATGAAGGTGCTCGGGTAGACGTAGATCGACGAGAAATTGGCGTAGAACTGGCCCTTGCGGTTGAGCAGCAGCATGCAGGCATTGCCGGCGATGGTCACTCGGACTTCGTCGTCGATCTCCTGGCCCTGAAAACCCTGGAAGTCCATGTCGGCAAGAAACACCTGGACGTGGCCATGCAGGCGCGGCTTAAGTTCCTCGGGCAAGCGTCGGTAGAGCGGCACATTGCGTTCGAGGATGGCCTTCCAATCGGCCGGCAGTTCGGCCGAGAACAGCCTGGCTCGTCGGTAGTGCTTCCAGCGCAGCCAGCCCAGCCAGAGAACGAAGGCCAGGGCCGCGAAACCGAGGATCTCCATGTCAGAGATCCTGCTCGAAGACCACCGGTGATTTCGAACGGTCGAGCAGGGCGCCATAGCGGGCTTCGATGGCCTGGCGCTTGAGCTTGAGCGTCGGGGTGAGCATCCCGTTTTCCGGTTCCCAGCTGTCCTTGATGACGATCAACTGGCCCAGGCGCTCGTGCGGTTCGAGCTCCAGGTTGACGGCTCGGCGCGTGGCCTCCAGTTCGGCTTCGAGGAAGGCCCGGTCGCTCGGGGCGGTCTCGGCGAGCTGGATCAGCGCGGACGGCTGACTCAGGTTGGTGCCGAGGACGCAGGCCAGCTCGATGTGGTCGTTTCTGGCCAGCAGGCTCTCGATCGGCACGGGCGCGATGTATTTCCCCTTGGTGGTCTTGAACTGTTCCTTGACCCGACCGGTGATGTGCACCCAGCCTTCGTCGTCGACGGACGCCTGGTCACCGGTATGGAAGAAGCCGTCGTCCGTCATGGCCTCGGCGGTCGCCTCGTCCGCCTTGTAATAGCCCTGCATCAGGCAGGGGCATCGGATCAGCAATTCCTGCGCGTCGCTGACGTCGAGTTCGACACCAGGCAGCGCCTGGCCGATCGTTCCGTACTTCGGCGTCTTTCCGGCCGGCAGGGAGGTGCCGTAGGCGAAGGTCTCGGTCATGCCCCAGCCTTCGTGGATGGGCACGTCCAGCGCGTCCCACCATTCCAGCAGGGACACCGCGATCGGCGCGCTGCCGCTGGCGAACCAGCGGGCCTGATCGAGGCCCAGTCCGCGCTTGATCTTGCGCTTGACCAGGCCGCCGATCAGCGGCAGGCCGAGCAGCCGGTCCAGCTTGCGCTGGGGCAGCTTTTCCAGCACGCCGATCTGGAATTTCTTCCACAGGCGCGGCACGGAACCGAACAGGGTCGGTCGCGCGTGGGCCAGATCTTCCATGAAGGTCTCGATGGATTCGACGAAATACAGGGTGCTTTCGGAATAGAAACTGCTGGCCTCGACGTAGGCGCGCTCGGTGCAGTGCGAGAGCGGCAGGTAGGAGAGCACGCGATCGCCGGGCTGGACGCCGAGGGCGGCGGGCAGATTCTGGCCGACCCAGGAGAAATTGCCATGGCTGTGCATTGCCCCCTTCGGCGCTCCGGTGCTCCCGGAGGTGTAGAGCAGGGTGGCCAGGTCGGCGTCGTCCCGGGCCTGGAGCTGGAAGCGGCCGGCGTCGGCCTCGCGAAGCACGCTTTCCCACTGCAGTTCACCGACGGCCTCGTCGTAGGGCATGGCCAGGGTCCGCAGGCCCTTCGGCAGCTCACGAAGTTGTTCTTCCGGATCATCGATCTTGCCCACGATCAGCAAGCTGGCTTCGCTGTGCTCGAGGATCTGCTGGATCGTTCGTGCATTGGCGGTCGGATAGACCGGCACGCTGACCAGCCCCGCCAGGATGATCGCCAGATCCGCCAGCACCCAGTGGGCGCAGTTGCGGGAAATGATGCCGACTCGATCGCCCGGCTCCAGGCCGAGATCGGCCAGGGCGACGGCCATTTGTCGAGCCTCCTGGACCGCCTGGGACCAGGTCCACTGGCGCCAGCTCCGATTCACCGGCTGGCATAGGTAGGGCTGGCCAGGGCTCGCTTGGGCCCGGTGCAGAATCTGTGCCTGGATGCTTCGCATGCTGGCGGTCCTTGGGATCAGCCCCTAAATTAGCATGCAGGCAGGGAGTTGGTGCCTTCACACGCTACACTTGGCTCAGGTGATGCCTGCAAGGACCGTCGCATGAGCCAGAACAAGACTCGGGCGAGCGAGGCCGATGTGCTGGCCTGCGTCGATGCCCTGGACGACCCCGTGCAGCGGGAGGACAGTCGGAATCTGATCGAACGGATGCAGCGCTTCAGCGGCCAGCCCCCGGTGCTCTGGGGAGATCGCATCATTGGCTTCGGGCGATACCGCTACCGCTATTCCAGTGGAAGGGAGGGCGAGTGGCCGCGAATCGGCTTCGCGCCGCGCAAGGGCCAGCTGGTGCTCTACCTGATGGACGGTTTCGAGGATCAAGCCGATCTGCTGGATCGACTGGGCAAGGTTCGAACCGGCAAGAGCTGTCTGTACATCAAACGCCTGGAGCAGATCGATCTGGAGGTTCTCGATGCCATGAACGAGCGCTCGCTGGACGTGATGCAGTCACGCTATCCTGAATGAAGTCTCTGCGAGGTTATTCCATGCACAAGTCAATCACTGCCTGCCTCGGCGTTCTGCTGCTCGCGTCGATTTCCGCTTCGTCCGTTCTCGCGCTGGATGCCGCCGAGTTGGCCGAGGAAGTCAACGCGGACGTGATCGAGTGGCGACGCGATATCCATCAGAATCCGGAACTGGGGAATCGAGAGTTCCGGACCCAGGCGCTGGTCGCCGAGCACATGGAATCGCTGGGCCTGGAGGTGCGCACCGATCTCGGTCATACGGGCGTCGTGGGCATTCTCCGCGGTGGTCGGCCGGGTCCGCGGATCGCCCTGCGAGCGGACATGGACGCGCTGCCGGTGACCGAACAGGTCGATCTGCCGTTCGCGTCGACCGTGACCACGGAGTTTCGAGGCCAGACCACGGGCGTGATGCACGCCTGTGGTCATGACGCGCACACGGCCATCCTGATGGGCGTGGCTCAGGCCCTGGCCAGCCGCAGGAGCGAGCTGTCGGGCGAGGTGATGTTCATCTTCCAGCCCGCCGAGGAAGGGCCGCCCGAGGGCGAAGAAGGCGGTGCCTCGCTGATGATCGAGCAGGGTCTGTTCGAGGATTTCCTGCCCGAAGCGGTGTTCGGGCTGCACGTGATCGCGGGCATCCCCTCCAACGTCATCGCGCTGCGCTCCGGGCCCTTCATGGCCGCGGCGGACAGCTTCCGCATCGTGGTTCGAGGCCGGCAGACGCACGGCTCGCGGCCCTGGGGCGGCGTCGACCCGATCGTCGCCGCGGCGGATATCGTCTCCACCGCGCAGACCGTGGTCAGTCGCAAGTCGGATCTGACACGAGCGCCCGTGGTCGTCAGCTTCGGTGCGATCCAGGGCGGCATTCGTCAGAACATCATCCCGGACCAGGTTGAGTTGATCGGCACCATCAGGACCTTCGAAGAGGACATGCGTGCCCGGGTCTTCGAGGAGCTCGAACGTATCGCCCGGCAGGTGGCCGCTGCCCATGGGGCCGAGGTCGACACGGAGATTCCCTGGATGAGCGGCTATCCCGTCACCCGCAACGATCCTGCGCTGACCGCGCGCATGTGGCCTACCCTGGAGCGTGTGGCCGAGGGTCGCGTGATCGAGATCCCGGCGATCACGGGTGCGGAGGATTTCTCCGAGTACGGCAAGCACGCACCGGCGATGTTCATCTTCGTCGGGGCGACACCGCCCGACCAGGATCCGACGAACGTGCCCAGCAATCATTCGCCCCTGTTCTTCCTGGACGAGGACGCCCTGCTGCTGGGGACCCGGGCCTTGCTCGGCCTGAGTCTCGACTATCTGCAGCCGCCCGAGCCAGCCGATTCCGCACCGTAAGGCCTCGTGAAAGGAGTGGCCGTTTGATGGAATTGACGAACGTCGAGCGTCGCTCAGCCCTTACGGCCGCTGCCTTCCAGGCCGAGTTCAAGCAACCGGAGCGCCCGGTGGTGCTCAGCGACCTGACCCGCGACTGGCCGGCGCGCGAGAAGTGGGGCCCGGGTTATCTGCGCGCCATTGCCGGCGATCGCGTGGTGCCGCTCTATGACAGTCAGCCCTCGAGGGGCCGCAAGCATCAGCATGCACCTGCCGCCCGCCTCAGTCTGTCGGAGTACATCGCTCGCCTGGAGCGGGGCGAAAACGATCTGCGCCTGTTCTTCTTCAATTTCCTGAAGGAGATTCCCGCGCTCACGGAGGATTTCAGCTACCCGGAACTGGGCCTGAAGTTCTTTCGCAGGTTGCCCGTGCTGTTCATGGGCGGGAAGGGCGCCCGTGTTCAGCTGCACTTCGATATCGATCTCGCCGACATCCTGCTCTGCCACTTCGGCGGACCGAAGCGGGTCGTGCTCTTTGCCCCCGATCAGACCCCTTGCCTGTACCGCGTCCCGTTTTCCTTCAGCGCCCTGTTCGATGCCGGTATCGATCCACCGGACTACGAGCGCTTTCCTGCCCTGCGTCACGCCAGGGGGCAGGAGGCGCTTCTCGAACACGGCGATGCGCTCTACATCCCGCCGGGCTATTGGCATTACATTCGCTACGAGGACATCGGCTTTTCGATGTCCCTGCGCGCCTTCCCGCGTCGGCCGGGCAATCTGGCGAAGATGATCTACAACCTGGCCGTATTGCGCAGCATCGAGGGCCTGATGCGCAGATTCATCGGCCAGGGCTGGAACGATCGAAATGAGCGCCTGGCCGTTGAACGCACGCACCGTGCCCTGGGCCTGCCTGGTTAGCGCTTCTCGATCGCGTCGCCAGGCGATGGCACGCAAGGTCCGGGATTTCCGTTCAACCACACAGGCCTTTCCTTGCTTTCAGGAGCACCTCACATGTCCTTTTGTCGTGTACTGCGACTGCCGTTCGCGGACTTTCATCTGCTATTCGGTCTGGCGCTCGTCTCGTCGCTCGTTTCGGAAGCCGCCGGAGTCACCCGGACCTGGCCGGGTGCTGCGCCTTGCAATGGCACGCTGCAAGCCTGCATCGATGCCTCGGCCAACGACGATACGGTACTGGTCGCCAGCAATGGCCCGATCGATGAGACGCTGACGATCAACAAGCGTCTGAATCTGCACCGAGCACCAGGCTTTCTGCCAAGGTTCTCCGAAGGTCGCTCGATCACGACAGGACCATCGGCCTGGCGTCTGAGCATCGACGGCCTGCGCTTTACCGGCGGCAGTATCCTGGCCAATCCGGCGGGCCCGGCGGAGATCGAATTCATCAACAATGTCTTCGAAGCAGGCGCTCAGGGCGGCGGACGAATCCAGATCCTGAACAACAACGTGAACCATTCGCTGTCGCTTCGGATCGAGAACAATCGACTGCTCGATCAGCGACGCACGGACGGCTTTCCCGTCCTCCGGGTGCTCAGTGCGGGCCTGACCACCGGCCGGATCGCTTTCAACCACATCGAGGCCCCCGAAGTGCTGTCGGGTCGGGGCATCGACCTGGATCTGGGGCCCAGCCTCAGCAGCAGCGTGGCGGTCTTCAACAATCGGATCCTCGGGGGCTTCGAAGAGGCCGCGATCCATCTGGGCTCCGATGAAGCCCTGATCACCGGCAGCTTCAGCAGTCTTGTCGTGCGTGCCATCGGCAATGTCCTCAGCTGCCCGGGACGGAACATCGGTGAGACCGTCGGGATTCGCTTCGCCACCCGCTTCGCCGCGACCTATACCGTGCAGTTCCTGAACAACACGGTGGTCGGTTGTTCCGACACCGGCCTCCTCGTGGATTCCGTTGTGGTCGGGAGCGATGTCAGCGGGGTGCTGAGCCAGAATCTCATGGCCGGCAACCTCTATCCGGCGATCGTCAGCGGCAACTACTCGGCCGACTTCCAGTTCGATCGCAATCTCGTCCATGACAACGGCTTCGTCGGGCTGCCACCGTCAGCGACCAACACGATCACCGCGGACCCCCTGCTGTTCTCGCCCGAAATGCCGCGCCCGGGTGCCGGCTCTCCGGCCATCGATGCCGCCAACGCGGCCCTCCTGCAGCTGGTGCTCGCCCAGGCCGGGCTGCCCCAGGTCGATGCGGACGGCCGTCGGCGAACGATCGGACCCGGACAGTTCGGCCTGGACATCGGCGCCTTCGAGTTCGGTGACCGGATTTCCCAGGCAAGCAAGAGCACACCCCCGGGGAACAACCTGATCGAACTCGACCTGCCGGGCGAACCCGGAGCCAGGCCGCAGGTGAGCAAGGTCTTCAATCCTTCACCCGGGAACAGCGTGGAGAACGCACTGCCGATGGCCGTCTTCGAGCTGGGGGACTGGTTCGCCTACGCCATGGGCGGCACCACTCCTCAGTCGGCAACGCTGAATCTCTTCGTGCCCGGGGTGCAGAGTGGCTTCGGATCCAACTACCTGCATGTCACGACGGCCGCCAACTCGACAGGCCCCGAGACACGTTTGAGCCAGACCTTCCTCAACGGTCGGGGTCCGGATCAGGCCGTGGTCCTGGCCACCGCCGCCTGGCAGGGTGGCACCGAAAACGCTCGCTTCACTGGCGTGACCTATGTCTGTGATCCGCTCGGCGCGCCGGGCTCACAGTGCTGGGCCGTGACCAATCTTGGGATCGGTGAGGCGATGCCCGAGGGTGTGGGCTTTCACGTCTATGCACAGGATCCCAGCCCGAATGCCTTTCGCCACCGGGTCGGCCAGAGCGGCTTGAACAATACGCGTCTCGATTATCACCCCATTCTCGGCAACGATCCCTTGCGTTGCGCCCGGCCTCAGGCCGCGGTCTTCCTGCCCAATTCGGGGCAGGCGGTCAATGCCGCCTGGGACTTCGAACACGATGGGGTGCGTAGCTGGACGATCTTCAGCTATGGCGGTCCGTTTCCGGCCAGTGCCGAGTTCAATGTCTTCGTCGATCAGCGCGCCTTCGAAGAGTGCGTTCTCAGCCGTCAGGATTCCCTGTTCGCGGATCGCTTCGAGGGTTGAAACGGGGCCGGTCTGTCGGGACGGGCCGGCTCCGATATACTCCGGCCTGTCCCTGGAATCGAGCCAGACCGCATGAGCGCCCCTTCGACGCCGGAACTGAGCCTGATCATCCCCTGCTTCAACGAAGCGGAGGGCATTGCCGGACTGGCCGCCGCCCTGGAGCCGGTGCTGGCCTCCCTCGATGCCGATGGGGTCGAGCTGGTACTGGTCGATGACGGCAGCAACGACAGCACGCACGCCGAACTACTGGCCTGGCGGGCACGTAATCCAGCCGTGCATCCGGTTCGGCTGGCGCGCAACTTCGGCAAGGAGGCCGCCATGACCTGCGGGCTCCATCTGGCCCGCGGCCGAGCGGTGGTGATCCTCGATGCGGATCTTCAGGATCCGCCGGAGTTGATTCCGCAGATGCTAGAGCGCTGGCGCGCGGGCGCCGATGTGGTGTTGGCCCATCGCAGCCTGCGCCCGGAGGACGGCTGGTTCAAGCGCGTCAGTGCCGCGGCCTTCTACCGCCTGATGGATGTGCTGGCCCATAACCAGGTACCCGCCAACGTCGGCGATTTCCGTTTGATGGATCGACGCGTGGTCGACGCGCTGCTGCATCTGCCGGAAAAGACCCGCTTCATGAAGGGGCTGATGAACTACGTCGGTTTCAAGGTCGAAACCATCGACTACATTCGTCCGGCGCGCTACACGGGCAGCAGCCGCTGGAGCGTCTGGCGGCTATGGAACCTGGCGCTGGAAGGCATCACTTCCTTTTCGACCGCCCCGTTGCGAGCCTGGGGCTATCTCGGCGTGGTCTTCGCCCTGATCGCGCTGGCCTATGCCAGCTGGATCGTGCTGCGCACCCTGATCTGGGGCGTGGACGTGCCGGGCTACGCCTCACTGGCCACCCTGATCCTGTTCTTCAGCGGCCTGCAGATGTTCTCGATCGGCATCCTCGGCGAGTACCTCGCCCGCATCTTCATCGAGACGAAGAATCGACCGCTCTACGTCGTCGAGCAACTCGACGGCTTCGAGCCCGAGTGGATCGAGGCGCAGGCGGAACGCGTCGTCGGCAATATCGTCCTGCCAAGGCAGGCCAGGAAGTCATGAAATCGGCGCTACGGACGTCCCGGCATCATGGCGCAGGAGAAATGGCGCTTAACCACGAAGGTCACGAAGGACACGAAGAACACGAAAGACAACAGGAAAGGGGGTGGCTACGAGTCGCTTGAACCCTCATCTCAGCGAAGCCAACCCAAACAAGACTTTCAATGGTTTTCTTCGTGCCCTTCGTGTCCTTCGTGGTTCCCAATCCGACTCTGCCTCTTACTCGGTACCTGGTTCGAGTGGATCAGTCGCTCAGGGCGCCGCCGCAGCTCGAGCCCTGGCCGGCGGTGCAGCCGTAGCAGTGGTTGCCGATCGCGATACGCTCGGGCAGGGGGGTATCGCCGAGCAGGTCGTTCAGGTGCGGGCGGTGTTCGTCCGCCCCGATGGGTAGATCGAGCATCTGGTTGAAGTCGCAGTCGTAGAGATAGCCGCGGTAGTCGACGCTGATCAGGCTGCGGCACATCACCGCCTTGAGGTTCTCGGGTCGATAGGCGTCCTTGAGCAGCTGCATGTATTCCTCGAACTCCCCCCTGGCGGCAAGAATGGCGCCGAAGCGTTTGATCGGCATGTTCGTGATCGTGAACAGCTGGTTGAAACGAATGCCGAAGTTCTCGCCGAGCAGGCGCTTGTAGTCGTCTTGCAGGGCAGCTTGCGGCGGCGGCAGGCTGGGGCCGAGCGGGTTGTAGACCAGGTTCAGTTCCAGGCCTGAATCCGGCTCGCCGTAGCCGAGCCGATTGAGGGTCTGCAGGGCCTTGATCGAGGACTCGAAGACGCCGTTGCCGCGCTGAGCATCGACGTTTTCCTGCGAGTAGCAGGGCAGGGAGGCGATGACCTCGATGCGATGCTGCGCAAGAAACTCGCCGACCCACTCGTAGCCTGGCTCTTCCATGATCGTCGGATTGAGTCGGTCCATGACGTGCATCCCACGACCCCGTGCCTGTTCGACCAGCCAGCGAAAGTCCGGGTTCATCTCCGGTGAGCCCCCGGTCAGATCCAGGCTGCGAACGGCGAACCTTTCGGCCACGGCCAGGGCGGTTTCCATGGTCGGGCGGTCCATCAATTCCTTGCGGGTCGGCCCGGCCCCGACGTGGCAGTGCAGGCAGGCGATGTTGCACAGGTAGCCGAGGTTCATCTGCAGGGTATCGAGCCGGTCGCGCCGGATCGCCGGAAAATCGGTGTCCTTCAGGAGGGGCCAGGTGTCACGCATCTCGAGGAGTGTCCTTTGAGGGTCGCTTGCTGGAACGGAACGGGTTGAGTAGCAGGGCCGTGAGACGCTGATCCTCGGGCCGCCGGAATTCCTTCAGCCCGATGATCATCCGGCGCTCGTCGTCGCGCGGCTCGGAACGATAGCTCATGAACAGGCGATCCCACAACGAGAGATGGAAGCCATAGTTGGAGTCGGTTTCCGGCTGCCAGCTGGAATGATGAATGCGATGCATCGATGGAGTCACGAACAGCCAGCGCAGGCGACGATCCAGTGAACGAGGCAGAGCAACGTCGGTATGGGTGAAGAGCGCCCCGGCCGCCAGCAGCATCTCGAAGACGAGCACGGCCACCGGGTGTGGACCCAGCATCCAGATCAGCCCCAGCTTGTAGCCCATGGACAGGGCGATCTCGAGCGGATGGAAACGCACGCCCGTGGTCACGTCGAAGCCGGTGTCGGCATGGTGGACGCGGTGCAGGCGCCACAGCCAGGGGATGGCATGCATCCAGCGATGCTGCCAGTAGATGGCCAGGTCCAGGATCAGTACCGCAGCGGGAATCGAGAGCCAGAGTGGCCAGTCAAGTCGAGCAAACAGCCCTCCGTTCTGCCCATGAATCACGACGGCCAGGCCGACCGCGAGCATCGGAAAGAGCACACGCAACATCAGCGTATCGATAACGGCAAGCGCGGCATTCGTCGACTGTCTGGCGGCCCATTGCCCGTCGCCCCGCGCCGGCCAGGCACGTTGTGCGAGGAGCAGCAGGGCCAGCAGCAGCGCAAAGACGCTCAGGCGCAAGGCGGGTTCGTGCTGCAGCATCCAGTCCATGGCGGCATGCTACCAGTTGCAGGATCAGTCGAGCCTGAAGATGCGGCTCGTGTCCTGTTCCTCGCACTCGAGGCTGAGCGGACTCGGGCCCGGGCTTGCCTGCGCTATGCTGAGGCAACCACCGGCGTCGCCAATCATGACTCGATGCTGCCGGGAAATCCGACGACCAGGGAGAACAGATTCGATGAAGACGACATTTCGGTGTGCATTGGCGCTGGTGCTTTGCTTCGGATCGCATTCCATGGCGCAGGCTCAGACCGGGGTTCCGCATCGCGGTGGTGGATCTCGACGCCGTGGTGGCCAAATGACGAATCGGCTCGCGCGGAGTGCGTTGGATGCATCGTAGCGGTAGTCAGGTCTCTTTCTGGTCCGCGGTGTCGATGGGCATCGGGGCGATGGTCGGCGCCGGTATCTTCGCGCTGCTCGGACAGGCCGGAGCGATGGCAGGCAGCGCGGTCTGGATTTCCTTTCTCATCGGCGGCGTGGTGGCCCTGCTCAGCGGCTACTCCATCGGCCGCCTGGGAGCACGCTACCCGTCGGCGGGCGGGGTGGTGGAGTATCTGGTCCAGGCCTTCGGGGTCGGCCGTTTCTCCGGCACGATGAGTGTGATGATGTACATCGGCTCTCTCGTCGCGGTCTCTCTGGTGGCTCGGACATTCGGTAGCTACGCCCACGCCATGCTCCCAGGAAACACGCCGAGCTGGCTGACCGAGCTGTTCGCCGTGGCGATCGTGCTGCTCTTCATGATGATCAACCTCGATGGCGCACGCGCCATGGCGCGGATCGAGAACCTGGTCGTGCTCGTGAAGATGCTGGTGCTGGTCGGTTTCGCCATCATCGGCCTGATCTTCGTGGATCTCGGCCGTCTCGCACCGAGCACGTATCCACCCGAGTCGATGATCTTCTATAGCGTCGCGGTGACCTTCTTCGCCTACGAAGGCTTCCGCATCGTCAGCAATGCCGCCGAGGACATGGAAGCGCCCGAGCGGACCCTGCCTCGGGCGATCATGACGGCGATCGGGCTGGTCATGGCCGTCTATGTGGCCATCGCCATTGCCGTGTTCGGGAATCTGCCCCCCGAACGAGTGCTCGAGGCCCAGGACTTTGCACTCGCCGAGGCAGCGCGGCCCATTCTCGGAAATCTGGGGTTCCAGATCGTCGCGGTGGCCGCCTTGTTCGCGACCGCTTCCGCGATCAACGCCAGCCTCTACTCGGTGACCAATGTGACCTATCGTCTGGCGACCCTGGGCGAGTTGCCGCGTGCCTTCGGCAAGCCGATCCGCCACAGCCGGGAGGGGCTGGTCGTGAGCTCCGCTCTGATCATCCTGCTGGCGAGCTTCTTCGACCTGTCGCAGATCGCAGCGATCGGGGCCCTGTCGATGCTGATCATTCATCTGACCGTCCATCTGGGTCATCTGCGCTTGCTGCGCGAGACCAGAGCCATGCCGGCGATGATCGTGGTGGCCATCCTGGCCAATGCGGCAACCATCGGCCTGGGCGTCTACCACCTGGCCAGGAGCGCTCCATGGTTATTGCTATGGATCGCCATGTTCTTTCTGACGGCCTTCGTGACCGAAGTGCTGCTGCACCGGCTGGCCGGTCGTGAAATCAACACGCGATGCCCTGAATCCTGAGGCGTCAGGTTCTCGGGAGCCAGGACCGCAATCGATCCGCGAGGGCCCTCTGGACTTCGGTCGGGGCCTCCAAAGACTCCAGTTCGGCCAGCACCCTTGGCTGGTCTTCGATCCGATCCAGATCCGTTCTTTGCGGCAGTCTCAACCAGTCCCCGTGGGCATCCATCCGCGACCGGAATGCTTTTCCGGTGCTGGAACAGCCGTAGTCCACATTCACCCAATCGGCTTCAGGCAAGGTTTGATTGGCCCCGAAAGTCCAGAACCCGCCGTCGCTGGCGGGACCCAGTACGAGTCGCGGAGCCTCGTTTTCGAGCCAGGCTGCCGCCTCTCGCAGCCAGGTCGGATCCCATTGCACCGTATCGGCGCCGAGGAGCAGGGCGGCGCCGTGTTCTTCGACGAGCTTGTGGTGGATGCGATGCATTCGCGAGCCCAGGCCGCCCTGGCCCTGGGGCAGGGTGGGAAGGCTCGACCAGAACGGATGGTCGAGAGCCTGGTCTTCGGCAACGGCAAAATAGACGGGACCGATCTCGGCAGTCTGCGCCAGTTCAGCCACTGACTGCGCGGCTGCGCAATGCCATTCTTCGGCGCGTGCGCGACCGATGCCTGCCGCGAGGCGGGTCTTGACCGGTGACAGGCCGGGCGTCTTGACGAAGATGGCGATCGCGGTCATGGCTGGAGCAGTCTAATGCAGAATCCTGACTCGAGTTGCGAAGCCTTCGCACCGCAAGGCGGCGTCGACTGCTACCTTCCGGGCTTCTTTGCGGGTCCGAATCGATGTCTGTTGCCAAGGCTCCAGGACTGCCGCCCGCGGGTCGTTTTGCGCTTGCCGCCGCATTGTGCTCGAGCCTGGGGCAAACCTCCTTCATCGGTCTGTTCGGCGCCGAGTTCCGCGCGGCCTTCGATCTGAGCCAGTCCGCGCTGGGCGCGCTGTACGGTGCGGCACAACTCGGAATGATTCGCGGCGTCTATGCGGCGCTGATGGTCCTGAGCACGGCCGCTGGTCCGGTGGGCCTGGGCCTGTTGTTTGACTGGCAAGTGTCTCTCCTGGCCATGGCGCTGGTCTACCTGGCTTATGCCCTTTTCATGCCGCTGTGGATGGTGCCCGGTATTCGAGCTTCAGCTATCTTTAAGCCATGCTAGGATACGCGCCGCAAGGGGCGAATCAGTAAGCAGGGAGAAAGTGGATGCGCGTTTGCTTCGGGGCCCTGGTCGCCCTTGTGCTTGTCTGTCCGATCGGGGCCGAGGCTCAGGTCACCCGTTACCTCATCGTCGGTGATAGCTGGGCCGAGGAGCAGTGGGAAGACGGCTCTCACGAGCGTGTCTTCGTCGATCTCGGGCTCAGCGATATCGGGGTCAGCGGTGAGTTGACGACCACCAGCGGATCGACGGCGGCCGATTGGGTAATGCCGAGCAACCTCGAGCGCATCGACGCCGCCTTTGCCGCCCATCCGCACATCGATACGGTGCAACTCACCGTGGGTGGCAACGACTTTCTCGACGCCTGGAACACCGGCTTCGATCAAGGCCAGTTCGATCAGCTGATCGGCTGGATCAGCCAGGACGTGCAGATCATCTCCGACTACATTCTGGCCCAGCGGCCGGACGTGGAGATCATCTACAGCCTTTACGACTATCCGAATTTCGAAGACACGCGCAACGGTCTGATCTGGACCTTTGCCTGCAGCGGTCTGTGGAACGACCTTGGCAACCCGAATCCTCTGGAGCTGAACACGGCGGCCGTGGCCGTGATCGATGCGGTCGATGCCCTGGCCGATGCCGACCCCAGGATCTCGCACGTGCGCCACCTCGGCCAGGCGCAGAACTTCTTCGGGCTGCCCGGGCAGCCGCCGGGCAGCATCCCGGCCCCAGGCAATATCAATCTCCCCAGTCCGCTGGATGCCATGCGGACCCGGTTCATCGGCGGAGGCCACGATTGCTTTCACTTCAACGCGGATGCCTACGACGTGCTGATCGCCAACCTGGTCGCGGGCTATGTCGATGGGCGATTTCTGCCGGGCCTGAGCATGAGTTTCGATGCGCTGGTCGCCGAATACGACGGCAGCCCGAAGGCGGTCTCCGTGTCGACCAGCCCGGCCGCCAGCGCACTGGTCATCTCCTACGATGGCCTGTTGCAAGCGCCGACTGCGGTCGGAAGCTATGGGGTCATCGTCACCGCCCCGGGCTGGGCCAGCGCGATCGAAGGGGTGTTCGAGATCGTGCCGGGCAGTCAGACCATCGATTTCGATCCGCCCTCGGCGCTCTTCGTCGATACAGCGCCGCTGGACTTGAGCGCGGCGGCGAGCTCGGGCCTGCCGGTCGAACTGGTGCTGCTGTCCGGGCCCGCGACGCTGGTCGGAAACACCCTGACCCTCGACGGTCAGACCGGGACGCTTGTTCTCGAGGCGCGTCAGCCTGGTGATGGCAACTGGCAGGCGGCCGAGACCCAGAGCCGCCAGATCCTGGTGCTGCCACGCGAGGACGCGCTGTTCGAGGACCGCTTCGAGGTGCTGCCTCAGCCCTGATCAGCTGCCCGCGTCTTCGAGCTCCTCCCAGCGCTGGTAGGCCGCCTCGAGCTCGGTCTGCAGCTGCTGGGCACGGGCGGTGGTGCGTGCGATGGACTCGGGGTCCTGCTTGAAGAAGTCCAGCTGGTTCATCGCCTCGCCCAGCGCGGCGATCTCGGCCTCGAGGGCCTCGACCCGACCGGGCAGCTGTTCGAGTTCGCGGGCCAGCTTGTAGCTGAGCTTTTTCGCGGTCGGCTTCGGAGTCTTGCTGGCAGGCGTCGGAGGAGAGGTTTCTGCCGGCGCTTGGGAAGCGGCCTTGACCTCGGCCCGGCGGGCCTTCTGCCGCTGCCAGTCGCTGTAGCCGCCGACGTATTCGCCGATCCGTCCCTCACCTTCCATCACCAGGCAGCTGGTGATCACATTGTCGAGGAAGGCCCGGTCGTGGCTGACCAGCAGCAGGGTGCCCGGGTAGTCGGCCAGGCGTTCCTCGAGCAGATCCAGGGTCTCGGCGTCGAGGTCGTTGGTCGGTTCGTCCATCACCAGCAGGTTCGATGGTTTGGCGAAGAGCTTCGCGAGCAGCAGGCGGTTGCGTTCGCCCCCCGACAGCTTGGTGATGGGGGCGCGTGCGCGCTCCGGCGTGAACAGGAAATCCTGCAGATAGCCGATGACGTGTTTCTGTTTGCCGCCGATGTCGACGAAGTCCCGTCCCTCGGCCACGTTTTCCGCCGCCGTCCAGTCATCCCGAAGCACCGAGCGATGCTGATCGAAGTAGGCGATCCTGAGGTTGGTGCCCAGGCGGACTTCGCCCCGATCCGGCTTCAGTTCGCCCAGCAGCAGCTTGATCAGGGTGGACTTGCCGCTGCCGTTGGGCCCGATCAGGCCGATCCGGTCGCCGCGAAGTACCAGGGTGGAAAAGTCTCGTACCAGGACCTTGTCCTCATAGGCAAAGTCCAGGTCGGTGGCTTCGATCACCTTCTTGCCGCTCTGTTCGGCCGTGCTGACTTCCATCTGGACCTGACCGAGGCGATCGCGGCGCTGGGCACGCGCTTCGCGCAGTCGCTTCAGTGCCCGGACGCGGCCCTCGTTGCGGGTCCGCCGCGCCTTGATGCCCTGGCGAATCCAGACTTCTTCCTCGGCCAGGCGCTTGTCGAATCGCTCGTTCTCCAGGGCTTCGGCATGGGCGCGCTCCTCGACCCGACGCAGGTAGTTGTCCCAATCGCCCGGCCAGGAGCTCAGCTGGCCGCGATCGATCTCGACGATGCGCGTGGCCAGGGCCTGGAGAAAGCGCCGGTCATGGGTCACGAAGACCAGGGCGCCGGTGAAGCCGAGGAGGAAGTTCTCCAGCCATTCGATGGACTCGATGTCGAGGTGGTTGGTCGGCTCGTCGAGCAGCAGCAGATCGGGTTGCGAGACCAGGGCCTGGCCGAGGGCGACGCGGCGCTTCATGCCGCCGGACAGCTCGGAAAAGGTCTGCTCGCCGTCCAGTTCCAGGCGCTCCAGGACCTTGGCCACCTGCGTGTCCAGGTCCCATCCGCCGGCAGCGTCGATCTTTGCCTGCACGGCGGCCAGGCGATCGGCATCGAACTCGCCCTGACTGAGCTGATGGTACTCGGCGAGCCATTCGCCGACCTGGCCGAGGCCGGCGGCGATCTGGTCGAACACGCTGCCTGCGGCGCCGCCTGGAACTTCCTGCTGCAGGCGGGCGATGCGAACGCCGGGCCCGATCACCACCTCGCCGTCATCGGGCTGGAGATCGCCGGCGATGAGCTTGAGCAAGGTCGATTTTCCGGCACCGTTGCGCCCGACCAGACAGACCCGTTCGCCGGGCTGGATGTCGAGATTGACGCCGTCGAGCAGCAGTGGGCCACCGACGCTGTAATCGAGATTCTTGAGCGAGATCAGCATGCGGCGGGAGCGTAGCAGAGAAGGCCCATGAAGGGTACGTTCCATTCAACGCGCCGCGGACGGGCTGGCCCATTCGAGTCGCAGGGAGCGGGTGATCCATTTTTCGATTTCGACCAGCACCGCCAGGGCCGCGCAGACCGCAAGAATCGGCAGCCATTGCGCGAGGCTCAGTGCTGCGGTGCCGAACAGGACCTGGAAGGGAGGTGCGTAGCTGAGAGCCAGCTGCAGCGCGACGAGCACGGCCGTCATCCACCAGACCCAGGGATTGCTGACCAGAACGGAAGGTGAGAAGGCGAAGTCCTGCCATCGCCGGCAGTTGAACAGGTAGACCAGTTCACCGATCACCAGCACATTGATGGCGACGGTCCGGGCGATGGCTTCGCTGCCCGTGCTGGCCAGGGCCTGGCCGTGCAGCCAGAACACCGCCCAGGTCAGCAGCAGACCGACCCAGAGGATGCGGAAGATCACGAAGCGGCCAAGCAGGGGCTGCTCCGGGGCGCGCGGCGGGCGCCGCATGACGTCGCGCTCCAGGGTCTCGAAGGCCAGCGAGAGCTCCAGGGTCACGGTCGTGACCAGATTGACCCAGAGAATCTGCACCGGCGTGATGGGCAGGGCGCTGCCGGCCAGCACGGCCAGAAGTATGACCAGGGTCTCGGCGACGTTCGTGGGCAGGATGAACAGCAGGGCCTTGCGGATGTTGTCGTAGACCCCACGCCCTTCCTCGACGCCGGCTTCCAGCGTTGCGAAGTTGTCGTCGGCGAGGACCATGTCGGCGGCCTGACGGGCCGCTTCCGTCCCCTTGATGCCCATGGCCACGCCGACGTCGGCGCGCTTGAGTGCCGGCGCATCGTTGGCGCCATCGCCGGTCATGGCCACGACCTGACCGCCGGCTTGCAGGGCCTTGACCAGGCGCAGCTTGTGCTCCGGCGTGGCACGGGCCACGATCCGGATACTGGACGCCCGGGCCTCGAGCTCGGCGTCCTCCATGCGGTCGAGTTCGCGGCCGTTCAGGACCAGGTCTTCCTTGCCGGCCAGGCCAAGTTCCGTGGCGACGGCGCGAGCGGTTTCAGCGTGGTCGCCGGTGATCATCTTGAGCTCGATCCCGGCTTGCTGGCAGGATCGGACCGCGCCCCTGGCTTCGGCGCGGGGAGCATCGGCAAAGCCGACCAGACCGAGCATGCCGAGACCGCGCAGGTCATCCTCGGCGTCGATCGACGAGGAAGGCTCGGTCATGCGGCCCTCGGCGATGGCGAGTACGCGCAGGCCCTTGGCGGTCATCGCCTCGAGCTGTCGATGCCAGTGGGCCGGGTCGAGGCGCTCGCTGGCGCCATCGTTGATCTGGGCGCTGGCTCGGGCCAGCAGAGCCTCGGGCGCGCCCTTGACCACCAGTTGCCGACCGTGTCGTGTCGCCATCAGGCGCAATTCGGGTGAAAAGGGCAGGACGCCGTCGCGGGGGCGTGCGTTGCGCAGCGCACTCGGATCCAGGCCCATCGCTCGAGCAAAATCCAGCAGGGCCTTCTCGATCGGATCGCCTCCGTGATCGACGCCGGCATCGTTGCAGAGGCTGGCCGCTTCAGCGAGTGCAAGCGACCCCGACAAGCCGGGGTCGGGAGGCCGAGCGCTGAGCCCGGCCAGGGCAAGCTCCCGCACGGCCAGCTCGTTCCGGGTCAGGGTGCCGGTCTTGTCGGAGCAGATCACGTTCACCGAGCCCAGGGTTTCGACGGCGGGCAGATGCCGGATGATGGCCTTGCGCTTGCCCATCTTGCGCACGCCCACTGCCAGGGTGATGGTGATGATCGCGGGCAGGCCTTCCGGGATGGCAGCGACGATCAGTGCGATGGCCGCCAGCAGGCCCTCACCCCAGGCCTGACCGTGCAGGCCGACCGAGATACCCAGCATCACGATCGCCAGCAGCAGGGTCAGCACCGTCAGCCGACGACCGAACTGGTTGATGCGCTTCAGCAGGGGCGTGGAAAGATCCTCCACTTCGGCCAGGAGATGACTGATGCGACCGAGTTCGGTGTTGGCGCCGGTGACGGCGACCCAGGCCGAAGCCGTCCCCCGGGTGATCAGGCTGCCGCTGTAGAGCATGCTGCTCCGCTCGGCCAGCTCGGCGTCGGATCGATCGGGACCGACCGCCTTGTCGATGGGCATGGATTCGCCGGTCAGGGCGGCCTGGTCGACCTGCAGGGTGTGGCTTTCGACCAGGCGAAGGTCGGCGGGCACCCGGTCGCCGGCTTCGAGACGGACCAGGTCACCCCGCACCAGCTCCTCGGCTGGCAGGCGCTGCCATCGGCCGTCTCTTCGAACCAGGGCAGTGCGCGCGAGCATTCGACCGATGGCGGCCATGGCCCGCTCGGCCTTGTGTTCCTGGATCATGCCGATCAGGGCGTTGAGCAGGACCACCGCGGCGATCACGGCCGCGTCGACCGCATGGCCCATGAGGCCCGAGGCCAGCGCGGAGAGCAGCAGAATATAGATCAGGACATTGCGGAACTGGTCGAGGAAACGAAGCAGCCAGGCGCGGCGGGGAGCCGCCGGCAGGGCGTTCGGCCCGTCGATCTCGAGGCGCTTCCGGGCCTCTGTCGACGCGAGCCCCCGCTCGCTGGTGTCCAGCGCGCGCCGTGCGCGCTCGATCGTCATTGCGTGCCAGTGATGGGAGGGTGACGCCATGGTCGCGACAGCGGGCTGGCCGGGAAACGAGGCTCATGCTACTCGAATCCCTGGGCCAGCGTTTCGAGCTTCTACGGAACGAGCGCCTGAGGCCTTCTGTCTAATCCACGGGGCAATCGATTTCGCACTGAGAGTTCATGTGAGCACGGTTGCAGCTTATCGAGCAGGCAGCGCTGCCGGTCACTTCTCCGGCGACCGGAACGCCCAGACGACGGGCGAGCCGCGCGAGTGCCGCGATGGTTGCGGCCTGACCCCGGTGACTGTAGCCGGAAAACTGGCCGGGGGACTGTGGCACGCCCAGCAAGTTCTTGCCCTGCGTGCTGGATGGATCGACCTCGAGGAAGAACAGCATGTTGCGCTCCAGGAGCTCGATGCGGACATCCTCTACCCGGGCCCGCAGGCGAGTGTCGTCGGCAAATCCGACCCTGATGGGTGGAAAGGAACTCGCATCGAGCGCCAGGGCCAGAAAGGCGCGGTCGGACAGGCCGTGCAGGTCCTGGCGGGCCGCGTCGCCGAGCTCGTTCAGGTGCGTGGCGAGGACATTGCTCAGGGCAATCCGGAGGAGGCCGGACTCGGAATCCTCCGGGCCGACCAGATCGATGGCCGAGGCGAGTTCCAGACCCGGGACCGAGACGAAGTCGAGACCCTCGCCGGCGCGGTGTGCCAGTGCGATCGCGGCATCGAGGCCTCGCTGGATCTCCTCGAAGTCCTCGGCGCGGCCGCTCTGTCGAGTCGCGGTCGCTCGATGGAGTCCCGCGAAGGCCCGGGGCGTCTCCCGGGTCATCGGACGGCCGGTGCGCGTCAGATCTTCATCGATCCAGCGTGCGACGGAGTACAGGCGGACCTCCCGAGAGCGAGGATTGAGGAGGTAGACCGCATCGTCGCCGACCAGTGTTGGAAAGCGAGCCAGCGAGGCATTTTCGGCCGCGTACTGGAATGCGGCGTCGGAATAGCACTCGGCGCAGACCTGGAGCCGGGGCCCTGAGTCGGCTGCGAGCGGCTGGGCCTGCAGGCCCAGGAGGAACAGCAGTGCCAGGGCGGCGAAGCGCGTTGGTGGTCTGTGCATGGATGGCTCCCGATTGCTGATTGTCGATATAGGGATAAAGCTTAGCATGTCTACAGACTCTGTCATTCAACACGGTGCCGGCATCAGTCCGCCTGCCCGCAGGCGATGCGCAACGCGGATTGCAGTACGGGATCGTCCGCGCTTTCGATCAGCGGCGTTGCGATCCGCTGGTCCGGCTGGACCCCCAGACGTCGTTCGTCGCCGTTGGGCCGCACGATTCGCGCTTTGGGGAATCCGACGCGCAGGCCGCTGTGTCGCAGGGTGAAATGCTCCATGGCCCCCAGGGTGGTGGCCAGATCGGCCGTGGGCTCGCCAAGGATGGTTCCGAATCCGTAATCCTGGATGATCATGGCTGTCGTGACGGCGTTCGAATAGGAATGTCTGTTGACCAGGACGAACACCTCGCCATCGAAGCCTTCGCCGTCCCGAGGTGGGGTGAAGGGACGCTCGAACTCGAACACGGCGCCGTCGTCGTGCTTCTCGTAGGCCTCGGCGTAGGCCAGACTCGTCTCGTTCGGATGTTCACCCTCCAGGCGGCGGGCATTGGCCGCACGAGCGGCAGGACTGTTGCGGACTTCGAAGCGTGAATAGAAGCGGAAGGGCTCGTCGGCGATCCAGGCGAGCAGATGGTCGCTGAAGGAGGCGTCACCGCCCGGGTTGTTGCGAAGATCGATCACCAGGCGTTCGGCGCCCTGCTCGATGAAGTCGGCAAAGGCCTCGTCGATGAAGGACCTGAAGGCGCTCGTGTCCCACATCTCGCCGTCCGGGTTGTAGAACGGGCCCGGGCGCAGATAAGCGGTCCGGCAGCTCTGCATGCCCGCGTCTCGACGGCTCCAGCTCAGGCGCAGGCGATCCGGATCCGCTGCCGCTTCACGCGAGTCCAGCGGGCGGCTTTCGATCTCGACCTCGATCGATTCACCCTGGCGTTCGATCTTCATGGGCACACTGGACAGGCTGCCCAGGCGTTGCCAGGCCACGCGGGGAAAATCGAGCTCGATCAGGGTATTGGCCAGGTAAGCGTTGTCGGCCGACAGTTCCTCGTGCAGTGCGGCTCGGAATTCGCTGATCGAGCGTCCGTCGATCTCAACCATTCGATCTCCGACCCGCAGGGCCTCGCCCCCCGGGTAGGTTTCGCTGATGTAGAACTCGCCGTCCTGGACACGGATGTCGAAAGGCAGCAGGCCGCCACCGGCGTTGATGTGCTGGACGAAGGCGAGGCCGGCGTCCTCGACCCGGGCGTGCGCGACATTCCCGAAGGCCACCCAGCGCTGGAAGATCAGCGCCGCCTGCTCGCGTGGCATCGCCTGGGCAAGTTCCGGCAGGAGTGTCCGGAAGTGTCGATCGAGCTCGGCTCGGGAGCGATCGGCAAAGGCGTCGATATGGCTGGCGTAGAGCTCGCTTCTGAGCTGCTCGAAGTCCGCGCGAAGCTCGTCGGGGCCGAGCAGGTTTTCGCGGGTGTCAGCGACGACCAGGCTGGTCAGCAAGCAGAGGAGCAGGGCAGTGATTCGTGGCATCATGCAATCCATGTGGTGTGGGTTCGACGACAGCTTCCATCGCGATGGCGTTTCCCACCATGGTGCCTGGCTCCCTTTTGCCTGACCTTTCCATGACCCTCGAGAATATTCAACCGTCTCAGTCCTTTACGATCGGCGTCTGGCGAGTGCATCCGGCCAGCGGAGCGCTGGAGCGTGACGGCGAGGAGCGTCGCCTGGAGCCCAAGGTCATGCAATTGCTCTGCCTGCTGGCCGAGCACGCGCCCGAAGTGGTCGGTCGCGAGACGGTGCTCGAGGCGCTTTGGCCGACTCAGGTCGTTGGCGAGGACGCCCTGGCGCGCTGTTTGCTGAAACTGCGCCGAGCGCTCGACGATGATGCACGCGATCCGCGCTACATCGAAACCCTGCCGCGGCGAGGTTATCGCTTGCTGGTTCCGGTGGAGGCGGTCGAAGCTGAAATGCGGACGGCGCGGCCGTCGTCACCGCGCAGATTCCTGCCTCTGGCTGCCGCGGGGATCGCGCTGCTGTTCTTCGCCACGGCCTGGCTGTATCTGGCCTGGCCCGATGGCATGGACGAGGGGCCTTTGCTTGCGCGGGCGCATGACCATTACTACCGATTCAACCGGGTCGACAACGAGCGGGCCCATTTGCTCTACCAGCGGCTGCTCGAAGCCGAGCCCGATCGATCCGAAGCGCTGGCGGGGCTGGCGAACACACTGATCCAGCGCCTGATCCGCTGGCCGGAGACGGGCGGGCCGGTGCCCGAGGTCGAGCGCAGCGTTGCCGCCGCCCTCGATAGCGGACGGCTCGAACTGCCCTGGGCACGGGCGACCCTGGCGCAGGCCGAGTTGCTGGTCGAGTCCGCCGTGCGCGAGGACCCGGAGAGCGGCTTTGCCTGGAAGGCCCATGGCCTGGTCCATGCCCTGAACAGGCGACTGGACGAGGCGCAGGCAAGCTATCGGCGGGCCCTGGATGTGGACCCGGACAACTGGGAGGCTGCCGCCAATCTTGGCGAGCTGTATCTGATCGCTGGCGAGGACGCGCTGGCCGTGGCGGCCTTCGAGCGAGCCTATGGCCTGATGGACGCCGGCTACAGCGATCGCGCCCAGCGTATCGGCCCCTGGCAGCCCGAGGTCGGTATCCTGATCGGCGCCCTGCATCGTCGCCTGGGCGCCGACAGCGAGGCCGAACGCTGGTATCGCCGCGTGCTCGAAAGCACCCCCTTGCACGCCGAGGCCACCGTGGCGCTCGCCGAGGCCCGTGCCGCCGCCGGCGACGAAGACGAAGCCGAGTCCCTGTGCCGCGAGCTGATCAGTCGCATCGGCCCGCTGGACGATTGTCAGCCCTACCTGCCCGAACGCTGAGCCCGCCCGGGGTCGGCCCGGTCGCCGATGGCTTCAGGGGCTTCCGGCGGGTGGCCCCAGTACCCGAGTGAGGAATTCCGCCCATTCTGCCGAGCCGGCCAGGCCCAGGATCACGGGTACGGCGGCCAGCATCAGGCCGAAACCGATCCAGCTTGCCGGGTGGACGCGGCGATGGACCAGGAAATCATGCAGCACCGGGGCGATCTGGTAGGCGAGGATCAGGGGCACGGCCATGACGGGGTCAGCGTCGAACAGCTCGGGAATGCGTCCGAAGGCGGGCCCGGTCATCGCCAGGGTGGCGTAGAGCATCAGGCGCTTGTGGGCCGCGGGTGCACGACGGTAGATCAGCGCGGCGCTGTACAGGCCGATGAACAGGAGGAGATTGACCAGGTTGGCGGCCGGGATCAGAGGAAAGCCGATTCGCTGCCAGTTGAGCAGTGAAATCTGCACGCCCAGCGCCAGCATCACGACGACCAGCACTGGACTCCATCGCCCGAGGCTCCGGTGGAGGTGCCGGTGGCCCCGATCGATCAGGGTCGGTTGAATCGCGAACAGCGCGAACCAGGCCAGCATGCTCAAGGCGTGCAGGTGATGCAGTGGCGTGATCGGTGGTAGATCAGCGGTGTCGAACACGGCTTTGGCACCGAAGCAGATCACGACGGTGATCAGAATCAGCCAGGCAAAGTGACGGAAGAAGGGTTCGGACGGCTGGACGGCTGGGTTCATGGCTGGATACTCCCGGAAGGATGGCAAGCGCCGGTGCTCGCATCGACGCCCATTGTGCGCCGACGCCGCCGCGATGCCCAGCGGATTCGGAAACCGCTCGGCCGTTCCCTGTTCGGACGTCCTTCCTGATCGCCGTCGGCCCCCGGTGTTCGTCTCCGGTGCAGCCGCTCAATTCGGGCGCGACGGATCCTTTGGTTTGAGTCGATCAAGGAGCTCCCGGGCCATGGCCAGGCGCTCTTCCAGGGTTTCGAACTCGCCCTTGACCCGCAGCTTGTCGTTGGCCGGCAGTTCGAAGGTGTGGGATTCCTTCTGGATCATCTTCAACAGCTCGCCGATGTCGATGTCCGGTTTGGTCACGAATTCGACTCGCCCGCCCGCCGGGCCGACTTCCAGGCGCTTCATGCCCAGGGCACGCGCTTCCAGACGAAGCTCCGCGGTCGTGAACAGGTGCTTGACCTCGGGTGGCAGCAGGCCGAAGCGGTCGATCATTTCGACGGCCAGTTCGTTGAGCTTGTCCTCGGTATTGGCCTGGGTGATGCGCTTGTAGAGGACCAGGCGCTGGTGCACGTCGGGCAGGTAGTCCGGGGGAATCATCGCCGTGGCGTGCAGATCGACTTCGCTGGTCAGGGACAGGGGTTCGTCGAGGTCCGGTTCGAGGCCGGCCTTGAGCGCCTCGACGGCGCGATTGAGCAGGTCGGAGTAGAGGGAGAAACCGATCGCCTCGATCTGGCCGGACTGGTCCTCACCCAGCAGCTCGCCGGCGCCGCGGATCTCCAGGTCATGGGTGGCCAGGGTGAAGCCCGCACCGAGTTCTTCGAGGGTCTGGATCGCTTCCAGGCGCTTGCGCGCATCGCGGGTCAGGGCCTGCTTCGGCGGCGTGATCAGGTAGGCATAGGCCAGGTGATGCGAACGCCCCACACGGCCGCGGAGCTGGTGCAGCTGGGCCAGTCCGAACTTGTCGGCGCGGTTGATGATGATGGTGTTGGCCGTGGGCACATCGATGCCGTTCTCGACGATGGTGGAGCAGACCAGCAGGTTGATGCGTCGGGCATAGAAGTCGCGCATCGTGCGCTCCATTTCGCCGGGCGCCATCTGGCCGTGGGCCATGCCGATGCGGGCGCGGGGGAAGAGATCCTGCAGGTCCTCCACCATGCGCGCCATGTTCTTGACCTCGTTGTGCAGGAAGTAGACCTGGCCACCGCGCTGGAATTCACGGTTGACGGCGTCCTTGATGGTGGCCGTGTCCCACTGCGAGACGAAGGTCCGCACGGCCAGGCGCTTGGCCGGGGGCGTGGCGATGATCGACAGCTCGCGCAGGCCCGTCATGGCCATGTTGAGCGTGCGTGGAATCGGCGTGGCCGTGAGGGTCAGCAGATCGACCTCGGCGCGCAGGGCCTTGAGGCGCTCCTTCTGGCGCACCCCGAAGCGCTGTTCCTCGTCGATGATGACGAGCCCCAGGTCCTTGAAGGCGATGTCCTTGGAGAGCAGGCGATGGGTGCCGATGACCACGTCGATCGTGCCGTCGGCCAGGCCGGCCACGGTCTGCGTCGTCTTGCCGCCGGTGCGGGAAAGCAGGGCGACGTTGATCGGCCAGTCGGCAAAGCGATCGGCGAAGTTCCGGAAGTGCTGTTCGGCCAGCAGGGTGGTCGGGGCCAGCATGGCGACCTGGCGGCCGGATTCGGCCACGGCAAAGGCGGCCCGCAGGGCGACCTCGGTCTTGCCGAAGCCGACGTCGCCGCAGACCACGCGGTCCATCGGCTGGTCCGAGGCCAGATCGGCGAGCACGGCCTCGATGGCCTGGAGCTGGTCGTCGGTTTCCTCGTATTCGAAGCCGGCAGCGAAGCGGGCCTGCATGCCGCGATCGAGGTCGTAAGCGTGGCCCTGGCGGGCCGCGCGCCGGGCCTGCAGATTGAGCAGCTCCGCGGCCACGTCGCGGACCTTTTCGGCGGCCTTGCGGCGGGTCTTTCGCCATTGATCCGAGCCCAGCCGATTCAGGGCCACCTGTTCCGGGTCGGCGCCGGTGTAGCGGCTGACCAGGTGCAGATCCGTGACCGGAACGTAGAGCTTGTCGCCGCCCTCGTACTCCAGGGTCAGGTACTCGGCGGTCGAATCCGAAACCTCCAGGACTTCCAGGCCGAGGTAGCGGCCGATGCCGTGCTCCAGGTGCACGACCAGGGCGCCGGCCTGGAGGTCGGCCAGGGACTTGACCATGCTCTCCGGATCCTGGCCGCTGCGCCGCTCGCGCTGGCGGGTGCGGGTATGGCCGGGGAAGAGCTCGGACTCGGTCAGGATCGTCCATTCTCGATCAGGCAGGACGCAGCCGCCGGACACCGGCAGCACGGTCAGGGCCAGGCGGTCCTCGCCGCTGGAGAAGGCGTTCCAGGACTCGACCAGCTTCGGCCGCACGCCCGCGCCCTTGAGGGCTTCGTTGATCAGTTCCCGTCGACCGGCCGTGTCGGCGGCGAGCAGGATTCGGCCGGGCAGGGTGCGGAGCTTTTCGATCGCGGCCTCGGCGCCGTGATCGAGATCGATCGACGGGGCGGGCTGGATCGTCGCCTTGGCCGGCGCCCGTCGGGTCACGCGCACGCTGGCGTCGCCGCGCAGTTGCTCTAGCAGTTCCCGGGCCGGAAAGTAGACTTCGTCGGGATCGAGCACGGGGCGCTCGCGATCGCCGCCACGCTGTTCATGGCGGGCCTGGACCTGCTCGCTGAACTCCGTGGCCGCTTCCTCGATCCCCGGCAGCAGCACCAGGCGATGCTCGCGCGGCAGGTAGTCGATCAGCGAGGCGGTGTCTTCGTAGAACAGCGGCAGGTACTGCTCGAGTCCCTGACCGTGAATGCCTTCGCCCACCTCGACGTAGGGAACGGCCTTGCGCAGATCGACGTCGAAGCGCATCCGGAAACGGCGCCGGAAGTCCTGGCGGGCGTCCTCGTCGAAGGGGTATTCGCGGGCCGGGAGCATGTCGATGCGCTCGAGCTTCTCCGTCGAGCGCTGCGATTCCGCGTCGAACAGGCGGATCGATTCGACCTCCTCGTCGAACAGTTCGATGCGATAGGGCTGGGGGCGGCCCATCGGCCAGAGGTCGAGGACGGCTCCTCGCACCGCGAACTGCCCGGGTTGCCAGACCTGGTCGGAAGCGGCGTAGCCGGCGTCGTTCAGCAGGGCTCGGAAGCGCCCCGGATCGAGGGTTTCGCCGACCGACAGCTTCAGGCTCTGACCCTGGATCCAGGCCGGTGGCGCCAGGCGCTGGATCAGGGCGGCCATCGGCGCGATCACGATGCCCTCGCGCATCGCCGGCAGACGAGACAACAGCTCCAGACGCCGCGAGATCAGGTCCGGGTGCGGGGAGTAGAGATCGTAGGGCAGGATCTCCCAGTCGGGAAACAGCTCCACGGGTGGTGCGTCGAGCTGGCGAAGGTCCTGTCGCAGCTGTCGAGCCGAGTAGCCATCGGCCGCCGCCACCAGTAGAGGGCCGCCCTGGCGACGCGCCAGGGTCGCCAGGGCCAGGGCGAGCCCCAGGCCGCTCAGTTCCGGCCAGTCGACGGTCGTGCCCGCCTCGAGACGCGGCGGATTCAGAACGGAGAACGGCTGGGACATGGCGCGGTCGGGTCGGAGGCGAAAAAGGGCGCGTATTGTAGCAATCGAATCCGCGCGACTCTGTCGATGTGGATCAGCGCCGTGACCGGCCGTCGGCTGGCTGTACCAACGCCCTTGCTCGGGCGTTTCGAATCAGGTGGAACGCCGCGATCTGATGCTCGATCGTGGTTCTCAGCCAGCCTCGATCACGATAGCGACGGGCGCTGCTGCGCATCCGGCCGCGCAGTGCGTGCAGTCGGACGCCTGCGTGCCGGGCACGCACCAGAAAATCCAGGTCTTCCCCGCGCGCCAGGTCTTCACGGAAGCCACCGAGTGCCTGGAAATCCCCGCGCCGGATCAGAACACCCTGATCGCCGTAGGGCAGGCCCAGCAGCCTGGAGCGAAGGTTGGCGCCGAGGGCATTCAGCGCGCTCAGGCGCGGACCGTCGGGGTCGAAGCGCAAGGGATGGTAGGCGAGGATCCGCGCGTCGTTCGCCAGCGCCTCCGCGACGGCATCGATGGCGTGCTGGTCCGGCAGGGAATCGGCGTGGACGAACCACAGCCAGCGGCCGCTGGCCGCGGCGGCACCTCGGTTGAGCTGGCGACCCCGACCGACATCGCCTTCGACCGTGGTCCATGGCGCGGGGACCTGAACGCCGTGGCCCCGCGAGGCCGAGACGATCCGCTCCCAGGCCTCGGGCAGGCGCCTTGCTGTGCGGATCAGTCGCGGCGCCTCGGTTTCCGCAGGACCCAAGGGGATGATGAGGGAGAGTTCAGACGGCTCGACCATCCGGCCAGTCTAATGGAGCCCAATGAAAAACGGCGGCCGAGGGGCCGCCGTCTTGTTCTCGAGGCTTGACGAGCGGGTCAGGCGGCCTGGGCGACGCCCTGGCTGATCTCTTCCTCGGTGGCCGGGCGGACGCTCTTGATCTCGACCTTGAAGTTCAGGACCTTGCCGGCGAGCATGTGGTTACCGTCGATGGTGACGGTGTCTTCCTTCACCTCACGTACCAGCACGGTCATCGGACCGGCGTTGGACTCGGCGCGGAAACTCATGCCCGGCTCGACCTTCGCCTGACCGTCGAAGGCGGACCTGGGTACGTCCTGGACCAGCTCCTGGCGGTACTGGCCATAGCCTTCCTCCGGCGGCACCTGGACGTCCAGCTCGGCGCCGGCTTCCTTGCCTTCCATGGCCTTCTCCAGGCCCGGGATGATGTTGTTGTGGCCGTGCAGGTAGACGAGCGGCTCGCGGCCTTCGGAGGTGTCGATGACCTGGCCGTCGTCACCGGTCAGGGTGTATTCGATGGCGACGACGCTGTTGTTTGAAATCTGCATTGGAATCCTTGGTTTCGAGTGAACTCAGCCGCCCACCGTAACACGACGGGGATATCCCTGCAGGCCGACGGCCGAAAACGAGGATCAATCCATGGCTTCGAGTCGAGCGATGGTGTCGCGGGTGACGGCTTCGAGCCGACTGCGCGCCCGGAGCAGGTCGCCGCCGACCACGATGGCGCAGTTGCCGCCCAGGGCGGCGGCCGCTTCCGGTGCTCGGTCAAGGGTCTTGCCGCCGCCGCTGCAGGGCAGGGTGGCCGCGTGTCGGCCCAGTGCGCCGGTGAGGGCCTCGACGATGGCGGATTCCGAGCCGGGCTCGCCGAGGCTGATGCGACCGCCCGAGCCCGGGAAGATGCTCAGGTCGGCGCCGGCCAGTCGCGGCAGAGTGCCGAAGATCAGGCTCGAGTCGATGCCATTTTCGGGTGCTTCCGTGTAGACACCGGCGCCGGCAGGGTGTGCCAGCCACATCAGCTCGAATTCACGCGCCGCCGTGGCGGCGCTTTCCAGTCCCATGACCCACGGGCAGAGCACCACGCCGGGCAGGCCCAGTTCCTTGACGACGGCGAGCTGTCGCCGGAGCCAATCGCCGCTGCCCGCGACATGGGGCAGGTAGAGGCAGGCCTTGCCGCTGTGCTGCTGCGCGTCCTGTACCGCCGCTGCGCAGGCCGAGACACGCGCCTGGAAGGCCTCGATCGAGCGTTCGACCAGGTTCTGATCGTCCTTGAGCAGATCGCCACCGCCGCGGGCGAAGCGGCCGGCCAGTTGGGCCAGGATCTCCGGTCGGCTACCCCGGGGCTTGAGAACGGTCAACAGCAGGGGGCGGCTGGGCACGCCCAGCTGCGCTCGAATCTCCGGGATGCCGCCGATCGGTCCGGGCAGCTCCTCGATCACAGACCGCGGCAAATCAACAGCCTGGAGACGGATTCTCGGGTAGAAGGTGACGTTGCCATGCAAGAGCTGCAGCAGCTGGCCCATCTGCGCGCTGGCCAGTGCTTCCGGATAGCCGATCCTCAGCAGCCAGCGGTCCTCGTCGACGGGAGCGACGCCGAGCACCCGGCCGAGCAAGGAGGCCCGGATGTCGTCGGGGATCAGTTCGTCGAGGATCTCCAGGCTCTGTTCGCGAGCGATGTTCTCGGCCAGCTCGGCCGGGTCGCGGTCCGGGCGGGTGGCCAGGTAGGTCGCTTCGATCAGGGACATGGGGCTACGTTTCCAGCGCGGCAGAGTGGCTACAATATCCGTTTCAGGCCCGGCCTGACCATCGACAAGCGCAATTCTCAAGGCGGAAGCAAGCAATGACGAGCAAGCAGCGAGTGCTGACCGGCATCACCACCACCGGGACCCCTCATCTGGGCAACTATGTCGGAGCGATCAAGCCGGCCATCGCGGCCAGCCGGGACGAGGATATCGATTCCTTCTACTTCCTGGCCGACTACCATGCCCTGGTCAAGTGCGAGGACCCGGAGCGGGTGCAGCGTTCGACCCTGGAGATCGCGGCCACCTGGCTGGCCCTGGGCCTGGATACTGAGCGTTCGGTCTTCTATCGTCAGTCCGACGTGCCCGAGATCCCCGAGCTGACCTGGCTGCTGACCTGTTCCACGGCCAAGGGCCTGATGAACCGGGCGCATGCCTACAAGGCCGCCGTCGATGCCAACACGGCCAGCGGCGAGGACCCGGACTACGGCATCACCATGGGCCTGTTCTGCTATCCGGTCCTGATGGCGGCCGACATTCTCATGTTCAACGCCCAGCGCGTGCCCGTCGGCAAGGATCAGATCCAGCACCTGGAGATGGCCCGCGACATCGCCCAGCGTTTCAATCATCGCTATGGCGAACATTTCGTGCTGCCCGAGGCCGAGACCGACGAGCATGTGGCCACGCTTCCGGGCACGGACGGGCGCAAGATGTCGAAGAGCTACGACAACACCATCCCCCTCTGGCTGCCCGAGAAGAAACTGCGCAAGGCGATCATGAAGATCAAGACCAACTCGCAGGAGCCGGGTGAGCCCAAGGATCCGGACGAGGCCTCGGTCTACGCCGTCTACGCCGCATTCGCCAGTGCCGAGCAGCGCGCGTCGATGCGCCAGGCCTTCGCCGACGGCATCGCCTGGGGCGAGGTCAAGCAGCAGTTGTTCGAACTGATCAACGCCGAGCTGGAGGGTCCACGTGAGCGCTACGAGGCCCTGATCAACAACCCCGAACGGGTCGAGAAGGAGCTGGCGGTGGGCGCGGAGAAGGCACGCGCTCTCAGTGGGCCGTTCATCGCCGAGCTGCGCGAGGCCGTCGGCATCCGACGCCTGGCATGAGTGCGGATCTGCGCTGGACACCGCCCGAGGTGCTCGATCAGGACGGTCGAGCCTACGCCCTTCGGCATGTCTGGTGCGTGGGCCGCAACTATGCCGAGCACGCTCGTGAGATGGGCGTCGATCCATCGCGCAGCACCCCGGTGTTCTTTTCCAAGCCCGCGCAGGCCGTGATCCAGTCCGGTATCGTGACCTATCCCGAGCGCACGGAAGACCTGCATCACGAAGTGGAACTGGTGGTCCTTCTGGCCCGCGGTGGGCGAAGCCTCGCGGCGGCGGATTGGCCCGAGCGCATCTGGGGATACGCCGTCGGGGTCGATCTGACCCGGCGCGATCTGCAGGCGAAGTTCAAGCAGGCCGGGCAGCCCTGGGAATTGAGCAAGGGCTTCGACGAATCCGCGCCCGTCGGATCGATCGTGCCGGCCGAACGCTGGCAGCCTCGAAGCGACTGCATGATCCGTCTCAGCGTCAACGGCGAGTCGCGTCAGCACGCACGCCTGGGCGAAATGATCTGGTCCGTGGCCGAACTCCTCGAGCGCTTGTCCCATGAGGTCCAGCTGAATTCGGGTGATGTGGTATTCACGGGCACGCCGGCCGGCGTCGCTTCACTGCAGCGCGGGGATCGGGTTCAGGCCGAGATCGAAGGGCTTCCGGTTCTCGAATTCGACGTCACATGAATCCTGAAGAAGCCTCTATAACTTATTGAAATGATGATTTTCGACATTTTCATCATGACACCGGTTGCGGCGTTTCTGGTCTGGCTCTACCGCTATTCCGCGCCGCCGGGTCGGAGTGCCGCTCAGCGCCGGGTGGACACCCTGATCCTGCTCGTCGCCTTGCTGGGCGGAACGACTCTGCTGCTGTACCTGCACGCCACACTCGGGCCCGAATTCGAAGGCCTGGCGCGAAATATCACCGCTGTCGTCAGCGCCTACCTGTTCATGATCGCGGTCTTCGGCCTGGGCTGGGGGCTGCGGCACCGCTTCCGCGCGCCGAGCTTTTAGCGCGGAAAGGACTGGGGTCCTACATCAACTGCTGCACCATCCGGAAGCCCGCCACCCAGGTTCCGATGGCCGAGCCCAGGTTGGACAGGAAGAAGACCACGAAGACGTGGCTGACGCGGTTGCGGAACCAGCCGCCGATGCTGGTCACGTCGTCGCGCAGCTTTTCGAAATCGCCCACTCGGGGCTTGCGTAGCCAGGCTTCCACCGCGCCGCTGACCATGCCGGCCCCGACCGTGGGGTTGAGGGAGGTCAGTGGGGCGGCAATCAGCGCCGTCAGAATCGTGAGTGGATGGGCTCGGGCGAGCAGGGCGCCCAGGGCGGACAGGCCGCCGTTGATCACCACCCAGGTGGCGATCAGGGACCAACCCAGTTCCGGTGAGCGGCTGAAGCCGATCGCGAAACCGGTCACGACGGCGACCAGGATCACCCAGGGAAGGATCTTGAAGAGCTTCGATGGCGGCGGCATCTGCTCGAGCTCACCGACCGTGACATCGGCCGGTGGCGCCTGTTCATCGGCCAGGGCCTTCGATGTGCCGGCCAGATGCCCGGCGCCCAGAACGGCCAACACGCGCCGGTGCTTGCCATCGGCGTTTTCCTGACGCAGCCGGGCGGCCATGTAGCGGTCGCGCTCGGCGATCAGGACTTCAAAGAGTTCGGGCGAGGCCTCGGAAAACTCGCTGAAGGTCTGGGTCAGCAGGTCGCCTTCCTTGAGTTTCTCGACGTCTTCTTCACTGATCTCCTCGCGCGAGAACAGGGAGAACACCAGGCCATTGACCATCACCCAGCGCTTCCACCAGCCCAGGCGGCGGCTGGCTCGCCGCAGCGTGGTGCCGATCTCCCGATCGATCAACTGAACCGGCAGGCCGTGGCGCTTCGCGGCCTCCATCGCGGCCTTCATTTCGGCACCGGGCTCGATGCCGAATTGCTCGGCGATGCGGCGCTGGTAGGCCGACAGGGCCAGCGAGGCCATCATCATCCCGGCCTTGCCCTCTCGCAGCACCTGGAACAGGTTGAGATTGCGCCAGCGATTCTGGTCGCTGAGCGCCTGGTGCCGGGACGGACAGAGCTCGATCGCCACGGCATCGTAGTGGCCGCTGTCGAGCAGGCGCTCGACCGCTTCGGCGCTGGTCCGTGAGACGTGCGCCGTGCCGAGCAGGGCGTAGTCGACGCCGTCGCGCTGGACGTGCTCGACGGGTTCGTCGGCAAAGAGTTCGCGGTGCTCGGGGCTCATCTCGATCCGGGTCTGTCAAGTGGCGCGACAGTGTAGCAAGGCGGGCGTTTCGGCTGGCGAATGTGTTGGCCTACAAAATTTTCTACAGGCGCCAAATTCGGCGCATACTACGCGCGTCCGGAGCTGCGGCAGTGGGCTGCAGCACGGGCGAGGAGGATGCCAAGCGCACCATGAGTGCCAATTCTGCGGGCCCAGCACGGCCGCAAGCCATACCGATCGAAGCGCAGCCCGACTCCACGACCTGCGGGCCGACCTGCCTGCACGCGCTCTACCGTCATTACGGGGTCGAGCTTCCTCTGGAGCAGATCATCGACGAGATCCAGCGCCTGGATCATGGCGGCACTCTCGATGTCTTCCTCGCCAACCATGCCCTGGCCCGGGGCTTCCAGGCTCGACTGTACACCTACAATCTGCAGGTCTTCGATCCGACCTGGTTCGCCGCTGACGAGGTCGATCTGGCCGACAAGCTGGCTGCCCAGTGTCGCCTGAAGCGAAGGGAACGACTGAAGACCGCCACCACCGGCTACCTGGAGTATCTGGCAGGCGGGGGGACGATACTTTTCGAGGATCTGAGCCGACGCCTGCTCAGAACGCTGCTGGAACGAGGCGAACCGATCCTGACCGGTCTGAGCGCGACGTATCTGTATCGCTCCGCGCGCGAATTCGGCCCCGATGATGCCGATGACGACCTGCGCGGTGAGCCGGTCGGACATTTCGTCCTGCTCACCGGCTATGACCGGCATCGCCGGCAGGTCCTGATCAGCGATCCGACGCATCCCAATCCGCGTGGGACACGTCACTACCGCGTCCACATCGATCGCGTCATCGGCGCGATCCTGCTGGGTGCGCTGACCTACGATGCCAACCTGTTGATCCTCACACCATGCGCCAACTAGTCGTCGTCAGCCGCCTGGAAGACTGGCCGCTGGATCTGCCTGGAGTGGAAACGCTCACCGCCCGGGATTATCTGACCGATCCGAGCTGGTCGAAGCTCCGCTCGGCACGGGTCTACAACCTGTGCCGCAGCTACCGCTACCAGGCCAATGGCTACTATGTCTCCCTGCTGGCCTCGGCCCGAGGGCACAAGCCGCTGCCGTCGATCGGTACCGTCCAGGACCTGCGCAGCCCCGACGTCATCCGCCTGGGCTCGGGCGAACTCAGCCGTCTGATCGAGCACAGTCTCAAGCCGATCCAGTCCGAGCACTTCGTGTTGAGCCTGTACTTCGGCCGCAATCTGGCACGCCGCCATGACGCCCTGGCCCGTGCCTTGTTCAATCTGTTTCCGGCACCGCTGCTGCGCGCCGAGTTCCAGCGCCTAGCCGAGGGCTGGGTGCTGCGTCGCCTGGCGCCGATGGCCTTTGCCGAGGTGCCCGAGGCACACCGTGATTTTCTCATCGAGGCGGCCCAGCGCTATTTCTCGGGGCAGCGACCACGCAGCGCGGCTCGTCGCGCCGGGCGCTTCGACCTGGCCATGCTGGTCAACCCCCGGGAATCGGACCCGCCGTCGGATGAAGCCGCCCTGAAGCGCTTCGAGCAGGCGGGTGAAGCCCTGGGCTTCAACGTCGAGCGCATCGGCCCGGACGAGATCGGCCGCCTGGCGGAATTCGATGCCCTGTTCATTCGCGAAACCACGGCCGTGAATCACCACACCTTCCGCTTTGCCCGGCGCGCCGCCGCCGAAGGTCTGGTGGTCGTGGACGATCCGGAGTCGATCCTCAAATGCACCAACAAGGTCTATCTGGCCGAGCTGCTGCAGCGCCACGAGATCGCGGCGCCGAAAACGATGCTGGTCCACAAGGACAATGCCGATCGGATCGAGCGGGAGCTGGGCCTGCCCGTGGTGCTCAAGCAGCCGGACAGCGCATTTTCCCTGGGGGTGGTCAAGGTCCACGAGGCCGAGGAGCTCAAGGTCCGCGTGGCCGAGCTGCTCAAGCACTCCGATCTGATCGTCGCACAGGAGTACCTGCCCACGCCCTTCGATTGGCGCGTCGGGGTGATGGATGGACGGGCGCTCTACGTCTGCCGATACCACATGGCCCGCGGCCACTGGCAGATCATCCACCGGGAAGGCGAGGGCAAGCGCGAAGGCGCCGCGGACTCGCTCAGCGTGGGCGAGGCGCCAGAAGCCGTGGTGCAGACTGCGGTCCGGGCGGCAGGTCTGATCGGCCAGGGTCTGTATGGCGTCGACCTGAAGGAGGTCGACGGACGGGTTCTGGTGATCGAGATCAACGACAACCCGTCGATCGACGCCGGTGTGGAGGATGCCGTGCTGAAACGCGCGCTCTACCGCGAGATTCTCGGTGTGATCTACAAGCGCGTCACCCAGAGAAAGCTCGGTTCGGACTGATCCGCGCACTTTCGACATCGCCCTGTCCAGACGCTTCTTCTTCGCCTAGAGACTCTCTCATGCCGACACTCAGCACCCCGGATCAAATCGTCCATCTGCACGCTTTTGCAGGTTACGGCATCGAACTCGAGTACATGATCGTCGATCGAGAGACTCTGAGCGTCCGGCCGCTGGCAGAAACCCTGCTCGTCGACGCCGACGGTCAGGTGGTCAACGAGGTCGATCACGGCGCCCTGGCCTGGTCGAACGAGCTGGTCGCTCACGTCGTCGAACTGAAGACCAACGGACCGGCGCCGACACTGGTCGGCCTGGCGGAGCGCTTCCACGGCGACCTGATCCGGATCAATGAGCGACTGGCGGAAGAAGGCGCGCAGCTGCTGCCCACGGCCATGCATCCCTTGTTCGATCCAAGCCGGGAAACGCGACTCTGGCCCTACGGTCAGACCGAGATCTACCAGACCTACGATCGGATCTTCGGCTGCAGGGGGCACGGCTGGTCGAACCTGCAGTCCATGCACATCAATCTGCCCTTCGCCGACGATGAGGAATTCCGACGTCTGCACGCCGCCATTCGCGTGGTGCTCCCCTTGATCCCGGCACTGGCGGCTTCTTCGCCCTACGAAGAAGGCAGAGCTTCGGCCTGGCTGGATGGACGCCTTCGCTACTATCGGGACAATCAGCGTCGGGTGCCGAGCATTTCGGGACCCGTGGTTCCGGAGCCGGTGGGGGGCATTGCCGACTATCACCAGCGCATCCTCAAACCCATGTATCAGGCCATTGCGCCACTGGACCCGGACGAAGTGCTGCGGGACGACTGGCTCAATTCTCGGGGTGCGATTGCCCGCTTCGAGCGCCAGACGATCGAGATTCGGACCATCGATCTGCAGGAGTGTCCGCGGGCCGATCTGGCCATCGCCGAAGTCGTGACCGCCCTGGTGCGAGCCTTCTACGAGGAGCGCCTGGCCTCCTTCGAGGCCCAGCAAGCCACGCCGACGGGGGTGCTTGCCGCCCTGATGTGGCAGGCAGCTGCGCAGGGCAGTGCAACCGCCCTGGGGGCGGCGAGTCTGCAACGCCTCTACGGAATCGATCACAGTGGCTCCCTGCAGTCGGTCTGGCTGGAGCTGCTGTCTCGCCTGGACGGTCTGTCCGAGACCGCGGCTCGGACGATCGAGATGCTGCTCGTAAGAGGCCCCCTGGCGGCGGCCCTTCGCACCCGCCTGGGCGAGGCGCCGGAGCGCGCGGCGATCGTGGAGACCTACCAGGAGCTGGCTCGATGCCTGCGCGACCAACGTCTGTTCATGCCCTGATCACCGCGGAGCATGCCAGTCGAGCGGTGCCGGACGACTGGCAGGACGTGCTTCCGCTGACCGATCCGATGTTGGACAGCCACCGCGCCTGGGATCCCGGGACCGCCGCCTTCGCCGAAGGCCTTGCCGAACGTCTCGGTGCGCCCCTGCTGGAGGGGCGAGTCAGTCGGCTGCTGGTGGATCTGAACCGCTCCGAGGGCCATCCAGCGCTGTTCAGTGACTACACTCGAGGTCTGGATGCGGAGCGCAAGCAGATGCTCCTCCATCGTTATCATCGGCCGCACTGGCGCGCCTTTCGCGAGGCCATCGAAGCGCGGGCACGCTGCCGCCATCTGGCCTGTCACAGTTTCGCGCCGGTGTTGAACGGGCGCGTTCGAAGCACGGACGTCGCGCTGCTCTTCGACCCGCGACGGCCCGCCGAAGCGCGGTGGAGTCGCGACCTGATCCTCCGATTGCGACAGGCCTTCCCCGATTGGCGAGTGCATGCCAACCAGCCCTATCGGGGTACCTCGAACGGACTGGGTCAGCAGCACCGATTCATGTTTACGGAGGACCGCCTGCTGACCGTCGAACTGGAGATCAACCAGGCCCGGATCGCCGGGGAGGCCTGGCCGGAGCAGCAGGCACGCATGGTCGAAATCCTGGCCGACTCGATGCGTTGATCCGACCGCCCGCGACCGGCTTCGGGGAGTCATCCTCAGGGGGCGCCAAGCCCCTGAATGTGTTATCATTTCGCGCTTGTTTTGGCGTCTTTCCAAAGGCTCGGCGCATGGCATTTTCGCGCCGAAAAAATGCTTTTGAAACAGACGCTTGATAACGCAACCTGACAAGACCTAGGAAGTTCCCGAATGGCCGAACTGGCACGCGAAGTACTGCAGGTCAACCTCGAAGACGAAATGCGGCAGAGTTACCTCGATTACGCGATGAGCGTGATCGTGGGTCGAGCCCTGCCGGACGTGCGCGACGGGCTCAAGCCGGTGCACCGTCGCGTGCTCTATGCGATGCACGAACTGGGCAACGACTACAACAAGGCCTACAAGAAATCGGCCCGCGTGGTCGGTGACGTCATCGGTAAGTACCATCCGCACGGCGACACGGCCGTCTACGACACGATCGTGCGCATGGCTCAGCCCTTTTCGCTGCGCTACATGCTCGTCGACGGGCAGGGGAACTTCGGCTCGGTGGACGGCGATTCGCCGGCGGCCATGCGTTACACGGAGGTGCGCATGGCGCGCCTGGCGCACGAGATCCTGGCCGACATCGACAAGGAAACGGTCAATTTCGTGCCCAACTACGACGAGTCGGAGCACGAGCCGACCGTCATGCCGACCCGGGTGCCGAACCTGCTGGTCAACGGTTCGGCGGGGATCGCCGTCGGCATGGCCACGAACATTCCGCCGCATAATCTGAATGAGGTCGTCAGCGCCTTGCTGGCGATGATCGACGACCCCGAGCTCGACATCGACGGCATCATGGAATTCCTGCCGGGGCCGGATTTCCCGACGGCTGCCATCATCAACGGCGCCGACGGCATCGACCAGGCCTATCGCACGGGCCGTGGCCGCATTTACCTGCGCGCACGCTCGCACGTCGAAACCGATGACGACACGGGCCGTTCGCGCATCGTGGTCACGGAGCTGCCCTTCCAGGTCAACAAGGCGCGCCTGCTCGAGAAGATCGCCGAGCTGGTCAAGCTGAAGAAGCTCGAAGGCATTTCCGAGCTGCGGGACGAGTCCGACAAGGACGGCATGCGCATGGTCATCGAGATCAAGCGCGGCGAGGTCCCCGAGGTGCTGCTGAACAATCTGTATCAGCAGACCCAGCTGCAGACCGTGTTCGGGATCAACATGGTGGCGCTGGTGGACAACCAGCCGAAGGTCCTAAATATCAGAGAGATCCTGCAGGCCTTCCTGTCGCATCGCCGCGAAGTGGTCACCCGCCGGACCCTGTTCGAGCTGCGCAAGGCGCGTGATCGTGCTCACATCCTCGAAGGCCTGACCGTTGCCCTGGCCAACCTGGACGAGGTCATCGAGCTGATCAAGCAGTCGCCGACGCCGGCGCAGGCCCGCGAGGCCCTGCAGGGACGGCGCTGGGACGCGGGTCTGGTCAAGGCCCTGCTGGGCCAGGCGGGCTCCGAGCTGTCCCGTCCGGAAGCACTGCTGCCCGAATACGGCCTGCACGAGGACGGCGATTACCAGCTCTCCCCGGCCCAGGCCCAGGCGATCCTCGATCTGCGTCTGCAGAAGCTGACCGGTCTGGAGCAGGAAAAGCTGGCCGAGGAATATCAGGAAATTCTCGGCCAGATCAAGGAACTGATGCGCATCCTCTCCGAGCCGGACGCCCTGATGCAGGTCATCCGTGACGAGCTCGAAGCGCTCAAGGACCAGTACGGGGACGAGCGCCGCTCGGAGATCGTTCGCGACCATCTGAATCTGACCATGGAAGACCTGATCACGCCCGAAGACGTGGTCGTGACCCTGTCCCATGCCGGCTACGCCAAGTACCAGCCCCTGGACCGCTATCGGGCCCAGAAGCGCGGCGGGCGAGGCCGCTCGGCGACGAAGACCAAGGACGAGGATTTCGTCGAACGCTTCTGGGTCACCAACACCCACGACACCCTGCTGGTCTTCACCAGCGCGGGCAAGGTCTACAAGACCAAGGTCTACGAGCTGCCGCAGGCCGGCCACAACAGCCGCGGGCGACCGATGGTCAATCTGCTCCCGCTGGATGAGGGTGAGCGGATCAACGCCGTGCTGCCGACGCGCGAATTCCCCGAGGACTGGTTCGTGTTCTTCGCCACGCGCGCCGGCCGGGTCAAGAAGACGCCGCTGTCCGATTTCGCCAATATCCGGGCCAACGGCATCTGGGCCGTGCTGCTCGAGGAAGGTGATGAACTGGTCGACGTGGCCTTCACCGATGGCAAGCGCGACATTCTGCTGTTCTCCTCGGCGGGCAAGACGATTCGCTTCCACGAAGACGACGTTCGCCCGATGGGTCGCCAGACCCGCGGCGTGGTCGGCATCCGCCTCAAGGATGATCAGCAGGTCGTCTCGATGCTGGTCACGAACGACGCCGATGACGAAGGCGAGGGCGATGTGCTGCTGGCCACGGCCAATGGCTACGGCAAGCGTACGGCCCTGCAGGAGTTCCCGGTCTACAAGCGCAGCGGACAGGGCGTGATCGGCATCCAGGTGTCCGAGCGCAACGGTGCTCTGGTGGCGGCCCTGTCGGTCAATGACGACGACGATGTCATGCTGACCTCCAACGCCGGCACCCTGGTCCGGACTTCGGCGCACGAGATCTCCCGCCTCGGCCGCAACACCCAGGGCGTGACCCTGATCCGCCTCGGCAAGGACGAGCAGGTCATCGGCATGGCCCGCGTCGCCGCCTCGGAAGACGACGAAGAAGAGGGCGACATCGCCGAGGACGAATGATCCTCGGCGGTCGCCAATCGCCTTGGCGGAGATTTCTGCGACATGGTCCGTCGGGGATATGACCCCGACCTACACGTGGCCCGATCGAAGCTCGCCGTAGGTCGGCCCCACGTGGCCGACGGTCCATGTCGCAGGGATCTCCGTCAATCCGACAACGAGAGGGTGGATTGCCCTTCAGAAACCCGTCACATGATACGTAGGTCGGCCCCACGTGGCCGACGGACCATGTCGCAGGCATCTCCGTCAATCCGACAAAGAGATGATGAGTCCCCCGCCAGGAACCCGACGCACGCATGCCGCAGGCACCGCCGGCAACTCGATGATGAACACCGCAGTCCATCGAATCCCGACAACACCCAAAAGCATCGCTTGTAGGATGGGGAGCGACGACGGCGGCATGCGTGCGTCGGGTTTTCCATGGCAGTTGCGGCATTGCGCCGTGGGGTTCGTGGAGATTACGGATGCATGGACCGTCGGGCGCGTGGGCCCGACCTACGCGAGCTAGCGGGGACATAGGCTTACCGCTCATCGTCGCGTTGACGGAGAAGGCTGCGACATGGACCGTCGGGCGCACGCGCGGTCGGTCTACGCCGCGGCGCTTCTGGCCTTTGGCCAACCGCACCGCGCCTTCAACCTGCGCTGGCGCGACCTACGCGATGCCAAACCCGGGTGGGAGCTGGAAGCGAGAATACCGCAGGTCGGGCGCTGATCGAGCTATGACCATGGCGATAGCGTCAGGGGCACCCGAGAGGCCGGGTGCCCGTTCACATCGAAGATCTATTGCTCGAAGCGATCCTCGAACAGCGGGTCGGCGCTGCGGGTGGCGGTGACTTCGATCACGGCCAGGGGGAGCAGCGGGTCGTCCGTGCTGAGGCAGAGCAGGGCCTGGGCGTTGTCGCCGGGCATCAGGCTGCCATCGACTTCGATCTGGATAGGCAACGACTGACCCGCCGGCAGGCTGCCCGAGCTCGGGCTGATGCTGAGCCAGGCCACGCCCTGCGGGTCGACGCAGATCGGTGGCGCCTGCTTGTGCAGGGTGACCGTCACGTTCGACCAGGTCATGGCGTCGTTGTAGGTGTGCAGGAACTCGAAGGTCCAGTTGCCATCGTCGGCCACGCCTTCGGGGCCGAAGGGGAGCTCGTCGATGTGCGTACTGCTGTAGCTGCCGTCGCTATTGGATCCTGAGCCATCGAAGTCCCAGGGCGGGTTGCCCGTCTGGAAGCCGCCGACCGCATAGCTGCTGCCACCGGGTGCGGTGATCGTGAGCTGGAGATCGGAGGCCCAGGTCTGGTTGTTGCTGACTCCTGTGACGTCCCCGGAGAAGCTGAAGCCCACCACCGAGCCGACCGTGCTCACGCCTGCAGGCAGCACCTCGCTGTAGCTGCCATTACCCTGGATCACGAAATCGCTCAGGCTCAAGGTCTCGTCGAGCGCCGGATCGTAGCCTGACCCGCGCTGAGCGGGCAGGTCGCTGGCGATCGACCAGGCCAGGGCTCGGGAGGACCCGGAATTACTCAATTCGATCTGACCGAGACCCATACCCTGGCCGGGCACGGTGACCAGGAGCTGTCCGGGTGCCACGCTGGCCAGCTGCTCCTGGATCCAGACGGCTTCGAGCACGCCGGCCTGACCCGACGCGTCGGTGGCTTGAACGAACAGCAGGCGAGGCTGGCTGAGGTCCAGTCCCGGGATCGAAAGATCGCCGCTGAAGCTGACCGACGTCCCGCTGCCGTCCAGATTCAGGCTGTAGGTGGTTCCGGCGAGTGCCGGCGGCAGGTCCAGGCTGGCGGTCACGCTGCTGATGCTGGTGATCGGGTCGTTTGCCGGGCCTTCGCTGACGCCTCCGCGAGCGTAGCGCGTGTCATCGGCCAGGCCCTGGATGAGGAGCTGGCCCTGGCTGGCGTCGAAGACCGCTGTCAGATTCACCACGTCCGGCCCCGAGGGCGCGGCGTAGGGCCGTGCGGCGGCCTTGGCGTTGTAGATCAGAGAGGCCAGGATGTCGGCCCAGATGTCATTCTCGAAGCTCGAGCAGCTTTGCTGGAAACTGGTGCCGATTTCGTAGGTATAGGCGGCCACGCCGAGCATGCCATGGGCGTAGTCCGGCATCGTGCCGCCCGAGGAGTAGAGAATGTCGCGGCCGACCTGATAGTCGGTAAAGAAGCCCATCTTGCGGCCCAGCCAGGCGAGTTGCTCATGATTGGCCGCATGGTTGCTGGTGCCGCCGCCCCGACCTTCCCAGGGAAACAGGATCAGTTCGCTGTAGCTGTGCAGGGACAGGAAGATGCCTTCGGCGGTATCCGGGATCAGCGCATCGAAACCGGGATCGGCCGCGTTGTCGCGATAATCGGTGAACACCGTATCGAGATAGTCCTGGACGGCCTGAGTCTCGGGCTCGGAGCCGGCGCCGGGTCCCCGATAGGTCTCCGAGCACGAGTTGGTGTCGGAGAACTGGCCCCAGTAAACATTGCTGTTGCGGTTCAGATCCACGCCCACGGTGCCGCTGGGGCAGGCATTGGTGTTGGCGTTCTTGCGCCAGAAGGACTCGCCGCCCTCGACTTCTCGACGGCCATCCGGGTTGTGTTGGGCAATGATATGGATTTCGCGATGGTCGAGCAGCCAGGTGGCCGTGGCATCGTTGCCATAGCCATTGACCAGCCACTCGGCAAAGCGGGTGGCGGACTCGGCCGTGGTCAGTTCACGAGCGTGCTGGGCGGCCATGATGACCAGCGGTGCCTGTGGATGCGGGCTGGACTGATTGCCGATGACGAGCACGTTGATGTCATCACCGCCGGGCTGGCCATTGGCCTTGCGCCAGGTGTCACCGATGTCCTCCCAGCGCGCCAGGTTCGGATGAGCGCTGGCCAGGCCCGAGAGGGCGGCATTCGTTTCGTCGACGGTCCGATAGCAGGGAAAGCCCGGAACGCCACCGACGCCGCTGATTCGCCAGGCCTCGCGGTCGATGTCACGGAAGCGGATCAGGGCATCGGTCTTTTCCCGATCGATCTCGACACGGTAGCCGAGCGCCTGCACTTCGGCCAGGCCGCGTTGGGTGACGTAGAGATTGACATAGCCCTCGCGCCAGTTGATCCCCCAGAAGTCACCCAGGTAGCGAAGCCGGTTGTAGTCGGCCCGCGGCACATCGTAGATCTTGATGACCGTGGACTCGTTGGCCTGCAGCATCGAGCTCAGGGCCAGAACAAGGACGAGTGAAGCGATTCGAAGCATCGACATGGCAAATCCGGTTTGATCAGGGAGCGAGGGGACCCGGCCGAATCAACGACCGGGCCCCTCAGATGATCGAGCCTCAGGGAAGCAGCTCGAAGCGGTCCTCGAACACATCGTCCGTGTTCTCGGTGACCGTCAGATCGACCGGGATCGCCGTCATGTCGGCGTTCGGGTCGTTGCTGCTGACGCAGAGGTAGGCGGTGTAGCTGCCCGGCAACATGCCGCTGGCATCGACATCGACGCTGACCTGCTGGGTCTGTCCCTGTCCGACGCTTCCGGACTCGGGGGTGACCGACAGCCAGGACACGGCGTTCAGGGGGTCGACGCAGTAGGGCAGCGGTTCCTTGAGCAGCGTGACGGTCACGTTGCTCCAGTTCATGGTGCCGGCGCTGGCGCTGACCCAACCGTGGCGGAAGGTCAGGGTCCAGTCGCCTTCGTCGGTGGTGCCGGGATCGAAGGCGGCGGCATGGACGCTCGAATAGGTGCCGTCGTTGGCCGAGGCGCTGCCCTGGAAGTCCCAGGCATTGACTTCATTGCTGAAACCGCCGACATCGAAGATGTCGCCCTCGGGGCTGGTGATGACCATGCGCATGTCCGAGGCCCAGTCGCTGTTCCCGGTGATGCCGGAGACCGTGCCCTCGAAGGCGAAACCGAGCACCGTGCCCTGGGTCAGCACGCCGGCCGGGATGGTGAACTCTTCGACGTTGCCGCCACCGGCGTCACCCGTCAGGGAGAAGCTGCCGACGTTCAGCACCTCGTCCAGTGCCGGATCGATCACGCCGCGCGGTGCCAGGCCGGCCAGCTGATCGGTGGCCACGCTCCAGGTGAGGTTGCCGGTGCCGACATTGCCGATTTCGAGCGGGCTGCTGGCGGAATCACCGGAGGCCACGGTCATCCCGAACTGGCTGGCCGAGTAACTGGCCACGGGCTCGAGGCGGGTCGTGAAGGTGCGCGTCGGTGAGTAATTGGCATCGCCGCAGTTGTTGAGACCGGCGACGCGCCAGCTGTACTCGGTGCCCGTGTCGAGCTCGACGGGGATCTGGAAGCTGGTGCCGTTGACCTCCGTGTCGACGATCGCGGCCGGGATGCCGGTCGGGAAGACGACGAGCTGGTAGCTGGAGACGCCGGGAATCGGGTCCCAGCTCAAGGTCGGCTGCAGTTGGAGGTCTGTGGCGCCATCGATCGGTGCGATCTGGTTCGGTGCAGTGGCCAGGGGCTCGTCGATCACGATCGCCAGGTCCAGGCTCTGCTGGTCAAAGCCGTCATCGCCGTTCAGCGGGATGCTGCCGATGAAGGGGCTGGCCGAATCGTCGATGGTGACGGTCCAGGTCGAGACCCCCGGTGCGCTGACCGAGGCCGGGCTGAAGCCACTGGAGATGCCGCCCGGCAGGAGGCCGCTGGTCGACAGATCGACCGTGCCGCTGTAAGCGCCCAGGGTGCCGACATTGACGGTGAGCGGGAAGCTGATGTCATTGCCGGGTTCGGGGACGCAGGCGCCGATCGGCCCGCCCTGCAGGTCCAGGGTGAAGGTCGGGTCCCCGACGATGCAGTTGTAGCAGACCAGGGCGAAATCCTGGCTCGGTGCGCCCGGGTTGTAGGGGTTGAGCGCATCGCCGGCGAGGTTGGCCGCCGTGACCGTGACGTTAACGGCACCGCCGTGCTGGGCCGGGCTCAGGAAGACGCCTTCCAGGTTGTTGCGATCGTCGGCGCTGCCACCGGTGGCCGACCAGCCGTCCGCGCCGATGACGTTGCCGAGGAAGGTGCTGCCGCCGGTCTCGACGCTCAGGTCCAGATCGTTCACCCAGGCCGGCGTGGACCCCGCCAGCCCGGCACCCGGGGCGTCAGTCCAGGCCAGCATGATGCGGATCGGTTCGGCCGGATTGACGGCGTTCAGACCGATCATGTAGGCATCACCGGTGCTGTCGAAGACGGTTTCCTGGTCGCTCATGAAGACTTCGAGGCCGTGGTTCATGACCAGCTCGAGGTCGATGCGGCCGTAGCCCTGGAAACGGTCCGGACGATGGCCCATGGTGACGCCATCGGCGTTCGGTTCCCCTTCGAGGTTCTGGGCCGCCGCGGTGAACACCGCCTTGGTCAGGGCCGGAGAGGGTGGGTTGCCGGTCTCGGCGATGTACTTCTGGGACCAGATCGCCACGGCGCCCGAAACGATGGGGGAGGCCATCGAGGTGCCGCAGAAGTTCGCGGAATGGGATGTGTTGGAGGAATTGGTGGTGCTGTCCGTGTTGCAGCCCGGCGCCACGATGTCCGGTCGCCGGCGGCCGTCGCAGGCCGGGCCATGGGCCGAGTTCGTGGAAATACGGAAGATGTTGCTCAGCTGAGTGCCGTTGGTGGCCTGCAGCGCGGTCGAACCGACGGCGAACAGGTTCTTCGCTTCGTCGGGCGAGGCCAGGGAGCTCGGCGCACAGGCGCCGCCGCCATCACCGCCGCCGTTCATGATCGACCAGACCGGGAGGATGGTCTGGTATCCGGGCGTGTCCGGGTCGGCGTCACGAACGATGAAATCGATCTGCTGGGTCGGAATGTCGTAGCCCTGTGGGGTGGTCGTCGGCCCCCAGGAGTTGTTGGTCAGGAGGGCGCCGCTGCGGGCCGAGTCCTGATAGATGCTGAGCATGCCGTCGGCGACCATGCCGCCGGGGCCGGCTCCGAGGAAGGGGCCATACTCCTGCGTCACGATGCTTGCACCGGGGGCGACGCCCTGGCCACGCAGGAAGCCGTTGAGCAGGGTGCCGGTCGCGCCGGTGCCTGCAATGGCACCGGCCACGTGCGTGCCATGAGAATCCGATCCGGATGTGGTGCAACTGCCATTCGTGCCATCGCAGCTGACGATGCGATCGGCCAGGTCGACGTGGGTGGTCAGCACGCGACCGTCGACGACACCGACGATGATGCCCGTGCCATCGAAGCCCGTGTCGCCGAGCCAGGTCGCATAGCCGGGAAAGACCGTTTCCGAGCCATCGTAGTTGCCGACGACACTCTGGTTCGACATTTCCCCTCGCGGGCCGGCCTCGGGGCGGATGTACTGGATGGTGTAGACGCCCGGCCACTGGGCCAGTTCGTTGTAGCGGTCGCCGGGCAGATCGTCGATCTGGACGACGACGAAGTGCCGCCCCATCGGGGTGATGGCGCTGACCGAGCCGAGTTCACGCAGGCGAGCGATTCGATCGTCCAGGTCACCGTGGGCGCTGATCAGCATCATGGTCGGACGCGCCTCGTTGCTGAAGCTTCTCAGATGCGGCTGCACCTTCCAGCCGGCTTCCATCGGCTGTGACCAGCGGATGGCGGCATGCTCGTTGATGGTGCGCAGCTTGTCGGCGGAGGCCCAGACGAAATAGCTGAACGGATGCAGCGGTTGGACGATTTCGATGCCGTTCTGCCGGAGGCTCTCCAGCCACTCGGGACGGATCGGGCCCTTGAACTGGATGAAATGGAAGTCGCCAGCAGGATTCGCGGCCGGGAGGGTCATGCGGCTGCCTCGCTCGACCGGGTCGAAGTTTTCCTCTCCCAGAGTCACGAGAAAGGGATTCTCGGACACTTCGATGCGATGCCCGCGGCGCTCGAGTTCGGCAATGCTTGCCTCGTCCAGCTGGCCGAACACGATCGAGCCGTAGTCTTCGAGCTGACTGCTCTGGCGCAGTTGATCGAGCAGCAGGTCGCTGCCGGTCGGGTGGATTCGGACCCAGGGATCCTGAGCGAATACGGTGGCGGTCAGCAGGCCGAGGGCCAGCCCGCCAAGCAGGCGAAGCGCGCGATGGCGCGGAGCGATCGTCTTGTCAGTCATGGATTGTTCGAGTTCCGTCGTGGTTACCGTTGCAGCGCCCGGACGCCGATGACGAACCTCCACAACAACGGCCAGGCCGTTCCCCAATGCCGGAGGCGGGCGCCTGTCTGGCCCTCCGGCAGGTTCATCGCTGGCCCGAGTGGCGAGCCGACCCCGATATTAACCGATGGGTTTCTGCGATGCACCTCTCACTTTCCTCCACGGCCATGACTTCTGGCCCGCAACACTTGACGGTGCCTGACTTAAACTCACGGGGTTTGCCGCCACCGCAGCGGTGGTTCGTGTTCATGAGATCGAGAGGTTCGACATGCTTCAGTCCCAGTTTCTTCCGCGCCTGCTGGCCCTGACGGCCCTGCTGCTCGCAGCGTCGAGTGCAGCGGCCAATACCAAGCTGCTGCGCTTTCCCGATGTGCACGGCGATCGCGTCGTGTTCAGCTATGGCGGCGACCTGTGGGGCGCTCCGGTCCAGGGCGGGACCGCCTATCGCCTGACCAGCCACCCGGGCCTGGAGCTGTTCGCCAAGTTCTCCCCCGATGGCCGATGGATCGCCTTCACCGGTCAGTACGGTGGTGACGAGCAGGTCTACGTCATGCCCGCCAGCGGTGGCGAACCGCGTCAGCTGACCTGGTATCCGGCCACCGGTCCGCTGCCGGCGCGCTGGGGCTATGACCACCAGGTCTACGGCTGGACGCCGGATGGCTCGGCCGTGCTGTTCCGCTCCCAGCGCGATGCCTGGGGTTCCAGCTCGTCGACCCTCTACACCGTGCCCGTCGACGGCGGCCTGCCCGAAGCCATGCCGATGCCCGTGTCCGGTGCGGGCACCTTCACCGAGGATGGCTCGGCCGTGTTCTACTCGCCGCTGTTCCGGGACTTCCGCACCTGGAAGCGCTACGAAGGTGGCTGGGCGCAAGATCTGTGGCTGTTCGATCTCGAGGCAGGTCAGGCCCGCCAGCTGACCGATCACCCCCGCACCGACCGCGATCCGATGTGGATCGATGGCCAGGGTTATTTCGTGTCGGATCGGGACGGCAAGCTCAACCTGTACCGCGTCGACCCCGACGGCGGCGCGGTCGAGCAGTTGACCCGGCATTCCGAGTGGGACGTGCGCTGGGCCAGCTCGGACGAGCGCTCACGCATCATCTACGAGCTGGACGGCGAGCTGCGTCTCTACAACGTGCAGGACGGCAGTGACACGGCCATCGAGATCACGGTGCCGGACGATGGCGTCAACACTCGGCCGCGCTGGGTCGACGTGAGCGACCAGATCAATGGCGCGCATCTGAGCCCGACGGGCCAGCGCGTGCTGTTCGAAGCCCGCGGCAATCTGTTCAATGCTCCGGTCGGCGAGGGCGTGACCCGCAGCCTGACCGGGCGCTCGACCGCGCACGATCGCGAGGCGGCCTGGTTCCCGGACGGACAATCCATCGTCTTCGTCTCCGACATCAGCGGCGAAGAAGAACTCTACGTCGTCCCGGCCGATGGCAGCGAAGCGCCGCGCGCGCTGACTTCGGGTCACGAAACCCGGTTCTATCAGCCGATCGTTTCCCCGGATGGCGAGCACATCGCGGTCTCGGACAAGGAGGGTCGCATCTTCATCCTGCCCGCAGACGGGGACGGCGAGATGGTCGAGGTCGGCCGCGATCCGGGCTGGCGTAACCGCGACTACGTCTGGGCGCCGGCCGGCGACGTGCTTGCCTTCAGCCAGACCCAGGAATCGGGCATGCGGGCGATCTACCTGCACACCCTGAGCGATGGCGAGACCCGTCGGATCTCCGACGGCATGTTCTCCGAGTACCGACCGGCCTTCTCGCCGGACGGCCAGTACCTGTATTACCTGGGGGATCGCGAGTTCGCCCCGCAGATCTCGTCCATCGAATGGAACTTCGCCACCAACCGGACCACCGGCATCTTCGCCTTTGCGCTGAGCAGCGACGCGCCCAATCCCTTTGCACCGGAGGACGCCGAGGAACCCGGTGTGGTCGCCAACGGCAATGACAACGGCAACGGCGACGATGAAGAGAACGGTGACTCGGAGGCCACGCACATCGACTTCGACGGCCTGGCCCAACGCCTGATCCGGCTGCCGGTCGATGCGGGCAACTACTGGAGTCTGTCGGTCGTCGAGGGCGGCGTCCTGTTCATGGAAGGCAGTGCCTTCTACTATGGCCGCGCGCCGGAATCGCAGCCGAAGCTGCGCTTTTTCAAGTTCGAGGATCAGGAGGTCGTGGACTTCCCCAACGGTCGCCAGTTCACGGACCTCAGCCTGGACGGCAAGCGCCTGCTCGCCCGCCAGGGCAGCAACTGGCAGGTCCTGGACGTGGCCAAGGAAGGCCGAGATCCCGAAGCCGTCGCCACCAACGGCCTGCGCACGCGAATCGATCCGGTGGCCGAATGGGCCACCGCCTTCGACGAGGTCTGGCGCCGCTTCCGTGACTACTTCTATGTCCCGAACATGCACGGCTACGACTGGGAGGCCCTGCGTGAGCAGTACCGCCCCCTGCTGGCCCACGTGGCCCACCGTTCGGACCTGAACTACGTCATGGGTGAGATGATCGGCGAACTGAACATCTCCCACGCTTATGTCTCCGGCGGCGATGAAGGCCTGCCGGAGCGGCATCCCGTCGCGCTGCTGGGCGCGCGCTTCGAAGCCGATCGGGGCCGATACCGTATCAGTCGCATCCTGGAGGGACAGAACGACGAGCCGCGCTACCGCTCGCCGTTGACCGAAGCCGGAGTGAATATCGCCGTGGGCGACTACCTCATCGCGATCAATGGCCATGAAATCAGCGCCGAGGAGAACATCTACCAGCGTCTGATGCTGCCGCCGGGCGAGCCCGTGGCCCTGACCGTGTCGGAGCGCAGGGACGGTCGTGACGCCCGCACCGTGATGGTCAACCCGATCAACGACGAGACCTCGCTGTTCTATCTGGCCTGGGTGCTCGACAATCACCGCTACGTGAGCGAAGCCACCGACGGACGAGTCGGGTACCTGCACATCCCGGACATGGGCCCGGACGGCATTCGCGAGTTCATCAAGTGGTACTACGGCCAGATCCGCAAGCAGGGCCTGGTCATCGACGTGCGTTCCAACGGTGGCGGCAACGTGTCGCAGATGCTGATCGAGCGCCTGTCACGCCGGCCGCTGGCCCTGGGCTATGCCCGCACCAACCCGTACCCGAGCACCTATCCGAACGAGGCCTTCAACGGTCATCTCGTGGCCCTGCTGGACGAGAACTCGGCTTCCGATGGAGATATCTTCCCCTGGCAGTTCCGCAACGCCGGTCTCGGGCCGCTGATTGGTCAGAAGAGCTGGGGTGGCGTGGTCGGTATCACCAGCCATGGCCCGCTGATCGACGGTGGTTCGGTGAATGTGCCCGAGTTCGGCTTCTCCGACGTCAACGGCAACTGGGTGGTCGAAGGCGAGGGCGTCACCCCCGATATCGAAGTCGAGAACGACCCGGCCAGCGTCATCGCCGGTCGCGACCCGCAGCTCGAGCGGGCGATCCAGGAAGTCATGCAGAAGATCGAGAGCGATCCGCCGCGCTTCCCGGCCCGCCCGGCGCCGCCGGTCAAGACGGACTGATCCACGGATCGAAGGTTTCGATCAGTCCGCTTGACGGATTGGAACCACGAAGATCACGAAGGGCACGAAGAAGCGAACTGCTTTTTCGTGCCCTTCGTGTTTTCTGGAGCCAGGAAATGTGAATACCGATCGAGGGAGACGGCGGCTCCAACACCCCGTCGTATTAATGGCGACGCCCGCGAAATGGACCGTCGGGCGCGTGGGCCCGACCTACGCCGCGGCGCTTCTGGCCTGCCGCCAACCGCACCGAGCCTCCGACCTGCGCTGGCCTGACCTGCGCGGGGTTTCGATTATTCGCGGTGATGCTTGGAGGCAACCCGGCCCATCGGACGTCCGCGTGAATCCCGAGATCGCACCTACCGAACCGCAGCCCTGCGTAGGTCGGCCCCACGCGGCCGACGGACCATGTTGCAGATATCTCCGTCAATTCGACGGTGAGATGGTGAATCCCCCATCAGGAACCCGACGCGCGTCGGGTCCCCGCCGTTTCCCCTCAGCTCGCTTCCTGGTACGCCTCCAGCGGTGGGCAGGAGCAGACCAGGTTGCGGTCGCCGTAGACGTTGTCGACGCGGGCGACGCTGGCGAAGAACTTGCCCAGGCGCAGGGACGGCACCGGCCAGCCGGCGTCTTCGCGGCTGTAGGGGTGCGACCAGTCGTCGCTGGCCAGTTCCTGGATCGTGTGCGGGGCGTTCTTGAGGGGGTTGTCCTCGGCGTCCCATTCGCCCGAGCCGACCTTGTCGATCTCGCGGCGGATCTGGATCAGGGCGTCGATGAAGCGGTCCAGTTCGGCCAGGGACTCGCTTTCCGTCGGCTCGATCATCAGCGTGCCGGGCACGGGCCAGGACATGGTCGGGGCGTGGAAGCCGTAGTCGACGAGGCGCTTGGCGACGTCTTCCTCACTGATGCCCGTCGCGTCCTTGAAGGGGCGCAGATCGATGATGCATTCGTGTGCGATGCGATCGTTGCGGCCGGTGTAGAGGATGTCGTAATGGCCGGAGAGTCGACGCGCGATGTAGTTGGCGTTCAGGATCGCGACCTGGGTCGCCCGGCGCAGGCCGTCGCGACCCATCAGGCGGATATAGGCCCAGGAGATCGGCAGGATGCCGGCGCTGCCCCAGGGCGCGGCGGCCACGGCCGGGTTCGAGCCGGACTCGGGCCCGAGCAGGCCGGAGACGTGACCGGGCAGGAACTGGACCAGGTGCTCACGCACGCCGATCGGGCCGATGCCCGGGCCACCGCCGCCGTGCGGAATGCAGAAGGTCTTGTGCAGGTTCAGATGGCAGACGTCGGCGAAATCGGCCACTCGGGACCAGCCGACCAGCGCGTTCATGTTCGCGCCATCCAGATAGACCTGCCCACCCGCGGCGCGGACCTTGTTGCAGATCGTGACCACGTCTTCCTCGAACACTCCGTGAGTCGAGGGGTAGGTGATCATCAGGGCAGCCAGGTTGTCGCGGTGCTTTTCGATCTTGGCCTCGAGATCGTCGAGGTCGATGTTGCCTTTCGCATCGCAGCCGACGACGACGATGTCCATGCCCACCATCTGCGCGCTGGCCGGGTTGGTGCCGTGCGCCGACGAGGGGATCAGGCAGACCGTACGATGGGATTCGCCACGGCTGGCGTGGAAGGCCTTGATGGTCAGCAGACCGGCGTACTCGCCCTGCGATCCCGCGTTGGGCTGCAGGGAGATGCCGGCAAAGCCGGTCAGCTGGCCGAGCATCTCCTCGAGCTGGCCGATCAGGGTGTGGTAGCCACGCGCCTGGTCCCAGGGGCAGAAGGGATGCAGCTCGGCGAACTCGGGCCAGGTGACCGGAATCATCTCGGCCGTGGCGTTGAGCTTCATCGTGCACGAACCCAGCGGGATCATCGCGTGGGCGAGGCTCAAGTCCTTGTTTTCCAGGCGCTTCAGGTAGCGCAGCATCTCGGTCTCGGAGTGGTAGCGGCCGAAGACCTCGTGGGTCATGAAGTCCGAGGTCCGGCGGAGCTCGGCCGGGATGGCCTGGAAGTCCGAGTCCACGCGCGCATCGAGTTCGGCGACGTCGACCGCCTCGCCCGTCAGCAATTCGAGGAGCAGGCTGACGTGGCGCTTGCGGGTGCATTCGTTGACGCTGATGCCGATCAGGCCGTCCTGGTCGGCGCGCAGGTTCAGGCCCGCCTGCTGAGCGCGATGGAGCAGGGCCTGGCGCTGCGGTTCATCGACGCGCACGGACAGGGTGTCGAAGAAGGCGTCGTGGACCAGTTCGAAGCCGGCCGAGCGCAGGCCTTCGGCGATCAGGCAGGCATGGCGATGGATGCGACGAGCGATCTTGCGGATGCCATCGGGTCCGTGCCAGACACCGTAGAAACCGGCCATCACGGCCAGCAGGGCCTGCGCCGTGCAGATGTTGCTCATCGCCTTCTCGCGGCGGATGTGCTGCTCGCGGGTCTGCAGGGCCATGCGCAGGGCAGGGGCGCCGTGGCGATCGCGGGACACGCCGATGATGCGACCGGGCACGTTGCGCCGATAGTCTTCGCGGGTGGCGAGGAAGGCCGCGTGCGGCCCACCGTAGGCCATCGGCACGCCGAAACGCTGAGCCGAGCCGACGACCACGTCCGCGCCGGCTTCACCCGGTGGCTTGAGCAGGGCCAGGGACAGCAGATCGCAGGCGACCGCCGCCAGGGCACCCTGTTCGTGGGCGCGATCGATCACGGGTTGCAGGTCACGCAGCCCCCCGTCGCTGCCCGGATACTGGATCAGCAGGCCGAAGCAGTCCCCTTCGGCGAGCGACGACTCCAGATCGTCACAGATCTCGATCTCCAGGCCCAGGTGGACGGCGCGATTGGCGACCACGTCGATGGTCTGCGGCAGGCAGGCGGCATCGACCAGGAAACGATTGGACTTCGACTTGCGATTGACGCGCTTGAGCATGGCCATGGCTTCGGCGGCAGCCGTGGCCTCGTCGAGCAGGGAGGCGTTGGACAGTTCCATGCCGGTCAGGTCCATGACCATCTGCTGGAAATTCAGCATGCCTTCCAGGCGGCCCTGGGAAATCTCGGCCTGATAGGGCGTGTAGGCCGTGTACCAGCCGGGATTCTCCAGAACGTTGCGAAGAATGACCGGTGGCACCAGGGTCGGGTGATAGCCCAGGCCGATCATGCTGTGGCTCAGGCGGTTGCTGTCGGCGATCTCACGCAGTTCTTCGAGGACGCGCTCCTCGTTGTCGCAGGGCGCCATTTCCAGCGGCTGACCATCGAGGATGCTGCCCGGCATCGTCTCGGCCATCAGGGCATCGAGGGATTCACAGCCGATGGTCCCGAGCATCTTCGCGATGTCGGCCTCGCGCGGCCCGATATGGCGGGCGATGAATTCGTCGTGGGCTTCGAGCGCGTGCAGGGGCGAGGCGGGCGTCTTGGAATCGGACATGGTCGGTCTCGTGGTCTCGTGGTCGCGTGGGATCAGAGGTAGTGGTCGATCAACAGGAAGGCGAACAGGGCCATCAGATAGATCACCGAGTAGTTGAACATCTGCATGGCGAGTTGCTCGCTCTTCGGCCGGAGCATGGCCAGGGCGTAGCCCATGAAGCCGATATTGAGCACGATGGAGCCGGCCAGATAGACCGCTCCGCTCATGCCGGTCAGGTAGGGCAGCAGGGTGACCAGCACGAGGATGATGGAATAGAACAGGATCTGCAGTCGGGTAAACTCGACGCCGTGGGTCACCGGCAGCATCGGCACGTCGGCGGCTTCGTAGTCATGCCGGCGATAGATGGCCAGGGCCCAGAAATGCGGCGGCGTCCAGACGAACACGATCAGGAACAGGATCAGCGCATGCGCATGGATTTCGCCGGTCACGGCCGTCCAGCCGAGGATCGGTGGGGCGGCTCCGGCGGCACCACCGATCACGATGTTCTGCGGCGTGGCGTGCTTGAGATAGGCCGTGTAGATCACCGCGTAGCCGATCAGGCTGGCAAAGGTCAGCACCGCGGTCAGGACGTTGATGAAGGCGACCAGCAGTACCATCGACGCCACGGCCAGAGCGATGGCGAAGGCCAGCACCTGGCGCTCGTCCAGCTCGCCCCTGGGCAGCGGCCGGTTCCGGGTACGGGCCATGATCCGATCGGCCCGGGCATCGAGCAGATGGTTGATCGCGGCGGCACTGGCGGCCGCGAGGCCGATACCGAGATTGCCGATCAGCAGTGCATCGAGCGGAATCATGCCGGGCACGGACAGGGCCATGCCGACCAGGGCCGTGAACACGATCAGCGCCACCACGCGCAGCTTGCACAGCGCGAGGAAGTGGCCGAAACGCTGCGGCCAGGTGGCACTCATCGGTGACGCTCGACCGGGCGCGAAGTGTGGAACAGGATCGACACCATGGTGGCGAGCAGTAGCGCCGCCACGCCGTTATGCGCCACGGCCACGGCCAGCGGGAGCCCCGCAAGGATGTTGGCCAGGCCCAGGCTGATCTGAGTGACCAGCAGGGCCCCGAGGACACCGGCCCAACGGCCCATGCCCTCGGTGCGGGTCAGCAGCCACAGCAGCCAGCCGAACACGGCGATGACGACGAGCGCGCCAATGCGGTGGGCGACGTGGATCGCCATCCGTGAGGGCTGGTCGAGTACGCCACCCTCGTAGTCGACGCCGATGCCGCGCCAGATCGTGAAGCCCTCGGAATAGTTCTGCTCGGGCCACCACTGACCCATGCAGGTCGGGAAGTCCGGGCAGGCCAGGGCCGCGTAGTTGGTGCTGACCCAGCCGCCCAGCATGATCTGCATGATCAGCACGACCAGGGCGATGGTGACGGGTGCCCGAAGCCGCCGTTGGGGCAGGGTGGTCTGGACGGTCTTCGGCCGAGTTCGCCAGTACAACCAGCTGAGCAGGGTGAAGGTGAGCAGGCCACCGATCAGGTGCGAGAGCACGATGGCGGGTTTGAGCAGCAGGGTGACGGTCCACATGCCGAGGGCAGCCTGGAAGATGATCAGTCCGAGCAATGCGAAGGGCAGGGCGACCGGCTGTCCGGGTTCGCGCCGGCGACGCCAGGCGAAGATGGCGATGGCCAGAATCAGCAGGCCGAGGGCACCCGCGAAGTAGCGGTGGACCATTTCGCGAACGGCCTTGCCGGTTTCGACCGGGCGATGGGCCCAGCGCTCGTTGGCTTCGGCGATCGATTGCTCGGTCTTCGGCCAGGTCAGTTCGCCATAGCAACCCGGCCAGTCCGGGCAACCGAGACCGGCATCGGTCAGGCGCACCCAGGCGCCAAGGACGATCACGATCAGGGTCAGGCAAAGGGCGATCAGGACGAGTCGGTGGTAGGCACGTGCGCTCATGGTCGAATCAGTCTCGCTGGGTCCAGGTCAGCAGGCGATGGAGATCCCGTCGAATACCGTTCGGGTCGGCCTCGCCGGGGTAACGCATCATTATATTCCCCATGGGGTCGATGATGTAGCGAAGGGGGGCCGATTCGCTGCCAGGGAAGGCCTCGATCAATTCGGCGCCGGCCGCACCGTCGATGATCCGGAACTGCTCGGACAGAGCCAGGATTTCCGCGCGCCGGACCTCGTCGATCGGCTCGGCGCTGATCAGCAAAAGGCCGACTTCGGGGACGTGGCGGTCCTGAGCCATCCGGGTCTGACGCAACCAGTAGAGGTCCTCCATGCAGGCCTGATCGCAGGCGCTGCGGCGAACATGCGTCAGCTGCCAGAGATCGAGCAGATCGTCGCGGGCCACGACGGTCCCGTCGCTGCTCGTCCAGTCGTTCTCGGGCAGGGGCACGACGGGATCGACGAATTCGCCATGGTTGCGCGTGCCGCCGGGCTCCCAGTCGACCCAGCGGCTGTTGAGCAGGACGGCAATCACCACGGGAAGGGTGAACATGCCGAAGACGAGAAGAATGATCTTTCGATTCATGATGCTAGGGTCCGGTGGCGAATCAATGGGCTTCCAGGGTTTGCCTCGGGATCATCGGGATCCGGAAGCGCGCCTTGAATGAATCAGCTTGCGAAGGCTCAGGCCGAGCCAGAGCACGAGGATGGCGGCGGAAATGGCGGCCCACTGGAAGGCGTAGCCGCGGTGCTTCTCGGGCCCCATGTTGACACGAGGCCAGGGGTCGCCGCTCAGATGCGCCGGATCGCTCGGATCGAGCAGCAGAATACGATCCGACAGCTCGTCGCCGAAGACCTCGCGGACCCGATCCAGGTCCAGATAGGTGACCAGGGCGGGCCAGTCCTCGGGATCGAGGACGCGGGCCTCACCCAGGCGGAATCCGACCCTTGGTGGAGGTGCGACCCGGCCTTCGATGGTGACACGGTCCAGCGGCGTCTGGAATTCCGGGAAGGACCCTGCGTTCCGCTGCCAGGGCTGCCAGCCCCGGTTGACCAGGAAGGGAGGCGCGCCATCGTCCGGCTGAAACAGGCTGAACACGTGCACGCCTGGAAAATTGTTTCGAATCTGATTGTCCAATAACAGGTGTCGCTGCGGATCGAAACGGCCCTGGGCCCGGATGCTGCTCAGGCGGGGCAGCTCTGCGGGATCCCGCCCATCGAGTTCGCTGACGCCCGCTCGCTCCCATTCCGCCAGTAGTTGCGCTTTCTCCTCGGCACGGTCGAGCTGCCAGAACGCCAGACGGACCGTCAGGCTCAGCATGAGGATCGCGGCCAGATGCGGGATCACGGCGCGTAGGACGGAAAGGACTTTCGGGGTGCTCACTGGAGACCTTTATAATGGGCGGCCGTCAACTTCAGGTCGTCAGCCTTGCTCAGCAAAGTCATCATCATCGGAATCTTTCTTGCCATCCTCTACACGCTGGCGTCGAGCTTCTATTTTCTGGTCAACGATCAGGGCGAGGGCGATCGAGCCGTGCGACGGCTCAGCTGGCGAGTGGCATTGAGTCTGCTGTTGCTGGGTCTGCTATGGGGCGGCTTCAAGCTGGGCATCATCGAGCCGCAAGGCGTCAATCCCGTCCGCTACGAGCAAGCCAGCGGCGACTGAAGCAGTCGCCGCCCTTCCTGTTCGATCGTTCAGAGCTGATCGAGGACGTATTCGGCGCTGGAAACCCGGAACTCGCCGGGCGCATCGACCATCAGCGACTCGACGATCCCATCGCGCAGAATCATCGCGAAGCGCTGTGAGCGCTCGCCCATTCCGAAGGCGCTGGCATCCATCTCCAGGCCAAGGGCGCGAGTGAAGTCTCCGTTGCCGTCGGCGACCATTTCGACGCTGTCACCCACGTCCTTCTGCTGGGCCCAGGCCTCGAGCACGAAGATATCGTTGACGGCGAGGCAGACCACACGATCCACGCCACGCGACTTCAGGCTGGCCGCCTGCTCGACGAAGCCGGGCAGGTGGCGGGCCGAGCAGGTCGGGGTGAAAGCGCCCGGGACCGCGAACAGCACGACCCGGCCATGGCCGAGCAGCTCGTTCGCGCTGATGGTTTCGGGACCTTCCTTGCCCATCACGGTCAAGGAGGCCTCCGGCAGGCGCTGCCCCGTGGCGATCATGTTCATCAGGCGTTGAGGGCCTTGTTCATGGCGTCGAGCAGGACACCCTTGTCGACAGGCTTGGTGATGTAGGCCGAGGCGCCCTGGCGCATGCCCCAGATCCGGTCGGTCTCCTGGTCCTTGGTGGTGACGAAGATCACCGGTACATGGGCCGTGGCCTTGTCCTTGGAAATCTTGCGCGTGGCCTGAAAACCGTTCAGACCCGGCATCACGACGTCCATCAGGATCAGATCCGGGACTTCCGCGATGGCTTTTTCCACCCCTTCTTCGCCATTTTCGGCAGTGATGACTTCGTGCCCAGCGCCTTCAACGATCTTGGTGAGAGCGAACAGCTGGGATTCGGAATCGTCAACAATCAAGACTTTGGCCATGTTGCACCCTTTTTTGGAGTTGTTGCGAATGATTGATCTTGCCGGATCATCATACTCTATTCGGTTGGCGTACGTCGCCCACCTCAGCCCAGCCTGACCGTGATTCGGCCCCGACCGCCACCTTCGAGTAAACGTCCGAAGCGCTCCGGCAGGCCCTCCAGATCGACGGGTTCGTCGGCAATGCTGTCCAGGTGCCGAGGCTTCCAGTCGCTGGCCAGCTTCTGCCAGAGCTGTTCTCTGATCGAGTAGGGGCAGGCGGCGGAGTTGATACCGAGCAGGCCGATGCCGCGAATGATGAAGGGCATCACCGTGGTGTGCAGGCCGATGCCACTGGCCATGCCGCAGGAGGCGATGTTGCCCCAGGGCTTGATCACCCGGGTCAGACCGGAGAGCGTGTCACCACCGACATTGTCCAGCGCGCCGGCGAATTGCGCCGAGGCCAGCGGGCTCTCGGGCCAGTGAAGATCATGGCGGGAGATGCACTGCTCGGCACCGAGCGCATGCAACCAGTCGAACTCCTCGACCTTGCCGCTGATGGCGGTGACCGAATAGCCGGCCCGTGAGTACATGTCGACGGCCAGCGATCCCACGCCACCGGTCGCTCCGGTCACGCAGATCGAACCCATTTCCGGGGTCTGACCATTCGCTTCCATTCGATACAGGCCCAGAGCCGCGGTGAATCCGGCGGTGCCCAGGACCATCGCCTCCTGCAGGCTCAGGCCTTCGGGCAGGGGGACCAGCCACTTCGAATCCACCCGGGCATACTCCGCATAGCCGCCGTCGCGGGTCTCGGACAGACCGCAGCCGGTCATCAGGACCTCATCGCCTTCCTTGAAGCGGTCAGAGCGACTCTCGGCCACGGTGCCGGCCAGATCGATGCCCCCGTTGAGCGGAAATCGCCGCAGGATCTTGCCCTGACCCGTTCCGGCGAGCGCGTCCTTGTAGTTGATGCTCGACCAGGCCACGCGAACCACCACGTCGCCGTCGTTCTGGTCTTCGATCGACTGCTCGACCACGCTCGAACGATAGCCGTCCTCGTCGTCGAAGATGCGAAACGCCTTGAAGGAGGAAGGAATGTTGCTGGACATGATCTGCTCCCGTGGGGTCGATCTGGCTTGGCTGGTGCCTGCTCCGAGTCGGGCCGGGGCCATCGTGGGCCCCGGGCCTTCGAATGCGCCTCAGTTGGCCTTGTGGATGGCGCGCTTGTCGACGGCCAGCGCCGCTTCGTGCACGGCCTCGGACAGGGTGGGGTGGGCATGGACGATGCGGGCGAGGTCCTCGGCGCAGCCGTGGAATTCCATCGCCACGACGCACTCGGCGATCAGTTCGGAGGCATTCGGCCCGATGATCTGGACGCCCAGCAGAGTGTCATCTTCCTCGTCGGCCAGCACCTTGACGTGGCCCGCCGCGTGGCCCATGGCCAGACCACGGCCAGTGGCCGCGAACGGGAAGCTGCCGGCCTTGTAGGCGATGCCCTCGTCCTTGAGTTGGCGCTCGGTCTTTCCGACCCAGGCGATTTCCGGGTCCGTGTAGATCACCCAGGGGATGGTCTCGAAATTGATGTGCCCATGGCCCGTGGCGATCTTCTCGACCACGGCGATGCCTTCCTCCGAGGCCTTGTGCGCCAGCATCGGGCCGCGCACGATGTCACCGATGGCCCAGACGTTCTCGACGGAGGTGCGGCAGTCGTCATCGACGTCGATCTGGCCCCGATCGGTCAGCTTGATGCCGGCATCCTCGGCCAGCAGGCCTTCCGTGGCAGCTCGGCGGCCAACCGCGACCAGTAGGCGATCGAAGGTTTCCGAGTGCTCGCCCTGGGCGTCTTGGTAGGAGACGACGACCTGGCCGTCCTTCACCGTCGCCGAGGACACGCGCGCGCCGAGGCGGATGTCCAGACCCTGCTTCTTGAATTCACGAGCCGCGGCGCGGACCACGTCGGTGTCGAGGACGCCGAGCAGTTCGTCCATGGCCTCGAGCAGCACCACTTCCGAACCGAGGCGAGACCAGACGCTGCCCATTTCCAGGCCGATCACACCGGCGCCGATGACGCCGAAGCGCTTCGGTACCTGGTCGAATTCCAGCACACCTTCGTTGTCGACGATGTACTCGCCGTCGATCTCGACGTTGGGAATGGTGAACGGCACGGAGCCGGCGGCCAGCATCACGTGCTTGCCCTCGGCGGTCCAGGTCTCGCCTTCGTGCGGGCTGACCTCGACCACGCGATTGGCCAGCAGCTTGCCCCAGCCATTGGCGAATTCGATCTTGTTGGCCTTGAACAGCTGCATCAGGCCGCTGTTGAGCTGCTTGACGACCTTGCGCTTGCGCTCGATCATCTTCGCCACGTCCATCCTGACGTCGGAAACACTGATGCCGTGCTCGGTGTAGTCGTGCTGGATGTGGTGGAAGTGCTTGGACGAATCGAGCAGGGCCTTGGAGGGCACGCAGCCCACGTTCAGACAGGTGCCGCCCGGCGCGGGCTTGCCGTCGCTGCCCTGGCGGTCGTCGATCAGCAGGGTCTTCAGATCGAGCTGCGCGGCGCGGATGGCCGCAGCATAGCCACCCGGGCCGCCGCCAATCACGATCAGATCAAATTGCTTGTCAGCCATGTCGATTCCTTCTCGATTTCTGTTCCGCGACTCGAAATATCGAGCCTGCGGCTTGTGATTTGCTGAACCACGAAGGGCACGAAGTTCACGAAGAAAACCCTGTTTTTGCTTCCTTCGTGTTCTTCGTGCCCTTCGTGGTTACATCGGTTCTTGCCGAAACGCCAGAATCAGCGCTCTTCCTCAGAGTCCTAGCAGCAGGCGGGACGGGTCTTCCAGGGCGTCCTTGACCGCCACCAGGAACTGCACGGCGTCCTTGCCGTCGATGATCCGGTGGTCGTAGGACAGGGCGATGTACATCATCGGACGAATCACCACTTCGCCGTTTTCGGCGATCGGGCGTTCCTTGATCGTGTGCATCCCCAGAATCGCGCTCTGCGGCATGTTGAGCAGCGGCGTCGAGATCAGCGAGCCGAACACGCCACCATTGGTGATCGTGAAGGTACCGCCCTGCAGGTCCTCGAGCTGGATCGTGCCCTTGCGTGCCTGAGTGGCGTAGTCGGCAATGGCAGCCTCGATCTCCGCCAGACTCATGCTCTCGGCGTTGCGCAGGATCGGCACCAGCAGGCCGCGGTCGGTGGACACGGCGATGCCGACGTCCTGGTAACCGTGGTAGATGATCTCGTCACCATCGACGGAGGCGTTGACCACCGGGTGCTTCTGCAGGGCTTCGCAGCAGGCCTTGACGAAGAAGGACATGAAACCGAGCTTGACGCCGTGCTTCTGGGCGAACTCGTCCTTGTAGCGGGCGCGGATGTCCATCACGGCCTGCAGATTGACCTCGTTGAAGGAAGTCAGGATGGCCGCCGTGTTCTGGGCCTCCTTCATCCGCTCGGCGATCCGCGAGCGTAGGCGCGACATCTTGACGCGCTCCTCCGGACGAGCGCCGCCGCCGGCGGCATGGCGCATGACATCGGGCTTGGTCACCCGTCCACCGCGACCACTGCCCTGGACTTCGGACGTGTCGACCTGGTGCTCGGCCGCGGCGCGCTTGGCCGAGGGCGACGGAGCGCCACCGGACTGGGCGGACTCGCCGGCGGCTGCCTTGGCCGGTGCCGCGTCAGCCTTCGCATCGCCTTCGCTCGCCTCGCTTTCGGCCGGTTTTTCCGGTGCTTCACCTTCTTCCAGAACGCCGAGCGCCTGGCCTTCGGTTACCGTCTCACCGGCCTCGGCGACGATCTCCTTGAGGATGCCATCGGCCGGCGCCGGAACTTCCAGCACCACCTTGTCGGTTTCCAGGTCGACCAGGTTCTCGTCGCGAGCGACGAAGTCACCGGGCTGCTTGTGCCACTTGGCGACCGTGGCGTCGGACACCGATTCGGGGAGATTGGGAACCTTGATTTCTACGCTCATGAATACGTCCTTACGCTAAGCCTTCACCGTGCGTCAGCGCCTGGCTGACGAGTTTTTTCTGTTGTTCGAGATGGACCTGGTAATACCCGACCGCCGGCGAGGAGGAGCCCTCGCGACCTACGTACTTCAGGGACTTGCCGCCAGTGCAGGCCTGGAGATGGTGCCGGATCTGGAACCAGGCGCCCTGGTTCATCGGCTCTTCCTGGCACCAGATGACTTCCTCGGCCTTGCCATACCGTTCGACGATGGCCTGGACCTCTTCGCGCGGGAACGGATAGAGCTGCTCGACCCGTACGAGGGCGATATCGTCGATGCCCTGTTCGTCGCGCTCGCTGGCCAGATCGAAATAGACCTTGCCGGCGCAGAACACGACGCGCTTGGTCTTGCTCGGTTCCGGCTTGGCGGGATCGTCGATCACCAGCTGGAACTGACCATCGACCAGGTCGCTCAGGCTGGAGGTCGACGCCTTGTGCCGCAGCAGGGACTTCGGCGTCAGCACGATCAGCGGCTTGCGGAACGGGCGCAGCATCTGACGGCGCAGCATGTGGAACATCTGCGAGGGCAGGGAGGGCACACAGACCTGGATGTTGTTGCCCGAGCACAGCTGCATGAATCGCTCCAGGCGAGCCGAACTGTGCTCCGGACCCTGGCCTTCGTAGCCGTGCGGCAGGAACATCACCAGGCCGCAGAGGCGTCCCCACTTAGCCTCGCCCGAGGCGATGAACTGGTCGATCACGACCTGGGCGCCGTTGACGAAATCCCCGAACTGGGCTTCCCAGATCACCAGGGTGCCCGGATCGGCCGTGGCATAGCCGTATTCGAAGCCGAGCACGGCCTCTTCGGAGAGCAGGGAATCGATGATGGTGACTTTCTTCGGATCATCGGCCAGCTCAGCCAGGGGAACGCGGTTGCTGCCGTCGTTCTGATTGTGCAGGACGGCGTGGCGATGGAAGAAGGTGCCGCGACCGGAATCCTGCCCGACCAGGCGCAGACCGTGACCGTCGGTGATCAGGCCGGCATAGGCCATGGTCTCGGCAAAGCCCCAGTCCAGGGGCTGCTCGCCGGCCGCCATTTTCTGGCGGGATTCGATGATGCGTTCGACCTGTTTGTGCAGGCCGAAGCCCTCGGGAATCGTCGTCATCTGCTCGGACAACGATCGAATGCTGTCCAGTGACATCCCCGTGGCCACGTCCTGGCGCCATTCCCGGTCGAGGTAGGGCTGCCAGTCGACGGTGACCAGGGCCTCCTCGTCGGGAACCAGGTCGACCACCGGCTCACCCGCATCGAGTTTGTCGCGGTACTCGCTCTGAAGTGCCTCGACCTTGCTCTTGTCGATCAGGCCATCGGCCATCAGACGATCGGCGTATTTCTTGCGCACCGGATCGAGCTTGCGGATGACCTGGTACATGCGCGGCTGCGTCGCGGCCGGCTCGTCGGCCTCGTTGTGGCCATGGCGACGGTAGCAGACCAGGTCGATGACCACGTCCTTCTTGAATTCACGTCGGAAATCGGCCGCCAGCAGCGTGGCGTAGATCACCGCCTCGGGGTCATCACCGTTGACGTGCAGGATCGGCGCCTGAACCATCTTCGCCACTTCGGTGCAGTACAGGGTCGAACGGGCGTCGAGGGGATTGGAGGTCGTGAAGCCGACCTGGTTGTTGACGACGATATGGAAGGTGCCGCCGACGGCGAAACCGCGCGCCTGCGACATGTTGAGCAATTCCATCACCACGCCCTGGCCGGCGATGGCCGCATCACCGTGCACCAGCACCGGCATCACCTGCTCGTGCTCGTGGTCGCCCAGGCGGCTCTGGCGGGCGCGGGCCGAGCCGGCCACGACCGGATTGACGATCTCCAGATGGGACGGATTGAAGGCCAGGGCCAGGTGGACCACGCCGCCGGGCGTGCGCACGTCGGAGCTGAAACCCATGTGGTACTTGACGTCGCCGGAGCGGGTCGGGTCGTCCTTGGCGATGACGCCCTCGAATTCGGCGAACAGGTCACCCGGGCGCTTGCCGAGCACGTTGACCAGTACGTTGAGCCGGCCGCGATGGGCCATGCCGATGACCATCTCTCGAACGCCCTGGCTGCCGGTATGACGGATCAGTGCGTCGAACAGCGGGATCATCGATTCACCGCCTTCGAGCGAGAACCGCTTCTGGCCGACGTATTTCGAATGGAGATATTTCTCCATGCCTTCCGCGGCCGTCAGCTTCTCGAGCAGGCGAAGGCGGTCTTCCTTCGGCGGGGTGTAGTTGCCCCGCGTGCCTTCCAGGCGGCGCTGCAGCCACTGGCGCTGCTCGGTGTCCCCGATGTGCATGTACTCCACGCCGATGGAACCGCAGTAGGTCTTCTGGCAGATGTCGATGATCTCGGCCAGCGGCAGATGATCGGGTGCAGCCAGAGAGCCGGTGTGGAAGGAGGTGCGCAGATCGGACTCGCTCAAGCTGTGGAAGCTCAGCTCGAGATCCGGCACCTGCGGCCGCTCGCTCAGACCCAGGGGATCGAGGTGGGCCCGCTTGTGGCCGCGCACTCGATAGGCGTTGATCATTCGCAGCACGCCGGCCTGCTTGTAGTCCTCGGCGGCGGCGCCAGCGGGTTTCAGGCCGCGGAAGGACTCGGCGATGGCGAGGTGACGAGTGTCGTCGCCGGCCTCGGCCCCGAGGCGGGAGAAGACCTGTTGCCAGTGCTCGGGCACGGCGAACGGGTCGTCCAGCCACTGTTCGTAAAGCTCCTCCACATAGGCGGCGTTGCCTCCGGACAGGTGAGATGCCCGGTACTGCTCCTGGAGGTAATCGGTCATGGGTGCGCGCTCTGGATCGGCAAGGTCAAGGTCAACGCGGGATTATAACGTTGCTGGTCGGGGTTATGGGCCGGAATAGTCCGCTTTTCAAGCCTTTCGAGTGATTCGCGGGGTAGTTCAATCGCCTCGGGACGAGACGATGCGCGGCCCCGGGAGCGGGCCGATGGCATCGACGCCGATCAACTGCTCGAGGGCGTCGGGCGCTTCCAGCCACTCTGGTCCGATCCGGCGCCGAACGCTGAGCTCCCGCGCGAGCCGGGCAGGGGCCTCGATCCGCTCGCCGTTGACGAACAGGGCCATATCCTCGCCGTGACCGAGCAAGGCCAGGCGAGCATTCAGCGCCAGCGGGAGCTCGAGTCCGGCGCGAAGCTTTCCATGGATCTGTTCGGGCTCGACCTCGCTGTCGGACTCCCACAAGCGCCAGCGCGTCAGGAAAGCGGCCAACAGCTCGCCGAGCTGCCGGTCGTCCATCTCCAGGCAGGCTTCGAGCTGAGCGCGAGCCTGGGCAATCAGCTCGGATGGAATGCCATCGCTCTGCGCCGGGTCGATCCGCTCGAGACTCAGGCGCTGTGCCTTGTCCGGGCGTCCCAGCACGGTTTCGGCCAGCTCGAAGAGCAGTTCGGGACCGGACGGTGTGCGAAGCCCCACCGACCAGGTCTGGGCCTCGTCGAGCGCCACCCCGTGGTGGCCGACGCCGGCGGGCAGATAGAGGACGTCGCCCGGAACGGTCTCGATAGTGAATTCAGGTACCCAGCTCTCGAGCAGGGCCAGCTCGAAGCGCTCATCGGCGCGGAAGGAGCTGCCGTCGGCCAGCTCCCAGCGTCGACGGCCCTTCGCCTGGACCAGGAAGACATCGTAGGCATCGAGATGGGGGCCGACCGAGCCGCCGGGCACGGCCTGGCTGATCATGATGTCGTCGATGATCCAGTTGGGCAGGAAGCGGAAGTCCTCGAGAAGGGCCGCGACCGCTGGGTCGACCTTGTCGACTTCCTGGACCAGCACGGTCCAGTCCCTGGACTCTTCGGGAAGATCCATCTTCCCGATCGGCCCGTGATCCACGGACCAGTCCTCGTTCTCGCTGGAGCCGCGGACCAGGCGCGTCGGCAGGTCGCAGGCGTCGGCCAGATCGAGGAGCCGGTCGAATTCGAGCGGGCTCGGATCCAGCCAGCCGGTAATCAGACAGGGCTGCTTCCGCCAGTACTCGGCGAGGAAGCGCTGGCGATCGAAGCCCGCGAGCCGCCCGAGCTGCATCAGACGTGACGAACGATGGCCCGAGCCATCTCGGCCGCGTTGCCGATGTAGCTCGACGGCGTCATGGCCAGCAGACGATCGCGATCGGCCTCGGGAATCTCGAGCTTGCGAATGAAGTCGTGCAGGCGCTCACGGTCGATTCCGTGACCGCGCGTCAGGGCCTTGAGCTTTTCATAGGGTTCGGGCACCTCGTGCAGGCGCATGACGGTCTGCACCGGCTCGGCCAGCACTTCCCAGGCCCGATCGAGATCGGCCGCCAGGCGCTCGGGGTCGGCGGCGATGCGATCCAGGCCACGCAGGATCGAGTGCCAGGCCAGGGCGCAGTAACCGAAGGCCGAGCCCAGGGAGCGCTGAACGGTGGAGTCCGTGAGATCGCGCTGCCAGCGCGAAATCGGCAGTTTGGCTGCGAGGTGTTCGAGAAGGGCGTTGGCCAGGCCCAGATTGCCTTCGCCGTTCTCGAAGTCGATCGGGTTGACCTTGTGCGGCATGGTCGAAGAGCCGACCTCACCCTCCACCAGTTTCTGGCGGAAGTAACCCAGCGAGATGTAGCCCCAGACGTCGCGCGCGAAATCGGTCAGGATCGTGTTGACGCGCACCAGGGCATGGCTGACTTCGGCGATCATGTCGTGCGGTTCGATCTGGGTCGTGTAGGGGTTGAAGACCAGGCCCAGATCCTCGACGACGCGACGGGACAATTCCGGCCAATCCAGCTCGGGGCAGGCGGCGAGATGGGCGTTGAAGTTGCCGACGGCACCGTTGATCTTGCCGGTCAGTTCGACCTGGTTCAGGCCGCGGCGCTGGCGGCGCAGGCGGAACACGACGTTGGCGAGCTCCTTGCCCATCGTCGTCGGCGAAGCGGTCTGGCCGTGCGTGCGCGAAAGCATCGGCAGCTCGGCCGTCTCCAGGGCAATGGCCTGCAGGCGCTCGTCGAGGCGCGAGAGCAGGGGGTCGAGCACATCGGCGATGGCCTGCTGGATGATCAGCGCCCAGCTCAGATTGTTGATGTCTTCGCTGGTGAGGGCGAAATGCACGAATTCCAGCGAGCGCTTCAGGCCCGGACGCTGGGCCATGGTCCGTTTGATCCAGTATTCGACCGCCTTGACATCGTGGTTCGTGGTTCGCTCGATGGCCTTGACGGCCGCGGCCTGTTCCGGGCCGAAGTCCTCGACCATGGCGTCGAGAAAGGCCTCGTCGTCAGGACCCAGGGCGGGCAGGGCCGTGAACTCCGGATGCGCGGCCAGGGCCTTGAACCAGGCAATCTCGACCCGCACGCGCTGCCGGATCAGGCCGGCTTCGGAGCACAGTTCGGCCAGTTCACCGAGGCGGCCGGCGTATCGGCCATCCAGGGGCGAAAGGGCGGTCAGGGCGTGGTCGGCCATGCGGGTCTCTCCGTGGGCAATCAAACTCGCTATGATACCCCGCATGGCCAGAGGCATGCCCGCAAAGGTCCTGATCATCCAGGCGCACCCGGATCCCCGAGGCGGCCATTTCTGTCATGCGCTGGCTGCGGCCTACCGGGAAGCCGCCGAGGGCGCGGGGCATCGAGTCGAGCAGCTCGACGTGGCAAGCCTCGACATTCCGCCGCTGGAGTCCGAGTCGGACTGGAACCGCGAAGCCGATGCTGCCGATGTGCGAGCCGCACAGGCCGCCATCCTCGAGGCCGATCACCTGGTGTTCGTCTTTCCGCTCTGGATGGGCATGATGCCGGCCGTACTGAAGGCCTTTCTGGAGCAGGTGCTCCGGCCCGGTTTCGCCTTCGCGCCGGAGGCGCGCGAAGGCTTCGGCGAGCGCAAGCTGAAAGGCAAGTCGGCGAGAATCATCATCACGATGGGCATGCCGGGTCTGTTCTATCGAGGGTTCTACCGCGCGCATGCCTTTCGAGCTTTCAAGCGCAACATCTTGAAATTCAGCGGAATCAAGCCGGTTAGAGGGACCTTCATCGGCCTCGTCGATCGCGAGGCCAGTCGCGAAAAGGGCCTGGCGCGTGTCCGGGACCTGGGGCGGCGAGGGGTCTGAACCTGTCGCCTCGGTCAGAGCGAAAGCCCGCTACCGCCGCCAACGCTTGAGCAGGTCACCGTAGGCGTCGATGCGTCGGTCGCGCAGGAAGGGCCAGATACGGCGGACGTCTTCGCCACGATCCATGTCGAGTTCGACCACCAGCACTTCCTGCTCGCTGCCGGCTTCGTCGAGCAGCTCACCCTGCGGGCCCGCGACGAAGCTGTGGCCCCAGAACTCCGCGTCCCGACCGGCGCCGGAACGATCCGGCTCGTAGCCGACACGATTGCAGGCCAGCACCGGTAGACCGTTGGCAACCGCGTGCCCGCGCTGGATCGTGCGCCAGGCATCGAGCTGACGATGCTGCTCGTCCTCGGAGTCGTTGGGATCGGCGCCGATGGCCGTGGGGTAGATCAACAATTCGGCCCCGGCCATGGCCATCAGGCGCGCGGCCTCCGGATACCACTGGTCCCAGCAGACCAGAAGCCCTAAGCGCCCCAGGCTGGTGTCGATGGGCTCGAAGCCGAGATCACCGGGCGTGAAATAGAACTTCTCGTTGTAGCCGGGATCGTCCGGGATGTGCATCTTTCGGTAGACGCCGGCCAGGCTGCCGTCACGCTCCAGCACGATGCCGGTGTTGTGGGCCAGTCCGGGCGCGCGCGCTTCGAACAGGCTACCGACGATGACGCAGTCATGCGCTCGGGCCGCGTCGGCCAGCAGGTGCCGGGTCGGGCCATCCAGGGGCTCGGCCAGCTCGAACAGGGCCGGGTCCTGATACTTGCAGAAGTACTCGCTGGCGTGCAGTTCGGGCAGCACGACCAGTTCAGCTCCCTGGGCCACCGCCTCGGCGATGCCCTCGAGGGAGCGGCGATGATTGCTTTCGATGTCCGGGTCCATCGCCTGCTGGACCAGACCGACCTTCAGGATGCGGCTCATGGCAATGCCGCCGGAATCTGCATGCTGGCGCAGTGCGGTCCCCCGAACTGGGAGATCATGGTGCGCGCGGGGACCGGCACGATCTCCCGGTCATCGAAGGCTTCGGCGAGACGCTGCTGCGCCTCCCGGTCCGTTTCGACGCCGTAGGCCGGCATCAGGCAGGCCCCGTTGATGAGCAGGAAATTGGCGTAGTTGGCCGGCAGCTCCGGATCGAAGCCCTGGGCAGGCGGCAGGCCGATCAAGCGGTAGGGCTGGCCGTCGGCGCGCCGAAGCAGCTCCAGCTGGCCGAGCAGGCGGGTGCTCAGCGCCTCGTCGCGCTGGATCTGGAAGACCAACGTGTCCGGGCCGGCGAAGCGGACCAGGGTATCGATGTGGCCATCGGTGTCGTCGCCGCTCATGGCGGGCAGGTCGATTCCGATGACCGCCTCCAGGTTGAAGGCTTCGCTCAGTTCCGCGCGGATGGCCTGGCGACTCAGGTGCGGATGCCGGGTCTCGAGGCAGTGCCAGTTGACCAGCAATCGGCCCTGGCCGTCGCTGTCGATGGCGCCGCCCTCCAGTTCGAACAGGGACTGGCGGAATTGGAACTTCTCGAAGAGGGGATGACGGGCCAGGCCCGAATTGATGCGATCGTCGTTCTCGGCGTTGTACTTTCCGCCCCAGCCGTTGAAGTGGAAATCCATGGCCAGGCGCTCACCCGCGGCCACCAGCACGATCGGGCCGTAATCCCGGCACCAGGTGTCGTCGAAGGGCAGCTCGATGAAATGCAGGCCGGGGCGCTCGCCCAGCTGCTGCGAGGCGCTGCGGTCACCGGGCTGAACGAGCAGCAGCACCGACTGGCGAGCCAGAATGGCTTCGATCAGTGCCTGATATTCCTCTCGAATGGCGGTCAGGCGCTCCGACCAGTCGCCACCTGCGTGCGGCCAGGCCAGCAAAACGGCACTCTGCGGCTCCCATTCGGCCGGCAGCCGGAAATCGACGTGGATCATGGAACGCTGCTCCAGCGATAGAAAGTCGGGCGGGACGGCTCGGGGGTCAGTTGGGCCCGTCGTCGAGCTCGCGCATGACCGCCTCGGGGTCCAGGACACTCTCGATCACGATGCGGTACTCGAAGTAGACGCTGTAGTCCTCGTAATCCCAGCGCGTGATCGGCGGATCACCGACCGGGCCCCTGCGATCGAGCGGCTCGCCATAGCGAGCTTCCACTTCGTCCATGGTCAGACCATTGACGGGAAGGTCGCGTAGCATCCGCTCGCGGACCTTCTCGATGAGCAGGATGTCCGCGCAGGCCAGGCTCGTCAGGCTCAAGAAAACCACCCCCCAAATCAGCTTGGCGATGTGCTGTCTGATCATGGTGCTTTTCCTCGTGAATCAAGTGTTGTTGTCATGGGCACCACCCCTGCCGGGATGGCGCGCTGGATTCCGGTTTCGGGGCAGGATGCCCAGGATCGCCCGACCAGGATCGACGGCCGCGCTGATGCTTCCCCTCCAAGCCCGAAATTCACCACAAGGTGGCTGCGGGAAGTCTAGCATACGGCTCCGGACTCAAGGAATGAGGAGAAGACCATGGCCACGGCAGTGATTACCGGCGCCAATCGGGGAATCGGTCTGGAACTGGCCAGACAGCTTTCCGGCGATTTCGACATCATCGGGATCTGTCGACGAAGTTCCGAAGAACTGGACGCCCTGGGCGTGCGGGTCGAGGCGGGCATCGACATCACCCAGGGCCAGGACCTGCAGCGGATGGCCGCCAGGCTGGCTGGCGTCTCCATCGACCTGCTGATCAACAACGCGGGCCTGTTGCGTCCATCGAGTCTGGCAGGCATCGAGGATGAGCTCGATGACTGGCGGGCCCAGTTCGAGGTCAATGCCCTGGCGCCGATCCGAGTGACTTCGGCCCTTCGAGAGCAACTCGCCGAGGGCGGCAAGGTGGTGATCATCACCTCGCGGATGGGCTCGATCGCCGACAACGACTCGGGCGGCGCCTATGCGTATCGAATGTCCAAGTCGGCCGTCAACAGCGCCGGCGTGTCGTTGGCTCACGAGTTGAAGGGGCGGAGTATCGCGGTGGGTCTGCTGCATCCGGGCTATGTGCGAACGGGGATGACCGGGCACACCGGCCACATCGACCCGGATCAGGCGGCCGCACAGCTCATCGAGCGGATTCACGAGCTGGACATGCGCCTCACGGGCTCGTTCCGCCATGCCAACGGGGAGTCCTTGCCCTGGTAGGCGCCGCGCTGGGTCCTCAGGACCGGCTCAGGCGAGCCTGCTCGTCGAGCAGGCGGAGCCAGGCGCGATAGCGGAAATCGGGAATCACACCGGCCTCGACGGCGGCACGCACGCCACATCCAGGTTCGTGTTGATGGCTGCAGTCCCTGAACCGGCAGCCATCCGAAGCCTCGAGGAACTCGGGAAAGCCCCGCAGCAGCTCTCGGGGCGTCATCTGCCAGAGGCCATATTCCCAGACGCCCGGGGTGTCAACGAGCCAGCCCGAATCCTCGGGCAGGTGGCAGAGCCGGGCCGAGGTCGTGGTGTGCCTACCCTTGCCGGTGACCTGGGAGAGGGCACCGGTCTGGCGGTCGAGCTCGGGAATCAGGGCGTTGACCAGGGAGGTCTTGCCGACGCCGGACTGGCCGGCGATCAGACTGGTCCGCCCCTCGAGGCGCTCCGCCAGACCGTCGATGCCGGAGGCGTGCGTGCAACAGGTCCGGATGACGGAATAGCCGAGCTCGATCAAGCCCTCGAGCTCGTCGAAGGGTGCCTGACTCGGGGTAGGGAGGTCGGTCTTGTTCAGCACGATGATCGGCTCGATGCCGCAGATACGACTGGCGGCCAGATAGCGATGCAAAAGGTCGGGGCTGGGTGCCGGTTCTGCGGCGATGACGATCAGGGTCTGATCGAGATTGGCCGCGATCGGCCGGAACTGGCCGCGGTTGTCGCCGCGGCCGAAGCGATTCCTGCGCGGCAGCAATTCGTCGAGCTCATCGCGCTCGTTGAGCAGGATCTCGTCGCCGGGCAGGGGGCGTTCGAGTCGGCGCGGAAAATGGAAGGCGACCAGGCGGCCGTCGACGGTCTCGGCCACCGCTCGATTGGCCCAGGCTTCCAGTACCGTCGCCCTGGTACTCATGCTGCCCGCCGTCCCCGGCCTTGATATAGTTCGGCGCTTCCCGCCGCGAACGCCTTGCAACCATGGACAACACGCACCTGATCTGGATCGACCTGGAAATGACCGGCCTGGACCCCGAGCGGGACCGGATCATCGAAATCGCGACCATCGTAACCGACGAGCAGCTCGAGGAAGTCGCCGTGGGGCCGGTGCTGGCCATCGACACGCCGGCCGAGGTGCTCGAGGCGATGGATGAATGGAACCGGCGCACCCACGGGCAATCGGGCCTGATCCAGCGCTGCCTGGACAGCCGGGTCGACCTTGCCGACGCCGAGCAACAGACCCTGGACTTTCTTCAGGGCCACATCGAAGCGGGACAGTCGCCGATCTGCGGGAATTCCATCTGCCAGGACCGCCGCTTCCTCGCGAAGGGCATGCCGCGGCTGGAGGCCTTCTTCCACTACCGTAACCTCGACGTCAGCACGGTCAAGATCCTTGCCCAGCGCTGGGCGCCGGACGTGGCAGACGGCTTCCGAAAGACCGGTTCTCATCAGGCGCTGGACGACATCCGCGAATCGATCGAGGAGCTGCGTTACTACCGGCGCTTCATGGGGCAACTGTCGGGCAAGGCCTAGTCGGAACTGGCCAGCATTCGCCAGGTGTCAACCACCGTGTCCGGGTTCAGGGACATGCTTTCGATCCCCTGATCGAGGAGCCACTGGGCCAGATCGGGGTAGTCCGAAGGGCCCTGTCCGCAGATGCCGATGTACTTGCCGCGGTCCCGGCAGGCCTTGATCGCCATCGACAGCAGAGCCTTGACCGCATCGTTGCGTTCGTCGAAACGGTGCGCCACCAGCGCCGAATCGCGATCCAGGCCCAGGGTCAGCTGGGTCATGTCGTTGGAGCCGATCGAGAAGCCGTCGAAATGCTCCAGGAACTGATCGGCGAGCAGGGCGTTGGAAGGCAGCTCGCACATCATGATCAGCTTCAGGCCCTGCTCGCCACGCTTCAGGCCGAAACCTTCCAGGACTTCGACCACGTCGCGGGCTTCGTCGACGGTCCGGACGAAGGGGATCATCGCCCAGACGTGACTCAGGCCCATGGTTTCACGGACCTTCTTCAGGGCCCGGCATTCCAGCTCGAACGCCGGCTTGAAGCTCTCATCGACGTAGCGCGACGCGCCGCGCCAGCCGATCATCGGGTTTTCCTCTTCGGGCTCGTATTGCTCGCCGCCAATGAGATTGGCGTACTCGTTGCTCTTGAAATCGGACAGGCGAACGATCACCGGATTGGGTGCGAAGGGCGCCGCGATCGTCGCGATGCCCTCGGCCAGCTTGTCGACGTAGAAGGAAACCGGATCGGCATAGCCGGCGATGCGGCGGTCGATCTCGGCGCGGACTTCCTCGTTCTGCTTCGAGTATTCGAGCAGGGCACGCGGGTGAATGCCGATCATCCGGTTGATGATGAATTCGAGCCGCGCCAGGCCGATGCCGTGGTTGGGAATCTGTGCGAAATCGAAGGCCCGGTCGGCATTGGCCACGTTCATCATGATCTTCAGCGGTGCCGGCGGCATTTCGTCGAGGGTGTCCTCGGCCACGCTGAAGGCGAGCTTGCCCTTGTAGATCCGCCCCGTGTCGCCTTCGGAGCAGGCCACGGTGACCTGTTCGCCATGGGGAATGCGATCGGTGGCATCGCCACAGCCGACCACGGCCGGAATGCCGAGCTCGCGGGCGATGATGGCCGCGTGGCAGGTGCGTCCGCCACGATTGGTGACGATGGCCGCCGCGCGCTTCATGATCGGCTCCCAGTCGGGATCGGTCATGTCCGTGACCAGGACGTCGCCGGGTGCCACGTCATGCATCTCGTCGAGGCTCTCGATGACCCGTGCCACGCCGGTGCCGATGCGCTGGCCGATCGCTCGGCCTTCGGCGAGCACATCGCCGGTTTCTTCCAGCTTGAAGCGCTCCATGGCCTGACCCGATCGGCTCTTGACCGTTTCCGGACGCGCCTGGAGGATGAACAGCTGACCCGATTCGCCATCCTTGCCCCACTCGATGTCCATGGGACGGCCGTAGTGCTTTTCGATGGTCAGGGCCATCTCGGCCAGACGCGTGGCGTCGTCATCACTGATCGAAAAGCGATTGCGAAGCGCCTCCGGGGTGTCTTCGGTCAGGACGCCGGAGCCTTCGGCGTAGACCATGCGGGTGGCCTTGCTGCCGAGGGAACGGCGCAGCACGGCTGGCTTGCCGGCTTCCAGGTTCGGTTTGAAGAGATAGAACTCATCCGGGTTGACGGCCCCCTGGACGACGCTCTCGCCCAGACCGTAGCTGGAGGTCACGAAGACCACGTTCCGGTAGCCGGATTCCGTGTCGAGGGTGAACATCACGCCCGACGCGCCGCTGCCGGATCGCACCATCAGCTGAATCCCGGCCGACAGGGCGACGTCATGGTGATCGAAGCCGTGGTGAACGCGATAGGCGATGGCCCGGTCGTTGTAGAGACTGGCGAAGACGGCGTGCAGCTTTTCCAGGACTTCATCCAGACCGCGAACGTTCAGGAAGGTCTCCTGCTGACCGGCGAACGAGGCATCGGGCAGGTCTTCGGCGGTCGCCGAGGAGCGAACCGCGACGGCCAGGCCCTGTCCGTAACGTGATTCCATTTCCGCCCAGGCTTCCCGAATCGCCGCCTCGAGCGCCGGCTGCAGCGGCGTCTCCATGATCCAGTCGCGAATCTGCCGACCCGTGGCGGCGAGTGCGCGGGTATCTTCGGCGTCCAGATGTTCGAGAGCGTCCTGAATGCGACCCGCCAGTCCGGACTGATCCAGAAACTCGCGAAAGGCATCGGCCGTGGTCGCAAAACCGCCCGGCACGCTGACGCCGAGCCCGCTGAGATTGCCGATCATTTCGCCGAGTGAGGAGTTCTTGCCGCCGACCTTGTCGAGGTCGGCCATACCCAGTTCGTCCAGCCAGAGAATGTAGTCAGTCACGAATCTTGCCCCGGAGTCTTGGTTCAGGTGAGCCGAAAAACCCGGTATTCTACCCCCCTGACCACCCTGATCGGCACTCGGATTCCATGCGCAAGACCGTATTCTTCGTTTCCGATGGCACTGCCATCACCGCGGAAACCTTCGGGCACAGCCTGCTGACGCAGTTTTCGGCGGTCGATTTCCGGGAAATCCGCCTGCCTTTCGTCGACACCCACAGCAAGGCCAGGGACGCCGTTTCCCTGATCGATCGGGCGGCCGAGGCCGACGGTACCCGTCCGCTGGTGTTCAGCACCATCGTCGATACCGGCATCGGCGGCGAGCTGACCGCCGCCAATGCGCACGTGTTCGACATGTTCGCGACCTTCATGGAACCGCTCGAGGAAATTCTGGGCGTCGAGCGCTCGCCGCGGGTCGGGCAGGCCCACGGGATGGGCAACAGCCATGCCTATGAAGACCGCATGGAGGCCACGAACTACGCGCTGACCCATGACGATGGAATCAGCAAGAAGCTGGACCAGGCCGACGTGATCCTGGTCGGCGTGTCCCGCTCCGGCAAGACGCCGACCTGCCTGTACATGGCGCTCCACTACGGCATCAAGGCGGCCAACTATCCGCTCACCGAAGAGGATCTGGAGCAGCCGCGCCTGCCGGCCTTCCTGCGTCAGCACCAGCGCAAGCTGTTCGGCCTGACCATCGACCCCGAGCGCCTGGCGCAGATCCGCGAGGTGCGGCGCCCCGGCAGCCGTTATGCGTCGATCAAGCAGTGTCGCTACGAGGTCGATGCGGCCGAGGCGATGTTCCGGTCGGAGAAGCTGCCGGTGCTGTCGACGACCGACTCCTCGGTCGAGGAACTGGCCAGCCGAATCCTGCTCGAACAGGGCCTGCAACGCGATCAGGTCTGATTCGAGCCGTGATCGATGCGGCAGGTCTTGCCATTCGGTGGTATTGCCACCACACTATGGGGAACCTAGAACAACATTCCCGGTCCATCTTCTGACACTGACGTACTGAACTCAAGGCGCCATCGCGCCGTGCTGGCCTGAACCGATGCTGACAACCGTCAAAAATCTGCACCCGCCCACCCAGGTTCTGGCCCGCCGCCTGCCCGAGCTGCACACTGCCGTCTTTCGTGCCTTGAACGTGCTCATGCCCGACGGCCTCGGCCGCAGCGATTGTCTGGTGTCGAGGATCGATGGCTGTCCGGACCTCTACATGCAGGTCATCGAGCGTCACGACTACACGACCTTCCTTCGTCTGACCTACCTGATCGGCGATTCCCAGCAGCACAATCCGAACGCACACATCCGCGTCTATCACGATGCCCGGATGGCCGAGGCCACGGCCTTCAGCCCGGAGCAGGGCATTCAGCGTCTGGCCGGCCCGGAGCTGCCGATGCACGGTCTGGTGGTACGCAACTGGCGCCTGAATCGGGCGCTGTTGAAGTGGCTGGACTACCTGCTGGCCCAGGGCCATAGCGCCCAGACCCTCCAGCCTGCCGAAGAGGCGCCGCTACTCGGCCCCGACCTGGTTCAGCAGGAAGTCAGCTGAGTCCGCCCTGAACGGGCGGAAACCGCGACCCGTTCACGCATTCAGCGCTGGCCGAAACCGGCGCGCTCCGTTACAATACCCGCCCGGAAATCGGGCATGCTGCCCGATCAGCGCCGGCGCTGATTCCAGGGCCTTTCAGGCCCGGATCGGTCGGCTTACCCGGAGGTCAAATCTTGTCCCGACAGCAGGCACTACTGGTTCTGGAAGACGGCACCACGTTTTCCGGAGAGGGCATCGGCGCGTCGAAGACGTGCACCGGCGAAGTCGTTTTCAACACGGCCATGACCGGATATCAGGAAATTCTCACCGATCCGAGCTACGCAGGGCAGATGGTCACCCTGACCGGCTCGCACGTGGGCAACACGGGGGTCAATGCGGCCGATGCCGAGTCCGATCGCATCCACTGCCGCGCGCTGATCATGCGCCACAGCGCCCGCCGGACCAGTTCCTGGCGAGCGGAGCGCAGCCTCGATGACTACCTGCGCGATCACGATGTGCCCGGGATCACCCAGCTCGATACCCGCAGCCTGACCATGCACCTTCGCGAGCATGGCGCGCTCAACGCCTGCCTGATGGTGGGCGACCAGCTCGACGCCGAGGCGGCACTGGCCCAGGCGCGCGACTGCGTGTCGATGACCGGCCAGGACCTGGCCAGCCAGGTCAGTGTCAAGGCGCCGATCGAATGGTCCGAAGGTACCCTGGATCTGCAGGCCGGCGAATTCGCCCGTAGCAGCGGACGTTTCCACGTCGTCTGCTACGACTACGGGTTCAAGCGCAACATCCTGCGCCTGCTGGCCGATGCCGGGTGTCGGATCACGATCGTGCCGGCGGACTTCCCCGTCGAGAAGGTGCTGGCCATGCAGCCCGACGGCGTCATGCTTTCCAATGGCCCGGGCGATCCGCAGCCCCTGGACTACGCGATTCGCTCCATTCGCACCCTGCTCGAGAAGGACGTCCCGACCTTCGGCATCTGCCTCGGGCACCAGCTACTGGCCCTGGCCGCCGGCGCCCGCACGGTGAAGATGAAGTTCGGTCATCACGGCGCGAATCACCCCGTCAAGGATCTCGATAGCGGGCAGGTGTTGATCACCTCCCAGAATCACGGCTTCGCCGTCGACGAGGCCTCCATGCCCGAAGGGCTGCGGGCCACCCATCGCTCCCTGTTCGACGGCAGCCTGCAGGGCATCGAGGTGCAGGGCAGGGCGGCGTTCGGCTTTCAGGGCCACCCGGAAGCCAGCCCGGGACCGCATGATCTTCGTCCCCTGTTCCAGCGCTTTGCCCAGCTGATGGCCGAACGGCAGTGATGCCGACCCACCGATTCCAGAGAAAGCCCCGCCATGCCCAAGCGAACTGACATCCAATCCATCCTGATCATCGGCGCCGGCCCGATCGTCATCGGTCAGGCCTGCGAATTCGACTATTCGGGTGTGCAGGCCGTCAAGGCCCTGCGCGAAGAGGGCTACCGGGTCATCCTGGTCAACTCCAATCCGGCGACGATCATGACCGACCCCGAGGTCGCCGATGCCGTCTACATCGAGCCGATCCGCTGGGACGTGGTCCGCGACGTGATCGAGAAGGAGCGCCCGGACGCCTTGTTGCCGACCATGGGTGGCCAGACGGCGCTGAACTGCGCCCTGGATCTCGCTCGCGAAGGCGTGCTCGAGGAGTTCGGAGTGGAGATGATCGGCGCGTCCGAGGATGCCATCGACATGGCCGAGGATCGCGACCGCTTCCGCCTGGCCATGGGCGAGATCGGCCTGGGTGTGCCAACCGCAGCCGTCGCCCATTCCCTCGAAGAAGCGATGGAGATCCAGAAGCAGGTCGGTTTCCCGACCATCATCCGCCCCAGCTTCACCCTGGGTGGTTCGGGTGGCGGAATCGCCTACAACCGCGAAGAATTCGTCGAAATCGTCAGCCACGGTCTCGACCTGTCGCCGACCAACGAAGTCCTCCTCGAGGAGTCGGTGCTCGGATGGAAGGAATTCGAGCTCGAAGTGGTACGGGACCGAGCCGACAACTGCATCATCATCTGCTCGATCGAGAACCTCGATCCGATGGGCGTGCATACGGGTGACTCGATCACCGTGGCCCCGGCCCAGACCCTGACGGACAAGGAATACCAGGAGCTTCGCGATGCCGCGATCGCGGTGCTGCGCAAGATCGGCGTGGATACGGGGGGCTCGAACGTGCAGTTCGCCGTCAGCCCGGAAGACGGCCGCATCCTGGTGATCGAGATGAACCCGCGCGTGTCGCGTTCCTCGGCCCTGGCCTCCAAGGCCACCGGTTTCCCGATCGCCAAGGTCGCCGCCAAGCTGGCCGTCGGTTACACCCTCGATGAATTGCTCAACGACATCACCGGTGGCGCCACGCCGGCCTCCTTCGAACCGGCGATCGACTATGTGGTCACCAAGGTGCCGCGCTTCGCCTTCGAGAAATTCCCGGCCGCCAATGACCGCCTGACCACGCAGATGAAATCGGTCGGTGAGGCGATGGCCTTCGGCCGCACTTTCCAGGAGTCCCTCAACAAGGCCCTGCGCAGCCTGGAGACGGGCCTGACTGGCCTGGATCCGGTCGAGATCGAAGGCAGTGAGTCCGAGGTCGGCACGCGGATTCGACGCGAATTGCAGGAGGCCGGACCCGATCGGCTGCTCTACGTGGCCGAAGCCTTCCGCCGCGGCATGAGCTTCGAGGAAGTCCATCGCCTCACGCGAATCGACCCCTGGTTCCTCGACCAGGTCCTCGAATTGATCGAGCAGGAGCAGGCCGTGGCCGAGCAGGGCGTGGCCGGGCTCACCGATGCCCGCTTGCTCGAGCTCAAGCGCTTCGGCTTTTCGGATGCCCGCCTGGCCAGCCTGGTGGGTCTGGACGAAGCCAGCGTTCGCAAGCTTCGTCTTCGCGCGGGCCTGCGGCCGGTCTTCCGACGCGTGGACACCTGCGCGGCCGAGTTCGCCACGACCACCGCCTACATGTATTCGACCTGGGGTGAGGCCTGCGAATCGAAGCCCTCGGACAAACCCAAGATCATGGTGCTGGGGGGCGGCCCGAACCGGATCGGACAGGGCATCGAGTTCGACTACTGCTGCGTCCATGCCGCCCTGACGATGCGCGATCTCGGCTACGAGACGATCATGGTCAACTGCAACCCGGAAACGGTGTCGACGGACTACGACACCTCGGACCGCCTGTACTTCGAGCCACTGACGCTCGAGGACGTGCTGGCCGTGATCGAGCTGGAGAAGCCCGAGGGCATCATCATCCAGTTCGGTGGCCAGACGCCCTTGAAGCTGGCTCGTGAACTCGAAGCCGCCGGGGCCCCGATCGTCGGGACCACGCCGGACTGCATCGATCTGGCGGAAGATCGGGAACGCTTCCAGGCCCTGTTGAACGAGCTGGGTCTCAAGCAACCCCCGAACCGCACGGCTCGTGACCCGGAGGCCGCCATCGTGCTGGCCCGGGAGATCGGCTATCCACTGGTCGTGCGCCCCTCCTACGTGCTCGGTGGCCGGGCGATGGATATCGTCCACGGGGAGGATGAGCTGCGCCGGTACATGACCGAGGCGGTCAAGGTGTCGAACGACTCGCCCGTCCTGCTGGACCGCTTCCTCGACCATGCCACGGAGGTCGATGTCGACGCGGTCTGCGACGGCGAGCGGGTGATCATCGGCGGCATCATGGAGCACATCGAAGAGGCTGGCGTTCACTCGGGCGATTCGTCCTGCAGCCTGCCGCCGTTTTCCCTGCCCGAGGCGATCATCGAAGCCATCGCCGATCAGACGCGGCAGATGGCCCGGGCCCTGAACGTGGTCGGCCTGATGAACGTCCAGTTCGCCGTTCGCGGCGAGGACATCTTCGTGCTCGAAGTCAACCCTCGAGCCTCGAGAACCGTGCCCTTCGTGTCCAAGGCCACGGGCACGCCGCTGGCTCGCGTGGCAGCGCGCTGCATGGTCGGCCGCAGCCTGGCGGAGCAGGGCATCGATCAGGATCTGAGCAGCCGTTTCTTCTCGATCAAGGAACCGGTCTATCCCTTCATCAAGTTCCCGGGCGTCGACCCTATCCTCGGGCCCGAAATGCGTTCGACCGGCGAGGCGATGGGCGTAGGCCTGAGCTTCGGTGCCGCGGTCGCAAGGGCCCAGCAGGGGGTCGGCATTCGAGCGGCCTCGAGCGGCACCGCCTTCCTGAGTGTGCGCGACGCCGACAAGGAGCGCTTGCTGCCGGTCGCACGCGAGCTGATCGAGCGAGGCTTCCGCCTGATCGCCACGGAAGGCACCTGGAAACATCTGGTTGAAAACGGGATCGAGTGCACCTACGTCAACAAGGTCGTGCAGGGGCGCCCGCACATCGTCGATCTGATCAAGAACGACGAGATCGATTACATCGTCAACACCACCGAAGGGCGTCAGGCGATCGCCGATTCGTTCTCGATCCGCCGTCAGGCCCTGCAGCACAAGGTGAATTACTCGACCACGATTGCCGGGGCCCGAGCAACGCTGCGGGCCCTGGACCACTGGAACGAACGCGGCGTGCGCAGCCTCGCCGAGTTGTACGAACTCTAAGGAGACATCATGAGCCAGATCCCGTTGACCCGGGCCGGGGCCGAGCGCCTCAAGGCCGAGCTGGAACGTCTCAAGAAGAAGGACCGACCGGCGGTGATCGAAGCCATCGCCGAAGCGCGCGCGCACGGCGATCTGAAGGAGAACGCCGAATACCATGCCGCGCGGGAACAGCAGGGCTTCATCGAGGGCCGGATTCAGGCGCTGGAAGGCTCGCTCGGCAACGCTCGCATCATCGACCCCACCGAGACCAATGCCGGCGACAAGATCGTGTTCGGCGCCACCGTCACCCTGATCGAGGACGCGGAGGGTGCCGAAGAGGCCACCTGGCAGATCGTCGGCGATCTGGAAGCCGATGTCGCCGAAAAACGTCTGGCCATCAGCGCCCCGCTGGCGCGTGCCCTGATCGGTAAGGAAGCAGGCGACGTGGTCGAATTCCAGGCCCCGAACGGACTGCGCGTCTACGAGATCATCGCGGTCGAGTACCGCTGATCGGTCAACCGGCTTGATCATCGTCCGCGCCCCGGATCTGGAAGCGCTGCTGGCCGGCGCAGGGGAGGTGCCGAAGCTGTTCGACCGTCTGTTCGCCAGGGCGGAAAGCCGGCCGCTCACCCCCGATTCCGATCTGTCCCAGCTGCTGACCGGCCAGGCGATCGCGTCGGCGGCCCTGACCCGCCGGATGGATCGTCCCGAGGACCATGATGGACTGTGGCTGCGGGCCGATCCGGTCGGCCTGCGACCGGATCTGAGCGCGGTCTGGGTCCAGCCTTCGAGCTTCGACGCGTCGCGAGATCGCGTTATCGACGCCCTTGGCCCGGTCTTCGAGGATGCCGGCCTGGACTTCGACCTGCCGCATCCAGCGCGCGGCTATGTTCGACTGGAGCGGTTGCCGGATTGCCTCTTCGCGGCCCCGGACCAGCTTCAGGGGCAGAGCATGGATCATCTTCTTCCCCGGGGGCCGGACGGTGCCTACTGGACCCGCCTGCTGACGGACGCCCAGGTTGCACTGCACCAGCTCGCCAGGGAGGTGGAAGGGCTGCCGACCGGGCTCTGGTTCTGGGGCGCCGGCGCACTACCGGATCGAGGGAGCGTTTCACCGCGGGTCAGGCAACTGGCGGCTTGCTCCGACGAGGCGGATGCATTGGCCGACTGGCTGGACCTGCCCCGGCCTTCGTCCAATGGAGCCGACGACAGTCTGCTCGAGTGGTTTCCCTCTGATGGCCTGGTGGCCGAAGATGCATTGGCCGAGCTGGCCGATCTCCTCCAGCCGTTTTGGCGGCGTCTGATCCTGGGGCGTCTTGACCAACTGGAGGTGGCCGGTCGGGAACGGGTCTGGTCCCTCCGCCCGGGGCAGGCGCGGCGATTCTGGAAAAGGGGCTCGTGAGCATGCGATCCGTGGCCATCCGTCGGCGAATCGCCGCTCCGAGCGAGCTTTCCGGTGTGCACCCCGTGGTCGCGCGTGTGCTGGCTGCTCGCGGTTGCCGGGCAATACCGGACTATCGCCTGGGCCAACTGCTTCCACCGACCCTCGGGGGCCTGGATCGGGCGACTGCCCTGATGGAGGCGGCGATCCGCGAAGGCCAGCGCATCGTCGTCGTCGGCGATTTCGATGCCGACGGCGCGACGGGAACGGCCCTGGCCGTTCGTGCCCTGCGCGCGATGGGCGCCGCCGAGGTCGATTGGGTCGTGCCGGACCGGTTTCGGCATGGCTACGGGCTCGGTGAGGCCCTCGTCGAGGAGATCGCGCCGAGTCGGCCGGATCTGCTCATCACCGTCGACCAGGGCGTCAGTTCTCTGGCCGGCGTTGCCCTGGCTCGATCGAAAGGCATTCGGGTCGTGGTGACCGATCATCACCTGCCGGGGCGGGAGCTGCCGCAGGCCGACGCCATCGTCAACCCCAATCTGCCGGACGATCCCTTTCCCTCCGGCGCCCTGGCTGGCGTCGGGGTGATGTTCTACACACTGATGGCACTCCGGGCGCGTCTTCGTGACGCGGGCTGGTTCGAGCAGCGACCACAGCCGCGCATGGACGTCTGGCTGGATCTGGTCGCCCTCGGCACCGTGGCCGATCTCGTGCCGCTGGACGAAAACAACCGTCGCCTCGTTCATCAGGGGCTCGCGCGCATTCGGGCCGGGCAGGCCAGTCCCGGCGTGGCGGCACTACTGGAGGTCGCCGGCCGGAATCTCCGCCATGTGGTGTCGGCGGATCTTGGTTTTGCCGCCGCGCCCCGGCTCAATGCGGCCGGCCGTCTGGACGATATGGGGATCGGTATCCGCTGCCTGCTGGCAGAAAACGACCGTGAGGCCTGGTCCCTGGCCCGCCAGCTCGATCAGCTCAACGCCGAACGCCAGGCCATTCAGGCCGATATGCAGCAGGACGCCGAAGCCCAGGCCGACGCCCTGGCGAGCTCCATCGAAGGGCAGGTCAGTGGTCTATGCGTGTTCGATCCGGCCTGGCATCAAGGCGTGGTCGGACTGGTCGCCGGGCGATTGATGGAGCGCTTTCAACGTCCGGTCATCGCCTTCGCGCCGGCCGAGTCCGGCAGCGAGCAGCTCAAGGGCTCGGCCCGCAGTCCGGCCAGCGTGCACATGCGCGATCTGCTCGTCGACATCAACGCTGCCAACCCCGGTCTGATCGAGCGCTTCGGGGGCCATGCGCGAGCCGCGGGCCTGTCGCTGCGGGCCGAGGACTTCGAGGCCTTCCGGCAAGCGATGGACCGGCAACTGTCCAGAATCCGTTTTGCCGCAGAGGAGGTCGAGACCGATGGCGCACTCGAGTCGGGGGACTTCCTCGTCGAAACCGCCGAAGCGCTCGAGGCCGCCGGGCCCTGGGGACAGGAATGGCCGGAACCGCTCTTCGATGGCCGTTTCGAGGTCCTGGAGCGACGGGTCGTAGGGCAGGTGCACCTGAAGCTTCGACTCCGGCCGCTGCCGGATGGGCCAGTGCTCGACGCCATCGCCTTTCGCGCCGGCGGCCTGTGTCACCAGGAGCTGCCCGATCCGCTGCATGTGACCTATCGTTTGGAGGTCAATCGTTTCCGCGGTCGAGTGACTCCGCAATTGAATATCCAGCATCTGGTCGACGCGCAACTCGATGGAGAGGGCGGGGACGATTGAAATCGTCCGAAAAGCCCCGAGATTGCTGAATTCGCGGGACAAAGTGGCTACAATGCCGCGTCGTTCGCCTCCCTGAACGACTCCCATCCCAATCCAAGAACCCAGTTCCCAGGAGTACGCATGCAGCGCACACTGTCCATCATCAAGCCCGATGCCGTTGCCAAGAACGTGATCGGTGAGATCTACACCCGTTTCGAGCGCGCCGGCCTGAAGGTCGTTGCCGCCAGGATGAAGCACCTCAGCCAGGCTGACGCCGAAGGCTTCTACGCCGTCCACAAGGATCGCCCCTTCTTCGCCGATCTGGTCAAGTTCATGACCTCCGGCCCGGTCATGATCCAGGTGCTGGAAGGGCAGGATGCGATCGCCCGCAACCGTGAGCTGATGGGTGCAACCGATCCTCGTCAGGCCGCACCGGGCACCATCCGCGCGGACTTCGCCACCAGCATCGATGCCAACGCCGTGCATGGTTCGGACGGTGAAGATACGGCCGCCCAAGAGATCGCCTTCTTTTTCGGCGACGATGAGATATACTCGCGATAATTGACGATCGCTCTTAGAGAAGTCCGCTAAATGTCTGCCACTGAAGCAGAAAGGGTGAACCTTCTCGGTCTCGACCGTGAAGGACTGACCGCGTTTTTCGCCGATCTAGGCGAAAAGCCCTTTCGTGCGCGGCAGATCCTGCAGTGGATTCATCAGCGCGGGGTCACCGATTTCGAGCAGATGACCGACCTGTCCCGCGCGCTGCGCGAGAAACTGAGCGGTCTTGCGGAGATCCGTGCGCCTCGCGTCATTCGTGAGCAGATCAGTGCCGATGGCACGGTCAAATGGCTGCTGTCGGTCTCCGGCGGCAGCGCGGTCGAGACGGTGTTCATCCCGGAAGCGCAACGCGGCACCCTGTGCATTTCCTCCCAGGTGGGCTGCATGCTCAACTGCACCTTCTGCTCCACCGCGACGCAGGGGTTCAAACGGAATCTCTCCTCCGCGGAAATCATCGGCCAGGTCTTCCACGCTGTGAATGCGCTGAAGGACGAGCGCTTCGGCGAGCGTCGCGTGACCAATGTGGTCTTCATGGGCATGGGCGAACCCCTGCTGAATCTGGATGCCGTTCAGGCCGCATTGAATCTGCTGCGCGAGGATCTGGCCTACTGCCTGGCCGCGCGCCGCGTCACCGTCTCGACGGCGGGTGTCGTTCCCGGACTGGAGCAGCTGGCAAAGGGCGTCGAGTTCGCCCTGGCCGTGTCCCTGCACGCACCGGACGATGAGCTTCGCTCGCGGCTGGTGCCCCTGAACCGGAAGTACCCGCTGGACGAGTTGATGGCCGCCTGCAAGGCCTATGTCCGCGGCGGTCATCGTCGAACGGTGACCTTCGAATACACCATGATCGACGGCCTGAACGATGGGCCTCAGCAGGCCCGGGGTCTGGTCAAGCGGCTCAACGGTCTGCCCTGCAAGATCAATCTCATTCCCTTCAATCCCTTCCCGGGCACACCGTTCCGCCCCTCGACGCCGGAAGCGATCTACGAGTTCCAGAAAATCACCCGGGCAGCAGGCATCATCACCACGGTTCGCAAGACCCGAGGCGAGGACATCGATGCAGCTTGTGGCCAGCTCGTCGGCAAGCTGCTCAGCCCCAGCGAGCGCCGCCGGACGGTTCAGGAACAGCTTGCACGACAGGCCTTGAGCGCATGACGTCATCGACTCGATTCATGGCCTGCCTGGCCCTCGCTCTGCTGCTGGCCGCCTGCGCCTCCACCGGCGGAAGTGGAACAGGCGAGCGGAGAGCGGGGCTCAATCAGGCCAGCCCGGTCCGGGCGGCCGAGATCAATACTCGTCTCGGGATCGGTTATCTCGAGCGCGGGCAGCTACAGGTGGCCATGGAGAAGCTCGAAACCGCTTTGCGCCATGATCCGCAGCATGTGCCGGCGCATCTGAGCCTGGCCATGATTCACGAACGACTGGGCGACGATGCCAGCGCCGAGCGCCACTACCGGGCGGCGGATCGCCTGGCGCCGGAAGACGGTGGAACGCAGAACGCCTATGGCGTGTTTCTCTGTCGCCAGCAGGACTACCGGGAGGCCGATGCTCATTTCCTGACGGCGACCCGCGATCCCTTTTACGGCACGCCCGAAGTGGCCTGGGCCAACGCAGGCGTCTGCGCCAGACGGGCTGGCCGCCTGGAGGACGCCACCGAGTACCTTCGCCAGGCCTTGGACATCGATTCCCGAAATCCGGATGCCCTCTATCAGCTGGCCGACATCTACCTCTCGCAGGGCGAAGCGTTCAGGGCGCGTGCATTTCTCCAGCGCCTCGAATCGCTGGGCAGTCGTGATCCGGCGACGCTGTTGCTCGGTTTTCAGATCGAATCCAGCCTTGGCAATCGCGATCTCGCCCGGCAATACGCAGATTCACTCGAACGCGACTACCCGGACAGTCGCGAAGCCGATCAGATGAGGCGTCTCAATCGTCATGACTCCTGAACATCAGACTTCGATGCAAGCCACCTCCCAGGATACGGTCATGGATCGTTCGGAGCGATTCAAGGCCATCGGCCAGCGATTACTCGATGAGCGCCAGGCCCAGGGCCTGAGTCAAGCCGAGGTCGCAAGCCGTTTGCACCTGTCCGGGCTGCTTCTCGAGGACCTGGAACGGGGGAGAGTGGAGCGGCTCGCTCCCCTGTACCGTCGGGGCTACATCAGCAACTACGCACGTCTGCTTGGCCTGGACGAGGCTGAGCTCCTGTCCATGCTCGATCAGGAGGAGCCGCCCCGATTGACCGAAGTCCTGCCGGTACGCAGACCCCGCTTCAGATTCGACCGTTACATGAAGTTTGCAACCTATGTTCTTGTAACTGTTGCAATCGTTCCGCCCATCATCATGATCTACCTGAATACCGGCGCCGCCTTGTTCGATGCCGAAGAGGGCTCGGTGACCGAAGGCGTCGAGCGCTCGCTCAGCCTGGACCTGGGTGCGAGCAATGCGGCTCCCGGGGCAGGGGCAGGGACATCGAGTGCCGACATGGCCAACGGCACGCAGCCGATTTCCGCCTCGACCTTGCCACTGAGCGCCATTCGCGCCCGACGGCCGGAAGAGCTGCAGGCGTCGGAAAACGACTTGGCGCCCATCGCACCCCCTGCGGAAGCGCTGCTTGAGCCGGAGAGCTTCGAACTGACCGTTCATCTTCATGAAGACAGCTGGATCGAAATCACCGCGGGAGATGATCAACGCCTCGAGTATGACCTGCTTCGTTCCGGCCAGTCCCGGACCTATCGGGGCGAGCCCCCGTTCCAGGTCCTGATCGGTCGCTCCAGCGCGGTCGATCTGCTGCTCAATGGCGAACCCTTGAGTTACGAGGGTCACGAGCGCGCGGACGTCGTCGAGCTGACCATCGGCCAGGATGGGCAGATCCAGCGCTGATTCGACGACCTGCGGCCTGACCGCGTGATTTTCGATCCAGGACCCGGTGCGATTCGGCACCGTCGCTTTCTTTCACCCAGATTCTCAGGACGATGAAGAACATCCAATCGATTCGCGGAATGCACGACATTCTGCCCGAGCAGTCGCCGCTATGGCAGTGGCTGGAAGCACGCCTCCGTGACTGCGCATCCAGCTACGATTTCCGCGAAATCCGTATCCCGGTGCTGGAGAATGCCGAAGTGTTCACGCGCGCCATCGGCCAGGCCACCGACGTGGTCGAGAAGGAAATGTACGCCTTCGAAGACCGTAACGGGGACGTCTTGAGTCTTCGTCCCGAGGGTACGGCTGGCGTCGTGCGCGCTGCCATCCAGCACGGTCTGCTCCACACGCCAGGCCTCAAGGTCTGGTACCAGGGACCGATGTTTCGCCACGAACGCCCCCAGAAAGGCCGCCAGCGTCAGTTTCACCAGTTCGGTGCCGAAGTGTTCGGACTGGATCAGCCTGCGACCGACGTTGAACTGATCCTCATGGTCACCCGGATCTGGAAGATGCTCGGCTTGAGCGATCGGGTGCGACTCGAGATCAACAGCCTCGGTGACAAGGAAGATCGCGCACGCTACCGGCAGCAACTGGTCGATTACCTGACGCCGCACCGGGAACGCCTCGACGAAGACTCGAGGCGTCGTCTCGAGCGCAATCCGCTGCGCATCTTCGACAGCAAGAATGCCGACACCCAGGCCATCATGGCCAAGGCTCCGCGCCTGGCCGATGCCCTTGGCGACGAGGCCCGAGCGCACTTCGACGAGGTCTGCCGGATGCTGGATGCGCTGGGCATCGAATATCGCGTCAACCCGGGTCTGGTGCGAGGTCTGGACTACTACTGTCGAACGGTCTTCGAATGGATCACCGATGATCTCGGCGCCCAGGGCACGGTCTGTGCCGGCGGGCGATACGATGATCTCGTGGAGATGCAGGGCGGCAAGCCGACGCCGGGCATCGGATTCGCCATGGGCATCGAACGGGTCCTCGCCCTGCTCGAAGCCTTGGGCGTACAGCAGCATCAGTCACCCCAGCTCTACCTTGTCAATCAGGTGGATCCGGGCCGGATGCTCGAGGTGGCGGAGCGGCTTCGAAATGAACTGCCGGAGCTCGGTCTGGCCTGTTCCCTGGCCGGGGGCAGCTTCAAGGCCCAGTTCAAGCGCGCCGATCGCAGTGGCGCTCGCTACGCTCTGGTGCTTGGTGAGGCGGAAATGGAAGTGGGGCAGGTCCAGGTCAAGGACCTGCGCGACCCGCAGGCGGAGCAGGCGTCGGTCGCGATTTCCGATCTCGCTCAATGGATTGCGTCTCGCATCGACCGAGAAGCGATCGGCTGACGGTTTTCTTAGTATCATTGACGGTTTGATCGAATCGACCCGCGCGGCGGGCAGGAACGAATAGCATGGCTGTGGAACTTTACGACGATCACGAGCAGGGCGAGCGCGTACGCTCCTGGATCAACGAATACGGGGCCTCGATCGTGGTGGGCCTGGTGCTGGCCTTCGGCGGCATCTTCGGATTCAAGTACTGGCAGGGGCAGCAGGAAGCAGCCCGCCTGCTGGCTTCCGAATACTACAGTGTGATCCAGTCCGAGCTGAGCGAGGGCCGGATCGATTTCGCCCAGGAGCAGTTCGACGCGATGAAGGAAGCGTCCGGGCGTAGCGCCTACGTCGGCCTGGCCAGCCTGCTGATGGCCGGTGCCTATGTGGACGACGGGCGTCTGGAACCGGCGGCCGAACTGTATCGGGACGTGCTGAACAACGACCGGCTCGCATCCCTGCATGGTGCAGCGAGTCTTCGTCTGGCGAGGATCCTGCAGGCGCAAGGCGACATCGGTGGCGCGCTGGCCCAACTGGAAGGTGGGGCCCCCAGCGGGTTTCAAGGCGCCTGGGCCGAAGCGCGCGGCGATTTCTTCATGGTTCGCGGCCAGCTCGACCAGGCGCGCTTGGCCTATCAGGAGGCGATGGACAATCTGACCGGGCAGGGCATCGGCCGTAGTCTGCTGCAGATCAAGATCGATTCCACCGGTCCGGCCGCCGCCGAGGACGCTTCATGAGTCGCATGATGCGACTGATGGTTTCGCTGTTCCTGCTCGCACTGTTGGCCGGCTGTCAGACGATCGGCGGCTGGTTCGACGGTGACGACGAGGCTCTGGGCCCGGCCGAGCTGGTCGACTTCGAGGAACGGGTCGAATTCGAAGAGCGCTGGACGGTGAAGGCTGGCGACGGAAGGGACGAGCGCATGGGCGCGATGCGTCCTTTCCACGTCGATGGTGAACTCTGGGTGGGTGACCACGACGGGGAAATCACCGTCGTCACCGCCGACAACGGCCGCATGATTCGCCGATTCGAGACCGATCTTGCCATTTCCGGCGGACCGGCGGTGTACGGTGATCTCGTGCTGGTGGGCAGCTTCGACGGCGGGTTGCTGGCCCTTGACCGCAGCACCGGGGCAGAACGCTGGCGTGCCCGCTTGTCCTCCGAGCTGTTGTCCTACCCGGTGATGCACGATGGCATCATCGTGGCGCGCTGCATCGATGGGCGAACCTTCGGTTTCGATCCGGCCGATGGGACCCGTCTCTGGGTCTACGATCGCTCGATTCCCCTGCTGACCCTGCGCGGCAACAGCGATCCGCTGGCTCGAGCCGGACGGGTCTACCTGGGCTACGACGACGGTGCCGTGGTCAGCGTGGAAGTCAGCGATGGGGGCCTGAGCTGGGAGCAGCGAGTCAGCGTTCCCGAGGGTCGCAGCGAGCTGGAGCGTCTGGCCGACATCGATGGCCCGATGGCCGTCGTCGGCAGCGAACTCTATGTGGTTACCTACGCCGGTCGCATGGCGTCGCTGGCCGTGGAATCCGGTCGGATTCTCTGGGTCAAGGACCTGGCCTCCTACAGCGGCCTCAGCCTGCAGCGCACGCAACTGGCGGCCGTCGATAGCGATGACGGCCTCTGGATGATCGATCGACGCAACGGCTCGACTCTGTGGTCGGACGACCGGCTCGCCCGCCGCGGGCTCAGCCGCCCCGTCTTCGTCGGTGACTACCTGGTCGTGGTCGACGCCGAAGGCTATCTGCATGCCTTCGACCGGGAGAGCGGGGCCATGGTCGGCCGTCGCAAGGCCACGCGCGACCGCCCGGCCACGGCCCCCGTCGTAGTGGGCGACACGCTCTACCTGCTCGAAGACAGCGGGCGCTTGAGCGCCTGGTCATTGCGCTCCTGAATCCGGAAATCCCGCCCTTGTCCAGGCTACCTGTCGTCGCCATCGTCGGCCGCCCGAACGTGGGCAAGTCGACCCTGTTCAATGCCCTGACCCGAACCCGGGACGCGCTCGTGGCCGACATCCCCGGGGTGACGCGTGACCGCATCTACGGTCGCGCAACGCTCGGGGAACAGCCGGCGATCCTGATCGACACGGGTGGCCTGGAGGAGGCCGCCGACGAAGTCATGGCCGGCGCGCAGCAGCAGACGCGGCTGGCCGTCGAAGAAGCCGACGTGGTCATCTTCGTGACCGATGCCCGCGCTGGCGTCACTCCGGATGATCTGGAGATCTCCCGCTGGCTCCGGAGCTGCGACAAGCCGCTCTATCTGGCCGTCAACAAGACCGATGGCCTGTCGGAAGCCCAGGCCATGGCCGATGCGTCCGAGCTCGGATTCGAATCGATGACCCTGATGGCAGCCAGCCACCGCCGCGGCGTCGAACGCCTGGCCCGCGAAGTGGCCGAGGGCCTGCCAGCACATGAGCCGGAGGCCCCGGCAGCTGAGGGCTCCATCCAGCTCGCGCTGATCGGGCGGCCGAATGCCGGCAAGTCCACGCTGCTCAATCGCCTCGTCGGGGAAGAGCGCGCGCTGGCCACACCGATTGCGGGCACGACGCGAGATCCGATCCATGCCGATGTCGAGCGCGACGGCCTGAAACTGCACCTGGTGGACACCGCGGGCATTCGCCGCCGCCGGGGCAGCCACGAGGGTATCGAGCGATTCAGCACGATCAAGGCCCTGCAGGCCATCGAGCAGGCTCAGGTCGTTGTCCTGCTGGTCGATGCCAGTGATGGCGTGACAGAGCAGGACGCTCGCCTGGCCGGACATGTCATCGACGCGGGACGAGCGCTGATCGTGGTGCTCAACAAGTGGGATTCGATCAGCGAGGATGAGCGCCACAAGGTCCTGGTCGCCATGGCCGAGCGGATGAACTTCGCCTCGTTCGCCCCGGTCGTCACGACTTCCGCGTTACACGGTAGTGGCCTGGGTGAGTTGACGGACGCCATCGACCATGTCTTCAAGGCGGCCAACCAGGACCTGTCCACGCCGGCGCTGACCCGGACGCTTCGCAAGGCGGTCGAGGCGCACGCGCCGGCCGGTTCGAAGCGCGGAACGCCGAAGTTGCGCTACGCCCATAGCGGCGGAACCTTTCCGACCCGGATCGTCATCCATGGCAACCGAACCGCGCACGTGCAGGAGCAGTACCGGCGCTACCTGATCAACTGTCTGCGCCGCCAGTTCGACCTGACCGGCATTCCCGTGCGTTTGATCTTCAAGGATTCCGATAATCCCTATGCGGGCCGCAAGAACAAGCTCACCCCCCGCCAGCTGCAGAAGCGCAAGCGCCTGAAGAACCTGGGACGGCGCAAGAAGTCCAGAAAGTAGGCGTTGGGCCCCGGTGAGGCCCGAACGCCGTGGAGAGACTGGCTCAGCGACCCGCTTACAGCGACCAGGACTGTAGATTGCGGGTGATCTGATGGAGTACCGCGGGATCATCCGGCGGCGTCTGGGCCGGCCAGTGCTCGATCAGGCCGCCCTTGCGATTGAACAGATACTTGTGGAAATTCCAGCGCGGCAGAACGTCGCCACCGTACTCCTGGGCCAGATCCTTGAACATCGGGTGTGCATTGATACCGATCACCGAGTACTTGGCCGTCATCGGGAAGCTGACCCGATACTGGGAATGGACGAATTCGGCGATTTCCTCCTCGCTGCCTGGCTCCTGCTCACCGAAATCGTTGCAGGGCATGCCGACCACCACCAGGCCTGACTGCTGGAAATCCTGGTAGATCTGCTGCAATTTCGCGTAGTGGGGGGTAAAACCGCACTCCGATGCCGTATTGACGAACAGAATGGGCTGATTGCGGAACCGCTCCATGGGCATGGGTCCGCCGTCCAAGGCAACGAAGTTGTAGTTGAAGATATTCATACTCTGACCATGGGCAGTGTTGACTGGCTCTCAATCCTAACCGCTAATCGGTACAATGTCGCCCCAGTGAATTCCTCGAACGCAAAAATTCTCGACGGACGTGACGTGGCCGATCGTCTGATCGCCAACGTCCGATCGGCCGTGGACGCGCATTGCTCACGCGGCGGGCGCTCTCCGGGTCTTGCGGTGGTGCTCGTCGGAGACGATCCGGCCTCGGAAGTCTACGTGGCCAGCAAGATTCGAGCCTGCGAACGGGCGGGGATTCGTTCCACCAGCCATCGAATGGCTCACGGCGTGGGACGGGGCGAACTGCTGGCCCTGATCGACGAACTCAACGAATCGTCTGACATCGATGGCATTCTGGTGCAGCTGCCCCTGCCGGGACACCTGGATGAGCGCCTGATGACCGAACGCATCCACCCCGACAAGGACGTGGACGGCTTTCACCCGGTCAACATGGGCCGCCTGGCCTTGCGCAATCCGGGCCTCAGGCCGTGCACGCCGCGCGGCGTCATGACCCTGCTGCATGCGAACGGGATCGATGCCAAGGGCATGGACGCCCTGGTCGTCGGCGCCTCCAATATCGTGGGACGTCCGCTCGCTCTGGAGTTGCTGCTGGCCGGCGCGACGGTCAACGTAGCGCACCGGTTCACCCGCGATCTCGAGCGCCATGTGCGCGCCGCCAATCTCCTTTGTGTGGCGGTCGGCAAGCCCGACCTGATCGATCCGGAATGGATCACGCCCGGCACCATCGTGGTGGACATCGGCATCATCCGCAAACCCGAGGGCGGGGTGCGCGGCGATCTGGATTTCGATGCCGCCGCCGAGCGAGCCGCCTGGATCACGCCCGTACCCGGCGGGGTCGGACCGATGACCGTGGCGACCCTGATGCAGAATACGGCCGAGGCGGCCGGGCTCGTGGTGAAGGCGCCATGAGACAGGCGCTGACCATGGTTGCGGTTCTGCTGCTCGCGGGCTGCAGCGCCCTGGTCGATCGTGCGACCGAGCGCTTCGCCAGTGATCTGGAAACGGCCATTCGGGGATACAGCGATCCGGGCGTGGTCGCCGATGGCCTTCCCGCCTATCTGCTCCTGCTCGAAGCACGGATCAACGGCGCCCCGGAAGAGCCCAGCCTGCGCCTCAGCGCGGCCCGTCTCACGGGCACCTACGCGGCACTCTTCGCCGATGAAGATGCCCGTTACCGGCGCCTGAACGATCGAGCCCTGCAGCACGCACGCATCGGCGCCTGTGCCGCCCGGACCCGCCTCTGCGAACTCCATCGCCTGGATTTCGACGCCTTCGATGCCCGGATCGACTCGCTCGATCCGGACGATCTGGACGCGCTCTACATCCTGGCCACGACCTGGACCGGCTGGATCGACGCCAACGCCTCCGATTACCGAGCCCTGGGCGATCTGCCGCGGGTGGAACGCCTGCTCGACTGGGTAGCTCAGCAGAGCCCCCGGCACGACGATGGCGCCGTCTGGCTGTATCTGGCCGTCCTCAACTCGCAACGGCCACCCGCTGCCGGAGGGCAACCCGAGCGCGCGCGCGCCTATTTCGAGCGCGCCCGCGAGGTATCTTCGGGTGACAATCTGCTGGTCAACGTGCTGATGGCCGATTCCTACGCACGGCTGCTGTTCGACCGGGATCTCTACGTGACCCTGCTCGAGGAGGTGGTCTCGAGCGATGTGCAGACGCCGGATTACCGATTGAGCAACCAGGTTGCGCGAGCTCGCGCGGCCGATCTGCTGCAACAGACCGAGGCGATATTCGATTGATGAAAACGCAAGCCCCCCTGACCCAAGCAATCTGCGGGCTCCTGCTCGTCCTGTTCCTGGCCGGCGCCGTTCATGCCCAGCAGCTCAAGATCGCCACCCTGGCGCCCGATGGCTCGAGCTGGATGAACGCACTCAATGCGGCCGCCGACGCGGTCGAAGCGGACACGGAAGGGCGGGTCAGCATCCGCTACTACCCGGGCGGCGTGATGGGAGATGCCAATGCGATCTTCCGCCGCATGCGCCTCGGCCAGCTCAATGGCGGCGCGTTCACGCTGGGCGACCTGGTCGGAATCAGCGGCGCGGTCAACCTGTATTCCTTGCCCTTCGTCTTCGACAGCGTCGATGAGATCCAGGCGCTCCGCCCGACTTACGATCCCTTGATCATCGAGGCCCTGGAAGAGGGTGGGGTGATCATCCCGGGCATCGCCCTCGGCGGCTTTGCCTATCTGTTCGGACGCGAGGCCTTTCCCGACCCGGACGAGATGGACACCTCATGGCGGGTCTGGGTGCAGCCCGAAGACACCCTGTCCCGCGAGACCCTGGAACGTCTGGGCGTCAGCCCCGTCCCCCTGGCACTCGCCGAGGTCTACACGGCGCTGCAGACCGGGGCGATCAACACCTTTGCCAGCACGACCTCGGGCGCGATCATCCTGCAGTGGCATACGCGTGCTCGTCACATGCTGGATCTGCCGGTGTTGATGACCGGCGGCACGATCGGTTTCGATCCGCGCAGCCTCGGACGCATGGCCGATGCGGATCGTGAGGTCCTGCTGAGTCGCTTCGCCGAAGCCCTCGCCGAACTCGAACGCTCGAATCTGAGCGAAAACCAGCAGGCTCGCGAAGCCCTGCTGGAGCAGGGAGTCCAGATCGATCCAGCGACGGCCGCGCAGATCCAGACCTGGCGAGAAGGCGCGGCAGAGACCCGTCGAAACCTGCTCGAAACCGGCGCGATCGACATTCCGCACCTGGAAGACATGCAGCGCGATCTGGAGGCCTTGCGTGCGGGTGACTAGGGCGCTGGCCGAGTTCTTCGGCCTGCTGTCCGACGCCCTGACGCGCCTCGAGGAGCTGCTCCTCACCCTGCTGTTGTTCGGCCTGATGGGCCTGGGACTTACCCAGATCATCCTGCGCAACACCGGTGTGGCACTGCCCTGGGCCGATGGCGCCATGCGTGCCATGGTGCTCTGGCTGGCGATGGTGGCCGGCGTGATGGCCGCGGGCAAGCTCAGGCATATCCGAATCAACCTCATCGAGCACTGGCTGCCGGAAAAGCCACTGGCCTGGGTCAATCGTTTCAGCTATGCCATGGCCGGTGGAGTGTCCCTGATGATGTGCTGGTACGGGCTCGAAATGGTGGCGCTCGAACATGAATTCGGTGCGTTCGCCTTCCTGCGCGTTCCGACCTGGGCCGTCCATTTCATCATTCCCATCGGTTTCGCCCTGATGGCCGCGCGCTTCTTTGCGGTCGCCTTTTCGCCGCGAGGACCGCTGTCCGGCAAGGCCGCCCCGCCGATGGAGATCGGCGGCACCCCGAGCGGCAGGGAAACGCAGGGATGATCGCTTTCCTGCTGATTCTGCTGGCGCTGGTGGGCGTGCCCCTGTTTGCCGTTATCGGCCTGGGCGCCATCCTCGGCTACATCGACGTGGAACTCGATCCCGTGCTCGTGGCGATGGAGTTCCAACGCATCGGCGACCTGCCGGTGCTGGTGGCGCTGCCGATGTTCTGCCTGGCCGGCGTGCTCGTGGCTGAAAGTGGCACACCCCGACGGCTGGTCGATCTGACCCGGGCCTCCCTGGGCTGGCTGCCCGGCGGACTGGCGATCCTCGGCCTGGTCATGTTCTCCCTGATGACGGCCTTCACCGGGGCGTCGGGAATCACGGTGATCGCGCTGGGCAGCCTGATGCTGCCGGCCCTGATCCAGGCCGGCTACCCGCGTCGCTTTGCCCTTGGCCTGGTCACGACCGGTTCGAGCCTGGGCGTGCTGTTCGCCCCGTCGCTGCCACTGATCCTGTACGCCGTCGTCGCTCAACAGGTGGCACCGGGGCAGGGCATCGGCGTCAACGACCTGTTCCTGGCCGGTCTGCTGCCGGGCCTGTTGATGATCGTCGTGCTGGCCGCCTGGGCCATCTGGCAGCGCCGCCACACCCAGGATGGTAGCGGCGAAGCCGCCGAGCCCGCACCGCCACTCTGGCCGAGCCTGCGCGCCATGGCCTGGGAGCTGCCGCTGCCCTTCGTGGTGCTGGGGGGCATCTACTCCGGCTGGCTGCTGGTCGCCGAAGCCGCGGTCGTCACGGCCGTCTGGGTGGTCGTCAGCCTGGTGCTGATCCGACGGGAGATTCCAATCAAGCGTCTGCCGGCGCTGATCAGCGAATCGATGATGCTGGTGGGTGCGATCCTGCTGATTCTCGGCATGTCGCTGGCCTCGACCAACGTCATGATCGACGCCCAGGTTCCCCAGCGCCTGCTGGCCTGGGTCACGCCCCTGATCGATTCCAAGCTGGTCTTCCTGCTCCTGATCAACCTGGTGCTGCTGGTGGCGGGCATGGTGCTGGACATCTTCGCGGCCCTGGTCATCCTGGCCCCGCTCATCATCCCCATCGCGCTGGCCTTCGGCGTCGATCCCGTGCACCTGGGGATCGTCTTCCTGGCCAACCTGCAGATCGGCTACTGCACGCCACCGGTGGGGATCAATCTGTTTCTGGCCAGCCATCGGTTCGGCGACGACATCCTGCGCGTCTACCGTTCGACCCTGCCTTTCCTGGGCCTGCTGCTGGTCGCGCTGCTGATCATCACCTGGTTCCCCGGCCTGAGTCTCTGGCTGACCGGCCGGGGATAAGAAAAACCCCGCGTAAGCCGTCTTACGCGGGGTTCTTCAAGGGCAAGCTGGCGATCCCGATCAATCGCGTTCGACGATCGCGCTCACGCCCATGCCGCCGGCGGTGCACACCGAAATCAGGCCCCGGCCCGAACCGGCCTCTTCCAGAATCGCGCCCAGGGTGCCGAGAATGCGAGCCCCGGTGGCCGCGAAGGGATGGCCGATCGCCACGGAACCACCCCGGACGTTCATCTTCGCCCGATCGATACTGCCCATGGCCTTGTCCAGGCCGAGCCGTTCGGTGCAGTAGCGCTCCGATTCCCAGGCTCTGAGCGTACAGAGCACCTGCGCGGCAAAGGCTTCGTGGATTTCATAGAAATCGAAATCCTGCAGGCTCAAGCCGGCTCGAGTCAGCATCTCCGCCACGGCCACCGTGGGCGCCATCAGCAGACCCTCGTCCTTGTTGACGAAATCCACCGAGGCCGTGCGGCCGTGCGTCAGCCAGCCGAGAATCGGCAGATCATTGGCCTTCGCCCACTCCTCGGACGCCAGCAGTACGGCGGCGGCACCATCGGTGAGGGTGGTGGAATTGCCCGCGGTCAGAGTGCCGTTCTTGCGATCGAAGACCGGCTTCAGCGAGCCCAGCTTCTCCAGGGTGGTGTCAGGACGGATGATGCTGTCTCGAATCACCCCGTTGTGGGGGGTGACCAGATCGTCGAAGAAGCCTGCATCCCAGGCGGCGGCCGCCTTGCGGTGGCTGTCGAGGGTCAGTTCATCCTGTTCGCGGCGATCGATCGACCATTCCTTGGCCATGCGCTCGCAGTGCTGCCCCATCGACAGGCCGGTACGGGGTTCGCCGTTCTTCGGAGGCTGTGGCGCCAGCTCGCGCAAGGAGAAGCCCTTGAAGACGCCCAGCTTCTGTCCGAAGCTTCGGGCCCGTCCCAGCTTGATCAGGCGCTGGGCGAACTTGCGCTGGAAGACGATCGGCGCATCGCTGGTGGTGTCGGTTCCTGCCACGATCGCGCAGTCGATCTGACCCGAGGCGATCTGGGCGCCGGCCATCAGTGCAGCGGTCAGGCTGGTACCGCAGGCCTGCTGCAGCGTGATGCCGGTGGTCAGCGGTGAGAGGGTGGTCGACAGCACCGCCTCGCGGGCCAGGTTGAAGTCCTTCGAATGGGTGGTCACCGCGCCGCCGATGACCTGATCGATCTGCTTGCCGTGCAGCTCGAAGCGGTCGGTCACGCCCTGGATGGCTGCGGCCAGCATGTCCAGGTTGGTCTGGTCCGCGTACAGGCTGTTCGAACGGCAGAAGGGAATGCGGCTGCCGCCGACGATCGCGATCTTGCGAAGTTTCGTATCAGTCATCAGGAAGACTCCTCATCGCTCTGGGTGCTGGGCTCACCAGCGCGGGATTCGAGATAGTGCAGGGGGCCACCACGGAACGGTGCGAAGCCGGTGCCGAAGATCATGCCCGCATCGAGGAGATCCGCATTCTCGACCACCTTGTCCGCCAGACAGGACTGGCACTCGTCGAAGTAGGGCTTCATCAGCATCTCGGCCAGGGCCTTCAGGTCATGACCCTCGTGGGCGTCCTTGTCACGCTGCGGCTTGCCCTTGGACCAGCGGTAGAAGCCCTGGCCACTCTTCTTGCCCAGCTTGCCGGCCTTGACCATGTCCTCGAGGATCTTGCGATCCTCACCGGCCTCGTCACCCATCAGCGTATCGATCACACCGAGCCCGACGTCCAGGCCGACGGTGTCGGCCAGCTCGACCGGCCCCATCGGCATACCGAATTCCTCGGCGGCCTTGTCCAGCGCCTCCTTGGGCACGCCTTCGCGATGCAGCTTCATGGCGTTGCGCATGTAGGGCGCGAGCACGCGATTGACCAGGAAACCCGGTGTCGAGGTAACGGGCAGGGCAAACTTGCCGATCTGCGTCGCGAAGCTCGATCCGTCATTGACCCGATCCGGATTGCTCTTGGCGTCATAGACGATCTCGACCAGGGGCATCTTGGCCACGGGGTTGAAGAAGTGCAGGCCGATCAGACGGCTCGGGTCTTCGAACACGTCGGACAATTCGGCCAGTGGAATGGCCGAGGTGTTCGTGGCCACCAGGGTGTGCGGCTGGAGATCATCGAGCAGGTTCTTGAACAACTCCCGCTTGGCCTCGCGATTTTCGAAGATGGCTTCGATGATCACGTCGGCGCGCGCGACGCCCTTGCCTTCGACGTCCGCGATCAGGCGGCTCTTGGCCGCAGCCACCGCCGTCGGGGTCTTGAGCTTGCGCTTGAACAGGCTGGCTGCCCGCTTCAGTGCCGGCTCGATGTACTTCATCTCCCGGTCCTGGAGCGTCACTTCGAGGCCCCGGCTGGCGCACCAGGCCGCAATGTCACCCCCCATGACACCGGCGCCGATGACGTGGACGCGACGAGCCTTGAAGCTGCTGCGCTTGCCCTGTTCCTTCAGCGACTCCATCAGGCGGAAGACCCGGCGCAGGTTGCGCGAGGTGTCGCCGGCCAGCAGGCGCGGCACCTTTTCCTCTTCGAGGCGGATCATGCCGGACTGGGACTGACCGCAATGCTCGAAGGCGTCGATCAGTTCGAAGGGCGCGGGATAGTGCGCCTGGCGGGCCTTGGCCGAGGTCTGCTTGCGCATCTGACCGGCCATGAACTTGCGAATCGGGCCCCAGGTCGTGGCGCGTGCTCCCAGGCCGGGCTTGCGGGCTTTCTTCTTCTTGAGCACGGCCTGGCGTGCCGACCAGCGCAGCGAACCGTGGCGATCGACGGTCTGATTGATCAGGTTCATGGCCCGCGCGGCACGCGCCCGCAGCATGCGACCGGTGAGCATGATCTGCATGGCCTGCAGACCGCCAGCCGCCTGGATGGAGCGTCCCGAGCCGCCGAAACCGGGGTAGATGCCGAGGTTCACCTCCGGAAAGCCGATCCGCGTGTGGTCGGCGTCCAGAGCAATTCGCCAATCGAAACACAGCGCCAACTCGAGTCCGCCGCCGAGGCAGTAGCCCTCGAAGGCCACGACGGTGGGGAAGGGCAGATCCTCGATGCGCTGGAACAGACCGTGCACCTTCTTGATCTGTTCTTCCAGCTCGGAGACCTTGTCGGTCTGGTCGAACTCACGGACGTCGGCGCCGACGATAAAGCTCTTCGTCTTGCCGGACATCATGACCAGGCCGGTCGGCTGGCTGGCTTCGAGGTCGCCAACGATGGTTTCCAGCTCCTCGAGCACGGCCGTACCGAGGGAATTCACCTTCTCGTCGGCGTGATCCAGGGTCAGCCAGGCGATGTGATCGATGTCGTGCTCGAGTCGCCAGTGCTTCCAGCGAGGCTCTGTGGATGCAGATGATGAGGCCATGTCAGGCGCGTCTCCATTCTGTTGCGTATGGTGCGGGAGTGTACCATCCGGCTCCCGAGTGGCGGCGTGATCAGCGCGCCTTGAGCACCTCGATGCCGAACTCGGGCAGCAGCTCGGCCAGGGCGATCAACGGCAAACCGATCAACGCGGTCGGGTCATCGCTGTGAATCGACCGGGTCAACGCAATCCCGAGGCCCTCGCTCTTCATCGCGCCGGCGCAGTCCAACGGCCGCTCATGCGCCACGTAGTGCCGAATCCGCTCGGCATCGAGAGTTCGCATACGGACTCGAGTGGGGACATCGACCAGGCGCTCGAGCGAGTCGGATTTGAGGGCCAGCGCGCTGTGGAAGACCACTTCCCGCCCGGCGGTGAACCGCAATTGTTCGACGGCACGCTCGACGCTGCCTGGCTTGCCCAGCAGGCGGCCTTGGCAGACGGCGACCTGATCGGAGCCGATGACCACCGTGCCGGGGTGACGACGATGCACGGCCTGCGCTTTTTCCAGCGCAAGGCGCAGCGCCAGCGCCTCGGCCCCTTCGCCGTCCTTCGGTCGCTCATCGATGTCGGCTGGATGGACTTCGAAGGGCAATTCGAGGCGTTTGAGCATTTCGCAGCGGTAGCGCGAACCGGAGGCCAGGATCAGGGGTGGAGGAGGGCTGGAGACCATGCGCAGAGCCTGTTGTTGTCATTGGAAAGCCAATGATATAATGGCGGGCTTATGTCGCGAGACTATCCAGACTGGATTCATCCGGAGAAGGCGGCCAGCGCCCGGCGCGATTTCAGCGGCCGCGTGCCGGTCGAGCGCCTGGAACGCCTGCGCGGCCTGGTCGTCGAAGGCGAACCTGGCTGGGTGGAGTTCAGCCTGCGCTTCTCTCACGACGAGCAGGGGCAGATCCGCATCGACGTCCACGTCGATGCCGAGGTACCCCTGCAGTGCCAGAGAACGCTGAAGACCTTTCAGCAAGCCCTGTCCAGCGACTCGGTCGTGGCAGTGGTGGGTAGCGAGGAAGAAGAAGCCGCGCTGCCCGAGGATTACGAGGCCAGGCTCTGCCCGGACGACCGACTCGAGGTGCTCGACCTGGTTGCCGAGGAAGTGTTGCTGGCACTGCCGCTGGTGCCGGTCGATCCGGCCTCCGAACCGATGGAGGCCCCGGCAGCCGAGGCGGAGACACATCGACCGTTCGAAGCGCTGGCCGCGCTGAAGAAACGGTCAAGGCAAAAATAGACTGGAAAACTGGAGAACAACATGGCCGTTCAGAAAAGTCGCAAGACCCCGTCCCGTCGCGGCATGCGTCGGTCACACGATGCCCTGTCCGCCCCGACCCTGTCGGAAGAATCGTCCACGGGTGAGACCCATCGCCGTCACCACGTGTCCGCGGAAGGATTCTATCGCGGCCGTCAGGTCGTCGAAGTCGCCCCCGAGTTCGACGAGGAAGCGGAAGACCTGCAGGACTGAGCCCGACGGGCACCACGTCCTCTGAGCTGAAAGCCAGGCCTTGCAAGGAACCACGCCGATCCGGATCGCCGTCGACGCCATGGGCGGGGATGGCGCACCGGACGTGGTCATCGACGCAACCCGCCAGGTCCTGAGCGATCGGCACGATCTCGAGATCGTGCTGGTCGGTCCGGAAGACCGTTTGCTGCCGGCGCTCGCCGGAGGCGCCGGGGGCAAGCTCCCGGATCGCCTGACGATCCACCACGCAGAACACGTTCTCGCCGCCGATGTCAGTGCCGCGGCGGCGATTCGTCGTGGGCGGGGCAGCAGCCTCTGGCAGGCCATCGATCTGGCCGAGCAGGGGCGGGTCGATGCCGTGGTATCCGGTGGCAGCACCGGCGCACTGATGGCACTTTCCAGGCAGAAGATCGGCATGCTGCCGGGCATCGAGCGTCCGGCGTTGATGGCCGCACTGCCTAGCCGCCAGCAACAGTTGGTCTGGATGCTCGACCTGGGCGCCAACATCAACGTCGACGCGCCGCGCTTGCTCGAGTTCGCGCAGCTCGGCGCGGTGGCCGTCAAGGTGATCGAGAATCGTGCGCCGAGGATCGGACTGCTGAACATCGGTAGCGAACCCGGCAAGGGCCCGGATGTCATCCGCGAGGCCGCTCGTCTCATCGAGGCCCAGGAGACCCTGGACTACGCGGGTTTCGTCGAGGCCGATCAGGTCTTTGCCGGCGCCGTGGATCTCGTCGTCTGCGATGGTTTCTCCGGCAACATCCTGCTCAAGGGTGCCGAGGGCGCCATTCGCCTGCTGTTCGAGCGGATGCGCGAGGAGTTCCAGGGCACCCTCGGCGGCATGGTGGCGCGACGCGGAATGAAACGACTGCATGACAGACTCGATCCAGCCCGTCATAATGGCGCTCCGATGCTGGGCGTGCGCAAGACCGTGATCAAGAGCCACGGCAGCGCGTGCAGCCGAGGTTTCGCAAGAGCGATCTCGCTGGCGGCACTGGAAGTCGAACGCGACCTGATCAATCGGCTCGATGAGCAACTCTGGGCCAGCTACTAGGCTCTGAAGTACGACAACATAACGAGACAAGAATCAGTCCAGAACGATGTGCCGACTGGGTAGTCGGCCACGCCATGGGCATGGGGACCCGAATCGATGTATGCGCGAATCGCAGGAACCGGCAGCCATCTGCCCGAGCGAGTAATGACCAACAAGGATCTCGAGTCGCTGGTCGACACCAGCGATCAGTGGATCCGGGAGCGAACCGGCATCGCAGAGCGCCGCATCGCCGCCGAGGGTGAGACCACCTGTGATCTGGCCGAGCAGGCCGCTCGCAAGGCGCTCGACGCGGCCGGACTGACCGGCGCCGACATCGACCTGTTGATCGTCGGCACGACCACCCCCGACCTGGTCTTCCCTTCAACTGCCTGTCTGCTGCAGCACCGTCTCGGAGCGGCAGAATGTGCCGCCTTCGACGTCAATGCCGCCTGTTCCGGATTCATCTACGCCATGTCCGTGGCCGACCAGTTCATTCGTGCCGGCTCGGCCAGCAAGGTCCTGGTCGTCGGAGCGGAAACCCTGACCCGCATGCTCGACTGGAACGATCGGGGCACTTGCGTGCTGTTCGGGGACGGCGCCGGTGCGGCCGTGCTGGTGGCCGATTCCGAGCCCGGCATCCTGTCCACCCACATCCACGCCAACGGCGGCTATGGCGACCTGCTCTGCACCGAGGTCGGCGTCTCGACCGGTTTCAAGGCCGAAGAGCGCGGTGGGGTGCGCGTGTCGATGCGCGGCAACGAAGTATTCAAGGTCGCCGTCAATACCCTGGGCCGCATCGTGGACGAGACCCTGGCCGCCAACCAGCTGGAGAAATCCGACCTGGACTGGCTGATTCCCCATCAGGCGAATCTCCGCATCATCAAGGCCACGGCAAAGAAACTGAACATGTCGATGGATCAGGTGATCGTGACCGTCGACAAGCATGGCAACACCTCTGCGGCTTCCGTGCCGCTGGCGCTGGACGAAGCCATCCGCAGCGGACGGGTCAAACGCGGAGAGAAGCTTCTGCTGGAGGCCTTCGGCGGCGGTTTCACCTGGGGTGCCGCGCTGGTCGTCTATTGAAGCCCCATCGGGGCTGACTACCGTCTTCCCGTTTTCTTTTCATCGCTGAAGGACCGACCGTCATGAGCGATTTCGCATTCGTTTTTCCCGGGCAGGGTTCGCAGAGCGTCGGCATGCTGTCCGACCTGGCAGCCCGGCATCCCGAGGTCCAAGCGACCTTTGTCGAAGCCAGCGAGGCGCTGGGCGAGGATCTCTGGACCCTGAGCCAGAGTGGGCCGGCAGAACGCCTGAACCAGACGGCGATCACCCAACCGGTCATGCTGGCCGGAGGCATCGCCACCTGGCGGGTCTGGCAGTCACTCGGCGGCCGGGCGCCTCGGCTTCTCGCCGGCCACAGCCTCGGCGAATACGCCGCCCTCGTCGCGGCAGGGTCCATGAACTTCGGTGACGCCATCAAGGTGGTGGCCGAGCGCGGTCGCCTGATGCAGGCCGCCGTCCCCGAAGGTCAGGGCGCGATGGCCGCGATTCTGGGACTCGACGACGAAGTGGTCGAAGCCCTTTGTCGCGAAGTCGCCGAAGGGCAGGTGGTGTCGGCCGCCAACTACAACAGCCCCGGGCAGCTGGTGATCGCCGGCGAGGCCACCGCCGTCGAGCGGGCCATGCACAGCGCCAAGGAAGCCGGCGCGCGGCGGGCGGTGATTCTGCCGGTCAGCGTGCCGTCGCACTGCGCGCTGATGAAACCGGCGGCCGAACAGCTCGCCGCGACCCTGGCCGAGGTCGAGATCGGGCCACCTTCGATCCCCGTGCTGCATAACGTCGATGTCCAGTCGCGCATGGAAGGGGCATCGATTCGGGAAGCGCTCGTGGCTCAGATGCATTCGCCCGTACGCTGGACCGCGACGGTTCGGGCACTGGCCGAGGCAGGCATCGACCGGGTGGCGGAATGTGGCCCCGGCCGGGTCCTGGCCGGTCTCGGACGACGTATCGAACGCAGCCTGAACTGGGCCGCGCTGGAAGATCCCGAACAGATCACCAGCTGCGCCGCCGAGTGGGACCAGAGCGGCAACTGACCGTCAGCAAACGAGGAGGAGTCAATGGAGTTCGAAAACGCACAACGCATCGACGGGCAGGTCGTCCTGGTCACCGGCGCGAGTCGTGGCATCGGCCAGGCGACCGCCGAATGGCTGAGCCGGATGGGTGGCCAGGTCTTCGGTACCGCAACCTCGCAGGCCGGGGCGGATGCCATTTCCGAGCGCCTGGGCGAAGGTCGGGGCCTGGTGCTCGACGTGACCGATGGCGACGCGGTCCAGGCGACCATCGCCGCCGTCAACGAGCAGGCTGGCCCGATCACCGTTCTGGTCAACAACGCGGCCATCACCCGCGATCAACTGCTGATGCGCCTCAAGGACGAGGACTGGGAGGCCGTGCTGGACACCAACCTGACCGGCGCCATGCGCATGACCCGCGCCTGCCTGCGCGGCATGCTGAAGGCGCGCGGCGGGCGCATCATCAACGTGTCGTCGGTGGTCGGTTATGCGGGCAATCCGGGGCAGGGCAACTATTGCGCCGCCAAGGCGGGCCTGGCCGGCTTCAGCCGCGCGATCGCCCACGAGGTCGGCTCGCGGGGCATCACCTGCAACGTGGTGGCGCCCGGCTTCATCGACACCGACATGACTCGAGCGCTCGACGAGCAGCAGCGCGAGCGCCTAACGGGTACAATTCCGCTCGGGCGTCTGGGTGAGCCGGAGGACGTTGCCGCCTGCGTAGGATTCCTGGCCAGCCCGGCCAGTGCCTACGTCAGCGGGCAAACCCTGCATGTCAACGGCGGAATGTACATGACCTGATGGTTCAGGTGTACTTCATAACTATCTGAAATCACGAATTTCATAATAAAAACATGGTAGAACCCGATCCGCAGAAAGGGTCGGTTCAACTGGTCATCGACCGCGTTGTTCACTACAATGGCGCGGCTTTGGAAAACCCCCTTAGAGGACAAGCAACATGAGCAGCATTGAAGATCGCGTCAAGAAAATCGTCATCGAGCAGCTGGGCGTCAAGGAAGAGGAAGTGACTCCGAGCGCGTCCTTCGTGGACGATCTGGGTGCCGATTCGCTGGACACCGTCGAACTGGTGATGGCCCTGGAAGAAGAGTTCGAGTGCGAGATTCCGGACGAAGAGGCCGAAAAGATCACCAGCGTTCAGCAGGCGATCGATTACATCAAGGCCAACGTCGACAAGTAAGTCGTATGTGGGAGCCCAAGACGACAATCCGGGTGACGATGGGCATGCTCATCGTCGCCACAAACGCGGCGGGTGATCAGCATGAAAGGTGACCGTCGAATCGTCGTCACCGGCCTTGGCATGGTGAGTCCCGTGGGCAACGACGTGCCCAGCGCCTGGGACGCCATCAAGGCCGGCCGAAGCGGGATCGGACCGCTGACTGCCTTTGACTGCGAGCGCTTCCCGGCGAAGATCGCGGGGGAAATCCGCGATTTCGACCTGGACGCCTACCTGTCACCCAAGGAGGCACGCAAGTCCGACCCCTTCATCCACTACGGGATGGCTGCGGCCATCCAGGCGATCGAGGACGCCGGTCTGGGCGAGCAGCCCGACGAGGCCGAGCGCTTCGGAGTCGCCATCGGAGCGGGAATCGGTGGCATCCAGACCATCGAGCAGACCTACCAGACCTATCTCGATAGCGGTCCGAGGCGGATTTCTCCGTTCTTCGTGCCCGGCTGCATCATCAACATGGTCGCCGGGAACATCTCCATCCGCTATGGTTTCAAGGGCCCGAACATCTCCATCGTGACGGCCTGCACCACGGCAACGCACAACATCGGCGAAGCCGCTCGCATGATTGCCTACGGCGACGCCGACGTCATGGTCGCCGGTGGTGCCGAGTACGGTACGACGCCGACCGCTTACGGCGGCTTCACCGCGGCACGTGCGCTGTCGACGCGAAACGACGATCCCGAAGCGGCCTCCCGGCCCTGGGATGTCGACCGGGATGGTTTCGTGCTCAGCAACGGCGCGGGCGTCGTCGTCCTCGAGGAATACGAGCACGCGCGCAAACGTGGTGCCAGGATCTACGCCGAAGTGATCGGTTACGGCCGCAGCGCCGACGCCTATCACATGACCTCGCCACCCGAGGGCGGGGAAGGGGCTGCGCGCTGCATGAAGAATGCCCTGAACGACGCCGGCCTCAATCCGGATGACGTCGACTACATCAACGCGCATGGCACGTCCACCCTGGTCGGTGACCGGGCGGAGTGCGAGGCCATTCGGGGATTGTTCGGTGCCGAGGTCGGCAAACTGATGATCAGTTCGACCAAGTCGATGACCGGACATCTGCTGGGTGCGGCCGGCGGGGTGGAAGCGATCTTCACCATTCTGGCCCTCGATGAGGGCGTGGTGCCGCCGACGATCAACCTCGATCAGCCGGACCCGGCCTGCGAAGGCCTGGACCTCGTGCCCAAGGAGGCCCGTCAGGCTCCGATCGAGGTTGCCCTGTCCAATTCCTTCGGTTTCGGTGGCACGAACGGCTCGCTGCTTCTGCGGCGCCTGGCCTGACCCGCCAAGCCAGCGCCCTCATGTCCAGCATGGACGTCGCATGGTCCGAGCGCCTGAGTTCGGCGCCGGACCTGCTCGCCGTGCATCGGGCCCGACCGGACGACTGGCCCTTTCTGCTGGCCAGTACCGCAACCTCTCCGAAGCTGGGGCGCTACTCCCTGTTGCTGTTCCAATCCGGGCCCGGCTTCGGTCTGTCCCAGCCCGCGCCCGGAGAACGTGTCCAGGCCTGCCCCGATTTCTTCCGACGTCTGTCGGGCCTGGTCGAAGCGGCGAACCCCGCTCCGAGCACTCGCTGGCCCTTCATCGGCGGCTGGTTCGTGTATCTCGGTTACGAACTGGCCGTATCGATCGAGCCGACCCTCGAACTCCCGGCAGCCGATGACGAACTGCCCGTGGCCTGGGTCAGTCCCTGTCCGGCCGCCCTGATCATCGATCACACGCTGGGCCATTGCGACCTGGTGGCAGAGAGCGAAGCCATGCTCGACGCCGCTCGAAGCTCACTGCAGGCCGCACTTCGATCACCCTCGACGTCGACAGGCATTCCCCGACTCGCGCTGGACTCCGATCCCGGCGGGCGCTTCAAGGCGGGTGTCGAACGGATCCGGGAGTGGATCCTTGCCGGAGATGTCTTCCAGGTCAATCTCTCCCGGGCCTGGCGCGGGGAAGCCGCGCGGGAGATCGACGCCAGCGCCGTGTTCGAGGCCCTGGCCGAGGCCAATCCCGCGCCCTTCGCGGGACTGGCGAAACTGCCGGGTGCAACCGTGGTCAGTTCCTCACCCGAGCGCCTCGTTGAACTGCGGGGGCGAGACGTCCAGACCCGGCCGATCGCCGGCACACGTCCCCGTGGCGAGACCGATCACGCGGATCGCTCCCTGTCTGCCGAGTTGATGGGACACCCCAAGGAGCGCGCGGAACACATCATGCTGATCGATCTGGAACGCAATGACCTCGGACGGGTCTGCGAAGCCGGCTCGGTCGAAGTCGACGAACTGATGGTCGTCGAGAGCTATGCCCACGTGCATCACATCGTCTCGAACGTGCGCGGCCGGCTCCGGCCCGAGCTCGGTGCCGCGGAGCTGATCCGTGCCGTCTTCCCCGGCGGCACGATCACCGGATGCCCGAAGGTACGATGCATGGAGATCATCGCGGAGCTGGAAGCGCAGGGTCGCAGCTTCTACACCGGCTCCATGGGCTACCTGAGCCGTGACGGTCAGATGGATCTGAACATCCTGATCCGCAGTCTGTCCGTGTCGGGAAACCGCCTGGGCTTCCGTACCGGCGCGGGCATCGTCGCCGATTCCGATCCGGATGCCGAGCTGGCTGAAACCCAGGCCAAGGCGCGGGGGCTGCTGCGGGCGCTCGAGCCATGAGCAGGGCCCGGATCGACTGCCTGATCGACGGGCGGGCCGATGATCGTCTGCCTGCCGACGATCGCGGGCTGCTCTACGGAGATGCCCTGTTCGAGACCATGGCCTTTCTGAACGGCCGTTGTCCGCTCTGGTCGCGGCACTGGACCCGCCTTCGACACGGGGCTGGCGTGCTGGGCATTCCCTTGCCGGAGGAAACCCTCGTCGAAAGCGAATGCCGACGACTGCTCGCCGGCGACGAGCGGGCCGTCATTCGACTGACCCTGACTCGGGGCAGCGGAGGGCGCGCCTACTGGCCTGCGCCGGAATGCCGGCCTCGTCGAATCCTTCAGCGTCGGGACTGGCCGCCCGGCATCGAGCAGCAGCATCGGTCGGGCCTGCGCGTCGTTCGTAGCAGCATCCGCCTCGAGGGCTCTCCGACCCTGGGCGGGCTCAAGCATGGCAACCGCCTGGAACAGGTGCTGGCCGCCAGAGAATGCCTGGAAAGAGGCGCGGACGAGGCGATTCTCCTCGACACGGACGGATGCCTGGCCGAAGCGATCGCCAGCAACCTCCTGCTCCTCATCGACGGCGAGTGCCTGGCCCCGGATTCGCGCGCGGCTGTGGCCGGTGTCGGTCTGGACTGGCTCCTCGACCAGCCAGAGGCCGGCGTCCGCAAGGCCCGACTCGAAGCCAGCGATCTGGACCGGGCTGAATCGATCATGGTGATAAACTCGGTGGCCGGCATTCGTCCGGTCAGGGAACTGGACGGGCGCGCACTGGAAATCGGTGGACTGTGCCGCCGCTTCCAGGCCTTGTGGACCCAGCGACTCGACCCGCCATGCGACGACTGATCAGCGTTTTCCTACTGTTCCTGCTGCTGGCTGCAGGGGTGACCGCCTGGCAGTGGTCGGCCTGGCGCGATTTCCTGCAATCGCCCGTCAATCCGGATGGACCGGTGGCGCTCTGGATCGCGCCCGGCACGAGCTTCGGCGGCCTGGTCCGCCAGTTCGAGGCGCTCGGCCTGGCCCGACCGGACTGGCGCTGGCGTCTGTACGGCCGGCTGCATCGACCCGGCCTGCAGGTCGGCGAGTTCCTGATCGATGCCAACCAGACGCTGCCGGCCCTGCTGGCCCGACTGGAATCAGGACGGGTCCGCGAACACCGCTGGACCCTGGTCGAGGGCTGGACCCTGCGACAGATGCGCGCCGACCTTGCAGATGACCCACGACTGCGTCACGAAAGCCGGGGCATGGACACGGAGGCGCTGATGGCCGCGCTGGACTGTGCCGGTTGTGAGGCCGAAGGGCGCTTTCTGCCCGAAACCTACTTCTTCATTCGCGGCAGCAGCGATCTGGACCTGCTGCAACGCGCCCATGAGGCCATGGACCGGGCCCTCGCCGATGCCTGGGCCCGTCGTGATCCCGAGCTGCCGATCGATTCGCCCGAGGAGCTGTTGATCCTGGCCTCGCTGATCGAGCGCGAAACCGGCGACCCGTCCGAGCGTGCCCAGGTGGCCGGAGTGTTCAAGCGGCGGCTGGAACGTGGCATGCGGCTGCAGACCGACCCGACCGTGATCTATGGCCTGGGTGAGGGCTTCGATGGACGCCTCAGACGTGTGCATCTGCGTACCGATCATCCCTGGAACACCTACACTCGCCATGGCCTCCCGGTCACGCCGATCGCCATGCCGGGTCGAGCCTCCCTCGAGGCCGCGGCCAGACCGGCCGATGGCACGGCCCTGTATTTCGTGGCCAAGGGCGATGGAACCCATCAATTTTCCGATACGCTCGATCAGCACAATGCGGCGGTCGATCGTTACATCCGTGGACGCTGAAAGATGAAAGCTCGTCTGATTACCCTGGAGGGCGGCGAAGGAGCGGGCAAGTCGACCGCCGTGGCCACCGTGCGCGACTGGCTCAAAGCGCAGGGTCGCACCTTCACAGAGACTCGCGAGCCGGGCGGGACTCCGCCGGCGGAAAGGATTCGTGCGCTGCTGCTGGACCCCGAGACCGGCGATCTCGAGCCGCTGACCGAGCTGCTGTTGATGTTCGCGGCGCGTGCGGAAAATCTCCGGCAGGTAATCCGGCCGGCACTGGCGCGCGGCGAGGACGTGATCTGCGATCGCTTCACCGATGCCTCGATGGCCTATCAGGGCTACGGTCGCCAGCTCGGACCGGCCCCGGTCGAAACCCTGGCGGGCCTGGTCCACCCCGATCTGGAGCCGGCGCTGACCCTGTTGCTCGATGTACCGGTGAGCGTCGGGATGGCACGGGTCGGGCGTCGCTCCGATCAGCGCGACCGCTTCGAACAGAACACCGTGGCCTTTCTAGAGCGCGTGCGCCAGGGCTATCTGGAGCAGGCGCGGAAACATCCGGAGCGCTACCTGGTGATCGACGCCTCACAGCCGCTCGAACAGGTCACCCAGGCGATCAGGCAGGGCCTGGCGGAGCGCCTGTCGTGAACCTGCCCTGGATCACACCCTTGCAAGAGGCCCTGAACGAGCGCCTTGACCACGATCGGCTCGGTCACGCGCCGTTGATCCAGGGCCCGGCCGGAGTCGGCAAACGCCGGTTGGCTCGCTGGTTGGTCCATCGACTGCTCTGCCTGCAGCCGGCCGATGGCCAGCCCTGCGGCCAATGTCGGGCCTGCGAACTGCTCGACAAGGGCACTCATCCCGATCATTTCCAGGTCCGGATTCCCGAAGACAAGAAGGAAATTCCCGTTGATAGCGTGCGCGCCTTCAATGCCCAGCTGCAGTTGACCGGAAGCATCAGTGAACGCCGAGTCGGGCTGATCGAGCCTGCCGAAGCGATGAACACCAACGCTGCCAACGCCCTGCTGAAGACCCTCGAGGAGCCGGCTGCGAACGCCTGGCTCGTGCTGGTCAGTGACCGCCCCGGACGCCTCCCGGCCACGATCCGCAGTCGCTGCCAGCCGATCTCGGTGCGCCCTCCCGATCATGACATCGCGCTGCAATGGCTGGAAGGCAGCGGCCCGGCAGTCGACTCCAGCCGTCGCCTGCAGGCCCTCACCCTGGCCGGGGGCGCGCCTCTGGCGGCGGTTCGACTGCTCGAGGCGGGCGGCCTGGACTTCGGGTTCCAGATCCGCTCGTCCCTGCTGGCGCTGGCACAGGGGCAGGGCGTCGATCAGGTCCTCAGCGAGGAATGGACGCAGGAGGCGCGCAGCACCTGGCAATGGCTGGCCCTGTGGACCGAGCGTGCCACTAAGCAGCGCATGATGGCCGGCGGCGATGAGGCTCTGGACATGCCGATCGGAACGGCGCCGCCGGCCACGGCCATGGCTGAACTCTGGCAGCAGGCGCTGGAGGGCGCCGCATTGTCGGCGACGAGTGCGCGTCAGGATCTACTGCTCGGCAAATGGCTGCTAGAATGGAAATCCGTCTGTCAGCAGGGAAGATGAGCGATGGCACAGAAAGGCATCCTCTCCTACAGCATCGAGAACAAGCAGGATCTCTATGCAGCCTACATGCCGTTCCTTACCAACGGCGGCTTGTTCGTGCCCACCAAGAAGTCCTTCAAGCTCGGTGACGAGGTGCTGATTCTGCTGAGCCTGCTCGGCGAGGAGCGGATCGCGATTCCTGGCCAGGTCGCGTGGATCACGCCCCTGGGATCGCAGCACAGCATCAGCCCGGGCGTGGGCGTGCACTTCGCCGACAGCCCGGAAGGCACCCAGGCAAGAAACACCATCAGCTCTCTGCTCGCCGGCATGCTCGAAAGCGACAAGCCGACGCGAACCATCTGAGCAGGCCAGCCGTCGGGCCGTGACCGCCCGAGCCATCATCCATGTCGACATGGATGCCTTCTACGCCAGCGTCGAACAGAACGACCACCCCGAGCTTCGCGGACGTCCGGTCATGGTCGGCGGAGGCAGTGCGCGGGGCGTGGTAGCGGCAGCAAGCTACGAGGCCAGACAGTTCGGTGTGCGTTCGGCCATGCCCGGTCGGACGGCCCGCCGCCTCTGCCCGAACGGTGTCTTCGTCAAGGCCCGCTTCGATCGATATCGCGAGGTATCGGCACAGGTGTTCACGATCTTTCGATCACACAGCGAGCTGGTCGAAGGCCTGAGCCTCGACGAGGCCTATCTCGACGTGAGCGAAGCGGTTCGCGCCGGCGACGACCTGCTCGCCATCGGGCGCGAGATCAAGCTCGAGATCGCCCGCCAGACCGGCTTGAGCGCCTCGGTGGGGATGGCCCACAACAAACTGCTGGCCAAGCTGGCTTCCGATTACGACAAACCCGACGGTTTCGTCCACGTCCCTCCCGATCAGGTCCGACGCTTTCTCGATCCCTTGCCGGTGCGTCGACTCTGGGGCATCGGGCCAAGAACCGCGGAACGCCTGCACGATGCCGGTATCTACACGGCCGGGCAGTTGCGACGAACGGCGGCGGACGTGCTCACCGAGCTCTTCGGCCCCTCCGGTCCCGATCTGGCCAGGCGTGCCAGCGGCGAAGACGACCGCCCGGTCAAGGCATCGAGAGCGCGCCGTTCGATCAGTCAGGAAAGCACCTTCAGCGAAGACCAGACCTCGCTCGAGGCCTTGCGAGCGGTGATGGATCAGCAGGCGGCGCAGGTCGCCAGGAGCTTGCAGGACAAGGGGTTGCACGCCCGAACGGTCATCCTGAAACTGCGCTCGAGCAGCTTCTCGACCCTGACACGCTCACAGACCCTGGCGGGCTACACGCGCGATTCCAGACTCATTGCGGACACGGCCTGGAGTCTGCTCCAGGCCTGGGCGGATTGGCACCCGAGCTTTGCGGTTCGTCTGATCGGCGTGGGGGTGTCGGGGCTGGTCAGCCAGCCCGACGAAGCGAGCTGGCTGACCGCAGAGCAGCCTGGAGGGTAGAACTCAGTCGCTGGAGCTACGGGGATCCCCGTACTGATCACGCAGCTCGCGCCGCAGGATCTTGCCGACGTTGGTCTTCGGCAGTTCATCGACGAATTCGACGTACTTCGGCACCTTGTAGCCGGTCAGTTCCTTGCGACAGTGCTCGCGCAACTCCTTGACGGTCAGGCTCGGATCCTTGCGAACCACGACCACCTTGACCACTTCACCGGACTTCTCGTCGGGTGCTCCGATGGCTCCGACCTCGAGCACTTTCGGATGATCGGCCACCACGTCTTCGATCTCGTTCGGATAGACGTTGAATCCCGAGACCAGGATCATGTCCTTCTTGCGATCGACGATGTAGAAGTAGCCGTTCTCATCCATGCGCGCCATGTCACCGGTCCTGAGCCAACCATCCTCGGTCAGGACCTTGGCCGTTTCCTCGGGGCGCTGCCAATACCCCTTCATGACCTGAGGACCGCGCACGCACAGCTCACCCGTCTCGCCCTGGGCGACCGGCTGGCCGTCGGGATCGACCACCTGGCAGGAAGTCGACGGGATCGGCAGGCCGATGGCGCCGTTGTAGTCCTTCAGATCCATCGGGTTGATGCAGGCTGCCGGCGAGGTTTCCGTCAGTCCGTAGGCCTCGATCAGCGGCACGCCGGTGGTCTTCTTCCAACGCTCGGCCACCGCGCGCTGGACGGCCATGCCACCACCCAGGGTCAGGCGCAGGCTGGAGAAGTCCAGATCAGCGAACCCCGGCGTGTTCAGCAGGCCGTTGAACAGGGTGTTGACCCCGGTGATCGCGGTGAAACGAATGCTGCCCAACTCCTTGACGAAGCCGGCCATGTCACGGGGATTGGTGATGAGCAGATTGCGCCCGCCGAACTTCAGGAAGACCAGACAGTTCGCGGTCAGTGCGAAGATATGGTAGAGGGGCAGAGCGGTGACGATGGTTTCTTCCCCCGGCGTGACCAGGCTCCCCAGCCAGGCCGAGCTCTGCTGCATGTTCGCCACCATGTTGCCGTGGGTCAGCATCGCGCCCTTCGAGACCCCCGTCGTGCCACCCGTGTATTGGAGGAAGGCGAGGTCGTCGTGATTCAGGGCGGGCTCGTCGAGGGACGCCCGAGCACCGTCGGCCAGGACCGCCTTGAACGTCAGCGAGCCGGGCAGCGAGTAGGGCGGCACCATCTTCTTGACCCGGCGGATGACGAAATTCATGATCGCCCCCTTCAGGCCCCCGACCATGTCGCCCATACGGGTCAGGATGACGTGCTCGACCTGAGTGTCGTCGACCACGGCTTCCAGCACGCTGGCAAAGTTGTCCATGATCACGATGGCCCTGGCACCGGAGTCCTTGAGCTGGTGCTTGAGCTCCCTGGCCGTGTAGAGCGGGTTGGTATTGACCACGACGAGCCCGGCCCGCAGTGCGCCGAACACGGCGATCGGATACTGCAGCACGTTGGGCATCATGATCGCGATCCGATCGCCCTTGCCAAGGCCCAGGGCCTGCATCTGCGCGCCGAAGGCACGACTGTAGTCATCGACCTGCTTGTAGCTGAGCTCGGCGCCGAAATTGACGTAGGCCGTCTTGTCGGCGTAGGTCTCGCAGCTCTTCTTGATCACGTCGGTGACCGAGCTGAACTCGGTCATGTCGATTTCGGCCGGCACGTTGGCGGGGTACTGCCCAAGCCAAGGTTTGTCGGTCATCGGTCTACCCTTTTTTGTTGGTGAATGACGCTGTTACAGAGCGTCAAGCTTGGCATAACCGGGCATTCGAGACAAGAGAATCCGGGGCCGATCGACCCTGCGGAGAAATCCATCCTGCCGGCGCGACACAGGGTCCGGACGGTCCATCGCGCGGGAAGAAGCGCAGGGAGGTTTGCCCGTTTACCCGGAGGCGGCTATCATCCCGATTGAAACGAAGGGCAGTCCCGGATATGGGTGAGCAAAACGTAGATCAGGGCTCGGACGAGAATACCCGCCGCGCCTTCATGAAGGCACTCCTCGACGAGGTTCGAGCGCTGGAGGACATGCACGAGAACGGCATGTTCGAGTCGGGCATTCGCCGGATCGGTGCCGAGCAGGAAATGTTCCTGGTGGATCGCGCGGCCCGCCCGGCCCTGACCGCGATGCAGATCCTCGAGCGCATCGACGATCCCCGCTTCACCCATGAGCTCGGCCTGTTCAATCTCGAGGCCAATCTCTCGCCCCTGGAGCTCGGTGGCGACTGCCTGCGGCAGATGGAGGCCGAGACCGAGGAAGTGTGCGCGATCGCCCGGGAGAAGGCCGCCGAGGTGGAGAGCCGCATCGCCCTGGTAGGAATCCTTCCAACCCTGACCCGGGACCACCTCAGCCTGGATGCGATGGTCCCGACGGCGCGCTACTTCGCGCTCAACGAGGCCCTGCTGCGGCTGCGAGGCAGCCATTTCCAGATCAACATCAAGGGCATCGACCAGCTCAACTTCAAGCTCGACAACCTGATGCTCGAAGCCTGCAATACGAGCTTCCAGATCCATTTCCAGGTCGGGGCCGACGAATTCGCGCACCTGTACAACATCGCCCAGGCCGTCACCGGCCCGCTGCTGGCGGCCTGTGTCAATTCGCCCATCCTCCTCGGCAAGCGTCTCTGGCACGAAAGCCGGATCGCGGTGTTCGAGCACTCCATCGATGCGCGCTCCGAAGCCCATGCGGCGCGCGGTCACAAGCCCAGGGTGCATTTCGGAGATCAATGGGTCGAGGAGTCGGTGATCGAGATCTTCAAGGAAGACATCGCACGCTTCCGGGTCATTCTGACCACCGAATTCGAAGACGACCCGATCGGCAAGGTGGCACGCGGAGAAGCGCCCAAGCTCAATGCGCTGCGTTTGCACAATGGGACGGTCTACCGCTGGAATCGCGCCTGCTACGGGATTTCCGACAACGGCAAGCCGCATCTCCGGATCGAGAACCGGGTCATCCCTTCCGGCCCCACGGTGCTCGATGAGATCGCCAACGCCGCGTTCTTCTTCGGCATGATGGCCGCGCTGTCGCGCCGCGAATCCGACATCCGGGACAAGCTCCAGTTCGCCGACGTCAAGGCCAATTTCATCGCCGCCGCTCGCGAGGGTCTGCGCGCACAGCAGATCTGGTTCGACGAGCGCCAGATGACGGCCCAGGAACTGCTGCTCGAAATCCTGCTGCCGCTGGCCCGCGATGGCCTGGCCGACAGCGGCATCGACGCTGCCGACATCGATCGCTACATCGGCACCGTCGAGAAACGGGTCAAGAGCCGTCGGACGGGCGCCCGCTGGCAACTCGCCTCCCTCGATGCCATGCGCGGCAAGGCGAGCGATCACGAATGCCTGCGCGCCCTGACCAACAGCATGATCGATCAGCAGGAGCGCGGCGACTGCGTCGCCGACTGGGAACTGGCCGAGTTCTCACCCAGCCAGGACTGGCGCGACAGCTACCGCACCGTCGGGCAGTTCATGGCCACGGATCTGTTCACGGTCCGCCCGGATGACATCGTGGATTTCGCGGCGAGTCTGATGGAATGGCGCTACGTTCGACACGTGCCCGTCGAGGACGATTCCGGACACCTGCTCGGCCTGGTCTCACATCGGCAACTGCTTCGCCTGGTCGCCCGCGGCGGCCGGGCAGGGCAGACCACCATGGTTCGCGACATCATGCACACCGAACCCCTGTCGGTGACTCCCGAGACGACCACCGTCGAGGCGATCCGCATGATGCGGGAGAAACGCCTGAGCTGCCTGCCCGTGGTCAAGGACGGCAAGCTGGTGGGCCTGGTCACCGAATACGACCTGATCGTGGTCGCCGGCCGCCTGCTCGAGTCCTATCTGGCCGAAGACAGCGAGGCGTGAGTCCGGGTACCCTTCGGCACGGCGGATGGCTGGCCATCGTTCTGCTGCTGAGCGCCTGCGCGCCGCCTCCGCCATCCGAAGAACGCATCCGTGCCCGCCTGGGAGAAATGACCGAGGCCCTGGCCGAAGGGGATGTCCGGGCCGTACTGGCCCCCCTGGCCGAGGACTTCAACGGTGAGACCTGGAACCTCGACCAACGCGCTCTGCGCCTGCTGCTGCAGCGTGAGATGCGCGCCCATGAACGGGTTCGGGCGCGACTGATCGATATCGATGTAGAGCTTCACGGGGGCGAGCGGGCCACGGCAAGCTTTCAGGCCGTGCTGACCGGTGGCAGCGGGCTGTTGCCGGACGAGGGGCGCTGGATCCAGGTGGAAACGGGCTGGCGCCTGGATGACGATGACTGGTGGCTGATCTCGGCGTCGTGGGAGGACGTGATCGGCCGCTGAACGGCATAATGAAGGCATGCTGCCGTCGACCTTCAGCCCGAAGACCCGAGCCTGGTTCCAGGCAGCGTTCGACGAACCCACCCCGATCCAGCGTGAAGCCTGGCCGAGAATCCAGGCCGGCGAACACGTACTGATCAGTGCCCCGACCGGCGCCGGAAAATCCCTGGCGGCCTGGCTGCCCCTCCTCGATCGCCTGCACCGAGCGCCGCAGTCGGGCGAGCGGCGCGTTCGTCTCCTCTACCTCTCGCCGCTCCGCGCCCTGTCCCGGGACATGGCCCAAAGCATGCTCGAGCGGATGATCGGACCGAACAGTGGCCCGGCCGAAGGCCTGAGCATCGGCCTCCGAACGGGCGACACGAGCCCGCGAGAGCGGGCCGCTCAGCGGCGCCGGCCGCCCGATGTGTTGCTGACCACGCCGGAGTCCCTGTTCGTCCTGCTGGGCAGTCGAGGGGGAAGGTCCATGCTGGCCGGCGTCGAGGCCGTCATCATCGACGAGGTCCATGCGCTCATCGAGAACAAGCGCGGCGATCACCTGAGCCTGTCCTTGGAGCGACTTCAGGCCCTCGTCAATCGGCCGATACAACGCATCGGACTGTCCGCGACGGCCCGTCCTCTGGAGCGCGTGGCAAGCTTTCTGGTCGGGCAGGGGCGCGATTGTCGAATCGTCGATTGGGGTGCCCCGCAGAGCCCGTCGCTCCGGATCGAAACCCCGCCCCTGCCATTGGGCCATTTCGCGGGGCAGCTGCACTGGGCCTTCATCGAAGCACGCCTCATCGAGTTGGCCGAGCAGGCGGGCACGATGCTCGTCTTCTGCAACACGCGTGCCCTGGTCGAACGCCTCGGGCATCGGCTGGCGGACGCCCTGGGCGAGGATCGGGTCGCCTCTCACCATGGCAGCCTCGGACACGATCGGCGGCAGGTGGTCGAACAGGGGCTCAAGAGCGGAACGCTGAAAGTGGTCGTGTGTTCATCCTCACTCGAACTCGGTATCGATATCGGCCCCCTCGAGCGGGTCTGCCAGATCGGCAGCTGCCAGTCCATCAACACCTTTCGACAGCGCGCCGGTCGCGCCCGTCACCGGCCCGGTGAGCTCGGTCGAATCCACGCCTTTCCGCTCAGCCTGTCCGATCGCCTGGATCTGGCAGCCATGGAATCGGCGCTCGACCAGTCCGACATCGATCCCGTTCAGCCACGTTCCATCAGCGAGGACGTGCTCGCCCAGCAGCTGCTGGCCGAAGTCGCCACCGGGGAGGGGCGGATCCAGGTCCTGCTGCAGCGCTTTCGTCGAGCCTGGCCCTTCCGGGCCCTGGAGCTCGAAACCCTCGATGCCGTGATCGACATGCTGCACGACGGTTTCGTGCCCGGTCGGGAGACCGGCCGTGGCCCGCTCCAGCGCCTGGACCGCGACCGCCTCGAGGCCAGCGAATGGATCGATCGCCTCAGCCTGGTCAACGCCGGCACGATTCCCGAATGGTTCGAGTACGAAGTCATCAGCGACAAGGGCCGCCTGCTGGGCCGCCTGGACGAGGAGTTCGCCTTCGAGTCCTCACCGGGACAGGTCCTCAGCCTCGGTGGCCAGAGCTGGCGAATCCTGCGCATCGGGCCTGGCCACGTCGAAGTTGAAGCCAGCGAGGACGAGGCACCGAATCTCCCCTTCTGGTTCGGCGACGGCGCCGGTCGCAGTCAAGCGCTGTCCAGGCGTGTCCAGGGCATCATGGACGCCTCCGATTCCCAGCCCGGAGAACTGGGCCAATGGCTGGAGACCAGCCGCCAGCAGCTGGGACGTCTGCCGAGTGCGACACGGATCGTGATCGAACGATTCTACGACCCGGGCGGGGATCAGCATCTCGTTCTGCACAGCCTGTTCGGAGCTCGCCTGAATCGTGGCTGGGGCCTAGCCCTGCGGAAACGTTTCTGCCGGGGCTTCAATTTCGAGCTGCAGGCCGCCGCCACCGACAACGGCGTGCTGATTTCCCTCGGTGCGGTGCACAGCTTCGCCCTGGAGGACGTGATCCGCTGGCTGACGGCAAGCAGCATCGAGCCCGTGTTGACCCAGGCCCTCCTCGATACACCGATCTTCCAGACTCGACTGCGCTGGTGCGCCAATAACGCGCTCGCCATCGCCCGCCGCGACCTGCGCGGCAGGGTTCCAGCCCAACTGCAGCGAAGTCAGACCGAGAACCTGATCGCCCGCATCTTTCCCGACCAGCTGGCCTGTCTGGAGAATCTCTCCGGCGAGCGCAGGATTCCGGACCACCCGCTGGTTCGACAGGCGATGCGCGATTGCCTTGAAGAACACATGGACCTGCCGGGACTGATCGCCCTGTACCGCTCGATCGAGTCCGGCACCTGTGAGGTCCATTGTGTGGACCGTCAGCAGCCCTCGCTGCTCTCCGAAGCCATGATCCATGCGCCGCGCTCGAGCTTCCTCGACCCGGCCGCGGCCGAGGAACGCCGAACTCGCAGCTTCGAGACACCGGCCAGGAATCGAGGAAGCGCCGCTACCTTCGCACGCCCGCCCGAGGAGCTGGCTACGGCCCGAGGTCTGATGAGCGCTCTGAACCAGTTCGGCTACCTGCGCGTGGACGAGGGCGAGCGAGCGGGTGCTGCAGCCTCATTCCGTGGTCTGAGTTCGAGTTGCGCGGCCCTGGTGGTCCGACCTGACGGTCAGCGGCGCTTCTGGGTCGCACTGGAACGTCTGTCCCAGGTGCTGGCGGTCTGGCCGAAGGCCACGATCGGGCCGTTTCTCAGCCGAGCTCAAAGGCCCAGGCCGGATGCGGATGCCGACGAAGCCCTGGCCCGTCTGCTACTCGGGCGGGTTCGCTATCTGGGGGCAGGAAGATCCGGAGAATTGGCCAGTGAAACCGGCCTGCCGGTCACCACGATCGAAGCCGCGCTGGCCCGACTGGAAGCCGAAGGCCTGCTCGAACGCATCACTGAAGAGGATGAAAAGGGAAGCTGGCGAGAGCGCCTTGCCTGCCAGGGCAGTGCCCCGGCAAACAGAGGATCCGGGTCGCCGAGCGGGGCGACCCGGTGATCGGCATCAGACGATGTAGACGAAGATGAACAGGCCAAGCCAGACGACATCGACGAAGTGCCAGTACCAGGCCACAGCCTCGAAGCCGAAGTGGTTCTTCTTGGTGAAGTGGCCCATGGCGCAGCGCACGGTGATCACGGTCAGCATGATCGCGCCGACGGTCACGTGCAGACCGTGGAATCCGGTCAGCATGAAGAAGGTCGAACCATAGATCCCCGAACCCAGGGTCAGCCCCAGGTCCTTGTAGGCGTGAGCATATTCATACATCTGAACGTACAGGAAGACCACACCGAGCAGGATGGTGGCGATCATCCAGGCGATCAGGGCGCCGCGCTGGGAACGCTTCAGCGCCCAGTGAGCCATCGTGATCGTCACACCGGAGGTCAGCAGCAGCAGGGTATTGACCAGCGGCAGACCGAAGCCGGAAATGGTCTGGAAGGAACCACCCATCTCCGCCGGACCATTCGTCGGCCAGACGGCCTCGAAGCCCGGGTAGAGGAATTGGTTGGTCATCGCGCCCGTGCCCTCGCCACCCAGCCACGGCACGGCGAACATGCGAGCGTAGAACAGAGCGCCGAAGAAGGCGGCGAAGAACATGACTTCTGAGAAGATGAACCAGATCATGCCCTGGCGGAACGAGGTATCGACCGCCGAGTTGTACATGCCGGCTTCGGATTCCCGAATCACTTCCGCGAACCAGCCGAACATCATGGTGATCACGACCGCAGCACCTGCTGCGAAGAACCACGGGCCGGAACTGGCCTCGTTCAGCCAGTTAGCGGCGCCGATCATCATGATGAACAAGCCGATCGAGCCGACGATCGGCCACTTCGCGGTGTGGGGGACGTAGTAATTGCCTTGTGCCATGAGGGCTCCCTCGATTCTCTAGTTCGTAGCGGCCAGCGCGTCGCTGGCGTCGTTATTGGGGTAGATGATGTAGCTCAGGGTGATCAGATCGGTCCGCTCGGGCAGATCCGAACCGACGAAGAAACGCACCGGCATCTCGCGGCTCTCGCCCGGCTCGAGGACCTGCTCGGTAAAGCAGAAGCACTCGGTCTTGTTGAAGTAGAGCGAGGCCAGGCCCGGAGCGACGCTGGGTACGGCCTGCGCCACCAGGGTGCGATCCGAGCGATTGTGCGCGATGTAGACCGTCTCGTACATCTTGCCCGGATGCACCTGCATCATGCGCTCGGTCGGCTCGAAGGCCCAGGGCAGGCCCGAATTGACGTTCGCATCGAAGTGCACCGTCACCAGGCGCGACTCATCGATCTCGGTGCTGAGCGTTTCGGTTACCGCGGTCTCGGCGGTTCGACCGCCGATCCCGGTGATCTCGCAGAACTTGTCGTAGAGCGGCACCAGCAGGTAGCCGAAGCCGAACATGCCGATGGCCACGAGCGTCAGCAGACCCGCCGTACGAGCGGTACCCATGGACTGACTCATGAACCGGTACCCGACACGTTCATGAATGCCCGGCCGATGAAGGCCAGGTAGATGCCGAAGACGACGACGAGGAGCACCAGCACCGTGCGGATCACCCCACGGCGCTGATGCTTCGAGTCCTGTTGCTCGGTGGAACTCACGTCATTCACTCCGACCGATCAGGCCAGGTTGTCCTTGTGGACGGCGACGCTGTCGTCGACGACCGGCGGCGTGTCGAAGGTGTGCAGCGGAGCCGGGGAGGGCACCGTCCACTCCAGACCACGCGCGCCTTCCCACACCTGGGCCGTGGCTTTCTCGCCGCCACGAGCGCACTTCCAGATGATGTAGACGAACAGCAGCTGGCCGATGCCGAACATGAATCCACCGATCGAGGAGATCATGTTGAACTCCGCGAACTGCACGGCGTAGTCGGGGATACGACGCGGCATGCCGGCCAGGCCCAGGTAGTGCTGCGGGAAGAACAGCACATTGATCCAGATCGTGGACCACCAGAAATGGACCTTGCCGAGGGTCTCGTTGTACATGTGCCCCGTCCATTTGGGCAGCCAGTAGTACACCCCGGCCATGATCGCGAAGATCGCACCCGTCACCAGGACGTAGTGGAAGTGGGCCACCACGAAGTAGCTGTCGTGGTACTGGAAGTCCGCCGGCACGATGGCGAGCATCAGGCCGGAGAAGCCACCGATGGTGAACAGCACCACGAAACCCAGTGCGAACAGCATCGGCGTTTCGAAGGTCATCGAGCCGCGCCACATGGTGGAGACCCAGTTGAAGATCTTCACGCCCGTCGGTACGGCGATCACCATCGTGGCGTACATGAAGAACAGCATCGCGCCCAGCGGCATGCCCACGGTGAACATGTGGTGAGCCCAGACGATGAAGCTCAGGAAGGCGATCGATGCGGTGGCGTAGACCATCGAGGTGTAGCCGAACAGGCGCTTGCGCGAGAAGGTCGGGATGATCTCGGACACGATCCCGAAGGCCGGCAGGATCATGATGTAGACCTCCGGATGCCCGAAGAACCAGAAGATGTGCTGGTACAGGACCGGGTCACCACCACCGGCGGCGCTGAAGAAGCTGGTGCCGAAGAAACGGTCGGTCAGCAGCATGGTCACGGCACCGGCCAGAACCGGCATCACCGCGATCAGCAGGAAGGCCGTGATCAGCCAGGTCCAGACGAACAGCGGCATGCGCAGCAGGGTCATGCCAGGGGCACGCATGTTCAGGATCGTGGCGATGATGTTGATCGCGCCCATGATCGACGAGATGCCCATCAGGTGGATGGCGAAGATCACGAAGGCCAGGCTGTTGCCGCCCTGCAGGGACAGAGGCGGATACAGGGTCCAGCCGGAAGCCGGCGCGCCGGTCGGCATGAACAGGGTCGCCAGCAGCAGGGTGAAGGCGAAGGGCATGATCCAGAAGGACCAGTTGTTCATGCGCGGCAGGGCCATGTCGGGGGCGCCGATCATCAGCGGCACCATCCAGTTGGCCAGGCCCACGAAGGCCGGCATGACCGCCCCGAAGATCATCACCAGGGCGTGCATGGTGGTCATCTGGTTGAAGAATTCGGGGTTGACCAGCTGCAGGCCGGGCGCGAACAGCTCGGCTCGGATCACCAGGGCCATGGCGCCGCCGATCAGGAACATGATCAGCGAGAAGACCAGGTACAGGGTCCCGATCTCCTTGTGGTTGGTCGAGAACACCCAGCGGGCCAGACCGGTGTGGTGAGGGCCGTGGTGCTCGTCGTGTTCGGCAGTGATGTCGTGACTCATAATCTATTCAATCCTCGATTGATTTAGCCAGTGGCCCCCGGATCAACCCTGATCCAGTTCAGCGACCATGGAGGGCTGGATGATTTCGCCTTCCTCGTCGCTCCACGCATTGCGCGCGTAGGTCAGCGCGGCGGCAATGTCCTGCGGCTCCAGACGTCCACGGAAACCGGTCATGGCCGTTCCCTCCCGGCCGTCCAGCACCACCCGCAGATGGTCTTCCAGCTGACCCGTCGGCTCACCGTTCATGGCCAGCGCCGGGAAGGCCGGCTGCAGGCCGGAGCCATCGGCCTGATGGCAGGCCGCACACTGTGCTTCATACACACCGGCGCCGTGATCCATCAACTCGGCGCGCGTCCACAGGCGGCTGGACTCCTGCGCGGTGGCGGCGATCGCCTGCCGCTGCTCGGCCACCCAGGCGTCGTAGGCCTCGCGGGAGACCGCCTCGACCACGATCGGCATGAAGCCGTGGTCCTTGCCGCACAATTCGGCGCACTGACCACGGTAGGTGCCTTCCTCCTCGATCAGGGTCCAGGCCTCGTTGATCATTCCCGGAATCGCGTCGCGCTTCCAGCCCAGGGCAGGGACCCACCAGCTGTGGATCACGTCATCCGAGGTCAGCAGGAAGCGAATCTTGGTGTTGACCGGCACCACGAGACGGTTGTCGACGTTGAGCAGGTAGTTGTCCACCGACTCGGGCGCCTCGCCGGAGCCGATCTGGCGAACCCGGTTGCTGTCCCGATCCAGTGCGGAATAGAAGCTGACGCCATCTTCGATGTAGTCGTACTTCCACAGCCACTGATAGCCGGTGATCTTGATGTTCATCTCGGCACCGCCCGTCGACTCCATGTCGATCAGGACCCGCGTCGAGGGGATCGCCATGACCACCAGGATCAGCACCGGGATGGCCGTCCACAGGATTTCGGCCTTCGTCGAATGGGAGAACTTGGCCGGCTCGTGGCCACGCGATTTCCGATGCACGATGATCGAGGTGAACATCGCGGTGAACACCAGCACACCGATGATCGTCACGATTCCCAGAATCTGGTTGTGCAGCTGATAGACGTCCTTGCTGAACGGGGTGACGCCCTCGGACATGTTGTCCCCGACGGCGAACAGGCCCCAGGTCACGACCACGATCACGGCCATGACCGCCAGCGCGACGATCAGTTCGTTGGTTCTCTTCATCCCAAACTCACCTGTGGTTGATTGTCATGCGTCCAGGCCGACATTGGCCCGATGCGTTTCTTGATCTCCTGCGCGGCTTCGAGCCGCTCGTCGACGGATAGAAATCCGCCGACTTCCTGACGCTTCCCCTGGCAGCTGAGGAACACCCGGGCATCCCCCAGTCGACCTCGCTCCACGACCACCTTGACCCAGGCCAGCGGCCACTCGCTGCTCTGACGGCCGGCCTGCGTGTCGTGATCGACCCGGAGCACTCCGGGGCCGATCTGCAATCGCTGGCGAGCCCAGTGTCCCCGCCAGGCCAGCCGAAGGCAGAGTCCCACGGCCAGCAGATGGAGTACCGCGATGACCATTACCGGCCAGAGCCCGAGGATCATCGGTCCGACAGCGACCAGCAGCGTGACCGCGCTCAGGCCCAGAAAGATCGCGGCCAGCCTGTCCAGCGAAATCGAAAGATTCGATTTCAACTCGACGATGTCGAAACCGGAATGTTCCGGGTTGCGAACGACTTCGATCATGGCAGGGCGAGATGGAGGTCGAGGTAGTGCATCAGAAACGCACGATATTGTAGCCGAAGCACGGCAGGAGCGGCAAAGCAAATTCTTCACTTGCGTCAATGTACTGCCGCTCGCCGGGCGCCGGCCCGGCCCCCGCACCGGCCTGGCTGCGGTACACTCGCGGACTTTATCAGCAATCGTTCGAGATGAGCATGTTGAAGCCCGATTCCGCCTTCGTTCTGGACCGTATCGAAGCGACCGATGAACGGACCCGCCGGCTCGATGAAGCCTGGTATGTCGACGAAACGGAGCAGGTCAGGGCCCTCGCCGAGCGCCTCGATCTGTCCGATGAGCGTCGACGTCATATCCGAGCGCGCGCAACCGATCTCGTTCGCCAGGTGCGCAGGCGCAGCAAGGATGCCGGCGCCATGGAGGCTTTCATGCGCGAGTACGACCTGAGCTCGAAGGAGGGCGTGGTTCTGATGTGCCTGGCCGAGGCCCTGCTCAGGATTCCCGACAGCGACACGGCGGAGAAGCTGATTTCCGACAAGCTCGCCGACGCCGACTGGGAAGCCCATCTCGGCAAGAGTGATTCCTTGTTCGTCAACGCCTCGACCTGGGGCCTGATGCTGACCGGCAAGCTCGTCAAGGTCGGCGAGAGCCGAAGCCGCGCCATCGGCACCACGCTGGCCAAGATCGCCAACAAATCGGGCGAACCCGTGGTCCGACAGGCCATTCGTCAGGCCATGCGCATCATGGGCCACCAGTACGTGATGGGCCGCACCATCAAGCACGCGCTGGACCGCGCGGCCAAGAAGGCCAACCGACGCTTTCGTTATTCCTTCGACATGCTGGGTGAAGCCGCGCTGACCGCGGAAGATGCGGAACGCTACCGGCAGGCCTACGAGGACGCGATTCGGGCCATCGGCGCGCAGGCTGGCGGGGATTCGATCTACGCCGCCCCCAGTATTTCGGTGAAACTGTCGGCCCTGCATCCCCGCTACGAACAGGCGAAACGGGATCGCGTACTCGCCGAAATGACGCCGGTGCTGCGTGATCTGGCGCGCCTGGCCCGCGAGCAGGGCATCGCTCTGACCGTGGATGCCGAAGAAGCCGACCGCCTCATGCTTTCGCTCGAGGTCTTCGAGCGCGTCCTGGCCGACCCGGAACTGAACGGCTGGAACGGCCTCGGCCTGGCCCTCCAGGCCTACCAGCGCCGTGCCTGGGCGGCGATCGACTGGCTGGCCGATCGCGCTCGCTCGACCGGCCACCGCATTCCGATCCGCCTGGTCAAGGGGGCCTACTGGGACACGGAAATCAAGCTTGCCCAGGTCGAGGGCCTGCCGGGTTATCCGGTCTTCACGCGCAAGTCGAACACCGACCTGAGCTATCTGGCCTGTGCCCGACACCTGCTGGAACAGCCGGATGCCTTCTACCCGCAGTTCGCCACCCACAACGCACACACCATCGCGGCCATTGCCGAGCTGGCCGGCGATTCGCGCGATTACGAATACCAGCGGCTGCACGGCATGGGCAAGGAGCTCTACGAAGAAGTCCTCGACGACGAGACCTACAATGCAGCCTGTCGAGTCTACGCTCCGGTCGGCAATCACAAGGACCTGCTGCCGTATCTCGTGCGACGCCTGCTCGAGAACGGGGCCAACACCTCCTTCGTCAACCGGATCGTCGACGAGAAGCTGCCGCCCGAGGAGGTCGTGACCGATCCGGTTCAGCAGCTGCTCGCCCTGGAGCAGATTCCGCACCCGAAGATTCCCGCGCCGCGCGCCATCTACGGCGAGCACCGCAGTAATTCCTCGGGCATCAACTTCGCGCAACGACCCGCTCTGGATGCCTTGAAGACGGCGATGGACGCCTTCGCCCAACGGCAGTGGCAGGCCCATCCACTGGGTCAGGGCGCCATCGCCGAGCAGGACGCGGAGCGGGTGCTCAGCCCGAGCGATCGGCGGCGCGAAGTCGGCCAGGTACGCTGGACCTCGACCGACTGCATCGAAGCGGTGATCGGCACGGCCATGCGCGCCCAGCTGACCTGGGATGAGCAGGGTGTCGAGGCGCGAGCGGCCATCGTCGAACGACTGGCCGATCTTCTCGAGGAACATCGCGCCGAACTGATGGCCCTGTGCGTTCGCGAAGCCGGCAAGACCCTTCGCGACGGCATCGCGGAGGTCAGGGAGGCCGCGGACTTCTGTCGCTACTATGCCGCTGAAGCCCGCCGCCAGATGGCCGAGCCCGAGGTGCTGACGGGCCCCACGGGCGAGCGCAACGAGCTGCATCTGCATGGCCGCGGCGTCATGCTCTGCGTCAGCCCCTGGAACTTTCCCCTGGCGATCTTTACCGGCCAGATCGTCGCCGCCCTGGTCACCGGCAACAGCGTCATCGCGAAACCGGCCGAGCAGACACCGCTCATCGCCCATCGCGCGGTCGAACTGATGCACCAGGCCGGGGTGCCGGACGATGTCCTGTACTGTCTTCCCGGCGGACGCGAACTGGGGGCCCGATTGACCCGGGACGTCCGCCTGTCGGGCGTGGCCTTCACCGGCTCCACGGACACGGCGCGCAAGATCAACCAGTCGCTTGCCGAGCGGACCGGGCCACTGGCCATGCTGATCGCCGAGACCGGTGGCCAGAACGCCATGATCGTGGACTCCTCGGCCCTGCCCGAGCAGGTGGTGCGCGACGTCATCAGTTCGGCCTTCCTGTCCGCCGGCCAGCGCTGTTCGGCGTTGCGCATCCTCTGCGTTCAGGACGTGATCGCGGATCGCTTGCTGACCATGCTCGCCGGTGCCATGCGCGAGCTCACGATCGGCGAGCCCGGCCTGCTGGCCAGTGACGTGGGTCCGGTCATCGACGGCAAGCAGAAGCGCATGCTCGAGCAGCACGCCGAACGCATGGAGCGGGAAGCGCGCCTGATCGCCCGAGCCCGGCTTCCTCAGGATCTTCCGGAAGGGCACTGGTTCGCTCCGGTCGCCTTCGAGATCGATCGCATCGATCAGCTCGACGGCGAAGTGTTCGGGCCGATCCTGCACGTGGTTCGGTTCAGGGGACGCGACCTCGATCGCCTGATCGACGACATCAATGCCACCGGCTTCGGCCTGACGCTCGGCATCCACAGCCGCATCGACCGGGTCCAGGACTACATCATGCAGCGCGTGCGAGTGGGCAACGCCTACGTCAACCGCAACATGACCGGCGCCGTCGTCGGTGTGCAGCCCTTCGGCGGCGAGGCGATGTCCGGCACCGGCCCGAAGGCCGGCGGCCCGCACTACCTGGCCCGCATGTGCGTGGAGCGGACCCGGACCATCAACACGGCGGCCGTCGGAGGCAACGCTTCGCTGCTGGCGTTGTCCGACGACTAGACGCTCAAGCCTCCGGACCCCGACAGCTGCCATGTACGAACAGTTCTACGGACTCGACGAGCGACCGTTCTCGATCACGCCGAATCCGCGTTTCGTCTATCTGAGCCAGCGCCATCAGGACGCCCTGGCGCATCTGCTCTACGGCGTCGGGCAGGGCGGCAGCGGCGGCTTCGTACAGCTGACCGGCGAAGTCGGGACGGGCAAGACCACGCTCTGTCGCCTGTTGCTCGAGCAGGTGCCGGAGCATACGCGCATCGCCCTGATTCTCAATCCGATGCTCGACCCGCCGGAGTTGCTGCGGGCGATCTGCGCCGAACTCGAGATCGACCTCGAAGGGGTCGGAGGCCTGCAGGACCTGCAGAGCCGGCTCAATCATTACCTGCTCGATTGCCATGCCCGCGGCGAGCGCGTCGTGCTGATCATCGACGAAGCGCAGAACATGAGCCGTGAGGGTCTCGAGCAGATTCGCCTGCTGACCAACCTCGAGACGAACACCGACAAGCTGCTGCAGATCATCCTGCTCGGCCAGCCGGAGCTGCGCCTGCTGCTGGCCCGCCCCGAGCTACGCCAGCTGGCGCAGCGGATCACGGCTCGCTATCACCTCGATCCACTTAATCAGAACGAATGCGAGCACTACATTCGCCATCGCCTGGCCGTGGCCGGTGCCGAGCGCTGTCCCTTCAGCCGAGACGCGATGAAGGCGCTGTTCCATGCCTCCGGCGGTGTCCCTCGTCTGATCAACATCATCGCCGATCGAGCCCTGATGGCCGGCTACGCCCATGAACTGGAGCGGATCGACGCGCACACGGTGCACGAAGCGGCCCGCGAAGTTGCCGGCGATGCCTGGGACGAAGGAAGCGGCTGGCTGCGAGGCGTGCTGGCCACGATCGTCGTGCTCCTGATCCTGGCCGGGGGCGGCGCCCTGAGCTGGACCATGCTCAAGACCAGCGAACGGGAAGCCCCCGGCACCCGGCCTGCCTGGATGACGATTCTGGACGAGGCCGACATGAGCCTCGCCGCGTCGGAACTGGCCAGTCAGTGGCCGGAACTCGACGCCGAATCGATCCTCCGGGCTTGCGCCGGGGAGGTCGACGAACAGGCCGCCTGTCGCCTCGAACGGGGGAGCTGGCGGTTCATCCAGCGCCTGGGACTCCCGGTGATCCTTCGCCTGGGCGCCGATGAACCCGCGCTGCTGGTGCTGGTCGGACTGAACGAGCATCAGGCCCTGCTGAGTCATCGGGGGCAGGAGTACCGGGTTCCCATCGGCCAGCTGGATCGGCGCTGGCTTGGCGAGTTCTACGTGGTCTGGCCCGATCGGGGCGAGATCCTGCGAGTCGGTGACGAATCGCCTCGTGTCGCGCAGATGAAACAACTGGCCAGCCGCGTGCCCGAACTGGAGTGGACCGGTTCGATCGATGCTCGCTATGATGATGATTTCGCGGCCTGGGTCAGTCGCTTCCAACGCCTGCACGGTCTGACGGTCGACGGCATGATCGGACCGGCGACCCGCCTGCATCTGGGCGTACCGCATGAGAGCGGGCCCAGCCTTGCCACCAGTCTTGACGGAGTGTAAGTCAGCGTGTCCTTCATTCTCGACGCCTTGAAAAAGTCCGATAGTCGGCGGCGCATGAGCCAGAATCCGGATCTGAGCACCGCGTCCACCGCAGCAGAACTTCCCGCGCCGAGGGAGCGTCGCGGTCGCGGCCTTTGGATCGGGCTCATTGCCCTGGCCGTGATCGTTTCGCTGGCCTATTTCCAGCGCGAGCCCCTCGAGCGTCAGTGGCAGGCCTGGACCGGCGCGGAGGGCGATCTTCCCGAGCCGCCCGAGCTTGCACTGCCAGCGGTCGCCGGGGTCCAATCCGACAGTCCCGAAGGGCGCCGGCCGGCCCCAACGGATCCTGCCATTCCCGAACCGGATTCGCAGCGAATGGACGCGGACACCTTGCGAGAACGCGTGGTGACCGATCCGGAAGAAGCACAGGCCAGGCTCGAGCGACTGGCCGCGGCCAGGGAGCGCTCGCGACAGCTCGTTGCCGAACGCGCTGCCCGCAATGCGGCCCTTGCCGAGGCGGAGTCCTCGGGCGAGGTCGACACGCCGGTGGACCCGGCCATCAACGCCGCACGCCGACAGGCCGTTCCCCAGCAAGGCGGTACACGGGTCGTCGCCCAGGCGCCGGAGCGTCCCCAGCTCAGCGCACCGGATCCGGCCGAAGCCGCGCGCATCCAGGAACGCCTGCGCGAAGCCGCTCGACGTCGAGAACTGGCGATGCAGGAACCGGCGACCAGTGAAGAGAAGGCGCGGGCGGACGGTGGTGCATCCGCCGAAGCGGAGAGCATGCCGGCGCCGCGGGATCGGGGCGAAATCCAGCCCATGCCTACCGATCCGAGCCTGGCCTCGGAGGCGGCTCCCGGAGCTGCGGAGAGCACCGCGCCCTGGACGCCCGAAGCGGCCGAGTACGTGCATGCCTGGGAACTGCCCCTGTCCGTGCGGCGCAACATGCCGGCCCTGGCACTGAATATCCATGTCTTCGCCGAGCGCCCCGAAGACCGCTTCGTCCTGATCAACGGAGAGCGATTCGTGGCCGGCGACGAACTGGTCGAGGGTGCGCGACTGGTCGATATCCGCCGCGAAGGTGCCGTCGTCGATTTCCGCGACTACCGCTTCCTGCTCGAACCGTGAGGCAGCGGCGCTGGTCCCGAGGCCGGCCTCGAACGCCGGTCTGGCCCGGCGTGCTGATTCTCATCGGCTCGGTCTGTCTGGTCGTGGCCACGTTGGCCAGCCTGGCCAGGCCCTCGGCCTCCTTCTGGCTCGACGCGCTGGCCTTCGTGCCCGCCGAGATCAGCCAGATCATCGCACAACCCCTGGGACAGTGGCTGCAGCGGCCCATGCTTCATCTGATCTCGGCCCTGTTCGTGCACGTCGACTGGCTACATCTCGTCGGCAATCTGGCCTATCTCTGGGTCTTCGGCCTGACCGTCGAGCGCGCGGTCGGCCATCTTCGTTTCGGACTCCTCTTCGTGCTACTCGGCGCCCTGGCCAACCTGGTCGTGGCCTGGCAGCTCGGAGACAGCACGCGGCCCGTCGTCGGCGCCAGCGGCGGTGTTTCGGCCATCATCGGGGTCTACCTCGGGCTGTTTCCGGATCGTCGAATGGGGCTGTGGCTCCCGCTGGGCCTGTACCTGCAGTTCGCCCGCGTGCCGGCACTGCTGGTCATCGGCTCCTGGTTCGCGCTGCAATTGCTGTTCAGCGTCTTCGGCCCCATGTCGGGTGACGTGGCCTGGTGGTCACACGTGGCCGGCTTTCTGTTCGGACTGATCGCGGCGCTGTTCCTGCGCCTCATCCCGGGCCAGGCCAACCTGCGATTGCGCGATGACTGACACCGGAGTGCGAGCGATGTACAAGATCACCTTCTTCAACCAGGGACAGGTCTACGAGCTGTTCTGCGGCAAGGTCCATGGCAGCGAACTGGCCTACGGTTTCATCGAGATTTCCGAACTGATCTTCGACGATGGGGATTCGGTGGTCATCGACCCCACCGAGGAGCGGATGCGCGAGGAATTCGCCGACGTCGAAGTGATGCATCTGCCGGCCCATGCCGTGGTCCGGATCGAGAAGGTCCGCAAGCGGGGCAATTGCGTCATCCGCGATTCCAAGAGCGGAGAGAAGGTCACGCCACTACCCGTTGGCGCCCCGCGCAAGCGCTCCTGAGGCATTTCCATCCACCGTTCGGCAGACGCTGGTCGGGTGGGGTTGCCTGTGCTAAGGTTCCGGCCTGGTTACGAGGCCCCTTTGGCGACCGACAATGGAAAACAACAACAGCAACGCTTCGACTTCCTCGCAGAATTCCAGCCCCGATAACAAGCAGCGCAGCTTCCTCGAACGCAGCCTGAACGTGATCGAAGTGGTCGGCAACAAGTTGCCCGACCCGGCGGTCCTGTTCTTCCTGCTGATGATCGCCGTCTGGATCGCCTCGGCCTTCCTGGCCCAGTTCACCTTCACGGCCGTGCATCCGAGCACTGGCGAACCGATCAATGTGATCAATCAGCTTTCCGGCGACCAGCTGGCCAATTTCATGGTCAACATGGTCTCGGTCTTCGTCAATTTCGCGCCGCTGGGCATCGTTCTCGTCGCCCTGCTGGGTGTCGGCGTGGCCGAACATACGGGCTTCGTCAACGCCGCCCTTCGCAAGCTGCTGGGCTGGACGTCGGCCAGTCTCCTGACGCCCATGCTGATTCTGGTGGCCATCGTCAGCCACACGGCCGCCGACGCGGGTTACGTCGTCGTCATCCCGCTGGGCGCCGTGATCTTCTACGCGGCCGGTCGCCACCCGCTGGCCGGCATCGCCGCCGCCTTCGCGGGGGTGTCCGGGGGCTTCTCGGCCAATTTCATTCCCTCGGCCATCGACCCGATGCTGGCCGGGATCACGGAAGCGGCAGGGCAGGTGCTCGACCCCGAGCTCTACGTCAACCCCCTGGCCAACTGGTTCTTCATGAGCGCGTCCAGCCTGCTCATCATCGGCATCGGCTGGTGGCTGACGGACAAGGTCATCGAGCCGCGCCTGGTCAAGGACACCCCGATCGACGGCGACATGTCGGACATGCCGACCCTGGAACCCCTGAGCCGGGAAGAGTCCCGCGGTCTGTCCTGGGCCACTTTCAGCATCGTGCTGAGCTTCGCACTGCTGGCCGCCGCCGTCCTCTGGCCGGGTTCGCCCCTGCGCGACCCGAACCCGGATCTGACCCTGTTCGAGAGCATCACCTCCTTCGGGGCTCCGGTGATGCGTTCGATCGTGCCGCTGATCTTCATCCTGTTCCTGATTCCGGGCGTGGTCTACGGCTATGCCGCCCGAACGATCGAGTCGCACAAGGACATCATCACGGGCATGAGCAAGGCGATGGAATCGATGGGCTACTACATCGTCATGGCCTTCTTTGCCGCCCAGTTCATCGCCGCCTTCAACAGCTCCAACATCGGCATCCTGATCGCCGTCAACGGCGCTGGCTGGCTCGGCAGCCTGGGTCTGCCGGCGCAGGTCACGATCGTCGGCATCATCGGCCTGACGATGTTCGTCAACCTGTTCGTCGGATCGGCCTCGGCCAAATGGTTGATCATCGCTCCGATCTTCGTGCCGATGCTGATGCAGCTGGGCATCTCTCCGGAACTGGCTCAGGCCGCGTACCGCGTGGGCGATTCCAGCTCCAACATCATCACGCCGCTGCTGCCGTACTTCCCGCTGATCGTGGTCTTCTGCAAGCGCTACTTCAAGGGCGCCGGGATCGGCACGCTGATCTCGATGATGCTGCCGTACTCGATCATGCTGGCGGTCGGCTGGACGATCTTCCTGCTGATCTACTGGGCCCTGGGGATTCCGCTCGGCCTGCAGGCCGGCTATACCTACGGCTGAACGGATCCTTGAAGGCTCAGCCCGTCTCGTTCATGACCCGGTCGTCGTAGACCGGGCCATGGTCGAGCCGGACTCAGGGCGCGGTCACCGTCCCGGTGGCCCGCTCTGATTCGGCGCCCAGGGAAGCCGCCAGATCGCTGATCGTGACCAGCTCGACGCCTTCGGCCTCGAGCGAGGGCAGGGCGAGCCTGAGGAAGGCCAGGGTATTCGGCCGCGGATGGCCGATGGCGATGGCGCTGCCGTGGTATCGGGCCAGATCGATCAGGTCCTGCCAGGCGCTGGCGATCGCCTCCGGCGCGTTGTCGTGATCCAGGAACACTCGCCGACGCAGTGCAGCCAGACCTTGCGAGCGCGCCACGCTTTCCAGCTTCGTACCCGGCACCGTCCGGCTGTCGAGCACGATCAGTGAGCGCCCCAGCCACTGATCCCCCAACTCGACGATCGCCCCGACCAGGCGTCTGACTGCCTCCTCATTACCGGTGAAATGGCTGCCCTGGTGATTGTTCAGACCGATGGCCCCGGGCACGCGCCGCAGCTGCTCGATCAGATGTTCACGGATTCTGCCTTCGTCCCAGTCCATGCCGATGCAGGTCAGGGCCAGACGGCAATTGTCGTAGCCGAGCCCGCCCAGGGGCAGATGCACCATCACCTCGCGCTGCTGCTCCGAGGCCATGCGCGCCAGGCTCTGCGCATGCGGACCTTCGGGAATGATCGCCAGGGCGACGCGGGGATCCAGTTCCAGCAGCGCACGATCCAGATCCCACTGGTAACCCACGTCGTCGATCACCAGCGCGATACGCGCCGGCGCTTCGGCCTCTGCTCGGGCCAAGCCCGTCACCAGCAAGCTGGCAAGGACGAACAGCAACACGCGCCTGCATCCCATCATGGCGTAGCGTTCGCCTCGAGCTGCATATTCAGCCAGGCGATGGCCCGTTCGAGCTCCCGGTCCAGGGGATCGTCGACGGCCACGGGCACGGGCAGGTCCGGCGCCAGACCGGAACCCTCCAGCACCTGGCCCGACGGCGTTCGGTAGCGCGCCGTGGTCAGACGGATTCCGGAGCCGTTCGGCAGCGGCCAGATCGATTGCACCGAGGCCTTGCCGTAGCTGGTCTGGCCGATCAGGGTCGCACGTCCATGATCCCGAAGCGCGGCCGCCACGATCTCGGCGGCGGAGGCCGTCTCGCCGTCGATCAGGACCGCCATCGGCAGATCGGAGCGGAACTGGCCCGCTTCGGCGACGTACTCCTCCTGATTCTCGGGTCCGCGGCCTTCGGCGCGCACGATCAGCCCCTCGTCGAGAAAACGATCAGCGACCGCGATCGCAGACTGCAGCATGCCGCCCGGATTGCCGCGCAGATCGAGAATCAGGCCACGCAGGGAGGGGTCGCCGTCGAGCCAGGCCAGGGCCCGGTCGAGCTCGGCCGGCGTGCTCTGCTGGAAACTGTCGATCCCGATCAGCATCAGTCCGTCATTCAGATCCACCCGATGCACGCTGTCGCGTCGGATGATCTGGCGGGTGAGCTCCATCGCCAGACGTTCGGCCCGAGGCCCACGCTCGATCTCGAGGCGCACGCGGCTGCCCGGTTCGCCGCGGAGCAGCTGGCTCAAACGGTCCGTATCCAGACCTGCCACCGGCCGGCCGTCGACAGCCACGATGCGATCTCCGGCACGCAGCCCGCCCAGTTCGGCCGCCGAGCCCGGCGTGAGGCTTTCGATGCGCAGATGAGCTTCCTGCGGCGAAACGCGCATCCCCAGGCCCCCGTAGTGACCCGTGGCCTGGGCCTGGACCTCTTCGAAGCGCGCCCTGTCGAGCCAGGCAGAGTGGGGATCGAGCTCGGCCACCATGCCGCGCAGGGCCGCTTCCAGCAGGCGTCGATCGTCGACCGGCTCCACGTATTGCTCCTTGATCCTTGCCCAGGCCTCGGTGAAGGCCTTCAGGTCCGCGAGATCCAGACCACCGCTGCCAGGGACCTCGGGTTCGGCCTCTGCACGAGCCAGACTTGCCATCGAACAGAGCAAGGCCAGCGACAACCCGACACCGAACAGCAGCGAACGAGGCTGAGCCACGCGCATCAGTTGCGCAGCCAGCTGGCTGGATTGATCGGGTCGCCATTACGACGCAGCTCGAAATACAGGCCGGTTTCCGGAACGCCGCCGCTGTTGCCGACGCTGGCGATGACCTCGCCGGGCCCGACCCAGTCACCGACGTCGCGCAACAAGGCTTCGTTGTGAGCGTAGAGACTCATGAAGCCATCGCCATGGTCGACGATCAGGATCAGACCGTAGCCCCGCAGCCAGTCCGCATAGGCGACGCGACCGTAGGCGACGGCCCTGACATCATCGCCGCGCGAGCCGGGAATCAGCCAACCGTTCCAGGTCAGCTCGCCGGCCCGCTGCTGCCCGAAACGGTGCAGGGGACGTCCCTCCAGCGGCCAGGGCAGGGCGCCACGGAGATCGGCCAGGGACGGCACGTCGGCCTCGGGTGGAATATCGGCGAGGCTGGCGGCGAGCTGGTCGAGCAGGCTGGCCAGCTCCTGCTCGTCGCGTTCGAGGGCGGCCAGGCGCTCCTGGTCGGACTGAACCCGCGCCTCGATGACCCGGAGTGCGGCTTCCCGCTCGGTGCGAGCGGACTGCAGACGGGCAAGATTGGCATCCTGCTCTCGTGCCAGTTCCCGGAGGCGCTCACGCTGGATCAACAGCGCTTCCCGCGTTTCCTCCAGTCGCGCCAGGGTCGTCTGCATTTCGGCCATCAGGTTCACCCGCTGGCGCGACAGATACCCTTGATAGGCGAGCTGGCGCGAGACCTGACGAGGGTCGTCCTGGTTGAGCAGCAGCTTGAGGCGTGAATCGCTACCCTGGCGATGGATCCAGCGCAGCTGCCTGGCCAGCCCCTGCGCATGATCGGCCAACTGGCCCTCCAGGACCTCGGCCTGCGAGTCCAGCGCGCCGATGTCGGTCTCGGTCTGCTCGATGCGATCGCCGGTCCGACGGCGGTCACGCTCGGCGCTGGAGACCGCACGGTCGGCTTCGGCCAGGCGATCGAGTTCGGAATCACGCTCGCTCAGCGCTTCGGCCAGGCCGGCCCGGATCGTTTCGATTTCGGCCCGCACCGCCTCCAGACGGGCCGTCAGTTCGGCCTCTTCGGCCTCCGACTGGCCCTGGCTGGCCGACGAGAATGCCAGCAGGCCAAGGCCCAGCAGGACGAACCCCGACAGGAACGGCGCGCGGCGCATCACGTCAGAGCTTCGGCCTCGTCGCAATGCGCCAGGGGGCGGCCGGTCATGCGTTCGGGCCGTTCCAGGCCCAGCAGGGCCAGCATGGTGGGGGCGATGTCGCGCAGGGAACCCTCGGCCTCCATCCGGCAGTCGCGCGGCCCGACATAGACGAAAGGCACGGGATTGAGGGTGTGCGCCGTGTGCGCCTGGCCGGTGTCCGGATCGGTCATCTGCTCGACGTTGCCGTGGTCGGCGGTGATCAGCAGTTCGCCGCCTGCATTCCGGATGGCGTCGAGCACCTGGCCCAGCAGTCGATCGACGGCCTCGACGGCCGCCACGGCCGCCTCGAAGCGCCCCGAATGACCGACCATGTCCGGATTGGCGACGTTCGAGATGATGACATCGTAGTCGCCACCGGCGATCGCAGCGCACAGACGCTCGCTCAGTTCGGGGGCGCTCATCTCCGGCTGAAGATCGTAGGTCGCGACCTTCGGCGAGGGCACCAGCACACGGTCCTCGCCCTCGAACACCGTTTCCTCGCCGCCGTTGAAGAAGTAGGTGACGTGGGCGTACTTCTCGGTTTCAGCGATGCGCAGCTGCTTCAGGCCGGACCGGGCCAGCACCTCCCCGAACAGATCCTTCATGCGTTCCGGTTCGAACAGGGCCGGGCAGGGAAAGTCCGCCTGGTAGCGGGTCATGGTCGCCATCGCCGCCAGCTCGGGGCGACGGCGCTCGAAGCCGGCGAAGTCCGGGTCGATCAGGGCCTGGGTCAGCTGGCGGGCACGATCGGCCCGGAAGTTGATGAACAGCACCACGTCGCCGTCATCGATGGCGTGTCCGCCCGCGATCGTCACGGGCTCGACGAACTCATCGTCCTGTCCTGCTTCATAGGCGCGCCGGAGTGCCTCCGAAGCGCTCGGCAGGTCCTGCGTGCCCCGCGCCTCGACCACGGCATTCCAGGCCCGTTCGACCCGGTCCCAGCGCTGATCCCGGTCCATGGCGTAGTAGCGGCCGGAGACACTGGCGATCGCCGCGCGCGGGTCCCGTTCAACGGCGAGCTCGAGCTGCTCGATCGACGGTTCCGCACTCCGGGGCGGCATGTCACGTCCATCGAGGAACGCATGCACGGCCACGGACCGGATGTCCGGATTGGCCAGAGCGGCGTCCAGCGTGGCCAGCAGATGGCGCTCGTGGCTGTGGACACCTCCGGGGGAGAGCAGGCCCAGGATGTGCACGCAACCACCGGATCGGGCCGCCGCGTCCAGGGTCTCCTGCAGCACCGGGTTGGTTTCGAACTCGCCCGAGTCGATCGCCCGATCGATGCGGGTCAACTCCTGGTAGACGATTCGACCGGCACCGATGTTCATGTGGCCGACCTCGGAGTTGCCCATCTGGCCCTCCGGCAGACCGACCGCCAGGCCGGAGGTCCGGAGCAGGGCGTGGGGCTGGCTGGCCCAGAGCGCGTCCCAGTTGGGCGTATCGGCCGTCGTGATGGCATTGTCCGGCGCGGCTTCGCGATGGCCCCAGCCATCCAGGATGAGAAGGGTGAGCGGGCGATGTTGCGGCATGGGGGGACGGTATCCAGTTCGCAGGTCAGGCTGCGATTATCCCACAGACGATCCGGGACGATCGAGCCCGGATGCTGGCAAGGTGGGCCAAAATGGCGGATAATGGCCGGCTTTGGTCCGAGTCTCTGACAACCCATGCAGCAAGTTCTGGAATTCGCCGGCAACCACCCGATTCTCAGCGCCGCCTTCGTGCTGGTGCTGGTGGCCTGGCTGGCCTACGAGGTCGCTCGGCTCGGGCGCAAATGGCGTGAACTCGACACCCTGGCCGCCGTGCGCCTGATCAATCAGGACGACACGGTGGTCATCGATGTCTCCAACAGCAGCGACTTCTCCAAGGGTCACATCATCGGCGCGTTGAACATGCCGCCGACCCGCATCGAGGCCGGCAACAAGGAGCTGCTCAAGTGGCGCGAGCGACCGGTGCTCCTGTACTGCAAGAACAATCAGGTCGCACCGCAGATGGCCAACCGCCTGGTCAAGCTGGAATTCAGCAACGTGAACGTCCTAGCGGGCGGACTGTCGCAGTGGCTGGCTGACCAGCAGCCGGTGAGCCGCGCCAAGGGCTCGGGCTCGAACAAGCGCAAGGAAAAGACGGGCAAGAAGCGCAAGGCCGAAGCGGCCGAAGGCTGATCCGTCGCCCCGGCCCTTCGCTCCCCGAGTGAGCGAGGGTCGAACACTGACTGATTCAAAACCAATCGAAGGAAAGTACGCATCATGGCAGAAGAAAACCAGGGCGCCGCACAGGGCGAGAACGCACAGAGCCGCGAGGCACAGATGATCGTCCAGCACGTCTTCCTCAAGGACGCCTCCTACGAAGCGAAGTCTCCCCAGGAGCTGGACGGCGCCGAAGGCCAGCCGGACATGAACCTGAGCCTGTCGCAGCGCACCAACCAGCTCGACGACAATCGCTGGGAAGTGATCCTGAGCGTCACCGTGACCGCCAAGCAGGGCGAAAACACCGCCTTCCTGTGCGAGGTCCAGTACGGCGGCATCTTCCAGTTCGCCGGCTTCAGCGAGCAGCAGATGCCCTACGTGATCAACGTGCTGTGCCCGAACGTGCTGTTCCCCTACAACCGCACCCAGATCTCGAACATGGTCGCCGCCGGTGGTTATTTCATGCCGCCGATCCAGCCGGTCAACTTCGAGGCTGTCTTCCGTCAGCGTCTGGCCGAAGGGCAGGCTGGCGAGCAAGCCGGCAACGCCTGAGCATGAGCGCTCGCATCGCCGTCCTCGGTGCCGGCTCCTGGGGCACCGCACTGGCACTTCAGCTCGCCCGTCAGGGCCACGAAGTCCGCCTGTGGGCCCGGGACCCGGCCCAGGCCGAGGCGATGCAGCGTGACCGGGTCAACGAACGCTATCTGCCCGGCTTCGCGCTGCCCGAGAACCTCTCGGTCAGCGCCGATTTCGACGCCTGCCTCGCCGACGTCGACCGGCTGCTGGTGGTCACGCCCAGCCACGCCTTCCCGGAAACCCTGGAACGCCTGGCGCCACACCTGACACCCGAAATGGGCCTGGCCTGGGCGAGCAAGGGCTTCGAGCCCGGCAGCGGTCGTCTGCTGCACGTGGTCGCCGAGGAACGCTTCGGCACGGCGATGCCCCTGGCCCTGATCACCGGGCCGTCCTTTGCCAAGGAAGTCGCCGCCGGGCTGCCGACGGCCGTCACCGTCGCTGCCAGCAGTCCCGAGTTCGGTGAGACCTGGGCCGGGCTGCTGCACGGCTCGGGCTTTCGCGCCTACTACACCTCGGACCTGACCGGTGCCGAACTGGGCGGGGCGGTCAAGAACGTGCTGGCCGTGGCCTGCGGCATGGCCGACGGTCTGGAGCTCGGCGCCAACACCCGCGCCGCGCTCATCACTCGCGGCCTGGCCGAAACCATGCGCCTGGGCAAAGCCATGGACGCCGACCCCCGCACCCTGATGGGTCTGGCCGGCATCGGCGATCTGGTGCTGACCTGCACCGGCGATCTGTCGCGCAACCGCCGCCTGGGGCTGGCCCTGGGCCGCGGCCAGAGCGTCGACGAGGCCGTGGCCGAGATCGGGCAGGTCGTCGAAGGCATCAAGACCTCGCAGGAGACCATGCGCCTGGCCGAGCGCTACGGCGTCGACATGCCGATCACCGAGCAGGTCCATGGCATCCTGTTCAAGGGCTGGAATGCGCGCACCGGCGTCAAGGTGCTGATGGAGCGCGACCTCAAGCGCGAAACGGAATAGGGCGCTTCAGGGCGCACACCCGATTCGGAACGTCACGACTCCTAAAGCACCGCACCCGCGAAATCGAGCTGGCGCCAGGCCTCATAAGCCGCGACCGAGGCCGCATTGGCCAGATTCAGGCTGCGCGCTCCCGGCAGCTGCGGAATCCGCACCCAGCGGTCCTTCGGCACTCGATCCAGTACCGTGTCCGGCAGGCCCCGGGTCTCCGGACCGAACAGCAGGACATCGCCCCACTGAAAGCTGCAATCGCTGTGGCGAACGCTGCCGCGCGTGGTAAAGGCCCACCAGCGCGCCGGCGGATGCAGCTCGATGAAGGCATCCAGATCCGTATGGCGCTGGACGACGGCGCGCTCCCGGTAGTCCAGTCCGGCGCGTCGCAGGCGCCGGTCATCGAGGGCGAAACCCAGCGGTTCGATCAGGTGCAAGCGGGCCGGCAGATTGACGCAAAGACGCATCAGATTGCCCGTGTTCGGGGCGATTTCGGGCTCGAAGAGCGCCAGTTCCAGGCGCTGCATCGGGATCGGAGCATCGTCCGGGCTGTGTTCTGCATCACGTTTCACTTGATTCATGCACCTGAAGATCGTAAGGTATCGGCCGCGGCACAAGATATTGTGTTGCAAACATCGGGCAGGCACAACAGGTTGTGAACAAGCGCGGTAACAACCTGTGCATAACTCCTAACAAGATCGGTCTTTCAAGAGGTTGCGGCATGAGTGTTTCGGCAGAAGCCCTGACGGCGGCGCTCCCTGACATCGCGTTTCAGGAAGCGTCCCTGGATATCTGGGACAAGAAGTATCGACTGAAGTCGAAAACAGGGGAAATCATCGACAAGGAAATGGACGACACCTATCGACGTGTCGCCCGCGCCCTGTCCGCCGTCGAGGCCACCCCGGAGGCCCGTGAACACTGGTTCCGCGAATTCCTCTGGGCGCTGCGCCGCGGTGCCATCCCCGCCGGGCGCATCACCTCCAATGCCGGCGCCCTGGATCACAAGCCCGCCACCTCGACCATCAACTGCACGGTCTCCGGCACGATCGGCGACTCGATGAACGACATCCTCGGCAAGGTGCACGAAGCCGGCCTGACCCTGAAGGCGGGCTGCGGCATCGGCTACGAGTTCTCGACGCTGCGCCCGAAAGGCGCCTACGTGTCGGGTGCCGGCGCCTACACCTCGGGCCCGCTGTCGTTCATGGACATCTACGACAAGATGTGCTTCACCGTGTCCTCGGCCGGCGGCCGGCGCGGTGCGCAGATGGCGACCTTCGACATCTCGCACCCGGACGTGGCCGATTTCATCCGCGCCAAGCGCGCCGACGGCGTGCTGCGGCAATTCAACTGCTCGCTGCTGATCACCGATGACTTCATCCGCGCCGTCAAGAACGAAGAGGACTGGCCGCTGGTCTTCCCGGTCCTCGACAGCGAAGCCGGCGAGATCGACCTGAGCGATCCCGAGCAAGTGGTCTGGCGCGACTGGCCGCAGACCCAGGGTTACGTGGTCAACGAGGAAGGCCTGGTCGCCTGCAGGATCTACAGGACCATCCCGGCCAAGCGCCTGTGGAACATGATCATGACCAGCACCTACGACTATGCCGAGCCGGGCTTCGTGCTGGTCGACCGCATCAATGACCAGAACAACAACTGGTGGTGCGAGAACATCCGCGCCACCAACCCCTGCGGCGAACAGCCCCTGCCGCCCTACGGCGCCTGCCTGCTGGGCTCGGTCAACCTGACCCGCTTCGTCGAGGACCCCTTCACCGAGGACGCGCGCTTCAACTGGGACGAGTACCGTCGCACGGTCAAGATCTTTACCCGCATGCTCGACAACGTGGTCGAGATCAACGGGCTGCCGCTGGAACAGCAGCGCAAGGAGATCGAGTACAAGCGACGCCACGGCATGGGTTTCCTGGGGCTGGGCTCCACGGTCACGATGCTGCGCATGAAGTACGGCCAGGCCGATTCCCTGGAGTTCACCGAAAGGGTCGCCCGGGAAATGGCCGTGGCGGGCTGGGAAGTGGGTCTGGAGCTGGCCGAAGAGAAGGGCCCGGCGCCGATCATGAACGACGAGTTCGAGGTCACGGCCCAGATGCTCCGCCAGCGCCCGGAAATGAAGGCCGATGGCTTTCAGGTCGGCGACAAGGTTCCGGGCCGCGTGCTGCACGCCCGCTACAGCCGCTACATGCGCAAGGTGGCAGAAGTCGCACCCGAGCTGGTCGAGAAGCTCGCCGAGACCGGCGCACGCTTCACCCATCACACCTCGATCGCTCCGACCGGCACCATCTCCCTGTCCCTGGCCAACAACGCCTCGAACGGCATCGAGCCCAGCTTCGCCCATCACTACAACCGCAACGTGATCCGCGAAGGCAAGAAGAGCAAGGAGAAGGTCAGCGTCTACTCCTACGAGCTGCTGGCCTACCGCACCCTGGTCAACCCGCAGGCCATGCCGTACTCGGAGGACCCGGCCGAGCAGCTGCCCGACTACTTCCTGACCGCCGAAACGATCACGCCGAAGGAGCACGTCGGCATCCAGGCCGCGGCGCAGAAGTGGATCGATTCGTCGATCTCCAAGACCGCCAACGTGCCGACGGATTACCCCTACGAAGACTTCAAGGACATCTACCTGTTCGCATGGGAGCAGGGCCTCAAAGGCTGCACCACCTTCCGCTTCAACCCGCAGGCCTTCCAGGGCGTGCTGGTGACCGAGAAGGACCTCGAATCGACCACTTACACCTTCGAGCTGGAAGACGGTTCGACGGTGGAGCTCAAGGGCAACGAGGAAGTCGAATACGATGGCGAAGTGCACACCGCGGCGAACCTGTTCGACGCGTTGAAAGAAGGCTACTACGGGAAGTTCTGATCATGACGGTACGCATCAACAAGAAGATCGTCGGCTACCACGTCGGCGAAAAGAAGGAAGAGAGCAAAGCCGAGACGGACAAGAAGGCCAATCGCAAGGCCGACATCATCCGCATGCACGAAAAGCTCGAGCGTCCGGAAGGGATGGAGTGCCTGGAAGGCGCCACCTACAAGATCCGCACGCCCCTCGATGACCACGCTCTGTACGTGACGATCAACGACATCGTTTTGAACATGGGCACGGAGCACGAGCAGCGCCGACCCTTCGAGATCTTCATCAACTCGAAGAACATGGATCACTTCCAGTGGATCGTGGCCCTGACCCGAGTCATGTCCGCCGTGTTCCGCAAGGGCGGTGACGTCACCTTCATGGCCGAGGAACTGCAGGCCGTGTTCGACCCGAAGGGCGGCTACTTCAAGCCCGGCGGTCGCTTCGTGCCGTCCATCGTCGCCGACATCGGCGCCGTGGTCGAGCACCACTTCAAGCGCATCGGCTTGCTGGAGCCCGACGAACTCAGCGAGCAGCAGCAGCTGATGCTCAAGCAGAAGCGCGCCGAGGTCGAAGCCCGCGAAAAAGCCGAAGGGCAGGGCGCCGACCTCCCGGCCGTCACGCCCGACAGCGACACCGCCGACTACCCGGCCTCCGCCACGCTCTGCCACAAGTGCTCGACCAAGGCGATGGTGCTGCTCGACGGCTGCCAGACCTGCCTGGCCTGCGGCTATTCGAAGTGCGGCTAGTCGGTCGCCGCGGACCCGTGCCGCGTTGATTCCGGCCCTGAAAACGCCCCGATTGTCGGGGCGTTTTTCGTTGGAGCCTTCGGTCCTTAGACGGCAATTCCAAAGCTTGTAGTAGCGTAGAAAGAAAATCGGGGGGCCCATGAGCGCCAGATCGGCCACATCGGTCAAATCGAACGATGGCTCGATTCTCTTGGATCCACTGCCAGACACCGCTAGGCGGCGTGATCGGGGGAGGCCAGCTTCAGCGACACGATCGCCGACGACTCCGTTGCGAGCGATATGGCCACCGTCTCGATCTCGGTCCGAACCATGGAGATCTTCCGGGATCGCTTTGAATAGGGGCCAGACCCAGGACAGGCCACCACCTGACCGGCATCAAGGCTGATCGTTGTCTCGGGCCACGTAGGTAATGAAGAAGCCCTTGAGGTCACCGTCTTCCACATAGGGCTCGACGTCGATCACCGTGTAGCCGCGCTCGTAGTACTCGGCATGCAACTCGGTCATCGCCGCTGCCGCGCGATGGGTGCGGGTGAGGGGATTGACGTCATGGTAGATCGTCAGGCCCTGACCGGGCTCGGGGCTGAAATGACGATGGTCTTCGGCTTTGAGGCCTGAGCTCAGCATCGGCCCGCACAGCGCGACGGCCAATAGCAACTTGTTGATCATGTTTTCCACTCTCCTGGACTGGTGAGTCACGTTCCATACCCTTGCTTCACACGGCGCGGGCAGGGCCATGCCCGACCTCAAGCTTAATGCTTTCTTCGCGCCCGTCGTGAGTTCTTCATGCCCTTCGTGTTCGGGATTTCACTCGCTACCCACAGGCCTAAGTTCGAGAACACTGGCAGATCTGCCAGTTGATCAGGCCATCGCTGCGGGATAGATTTTCGCTCTGATCTCAAGGGGCGGCACGCGTGGGTTCGACGCGGCCGAATCAGACCATGCTAAGACACTCCTTTCTGACCGCCGCCGTCGCGCAGGCACTGCTGCTGGGTGCCGCCAGGGCGGCCACCATCACCGTCGATGCAACCATCGATGCGGTGCCGGCCGACGACGGCAGCTGTACGCTTCGCGAAGCCATCGAAAACGCCAACACAGACAGCCAGAATGGCCGCACCAGCCCGGGTGAGTGCGAGGCGGGGCAGGGGGCCGATCTGATCGACTTCGATGCGAGCATATTCGGCGGCACCCAGATCATCACCCTGAGCCAGGGCGAGATGGTGATCACCGAGTCGATCACGATCGCCGGCACCGGCGCGGAGCTGCTGACGATCGACGCCAATCAGGCCAGCCGCCATTTCCATATCGACGATGGCAGCAGCGGCGAGCTCAGCCAGGCGAACCTCAGCGATCTGGCCCTGGTCAACGGATCGGTCACCGGGAACGGCGGCGCGATTCTGACGCGTGAGAACCTGATCCTCGAACGATCGACGATTTCCGGGAGTGTTGCGGAAGGAAGTAGCGTTGGGATCGGCCGAGGAGGGGCGATCTATGCCGGTGGACAAGGCACGCCCAACGCATATCTGATGATCGAATCGTCAAACCTGATCAACAACGAGTCCCATATCTTTGGGGGCGCAGTCGTCGCTGAATTGGGTGATGACAGCTCCGTTGTCATCAACGACAGCTTTGTGGAAAACAACGCGTCCCTCCAGTCCGTCGGCGGCGCGAGAATACGATCGGGCATCAATGCCTCGATCCTGATCCAGAACAGTTCGATCAGTGTCAATACGAGCGTCTTCAACTACGGAGGACTCTTCATTCAGGTCGACGAGTCCAGCTCGGTTGTTTTGCAGGATACGGTGGTTTCGCAGAACTCGGGCAGGAGGATCGGCGGCGCGGAGATTCGCCTCGACTTCAGTCCGGCAAATGCGCCCGGTTCCCTCTCCATCCGAGACAGCTTCCTATCGGGAAACCTCGCTGAATTCGGCCCCGCAGGCCTGGCCACCTCTGCTCTGGGCCATGTCGACACAACGATCGAGCGAACCTCGATCAGGAACAATACCGCGACCCGTAGCTATGGCGGTGCGAACGTTTCATGGCATTCGGGCGACGTACAGATCATCGACTCGACCATCTCGGGCAACGTGGCGGGCCAGAACTCCGGCGGACTTTATCTCTCCTCCTATTCCGACCAGTCGGCCATTCTTGGCAATGTGTCGCTGATCGGGAGCCGGATCAGCGGTAATTCGGCGGCATCGATCGGTGGACTCAAGGTCTATCTGTATGGCAGCGAGCTTTCGGCAGCCAATCTGCTGATTTCAGGAAGCGAGATCTCGGACAACAGCGCCTACGACACGGCCGGCGCCGAGGTCTATCTCTACGGGCGCTATTCATCGACGTCGGCGACCATCTCCAACACGACGATCTCGGGCAACGAGGCGGATCGTTTCAATGGCGGGCTTCGCGTGCGCGCCACACGAGAGCCGGGCGAGACGCATGTCAATACCATCGAACTGGTGGACAGCACTGTCACGGACAATGCGGCGGACCTTGCCACCGCGACGCCGGGTGCCGGGGCGGGGATCCGCCTCTACGACATCGAGCCCGGCGCCGGACGCCTGAGCCTGAACCGGAGCATCGTGGCCGGTAACCGACTCGGCGGCGCGGGCACAGTGGTCGACCTGGACGCCAACGGTGTCGCCATCGAGGCGGCCTATTCGCTGATCGGCGACAACACGGGCTCGAGCCTGGCCGAAGCGCCTCTTGGATCACCCGATGCCAATGGCAATCTGATCGGCGATCCGAATGGAAGCGGTGTCATCGACCCGCGCCTGGGGCCGCTGTTCGAAAACGGCGGGTCGGCCCGAAGCCATGCGCCCAGGGCCAGCTCACCGGCACTGGATGCGGCAGGGACCGCCTGCAGCGGCCCGGACCAGCGCGGCGTGCCTCGGCCGCAGGGCGCGGCCTGTGACATGGGTTCGGTGGAGCTGACCGACGGGGTGTTTTCCGATCGCTTCGAGGCCTCGACGGTCATCACCGAGTTCGGCCGTCGAGTGGCCCGACTCGTGCGGGCGGGGCTGCTTGGGCTGCGAAGCGAGTCCTCCGAGGCCACTTTGCTGCTCGAGGCCAACGAGCCGGGGGCCCCGGATTTGCGTCACGCCTGGCTGCATGGGCGACATCGAGGGCGGGATCCCGAGATCCGCCTGTCGCGCTTCGAAGACGGCCAACTGAGCCTGGGCGCCTGGGTGGCCGTGACGGAACCTCATCTTGAAATTCGCTGGTAGGCCTCCGGCGCGCTCGACTGAGCCTCCAGGAACCTGCTGCACAAGGATCGATCATGCTGAAACCTAGCCTTCTGGCCATCGCCATCGCTCAGGGACTGCTCCTGCCTTCTGCACGAGCAGCGCTCATCACCGTCAACAGCGCCAACGACGGGCTGCCGGCCGATGACGGCAGCTGCACCCTGCGCGAGGCGATCGAGAACGCCAACACCGACTCGCAGAACGGCCGCACCAGCCCGGGTGAGTGCGCAGCAGGCAGCGGGGTCGACGAGATCGGATTCGACCCGGGCCTGTTCGGCAATGTCCAGCTGATCAGCCTGAGCCAGGGGGAGCTGGCCATTTCTGAATCGTTGTCGATCACCGGTCCGGGTCGGGACCTGCTGACGATCGATGCAAACCAGGCCAGCCGACATTTCAATATCGACGACGGCGTCGCTGGCAGCTTGAGCGAGGTGTCGATCAGCGACCTGAGCCTGAGCAACGGCGCGGTCAACGGGAACGGGGGCGCAGTCCTGAGCCGCGAGAATCTCTCGCTGTCGCGTTCGACGATCAGCGGCAGCTCTGCGCTGCCCAACGGCCCCACTGGAGGCGGCGCCATCTACGCTGGTGAGGCTGGCACCGCCAACGCCACTCTGAGTCTCGATGCAGTCACGCTGAGTGGCAACTTTGCGCGCACCTGGGGGGGCGCCTTGCGCGTGGAGTTCGATGAATCGGGCTCGGTCACCGTGTCCAACAGCGCCATCCTCGATAACTTTTCGCAACAGAGTGGTGGTGGGGCCTGGATTCGAGTCGGCGCAAACGGCTCGATCAGCCTCCAGGGCAGCCAGGTCAACGACAACGAGAGCGTGAGCAATTACGGTGGCTTGTTCCTGCGCGCCAACGGCGGCAGCGAGATTCTGCTCTCGGGCACCACGCTCAGCGGCAATCTGAGCCGGGTCATCGGTGGTGCGGAAATTCGATCCTATGAAAGCACGGCCGGCGCGCCGGGCACGATCACCCTTCGCGACACGATCATCTCGGGCAACAGCGCGGAATTCGGCGCGGCCGGCCTGCGGAGTGCGGCGGGTCCCTATGTGGATACGCTCGTCGAGCGAACCCTGATCGATGGCAACACGGCAGACCGGAGCGTCGGCGGCGCCAATCTGGTCTGGTCTTCAGGCTCCCTGAATATCGTGAATACGATCGTCTCGGGTAACAGTTCGAATGAGCGCATCGGCGGACTTGTACTTTACAACGGCACCGGACAATTCGAACTCACAGGCACAGCCACGATTACCGACAGCCGGATCGTCGGCAACGCGGCCAACTCGATCGGCGGGCTCTATGCGTATCTCTATGGGAGCGAGGTCTCGGGCGCCAACCTCACGATCTCGGGTACTGAAATTTCCGGCAACACGGCTTACGACACGGCCGGTGCCCAGATCTATCTCTACGGCCGCTTCTCCCCCGTAACGGCGACAATTTCCAACTCGACCATCTCGGGCAACCAGGCCGATCGATCCAACGGTGGGCTGCGCCTTCGCGCCTCGCGCGAAGCGGGAGAAACGCACGTCAGTACGCTCGAGTTGGTCGACAGCACCGTGACCGACAACGCCGCCGATCTTGCCGCCGCGACGCCCGGCGCCGGGGCGGGAATCCGTCTCTACGACATCGAGCCCGGTGCCGCTCGCCTGAGCCTGAACCGAAGCATCGTGGCCGGTAATCGCCTTGGCGGGACGGGCACCCTGGTCGACGTGGACGCCGACGGCGTGGCCGTCGAGGCGGCCTATTCGCTCATCGGCGACAACACGGGCTCGAGCCTGGCCGAAGCGCCGCTCGGCTCGCCCGACGCGAACGGCAATCTGATCGGTGACCCCAACGGGAGCGGCATCATCGACCCGCGCCTGGGGCCACTCACGGACAACGGCGGGACGACCCGCAGCCATGCATCCAGGGCCAGCTCGCCGGCACTGGATGCGGCGGGGGGCAGCTGTGGTGGTATCGACCAGCGCGGCGTGCCACGTCCCCAGGGCGAAGCCTGCGACATGGGCTCGGTCGAAAACGTGGACGATCTGTTCAAGGATCGATTCGAAGCCAGCACCTCAAGCGCCTCTTTTTCGAACGACCTCGTATGGCTCGATCGGCAAGCGCTCGATAGCCTGCTCGGTCCATCATCCGGGCCAGTGCTTGCCCTGCAGGGCAACGCGATCGGTTCATCGACGCTGCAACAACGCTGGGCGCAGGTCCGTCGCTTCGATGACCGGTTGGAGCTCCGCTTGAGCCGGGCGCGGGGGGATCGCATCGAACTGGGCAACTGGACGCCGGTCACGCGCCCTCAACTCGCGCTTCACTGGTAAGGCGGGCCGGGCAGGGCGCTTGTGTCTATCCCCTCGCCCGTCTCGGCTGATCTGATTCGTCGGGCGGACGTTCCGGGCCGAACGGCGAAAGACCGTATTCGACTGCGGCAAAGGCCACCAGCTGCTGCAGGCTGTGCAGGCCCGTCTGTTCCTTGGCGCGTTCCAAGTGATATCGGACGTTGGAATAGCTCATCCCGATGATTCGTGCAGTGTCTTCCAGCGACTTGCCAGCGACGATCCACTGCAGGCACTCCAGCTGGCGCTCGCTGAGAACGGAGCGATGCTCTGCTTCGATGCCCCAGGGCTGCCGGGCCAGACAAGCGGTCGTCAACAGCACCAGTTCCCGTACGACCGAGTCCGGAATCGGCTCGAACAGCCCGATAAGCGCGCCCAGGCCTCGCGGCGCATGGGGGTAGGGGACTGCGATCAGGTCCTTGAGCCCTCGCCCATCAGGCGGTTTGGTGGATCGGAGAATGATTACCGTCGAGAAAGGCAGGTAGCGAGAATAGCGGCGAAGGTGAAACGGCTGAGCGCGGGTCAAGGCCCAGCGCAGCAGCCAGGCCGGTGTGTTGTCGAAACCCTGCTGCGCAAAATCTTCGACCGAGAGCGCCTCCAGCTCACCGGACAGATCCTGGGCCCAGTGCACCTTTACCTCGTGGGCGGCGTGGCGCTCCAGGGGGTAACTGAAGCCGCAGACGCCGGCCACTGGCCGCTGGCGCAGCGCCTTCAACAAATCATTCAAGGCCCGATCACTGCTTTCCGCCTGCAACAGGCTCTGCAGCTCCGTATGTAAGTCCTGAGTCAATGTCCCTGCGCCTTGAGTCACGCGGACCGGCCGATCTGCCAGTCGAATCGTCTACGAGGTCGCCAGTGTACCGGAAGCCCTCAGAATGGCGTCGATGGGAGTGCCCGGATCCAATGAAAAGCCCCGGCGCGAACCGGGGCTTCTTCAACACAAGAACAAGGCCGCGACGGGATCAGCCGCCCAGGGTTCGACGAATGCCGAACAGACCAAGCACCATCAAACCGGCCCCCAGCAGTGCGGTTCCGACCCGGCCCATGACAGGGACGGGAAGGGCGGGACCGGCAGGCCCGGCCACGGCCGAGCCACTGAGCTGGACGGCCGAATCGCCGCCGAAGCTGTCGGACAGCAAGGCGACCGTCGCGTTGGCCGCCCCGGGCTCGGTCGGATCGAAGGCGAAGCTCAGCGTGCACGATTCTGCCGGAGCCAGCACCGTCGGACCCCCATCGAGACACAGGCCGGGGCCGGTCACCAGACTGAAAGGCGGCATCAGGGCACTCGCATCGCTGAAGGTCAGCGGTGCATTGCCCGTGTTGGTTACCGTTGTCGAGCCGATGAGGCTGTCGCCCACCGAAATGGCGCCGAAATTGATCGATGGCGAGCTGAGGCTCAGCACCGGTGCCAGGCCGACGCCGCTGACGGGCACGAGATCCGGGCTGCTCGGGGCATTCGACGGAATGCTCAGATTGCCGGTGAAGTTGCCCAGGGCAGGGGGCTGGAAAGTGACGTCGACCGTGCAGCTGGCCGTGGGTGCGAGGGTCTGGTTCGAACACGTATCGTTGAGCAGACCGAACACCCCGCCGCCCCGGACGGTCGAAATGGTCAGCGTCCCAAGGTCCAGATTCCCGGTTCCGGTGCTGGTGATGGTCAGCTGGGCAGAATCGTTCAGGCCGACCAGCAGGCCGCTGAAGTCGATGGCCGAGGTCGATAGACCGACATCCGGCTCGATCAGCCCCTGGAATTCATAGGCGCCCATGTCAGCGGCGGCAGCGACCAGCCTGGGAAAGCCCGGCCCGCGTTGATCATAACTGGGAAGACCGCTGACCGCGCCGCCGTCGATGGCTGGCGAAGCGGCTGCAAGCGCATGCGTTCGTCCGTTGTTGGGCGAGCCTCCGTTCAGCGCCAGCGGAGCGAGCAGGGGATCGACGTCGAGCAGGTTGCCGGCGCCGCTGTAGCTCAGACCCGCGGAATCGCCCACCAGTGAGGTATTCAAGGACACCACTGCCAGATTGGTCTCGATGTCCGAGGCACCGTAGTAGGTGCTGTTGTCTGCGATGATCGAGTTGTCGATCGAACCATTGGCGTCGGTCAGCACGCCCCCGACCAAAGAAAAGCCACCACGAGTGGCCAGGCTCGCGTAGTTGGAAGCCACGGTAGTAAAGTTCATGACCAGGTTGCTGGCGGAAATCCCGCCGACGAACCCGCCAGCATTGCCACTGACGGTGGAATTCTGGATGTCCACCTGGGAGCCCTGGCCGCGAGCGCCGAACAGATCCGCAGCGATGCCGCCGACATCGCCGCCGCCGTTGCCGGAGAACTCGGAATACTTGACGCCGCAGATCGATCCTTGCTCGCATTGCAGGCCCGCGGCACCGCCGTCCAGGGCGGCGACATTGTCGAGCAGACGCGAGTTCTGCAGAATGCTGTAGCCCGAGGAACTGTAGACGCCCCCGCCATTGTTGCTCTGGATCAGGCTGGCGTTGAGACCGAGATAGGCGTCTGCGACGAAAACGCCGCCGCCGACCTGGGGAGCCGTGTTGGAGGAAACCGTACTGTAGGCCAGGTAGCCGTCGGCGCCCTGGAGCATGATTGCACCGCCGGCACCGGATCTAGGGCCATAACCTCGATCGATGCCACCGCTCAGCACCTCGTTCTGGGTCAGCGTCAAGCCATAGCCCAGGAACCGTGGCCCACTGAGGCCTCGATTCGGCGGCGGCAGCACACCGTAGTAGGACGCCATCACTACCGCACCGCCGGATTGAGCGGCCGTGTTGTTGGCAAAGCTCGTGGTACTGGCCTCGACAGCGGAGTTCAGACCACCGATGGCCGCCCCGAAAACAGCGTAGTTGTAGTCGAAGCTGCTGTCGGTGATGAGAATCTCGTTGGACAGGGGAACCGGCGCCCCCTGGGGCCCCGGGCCGCCCGTGATCACTGGCGCCGCCGCGATGGCGCCGCCGGTTTGAGCGGAATTGGCCAGGAAGAACGAGTTGTCGATGCTCAGGTTGACCGGCGTCGTGCCGGTGATGATCACGGCGGATCCCGTCGTGCCCGCAGCCCGTTCAGGGCGTTTGCCGCCACTGATTTCGTTGTAGCCGGCGCCGATGGCACCACCGCCGATCTGGGCCAGATTGTTGTAGAAGTAACTGTTCTCGACCACGAGCTGGGCGGTCAGGTAACCCGGCGGAGGACCGCCCCGCTGCGGATTCTCGAGGGGGCTGACCTGAGCGCCAGCACCGAAATCCGCCTCGTTGTAGAAGAAGCTGGAGTTGCTCACTCGCGCATAGCCGCGAGTGACCCCGATGCCGCCGCCCTGGTAGGTGGTCCGATTGAAGTTCAGCGCGCAATTGTCCACGGAAACCGCGGCTCCGTAGACCTCGATTCCGCCGCCCAGATAAAAGGCGTAGTTGTTGGAGATCAGACAATCCTGAAGGCTCACGTCAGCATCGTTGTGCGCGTAGACAGCGCTGCCGTTGCTGCTGTATCCGCCGGTCAGGGTGATGCCGCCGATGGTCGCAGTGGCACCATCGACATTGAAGATTCTAGAGCTGCTGTTGGCATCGAGCGTCAGATCGGCCGATCCGGGCCCGGCAATCGTCACGTTCGAGCTGATCAACAGTTCGCCGTTGCTGAGCGTGATCGTGCCGGTCAAGCCGGGTTGGAAGACGATCTGATCATTGATCCCGTCACCAGCGTCGCAGCTGTCGACCGCTGACTGCGTATTGACGGCCTCGATGGCCGAGCGCAGCGTGCATTCCTCGACGAAGCCCGGATCATCCAGGGAATCGACGGTGATGGTTGCGGCGGACAGTTGCGCAGCCGACAAGGAGGCGGTGATCGCCAGCGCGAGGCGAGAAGGATTGACTTGGTACTTCGCGGACATCGAAGAAGGCTCCCCAGAATGTTGCTACAGGCGCATATCTCCCTGAATAGCGCCAACCAGGCCCGTATTGTGACGCTGATCCCAAAACAATACAAATCGGAGCCTGGGTCGGTGGGCCGACCGACCTTCCTGACCAAACCAATAATTATACATAATATACATTATGCGAACTTATGGGCGAGGCAAGACGCGAGGACATGCATGGCATACTGTTTTTTGTTGGCCGTTCTGCTTCCATCATACGGGGACTTGAAACCATGCGATTCGCAAGATCCGCTTCACTCATTGGACTGGTACTGCTCTGTTCAGGCTGCGACCAGTTCGGCCCGGCGGTCAGCCTGCATCAAGATCGACAACAGACCATTGAGCAGCTGCAAACCATTTCGGAGCTTCAATACGCGTTGCGAGCGTTCCCTATGGCAAGTCGCGAAATCCCGAATGGCAATGCAGATGCCATACAGGAGCTACTCGCCATTCAGAGCAGCGTCAGAGCTCTGCTCCAGTCTCTTCAAGATGGTGGCATCGGCGAAAACCCACATAGGGGATTCTCATACTTCGCGACGTTCGAGGAGATCCAGTGGAATTGGGAACAGACCGACGCGCGCATCACGGCTCTGCTCGAGCAGAGTTCAACCATGTTGAACCTGCACGAGGAAAAAGTCCGGCTCCATGAAGCGATCCCTCAGATTCAAATGCGCCTTGACCAGACCGCCATGCAATTGATCAGCTCGCAAGCTCCAGCGGTTCAGGTCCACTTTACGAACCGTCTGATGACCCTGACGGAACGATGGATCCGCAAATCCGAAGCGATCCTGGCGGGTCCCTTTACAGGTCGAGCCATGGTTGCCAGCGCCACTGGGGAACTGGATTACTTCAAGCATATTCAAACGGCGCTGCTGAACGGCAGCGAGACCCTCGGACTCGGCGCTATCGAAGACAGCCAGGCTCGAGAAATCCTGCTCCAAGCCTCTCGCGATATCGACGCCGCAGAACATGCTCTACGCTCACTTATCGAGCAAAGCGAAGCGATCGTGGAGATCAATAGTCTAGCCGACACGATCTGGCTGGATGTAGAGGACTTGGCACAAGACTGCCTGACGCTGTCGCGGGAAATCGCTTCTGCAAGCCAGACAGGCAGCGCGCGCGGAGAGTAGCTCAACCGGTCGTCCCTGAAACAACAAGCTACCCGCCGGAGTCCGGCAGGCAGCCCTCGGCGTCAGGGCTCGGTTCGCTCGACGCCGCCGTCGACCCGGCCCTCGATATTCGTCATGACTCGCTGATCCACCTCGACCTTGCCGTGGACCGCGGCGCCTTCGGCGACGTGCAGCTCGGGCGCTTCGGCGTTGTAGTCCGCATCGAGACGGATGATCACATCGCCGTTGACCGTGCTGCCCGGGCCGATCCAGATCGACCCGGCATCGGAGTATTCGTGGCCGCTCAGGGGACTCCAGGAGCTGTCCTGGTCGATCACTTCGATGATCACATCACCGCCGACTTCGCTGCCATCGCGAACGCGGATATCGCCGTAGCGTGAGCGGAGATGCTCGACGACGCGGGCGCCACTCAAGTGAATTTCACCGTTTCGGGTCTCGATGGCACCCCCGACCTCGGCACTCTCGAGCACCGTGACGCTGCCGTTCCGGGAACTGATCGAGGCCCCCACGCGGGCCTCCGACGCCACTGCAATGGCGCCATTGCGGGTCACGATCCCAGCGCTCACACTAGCGCCCTGCCCCAGTTCGATCGCACCGTTGCGGGTCTCCGCGCTGTCCACCTGTCCACCAGCGGCGATCACGATCGCGCCATTGCGGGTGCTGACATCCGCTGCAGTCGTGCCCGCACCCAGGTTGACGCTGCCGTTGCGGCTTTCGATGCTGCCGACGCGCCCACCTTGAGCCACGGTGACGGACCCGTTGCGGCTGTCCAGATCGCCGGCGACGACTTCGATCCCGAGTTGAATGCCGCCATTGCGTGAAGAAATCTCTCCTTCGACGATCGCCCGGTCTCCGACGATGATCGGCTCGTTACGACTTACCAGATCGCCGTCGTGGCGCGAATCTGCGGACACCATCACGGGTTCGGCCATCGCTGAAATGCTGGACAGGCAAAGCGCGCTGACGATCAAGAGGCCAAGTGACTGCTTTGCGATAGTGGTCAAGCGCTTGCTGTGCATTGGGCACTCCATGGGCGTAGATGTTTGCTTGGCCCCTATTCAAACGCAGAGGGATGCCCAGCGTCACGTGCAAAAAGTCACGTCCTTGCCTGCCATAATATGAGCTATATCTGATGCACAAAGGAGCTTCCCGCCATGTTCAAACGCTTGTTCCTGACCACTGCTGCGCTGCTGATCATTCTCACGGGCCCTGCAATCGCCGAACAGGAGACCGAACGATCCACCGCCTTGAAGGTGCAGGTTCGTTCCCTTGATGCCAAATTCATCGGTACGGGCGTCGGCGGACTGAACGTCAGCATCATTGACCTGGAAACCGGTGCCGTGCTCGATCAGGGTCGCATCGAAGGCGCCACGGGCAATACCGGCGACATGATGACCACGGGGCAGACCCGTGGACTTACTCCGTCGGCGCCCGCATCGGCCTCCTGGACGGCTCACCTGGCCATTGACGAGCCGACCCAGGTCGCGATCGAGGTCACCGGCCCCCTCGACGTGGCGGGAAGCATTCGCCATCAGCGAACGAGCTTCTGGATGCTGCCCGGGGTGGATCGCGTCGATCCGCCGCTCGTGCTCCATCTGCCCGGTTTGATCGTCGATGCAGTGGCGATCGACGCCGAAGAAGCCGCGCTGCAGATCACGAGCGCCGTGACGATGCTCTGCGGTTGTCCGATCAACGAGGACGGCCTGTGGCGGGCCGGTGACTTCAGCGTTCGCGCCCTGCTCTACCGCGGCGATGAGGTGGTGGCCACCACGGATCTGGCATTCACGGGCACCACCAATCAGTTCGCCGGCCGGATGGAGGGACTGGAGGCAGGCGACTATCGGCTGTTCCTGACTGCTCACCAGCATTCGACGGCCAATACCGGCGTCTTCGAGCAGCCCATCCGGCTGCCCTGAGCGATGGCCTGCCGGGTCGCTCGGGCTGCCCGGCAGGCTCACAGGGAGCCGATTCCTCAGTCGGTCACCCGAATCACGATGACGTCGGACAGGACCGGCGGATCGTGCGGGACATGGTTGTGATCGCCGAGGAGCAGCTGCAAGCGATACTCCCCCGGCGCCAGCTCGATTTCGGTCTCGGTCTGGCCACCACCGAAGTGCACGACCTGTTCCGTTGCAGGCAGAGGCATGTCGAAGGACGGCATCTCGCTTTCATCGAGATCGATCAACAGGTGGTGATGCCCGGTGTGCTGGGCACGCGTCCCCGCTGGCGCAACCCCCATCCCGCTCAGTCCGAAGCGGACTCGGACCGGCGAGGTCAGCGTCTCGCCATCTGCAGGGCTGATGAAATAGACCCTCGCATCCTCCGGCGCTGGAGAGCGAGGCATTCCCTGGGCCAGCGCTAGGCTGCTCGATGCGGAGAAACCCGCGGCCAGGGCGAAAAAAGCGATCCTGCGAAACATTTCCAGCTCCTTCTTCAATGGTCGACGATTCGGCCGCTAGGCCGATTCCAGCGCCGCAATCATACCGATGCACCGTCAAGCGGGGATTGATCCTGGCGAGCCCGTGGCCAAGCGACTATAGTGACGGCTGTTCCGCGGTGGGAGTAGTTTCTGATCATGGTCGACAAGCTCGAACAGCGTTCCTTTCTGATCCTGCTGGCCGTGGTCACGGCCCTTTTCCTGTTCCTGCTCAAGCCCTTCTTTGCCCCGATACTCTGGGCTTGCATCATCGCGGTGCTGTTCCATCCCCTCCAGATCCGACTGGAGCGCTGGTGGGGCCCCAGACCCAATCTCACCGCGTTGACCACCCTGCTGGCCTGCGTCGTACTGGTGGTCATCCCGGTCCTTCTCCTGCTGACCTCCTTCGTGCAACAGGGTGTCGATCTCTACCAGCGCCTCGATTCCGGCGAGCTGCGACCGGGTCAATATCTCGACCAGGTGCGCGCTGCCTTCCCGATGATCCAGGAACTGCTGGAGCGCTTCGACATCAACACCGACCGACTGCGGGAAAGCGCGGCGGCAGCAGCGATGACGGCCAGTCGCCTGATCGCTCAGAATGCCTTCGCAGTCGGCCAGAGCACCTTCGAGTTCGTGCTCAAGCTGGCGCTGATGCTCTACGTGGCCTTCTTTCTGCTGCGCGACGGCCGCCGCCTCATCGAAGAGCTGGTGCACGCCCTGCCCCTGGGCGACGAGCGCGAGCGCCTGCTGTTCAGAAAGTTTTCCGAGGTCACCCGCGCCACGGTCAAGGGCAATCTGCTGGTGGCCATGGCCCAGGGCGCACTCGGGGGCATCATCTTCTGGATTCTCGGACTTCCGGCCGCCCTCCTCTGGGGCGTGGTGATGGCCGTTCTGTCACTGATTCCGGCGGTCGGCGCCGGCCTGGTCTGGCTGCCGGCGGCCATCTATCTCTACGCCATCGGCGAGTGGGTCTCGGCCACGGTCCTGATTGCCTACGGCCTGATCGTCATCGGCTTGGCCGACAACATCCTGCGCCCGATCCTGGTCGGCCGCGACACCAAGCTGCCCGACTGGATGGTGCTGCTTTCCACGCTGGGAGGGCTCGCACTGTTCGGCATCAACGGCTTCGTGGTCGGCCCCCTGATTGCCGTCGTCTTCATCGCTTTCTGGCAGATTTTCAGCAAGGAATTCAATCAGAAAGAGAGTAATTCAAAGAAAACTGATGAGGTCGAGGAGAGCAACTCCTCTGAACCTGAACCGCCAGCACCCGAACCGGAGAGCCACAGCTGATCCAGTCCGATTCGGCCGTCTCGAACCCATCGAAACCCGCATGTCCCAATGAGCCTGAAATCCCGACTGTTCAAGAAACCCTGGCAGCATCGCGACCCGGAGGTCCGGGCTCGCGCCGTGCGCGATGACGATTCCCCGGAGCTGAAGACTCGGCTACCGGAACTGGCCCAGCACGATGATTCCGTGCAGGTTCGCCTGGCCGCCCTGGAGCGGATCGACACCGAGCCCTTCTGGCTGGACGCTCGTCTGCGCGAGTCCGACCCGGCGATCTGCGCTCGGGCCGACCGTTTCATCCTGAGGGCCGTGAACACGACCCCCGCCGAGGGCCTTCTGCAGGCGCGGCTGGACTGGCTGGAGCGCATCGATGAGCCCGAAATCTTCCGTCGCCTGGCGGCCGAAGCAAAGGATGTCGAGCTGCGCAGGGCCGCGCTTTCAAGGATCTCGTCGCAGGGATTTCTCGGTGACTGCTACGCCACCGAAGCCGATGCGGGGCTGGCGGAGGAGATTCTGCAACGCATCGAACAGGTCTCGACCCTCGAGCGTCTGCACGAGCGTCTGCGCAAGACCAGCAAGAAGCGCGCCGGGGCCGTCAAGGAACGTCTGCTCGAACTGCAAGCGGCCAGCGGCACGCTCGACCGTGAACGCCTGGCTGCCGAATCCCTCGTGGCACGAGCCGAGGCGCTGGCTCGCGGCGATGGCGAGACGGATCGCGCCGGGGCACTCGAGGAGATCCGCCGGCTCTGGGCCGGAATCGAGTCCGCGGACGAAGGCCTGAGCCGGCGCTATCGGGGCGCAGTGTCGATCATCGAGGCGTCCTTGAATCGTCCGCCGCCCGCGCCACCGGCCGAGCCCAGCGCCAAGGAAGAGAACCCCGACACCACCGACCAAGCGCCCTCCGAGGGCCTGAAACGGGCGTCCGAAGCGATTCGCCAGGCCCTGGCGGGCCCGGTCAAGACGGACCGCGCCACCGCCCTGCTGGCCGATTGGGATCGGGCCTGGAACGCACTGAATCCACCCGGCGCGGCTGACCTGGCACTCAAGGAAGCGACGCTGCCCAGGCTGCGTGAGCTGCAGCATCGGATTCAGGCAAGAGCCGCCGCGAGTTCCAAGCCAGCTTCCACTTCGGAACCACGCTTCGATTTCGACGCCGAGCTCGATGCCACGGCCAACGCCATCGAACAGGGTGACATCGCCAGCGCCCATGCCGCCATCGGGCGGCTCAGGTCTGCACTTCGAAAGCTGCCGGCGAAGCAACGCCCTGGCGCGGTGACCGGCCGACTGCAGCGACTGGACGGACGACTGAAGGAGTTGCGCAACTATCAGCACTGGTCGCACAACGAACATCGCGACCAGCTGATCGCACAGGTCGAGGCGCTGGCCGGTTCGGGCCAGCATCCGGATGCGATCAGCGCGGCATTGAAGGATGCACGCCAGGAATGGCAGCGACTGGACGAGCTCGAGATCCTGCCCGGTGACAAGCGGAAGTTCGCTGCCCCTGCCGGTCAGTGGCGTCGCTTCCAAGCGGCCTGCAAGTCGGCCTTCGACAGCGCCAAACCCTACTTCGAGAAGCGTCAGGAAGTTCAGCAGGACAGCCTGGCCGAGCTGGATCGATTCATCGAGCAGGGCCTGGAGAAGGCCGGTCAGGAAGATGTCGAAGCCCGGGTCCTGACGCCGATCCTGCGCAAGGCTCGCCAGGCCATTCGCCGCCTGGACGAGCTGCCGCCGAAGTCCCGCGGCGCCTCCGCTGGCCGCCTGCGCGAGCTGATGGACCAGATCACGAAGAAGCTGGACGAGGCCAGCGAGAAGGTCGAGCTGGCCAAGCGTCGCCTGGTCGGTGAAGCGAAAGCACTCGCCCACGAGAAGGACCTCAAGGCCGCCATCGACAAGGCCAAGAGCCTGCAGGCCCAGTGGCAGCGCCTGGGCTCGGCCAGACGCAAGGTCGATCAACAGCTGTGGAAGGAGTTCCGCGAACCCATCGACCCGCTGTTCGCCCAGCTCGACGACCAGCGCAAGGAGCAGAAGCAGGCCGACAAGGAAGCCATGGCCGAGCTCGAGGCGCTCTGCATCCAGGCCGAAGCCCTGGCCGAACTGCCGGGGGACGAGCTCGCCGAGGCCTCCGGTCGCATGCAGGGCCTGGCCGATGAATTCGCCGACAAGCAGACTCGGCCGGGCCGCCTCACGCAACGCTTCGACCAGGCCCGACAGCGCTTCGAACAGCGCCAGCAGGAGCAGCGGATGGAGCAGCAGCTGGCCGAAGTCAGGGCGCTCGAGTCGCTCGCCTCGGAGATCCAGCAAGGCTTCGAACAACGCATGAATGGAACGCCCGCCGAGGAGGCCCTGCCCGAAGACCTGGCCGCGGATTCGAGACTGAGCGGACACGAGGCCCTTCGACAGGCGATCGAACGGATTCGGGATCCAGATCAAACGCCGGAGCAGCTCGCGGCATGGGCCAGCGAGAACGCGGATCGAGCTCGACAGGTGGCCGTGGAGATCGAGTTCCTGTCAGGCATGGAGTCGCCTGCGGAGGACCGGCAGCTGCGCATGGACCATCAGGTGCAGCGCCTGGCCAGCCGCCTCGCCGAGCGCGCCAGTCAGCCGGATCTTGCCACCGAGCTCTCCGCACTCGAGGCGCGCTGGCTCGCCAGCCTGCCTCATCCCGGGGAACGGCACGCAGCATTGGCTCAACGCTTCCAGAAATGCCAGAATGTCGTCAAAAAAATGACGGGGATCACATGATTTCGACGCTTTTCCAGCGCGCTCTGCCCGCGCTGGCTCTTCTGCTCGTCCCTGGTCTGGGCTTCGCTCAGGCCGAGGAAACCGCCACCGCCTACGGGGTCATTTCCGTGCTCCCGCCCCTGTTGGCGGTGGCGCTGGCGCTCTGGTGGCGTCAGATCATTCCAGCCCTGTTCCTCGGGATCTGGCTGGGCGCCTGGGCGCTCAATGGCTTCACACTGACGGGGCTGGGCGTCGGTCTGCTCGAGAGTTTCCAGCGCTACATCGTCGCCGCGCTGGCCGATAGCGACCACGCCGCCGTGATCCTGTTCTCGGCCATGATCGGCGGCATGGTCGGCTTGATCACCCGAAACGGCGGCCTGGCCGGCGTGGTCACGGTGATCGTGAGCTTCGCCAGTTCCGTTCGGCGGGCCAGCATGGCCACGGTCGCACTGGGCATGGCGATCTTCTTCGACGATTACGCCAACAGTCTGGTCGTCGGCAACACGATGCGACCGATCACCGACCGGCACCGCATCTCACGCGAAAAGCTGGCCTATCTCGTCGACTCGACCGCGGCCCCGATCGCCTGCATCGCCCTGGTCACGACCTGGATCGGCTACCAGGTCGGCTTGATCCGATCGGCCCTCGAAGACATGCCGGGCGTTGAACTGAACGCCTACTTCGTCTTCCTCAATGCCATCCCCTACAGCTTCTATCCGCTCTTCGCCCTGGTCCTGATCGTGACCGTGGTCTGGAGCGGGCGTGACTTCGGCCCGATGCTGGCCGCCGAGCGACGCGCGCGGCACGAGGGCGAAGTGGCGCCCCCGGCTCGCACTCGAGCGCTGATCGAAGAAGACAACCAGCACATGGCGCCGGACGAGGACAAGCCACAGCGGGCCATCAACGCCCTGCTGCCGATCGCCACCCTGGTCATCACCGTCGTGGTCGGCATCTACATGAGCGGCGAAGGTGAGACCCTGCAGGAGATCGTCGGCAGCGCCGACCCCTACAAATCCCTGCTCTGGGGCTCGCTACTGGGCGTGCTGAGCGCTGCCGCCATGACCCTGGGCCAGCGCATCCTCGATCTGGGCGAGGTCACCTCGGCCTGGTTCGCAGGGGTTCGTTCCATGCTGCTGGCCATCGTCATCCTGATTCTGGCCTGGGGCCTGTCCGCGATCACCACCGAACTCGGCACCGCACAGTACCTGGCCGACCTGGTGGGCGAGCACCTGCACCCGGGCCTGCTCCCGGCCCTCGTCTTCGTGCTCGCGGCCTTCACCGCCTTTGCCACCGGCTCGAGCTGGGGAACGATGGCCATTCTAGTGCCCCTGATGCTTCCACTGACCTGGACCCTGATGCAGGGCGCGGGCATGAGCGATCCGAGCGACCTGGCGATCATCTATGCCGTCGTCGCCGGCATCCTCGGTGGCGCCGTCTGGGGCGATCACTGTTCGCCGATCTCGGACACCACCATCCTGTCCTCCATGGCCAGCCAGTGTGACCACGTCGAGCACGTCCGCACCCAGCTGCCCTACGCCCTGTTCGCAGGCTTCGTGGCCCTGCTGATCGGCGCCCTGCCCGCCGGCTTCGGCGCGCCGTTCTGGCTGCTCCTGCCCCTCGGCGCGCTCGTACTGGTGATCGGCATGCGACTGATCGGGAAGACGGTCGAATGACCCGGCGCCGGCCGGGTCAGAACGCCCGGCCGGCGCTATAATCTCCCGATGGACCGCGAGAACTCCGCCGCACCGCCCTTCATCCATCTTCGGCTGCACACCGAGTACTCGCTGGAAGACGGCACCGTCCGCATCGGCCCGCTGATCGACCGAGCGGCCGAGCTGGGCATGCCGGCCATCGCCGTCACCGATTGGCACAACCTGTTCGGCCTGGTGAAGTTCTATCGCAAGGCGATGGACAAGGGCATCAAGCCGATCGCCGGGGCCGATCTACGCGTATCGGACCCGGAACACCCGGAACGCTTCGGCGTCATCACCCTGCTGATCCAGGATCGAACGGGCTACCTCAACCTCTGCCGCCTGCTCTCGCGCAGCTTCCTGGAGGGACGCTTCCGGGGCCAGCCGCGGGTCCATCCCGCCTGGCTGAAGGGTCAGACCGAGGGCCTGATCACCCTGCTCGGCCGCAGCTCCAATCTAGGCCAGGCGCTCTCCAACGGGCGCCGAAATCTCGCCAGAAGCCAGCTGAACGAATGGCTGCAGCTGTTTCCCGGGCGCTGCTACCTGGCCCTGGAACGGCTCGGCCGGGATGGCGAGAAACTGCTCGAGAACGGCCTGCTCGATCTGGCCATCCAGACCGAGACGCCGGTCGTGGCCAGCAACGACGTCCGCTTCCTGGACCAGGACGATTTCTTCGCCCACGAGGCCCGCGTCTGCATCCACCAGAGCCGCCTCCTCGACGACAAGCGGCGCAGCCGCGACTACGTCGACCAGCAGTATCTGAAAAGCTCCGAGGCCATGGCCGAACTGTTCGCCGATCTGCCCGTGGCCCTGCACAACACATGGGAACTGGCGCAGCGCTGCAATCTGGAGCTGACCCTGGGTGAATACGCCCTGCCGGCCTTCCCCGTGCCCGATGGCGAAACCGAGGCCGACTTCCTGCGCAGGAAGTCCCGCGAAGGTCTGGACCAGCGTCTGAAGCGCCACGGACTCGCGCCCGACACGACGCGAGAGGATTATGACCAGCGTCTGGAGCGTGAGCTGGAAGTCATCGTCTCGATGGGCTTCCCCGGTTACTTCCTGATCGTCGCCGACTTCATCACCTGGGCCTTCGAGAATGGCGTTCCGGTCGGTCCGGGCCGAGGCTCCGGTGCAGGTTCCCTCGTCGCCTGGGTGCTCGGCATTACCGGATTGGATCCAATACGTTACGAGCTACTCTTCGAGCGTTTTCTGAATCCTGAGCGCGTCTCGATGCCCGACTTCGATATCGATTTCTGCGTCGAGGGACGCGATCGAGTGATCGACTACGTCGCCCAGCGCTACGGCCGCGATCAGGTGTCCCAGATCATCACCTACGGCACGATGGCGGCCAAGGCCGTGGTGCGCGACTGCGGGCGCGTGCTCGGCTACAACTACGGCTTCGTCGACTCGATCGCCAAGCTCATCCCCAACAAGCTGGAGATGACCCTCGACAAGGCGCTGGAAGAAGAGCCCGAGCTCAAGCAACGCTACGACAACGAAGAAGACACGCGCTCGGTCCTCGACCTGGCTCGCTCCCTCGAGGGCCTCGCCCGCAACGCGGGCAAGCACGCCGGAGGGCTGGTCATCGCGCCCAGCGCCCTGACCGACTTCACGCCGCTCTACACCGAGCCCGACGGCCATTCGGTGCTGACCCAGTACGACAAGAACGACGTCGAATCCGTGGGCCTGGTCAAGTTCGACTTCCTCGGGCTTCGCAACCTGACGATCATCGACTGGGCCCTGAAGGCGATCAACGAGTCCCGCAAACAGAAGGGTCAGGACGAGCTGGTCCTCGATGACCTGCCCCTCGACGACGACAAGGCCTTCAAGCTGCTCCAGGCCGCCCATACGACCGCCGTCTTCCAGCTCGAGTCTCCGGGCATGAAGGAGCTGCTGCGCAAGCTCAAACCCGACAGCTTCAACGACATCGTCGCCGCCGTGGCCCTCTACCGTCCCGGCCCACTGGATGCGGGAATGGTCGATGAGTACATCAACCGCAAGCACGGCCGCGCGCCGGTCAAGTACCCGCACCCCCTGGCCGAGCCGATCCTCGGCGACACCTACGGCGTCATCCTCTACCAGGAACAGGTGATGCAGATCGCCCAGGAGCTGGCCGGCTACAGCCTCGGAGGTGCCGACCTGCTGCGACGGGCCATGGGCAAGAAGAAGCCCGAGGAGATGCAGCGCCAGCGCAAGATCTTCGTCGAAGGTGCCGCGAAGAACGACATCCAGGCCGACCAGGCCGAACCCATCTTCGATCTGATGGAGACCTTCGCGCGCTACGGCTTCAACAAGTCGCACTCGGTCGCCTACGCTCTGGTCGCCTACCACACGGCCTGGCTCAAGGCCCACTACCCGGCCGAATTCATGGCCGCCGTGCTGTCCGCCGATCTCGACAAGACCGACAAGATCGCCAACCTGATCGAAGACTGCCGGGCGATGGGGCTCGATATCCTGCCGCCGGACATCAATGCATCGGTCTATCGATTCAAGGTCGAGAACGGCGCGATTCGCTATGGCCTGGGAGCGATCAAGGGGGTCGGCGCCGGCGCGGTCGAGAATCTGGTCGATGTCCGGGAGCGGATCGGCGGCTTCGATTCCCTGTCGAGCTTCTGCCGGGAAGTCGATCTCGGCAAACTCAATCGCCGAACCCTGGAGACCCTGATCCGGGCCGGCGCCCTGGACCAGCTGAACGAGAACCGCGCGGCGCTGATGGCCGCGCTGCCGGAGATCGTGCAGGAGGCCGAGCGCTTCCAGGCCGACCGGGAGGCCGGCCAGGCCAGTCTGTTCGGCTCAGCACCATCGGCACCCAGCGATCCGACACCGGTGCCTGGACGCAGCGTGCCGGACGTTCGCCCCTGGACCGGACGCCAACGACTGCGGGCGGAGCGCGAGGCCCTGGGCCTGTACCTGTCCGGCCATCCGATGGATGAAGTCCGCGATGAACTGGCCGGTTTCATCACCACCACCCTCGACCAGATCGGGCAGCGCCTGGGCGGAGAGCGAAACGGTGGTGAAGAGCGTCGCGGTCGCCGACAGGGCGTCGAGATGACCCTGGCCGGTCTGATCGTGGCAATCCGCAAACGTCCGGGCAAGGGCGCCTTCGTGGCCATCGACGACAGCACCGGGCGCCTGGAAGTGGCGATCTTCGAGAACCTCTTCGATCAGGTCTCCAATCGCCTGATCAACGACGAAATCATCGTCATTCGTGGCAAGGTCGAAGTCGACAATTTCCGCGGCGGCTTCCGGATGGTGGCCGAGGAAGTGCTCGAAGTCGATGAGGCTCGAGGGCGATTCGCGCAGCGTCTGGAAATCGAGGTCGATCAGGCCGGCGATGAATTCGATCGCGATCTTGCCGCCGCCCTGCACCCCTACCGCTCGGGCCAGACCCCGATCATCCTGCGCTATCAGAACCAGGACGCGCACGCTCTGCTGAAGCTCGGCGAGAGCTGGCAGGTCCAGCCCTCCAGTGATCTGCTGGCCGCGATCGACGGGCTAGAGGGCATCCGCAGCGTGCGGCTTCGCTACTAAAGGCTTCAGCTCGAGTGAACAGGCGCTGGCCTATCGAGGGTCTCAGCGATTTCGAGAACGAAGACGCTCCAGGGCCCGGCGCTGCCGCTTGTCCGGTCGACCGGCCTGCGCACCCGCCTCACGAGCTTCTCGCTTTCGAGCCAGCTGCGCTTCGCGGCGCTCGATACTCTCAGCGGTTTCCTCGTAGAGCGCTCTCGCCTGCTCTGCCGAAACGCGTCGTTCGGCCAGCCCGATCACCACCACCTCGAACAGCAATTCGCCTCGACCGATCTGCAGGCGGTCTTCGACCCGCACCAGACGCGACGCCTTGGGCTTCTGACCATTGATCTCGACCTTGCCGCCGCGAATGGCCTGCTGGGCCAGGCTGCGGGTCTTGAAGAAGCGGGTGGACCACAGCCACTTGTCGAGGCGAACGGCTTCGCTCACTCGCCCTTCCCTGCCGGCGGCCGGCCGGCTTCGAGACGCGCCAGGCGCTCGTCGATGCGCTTGAGGGTCTCCATCAGGACCTGTCGCTGCTCCTCCTCCTCATCGGCATGGATCGACTGGGTGGCGGTGACGATGATGGCGATGAACAGGTTGAGCACCATGAAGCTCGAGACCAGAATGAACGGCACGAAGTAGACCCAGACCCAGGGGTAGGCATCGAACATGGGCCGCGCCACCCCGGTGGACCAGGACTCCAGGGTCATGACCTGGAACAGGGTGAACAGGCTGCGAGCCAGATTGCCCCACAGTTCGGGGAACTGCTCGCCGAACATCATCGTCCCCATCACCGCGAAGACATAGAACACCAGGATCAGCAGGAGTGCGGTCCAGCCCATGCCCGGCAGCGCGCGCATCAGGGATTCGATGATCAGGCGCAGCTTCGGCACCTGCGAGAGCAGGCGGAGCACTCGCAGGATGCGCAGGGCCCGCAGAATCTCCAAGGGCCCGGAGGCAGGCACGAGGGAAATCCCGACGATGAAGAAGTCGAACAGGTTCCAGCCTGAACGAAAGAAGCGTGGCCCGAAGGCCACGAGCTTCAACAGGATCTCGATCACGAAGATCCCGAGGATGATTGCATTGGCCCCAGCGAGCACGGCGCCCGCCCGCTCCATCATCGTCGGAGAAGTCTCCAGGCCCAGGATCGCGGCATTGAGCACGATCAGGCCGATGATGAAGCGCGAAAAGCCGCGCCCTTCGACCCAGTGACCCAGGCGCTCCCGCCAGTGCAGCGCCCTGGCCGGGGCCAGCGCCTCCTCAGGCGCCGGCACTGGCAGAGGCGTCCTTGTCGCCCTCGGTAGGGGTCGGAGCCAGGGCACTGACCAGCAATGCATTGACCCGGCGGACATAGGCTGCCGGATCGCTCAGCTCGCCGCCTTCGGCCAGCAGGGCCTGATCGAACAGCAGCTGGGCCAGCTCGCCGAAGCGCTCCTCATCCTGCTCTGCCGCCATCAGCTCGACGACGGCATGGGTCGGATTGATCTCCAGCTCCGGCTTGGTCTCCGGCACCTCCTGGCCCGCCTGGCGCAGCAACTTCTGCATCTGCAGGCTCATGCCGTGCTCATCGCTGACGATGCAAGCAGGCGATTCGGTCAGGCGTCGCCCGGGAATCACATTGCCGACCCGATCGCCGAGCACCTGCTTGATGCGGCCCGCAAGTGCGGTGGCAGAGGCATCCGGTGCATCGGCCTCTTCGCCGAGCTCGAGCTTGCCGCGCGCCACGGACTTCAGGGTCTTGCCCTGGTACTCGTCCAGATGGGCGACCAGCCACTCGTCGATGCGGTCGGTCAGCAGCAGGACTTCGATGTCGCGCGCCCGGAAGGCTTCCAGGTGCGGGCTCGAGCGCGCCACTCGCAGGCTGTCGGCGGTGAGGTACCAGATCGTGTCCTGATCCTTGCCCATGCGCTCGATGTAGTCGTCCAGCCCGACCGAATGCTCTCCGTCGGAACGTGTGGAGGCGAAGCGGAGCAGTCTGGCGATCCGCTCGCGCTGCTCGTGGTCCTCGATCACGCCTTCCTTGAGGACGCTGCCGAAGGCGGACCAGAAACGCTCCCAGGGCTCGCCGCCCGCTTCGGCCAGCTTCTCGATCAGGTCGAGGCTGCGCTTGACCACGGTCGCCCGGATCTTCTTCAGCAGCGGACTGTCCTGGAGCAGCTCGCGCGAGACGTTCAGCGGCAGATCCGCCGAGTCGACGACCCCGCGCATGAAGCGAAGGTAGCGCGGCAGCAGCTGCTCGGCCGCGTCCATGATGAACACGCGCTGGATGCAGAGCTTCAGGCCCTCCCGCTCGTCACGGTTGGTCAACAGATCGAAGGGCGCCTGACCCGGCAGATACAGCAGCAGACTGTAGCTCTGCGTGCCTTCGACATGATGATGGGCCCAGCTGACCGGATCCGAGGCATCCATGCCCAGGCTGCGGTAGAAGCTCTTGTAGTCCTCGTCTTCGAGCTCGGCCTTGGAGCGCGCCCAGATCGCCTGGGAATCGTTGACCAGGCTGGACCCATCGCCTTCGGAGTCACCCGGCCTGGATTCATCCAGCAGACGAATCGGGAAGGCCACATGGTTGGAATAGTGGCGGATGATCCGCTCGAGGACCCAGCGGTCGAGCAGATCCCGGTGTTCTTCTCGCAGGCTCAGGGTGACCACCGTGCCCTGCTCGGGACGATCGATCGACTCGATCCGGTATTCACCCTCGCCGCTGGAAATCCAGCGCACGCCCTCGCCCGGCGGCAGGTCGGCACGGCGCGTTTCGACCTGCACTTCACTGGCGACGATGAACGCAGCATAGAAGCCGACCCCGAACTGACCGATCAGGCGCGCGTCCTTCTTCTGGTCGCCCGACAGGGAGTCGAGAAAGCGGCGCGTGCCGGAACGGGCAATGGTGCCGAGATTCTCGATGACCTCGTCGCGGCTCATGCCGATACCACGATCGACGACCCGCAGCTGGTGCTTCTCCGCGTCGAAGTGGACGTCGATACCCAGGTCCTGATCGAGGCCCTTGAGGGCTTCCTTGGTCAGGGCTTCGAAGCGCAGCTTGTCGCTTGCATCGGAGGCGTTCGAGATCAGTTCCCGCAGGAAGATCTCGCGGTTGGAGTACAGGGCGTTGATCATCAGCTTGAGCAGCTGATGGACTTCGGTGTCGAAAGCTCGGGTTTCGGTGTTGGACGTCTGGCTCATGGCAGGTCTGCAGAGTCTTGGGATACCTCACCCCAGATAGGCGTCGGCGGGCCTGAAATCAAGGCCCGCCGACCGATCTCGACGTCAGGGAACTCCTAAAAGCCGACGACCTCGTGCCCCTGCTCGAAGACCACGTCGACCGGAATGCCGGCCGCGTCGATCCGATCCAGATCCGCCTGCAGCTGCGGGCCGATCCGACCCAGCTCCTCCAGCATGCGCCCGGCCCGTTCGTAGTCACCGTCACCCTGCATCACCAGGATGTCGCGCGACAGGGCATCAACCGCCTCGGAAAAGCGCTCTTCGATGACTCGGTAGTGGCCGTTCTCGTCACGCTCGAAGGCCCCGAAGTCGGCAAAGTAGTTGAAGCGCATCATGTTCGCCCGACCGTGAGCGCTGGCTGCGCCGAAACGCACGGAGCGGAAGATGCCGGCGAGGAAGGTCACGTAGTAATCCATGACCTCCCCCTCCATCTCGCCCTGTTCGAGGAGTTCTCGCACCATGTACAGCCCCAGCACATCGGCCTTGCCTTCCTCGTGCGGACTGGCGTGCTCGCGCAGTGCCTCACGCACCGTCCCCTGTCCATTAATGGTGTTCTTGATGCCCAGTCCATGGGCCACCTCGTGGAACATGGTATTGCCGAAGAAGGCGTCGAACTGGATGTGCCGACGCTGGTCCTCGGCGATCAGCACCTCGGCCAGGGGCTCGAGAATGGCGTCGAACTTGGCGCGCATGGCGTTCTTGAGCTGCAGCCGTCGGGTGCCTCTCGCCAGCTGCACCTCTTCGTCATTGGGAAGATTGACCGCGATCGTCTTCGAACCAGCATTGGAATGACCGGCGTAGTAGACCATGTCGTAAGCATTGAGGTCTGAATCGGTACCGGGCGACTCGGCGCGATAAGCCTCGGGCACCGGAAGCCCTTCCTGCAGGGCCGGGAGCAAGGCCGCGTAGCGGCTGAGACGCTGGCTCCAGTCGTGATCCTTGAGCATCACGTAGGCCTCGTAACCCGCCTTGGCTCCATAGCGCTGATCCTCGTAGGTTTCGATCGCGCCGATGATGATCTCGACGTTGTTGTCGCGCACGTCCATCCAGGCCATGTCGGACGGCTGGTAGTCGTCGCTGACCAGTGCTTCCGCTCTGAGGCGCAGATAATCAGCGAAGCCTTCGCTGTCGGACAGCTCGGCTGCCTGGCGCAGCAGCGCCGCGGCTTGCTCCAGTTCTTCCGCGTAGGCTTCATGGTAGGGAACCACTTCCAGATCGCCCGCTTCGTCCCGGCGGATCAGGGTGTAGAGATCCAGCTTGGCCGGGTCTTCGAAGGCCTCGAACTCCTCGTCGCTCATGTCGGCCGGATAGTAGTTCGCACCGGCCGGCTTCGGACCGAAGCCCGGCAGAAACGGCTGATTTCCGGCCAGACGATCCCAGGGTCCGTAGTTGATCTCGGCGAAGCGGCGCGCGTCGGGATCGTCGATCCCGGCCAGGAAGACGACCGGGTCCCCGAAAGCCTGCTTCCAGAACAACGCATCCATGATGGCGGCGGCATCGATCAGCAGGCCCACCATGCGCTGCTCGTTCTCGCTGAGCCGATCGACCGGCGGGTCGAGACGGAAGCTCGAGTAGATCCCCGGCCGGACCGGAGCCAGAGCCTCGGCGGCGGTTTCGACCGAGGGTGCATCATCCGCCGCGACGGCCGCGACCGTGGGTGGCGATGCCTCGCCTTCACTGCCCTGCGAGGCGGGCTCGGTGGCATCGCCGCAAGCAGCCAGAGCAAGGGCCAGGCTCGAGGCGAGGAGAATTAGAATCATCGATTTCATGCATCGGGCTCCGATATGGGACAGGCCCGGCCGCGCAGATCCGGGCTCGACGATTGTACTGATTTGCATCGCCCCCGACAGAACCGCATAATTGACGGTCTGCCGGGCTTCGGAGAAGCTCATGCGGCCCGCGACCGGGGTCGGCAGCACGGGTCGATCCAATCCGGAACTCGGAGTCACATGCGACATCGCTATCTGATCACGATCACCGATTACCGCGGTGCCCGACACTACACCCTCACCCAGCTGATGAAGCGCATGCTGGCAGGTGTGCTGTGCGCGGTTGGACTGGTGTTCCTGACCGGCACCCTGCTGCTGCACGGCCTGAACAGCCGAGTGAACGAGCTCAACGGCGAGCTGGCCTCGCTGGAGACCCGTCAGGCCGAAATCATGGCCAGCAACGATGCCCTGCTCGCCGATCGGCAGGCCCTGCAGAGGGAAGTCGACGAAAAGGCGGACTCCCTGATGGCGCTGTCCAGCGAACTGGAGAGCATCGAGATCCTGATCGGCCTGCGTGCCGAACCGGAACGCCCGCTGGCCCAGCGCATCGATACCGCCAGCCAGACCGCGTTCGAGAAGCGACTCATGCTGGAATCCATTCCCAGCGGCTTCCCAGTGGAATCCGAGGTCGTGACCAGTCGCTTCGGCATGCGTCGCCACCCGATTCGCGACGAGCTGGCCATGCACGGTGGTGCCGATCTGCGCGCGACCACCGGCACGCCGATCTACGCCACGGCCGACGGCGTGGTCGAATGGGCCTCGTTCCACCACAACAGCGGCCTCGGCAAGATGGTCAAGCTGGTGCACAACTACGGCTTCTCCACGATCTACGGCCACATGGACGAGATCGAAGTGCAGGTCGGCACCTACATCAAGCGGGGTGAATTGATCGGTTATTCCGGCAACACCGGCGCTTCGGCCGCGCCCCATCTCCATTACGAAGTCCGACACCTCAATCGTCGCCTGGACCCACTACCCTTCCTCAACTGGTCGATTAACGATTATGATCGGGTCTTCACCGAAGAGGATCGAGTCGAATGGGAATCATTAGTCGAGGTCATCCGCAGGACCGCAAGCGTGGCGGCGGAACGACCGTCATCGCTTCAGGCACAAAACTGGTCGGCGACCTCACCCTGAACGACAGCCTGCATGTCGATGGCTCCGTCGAGGGCAAGATCGACTCCGACAACGAGGTCTCGATCGGCGAGGAAGGCCGAGTCGAAGGCGACATCAACGCGGATACCGTCATGATCAGCGGCCAGTTCGACGGCAGCATCGAAGCCAAGCGCCTGGAAATCGTTGCGACTGGCAGGGTCTCGGGCAGTATTGCCGTCGCTCAGCTGGTGATCGAGTCCGGCGCCGTGTTCAATGGAACCAGTCGAACACGGGAGTCCGAAGCACCACGGCGCATCGCGCAGGCCGGCGGCGATGAAAGCCGCACGAAACCGGCAAAGGACGCGAAGGCAGACAAGGCAGCCGCCCAGGGCGCTTCCTGAGGCCCTCGGCCAGCCAATCGGCCGTAGCGGCAGCCCTCTAGCGCCCTTTCTTCTTGCGTCGGACGTAGACGGTTCTGTGGCTTCGGGCCACCGTCCGACCGTCCTCGTCGACGACGTCGACTTCATGCTCGATCAGCACCGGCTCACCAGAGCTGGCCGCCGCTTTCGCGCTGTTGATGGACTGGTCATCCAAGTGAAACTCGGCCATCACCTTGCCCCGGCCCGGGCGCAGGAAGTCGATCGATGCCGATCGGTCCCAAACCAGGTAGTCCCTGCCCAGGCGCTCGAGGTACATCAACATGTAGAACGGGTCCGTCATCGCGAACAATGACCCACCGAAGTGCGTTCGAACGTAGTTGCGGTTGTACCAGCGAAGATGCATCTCGACCCGGACGCGCGAGTAGTCCTCGCTGATTTCGCGCACGCGGATTCCGGCAGCCAGAAAAGGCGGCCAGATATTCATCAACAGACGCAAGCGGGATGCTTTCATCCTTGGCCACGCGAATCGAAAGGGGGCGGCTGAAATGCTGAGCCGAAAACGGAAAAAGCCCGCCGAACGCTTGCTCGGCGGGCCTCTGAAGCTCTCTGACTAGCAGGAATCAGGCGCTGGCGCGACGGGTCAGCTTTTCCTTGATTCGAGCAGCCTTGCCTTCCAGGTTGCGCAGGTAGAACAGCTTGGCGCGACGAACCTTGCCGCGACGCTTGACTTCGATCGAGTCGATCAGCGGGCTGTAGGTCTGGAAGACGCGCTCGACGCCCGTGCCATGCGACATCTTGCGCACGGTGAAGGCGGAGTTGACGCCACGGTTCTTGCGAGCGATGACCACGCCCTCGAAGGCCTGAAGCCGCTGGCGGTCGCCCTCACGCACCCAGAGGTTCACGACCACGGTGTCACCGGCGGAAAAATCCGGAATTTCGCGCTGGGTCTGTTCGCTGTTGATTTGTTCGATGATGTTGCTCATGGCTTTCAGGTTCCCGGTCAATGATCTCGCCGCGCAGATACGCGGCAACACAAGCCAACAATAATAACCTGTTTCTGGCCTCTTGTGGAGCCCTAAGGCAGGAATTCTTCAGGGAATTCCTCCAGCGCCCGAAGATCCTCCTTGCCGAGCTCGTGCAATCGAAACAGGTCGGGACGAAGGCGCGCCGTTCGATGCAGAGCCTGGGCCCGACGCCAGCGATCGATCCGGGCATGATCGCCGCTCAGCAGCACCTCCGGCACCGAGCGATCCCGCCAGTGCTCCGGGCGAGTGTAATGGGGGCAATCGAGCAAGCCCGTCGCGAAGGAGTCCTGGACGGCCGACTCGGAATGCCCGAGCACGCCGGGCAGGCGCCGCGTCACGGCATCGATCAGGATCGCCGCGGCGGGCTCACCGCCCGACAACACGTAGTCCCCGACCGACCACTCTTCGTCGACCAGACTGTCGATGAGTCGCTGGTCGACCCCCTCGTAGCGGCCACAGACCAGGATCAACGCGGGCCGCTCGGCGAGCTCCAGCGTGCCGGCGTCATCCAGCGCTCGCCCCTGGGGGCTCAGGTAGACCACGGAGGCACTCGGCGACGCCGACTTGGCCGCCTCGATTGCCTGAGCGAGCGGCTCCGGGCGCATCACCATCCCGGGCCCGCCTCCGAAGGGGCGATCATCGACGCTGCGATGGACACCGCTGGCGTAGTCACGGGGATTCCAGGTCTGCAGCTCGATCCGGCCGTCGGTCAAGGCCCGGCCCGTCAGACCGAGCTGCTTCAGGCCCTCGATCCATTCGGGAAACAGACTGATGACATCGATCCTCGAAAGGCTCATTCCTCGGTCCATTCAAGCGGCCAGTCGACAACGATCCTTTCCGATTGCAGATCGACCTGCTTGACCACCTGGTCACGAACGAAGGGGATCAATACGGAACGTCCGGTCTCGTCACGGATGTCCATGACGTCGTTGGCTCCGGTCTCGATCAGACCGTGGACGGCGCCGAAGACATGATCCTGGAGATTGACCACTCGAGCGCCGATCAGGTCCGACCAGTAGAAACGGCCCGGATCCGGCTCGGGCAGGCATGCCCTGGGCACGAGGATTTCGGAATCGATGAGTGCTGAGGCCCGGTCAGGGTCGTCGATACCTTCAAGCCTTGCCACCAGGCGAGGCCCCTGACGACGCCAGTCCAGAACCTTGTATGGCGACTGCCCTGGGCCGATCAGCCAGGGCTGGTAGGAAAAGATTGCGTCCGGCGGCTGGGTATCGGAGTAGATCCGAACCCAGCCCTGGACGCCCCAGAGTCCGATGACGCGGCCGATGACGACCTGCTCAGCGGTCTCCGGCAGAGCCATCAGGCTCCCTGCTGGGCCTTGCGCGCTTCCTTGACCAGGTGCGAGACACGCTCGGTCAGCTGTGCACCCTGACCCACCCAGTGATCGACGCGATCGGTGTCGACGCGCAGGCGCTCTTCCTGACCACGAGCAACCGGGTTGAAGAAGCCCAGGCGCTCGATGTTGCGACCGTCGCGACGGTTGCGGCTGTCGGTAACGATGATGTGATAGAACGGCTGCTTCTTGGCGCCGCCCCGGCTCAGACGAATCTTGACCATGATTACTCCGTGATGGTTCGACCGGTCGGCGGTTTTCCCCGCCACCGATTACAGATCTAGCAAAACGTGCAATTGTATCCCTGAATGCCCCTGAATGGAAGCAGGGAGCCCCGAGAACGCGGAGAATTTCCGCGCGGACGGATCAGGGCTGAAACAGGCCCATGGGCTGATAGCTTCCCAGGTCGGGGAATACCTGCTCGAGCGAGCTCGCTGGGTAACCCATGCGTCGGACCAGGGCCTCGGCCAGCACCTGGCGATAGTCGGTGGTCACATCAAGGTCCTGGAATTCGAACAGAGAGGCCTTGTCGAGGCCCGGGAAACTGCCATAGAACTGACCGCCGTTGACCGAGCCACCGAGGGCCATCATCACGTTCCCGTAGCCGTGATCGCTGCCGCTGGACTGGTTTGCACTGACCTTGCGACCGAACTCACTGAGCATGACGACGGTGACCCGGTTCATCAGATTGCCCTGCGAGGACTGGGACAGGTCGGTATGGAAGGCATCCAGGGCTTCAGCCAGGCCCTGCACACGAATCCCGTAGTAGTCGTAGTGGTCCGGATTGCCGGGATCGGGCATACCCTGCCCGTCGTGCGTATCCCAGCCGCCGTAGTCCAGGGTCGCCGCGACCAGACCGGTGTCCGCCTTGATCAGTTGGGCCAGATTCTGCAGCTGGTTGCCGAAGGACCCGGACGGATAGACGGCCCCGCCCTCGGGCTGGTACTCGTCGAAGGCCAGATCGCGCATCTCGGCCAGTGCCTCGGCGGCCAGACGACCGGAATCGGCCAGCGCCCCCTGACCCGGCGCCCACAGGGGCTGAATCTGGTGGTGCGCGCCCTGATGCCCCGCAATGTCGGGGTTGCTGTCGTTCCAGGACCAGTGGAATCCGTCGACGCGGAAGTCCTGGGCACTGGCAACAGTGAACGCATCGTTCGAACCCAGCAGGGAGACGGGCAAGGTCGACGCAAATCCGAAGGCACTGCTGAGCTGCGGCGTCGGCAGCCCGGCTGCCGTGGCCAGATAGCGAGTGAGCCAGCCCTCGGGAGTGTTCTTGCTGCCGGGCGTACCCAGGTCGATCCAGGCCTGGGCGTCGAAATGGCTGCGCGAGAGATGACTGGGCATGCCACTGCCCTGGACGATGGCCAGATCGCCGGACAACCAGAGCCGGTGCAGCCACTTCGGCGCCGCACCGACCGGATCGCCCGGGCCACCGCCGGCGCGCGGGTGAATACCCCAGTGCGCATCCAGGGGTCGCAGGCGATCCTCGGGAATGGTCAGGCTGCCGCGGAGCAGTTCGTAGTTGGCCCGTTCCGGACCCGCCATCGGCACCACCAGATGCAGCCCATCGATACCTCCGCGCAGGAACAGGAACACGATCACGTCATGGCCGATGCCGCGCCCGCCACCGAGCGGATTGAAGTAGGCCAGCCCCGGAACCGCGCTGGCGCCGGCGGCCGCACAGCAGCCCTTGATGAAGGAACGGCGGCTGATCATCGCTGGTGGAACTCCGGTGAGATGAGAATCAAGGACACCATGGCACGCAGGCGCACGGGCGTGTAGTGCGCGCTCAGATTGCCACTCGACCAGTTGCCGTAGGGCAGACCGCTGCTGATATCCAGCTGCACGTCCGCTGCGGCGTTCTGGCGAAGGAAGTCGACGAGCCGCTGGCGTCGCGCTGCATCGATGGTTCCACCCAGCAGGCGCTGGACCCAGAAGTCGACCAGGTTCGCCGCCGTGCGATCCGCCGCCAGCGGGAAGGCCGCCTCGGTGATGCCCTGGACATCGAGCAGAAACGGGCCGTCGTTGGCCTCCCTGAGTTCGGGAAGGCGGCTTAGCAGGCGCCAGCTCTGGCCCATCACCGACGCCGAGGTCCAGCGCGCGGCCGTGTCCGGGTAGCCGTCGGGGGCAGGCCAGCGGAAGCTGCCGTGGCCGGTCTGCTGGAAGCGGCCGAACAGCTCACCATAGGGCGTCCAGCCGTCATAGTGGCGCGGCTCGATCTCGGCCCCGCACTTCCGAAAGGCGCTGACCATCAGCTCGAAGGGCCGCCTGACCTTGCTGCCCTGCCCCGACTTGAATTCCTCGGAGCCCAGAATATGGCGCAGGACGAGGGCGATCTGGTCCGGGGACTGCCAGTTGGCCTGCCAGACCGAGGCCGCCGAATCGACCAGGCTCTGCGGTGGCTCGTCAGCGACGAAGCGGCGACAGAGCTTGGTGCAGAGATGACGGGCCGTGGCGGAATGCCTGGCCAGCAGGTCCATGACCGTGCGCGCCTCCTCCTGCCCCGCAGGACCGACCCACTGGTCGAGCACGTTCTTCTGCCCACCCTCGTGCCAGGCCGAGTGGTAGAAGAACTCGCCCGTGTCGTATTCGGGCGTATCCGGAAACTGCCAGTGGCCATCACGAATCGTCCAGCCGGTGAAGCAACGGGCCACGTCGTAGACGTCGGCATCGCTGTATCCGACGGCCAGACCGTCTTCGCCGATCGGCACCTGCCCGTGGAATGCACCCGGGTAATAGACTTCCGAACCCAGCGTATGGAGCTCCATCAGCTCCCGCGCCCAGTTCTCGTTGTAGCCACCTCGGCGGTTGGACTTGTTATCCAGGTAATACTGCATGGCCGTCGACTTCGCCACGGACTCGAGCAGGGTTCGGAAATTACCCAGGGCCTGCGGCCGGATGGCGTCTCGATCATGCTGAACGAAGACCGGCGCAATGCTGAAGTCCCAGCCGGTCACGTTGAAGTGATCGTGCCAGAATTCGACCATCATCTCGTAGAGCTGGCGGCTCGAATAGGTCGCCCGCATCAGGCGGGCGGCGTCGGTCTCGGCCACCGGGAAGTAGCGCTCCGGGGAGCCGTTCATCGAGCCACGGACGTGATCGGCCCACAGCTGGGTGATCGGTTTGCCCAGGGTCTGGAAGCCGGCGGCGGAGAGACGCGACTGCAGGTCATTGTCGGGAAGCGCCTGCCAGTTCAGCTGCAGATCGAGCCAGGCGTCGAGCCGTTCATCCACGGTGCTGCCGAGCCCGTTGAACTGGGCCAGATCTTCGGGCCTCGCGCCATAGCTGATCCTCTCGAGAACGCGCCAGGCGAACTCGTCCGGATCGATGCGGTTGTCTTCGAAGCGGTCGTTGAAGATCGGATCGACGTCCCCCCGGCCATCCGATCGAGTCATTCCCCCGAACTGAACATCCATCTGGTCAGTCTCCCGGAATTCCCGAACTGGAAATCTATCCTATCCCGTAGCCGGATTCCGTGCGACGGATCACAATTTGGCTCGAGCGCTCAGTCCTCAGGAGCCACGACCCTTGCACCACCGGACGTCCAGCGCGGGTCGTGGGCGGCCTCGACCGCACCGCTGGCCCGATCCCACATCACCGCATGCATATTGCCCCAGCTCCGGGTGCGGACCTCGACCTCGTGGCCCAGGGCCTCCAGCGCCGCGATGGATTCGTCGTCCAGGCTGTCAGGTTCGAGGGAAATCACATCGGGTTGATACTGGTGGTGGAAGCGCGGCAGGGAGACCCAGGACTCGGGGCCCTCGCCTTCGATGAAATCGAGGATGCCGAGCAGCACCATGGTGATGATGCGCGAACCACCGGGCGTTCCCAGCACAGCGACCCGATCCTGTCCGCGCACGATCGTCGGGCTCATCGAGCTGAGCATGCGCTTGCCAGGCGCGATCGCATTGGCGGCAAAACCGATCAGACCATAGGCATTCGGCTCGCCCTCGGCGGCGGAAAAATCATCCATCTCGTTGTTGAGCAACACGCCCGTGCCCGGCGGCGCAAAGGCCGAACCATAGGGAAGATTGACCGTCAGCGTGGCCGAAACGAGGTTGCCATCCGCATCCATCAGCGAGAAGTGCGTGGTGTTGTTGCTCTCGCGGATCAGCGAAGGATCGGCGGCGAGACTGGCCGAAGGCGTGGCGCGATCCAGGCGAATCCCGGCGCGCAGGCCCGAGGCGTAGAAGGGGCTGAGCAACATGTCGGTCGGGATATCGACGAAGTCCGGGTCACCCAGATACAGGGCGCGATCTCGGTAGGCACGGCGCATCGCTTCGGCGAGCAGATGGATCCGCTCGACCTGACTGAGCGACGGCAGATCGTAGGGCTCGATGAGGTTGAGGATCTGGGCAATGGCGATGCCGCCGGAAGACGGCGGCGGCGCCGTGATCAGCTCGAAGCCCTCGTAGTCGATCCGGATCGGTTCGCGCTCGACGGCTCGGTAGCCGGCCAGATCGTCCAGGGTCCAGATTCCACCGGCCTCTCGAGCACCTTCGACCAGCAGCCGGGCGGTTTCGCCGCCATAGAAACCCGCATGACCCTGCTCCGCCAGTCTGCGCAGCGTTCCTGCCAGCTCCGGTTGCCGGATGATCGTTTCCAGTTCAGGCACCCCGCCACCCGGCATGAAGATCGCTGCCGTCTCGGGCCAGCGCTGCATCACCTCGGTACGCCAGCCAAGCAGACGGCGGTACTTCTCGTCGACCGGAAAGCCTTCCTCGGCCAGGCGAATGGCCGGCGCCAGCAGGTCCTGCAGGGGCAGTCGCCCGTAGCGCTCCGCGATATGCACCCAGGCCGCTGCCGCACCGGGGATGCCTGCCGCGAGCGGGCCATTCACCGCCCAGTCGCGTTCGACCTCACCGCTCTCGTTCAGGTACATGTCGGCCGTGGCCGCTGCCGGTGCCGTTTCGCGCCCGTCGACCATCGTGGTCATGCCGTCGCTGGCACGCTGCAGCAGCCAGAACCCACCGCCACCGATCCCGGACGAGGCCGGCTCGACCACGGCCAGCGCCGCAGAAACCGCGACCGCCGCATCGAAGGCATTGCCACCGGCCTGCATGACCTCGATACCGGCGTCGGTCGCCAGTTCATGGGCCGAGGCGACCGCGATGCGACCAGGCGCCGACTCGGCGGCCAGCACCATGCCGTAGGGCATCACTGCGAACCAGAGACAGAACAGGAATCTTGCGTGCATCGAATCCAACCTTTCCGCCAGGAGATTCTTCAGGCGGAGAAATGAGCGCGCAGGGCCTCGGCCACGCGCGGGTGAACGAAACCGCTGACGTCACCCTGCAGTCGGGCGACCTCCTTGACCAGGGTCGAGGAGATGAAGCTGTGCTTCTCGTCCGGCGTCAGAAAGACCGTCTCGACCCGCTTGACCAGATGCCGGTTCATCGAGGCCAGCTGAAACTCGTATTCGAAATCGGACACGGCGCGCAGGCCGCGAAGGATCACCCCGGCGCCCTTCGACTGGACGAAATGGGCAAGCAGGCTATCGAAGCCGGTGACTTCGACGTTGCTCAGCCCGGCCTCGTCGAGCACGGCGCGCGCCAGCTCGATCCGTTCCTCGAGGGCAAAGGCCGGGCGCTTGTGCGGCGACTCGGCGATCGCCACCACCACCGTGCGGAACATCCGCGCCGCACGAATCACCAGATCGGTGTGGCCGTTGGTCAGGGGATCGAAGGTGCCGGGGTAGACGGCCAATTGGTAATCGGGACTGCTGGACATGTCGAAAGACGGTCGCGAAGGAGCTGGGATTATAACGCCCGAGGCGCGAACAGTCCGATCATCACGGCCCCCACCCTGCGCTCCTTCAGGCACTCGAAATGCCGCTCGATCCAGTCCGCATCCTCTCCGCGCCAGTCCTCATCGGTCGCCGCTTCGAGGTAGATGCGCGTTCCGGATGCCAGGCAGCCCTGTTCGACCAGAGCGCGCAGAGCCAGATGCTGCAGACCCTGGTGGTACGGCGGATCGATGAACACCAGGTCGAAGGGACGAACATCCGCGAGCGCCGCCAGCCAGGACAGGGCCTCGGCATTGACGATGCTCAGGCACTCCCGGCCGGGCCAGTCGAGCAGCTGCGACTCCAGGTGCCTGACCGCCTGCGCCGATTTCTCGACCAGGATCACTTCCGAGGCGCCGCGGGAGGCCGCTTCCAGGCCCAGAGCACCGGTGCCGGCAAAGAGATCGAGACAGCGCTTGCCGTGAATCGCCGGCCCGATCCAGTTGAACAGGGTCTCTCGGGCTCGATCGGGCGTCGGTCGCAGTCCCGGCAAGTCGGCCACGCTCAAGCGCCGCCCTCGCCACTGCCCGCTGATGATCCGAATCCGACCTGTCATGGTGGTAGGATAGCGCGCCGGCTGCAGGCGGTTGGGACCTCGGCCCGTTATCACAGGCACTCCAGCGATGTTTTCGATTTTCCGACGCAAGAAATCCGGTCAGGGCCTCGAGTCCACCCAGCTTCGTCCCGCCGAGAAGAGCGGGCAGGACCCCCTCGAACAGCGCCTCGAGCGAAGCCGAGCCAGCCTCGGTGAGCTGTTCAGTCTCATCGGCCGCGCCTCGAAGGTCGACGAGGAGCTGATCGAGGAAATCGAGACCACGCTGCTGACCGCCGATCTCGGCGTGGCCGCGACCACCCGCATCATCGACCGCCTGCGCGAAGGCATCGCACAGGGCCTCATCGGCGGCCCCGAGGCTGTGCTGCCGGCGGTGCAGGCCGAGCTCTACGATCTGATCGAGCCCTGCGAGGAATTCCTCGCCATCGACCCCGAGCGCAAGCCCTTCGTCATCCTGATGGTCGGGGTCAACGGCGTCGGCAAGACCACCACGATCGGCAAACTGGCCCGCCGCTATCTCGACGAAGGCAAGTCGGTCATGCTGGCCGCTGGTGACACCTTCCGCGCTGCCGCGGTCGAGCAGCTCAAGGCCTGGGGTGAGCGGCACGGTGTCCCGGTCGTCGCCCAGGGCAGCGGTGCCGACACGGCCGCGGTGATCTACGACGCCCTGCACTCGGCGAAATCGCGCGGCGTGGACATACTGATCGCCGACACCGCCGGGCGTCTGCACACCCAGGGCCATCTCATGCAGGAGCTGGCCAAGGTGCGTCGGGTGATGCAGAAGATCGACCCCGAGGCACCGCACGAAACCATGCTGGTCGTCGACGCAGGCACGGGACAGAATGCCCTGGCCCAGGCACGCCAGTTCAACGAGGCCGTCCCCTTGACCGGAATCACGGTGACCAAGCTCGACGGCACCGCACGAGGCGGAGTGCTGTTCGCCATCGCCGAGGAGCTCCGCATCCCGATCCGTTTCATCGGCGTTGGCGAGAGCGCCGCGGATCTGCGTCCGTTCGACGCGGGCACCTTCGTCCACGCCCTGCTGCCCGTCGAGGCGCCCTGACCGAATCCGACGTCAGGCCCATGAGCTTTTCCGAACGCCTGCTTGCCTGGTGGGAGCGGCACGGCCGCCACGACCTGCCCTGGCAGACCGATCGCAGCCCCTATCGGGTCTGGTTATCCGAGATCATGCTGCAGCAGACGCAGGTCGCCACGGCGAAACCCTACTTCGAGCGATTCACCCAACGATTTCCTGAGCTCGAGGATCTGGCTCGGGCCGAGATCGACGAGGTGCTGGCGCTCTGGTCCGGACTCGGCTACTACGCACGAGCCAGGAACCTGCATCGAAGCGCCGAGCTTTGCCTGGAACGGCACGATGGCAGCCTGCCCGAGCAGGCCGAGGCCCTGCAGGCCCTGCCCGGCGTCGGCCGCTCGACCGCGAACGCCATCCTGGCCCAGGCCTGGGATCGCCGGGCACCGATTCTCGATGGCAACGTGAAGCGCGTGCTGGCCCGCCACCGAGCGATCGCGGGCTGGCCCGGGCGCAGCAGTGTCGAGAAGCTGCTCTGGCAGGCCGCCGAAGAGCTCACGCCCGACAATCGGGCCGCGGACTACACTCAGGCGATCATGGACCTCGGTGCCACGGTCTGCCGACCCCGAAATCCCGACTGTCGGCGTTGCCCGGTCGCCGAGGATTGCCGGGCCAGGATCGAAGGCCGCACCGAGGAGCTACCCGGGCGACGGCCGAAGAAGACCCGCCCCCGACGGCAGGCGGAGTATCTGCTCCTGCGGGATTCAGCCGGTCGCGTGCTGCTGGAACGGCGGCCTCCGGCGGGCATCTGGGGCGGACTCTGGTCATTGCCCGAACACGACAGCCTGGAACTGTCCGGCGAGCTGGAGCCCCTGCCCTCGCCGGCACCGATGGAACACGAGTTTTCCCACTTCAGCCTGAGGCTTGAGTTCCACCATGTCAGGCTCGACACCGCGATTCAGGTCGAAGATCGGGTAACGGCCTGGCTGAACATCGCTGAGGCGCTCGAGCGCGGACTGCCTCGACCGATGCGCGCCTTGCTCGAATGCCTCGACGAATCCGATCCAGGCCAGGCGGCCAGGGACAGGCTCAGATGATCCTCAAGGTGATGGCCTTGAGTACCGCCCGCGTCCGATCCCGGGTACCCAGCTTGGCGAGAATGTCCGAGACGTAGTTCTTCACCGTTCCTTCGGCCAGATGAATCGTGTTGGCGATCTCACGGTTCGAATAGCCACCGGCCAGCAGGCGCAGAATCTCGATCTCTCTCGGCCCGAAGGGTTCGACCGGCGCGCTCTGATCATCGTAGCGGTAGTGCCCGCGCACCCGATCCGTGGTCACCGGCTGCAGCAGGCTCCCGCCCGCGACCACTTCGCGAATCGCTGCCTCCAGGTCCGGGGGCTCGATATCCTTGAGCAGAAAGCCCTGCGCGCCGGCTTCGGCCGCCCGGGGCAGCAGATCGTCGTCATCGAAGGTGGTCAACAGGAGCACCGGGACCGATTGACCCGAGCGACGGAGCTGCCGGGTCATCTCGATCCCGTCGAGTACCGGCATGCGGATATCGGAGATGACCAGATCGACCGCTTCGCTCGCCAGCAGCTCGATCATGGCCTGGCCCGAATCCGCTTCGGCCACGACCCGGCAATCGGCGATACCGGCCAGGATGGCTTTCAGACCTTCACGGACCATCACCTGGTCGTCGGCAAGGGCAATCCGGATGGGCGCTGCTTGACTCATGGCGCGATGCTCACGGGCAGCCAGGCGGACAGGTGCAGCCCGCCGCGAGACGAAGGCTCCAGGGACAGGCCGCCACCGAGCAGTTCCAGCCGCTCGCGCATGCCCTTCAATCCCAGGCCGGGCCGGATCGGCCACTTGAGCTGCCCATCATCGTCCAGGCCCAGTCGCCAGCGATCGCCATCTCGAGCCAGGTGGAGCCAGACATGCCTGGCGCGACCGTGGCGGGCGGCATTCGTCAGCCCTTCCTGAACCACGCGCATCAGGGTCTCGGCGTCGCCGACTCGGTCCACTTTGACCTCGGGCTCGATCTCCAGCTCTAGGCTCAGGCCGCTGAGCGGTGCCGCAAGCTGGCGAAAGCCTTCTTCCAGAGACAGGCCGTCGCTGATGCGCAGCTGTCGAACCACGGCGCGAAGATCGTCCAGCAGCTCGCCGGCCAGCGCATCGGCCGCTTCCAGCCTGTCACGATGCCCCACCTCGCCCTGCTGGCGAAGTGCGCGCAGATTCATGCGCAGTGCGGTGAGTTTGTGGCCGGCCACGTCATGCAGCTCCCGCGACAGGCGGAGCCGCTCCTGGTCGCGCGCACTCTGGTCGAGCAGGTGTCGAGTGGCCATGAGATCGGCGTTGACCCGGCGCAGCTCATCGGCCATCTCCTCGCTTTCGGCCGCGTAGCGCAGGACCAGCAGCGCGAAGGCCTGAAAAGCACCGTAGGCGGCGAGACTGACGATGGCGGACGACAGGCTGAGATTCCACACCGTCAGCAGCAAGACGAAGTAGACGGCATTGAGCGCCAGCAGCAGAATGCGCGCCCAGGTCCAGGAAAATCGCGTGACGAACAGGCTGACCACGAGGATCATCAGAATCGGCGAGGAGCCCGACCGGCCAAGGGCCAGCAGGCCGATCAAGGAACCGCTCAGCACCAGCATCTGGACCACGCTTTGCCACGTCCAGCGGCCCTCCTCCTCGCTCCAGAGGAACCAGACCCAGGCCACCAGGAAGGCCAGCAGCAGCGCATCGGCCCACCAACCCGGCCCCAGCGAGGCGCCGAACAGGCGCGAGTTCGAATACCAGACGGCCGACCAGGCGACGTAGGAGGCGAGCGCCAGCGGCGAGAGGATTCTTTGCGAGGGGGACTTGGCGTGCATGCATCAAGGTATAGCCACAAGACTCCGGCCAGGCAAGCCTTGCGGCGCGATTCATGACTTCCGGCACCCTGGATCGCTGACTTCCGGCACCTGAACGAGCCCGACGGGCACGCGAAGCTGTAGCCACGCTCACAAGAGGACTCCGCCATGACCCTGTCTTCCTTCGCCATGCCCCATCTCATCGCCGGGAGCGCCGCACTGCTGCTGTTCTGGATCGCGGTGTTCAAGCGCAAGGGAACGGCCATTCACCGAAAGATCGGTCAGGCCTACCTGGCGTGCATGAGCATCGTGGTCCTCACGGGAATTCCGTTGACGCTCCACCTGTTCCTGACGGGCCATACGATCACCGCTGTGTTCCTCGGCTACCTGGTGATCCTCGTCAGTCTGGCCTGCGTGAACAGCGTGCGGGCGATTCGCTACAAGCGAGACCGCGCCGGCTACTACGGACTCGGCCATCGCCTGGCCGTCGGCGTGCTGGCCGCCGCCGGAATCGCCGTGATGGTCGTGGGCTGGAACTCCGGCGCCGCAGCCATCCTGATTCCCTTCGGGGCCCTCGGGCCCTGGAATCTGTTCGTCCTGATTCGCGATCTCGGAAAGCGGGATGTCGCGCCCAACTGGTGGCTGAAGGAGCACTATGGCGCGATGATCGGCAACGGCATCGCGACCCATATCGCCTTTTCGCAGATCGGCCTGTCGCGACTGCTCCCCGGGCAGAGCGATCTTGTCGCGATGCTCGGCTGGCTGCTGCCGCTGGGTATCGGGCTGACGGCGATCGTGATGCTCGACCGCAGGTACCGACGCCCGGCTGTTAGAATTCCGGCTCCCTCAAGCGCTCCGAGCCATTGACTGAACGATGAGCAGAACCGTGCACTGCCAATTCCTCGGCGAAGAGGCCGAGGGCCTGGACCGAGCGCCCCTGCCGGGGCCGCTCGGACAACGCATCTACGACGGGATCTCGAAGCGCGCCTGGCAGAAGTGGCTGGCGCACCAGACCATGCTGATCAACGAGAAGCGACTGAGCCCGATCGATCCTGAACATCGACGCTACCTGATCGCTCAGGCCGAAGCCTTTCTGTTCGGAGGGAACGTCGATCAGGCGGAAGGCTACGTGCCGCCCGATTCCGACTGACTGGCCGAACGCACTAGTCCAACTGACCAGTCGAAAGGCCAATACGAACTGGCGCCCAGGCGCGGCTCAGGAACCGTCGTCGTCCTCGACGTCCACGCTGACCCGTCGAGCAGCGCCATCCTCTCCCGTCTCGCGATAGAGCGCTTCGATTTCCTCACGCGCCGCCGCGTAGTCGACCGGCCGAAGGCTCATGATCCGACACTCCACCCCACCCAGGCTGACCCGATCGAAACGGTCGATGCTCAGACCGGTCAGGGAGCGGATCGCCAGATGATCTGCAGATCTGAGCTCGAGGTGGCAAGGTGCCGACAGCCCGAGCAGAACGTGACGACTGGCGCCCAACTCGAGCAACACGTATTCATCGCCGATCGGCTGCCAACCTCGAATGACGCCCGAGTAGCGAATGCGCTGCGTTTCGGGACCGGCGTGTCGCAGATAGATCTGCTCCAGTTCGAGGCGACTGGGACCCTGGGTCGCACAGGCTGACAGCAGCGAGGCGATGACGAGTGTCATGACCATTTTCATGACGGGGGTGATATCGAGTCTGACCATGCTCCTTCTCCTTGATGCGGCGTCGCGGCGCTGATGGCGACAAGATACTGAATCATCGCCCTTTTCCTGACAGACCCTAGCCACCCTGAAAAAGTTTCGCCCGCAATGGTTGACTTCGGCGCCTCGAACCGTTCTAATATCGCGCTTCGCGGCGCCTTGCGCTGCGGGCAGAAAAACCAAGGCCAGGTAGCTCAGTTGGTAGAGCAGCGGATTGAAAATCCGCGTGTCGGCGGTTCGATTCCGTCCCTGGCCACCATCTTCCCCCCTGCTACAGACCCACGCCTCCGCTAGCGGACCACTGCAAGCGCATGGCGCCCTGAGCAAGCTGCAAGGCCATGACCCAGCTCAGCTATCGGCAACTGCTCGATCGTCATCGACCACGGCTCGACGATCCCTCGGAAGCGGAGTTGCTGCTGGTTCGCGCCCTGGGCAAATCCCGCGCCTGGCTGTACGCGCACTACGATGACCCGGTGACCCACGGGCCGGAAACCGAACGATTTCTGGCCTGGATCGAACAGCGCGCCGCCGGGCAGCCCGTCGCCTATCTGCTCGGCGAGCGAGAGTTCTACGGACGCAGCTTCCAGGTGTCTCCTGCAGTACTCATTCCCCGACCCGAGACCGAATTGCTCGTCGACCTCGCGCTCGAACTGAGCCTGTCGCCGCCTTGCTCGGCCCTGGATATCGGGACGGGTTCCGGCGCCATCGCCCTCACCCTGGCCGCCGAGCGACCAGACTGGCATCTGACCGCTACCGATCTTTCCGAGGCGGCGCTTCGGATCGCGGCCGGCAATCGTGATCAGCTGGGCTTGTCGAAGGTCGAACTGCTTCGTGGTGACCTGTTCGAAGCGATCGGCGACCGGACCTTCGATCTGATCGTCAGCAACCCGCCCTACATCGCCGAGGGAGATCCGCACCTGGATCGAGGCGACCTTCGCTTCGAGCCCGCCATGGCTCTGAGCAGCGGCCAGGATGGTCTGGCCCTGATCGACCGGCTGATCGAAGAGGCGCCGAGCCACCTGAAGCGGGGTGGTTTCCTGCTGATCGAGCATGGTCACGATCAGGCCGAGCAGCTCCGTCGGCGACTGGCTGCCGCAGGGTTTGCTCAGGCGCAGTCGTGGCGTGATCTGGCGGGAATCGAGCGGGTCAGCGGGGCCTGCTGGCCCGGCTGATTTCGTCGACGAGCGATTTCCTGCCCTGAACGAAAGCTGAGCTAAGATGAGCCGGTCTCCTGGACCATCTCACCAAGCAGGCCCAACCGCATGTCACGCTCCTTCCTCGCGCGCCTCGCGATTCTGTCCATCTTCATCGCCGGTGTCGCGGCCTTCGTCGCCTTCGATCTGGGCCAGTACCTGAGCCTGGAGAGCCTGCGCGCGCACAGGGACCAGCTGCTGGGTTTCGTTGCCGCCAACTTCCAGACGACCCTGGCCGTTTACATCATCCTGTACGTGATCATGGCCGCGCTCTCGGTTCCCGGGGCGGCCGTCATGACCCTGGCCGGGGGCGCCCTGTTCGGTCTGCTGGCCGGCACCATCGCGGTCAGCTTCGCGTCCAGCATCGGCGCGACCCTCGTCTTCCTGGCCGCGCGTTTCCTTTTTCGAGACTCGATCGAGAAGCGCTTCGGACAGCGCCTGGAGGCGATCAATCGCGGCGTGGAGCGCGATGGCGCGTTCTACCTTCTCGCCCTGCGTCTCGTGCCGGTCTTTCCGTTCTGGCTGATCAACCTGTTGATGGCCCTGACCAGGCTGAAACCCTGGACCTTCTACTGGGTCAGTCAGCTCGGCATGCTTCCGGCCACCCTGGTCTTCGTCAATGCCGGCACCCAGCTGGCCCAGGTCGACAGCCTCGGAGACGTGCTCTCTCCGGGTCTGATCGGAGCACTCGCCCTGCTGGGGCTGCTTCCGCTGCTGCTGCGCTGGTTGCTCGGCCTGCTGCAGCGAAGAAAGGTCTATCGGGGACACCGCAGACCGCGCCGCTTCGACTACAACCTGATCGTGATCGGGGCTGGAGCTGCCGGGCTCGTTTCTTCCTACATCGCGGCCACGGTCAGGGCGCGCGTGGCCCTGATCGAGAAGCAGTCGATGGGAGGGGATTGCCTGAACACCGGTTGCGTGCCCTCGAAGGCCCTCATCCGAACCAGCCGCCTGCTGGCCGAGGCGCGCGCCAGCCAGCGCTACGGCATTCGCGAGATGCACGCCGAGTTCGACTTCGGCGAGGTGATGGCGCGCCTGCGCAAGGTCATCGAGAAGATCGCCCCGCATGACTCGGTGGAGCGCTATACGCGCCTGGGAGTCGACGTGATCCAGGGCCATGCCCGTCTGGTGAGCCCCTGGGAAGTCGAAGTGGACGGCCGCCGGATCAGCGCGCGCTCCATCGTGCTCGCCACCGGCGCCGAACCGCTGGTTCCCGATCTTCCCGGCCTGGACCAGGTGCCCTATCGAACCTCCGACACCCTCTGGGACCTGGAGGACCTGCCCGAGCGACTCTGCGTGCTCGGCGGCGGGCCGATCGGCGCCGAACTGGCCCAGGCCTTCGCCCGCCTGGGTAGTCGAGTCAGCCTGATCGAGATGAGCGATCGCCTGCTCCCTCGCGAAGACCCCGAGGCCGGCGAACTGCTCGCCGGTCATCTCGAAGCCGACGGCGTGGCGCTGGCCACGGGGCATCGCGCCCTGCGCGTGGAAACCGGCCGACTGATCTGCGAGCACCAGGGCAAGGAAGTCGGCTTCGAGTTCGACGAGCTGCTGATCGCCCTCGGCCGCAAGGCCAGGATCTCGGGCTACGGCCTGGAATCCCTCGGCGTCAGGATCAAGGGCAACGGCCTGATCGACACGGACGGCTTCCAGCGCAGCAGTTTTCCCAACATCTACGTCTGCGGCGATGCCGCCGGCCCCTACCAGTTCACGCACGTGGCTTCCCACCAGGCCTGGTCCGCCGCGGTGAACGCCCTGATCGCTCCCTGGTGGTCGTTTCGCACCAGCTACCGAGCGATTCCCTGGGTGACCTACACGGACCCGGAGATCGCACGAGTGGGTTTGAGCGAGACCGAAGCCCGCGATCAGGGAATCGAACACGAGGTCACCGTCTATGGCCTCGATGATCTGGACCGGGCCATCGCCGATAGCGCCGACTACGGCTTCGTCAAGGTGCTGACCGAACCCGGCAAGGACCGCATACTGGGCGTGACGATCGTTGGTGCTCACGCCGGTGAAATGCTGCCCGAATTCGTCCTCGCCATGACCCGGGGCCTTGGACTGAATGCCATCATGGGCACGATCCACGTCTACCCGACCTTCAGCGAAGGCAACAAGTACGCTGCGGGAGAGTGGAAGAAAGCGCACAAACCGGAACGTCTGCTGGCCATCGCAAGACGATACTTCGACTGGCGCCGCGGCCGATGAGCCCGGCGAAGGAGGCGCAATGCAGAATCTGACTACCGGACGACCCTATCTGGTCGCCCTGACCGGCGGCATCGCGTCGGGCAAGACCGCGGTCTCCGATGGACTCGCGGCCCGGGGAGCGGTCATCATCGACACCGACCTGCTCGCCCGGGAGGTCGTGCAGCCCGGCAGCATCGGCTTGGAACGAATCGTCGACGTCTTCGGCGAAGACATTCTGCAGGCCAACGGAGCCCTGGACCGCCGGGCGCTCAGACAGCGGATCTTCGATTCCCCCGCCGCCCGTCAGCAACTCGAACAGATCACTCATCCCCTGATCGAACAACGGGTGCGCGAGCGAATCCGCCAGGCCGGCAGGTCCGAGCTGGTGGTGCTGGTCGTGCCCTTGCTGGTGGAAACCGGCCTGTTCGACGACGTCGACGAAGTTCTGGTGGTGGATGTGCCCAGGGAAGTACAGATCGAGCGCCTGACCGCCAGGGACGGCATCTCCATCGAACAGGCCGAACAGATCCTGGCCGCCCAGGCCAGCCGAGAGGAACGGCTGGCACGGGCCGATCAGGTCATCGAGAACGACGGCTCGCTGGCCGATCTCGAGGATCGTATCGATCGCTACTTCGACCGGCTGAAGCGCCGGTCGGAGCGCAAGCTGCGGCTGGTCAGGTAACCACCATCACGGGGCTGCGCGCGTGACGCATGACCTTGTCGCTGACGCTGCCGAGCATGAGGGATTTCATGCGTGACAGGCCGCGTCGACCGATCACCACGAGCACCGCGTTGTCGTCTTCCGTGTAGCGGATGATTTCCTCGGCAGGATCCCCCATCGAGGTCTCCTCTTCCAGCTTCACACCGCCATCGTCACCGAGCGCTTCCCGGGTCTTGTCGAAGGCCCGCTGCGCGGAAGCCTGTGCAGCCTGATCGATATCGGCTCTCGACATGCCGGCCATGCCGATGATTTCCACCGATGCGGCAGGAAAGACATAGAACAGGCGTACACCGATGTTCAGCGGGCGGGCCAGCTCGATCGCGTAGCGAACCGCCCGGACCGCATTTTCGGATCCGTCGACGGGAACCACGATTTCCTTGAAGTGCTCGGTCATTTCTGCCTCCTCGGCCAGAGTGAATAAAGCTGCATTCTAGACAGCTGCCAATGTAACGCAATTGATCCAGGCCAATTCAAGGGGATTCGAGCAGCGCCTCGAGTGCATCCTCGTCCAGCACCTCGACACCGAGGGACTCGGCCTTGTCCAGCTTCGATCCGGGATCGGCGCCGACGATCAGAGCGGTCGTGTTCTTCGAGACGCTCGAAGTCACCTTGGCGCCCAAGGCCTCCAGGCGCTTCTTCGCCTCGGATCGAGGCATGCTGGCGAGCGCGCCGGTCAGCACGTAGGTCCGCCCGCTCAGGGGCAGTGAATCGGTTTCCACCACGACTTCCGGCTCGTAGTGCACGCCCGCCTCGAGTAACGCGCGGATGACTTCACGGTTATGGGCCTCGTCGAAGAAGGCACGCACGTGACGGGCCATGATCGGGCCGACGTCGGGGACGGCCTCCAGCGATTCGACATCCGCGTCGGCCAGGGCGTCCAGGGTCCCGAAGTGCCGGGCGAGATTGGATGCCGTCACCTCGCCGACTTCACGGATACCCAGCGCAAACAGCAGGCGCCCCAGAGAGACCGATTTGCTCTTCTCCAGCGCTTCGATCAGATTCGAGGCCGACTTCTCGGCCATTCGATCCAGGCCCGCCAGGGTGGCGAGATCGAGGTGGTAGAGATCGGCGGGACTGTGCACGAGATCGGCGTCGACCAGTTGTTCGATCAGGCGGCTACCGAGGCCGTCGATGTCCATGGCGGCGCGGGAGGCGAAGTGCTCCAGAGCGCGCTTGCGCTGGGCCGGGCAGACGAGGCCTCCGGTGCAACGTGCCACCGCCTCTCCCTCCACCTGCTCTACCGAGGAGCCGCAGGCCGGGCATTCGCTGGGCATGGTCCAGACTTCGGCGCCCTCGGGACGCTTTTCCGGAATGGAACGCACGACTTCGGGGATCACGTCACCGGCGCGGCGAACGACCACGGTGTCGCCCGGGCGCACGTCCTTGCGCCGGATCTCGTCGGCGTTGTGCAATGTTGCATTGGTGACGGTGACCCCGCCGACGAAGACGGGCTCCAGCCTGGCCACGGGCGTCAGTGCACCGGTGCGGCCCACCTGCACTTCGATGTCATGCAGGATCGTGGTTTCTTCCTGGGCCGGAAACTTGTGTGCCAGCGCCCATCGCGGTGCCCGACTGACGAAGCCGAGCTCACGCTGCTGATCGAGATCATCGACCTTGTAGACCACCCCATCGATGTCGTAATCGAGGCTCGCCCGTCGGCCACCGATCCGCTCGTAGTACTCGAGCAGACCCTCGAGGCCCCGGACGCGACGCACTTCCGGGCTGACCGGCAGCCCGAGCTCCCTGAGCGCCTCGAGCGTGTTGGACTGGCTTTGTGGCAGGCCCGCCTCGCTGGCGGCCCCATAGCAGTAGAAGCGCAGTGGCCGACGAGCCGTGACCCGCGAGTCGAGCTGCCGGAGGCTGCCGGCTGCCGCGTTGCGCGGGTTCACGAACTGCTTCTCGCCCTCGTCGGCCAGACCACGGTTGAGACGATCGAAACCCGAGCGCGTCATGAAGATCTCGCCGCGCACCTCGAGCTCATCCGGGATGTGCTCGCCACGCAGCGTCAAAGGAATGGCACGGATCGTGCGCACATTGGCCGTCACGTCCTCGCCCTGGCGACCGTCGCCTCGAGTCGCGGCCAGCACCAGCCTCCCCTGCTCGTAGCGCAGCGCGATCGCCAGGCCGTCCAGCTTCGGCTCGGCGATGTAATCGACCGTTTCCAGGTCCAGTCGATCCCTGATCCGCCGGTCGAATTCGGCCACTTCCTCCTCGCTGAAGGCGTTCGACAGGGACAGCATCGGCACGCGGTGCGTGACGGTCTCGAAGCCGGGTGCGGGGGCGGCTCCGACGCGCTGGGTGGGCGAATCCTCGCTGACGAGTTCGGGATGATCGGCCTCTAGCGCCTCGAGTTCGCGCAGCAGGCGGTCGTACTCGGCATCCGAGACGATCGGGTCATCGAGGACGTAGTAACGGTAATTGTGATCGTTGATCTGCTGCCGGAGATCGGCAGCGCGCTCGGCCGGACTTGAGCCCATGCAAACCTCGTCTACTGGATCTTGCCCAGGCCGTGGCGGCGGTCGTATTCGCGCATCTCTTCCCGGAGCTGGGCGATTCGCTGACGGGTCACGAGACAGCGGGCATCGTCGAGGACCTCGGCTTCGAGCAGCTCGCCCATGCGTTGTGCCGTGGCGAACATGGCGTCCCAGGCGTCCAGGGCGCTGACCGGCGCCGGCAGGGTCAGGAAGAAGGTGACGCCCGGGGTGTCGAAGACATTCCAGTTGGCCGGGTCGAAATGGCCAGGCGAGATCAGGTTGGCCATGCTGAAGACCGGCTGGGTTTCACCTTCATGCAGACGGTGAAAGATATTCATCTCGCCGAAATCCAGGCCCGCCTTGATGGCGGAATCCAACAATTCGGAGCCGTTGATGTGACGGCCGGAACGACGCTTGACGTACAGCGTGACGATCTTGTCCGGCCGCGACTGGCGGCGACCGCGAGCGCTCGCCCTGCCCGCCTTCGCCTCGTTCTCGGCGCTGTCGCTGTCCTCGTCGGAGCTGGCCACCATCCGCGCCGAAGCCAGGCCCGCTGCCAGGTTGGCCGGCGACGACGGATGTTCGGAGCGCGCCGGCGAAGATTCGCTCTCCGGGGCCTCGCGATCCTGACGGCTTGCTTCGCCGCCCAGGCTGGGCTCGCGCCGATTGGCCAGCCAGCGCTGATGATTTCGCTGCGTCTGGCCTTGCGGCTTGTGGAACAACACGATGGCCGCCAGAACCAGCAGGCCGATCAGAAGCAGGATGAGGCGCAGATTATCCACGGTTGACCTTAGTTCTCCGGCGGCAGCACGATCAAGCCTCGGCCAGGGCCACGGCCTTGTCAAGGTCGACGGACACCAGGCGCGAGACGCCCGACTCACGCATGGTCACGCCGAGCATCTGATGCGCGACCTCCATCGTGACCTTGTTGTGGGTCACGATCAGGAACTGCACCTGCTCGGACATTTCCCGAACCATTTCCGAGAAGCGGCCGACATTGGCATCGTCGAGGGGCGCGTCGACCTCGTCGAGAAGGCAGAACGGCGCCGGGTTGAGGTTGAAGATCGAGAACACGAAGGCCACCGCGGTCAGGGCCTTCTCGCCACCGGACATGAGGTGGATGCGCGCGATGCGCTTGCCCGGGGGGCGTGCCATGATCGCCACTCCGGCCGTCAACCAGTCATCGCCGACCATCTCGAGGTGGCCGTGGCCACCGCCGAACAGACGCGGGAACAGTGACTCCATGTTCTTGTTGATCTGCTCGAAGGTCTCCTTGAAGCGGGTCCGAGAATCGCGGTCGATCTTGGCGATCGCGCTCTCCAGGGTCTCCAGCGCTTCCTCGAGATCCGCGTGCTGGCGATCCAGATACTCCTTGCGCTCGGCCTCGCTCTCGGCCTCCTCGATGGCGGCCAGATTGACCGGCTCGAGCTTGCGGATCTTCGCTTCGAGTCTCTCGAGTTCCTGCTGGTAGGCGCTCGTCTCCGCACCCTCCGGCAGGCTCTCCAGCAGGGCTTCGAGGTTTTCCTCGAGCTCCTCGATGCGCTCCCTGAGGGACTGCGACCTGAGCTGGGTTTCACGCTGCTCGAGCTGGCGCTGGGACTGTTCGCCTCGAATCGTCTCGACATCGGCGGCGGCCATCTGCCGCGCCTGGTCCTGCTCGCGCCAGCTGGCCTCGAGATTCTCGAGCTGTTGCCTCGCCTCGCGCAGGCGCTTCTCGATTTCCAGACGCTGATCGAGCAGCCCATCCCGCTTGGCCTGCTGCTCCCGAACCGGTTCATCGCCCTGGGCCAGAGCTTCGCTGAGCTCCAGATAGCGGCTCTGCAGCTGCCCGACCTGGTTGTCCATCCGAGCGATGGACTGGCGCAGCGAATCCAGGCCCGCACGACTCGATTCGAGCTTGATCGACAGACTCTCTCGCTGCTCGCGGGACTGGCGCTGCTCACGCCGCGCGGTCTCGCGCGCCTCGTCGAGTCGTTGTTTCTCTTCGCGCAGCGGCTCGCGGCCGGCTTCGGCCGTCTCCATCGCCGCCAGCACTTCCTGCATTTCCGACCGGGCCTGACCGACCGCTCCGGCATCGGCGTCCTGTCGTTCGCTCAGTTCACGGCGCTCTTCGTCAGCGGCCTTGCGCTGGCGTTCCAGGGTTTCGAGCCGGGAGCGAATGCCCGCCAGTTGACCGTGCGCCTGGGCGCGCTCGCGCTGGCGCTCCTGGCTGGCCAGATCGAGCTCGCGGGCGTGCGCCTCGCGTTCGCTCAGGGTCTCTCTGGCGCCGCCCAGAGCGGTTTCCAGCTCGGCGATACTCTGCGTGTCCGACTCGATCTGTTCACCCAGCGCTCGAATCTCCTGCTCTCGCTCGAGCAGACCGACTTCGGCCTGATCGTCACTGGGTTGACGAATCCAGCCAACGCCCAGCCAGACACCCTCCGGCGTTACCACCGACTCACCCTCGCCGAGCGTGTTCAGGCGCTGACGCGCCTTGTCCAGATCCTCGGCCATGTGCACCTGATTGAGCAGAACCCTCAGTGCACCGGCGCCGTCGACCACGCTGCCCAGGGTCCCGTCCCGGCTGCCGATCTCCCGACCGTCGGCGACCAGCAGGCCGGCCTTGGGCAGCTTCAGGCTCAACACCCCTGCGCTGTCTTCCACCCGGACCGCTTTCAGCCAGGCGGCGAGCACGGTCTCCACCGCCCCAGTCCAGCGCCGCTCGCGCACCTCGATCGCCTCGAGCACGCGCGCCTCCGGATCAAGGCCCTGCTCGTTGAACCAGCGCCGCAGTGAGCGGGCGTCGTCCTTGCGGTTGAGCACCTTCAGGGATTCAAGTCGGCCCTGACGCTCGTGGCGGCGAGCACGGGCCTGCTCGAGCTCGTTGCGTAGCGATTCGATCTGCCCACGCTGTTCCTCGATGCCCTGGCGAAGGGTCTCCGCCGACTCGCGCGCCTCGGCCAGGCGCGTTTCCGCCTGCTCCAGGGCAGCCTCCGCGGCGGACTTTTCATCGGCCAGAGCCTTGGCCGCGGAATCGCCCGACTGCTGATCCAGCGAGGCCAGTCGCGCCGCCGCACGATTCATCCGGTCATCCAGATGCTCGATGCGCTGGCGCAGCATATCGGCCCGGTTGCGGGCCTGGGAGGCCTGGTTCTGATGTTCCTGCCAGCGTGTCTGCCATTGATTCAGCGCGGACTCGGCCGCCTCGACCCGCTCGCCGGCCTGCTGCTCGGCCACCCGCGCCTCTTCGAGCTGCGGGCTGAGCTCGGCGATCAACTCCGAGGTCTCCTTGACCTGCGCCTTGTCGAGAACCAGGTGCTGCTTGAGCTCGTTGAGCTGGGTTTCGGTCTCTGCGTACTCGGCCTGCTGACGCTGACGAATTTCGCGCTGATGCTCGATCGCCTGCTCCAGTCGTGCGATCTCTCCGGCGACTTCGTAGAGCTCGGCCTGGATCTTGCTGGCCAGCTCCGAGGCCTGATGCTGGCTCTGGCGAAGCGTTTCCAGCTCCTTCTCGGCCGCGCGCTGCCTGGACAGGGCCTCCTGCAGGCGATTCTCGATTTCCTTGAGGGTCTGCGCTTCCTTTTCCGCCTTCGCCTGCAGCTCGCGCCAGCGCAGGGCGATGAGCCGGGCCTCGTCCTGGCGGTAGCGCTTCTTCAGGGTCTTGTATCGCTCCGCCGCCTTGGCCTGGCGGTTCAGCTTCTCCAGCTGCTTGCTGACTTCCTCGCGCAGATCACGCAGGCGTTCGAGGTTCTCGCGCGTGTGTCGGATGCGGTTCTCGGTTTCGCGGCGACGCTCCTTGTAGCGCGAGATGCCGGCGGCTTCTTCCAGAAAACCGCGCAGTTCCTCCGGGCGGGCCTCGACGATCTGCGAGATCATGCCCTGTTCGATGATGGCGTAGCTGCGCGGCCCCAGACCGGTTCCCAGGAACAGGTCGGTGATGTCCTTGCGTCGGCATCGGGTGCCGTTCAGAAAGTAGGCCGACTGCCCGTCGCGGCTGACCTGACGCTTGACCGAGATCTCGTTGTAGCTGGCGTACTCACCGCCGGCACGGCCGTCGGCATTGTCGAAAACGAGCTCGACGGTCGCCGTGGACACCGGCTTGCGGGCGCTGGAACCGGCGAAGATCACATCGCTCATGGATTCGCCGCGCAGCTGACGGGCCGAGCTTTCGCCCATCACCCAGCGCACCGCGTCGATGATGTTCGACTTGCCACAGCCGTTCGGCCCGACGATGCCCATCAGATTGGACGGAAATTTGACGGTGGTCGGCTCGACGAAGGACTTGAAGCCGGAAAGTTTGATTGCGGTCAGTCGCATTGACGCCCTGAATTCCTGCGTTTTGTTTTAATCTACGGCTTTCGTTTCGATCCCAAAGAGAGACCGTCAACATGCCCAGCCAACCCAGCCGGGAGCTCGAGGTATTTCCCAACCCGCAACCCGACAGCGATTATACCATTCGCATTCGAATCCCCGAGTTTACCTGTCTTTGTCCGAAGACCGGTCAGCCCGATTTCGCCGAGCTCCACCTGAGCTATGTGCCCGACCGCTTGTGCGTCGAACTCAAGGCGCTCAAGAACTACGTCTGGAGCTTTCGCGAGGAAGGCGCATTCCACGAGGCCGTGACCAACCGCATCCTGGGCGATCTGGTCGAGGCGACCCAGCCTCGCTTCATGCGTCTGAAGGCCGAGTTCAACGTTCGCGGCGGCATCTACACCACGGTGGTCGTCGAACATCGCGCCGAAGGCTGGATCGCCCCCGAGCGCGTCGACCTGCCCTGAATCGGCGAGCTCAGCCGATCCAGTGCGCCAACCGGCTCAGTCGTCCTGAGCCGGGCCGGTTCCGGTGCTGCCGTCGAGCGGCAGCATCGGGGTGATTTCCGCCGCCTCGTAGAGCGCATCGACGCGCTGCTCGACCCGCTGTCGGGCCAGCGAACGGATGATGCCCTGTCGCACTTCGTCGAGCTCGGGGATTTCGTTCTCGCGGACGTCGCTGACCCGCACCGCCCGCCAGCCCTGCGGCGTCTGCAGCGGCATGGCCAGCACATCGCCCACCTCCGCCGTTGCGAGCAGAGTCGCCGCATCCGGCGGCAGCTGACTCAGATCGACCCAGAGCGGCTGGTCGACGGTCAGACCGAAGCCCCTGGCCTCCGCGGCCAGCTGATCGAAATCGGTCTCGCCGGCCTCGATCCGTTCCAGCGCCCGAAGCACGCCCTCCTGATTGGTGTAGATGATCGTTTCGATCTGGAACTGGCGATCGCCGGTGCGCTCGACCTGGGCGCGGTAGGCCGCCTCGATCTGTGCCTCGGTGACCGGATCCTCTTCGGCCAGCTGGCCGAAGTAGCGCATCTGCAGGGTTTCCAGGTCACGCAGGCGACGATGGGCGCGGACACGAGCCTCGTCGGCGAGCCCCGAGGCCTGCGCGGCGTTGGCGACGGCCTGGAGGCGGATCAACTCGTCCAGGGTTCGGCGCATGCCCTCCTCGTCGTCCTCGCTGATGCCGCGAGCTTCCATCGTGTACTCGAGCATCGGCAGGGTGATCGGCTCACCGTCGACCAGCACCAGGAGCACGTCGTCCTCGCTGATCAGCGGGTTCGAGGGACGCTCTTCGGAAGACTCGCCCTGACAAGCAACGAGCGCGAAGATAGAAATACAAATCAGTAATTTAAATTTCATTTTTCGAATAGGCCTCAATATTGAGCGCGTGGATTTCGGTCTGCATGAGCTCCCCCATCGCCGCGTAGACTCGACGGTGCCGGGCCAGACGAGGCAGCCCATGGAAGGCGTCAGCGACGATGCGCACGCGGAAATGACCGCGCCCGTCGCGCGCGCCGGGATGGCCGCGGTGCAGATGGGATTCGTCGATCACCTCGAGCTCGTCCGGCGCAAAGGCATCGCGCAGGCGCTGCTCGATCATGGCCACCCGTTGTTCGGTCAAGGCAGCACCTGCTTGAAGGGCTCGACCTCGGCGCCCGTCCAGGCGCCGACCTGGATGTAAGGATCCTGACCCGCCCATTCACGAGCGGCCGCCAGACTCTCGAATTCAGCCACCACCAGGGATCCGCTGAAGCCGGCAGGGCCCGGATCCTCCGCGTCGATGGCGGGCAAGGGTCCGGCGAGAATCAGGCGCCCTTCATCCAGCAGCACGCGCAGGCGCGCCAGATGCGCTTCGCGGGCGTTGCTGCGGCGACTCAGACTGTCTTCGGCATCGATGCCTCGGATCATGTAAAGCATGGCTCGGCCTCTGCGTGATCGGGGCCGGTATTGTACAGGTCGCCAAGCGGTCGGATAACGCGCTAAACTGGACGGCTTATGAGTGATGTCACCGACAGCCCGGTCAGCCAGGCGGAAATGCCCTTCGCGGTCGTTCAGGGCCAGCCCCTGCTGCGTCTGCCCGATGATCTGTACATTCCACCCGATGCCCTCGAAGTCTTCCTGGAAGCCTTCGAAGGACCACTGGACCTTCTGCTCTACCTGATCCGGCGCCAGAACCTCGACATCCTGGACATCCCGATCGCGGAAATCACCCGCCAGTACACCAGCTACATCGAAATGATGGCCGGCCTGAAACTGGAACTGGCCGCGGAGTATCTGGTCATGGCCGCCATTCTGGCCGAGATCAAGTCACGCATGCTTCTGCCCCGACCGGAGCCGGAAGAAGAGGACGAGGGCGATCCACGGGCCGAGCTCATCCGCCGCCTGCAGGAGTACGAGCGCTTCAAGCAGGCCGCCGAGGATCTCGACGAACTGCCACGCCTGGAGCGTGACCTGGCCGTGGCCTCTGCCGCAATCGAAGAACGGGGCCAGGTCCAGCTGCCGCCCGATGTCGACCTGAAGGAGATCCTTCTGGCCCTGCGCGACGTGATGGCCCGGGCGGAAATGCTGGCCCACCACCACGTTCAGGCCGAGCCTCTGTCGGTCCGCGAGCGGATGTCGCGCATCACCGATCTGGTCTCGAACCGACCCTATGTCGAGTTCGGAGACTGCTTCGATCTGGCCGAAGGTCGGATCGGCGCCGTGGTGACCTTTCTGGCGCTGCTCGAACTGCTGCGTGAGCACCTGATCGATCTGGTGCAGCAGGAGCTGTTCGGCAGCATCTACGTTCGCAGCCCGTCCCAGACCCGGGCATGAACCCGATCGCATCGAAACCATGGACATCGAATACCTGAAATCCGTTGTCGAAGGCGCCCTGCTGGCCGCCGGCGCCCCGCTGAGCCTCAATCAGCTCAACGCACTGTTTCCCGACGAGGAAAAGCCCGGCCATGGGCCGCTGAAGGAAGCGCTCGCCGCCCTCGACAGCGATCTCGAAGGCCGCGCCGTCGAGCTGACCGAAGTGGGCAGTGGCTACCGCATCCAGATCCGCAGCAAGCTGATGCCGGTCATCTCGCAGCTGTGGACGGAAAAACCGCCGCGCTACTCCCGCGCCCTGCTCGAAACCCTGGCGATCATCGCCTATCGGCAGCCGATCACCCGCGGCGACATCGAACAGATCCGCGGCGTGGCCGTCAGCTCGAACATCCTGCGCACCCTGCAGGAGCGAGAGTGGATCAAGGTGGTGGGCCACCGGGACGTGCCCGGCCGACCCGAACTGCTCGGCACGACCAAGAGTTTTCTGGATTACTTCAACCTCAAGTCCCTCGACGAGCTCCCGACCCTGGCCGAGATCAAGGACATCGACAACCTCGAACCGGAGCTGCAGCTGATCCACCCCAACCCGCCGAAGGCCGATGCGGAAACGGGTGGCGTATCGGAAGGGGACGGCGCTGCCGCGCCGGAAAATGAAGACGGCGAACCGTCGAGCGAGACACAGGATTCCGAACATGAAGCACCCGAAGTCGAAGAAGACCGCCCGGAAGAAGACCCGGAGAGCGACGACAGCCAGGCCGGCGCAGGAGACGAACGCGACGACGGGTCGGCGGACACGCCGCAGCCCGAAACCGGGCGCGACGACGAAGCCGAGCCTCGCCAGGACGGCAAGGACTGAGGCCCGCTACGAGGGCAACGAGCGCCTGCAGAAGGTCCTGGCCAATGCCGGTCTGGGGTCCCGCCGCGCCCTCGAGAAACGCATCGAGGCCGGTGAGGTCCGGGTCAATGGTCAGATCGCCAGCCTCGGCGCCGTGGTGGAGCAAGGCGACCGTGTCCAGCTCGATGGCCGAAGCTTCGAGATCGTCGCCATCGAAACCCCGGCCCAGACCCTGATCTACCACAAGCCGGAAGGCGAGGTGACCACGCGCAGCGACCCGGAAGGCCGTCGCACGATCTTCGATCGCCTGCCCCGCCCGGACCATGGCCGCTGGATCGCGATCGGCCGCCTCGATCTCAACACCGCCGGCCTGATCCTGTTGACCACCGACGGCGAACTGGCCAACCGGATGATGCATCCGTCCGGAAACGTCGACCGCGAATACCTGTGCCGCATTCGTGGGGAAGTCGACAACGAGCAATTGCAGACGCTGCTGCGGGGCGTTCAGCTCGAGGATGGCATGGCCTGTTTTTCGGACCTGGTCGTCGGTGAATCGACCAGCGGTCATACCTGGTACACGGTGACCATCATGGAAGGTCGGAACCGGGAAGTCCGCCGGCTCTGGGAAGCCGTCGGCGCCCAGGTCGCACGCCTGAAGCGCGTTCGCTTCGGCCCGGTATTCCTGCCGGCCAGGGTCAAGCCGGGTCAGTACGAGCGCCTGAAGCCGGCCGATCACCGCATTCTCAGGGAAGACGTCGGCCTGAAGGGAAGAAGCCTGAGCCTGAGCGCGGTCCCTGCCTGAGGGAGCGCTCCGAGGCCGCTTTCAGGGGCTGTAGATCGTCTGCCCCGATCGTGCGTAACGATCCAGCACCTCCGCGGCCTCGCTTCGCAGCACCCCGGTGGTGACCGAAATCCCGCGGGCCGCCAGCTTGTCGGCCCAGGCCTCCGGACGATCCCCTTCATCGAAGCCTGCCGCCTCGGCGTCGGCCTTGCTGGCGCCGCAAAGCACCGAGCGCACCCCGGACCAGGGGATGGCGCCCAGGCACATGGCGCAGGGCTCACAGGAAGTGACCAGCTCAACTGGCCCGAGGCCGCCATCGTCCAGATTCCAGCTGGCCAGGGTCTGCTGGGCCAGGCTCAAGGCAACGATTTCCGCATGCGCCGACGAACAGTGGGCCGGCTCGACCCGGTTGACGCCCAGCGCGATGACCTGCCCCGAGTCCTGCGCCACGACGACGGCACCGAAAGGTCCACCGGTACGCTCGACGACGTTCTGGCGCGACAGACTGATCGCCACGCTCATTCGTTCTTCCGGCCCCGACAAGCACTCCGGCAGCTGCTGGCGGAAATTCCGCACCCAGGCCGGCAGTTCGATGCGCAGGCTGTCGGCCTGTTTCATACCACGCTCCTCTGACGAACCGCCTCGAACAGGCCGATACCCGCGGCCACCGAGACATTGAGACTCTCCATCGCACCCGGCATCGGGATGCGGACCAGTTGATCGCAGCGTTCGCGGGTCAGCCGCCGCAGGCCGCGATCCTCGCCGCCCATCACCAGGGCCAAGGGGCCTGTCAGATCGGCGTCATAGAGACTGAGTTCCGTTTCTCCAGCCAGTCCGACGCGGAACAGGCCATGATCGGCCAGTCGATCCAGGGTACGGGCCAGATTGGTGACCACGGCCAGTGGGATCCGCTCGGCCGCACCGGCCGCAGCGCGTCGCACCACCGGGCTCAGGCCCGCGGCCCGGTCCTTGGGCACGACCACGGCGCAGGCGCCGGCGGCCAGGGCCGAGCGCAGGCAGGCGCCGAGGTTGTGCGGATCCTGCACATTGTCCAGCACCAGCAGCAGGGCCTCCCTGCCCTCGGCGTCGACGAGTTCCAGCAGCTCCGACTCATCGATCGCCTGGCGGGCCTGGAATTCGGCGATCACCCCCTGATGGCGAACGCCCCCGGCCCGACGGTCCAGAGCGCGCTCGTCCACCCACTCGATCGGCACGGACGCGGCCTGCAGGCGCTCGGTCAGGGCATCGAGGCGAGCGTTGCCGCGCTTGGCCCAGACGCGGACGATACGCTCGGGTGCGGCCTGCACCAGGCCTTCGACCGCATTGATGCCCATCGCCAACTCACGCTTCATCGGCTGGACTCGGCCAAGGAAAGATCGATCTTGCGTTCATCGATATTGACCTGTGCCACGCTGACCCGTACCCGATCGGCCAGGCTGAAGCGGCGCCCATGCCGCTTGCCGAGCAGGCTGTGGCTGATCGGATCGAAGTTGTAGTAGTCATTGGGCATGGCGGTGACATGAACCAGGCCGCTGACGCCGAACTCGGGCAATTCGACAAACAGGCCGAAGCTGGTTACCCCCGTCACGATGCCGTTGAATTCATCGCCGATATGACGCTGCATGAACTGGCACTTCAGGCGCTCATCCACATCGCGGGAGGCATCCTCCGCGCGTCGTTCCGTCCAGGAGCAGTGGCGCCCCAACTCCACCATTCCCGAGTGCGAGTAGCCGAAGCGGCTCGGGTCCAGCTTGCGGCAGAGGTGCTTGATGGCCCGATGCAGGAGCAGGTCCGGATAGCGTCGGATCGGCGAGGTGAAATGCGCGTAGTTCTTCAGTGCCAGGCCGAAGTGCCCCTCGTTCTCGGGCTGGTAGACGGCCAGGCTGAGGCTGCGCAGCAGCACGGCATTGACCAGATGCTCGTTGTCCGAGCCTGCCACTCGAGCCTGGATGGCGGCGATCTGTGAGGGTTCGGGATGGTCGGACCAACTGACCGGCAGGCCCTGGCCGCGCAGGAATTCTTCCAGGCTCTCCAGCTTGTCGGCCGGCGGCGGCGCGTGCACCCGGTAGAGCATGGGCAAGCCGGCACTGCCGACGAAGCGCGCCGCCTCGACATTGGCCAGGATCATGCACTCTTCGATCAGCCGATGCGCATCGTGGCGATGCCTGGGCCGGATGTCTTCCACCTTGCCCTCGGCATCGAACTGGAAGTAGACATCGCTGGATTCGAAATCGAGCGCGCCACGGCGCTGGCGGCGCTTGCTCAGCAGCCGATAGACCTCGTAGAGCGCGTCCAGGCTCGGCAAGGCATGGGCAAAACGCTCGCGCAGCGCCGCATCGCCACCGACCATCATCTGCTGGACCTGATCGTAGGTCAGGCGGGCCTGAGAGCGCATCACGCCCTCGTAGAAACGGCTGGACCGGACCTTGCCCTTCTCGTCGAGCTGCATGTCGCAGACCGTGCACAGGCGGTCCTCGTCCGGCCGCAGGGAGCACAGGCCGTTCGACAGTGCCTCGGGCAGCATCGGCAGCACGCGATCGGGAAAATAGACCGACGTCCCCCGCAGCTTCGCTTCCGTGTCGAGGGCGTCGCCGGGGTGCACGTACTCGGCCACGTCGGCGATGGCCACGATCAGACGGAAACCCTGGCGGCTCGGTTCGGCAAAGACCGCATCATCGAAATCACGAGCGTCGGCGCCGTCGATCGTCACCAGGGGCAGATCGCGCAGGTCCTTGCGCCTGCCGGCGATCTCCGGATCGATGCGATCACCGTAGGCCTTGGCCTGCGCCAGGACCGGATCGGGGAATTCGTCGGGCAGGCCATGTCCGAAGATCGCGATATCGGTGGCCATGCCGGGCTCGTCGGCGTGTCCGAGTACGCGGATGATTTCACCCACCGGCGCCCGTTCCCGGGTCGGTGGCTTTTCGATGCGGGCGACCACGATCTGCCCCGGCGTGGCCTCGCCGACCCGTTCCAGCGGGATCAGGATGTCCTGGGTCAAGCGGGGATCGTCGGGCACGACCACCGCCACCCCGGATTCCAGCAACAGGCGACCGACCACCTGGCGATGCGCGCGCTCGACCACCTCGACGATACCGCCCTCGCGGCGACCGCGACGGTCGACCCCGGTGACGGCGGCCAGTACCTGGTCGCCGTGGAAGACCTGTCGCATCTGCTTGGGCGAAAGATACAGATCCTCGCTGCCATCGTCGGGGATGACGAATCCGAAACCATCCGAGTGCGCGCTGATCCGACCTCGCACCAGATCCATGTCCGCGGCGAGGCCATAGGCCGCCCGGCGGTTGCGAACCACTTCACCGCGAGCGATCAAGTCGTTCAGTACGGGCTTGAGCCTGGCATCGGACTGCTCCTTGTCGAGGCCGAGCATGTCGGACAGGCGTCGGCGGGTCAGTGGATGGCCAGCCTCACGCAGTAGCGCGCGCACCTGGTCGGGCTCGATCGATCGGCGATCCTTGCTGGTCATGGAACACTTGTTGCTCTGAATGGTCGGAGGAGCATTGTATGTCCTCCGGCTTGACCTTGTAATCGCGGGCCGGATAATGGCCCGCTGATGAAGGACTGCAGGACCTGATGCTTCGACCCAGCCTCATATTTTTTCGCATCGTTCGATCGTCGGCCCTGGCCCTGAGCCTGGCCCTGGTCGCGACGGGCTGCGCGCTGCATGGAGCCCGGCCGCTGGCCGAGGCCGAGCCGCAGGCGACCGCCCCACCCGTCCCACCCTATTACCTGCGCGCCCACCTCGATGACCCCTTCGAGCAGATCGATCGGGCGATCCGCCGCGTCGGCACGGCGGTCCGGCCCACAGCAGCGGAGGAGGCCGAGGCCGTCGATCTCTGGCAACGCGTCGTCGACCGCTTCGAGTTCGCCGAGTGCCCGGCCGACAGTCGCGCCGAACAGTGGGCGTTCTGGTTCGGCGAACGACACGACTACCTCGCTCGGGTGATGGATCGCGCGCACCCGTGGCTGCACGACATCGCCAGCGAACTGGAACGGCGGGACCTACCCGGCGAGCTCGCTCTGCTGCCGATCGTCGAGAGCGCCTACGATCCCTTTGCCTATTCCCACGGTCAGGCCGCGGGTGCCTGGCAGTTCGTCGCCCCGACCGCTCGCGAATACGGACTGGAGATCAACGAGTTCTACGATGGCCGGCGCGACGTCTACGCCGCCACACGAGCTGCCCTGACCTACCTGGCCACCTTGAACCAGCGCTTCGATGGCGACTGGAACCTTGCCCTGGCGGCCTACAACGGTGGCCAGGGGCGAGTACGACGCGCCATCCGCCGCAACCGTAATCGAGGACGTTCGATCGAATGGGCCGACCTGCCACTCCCGCGGGAGACCCTGGCCTATGTTCCCAAACTGCATGGCCTGGGCTGCCTGTTCCGCGAGCCCCAGCGCTATGGATGGGAGCGACCGATCTGGCCGGATCGGCCCCAGGTGGCCCGTATCGAGCTGCCCGGCCCGATCGACGTGGTCAATCTGGCCGTGGAGGCCGAACTCGACCTCACCGAAATCGTGGCCTTGAACGCCGGCCTGAGCCGGCATCTGACCTCGCCGACCGGCCCGCATCACCTGATCGTGCCGCAGGACGCCGCCGAGCGCGTCCACACCGCCCTGCCCCGCCTGAACGCGGCCGAGCTGATCAGCTGGCAGGAGGTCGAAGTCCAGCGGGGAGATACCCTGTCCGAACTTGCCCAGCGCCACTCGACCAGCATCCGCGCCTTGCGCGAGGCGAACGATCTCGACGGCGACTTCCTGCGCGCCGGCCAGCGCCTGCGCCTGCCCCAGGCCGGACGCCAACCGGCGGATTCACCTCATGCCGCGCTCTACCAGGAGCTGGCCAGCCTGCAGGAACGTCTGCTGCCGACCCGACGCTTCCGTCATGTCGTGCGTCCCGGCGAAAGCCTGTGGGTGATCGCGCGACGCTATTCGGTCGGCGTCGACGAGATTCGCCGCTGGAACGGTCTCGGCTCATCCTCTCTGATCCGACCGGGTCAGCGCCTGATGATCGAGATGGATGGCCCGGCCTCACCGAGCCGCACGCGCTCCTACACGGTCCGCAGCGGAGACTCCCTCTGGACGATCGCACGGCGCCACCGGGTTTCGCTCGCTGACCTGATGCGCTGGAACGGGCTCGATGAATCGAGCGTCCTGCGGCCCGGTCAGACCCTGACCATCAATCGGGGCAGCTGATGCCCTCACCTGATCTGGATAGCACCATGAAAGCACTCCTTCTCATGCTCACGCTGCTGCTCGCAGGCCACGTCAGCAGCACATCGGCCGCCCCCGTCCGCCTCGACGGAGAGATCGTCCAGGGCGCCCTGGTCTTCGGTCAGGCGCCCGTCGGCTCGAGGGTCGAGCTGGACGGTGAGGCCCTGATGGTCTCCGAAGGCCATTTCGTGTTCGGATTCGGTCGCGACGAGACTCAGGCCCGGGAGCTCACGGTGTTCCTGCCCGACGGTGAGCGATGGCAGCGATCTCTGCAGCCGGCAGAGCGTGAATTCCGGATCGAGCGAGTGGACGGCCTGAATCAGAACCATGTCACACCGCCGCCGGAGGTCTACGAGCGCATCCGCCAGGATGCCGCCCTGACCCGGCAGGCGCGAACCCTCAGGGATGCGCGCACGGATTGGCTCGACGGCTGGATCTGGCCCGCGCAGGGTCGGATTTCCGGCGTCTACGGCAGTCAGCGGATTCTCAACGGCGAGCCCCGCAACCCGCATTGGGGGCTGGACATCGCTGCACCCACCGGCACTCTGGTCGTCGCCCCCGCTGGCGGACTGGTCACCCTGGCCGAGGACGATCTGTACTATTCCGGTGGCACCCTGTTCATCGACCATGGCCATGGCCTGGTCTCGGCCTTTCTGCACCTGGACGAACTGTTGGTCGAGGTCGGAGAACGCGTCGAGCAGGGCCAGCAGATCGCGCGCATTGGCGCCACGGGACGTGCGACCGGCCCGCACCTGGACTGGCGCATCAACATCGGTCCGGTCCGTGTCGACCCGCAGCTGCTGCTCGAAGCGGCCGCACCATGAGCGCCCCGCGACTAGGCAGTAGCCTGGCGGTGGCGCTGCTGCTCGCCGCTTGTGCGGCCGCCCCCGAACGCCCGAGGGGCGGCGGCCCGGACGCCGGCAGCCCTGCCCTGCGCGCACTGGCCAGCAGCCTGACCGGCGACTATGCCACCAGCGCTTCGGAAGCCGATCGTCCCCTCGGACTGAGCATCGGCGCCGATCCTCTGATCGGCAAGGCGCCGCTGGTCCTGACCCTGACCCAGCAGGGCGAGACGACGCGTCGTTTCCGCCTGGCCATCGAACACGATCCACAGAACCAGCCGCCCTGGCGCGGCGAACTGGCGCCCCTCGGCCCGGATGGCGGGATCATCTCCCGCTGTCCGCTCAAGGTACAACGCACCCAGGACGCTCTGAATCTGCAGACCGAGCCCGACAGCTGCGCCTTCGGCGAAGGTTCGCAGCGAGTGTCTCTGCTCAAGGAGTTCCATTTCGAGGCCGGCCAGGTCCGCATCGGTGACCGCTTGTTGCCGGAAGGCGCGGAGACTGGCTCGACGCCGGCACAGGTTCACGTCTTCTACCGCCTGCTTCGCTTCAGCGGCTGGGCCGGGGTTCGGGAGGGGGAACGTTGGCGCATCAGCCGCAATCTGGTCCTGCACAGCGCCGACGGACGGCTGCGTCCCGCCGACGCGGCCGGCATGGACCTGGGCTTCGAAATCGAACTGGACCGCTACCGGATCAACGATGAAGGGCCGATGCTGCTGCGCCTGAGCGTGCACGACATCGATGACGGCAGCACGCTGGCCAGGGCATGGGCAGACGGCCGCTCTCGGCAGATCGGCATCGCACTGCCGGATCTGCAGGTGGGACTCGACCGCATCGACTGAAGCACCCAGGTGCCAGCGGGCGGGGCCGCTGGCAGCCTTGATGGCGCTTACTCGGCCCAGGCCGAGGGGTGACCGTCGATCGGCTCGTAGCCGCCCTCGACCCCCTTGGTGACAATGCTGACGGCGTTGTGCGGGTGCAGGCTCTCGAAGTGCGAGCAACGCGCCCAGAAGTCGAGCACACGATCGCGGGATTCCAGGGCCGCCTGGACTCGACGCGCCGCATCCTCGCAGAACATCAGATTCTGACCGTTGAGCAAGGCGAAGGCCTGCTCGTCTTCCCGCTTGACCGCTGCCTGAACCGGCGTCTTGAGCGCATCCTCGATCGCATCGATCATTTCGACGAAGGGGAAGGCTTCGTAGCTCGGCGAGAGCTGCAGCCGGACATCGGCAGCGCTGCGCTGGCTGTGCGGGGTGGCCACGATGCCCTGCTCCGAACCCAGCCAGTCGACCACGGCCTGTGGATCCAGGCTGTCCTGGCCGGCGAAGTCCTTGCGGAACTGATCCTGAATCAGCTGCCGGGCCAGCGCGGCCGAACATGGACAGGTCGACGAATAGATCACCTGATAGGCCATCTCGAGCTCGAAGTTCTTGCCCTGGAGGCTGGCGATCAGACTGAAGGGATAGCGCTTCCAGCCCGAGTTGTCGCTGACCAGGGACTTCCGCTTGATCAGGTAGTCGAAGTCGATCCGAACCATCGCCTGGGTACTCAGGCCTTCATGAGACCCGAGGAAGTCCTTCAGCACGCGACGAAGGGTCAGCGGTGTCAGGGTCTGCTCGCCGAGCGTCCGATCCAGATGGAGATAGAGCCGGGACATGTGGATGCCACGCGTGTCGGGCTCGTCCAGGTCGACGAAGGCACTGATTCGAGCCGTTGTCTGCACCGGATGGCCGCCACCCGTGTCGAGCAGCAAGGGCATCTCGATGTGGTTCATGCCCACCCAGTCGAGTCGACCGGCCACCTGGGCCTTGGCGTGGCTGGCAATGTCCGGCATTTCGGCCGTCTTGGTCGGTTTGGTCATGGGCACCATCATTCTCCGCAGCTGTTCCTAGAGGCAGCACCATGCTGCCGACTGCGGTATTAGATCGTTCGAGAATAAATGAAACGTGAGCAGGCTGCCTCGGGCAGTGTCTGTCATGCGTTGGAATGCCTTGAAAATGGTCGGAGCGGGGAGATTCGAACTCCCGACCCCCACAACCCCATTGTGGTGCGCTACCAGGCTGCGCTACGCTCCGACCGACAAACCGGGGATTTGAAAACAGACAAGACCGCTATTGTAGCCTCAGCGTCGCAGAACGTGAAGGATATCTTCCAGTTCCGTGCGCATCTGGCGCACCAGCTGCTGGCTGAGCGCGACGTCGTCCTGCGCCTTTTCGCCCTCGAGGCGCTGACGCGCGCCGAGGATCGTGAAGCCCTGCTCGTGCAGCAAGCTTCGGATCTGGCGAATCATCAGGACGTCGTGGCGCTGGTAATAGCGACGGTTGCCGCGCCGTTTGACCGGCTTGAGCTGCGGAAATTCCTGCTCCCAATAGCGCAGAACGTGCGGTTTGACGGCGCACAGCTCGCTGACTTCACCAATCGTGAAGTAGCGCTTTGCCGGGATAGGAGGTAGCTCCTGATTACTCCCCGGATCCAGCATAGGCTTCTACCCTCGCTCTGAGCTTCTGTCCCGGTTTGAAGGTCACCACGCGGCGAGCGGAAATGGGGATTTCCTCTCCCGTCTTGGGATTACGACCGGGCCGCTGATTCTTGTCCCTCAGCTGAAAGTTGCCGAAACCGGAAAGCTTGACGTGATCGCCGGACTCCAGAGCGCCACGAATCGCTTCGAACCAGGCATCGACGAATTCCTTCGCCTCACGCTTGTTCAGGCCCACCTCGTCGAACAGCGTGGCCGCCAGGTCCGCTTTGGTCAGTGACATCCCCTTCAACCTCTCAGTTTGGCGTCGAACCGTGCGTCCAGACCCTCGACCACCTTGGCTGTGAGGTCGTCCACATCGGAGTCCTTAAGAGTGCGCGAAACATCACGAATAATCAAGCCCATAGATAGACTTCTGGACCCGCTTTCGACACCCGGACCACGATACTGGTCAAAAATGATGCACTTCTCGACCATCGAACCGGCCAGTTCACGCACGGCCCCGACCAGATCGGCCGCCGGCACGCTGTCCTTCACGACCAGGGAAAGATCACGCCGTACGGCGGGCACGCGACTCAGGCCCCGGAATTCCGGCAGGCGTTTCCTCGACAGCCGATCGGCATCGAGTTCGGCCACGAAGGCCGTCTGTGCCCAATCCAGCCGCTCGACCAGGGCCGGGTGCAATTGACCCAGCCAGCCGACCTGTTCACCGTCCAGCAGGACCTCCGCCGCCTGACCCGGATGCAGCCAGCTGTGCGCGGACGGCTGGAAACTCAACGCGCCGGCCACGGCATTGAGTTCGACCAGATGTTCGATCTCACCCTTGAGGTCGAAGAAATCGAGAGCGCGCGCCTTGCCGCTGAAGTGCTCGGCGCGGCTGGCACCGGTCATCAACAGGCCCAGACGCTGGGTCTCGACCAGGCCCTCCTCGCCGCGACGGAAGCAGTGCCCCAGCTCGAACAGACGGAAGTCCGCGTGCTGACGACGCAGATTCGCACCGGCGGTGTTCAGCAGGCCGGGCAGCAGACTGGTACGAAGTACGGCCATGTCCCGATTCAAGGGGTTGGCCAGTGCCTGGGCACCCTCGAGCAGGTCCAGGCGCTCCAGTTCGCTTTCACCGACAAAACTCCAGGTCAGGATCTCCTGGAAACCACGGGCGGCGATCTGATGACGAAGGCGCTGCTCCGGCAGCTCGGATTCCGAGGCCACATGAATGCTGAGACCGCCACCGGGACGACGCGTCGGCAGGCGATCGTAGCCGTAGACGCGGGCGACTTCTTCGATCAGATCGGCCTCAATCTCGATATCTCGACGGGCACTCGGAGCGATCGCCGTCAGCGTGTCGCCGTCGGTGTCGACCCGCATGCCGAGGCGCTCCAGCAGTTCACCGGCCTCGCTGGCCGAGAACTCGCTGCCCAGCAGTCGATTCAGCGCCGGCACGCGCATCCTGACGGGCTGGCTGTCGGGCCTGTGCGCGGCCTCGACGGTCGAGACCAGGGGACCCGCCTGCCCTCCGGCGATGTCCAGGATCAGGGCTGTCGCCCGCTCGCAGGCCAGTTCCTGCAGCTTCGGATCCACACCACGCTCGAAGCGATGCGCAGACTCGGTGGCAAGACCCAGACGGCGGGCGCGGCCGATGATGGCCTCGGGATTGAACCAGGCCGATTCGAGCAGCACATCGACCGTGTCCTCCTCGACCATCGAACCTTCGCCGCCCATGATTCCGGCCAGGGCCAGCGGGCCCTCATGGTCGGTAATCAGAAGCATGTCCTCGTCCAGCTCGATGTCCCGACCGTCCAGCAGGGTCATGCCCTCGCCGGCCTCGGCGCGCCGGACCCGGATGCCACCGTTGACGCGCGACAGGTCGAAGGCGTGCATCGGCTGACCCAGCTCCAGCAGCACGTAGTTGGTGACGTCGACCACCGGCCCCAGACTGCGGATTCCGCTGCGCCGCAGTGCCTCGACCATCCACAGGGGCGTTTCCGCCCCGGCATCGATGCCACGGATGATGCGGCCGACATAGACCGGGCAGTCCTCGGGGGCGAGCAATTCGATGTCGGGGCGGTCTTCGATGGCGGCGGGGACCGGTGCCATTGTCGGCGGCTGCTGAGGCACGCCGGTCAGCGCGGATAGCTCGCGCGCGAGACCGCGCACGGACAGGGCATCGGCGCGGTTAGGCGTCAGATCGATATCCAGCACATGATCGTCCAGGCCCAGCGCCTCGGTCAGCGGTGCGCCGGTCGGGACGTCCGCCGGAAGCTCCATCAGTCCGGCACCGTCTTCGCCCAGGCCCAGCTCCGGCTCCGAGCAGAGCATGCCCTCGGAGCGAATGCCGCGCAGCTTGGCCGGCTTGATCTTCAGCCCGCCGGGCAGCGTGGTCCCGAGCGTGGCCAGCGGGGCCTTCAAGCCCAGGCGCGCATTCGGTGCACCACAGACGATGGTGCGTTCTTCGGAATCACCCTGGACGCGGCAGACCCGCAGGCGATCGGCGTCGGGATGGGGCTCGATGGCGACAATTTCACCGACAACGACCCCATCGAGGGGCGGTGCAACGGCAGCGACTTCATCGACCTCCAGACCGGCCAGCGTGAAACGCTCGGCCACTGCCTGCGCATCGAGTTCAACCGGCACCCAGGACTTCAACCAGCGATAGCTGACCTTCAAGACAACCTCCTAGAATCTTTGCGACCTTGTTCATGCCCATTGCCGGGCGCGCGCCCGTCAAGGGCGTATTGATCGCTATCTGAACTGGCGCAGGAAGTTCAGATCATTTTCAAAAAACAGTCGTAAGTCATTGACTCGATAGCGCAACATCGCGAAACGCTCGACCCCAAGACCGAAGGCATAACCGGTGTAGCGCTCGGCATCGATGCCGCAGTTGGTCAATACGTTCGGGTGCACCATGCCGCAGCCGAGCACCTCCAGCCAGCGCCCGGCACTGCCGTCCGCGTTGCGCCAACGCACGTCCACCTCGGCCGAGGGCTCGGTGAACGGGAAATAGGAAGGACGCAGGCGCACTTCGAGATCGTCCTCGAAGAAGGCATTGACGAAATCGGCCAGCAGGCCCTTCAAGTCTGCAAAACTGACGTTCTCGTCGACCAGCAGACCCTCGACCTGGTGGAACTGGGGCGTGTGCGTCTGATCGGAATCGGAGCGAAAGACGCGTCCCGGCGCCACGATGCGAACCGGCGGCTCGACCCGCTTCATGGTACGAATCTGCACCGGCGAGGTGTGCGTGCGAAGCAGATGACCATCCGGCAGATAGAAGGTGTCGTGCATCGCACGTGCCGGGTGATGCTCCGGGAAATTCAGCGCTTCGAAGTTGTGGTAGTCGTCTTCTACCTCGGGGCCCGTTTCCACGGCGAAACCCAGCTGGTTGAAGATCGCCAGAATGCGGTCCAGGGCCCGGCTGACCGGGTGCGGACCTCCGGCTTCGATGCGCCGACCCGGCAGGCTGATATCGATGCGTTCGGATTCGAGCCGGGCGTTGAGTTCGATCTCCCGCAGTGCGTCGACCCGAGCCTCGATGGCCTGTGCCAGCTGCTGCTTGGCCTCGTTGACGGCCTGGCCGGCCTCTCGACGCTCGTCGGGCGGGAGCTGACCCAGCTGCTTGAGCTGATCGGTCAATGCACCCTTCTTGCCGAGATAGCGCACCCGGACCTCGTCCAGGGTGCGCCGGTCGCCGGCCTGATCAATCAGTTCGAGGGCCTCGGCGACGAGGCCCTCCAGCGGCGTTGTGCTCATGAGCGCCTCAGGCCAGGCTGGCCTGGGCTTTCTCGGCCAATGCCTTGAAGGCGGCCTTGTCGTGAACGGCCAGATCGGCCAGGACCTTGCGGTCGATTTCCACTTCGGCGCGCTTCAGGCCGTTGATGAAACGGCTGTAGGACATGCCGTTCTCGCGGGCAGCCGCATTGATGCGTGCGATCCACAGGCTGCGGAAATCACGCTTGCGCTGGCGACGATCGCGGTAGCTGTACTGGCCTGCCTTGATGACGGCCTGCTTGGCAACGCGATAGACCTTGCGACGGGCGCCATAGTAGCCCTTCGCGCGATTGAGCACCTTGCGGTGGCGGCGGCGTGCAACGACGCCTCGTTTTACTCGTGCCATGTTCGGACTCCTTCCTTACAGCTTGGGCAACATCTGGCGAATCGACTTCTCGTCGGATTTCGCCACCAGAACGGTCGAGCGCAGGCGACGCTTGCGCTTGGTGTCCTTCTTGGTGAGGATGTGGCTGTGGAAGGCGCGCTTGCGCTTGATGCGCCCGCTGCCCGTGGCCCGGAAGCGCTTGGCGGCGCCCCGGTTGCTCTTCATCTTCGGCATTGTCGTCTCCTTGTTTTCAAGGCTTGTGTCACCATCCTGCAGCGCCCTTGCGCGTGCCGTCGCGCTCGGAACTTTTGCGGCTGCAGTCAGGCTCGTTTTCGAGCGTCCGGTCAAAAACCCCGAAGCGCTCCACCCCCGGCGTCATGCGCCGGAAATCTTCAATTCGTCTGCCGACCGCCCCTCTCGGAGAGCGCTCGGCAGCGCTTGTTCAGGTCTTCTTCGGCGCCAGCATCATCACCATCTGGCGGCCTTCCATCCGCGGATACTGTTCCACGGTGATCTCGTCAGCCATATCGGCCTCGACGCGCTTGAGCAGGTCACGACCCAGCTCCTGGTGCGCCATTTCGCGACCCCTGAAACGCAGGGTCACCTTGACCTTGTTGCCTTCTTCGATGAAGCGGCGAAGGTTGCGCATTTTCACGTCGTAGTCATGGTCATCGGTTCCGGGACGGAACTTGATTTCCTTGACCTGGATCTGCTTCTGCTTCTTGCGCGCGGCCTGAGCCTTCTTCTGCGCCTCGAAGCGAAACTTGCCCCAGTCCATGATCCGGCATACCGGCGGATCGGCCTGCGGCGCGATTTCTACAAGGTCCATGCCCTCTTCTTCGGCACGGGCCAATGCGTCCCTGATTCCCATGACGCCGATCTGGTCACCCTCGGACCCCACCACGCGCACTTTCGGTGCCGTAATGTCCTCATTGCGTCGGGTCTGCTTATCGTTGGCGATGAGTGCTGCTCCTTAGAAATTTACGAAATCCTGAACAAGCCGTTAATTATCGCTCAAAGCGCTGCGCTGCGCTACCTCTTCGCGCAGGCGCGCGGCCAGCTCGTCCACGCTCATGGTTCCGAGGTCGGTGCCGTCGCGACGGCGCACGGCGACCTGGCGGTTCTCGACCTCGCGGTCGCCGACCACCAGCAGGTACGGAATCTTCTCCAGCGTCCGGCTGCGGATCTTGTAGCCGATCTTCTCGTTGCGCAGGTCGGTTTCCACGCGCAGGCCTGCTGTCTGCAGGGCTTCGGCCACCTCACGCACGTAATCCGCCTGGGCATCGGTGATGTTCATCACCACACCCTGGACCGGGGCCAGCCAGAGCGGCAGATCACCTGCGTAATGCTCGAGCAGCACGCCGATGAAGCGCTCGACCGAGCCGAGGATCGCGCGATGCAGCATTACCGGCACCTGACGCTCGCCGTGCTCATCCACGTAGCTTGCGCCGAGTCGACCCGGCATCGAGAAGTCGACCTGCACCGTGCCGCACTGCCAGACCCGGCCGATGCAGTCGGTCAGGGAGAACTCGATCTTCGGCCCGTAGAAGGCGCCCTCGCCCGGCTGCAGCTGATATTCGATGCCGGCCGACTCGAGGGCTTCGGCCAGGGCTTTCTCGGCCTTGTCCCAGACCTCGTCGGAGCCGACACGCTGCTCCGGCCGCGTCGAGAGCTTGACCGCGACGTCGGTAAAACCGAAATCGCGGTAGACATCGAAGACCAGCTCGTTGAAGGCCGTCACCTCGTCGCGGATCTGATCCTCGGTACAGAAGATATGCGCATCATCCTGAACGAAATTGCGCACCCGCATCAGTCCGTGCAGGGATCCGGAGGGCTCGTTGCGGTGGCAGGACCCGAACTCGGCCATGCGCAGCGGCAGATCGCGGTAGCTCTTGAGGCCCTGGTTGAAGACCTGGACGTGACAGGGGCAGTTCATCGGCTTGACGGCGTAGACCCGGTCTTCGGAGCTGGTGATGAACATGTCGTCCTGGAAGTTTTCCCAGTGCCCCGACTTTTCCCACAGGCTGCGATCGACCACGGAAGGCGTATGCACTTCTTCGTAGCCGGCCTTGCGCAGGCGTTCGCGAATGTAGTTCTGGATTTCCAGATAGATGCGCCAGCCACGATCGTGCCAGAACACCATGCCGGGAGCCTCGGGCTGGGTGTGGAACAGACCCAGCTGCGCGCCGATCTTGCGGTGATCCCGCTTTTCGGCCTCTTCCAGTCGCTTCAGATACTGCTTGAGCGCCTTCTTGTCGCTCCAGGCCGTGCCGTAGATGCGCTGCAGCATCTCGTTGTCGGAATTGCCGCGCCAGTAGGCGCCGGCCAGCTTGGTGAGCTTGAAGGCTCCCAGCTTGCCCGTCGACGGGATGTGCGGACCGCGGCAGAGGTCGATGAAGTCGCCCTGGCGATAGAGCGAGATCGTTTCGCCGGCCGGGATATCGGAAATGATCTCGGCCTTGTAGTCCTCACCCTGATCGCGGAAGAAGCGGATGGCATCATCGCGATCCATCACCTCACGGAAGACGGGAATATCCTCTTCGACGATCTTGTTCATCTCGGCCTCGATGGCCTCGATGTCCTCCGGCTTGAAGGGCTTGTCCCGGGCGAAATCGTAGTAGAAGCCATGCTCGATGACCGGACCGATGGTGACCTGAGTCTCCGGGAACAGACGCTTGACCGCCTGCGCCATCAGATGGGCGGTCGAGTGACGGATCAGATCGACCCCCTCCTCGTCCCGGCCCGTGATGATGCGCAGTTCGGCGTCATGGTCGATTTCGTGCGAGGCATCCACCAGGGCGCCATCGACCTCACCGGCCAGGGTGGCCTTGGCCAGACCCGGGCCGATCGACTCGGCCACCTGGTGAACGGTCACCGGCGATTCGAAACTCTTGATGCTGCCATCGGGAAGCGTGATCTGGATCATGGGTTGCGCGACTTTATCGGCCTTCGGCGAATCAGACCGCGAATTATAGAAAAACCGGCCGCGGATTACTTGAATACCTGAACTCGATGGCATCGGGACTGCACATCAAGCCAGAAGCAAGAAGAAAGCCCCCTTCCCAAGGTTTCTCGGGCGCGAGAACGGCGGTGGCGCGCGGAGCGCAGGAACCGCAGTTCACGAAACAGTAAATGAGGATTCCGAGTACCTAACGACGCCGCCGTTCACGATTCCTGAGCTCGCCAGGGGAAATTCCCTTCCCAGGGTTTCTCGGGTGCGGGAACGGTGGTGGCGCGCGGAGCGCAGGAACCGCAGTTTACGAAACAGTGAATGAGGATTCCGAGCACCGAACGACGCCGCCACTCACGATCCCTGAGTTCACTAGGGGAAATTCCCTTCCCAGGGTTTCTCGGGTGCGGGAACGGTGGTGGCGCGCGGAGCGCAGGAACCGCAGTTTACGAAACAGTAAATGAGGATTCCGAGCACCGAACGACGCCGCCGTTCACGATCCCTGAGTTCACTAGGGGAAATTCCCTTCCCAGGGTTTCTCGGGTGCGGGAACGGCGGTGGCGCGCGGAGCGCAGGAACCGCAGTTTACGAAACAGTAAATGAGGATTCCGAGCACCGAACGACGCCGCCGTTCACGTGCCCGAGGAAGCTTGGGAAGGGAATTTTGGTGGGCGATACTAGATTCGAACTAGTGACCTCTGCCATGTCAAGACAGCGCTCTAACCAACTGAGCTAATCGCCCTGTACCAAGCCCGCCAATTTACCGTAATCACCCATCGACATCAATACCCTTTGCAAAAAAAATTCCCTCATCACGCATGAAACTCAACCAGACCCGAAAAAGCATGAACCGCAGATTGCGCAGATGAGCGCAGTTGACCCGCCCCGGGTGGTGCAGGCCTGCAGGAGGCACGCAAGAACGCCCGGATGGACTGCATGCCCGGGTGCCATTGGACGTCGGTCGAAGCTCGAGAGGTCGCCACGGCCGGGATCCGGCCCTGTGTTCAAACGATGCAATCTCGACGACTCGATGCTGTGTGTTCATCCACGTCCATCTGCGCAATCTGCGTAATCTGCGGTTGCTCCCCCTGTTGAAGGCCGAGATTTGTAGGTAATCAGGAAAAACTCGAACGTGTCGACGCGATGGCGAAGCTTGAGGCGTCGATCGGACCGGGCCACGAAATCGAAACGCTTGCAGTAAACTGATGACCCATGAAAAGCCTTTCTTTCATCAAGCTCGAGACCTTCATCCTCGCGCTGGCCTCGCTGTCACCGGCGATGGCCGAAACCCTCCCGATCTATCGGGTGGATGTGCTGGTGTTCGTCCACGCGGACGGCCGGAGCGATCAGCGATTCAGCGACTCCATCGTCGACTGGGGCGAGCGGGCGGACCCGCTGGCCCATGCGCGGGCGGCGGCCTGGGTGCCGCCCGTGCCGGACATGGATGTGCTCGATCCGCTGGAGGAGGAGCGACGAGCGCGGGAGGAAGCACTGGCCGTGATCGACAGTCTCCGTGCCCTGGAGGTCGGCGGGCCACGCGAGGAGGCGGAATTCATGGGCGGCCCCGTCTATCCTGTGGCCTGGATGGGCCTGGACGCGCCCCACCCCGACATCCGCCGGGCCTGGACCCGGATGGAAGAAGGCGTCGGGATGGTTCCACTCGTCTGGCGTTCCTGGTATCAACCGCTGGCTCAGGGCGACCGGGGCCGCTGGTTGCGTTTGAGCGGCGACCGGACGCTTGGCGTGGACTGGTTGCAGGCCGAAAGCATACAGCCTGAGTTCGAACTGAACGACCCGGGCACTCCCTATCTGCTCCCGCGTCGGACCTTTCGCCTGGACGGTGGAGTGCGAATTCGCCAACGCCAGTTCATTCATGCCGAGCTCGACCTGAACTGGCAGCAGCCCGTGGCCGCCGCTGCCTATCCGCTCGACGATGCCTGGTTTCACGGCCCAGGTTACCTGACCCACCGACTGGGCCAGACGCGGACGATCCGTCCCGGCCGCCTCGAATACTTCGACTCCAGCTGGCTGGGTGTCCTGATCCGCATCGAGGAGTGGCCTTCTCCACTGGCCGCGCCGGCCGAGAGCGCTCGGTGAGCCGGCAATCGCTGCGCGAACAGTTTCTGGGCAGCACGCCTCTGGAGCGGGCCTACCGACTGCTGGTCAATCAGGAAGATGCCCGCGTCTGCAAGGACATCGACGAAGCGGCCTGCCGGGTCGTGCCCGGCAACTTCTTCCTCCAGGTCCTGACCCAGTTCTTCACCAAGCTCGGCGATGCGATCGCCAACCCCAAAACGATTCTGGCCTGGATGTTGAGCGCCCTGGGCGCACCGTCCGTGTTCGCCGCCTTTCTCGTGCCGATTCGCGAATCCGGGTCCATGCTCCCCCAGCTGGTCATCGCCGCCTTCGTTCGCCAGCAGGCCGTCCGCAAGTGGACCTATGTCCTCGGCTGCATCCTGCAGGCGGCGGCGGTGTTCGCCATGGCGGGCATCGCGACCAGCCTGACGGGCACGGCCGCCGGTTTCGCCCTGCTTGCCTCACTGACCGTGTTCAGCCTGTCGAGGGGCCTGTGTTCCGTGGCCTCGAAGGACGTGCTCGGAAAGACCGTGCCCAAGACCCGCCGTGGACGGGTGAGCGGCTGGTCGGAGTTCCTGGCCGGCCTGGTGACCATCGGCGTCGGCGTCTATCTTCTCAGCGGCGGCGATCACTCGGCCCGCGACCTGGCCACCTACCTGCTGTTGCTCTCGATCGCCGGTGGCCTGTGGCTTCTTGCCTCGGTCAGCTATGCCCTGATCCGCGAGTACCCCGGCGCGACCGAGGGCGGCGCCAATGCGCTCAGCGAGGCCATAAAACGACTCGACCTGTTGCGCAGCGACCGACCCTTCCGCAATTTCGTCATCGCCCGGGCGCTGCTGCTCTGCTCGGCGCTGAGCGCCCCGTTCTTCATTCTGCTCGCCCATGAGCAGACCGGCGGCGCGATGCTGGTTCTCGGCCTGTTCGTGATCGCCGATGGCCTGGCCAGTCTGGTTTCCGCCCCGTTCTGGGGCCGATTTGCCGACGACTCCAGCCGACGCGTGATGATCGTGGCCGGCAGCGGAGCCGGACTGGTCGGTCTGGCGCTGGTGGCCCTGGTCTATCTGTCACCCACGCTGGCGGCCAGCGCCTGGGTCTATCCCTTGTTCTTCTTCTTCCTCGCCATCGCCCATGCGGGCGTCCGCCTCGGCCGAAAGACCTACGTGGTCGATCTGGCCGGCGGCAACAAGCGCACCGACTACGTGGCAGTGAGCAATACGGTGATCGGCCTCGTGCTCCTGCTGGCCGGCGGCATCGGCGCTCTGGCCGAGGTCATGCCGGTTTCCGGTGTGATTCTCATCCTGGCAGCCATGGGCCTTGCGGGGGCCGCCATGAGCGCCCGACTCCCGGATATCGACGACAACTGATGCCATGAAGAAAGCCGTCCTCACCCTGCTTGTCCTGGCCCCGCTCGCGATCGCGGGACTGTACTGGCAGACGCATGCCAAGGTGACCGGACAACTGGAACGCATCGGCAGCGCTTTGATGCCCTTCGGTCAACTCAGCTGGGGGAGCGTCTTCATCGATCCTCGCGGCAGCGTCAGGATCGGCTCGATCGCCTTCCAGTTGCATGACGAGTCGGACCGTCTTCTCGTGGATGAAATCGACATCGACGCAGGCAGCCTGGGCGCACTGCTGGCGCTCAGTCGGGAATTCAGCGAAGGTCGCATCCCGCAGCAGGCCAGGATCACGATCGCCGGTCTGCGCCTGCCTTTGCTGGAGCCGCTGAACATCGTGCCCATCTCGAGATCCGGGCTGGTCCTGCCCCTGTTCGCCGCAGGCTGCACGGAATTCGAAAGCGCCAGTCTCTATGATCTGAGCGACCTGGACTACTGGACCCTCACAGCCGACGCGACGCTCGTCTATCGACTCGAATCGGATCGCATCTTCCTCGACAGCCGCCTGAACGTGGCTGGTTTCAGCCTCACCGAACAGCACTGGGAACTGGACGTGCCTGCAAGTCCCGGACAATTCTCGGAGCTCGTCGTCGAGATCCCTCGGGCGGGTCTTCGGCACTTGAACTACTCGTTCACGGACCGCGGATTCATCGAGCGCCTGAACCACTACTGCAGCCGGTCACTGGGCCTTTCCGAGCGCGACTGGCACCAGCGCCATCTCGACGCCTGGACCGGGGCCTGGGCGGCGGCAGGAGCCGCTCCGGGCTCGCTGACCGTGGCGGGTTACCGCCATTTCATCAGCACACCCGGCGCACGCCTGACGCTCGATCTGCAAACCGATGCGCCCCTGCCCCTGGCTCAGTTGCTCGAGCTATCCCCTGCCTCACTGGTCGATCGCCTGCAGCCGAGCTTCTCGATCAACGAAGGCACCGACATCCAGATGAGCGCAAGCGCCGTCGACGTGCCGCCTCCTTCCGAGCAGGAACGGGTGTCGGAGTCGCCGCCCGAACCGAACGAAGCGCAGACCGCCACCTTGCGAGCTCCCGCGGACGATGGCTTCGAGGAACGCGAGATTCGCGTCGGCCCGGCCCCCGAATGGCAAGGCATCAGCGTCTCCCAGATCGCTCTGCACCACGGTGATCGAGTTCGCCTGCGATTGAGTGACGGTCAGGAGTTCCAGGGTCGCATCATCGACAGCGACGGTGAGACCCTGCAGCTGCTGACTCGGAGTCGAAGCGGCGAGTTCGCCAGGCCGATCCGCATGGCCGATATCGAGTTCGCGGAAGTCCGGCCCTGGTAACGAGCGCCAATGGCCTTGATTGACCCATCACCTCCAGTGGCCTAAGCTTCAGTAATGCTCGCACGCATCGTCTTCCATGCAATCCTGCTCGCCGCCCTGATCACCGGCGGCATGCCTGCGCACGCAGGATTCATGACCGATGATGCACCGTCCAGCCCCCCGATGGCGGACAGTGGCGAGACGAGCCATCCCTGCCCCAGCCACTCGGGATCCGACCCGGCCGATTCGGCGGCGTCGACGGATGGGGCGAATGACGTTGATTCCTGCTGCCAGGGCGATTGCAGCTGTGGCTGCGCCGGCACCTCGTCCGCCTTGCCGGCAGCGCCGATCGCGCAGAACGTTCAAGCGCTCCTGCCGCCCCTCGATGCCCTGACGACCCGACGCAGCCCGCCGCCCCTCGAAAGCCTGCTCCGACCACCCAGACCTTCCGCCTGATCCGACCCCCGAAATGCCCGGGTCAGCAGTCCTGTGCTGCTTCCCGGACTTCGTCTTGTCACTGATCGACGGGAGGCCGCATGGCTTCGACATTCCAATCCTGCAGGGTCTTACTTGCCCTGCTCGGCCTGTGGGCCGCTTCGCCCAGTCCGGCACTGGATCTGCACCAGGCCACGGAACTGGCCCTGCAACGCGACGCTGCACTGCCGGCGATGGCCGCCGAGCGCAGAGCCCTCGAGGAGCTGGCCGTTGCCGATGCCGCGCTGCCGGACCCCGAACTGCTTTTCGGAGCGCGTGGTGTCCCGGTGGACGATCCACTGGACGCCGACATGATGACCCAGTATCAGCTCGGCCTCCGCCAGCGCCTGCCCAATGCCGAAGCTCGGCGACTGGCCGGGGAGCGGCGTCTCGGCCAGGCCGACCTGCAGGTCCATGCAGAGCGGCTACGGCGACTCGAAGTCCGACGCGAAGTCCAGCAAGCCTGGCTGGAGTGGACGGCTTCGCGACTGCGCATCGATCGTCTGGACGAAGCTGCCCGCTTGCTCGAGGAATGGGTCGAGCTGACCGAGAGCCGCTATCGCATCGGCAGCGGCCGACAACGTGACGTCGACCTTGCCCGCCTCGAACTGGCCAGGCTCGAGCAGCGACGCCTGGAAGCCCTGGCCTCGCAGGCTCGTGCCGCGACCCGCCTGCAGCGCTGGACCGGTCGGGGACCTCAGGCACAGGCCCCGGCCTCCTGGCCCGAGTGGCCGGCGCTGGACGCGCTCGAGGCACTGATCGATGCAAGCGAAATGCACCCGCGGATGGAGCTCAGAAGAGCGCGCATCGAGATCGGACACATCGAGCAGGCCCAGGCCCGCGCGGACTATCGACCCGACTGGATGATCGAGGCTGGCTACGCCCATACACGAGGCCGCGATCCGATGACCCAGCGACGCCAGTCCGACAAGTTCTTCGCCATGGTCTCGGTCTCCCTGCCCCTGTTCACCGATTCCAGGCAGGATCGGCGTCTGGCCGCGGCCCGTGAGCGCAGTCGCGAACAGAGCGAGCGCCTGAGCCTCGAAACCCAGATCGTCGAAGGCGAGTTGCGCACCGAACACGCTCAGTTCGAGCACCAGCGTGATGTCGCCCGACTGATCGAGGAGCGGATCCTGCCGCAGGCGCATCAGACGCTGGAGTCGACGCTCTCGGCCTACCGGAACGATCGCGCCAGCTTCGACGAACTCATCCGTGCACAGCTGGAACTGCTGGAGCGCGAAATCGACCTGATCGGCGCACGACACGCCTGGCAGGCGGCACGTAGCGAACTGGCCTACTGGACCTCGGAGGACCTGCAATGAAAACAAGAATCAGCCTCTTTCTGGCCATGCTGGCATGGATGCTGGCCGCCTCTCAGCCCCTCCTGGCCCAGCAGATGGAACATGACCATGGGGCGCATGACAGCGAGCCCGGCACCCTGGTCGATCGTGCACTCGGCCAGTCCGCCACGAGCTGGACCTGCCCCATGCATCCCCAGATCATTCGCGATGCCCCCGGAAGCTGCCCGATCTGCGGAATGGATCTGGTACAGCGCGCCGCCCAGCAGGGGCCGGAAGTCCGAATCGATCTGGCCGGTGGCGTCCAACAGGCAATGAATCTCCGCACCGCCGTGGTCGAACGCGGCCGCCTGTTCCGAGCGATCGACACCGTGGGCCGCGTGGAAGTCGATCAATCCAGGCTGGTCCACCGCCATCCCCGGGTCGAGGGCTGGATCGGGGATCTCGACGTCGCGACCGTGGGCAGCCCCGTGCGAGAAGGCCAGCGCCTCTACACGCTCTACGCCCGCGAGCTGGTGAACATCCAGGAAGAATGGCTGCAGGCCCTGGCCGGCGGCCGCACCCAGACCGCCAGAGCCGCGCGCCAGCGCCTCGAGATCCTGGACGTCCAGCCCCGAGTCCTGGACCGCATCGAAGCCGAACGCGCGCTCATCGAGTACCTGCCCTGGTACGCGGAGCGCGATGGCTACCTTTCGACCCTGAACGTTCGGCCCGGCGCCTATGTCGCGCCCGGTACGGAGATCATGCAGATTGCCGATCCGTCATCCGTGTGGCTGATCGCCGACGTCCTCGCTGGCCAGATCGACTGGATCGAGATCGGCCAGATCGTTCGGATCGAGTTCGACAGCCACCCTGAACTGCGCCTGCGCGGGCCCATCGAATTCATCTATCCGGAGCTGGATCCGACCACCCGGGCGGCTCGCGTGCGCGTGCGCCTCGACAACGTCGATCAGCGGCTTCAGCCCGGCGACTGGGCCCGGGTACGGATCTTCGCAGGCCCCAAGGACGACATCCTGTTCCTGCCCAGCGAGGCACTGATCCGGACCGGCGAATCGGTTCGGGTGATCGTACGGAACGACGACGGCAGCTTCGGCGCCCGCAGCATCCGCGCCGGGCTCGAGAGCGGTGAGTTCACCGAAGTCCTGTCCGGCCTGCACGAAGGCGAAACGGTGGTCCGCTCCGGGCAGTTCCTGATCGACAGCGAAGCCAGCATCCGCGCTGCGATCCAGCGCCTGGGCACGAGCTCGGCCCCCGATCACTCGCACGGGGAGCACTGAGCGTCATGGTCGAGCTACTCATTCGCTCCGCCCTGAACCACCGCGGCCTGGTGCTGATCCTGGCGCTGGTGCTCGGCGCCCTCGGCCTGCACGCGCTTCGGGAAACGCCGGTCGACGCGATACCCGACCTCACCGACACCCAGGTGATCGTGCGGGCCAGCTTCCCCGGTCAGTCGCCCCAGGTGGTCGAGGATCAGGTGACCTACCCCTTGAGCAGCGCCATGATGGCCGTTCCCGGCGCCCATTCCGTGCGCGGCTTCTCGATGTACGGCGATGCCTTCGTCTACGTGCTGTTCGATGATGGAGTGGACCCCTATTGGGCTCGCTCCCGGGTGCTGGAATACCTCAGCCAGATCGAAGCTCAGCTCCCGCCCGGCGTCCGTGCCGAACTCGGCCCCGATGCCAGCGGTGTGGGCTGGATCTACAAGTACGCCCTGGTCGATCGCAGTGGCAATCAGGACCTGGCCCAGCTGACCGCCCTGCAGGACTGGTTCCTGAAGTTCGAACTGCAATCCCTGCCCGGCGTCGCCGAGGTGGCTCGCGCCGGGGGCATGGAGCGCCAGTACCAGGTGGCCGTGGACCCGCTGGCCCTGCAGGCCTACCAGCTCGACCTGATGCAGATCGCCGCTCGCCTGCGACGCAGCTCCTCCGAAACCGGCGGCGGTCTGATCGAAATGGGCGAGGCCGAGTATCTGGTCCAGGCCTCGGGCTACGTGCGTTCCATCGAGGATCTCGAACAGATTGCCGTGGGCCGCAGTGTCGATGGCACGCCGGTCCTGCTGGACCAGGTGGCCGACATCCGTCTGGGGCCCTCTCCGAGGCGCGGGATCGTCGATCTGGATGGTCAGGGCGAGGTCGTGGCCGGCATCGTGGTCATGCGATCCGGCGAGAACGCCCGCGAGGTCATCGACGCGGTACGCCAGCGCCTGAGCGAGCTGGAAGCAGCGCTGCCCGAGGGCGTGGAGGTCGTCGAGACCTACAACCGCGCGGCCCTGATCGAGCGATCGGTGGCCACGCTGTGGGAAAAGCTGGCGCTGGAATTCCTGATCGTCGTGCTGATCATCGGCCTGTTCCTCTGGCAGCTGCGTTCCTCGCTGGTTCTGCTGATCAGCCTGCCGCTGGGGGTGCTGTCCGCCGTGCTGGTGATGCATCTGCAGGGCATCAGCGCCAACATCATGTCCCTGGGTGGCATCGTGATCTCGATCGGGGTGATGGTCGACGCGGCCATCGTCCTGATCGAGAATCTCCAGCGCCACCAGGAACGACGACCGCCGACATCGACCGCCGAGCACTGGCGCCAGGTCACCGAGGCAACGCTGGAAGTCGGCAGCCCGATCTTCTTCTCCCTGCTCATCGTCGCGTTGAGCTTCCTGCCGGTGTTCGCGCTGGAAGCCCAGGAAGGACGGATGTTCAGCCCCCTGGCCTTCACCAAGACCTATGCCATGGCGGCGGCCGCGGGACTGGCCGTGACCCTGGTGCCGGTGCTGATGGGCTATTTCACCCGGGGGCGCAAGGGCAGTGAAGGCAAGCTCAGTCCGGTGGCCAGGGCACTGGAGTCCGCCTATCGACCGCTGATCGACCTGGCCTGTCACCGCCCCTGGCTGGTCGTCGTCCTGGCCGGGCTGCTGCTCGGCTCCGTATTCTGGCCCCTGTCACGCCTGGGCAGCGAGTTCATGCCCGAACTCGACGAGGGCGACCTGATGTACATGCCCACCACCCTGCCCGGCCTGTCCCCGGGCAAGGCCGGCGAATTGCTGCAACAGACCAATCGCCTGATCGCCCAGCAGCCCGAAGTGGAACGGGTCATGGGCAAGGTCGGTCGGGCCGACACGGCCACCGATCCCGCCCCGCTGACGATGATCGAGAGCTTCATCACGCTCAAGCCGAAGTCGGAATGGCGGCCCGGCATCGACACGGACGACATCATCGCCAAACTCGATCGGACCGTGAGGTTTCCGGGTCTGAGCAATGCCTGGGTGCAGCCGATCCAGACGCGCATCGACATGCTCCAGACCGGCGTGCGCACCGACGTCGGCGTCGAGGTCAGTGGCCCGGACCTGGACGTGATCCAATCACTGGCCGAACGGATCGAAGCCGAACTCGGCAGCCTGGCCGGGACGCAGAGCGTGTTTGCCGACCGGCCAAGCGCCGGGCGCTACCTGCACATTGAGCCGGACCGACTGGCCCTGGCTCGCCACGACATGGATCTCGAGGACCTGCACGAGATCGTTCGCATCGGACTCGGGGGCGCTCGAGTGGCCGAGGCCATCGAGGGTCGCGAGCGCTACCCGATCCAGCTCCGTCTGCTGGCAGACTGGCGCGATTCTCCGGCCCGCCTCGAACGCCTGCCGCTGCGCACGCCGTCCGGTGTGATGACCACCCTGGGTGAGCTGGGGCGACTGGAGATCGTGCACGGCCCGGCCATGATCCGTTCGGAGAACGCGCGGCCCGTCGGCCTGGTGTTCGTGGACATCCAGGACCGTGCGCTGGACGAGTGGGTCGCGGAGGCCCGAGGACATCTGGCCGCCGCGATCGAACTGCCCGCCGGCTACTCGCTACGCTTCACCGGCCAGTACGAGTACCTGGAGCGGGCCAGCGAACGCCTGGGCTTACTTATTCCGCTCGTACTCGCCATCATCGTGGTGCTGCTGCTGATGGTCTTCCGCTCCGCCTTCGAGATCGCTCTGGTGCTCACCACCATCCCGCTCTCGCTGGCCGGGGGCTTCTGGCTGATGTGGTGGCTGGACTACCAGCTGTCGGTGGGCGTGGCCGTCGGCTTCATCGCCCTGGGTGGCCTTGCCGTCGAGACCGGCGTCATCATGCTCGTGTATCTGAATCAGGCCTTCGAGGACTATCGCCAATCGATCGGCGGCGATGGCCTCAGTCGCGCCGGCCTGCGCAAGGCGGTGATCGATGGAGCGATCCGACGGGTCCGACCGATCACGATGACCGAATCGACGGTGTTCCTCGGTCTGGCTCCAGTCATGCTGGGCTCGGGAACCGGCTCGGAGGTGATGCAGCGGATCGCCGCGCCGATGGTCGGCGGCGTGATCACGGTCTGGCTGGTGGCCTTGTTCGTGATGCCAGCGATCTATCTGATCTGGCAGAGCCGCCGGCTCAAGTGAGCCGACGGCCAGGTTAAAGGAATCGGGAACGGGCCGGGCTCAATCGAGCACGAAGGTCACTCGCATGATGACGCGGTACTGGGAAATCCGGCCGTCTTCGAAGTCGACCTTCTGTTCGGCAATCCAGGCGCCCTTGACGTTGTTGAGGCTGGACTCGGCCCGCTTCAGGCCCTGTTCGATGGCATCTTCGAAACTCTTGCTGGACGAGGACGAAATTTCGATGACCTTGGCAACGCTCATAGCTGTCTCCTTTGAGATTGATTTGCACGGGCGCCGATTGCCGGTGCCCCTCGGCTAACTTACCATCGACCCCGATGAGCGACAATTCGACTGCTTCGAGACCCCGGAAATCAGCTGGCGCAGGAATCAGGCGCCGCACTGTGGCCCTGGCCCTGTTCGGCCTGTATCTGGTCACCGCGGTGTGGAACGTCTACAAACCCCTGCCCCCGGGGCTGAATGCCAGCTTCCCTCCCAGAGCCGCGGCCGATGTGGAATTCCTGGTCGATTCCACCTGGATCGATGCTCGGGGTCAGCAGCACCAGGACACGGAGATCTTCGAACGCCTGTTCGAGATGATCGATCAGGCAGAGCAGCTGATCGTGCTGGAGATGTTCCTGATCAACGAATTCGCGGGTCAGGCCAGCGACGGCCACCGACCGCTGTCAGGCGAAGTCTTCGATCGACTGCTCGCCAAGCGAGCCAGTCACCCCTCAATGGACATCGTGCTGATCACCGACCCATTCAATCGGCTCTACGGCGGCGTCGACGCCCCGAGGCTCGATCAGCTGCAGGAGGCAGGAGTCCTGGTCATCGAGACCCGGCTCGAGGCCCTGAGGGATTCCAATCCGATCTGGTCCGGCGCCTGGCGCCTGTGCTGCCGCTGGCTGGGGAATTCGACCGACGGCTGGTTGCCCAACCCGGTCGGTGGCGAGCCCGTGACTCTGCGGACCTATCTACGCCTGCTCAATTTCAAGGCCAATCACCGCAAGGCCCTGGTCGTCGATCAGGGAGAAACCTGGGCCGGGCTGGTGACCTCGGGCAACACCCATGATGCAAGCAGTCGGCACAGCAATGTCGCATTGGCCTTCACCGGGCCGGCCGCGCTCGATCTCCTCGAGACCATGGACGCCACCGCCCGCTTGTCGGGTGTCGCGCAGGCCTGGAGAAGGCCAGGAGCGCCAGCGGCCGATGACGTTCCGCCAGCTGCACCGGCCAGCGTCCAGGTGTTGACCGAAGCCGCCATCCGCGAGGCGATCCTGACGATCATCGAAGCAGCCGGCCCCGGCGAGCGCCTGGACCTGGCCGTCTTCTACCTCGCTCATCGTGACATCGTCCGGGCTTTGGAGAGCGCCGCCCAACGAGGCGTCGAGCTGCGGGTACTGCTCGATCCCAACGAAGACGCCTTCGGGCGCAAGAAGGACGGGGTTCCAAATCGCCAGGTGGCTCATGAGCTCACCCTGGCAGGCATCCCGGTTCGCTGGTGCTACACGCGCGGCGAACAATGCCACTACAAGTACCTGTTGCATCTGGACCAAGGTGGCCAGGCCAGCATGCTGCTGGGCTCGGCCAATTTCACCCGACGGAATCTCGACAACCTCAACCTCGAGACCCAGGTTCTGCTGAGGGCCGATCAGGACCATCCGCAGATTCAGCGGGGCCTGCGCTTCTTCGACGATCGCTGGACGAATGCCGAAGGCCACGGGCATTCGCTGGATTACGAGGCCTTTGCCGACGAGGGCTCCCTTCGCTACTGGCGCTACCGACTGATGGAAGCGAGCGGACTGTCGACCTTCTAAGCGCTTGACCAGCAGCCTGGCCCGCATTGTTCATGGATAACGCGGGCCAGGATGCGAACTTCAGGGCGCTACCCCTTCCTCCCAGCGATACGGGCGCCCGGCTCGGTAAAGGGCCAGTCGTTCGCGCATTTGTGACTTGACCGACGACGTCTCGTACTCGTTCTTCTCGACGCCGGCCAGTGCCACTTCCTGATTCTCGACGGCTTGCTCGAATCGACCCGCCATCGCCTGACAGGCGGCCAGGGTGCTGAAGTGATAGGGGTGAGGCTCCTCGACGCGCTCGAACAGGGCTTCGACCACGGCCAGTCCCGCCTGCGGGTTCATGGCAGCGCCGCGCTCGCCGGTGCACCACAGATAGGCCAGGTTGTTACTGGCCCAATCATGCCCCGCCTCCACGGCGAGCTGCAGCTGCTCGACCGCCTCGGACACACCGCCGGGATCGTCGAACAGGAGGAGAGAGAGCTGGTAGCGCGCTTCGACACTGCCCTGCTCGATCGCCGTCCGGAACCAGGCCCGGGCTTCTTCTTCCGAATGATCGGACCGCTGGTATGCGATCGCCAGGCTGGCCTCGGCCAGGCCATCGGCGCTGAGCGCCTCGAGCAGGGCCAGGCCACGCTCGGGCCTGGCGAGAAACGGCTCGATCTCGAACAGCACCGTGGCAAGCGAATCGACCAACTCGGGGCCGACATCCTCGATCAGACTCCGGGCCAGCTCGAGCCCGGGCCGATCCACCTCCGGATTGAGATCGGGATCGATGGCATAGAGCGCGACCAGCCAGAGGGCCGAATCCAGGTCCTCGAACAGCCAGGCGCTGTAGAGCCAGGCGATGGCGGCCTCATGATCCACCTCACCCGATCCCCCGGTCAGGGCGCGTTGGGCGAGGAGTCGCATCGCTGCCGTATGGCCACCCTGAGCGGCTCGCTGCAGCCACATCTCCGCGTCGCCGGATCCCTTCGACGACGCTTCGATCGAGGCCAGCAGCCCCAGCATGAACTGGGATTGGGCAACGCCCTGCTCCGCGGCCCGGTGCAGCAAGCGTCTGCCGCGATCGGATATCGGCCCATGCAGCATGGCCAACAGGTGCAAGGCCTGGGGTGGACCGCCCTCGGAGACATGCTCGAGCTCCTCCATGAGCTCGGCGGAACGCTGGTCGTCGACATCGTCCGCCCGCTTCAGCACACTGAGCAGCATGGCGTTCTTTTCCCCGGCCTCGGCGGCCCGATCGATCAATGCGTCCACCACGGCTGAGCGATCCGCGCCAAGTACTTCGGGAGGCCCATCGAGCACGCTGGCCAGGTAGTACTCCATCCTCGCCGATTCGCTCAAGGATGCAGCGCCTCGAAGGTCGGCCTGCACCTTTTCGCTCTCGAGCGCTGCGCCATCGAAGGCGATGGCCATGGCCGCACGAAGCGCGTAGCCTTCGGCGATTTCCAGCTCGATCAGACCCTGGATCACCCAATCCATGAGCTCGCGTTCGCATTGTGCGGCCGGCTGGCCGAGACACAGTTCGAGCAGACTCAGACCGGCACCGGGCATGCCTGCGCTCCAGGCGTTCTCGAGGGCGCGTCGAGCAGCAACCGGGTTGATCTCCCCGGTCTCGGGATCGATGTTCAGATAGCCGGTCAGGGCAAGCGGGTCACCGTTCAGTGCGTCGGCTTCCAGCTGCCCGAACACCAGGGCTCGCCGGTTGCCCGGGTAGATCAGTGAAGGGTCGTCGGCATTCAGTCGCAGCAGGGCTTCGAGCAGGTCGAAGTAGTAGCGAGCCTCGGCTCCACGCTGATCGACCACGGACGCCTCGACCAGCAGGTGGCGAACGCTGTCGAGGCTCAGGTAGCGCATCCACTTGAGGCGCAGGCCCCTGGCCTCGGCCAGAGTCGGGATATCCCAGGCGTGCAATACGGGAGCCGGGTTCCAGGCATGCTGGCCCCGACCTTCCCGAAACGCAAAGGCAGCCAGCGTTGCGATCCGCTCGCGGCTCTGCCGGGCCCAGGAGACATCTCCCATCAATACCGCACAGTCTCGAGCCGTCTCCCAGTAACCGAGGTCGACGGGCATGCGCGCCAGGTAGTGCTCGATGGCCGGACGATGGCGCCGACAATCGTCCGCGTTGAGCTCCTGCTCGAACAATTGCCCGAGATAGGCTTCCTGCTCGGGCACCTGCATTGCCCGCGACGAAGGTGTCAGGGCAGCCCACAGGGCCTCGCCACGCTCGAGATCCGATCGACTGCCCGGACCGGTCGCTGCACACGCCGTCAACAACAGCGCGATGAACAACGAGCCTGCCGGCAGCCGCAAGCGTCGAGCCCGACCTGCGGTTGGAGAAACATCTGACCTCATACCCAGTCCCAGAGTTGTCGTTGTACGAAATTGGCCAGCACCGCCACCAGCAGACCGGCAGGAATGGCCAACAGGAAGTCCAGAAGACGCCAGCCATCGAGGGCCAGCAGGGTCCAGGCCAGCAGCTGACCGAGCAGGACCTGGAGCCACATTTCGAGTCGATCACAGAAACTGCGATCGGGCGAAAGCACGGCGCCCGCATAGGACGACAGGGCGATCGCAGCCGCCACCTGGCGCGCGTCGAGAGTCCAGCTGGCAGCATCCAGAATCACCGCCACGGCCAGCACCACGACGAGAATCAGCGCCGCTTCGAGCTCGACGGACGCCTTGTTGCGATCCGCGATCGTCGGGCCGGGTCCACGATGATCGATGCTGTCCAGGCGCGTGGAGAAGCGGTGCCGCGCGCGGAGTCGTACCCGGTCACGAGAATGGAAACTCATGGTCTTCGATGCACTGCTGAAACCCGGAATCGGGTGTTCGAGACTGAACATGGCATGCCTTTGCCCTCTACAAACATCGCCGTCGCTGTTTCCAGTGTAAGCGAGGTCCACTCATGCGCAAGGCGCTTCGTGCTAGAATGCGCCGCGTTGGTACCGGAAGCGACACGCTTCTGCTCTCCATCCCTCGCGGATTGCTCACAGACCAAGGCCTTTCCCCGACGACACCCCCGACCGGATGCTCCGGCGGATCAACCCTGCCTTGGTCCACAAGGTAATCAAACAATGTCTTTCGATTCACTCGGCCTCAGCGCCGATCTGCTGCGCGCTGTGCGCGAGCAGGGCTACGAACAACCCACGCCGATCCAGGAGCGCGCCATTCCCGTCGTCCTGTCCGGACAGGACGTCATGGCCAGCGCCCAGACCGGCACCGGCAAGACCGCCGCCTTCACCCTGCCCCTGCTGCAGCAACTCAGCGCTCAGAAAAGCGAGCGCCGACTGCGCGCCCTGATTCTGACCCCGACGCGTGAACTCGCCGCCCAGGTGCACGAGAATCTCCGTGCCTACGGCCGGCATCTGCCGATTCGGTCCCTGGAGGTCTTCGGCGGCGTCAACATCAACCCCCAGATCGAACGCCTGCGTCGCGGCGTCGATGTCCTGATCGCCACTCCGGGCCGCCTGATCGATCACATCGACCGTGGCACGGTGCGGCTGGACTCGATCCAGACCCTGGTGCTCGACGAAGCCGACCGGATGCTCGACATGGGTTTCCGCCCGGCCATCGATCGCATCGTCAGGGCCCTTCCCCGGAAGCGCCAGACCCTGCTTTTCTCGGCCACCTTCTCCAGTGAGATCAAGCAGCTGGCCCAGCGCTACCAGCACGATCCAGTGCCGGTCGAGACGGCACCGCCGAACTCCACGGTCGAACTGATTGCCCAGCAGGCGATCAATGTCGATCAGGGACGCAAGCGAGAGCTCCTGTCCTGGATGATCGGCGATCAGAACTGGCAACAGGTACTGGTCTTCACTCGCACCAAGCACGGGGCCAACCGCCTGGCCAAGCAGCTGACGGCAGACGGCCTGCCCGCGGCCGCCATCCATGGCAACAAGAGCCAGGGTGCGCGCACCCGCGCACTGGCCGAATTCAAGTCCCGGGAGATTCGCGTGCTGGTGGCCACCGACATCGCCGCTCGCGGCCTGGACATCGATCAGCTGCCGCACGTGGTCAATTTCGAGATCCCGAACGTGCCCGAGGACTACGTCCATCGGATCGGCCGGACCGGCCGCGCCGGGCGCGACGGCCTCGCCATCTCCCTGATCGGCGCCGACGAGCAGGGCCTGTTCCAGGACATCCGCAAGCTGGTCGGCGTCGAGATCCCGACGCGCGTCATCGAGGGCTACGAACCGACGGATCGTCCCTCGCCGGACAAGAAACCCAGCGGCGGACGGCGTGGCGGTGGCGGACGAAACCGTGGCGCCCCCGCCAGTCGGGCGAGCGCCGGCAATTCCGAGCCAGGACGTCGCCGTCGGCGCCGTGGCGGCAACGCGAACCGCAAGGCGGCATGAGTCGCCGGGCTGGCCGGAGCCATCCGGCCAGCCCCTCCCGTTCACCCCGCAGGCTTTCAACATGGATCCATCGTTCTGGCAGGAACGCTGGGAGGCCGGACAGATCGGCTTTCACCAGCCCGAGGGGCACCCCGCCCTGCGCCGTTTCTGGACCCGTATCGATCAGGGCAGCCGGGCCAGGGTGCTGGTCCCGCTGTGCGGAAAGAGCCCCGACCTGCATTGGCTGGCCGGCCAGGGTCACCCGGTCACTGGCTGCGAACTCAGCCCGCTGGCCGTCGATGCCTTCTTCCAGGAATGGGGTCATGAGCCCGTCCGCCAGGGCCGGAAATGGCACTACGACGGAATCGAGATCGTCGTCGGCGATTTCTTCGACTACCAACCCTCGCACTGCTTCCAGCGCTTCTACGATCGTGCCGCTCTGATCGCCCTGCCCGCATCCATGCGTTCTGACTATCTTGAGCATCTGGCCAGGCTCACCTGTCCCGGCGCCGAAGGCCTGCTGATCACCCTACAGTACCCGCAGGAGCGCCGCGAAGGCCCACCCTTCTCGGTGGCGGAGGACGAGTTGATGGCCTGCCCCTACTTCGAGTTCGAGCACCTGGCCGCACAGGACATCGATTCGACCTTCCCGGGGCTTATCGAAAGCGGCCGGTCCCTGCTGTCCGAGCATGTCTATCGAGCTCGCCGCCGGGACCGCGACTGATTTCAGCGCTCTGCAATCCAGCACCAGCGATCAGGTTCTTCAGGCTCGCTCCGGCCGCATCAGCACGGCGTAGAGGGCCGGCACGAACAGCAGGGTGATGGCCGTGCCCACGATCACGCCGCCGATCAGCACGAAGGCCAGCGGCCCCCAGAAGCTGTCCAGGGTCAAAGGCACGAAGGCCAGCGCCGCGGCCAGGGCCGTCAGCACGACCGGCCTGGCGCGCCGGACGGCCGCCTCCACGATCGCTTCGCGTGCCGGCTGACCGTCGGCCAGATTGTCGGCCACCTGCTGGGTGAGAATCAGGGTATTGCGCATCAGAATGCCGGCCAGACCGATCAGGCCCAGCAGCGCCACGAAACCGAACGGCTGCCGGAACAGCAGCAGTGCCAGCACCGCCCCGATCAGTCCGAGCGGGGCCGTCGCGACGACCACGGCCATGCCCTTGAAGCTGCGCATCTGCAGCATGATGAAGATCAGCATCAGGGCGACCATCAGCGGCATCAGTTTCTGGATCGAGGCATCGGCCTTGCCGGACTGCTCCACCGATCCTCCGATATCGATCCGGTAGCCCGGCGGCAGGCTGGAGCGCAAGTCGGCCAGATCCGCCCAGAGTTCGCCGGTCACGTCATTGGGCTGGGCGCCTCGGATGTCGGCCTGGACGGCGACGAAGGGCTGGCGGTTATAGCGCTTGATGACCGGCTGCTCGAAGCGGATTCGCAGTCGCCCGAGCTGAGCCAGCGCGACCTTGCGGCCATCTTCGGTCTTGAGCTCCAGGCTCATCGGGTCGATCGGCCCATCCTCGTTCAAGCCCTGCACCCGCAGCTGGACGCTGCGAATGTCCTGGCGAATCTCGCCAATGGCCAGCCCGTGACTCTGGAATTCGAGCTGCTCGGCCACCGATCGCGGCGTCAGACCGATCAGACGCAGACGCTCGTGATCGAGATCCAGCCAGGCCACGGGCACGCGCTCGTTCCATTCCAGGTGCGGGTCGACCACATTCGGGTGCTCGAGCATCTTCTGGCGCAGCTCGTCGGCGAGGCTGCGCAGGCGCTCGGGATCCTCGCCCACCACCCGGAAGACCAACGGCCAGACGACGGGTGGGCCGTAGAGCAGGCGCGAGACCCGAACCCTGGCTTCCGGGAAGGCGCCCTCGGCAATGACGCGGTTGAGGTCGGCCATGATCCGATCGCGCGCGTCGGCATCCTCGGCCACGGCCACGAGCTTGGCGAAGGCCGGATCGGGCTGTTCCGGGTTGGCGGAAATGAAGAAGCGCGGCGCCCCGGCCCCGACATAGGCCGACAGGCTGCGAACATCCTCGCGCTCGGCCAGCAGGGTTTCGAGCCGTCGAACCGTCCGGTCGGTGACGCCGATGGCCGTACCCGGTGGCATGAACACGCTGACGATCACTTCCGGGCGATCCGAACCTGGAAAGAACTGTTTGGCGACCGGCCCGACCATGCCGAGCACCGCCAGCACCAGGGCCAGGAAGGTTGCCAGCAACACCAGCTTCCCGTGGGTCACGCAGAACTCGACCCAGCGGCGAAGCCGGCGATAGAGCGGCGTCCGGTAGGCCTGGGCTTCGGTCGACTCCCCGGAGCCGCGCTCCGGCAGAAGACCGGCGCCGAGATAGGGCGTGAAGGTCACGGCCACCACCCAGGACACCAGCAGGGCAAAGGCCAGGACCCAGAAGATATTGCCGGCGTACTCCCCCACGCCCGAGCGGGCAAATCCGATCGGCACGAAACCGGCCACGGTCACCAGGGTGCCGAACAGCATGGGCGCCGCCGTGGCTCGCCAGGCAAAGGCCGCCGCATCGATGCGGGCCAGGCCCTCCTCCATCTTCACCAGCATCATCTCGATGGCGATGATGGCGTCATCGACGAGCAGGCCAAGAGCGATGATCAGGGCGCCCAGGGTGATCCGGTCCAGGTTCATGCCGGCCAGCTGCATCAGCATGAAGGTCAGACCCAGGGTCACGGGGATGGCGATGCCGACGATCAGGCCGGCGCGCCAGCCGATCGCCAGGAAACTGACCAGCATCACCACCAGGACGGCGATCAGGAACTTCAGCTGGAACAGGCTGACGGCCTGGCCGATCGCCTCGGACTGATCATTGAGCACTTCGAGTTCCATCCCGAGCGGCAACACGGCCCGCTCGCGTTCGACGAAGTCGGCGAGGCGCTCGCCCAGTTCGAGACCGTTGGTCCCCTCGGCCATCACGATGCCCAGCACCAGCGCATCCTGCCCTTCGGCGCGAATCAGAAAGCCGGGCGGGTCCTCGTAACCGTGGCGAACGCGGGCGATGTCGCCCAGCCTGATCAGGCGATCGCCTGCTCGAATCGGCACGGCCCGGAGCTCGTCCAGTGATGCCAGGGCGTTGTCCAGCCGCAGGTACAGTCGCGGACCGGCGGTCTCGATCTGGCCGGAGGGCAGCAGACGATTGTGCGCCTCGATCGCATCGAAGATGCCGTTGGGAGACAATCCGAGATTGGCGAGCTCGGCATTGTCGAATTCGATCAGGATGCGCTGCGGCCGCTCACCCAGCAACAGGGCCTTCTGCACGCCCTCGACGCGCTTGAGACGATCGCGCAAGGCCTCGGCCTCGCGCGTGAGCTCGCGCATCGGCAGGCCGGGGGCGGTGATGGCCAGCAGACCGAAATAGACGTCGGAAAAATCATCGTTCACCAAGGGGCCGATCACACCTGGCGGCATGCGCCCCTGCTCGTCCCACATTCGCTTGCGCACCTCGTAGAACAGCTCGGGCAGGCGCTCGCTGGGTGTGTAGTCATGGAACTCCACCTGGAGATCGGCGCGGCCGGGCCGGATCGTGGTCTCGATGCGGTAGAGGTTTTCCACCTCCTGGATGCGCTTTTCCAGGCGATCGACGACCTGCTCCTCCAGCTCGTTCACGGTGGCCCCCGGCCACTGCGCCGAAACGACCATCACACGCACGGTGAACGAAGGATCTTCTGCTCGACCCAGGGAAAGGAAGGCGTACAGACCGCCGAGGATGGACAACAGCAGGAAGAACAGCGTGACGGCCCGCTCGCTGGCCGCGATTCTGGAGAGGTTGAGCGTTTTCATTCCGGCAGGCTCAGGGGCGATCCAGGGCCCGAACCGCCATGCCCTCGTGCAGCAGATGCGTTCCCAGCGCGATGACCTCCGCACCCTCCGGCAGCTCGGCCATGATCCTGGCGTGCTCCTGGTCCAGGTCCAGCAACTCCACCGGAACCGCATGGGCCCGACCCTCGACGATCTGCCAGACCTGAGCCCCCTGCCCGCGCTCGTTGATCGCACCGATCGGCACCTGAAGCAGGCGTGGCCCGCCTTCGGCCAGATCGAGGGCGACGCGAACCACGCTGCCGAGACGGAGTTCGAGATCGGGGTCCAGGACCCGATAGCGTGCGGTCCAGGTCCGCGTCAGGGGATCCGCGGCCCCCGCCACCTCTCGCAGCTCCAGATCGCCGGCAAGGAGCTCGGGCCGAACGATGCGACCGCTCGCCGGCACGCCCAGGGCTTCGGGCAGGAAGACCTCGATCTCGGGCGGTCCATCGCCGGCCAGAACGGCAAGCTCCTGCCCTGCTGCGACGACCTGACCCGGTTCCCCGGAGACCTCGATCAGCACCCCGGCCTGACCGGCCCGCAGACTGGCATAGTCCAGGGCGTTGCTGGCCTGCTCGAGCCTGGCCCGGGCCGCGTCGACCCGCTCCCGGCTGGCGCGCTCGGCCAGCTCGACCTGTTCGAAGGCCTGATTGCTGATGAACTCCCGGGCGAGGAGGTCGCGATTGCGTCGCGTTTCAGCCGCAGCCGTCGCCAGTTCGGCTTCCGCCGTGTCAAGGTCGGCCTGCGCCACCCGGACCGCCTGCTCGAGGTCTCGAGGATCGAGTTCGAACATCACCTCGCCCGCTTCGACCCGCTGCCCGGCATCGACCCGACGCTCGGCGATGCGGCCACCGACCTGGAAGGCCACGGGCGTTTCGAAGCGCGCTCGAACCGTCCCGGAGAGCCCGGCGGAATCACGTTCGATGACGGACACGGGCGCGACTCGCACCCAGCGGAAGGTCTCTGCGCTCGAAGGATCGGCCGATCGACCGCAAGCCACGGTGAGGGACAGTGCCAGCAGGCAAAGGCTGAGATGGCGCATCGCGGTTCCGAGCTCGTCGGGAAGACAGGCTCCGAATTCTATCGCAGGCCACCTGGCCTGCTCCGTGAACAGCCAGCGCGAGCACCCGCATCGGAACCCTGACGACGGCGCAGCGCGCGATGGGTATACTGCCGGCTCACCCCCTCGATCCCGATGCGCTCGCGCCCATGCTCCTGCTGCTGTTCTATCTGCTTCTCGCCGTCGGCGTGTCTTTCCTTTGCTCGATCCTCGAAGCCGCCCTGCTGTCGATCACACCCTCGCACGTGGCATTGATGCGGGAACAGGGCAGCTCGGCAGGACGCAAGCTGCACGCCCTGAAAAAGGACATCGATCGCCCCCTGGCAGCGATCCTCTCCCTCAACACCGTCGCCCATACCTTCGGCGCCGCCGGCGTCGGCGCACAATCCCTGGCCATCTTCGGACAGGCCTGGGTCGCGGCCACCTCCGCCGTCGTCACCCTGCTGATCCTGGTGTTTTCCGAAATCATCCCGAAGACCCTCGGCGCCAATTACGCCAAGGCACTGGCCGGCTTCACCGCGCACAGCTGCAGCGTCCTGATCGTTCTGACCTGGCCACTGGTGGTGCTGTCCCAGTACCTGACGCGCCTGCTGGCCAGCAAGAAGCACGGCCCCACCATCAGCCGTGAAGAGTTCCGCCTGCTGGCCCAGACGGGCCACAAGGAAGGGGTCTTCGAGGAGGAAGAATCGAACATCTTCCTGAATCTGATCCGCTTCTCGGCGATCCGGGTGGAGGACATCATGACGCCGCGAGTGGCCGTCCTGCGCTTCCAGCAGGACCGGACCGTGGCCGACGTGGTTGCCGAGCACGATGATCTGCCCTTCTCCCGGCTTCCGGTCTACGGCGAGTCCGACGAGGACATCCAGGGCTACGTCCTGAAGTCGCAGATCATGCTGGAAATGGCCCGAGGTCGGGGCGAGCTCAAGCTTTCGGAGCTGCGCCGCGACGTGCTCTTCGTGCCGGAATTCATCTCCCTGCGCAATCTGTTCAGCCAGGTTCTGGCCGACCAGGAGCATTTCGCCGTGGTGGTCGATGAATACGGCGGCTTTGCCGGCGTGGTCACGATGGAAGACGTGATCGAGACCCTGCTTGGCCTGGAAATCGTCGACGAGAGCGACACCACCGAAGATCTTCGCCGCGCGGCGCGCCAGCAGTGGCAGAAACGCGCCCGGAAGCTCGGTCTGGACTGGTCCGACACCCCGCTGCCCTGAATTCCCGATGGAGCGGCGGCCTCAAGCCTCGTCGTCCGCTCCGCGGCCGTGCTCCTCGACCAGGGATTTCTGGACCTGGCCGGGCACGGCTTCGTAGTGCGAGAAGGCCATGGTGTAGCGACCCTCGCCACCGGTCAGACTCTTCAGCTCGGTCGGAAAGTCAGCCACCGATGACAGCGGCACCGAGGCCGAGATGCTGGTCATGGCGCCACGCAGGCTATCCGTGCCCTGAATCCGCGCGCGCTTGGCCGCCAGGCTGCCGGTCACATCCCCCATGGACTCGTCCGGCACCGTGACCTCGATGTCGACGATCGGCTCGAGGATCTGCGGACCGGCCTGCTGGACCGCTTCCAGAAAGGCCCGCCGCCCGGCGACCACGAAAGCCACTTCCTTCGAATCGACCGGGTGGTGCTTGCCGTCGTAGACCACGACTTCGACATCCTGCAGCGGAAACCCGGCGATCGCGCCCTCAACCAGCAGCTGCCGGGCCCCCTTCTCGACCGCCGGGATCAGATTGGTCGGAATCGCGCCGCCCACGACCTCGCTGCGGAACACGAAGCCTTCGCCACGCCCGAGCGGGCGCACGCGCAGGAAAACCTCACCGAACTGCCCTGCTCCACCGGTCTGCTTCTTGTGTCGGTAGTGCCCTTCGGCGCTCCGGGTGATGGTCTCGCGATAGGCGATTCTCGGCGTGCGCGTGTCCACCTCCACGTTGTAACGCGCCTTCATCCGCTCGAGCATGATGCGCAGATGCATCTCACCCAGGCCACGGATGACCGTCTCGTTGAGCTCCTGGTTGTGTTCGACCTGGAAGCAGGGGTCTTCCTCGGCCAGGCGGGCCAGGGAGCTGGCCAGCTTCTGCTCCTGGCCACGGGTCCTGGCCTCGACCGCCAGGCCGAACATGGGCTGCGGGAAATCGATCGGTTTGAGGTAGTAGTGATCCTCGTCGTGGCAGTCGTGCAGCACGGCGTCGTAATGAATCTCATCGTGCTTGGCCAGCGCACGGATATCCCCCGGAATGGCCCGATCAACCTCGATGTGATCCTTGCCATGGATTCGATACAGGTGCGCGACCTTCAGCGCCTTGCGCCCATCGTTGACGTACAGCTGGCTGTCCGGGCCGATGCTGCCCTGATAGACGCGAAAGATGCTGAGCTTGCCGGCATAGGGGTCGTTGCTGATCTTGAACACGTGCGCGAGCACATGGCCATCCGGATCGGGCCTTGCGGTGACGCGCTCTCCCTCCGGACCGGAGCGGAAGGCCGGCGGGTTGCCCTCGGCGGGGTTCGGCAGCAAGCGCTTGGCAAAGCGCAGGAATTCGCCACAGCCGGCCCCCGTACGGGCCGAAGTGAAGCAGATCGGCACCAGGTGGCCGTCTCGCAGCGAAGCTTCGAAGGCATCGTGCAGAGCCTGGGCGTCGATGTCCTGGCCGTCGAGGTAGGCCGCCATCAGGTCCTCGTCGACCTCGACCACCTGGTCGAGAATCTCCGTGTGCGCATCGGCCACGGAGAAGATGTCGGTCTGCCCATCGCTCTTGAAGAAGCAGTCCCTGACCGTCGATCGCTGATCGCAGGGCAGATTGATCGGCAGGCACTGCGGTCCGAATTCCTCCCGAATCTCGCGGACGATGCCTTCGAGATCCGCGTCCTCGGCGTCCATGCGATTGATGACGATGACCCGACAGAGCTTGCGCTGCCTGGCCCGACGCATCAGCCGCCGCGTGGAGGTCTCGATCCCGTTCGAGGCATTGATCACGATGACCGCGGTTTCGACCGCGCTCATGGCCGCGAGCGCCTGCCCGCGAAAATCGGGATCACCCGGGGTGTCGATGATGTTCAGATGCGTACCCTCGAAATCGATCGAGGCCAGGGCAGAATTCAGCGAGTGCTGGTACTGCTTTTCCAGCGGGTCGAAGTCCGACACGGTGCTGCCCCGTTCGAGGCTGCCTGCCTCGCCCTGCACCCCGGCCTTGACCAGTAGTGCCTCGAGCAGGCTGGTCTTGCCTGCCCCGCCGTGGCCCAGCAGGGCCAGGTTGCGAATCTGGGTGGTGTCGTAGTCGGCCATGCGGCATGTCCTCCGATGCGTTGCCCCCTCAGGTCCCTTGAAACCATCGTAATGCAGGCCCCGGGCCACGAGCAAACGGCCCCGCTGCCCGTCGGGTTCAGACCCGGTTCAGCCAGGCCAGCCTAGGCTGTGTTCCAGGGCCCGTCATCGGAGCCCGACGATTGGGTCAATCACCCGTTACCGAGGAGCAAGAATCATGAAAAGAACCGCCACCCTGCTGCTTGCCAGCTTCCTGCTCGCCACGACGGCCGAAGCTGGAAGCGATCATTACCGCACCGTACCGGTGGTCGATGTCCGCCCCGAGTACCGCATCGAGCGCAGCCCGATCGACCGGGAAGTGTGCTGGGAAGAAGATCGCTACGAGCGCGTCGACCGGGGCCGCCGCAGCCGCACGGGAACGATCTTCGGTGCCATTCTCGGCGGCGTGATCGGCAATCAGTTCGGCAGCGGCAACGGACGGCGTGCGGCCACTGTCGCCGGCGTGGCCCTGGGCGGCTCGATCGGTCGCGACATCGACCGCCAGCGAGGCGAGCCGGACGGCTATCGCCTGGTGCAGCATGAACACTGCCGGCTCGAGCGCGACTACGAGGAGCGTTCGGTCCTCAGCGGCTACCGAGTGACCTACGAGTACGATGGGCGTCTGTACCACACGCGCACCCACGAGCACCCGGGCGACGAGATTCGCATCCGTGTCGAGGTCACACCCCTGGACTGATTCCCTTCTGGCCACCGTGAACCTCTCATCCGCCCCGCATCGGCTTCGGTGTCGGGGCGGCCTCGGGTCCGGCAGTGCGGGTCACTGCCGGACCATCGAAGGCAAGAATCAGTCCGACCGATCCAGCACCATCATGCTCAGACGCGACACGGCGATGGTTCGGTCCTGTTCATCACGAAGACGGATATCCCAGAGGTGGGTCGAACGGCCGAGATGAATCGCTTCCGCCCGCGCCGTGACCGCGCCCGAGCGCACGCTCTTCAGGTGCTGGATGTCCAGCGCCATCCCCACGGCGAACTGCCGGTCCAGATCGAGTTGCAAGGCCGAAGCCGCACTGCCGACGGACTCGGCCAACGCGGCCGAAGCCCCGCCATGCAGAATCCCCATCGGCTGATGGACAACGGGGCCGATTTCCATCCGTGCTTCAAGAAAATCCTCGCCGACGGCCGTATAGGAGATCCCGATCGTCTCCATCAGGGTGTTCCGGTTGCTCGCATTGAGGCGCTGGAGAATCCGCTCGGCGCGTTCTGCATCCATGCTCAGCTGTCCTCGTCCTCGCCATCGAGGCCATAGTCGAGCTGATACGGAGGCGGGTCGCCGCCCTCGCCCTTCAGATAGTGGTTCATCCAACGCATCAGACGCAGGCTGTAGTCCCAGCGCGAGGCGGCACGGCGATTGCCATGGCCCTCGCCCGGATACAGGACCAGACGCAGCGGCGGCGGATTGTCCTGCAGGCTGATGTAGCGGTACAGGGTCTTGGACTGGGTCGGATCGACCCGCGGGTCGGCCGCACCGTGCAGGATCAGCAACGGGGTCCGGGCCTGCTGAGCGTAGTAGATCGGGCTGGCTTCACGGTACAGATCCCAGTTCTCCCAGGGCCAGGTCCGGTAGTGGACCAGGTAGAGCTCGCGCGGAATGTCCGAGGTTCCGAGCATGCCGATCTTGTCCGACAGACCGACGTTCATCACGGAAGCGGCAAAACGTTCCGTGTAGTAGGTCGCCGCCCAGGCCGAGGCATACCCACCGTAGGAGCCCCCGGTGATGCCGACCTTGTCGCCGTCGACGAGGCCGTCGTCGATCAGGGCGTCGATGCCATCGACCAGGTCCGAAAACTCTTCCCTGGCCGGACGGCCCTGCGAGCGCAGCGTGAACTCCACGCCGCGGCCCGTGCTGCCCCGGTAGTTCGGGTAGTACATGAAGTAGCCTTCCGCCGCCGCATGCTGGGCCGGGAGGTTGTAGCTGGTCAGCCAGCCGTTCGAGTAATGGGATTCAGGGCCACCATGAGCGGCAAGGATCAGGGGATAGCGCTGGCCCTCGCGATAATCCAGCGGCCAGACCAGCAGGCCCTGAATCATGAGCCCGTCCTCGGCCTCGAACTCGAACACGCTCTGGCGGGCCAGATCGATCTCGGCCAACCAGGGGTTGCTGTCGGTCAGCCGCTCGCTGTTGCCGGCGTCGATCGCGAACAGCTCGGACGGATGCGATGCGGTGCTGGCTGAAACGGCCAGGCGGCCCGAATCCGCCAGACTCATGCCCGTGATGGCCATGCCTTCCCGCGCAAACAGGGTGGTCTCGCCCGCTCCGTTGGCTGAAATGCTGCCGATGCGCGTCTCGACGCCTTCGTGGGCCAGGAACAGGAGTCGATCCTCGGCCGCCCAGGCGATGCCGCGCACATGCCCCTGATGGCCAGGCATCAGATGGGTCCAGTCGCCACCCTCGGCGCCGGTCACGAGAATGCGACCCTCGCTGGGGTCGTTGACGATGGTCGTGGCGATCATGGCCAGCTGCCGCCCATCGGGACTCCACTGGAAATCACCGAGCTTGCCCGGGTTGTCCACGCGACCCAGCTCCTCACCCTCCGTATCGATGATGCGGATGCGCTTGAACATCAGGGTGTCGTCGACCAGCTGCCGCGGGGTGACGCTCAGGGCGAGGCGATCGCCCGCCGGCGACCAGCGCACCGCCTGCACGGACCCCTCGACGTCGATGTGCCGCGGCTCGCCGCCTGCGCCGTTCAGGGACTGGATGTAGAGCTCGTACTCCTGCTGATCTTCTTCGAAGACGATCTGATTGAATCCTCGATCGGCCAGGGCCTCGGCTTCGGAGTCCTTTTCCTGCATGGCGATCAATGCCACCCGGTTGCCATCGGGACTGAAGCTGTAGCCCGACACGCCCGTGGGCATCTCGGCCAGTCGGCGCGCTTCGCCCCCCGACAGCGCGATACCGTAGAGCTGGGCGCTTTCGTCCCCATCGCGGCGCGCGAGGAAGCTGATCATGCCCCGGTCCGGCCGCCATGACAGGCCGCGAACATTCACCTCGCCGCCCACGAACACGCTCGACTGCCCGTCGGGACCGAGCACGTGCAGTTCCGACCAGGCGGGGCCGTCGCTTTGCGAATCGAGGTCGCGAGGAACGCTGACCGTGTAGGCGATGTGCTCGCCATCCGCGCTGATCGCGATCTCGCCGACCGTCTGCATCCGCGCGATATCGGCCAGGCTCAAGCCCTCGGCCGAGGCGCCGGAAACCAGCAAAACGCAGGCTGAGAACCAGCCCATCAAGAATTTCCGCATGTCCATTCCTTGCAATGAAGTGGTTGATTCGATCGAGGCGACCCGATGACACGACCCGGGCCGCGACTGCGGGGCACAAGATAGCAGACCCGCGAGAGTGAACGATGCCCCTCCTCCCACCGAGTCGAAGGACGAGACCGGGCTCAGCCCGGGAGGACCTTGCCGGGATTCAGAATCCCGTCAGGGTCGAACTGGCGCTTGATCGCCCGCATCAGTTCGATTTCCGTTTCCGAGCGGCTCCAGTGCAGATCATCGCGCTTGAGAAGGCCGACGCCATGCTCGGCCGACACGCTGCCTTCGTAACGCTGCACCAGCTCGAACACGGCCGGGCTGAGCTCACGTCCGGCGGCGTGGAAGTCCTCGGTCGACCAATCCTCCGGACGCAGCACGTTCATGTGCAGATTGCCGTCACCGATATGACCGAACCAGAGCACTTCGAAATCGGGATAGCGTTCGCGCACCAGGGCGTCGAGGGCCTCCAGGAAGGCGGGCACCCGGCTGATCCGGACCGAGAGATCGTTCTTGTAGGGCGTGCGCGGGGCAATCGACTCACTGATCGCTTCGCGCCAGGCCCAGAGCTCTTCGGCCTGAGCGCCCGACTGGCTCAGGGTGCCATCGAGCACGTGACCGGCCTCCATGAGGGCCTCGAAGCGCGCCAGTGCCGCCTCCTGGTTCTGCTGACCGGGGTCCTCGAACTCGACCACCGCGTAATAGGGGCAGGCGTCGGCATCCAGAGGAAAGCCTCGGCCGAGGGCCGCTTCGACATGATCGATGCAGCGACGATCGAAGAACTCGAAGGCCGACAGGCTCAAACCCTGGCGCAGTTCGGCCAGTGCCGGCATCAGGGCGTCCAGGCCGGAGAATCCCAGCAGCAGCACCGAGGCCTCCGGTGGCGTTGGCAACAGACCGAGGGTCGCCTCGACGATGATGCCCAGGGTCCCTTCACTGCCGATCATCAGCTGCCTGAGATCCATCCCGGTGTTGTTCTTGATCAGGCCGCGATTGAGTTCGAGCAGTTCCCCGGTGCCGGTGACCACCTTCAGCCCGCGCACCCATTCACGGGTCATGCCATAGCGAAGGACGCGGATGCCGCCGGCATTGGTCGCGATGCTGCCGCCGACCTGGCTCGATGCCGCCGCCGCCCAATCGACCGGGTAGAACAGGCCATGCTCGGCGGCCGCCGTCTGCACGGCGCCGACCGTCATGCCCGCCTGCACGCAGATGCTCGGCTCGAACTCATCGACTTCGATGAGTTTCCGCATCCGCTCCATCGACACCACGACCTCCCCATGAGCCGCCACCGCGCCACCGGACAATCCGGTCCGACCACCACTGGGCACCAGCGCCTGGCCGTCGGCGCGCGCCTGGCGCACCAGCTCGACCACCTCGTCCACGGTTTCGGGGAATACCACCTTGCTCGGCCGGGCTGGCCAGAAGCGAGTCCAGTCTCGGCCGTAGTGGCTCAGGCTTTGCTCATCGCTGAGGGTCTGCATGCTCGAATTCTGACGGCAAGTCGCAGTGGATCAGTGCTGATCCTGCCATAATGCAAGCGCTTGCGGTGAACACCGCACCCAATCCATGGCGACACGAGACGTTTCATGCATTCCCTGTCCAAGGAAAAGATCAATTTCGTCCTCCTAGAAGGCATCCATGAACGCGCCGCCGATCATATTCGGCAGGCCGGCTACAGCAGTCTGAGCACCCGTTCCGGGGCGCTGGACGACGAGGCGCTGATCGAGGCGATCGAAGACGCGCATTTTCTGGGCATCCGCTCGCGCACGCATCTGAGCGACGAGCTCCTGGATCGCGCCAAGCGACTGACCGCCATCGGCTGTTTCTGCATCGGCACCGACCAGGTCGATCTGGACGCCGCCCGCAAGCGCGGAATCCCGGTCTTCAATGCCCCCTACGCCAACACCCGTTCCGTGGCCGAGCTGGTTCTGGCCGAAATCATCATGCTGATGCGTGGCATTCCCGCCAAGCACATGGCGGCCCAGCGAGGTCAATGGCTGAAGACGGCCACCGGCTCGCACGAAGTACGCGGCAAGGTGCTCGGCATCGTCGGTTATGGCCACATCGGCTCCCAGCTCGGCATTCTCGCCGAAGGCCTGGGGATGAAGGTGATCTATCACGACATCGTCGACAAGCTGCCGCTGGGCAACGCCGAACCGGTCGAAAGCCTGAACGTCCTGCTGGACGCGGCCCAGGTGGTCAGCCTGCACGTCCCCGACACGGAGTTGACACGCGGACTGATCGACGCCAGAGCCCTGAAGACCATGCGCGCGGGAAGCCATCTGATCAACGCCTCCCGCGGCAAGGTGGTCGACATACCGGCGCTCGCCGAGGCCCTGCGCAGCGGTCACATCGCGGGTGCGGCGCTGGATGTCTTCCCCGTCGAGCCCTCGAGCGCGGGCGAGGAGTTCCGGTCCGAGCTGCGCGGCATGGACAACGTCCTGCTCACTCCGCACATCGGTGGCAGCACCCACGAGGCGCAGGAAAACATCGCCCTGGATGTCGCCGCCAAACTGGTCCGCTATTCGGACAACGGGTCGACGATGGGCGCGGTCAACTTCCCCGAAGTCACCCTGCCCGACCATGTCGGCGCGCGGCGCATCATGCACATCCATCGCAACGAGCCCGGCGTGCTACAGGCCATCAACGCGATCTTTTCCGCGGCCGGCATCAATATCGTTTCGCAGTATCTGCAGACCCTGCCCGACATCGGCTACGTGGTGATGGACGTCGAAGCACCCGACACGCCGGCCCTGGTGGCAGAACTCGATCGCGTGCCGGCCACGATCCGCACCCGCTACCTGTACTGAAGGTCCTCGCGAAGGAGACCACGATGAATTCGATCCACTTCAACGAAGCCGACAGCCGCTTCGAACTGACCGTCGACGGCCATCTCTGCGTGCTGGAAATGCGACTTGGCGACGGCATGGCCAGGATGCTTAGCGTACGCGTACCGAAAGCGGTGGGTGGCCAGGGCCTGGCCGGTCGCCTGACCCGGCACGCACTCGACTGGGCTCGCGAACAGGGCCTGAAGGTCGACCCCGCCTGTCCCTACGTCGACACCTGGATCCAGCGTCACCCCGAATACCAGGACCTGCTGGCCGAGCGCTGAGGCCCAGCGCGGGGAAACTAGAGAGTCGCAGCCACCCGGTCGAGGCCCGTGGAGAGCTTGTCGACCAGCTCGTCGACCTGGACCTCATTGATGATCAGGGGCGGACAGACGGCGATGATGTCGCCGGGAATGGCGCGCACCACCAGGCCTGCATCCAGACAGGCGGCAGCCACCTTGAAACCCATCTTCGCGCTCGGCTCGAAGGCTTGCCGAGCCGCCTTGTCCGCGGCGAGTTCCAGTCCAGCGATCAGCCCGATTCCGCGAAGATTGCCGACCAGGGGATGATCGGCCAGCGGCGCCAGACGGGCCTGCAGGCGCTCGCCCATCCGAGCGGCGTGTTCCACCAGGCCGCGCTCCTCCATCAGTTCGAGATTGCGGTCGGCCACCGCCGCCGCCACGGGATGGCCCGAATAGGTCAGGCCATGAGCGAACAGACCGACACCGCCGGCCGCTTCTTCGATCGCCTCGTACATGAACGGCGGCACGGCCACGGCGGAGATCGGCTGGTACGCCGATGACAGGGCCTTGGCCATGGTCATCGTGGCCGGTTTCATCCCGTAGGTCTGGCAGCCGAAGGCCTGGCCCGTCCGCCCGAAACCGCACACGACCTCGTCGTCGATGAGCAGGATGTCGTTGCGATCCAGAATGGGCTGGATGCGTTCCCAGTAGCCGGCCGGCGGCAGGATCACGCCACCGGCGCCCATCAGAGGCTCGGCGATCATGGCCGCGATCCGGTCGGCGCCCTCGCGCTCGATCACTTCCTCGAGCTCGCGAGCCCTGCGCTCGACGAAGGCCGCCTCGCTTTCGCCAGGTTCAGCGAAGCGGTAGTAATGCGGCGAGCCCAGGTGAATCACATCGTCCATCGGCAAGTCGAAATGCCGATGGAAGGCCGGCAGCCCGGTCAGAGCCGCCGTGGCCACGGTCACGCCATGATAGGCATTGCCACGGGAGAGGATCTTGCGCTTCTCGGGCTTGCCGATGGCGTTGTAGTAATAGCGAATCAGCTTGATCTGCGCGTCGTTGGCATCCGAGCCGGAACAACCGAACAGAAAGCGCGCACCCTCGATCGGTACCCATCGGGACAGGCGAGTCGCCAGGCGAATGCTCGGCTCGTTGCTGCGGCCGGCGAACAGCGGCCCGTAGCAGAAGGTCTCCATCTGCTCGGCGGCCACGCGCGCCAGCTCCTTCTCGCCGTAGCCGAGCGCCGTGCACCAGAGCCCGGCCATGCCCTCCAGATACTGACGGCCGTCCTGATCCCAGATGTAGACGCCCTGCCCGCGCGACCAGATGATCGGTCCGCTTTCGCGCAGTCCGCGAAGGTCGGTGGCGGGATGAAACAGATGGTCGAGGTCCTGCTGGGCAAGGGTCGAAGTCACGTCAGGGCTTCCGGTGCGGGCGACGGCGCGCCATGCTATCAGATCAGCTCGCGCTGCGCCCAGACCGCCCGCCAGGCATGCGACTTGCGCTTGGCGATTTCCGTATCGAAGAAATGACGCAGGCGCCGCCGGTCTTCAGGATGGTCCTTCAGCGCCGAGCCGATGATGAAATGCACCAGCTGGTCGAGACCGAGGCGGCCCTCGTTGTAATAGTAGGCGTGCACGCTCATGGCATGCCCCACGCCGACCGCTTCGGCCGTCGACATGGTGGCGCCGGCCAGGCGGTCCGTGCTGCGTCCGTCCAGGGTCTGGCCGTTGCGCAACTCGTGGAAGATGGTCACCAGAACCTCGATGACCGACTCGTCCATGTCCACCTCGAGTTCGGCCATGCGATTGAGTCGCCGCACTTCGCGGTCGACGACCTCGATCTCGTCGGCCAGTTGTCGGATCGGATGGATCATTTCAAAATTCATGCGGCGCTTGAGGGCGGCACTCATGTGATGCACGCCTTCATCGACGCTGTTGGAGGTCGCGATGACGTTGAAGCCGGCGCGGGCGTAGAGCACTCCGTCCTTGCCACTGAGTTCAGGGATGGTGATGACCCGATCGGACAGGATCGACAGCAGCGCGTCCTGCAGCGGCTGTGGACAGCGCGCGACCTCCTCGAAGCGCACCATCTTGCCGTCGCGCATGCCCCGATAGATCGGACTGGGGACCAGTGCTTCCATGCACGGACCACGCTCGGCCAGGATGGCCCGGTTCCAGGTGTAGAGCAGCTGGCCGACCTCGGCCACGGCGCCACCCTGCAGGGTCAGGGAGGAATCGCCGGAAATCGCTGCCGCCACCAGCTCCGAGATCCAGGACTTGGCCGTCCCGGGCTCGCCGATGAGCAGGCAGCCTCGGTCGGTCAGCAGGCCGATGATGACGCGGGTGATGACGCCGGGATCGGCCACCACCTTGGGCTCGACGTTCAGCTCCGGGTGACCGAGCACGAAGGCCTCGACCGCGATCGGCGACAGATTCCAGCCCGGCGGAACGGGATGCGAGTCCCAGTCCTTGAGGCGCTTGAGCTCCTCGCTGAACATCATTTCTGCCGGCTGACGCTGCAGCGTGATTTTCTTCCGGCTCATGTCGCGGTCCTCCGTCCGCCGCGCTGCTCGGGGGCCATCCGGTCCTGGGGCAACAGGCGTGGCAACTCGGACATCGGGATGATGCCTTCGATGACGTGATCCAGCGCACTGTCGCGCATGGTGATCAGGCCATTGTCGAGGGCACGCCAGCGGAGCTCTCCGATCGCCGGCCGCCGCGAGATCAGGTCGCGCAGTTCATCGTTGACCTGCAGGAACTCGACGACGGCGATACGGCCATGGGTGCCCCGCCCTCCGCAGTCGACGCAGCCTCGACCTTCATAGCACTTGAATTCGCTGGGCACCTGTTCCGGGAACAGCTCGCGCAGGATGCGCGGGTCCGGCTCGACCTGCTGCCGGCAATTGGGGCAGATGCGTTTAGCCAGGCGCTGCGCGATGACCGCCCTGAGCTCGCTGGCGAGCGAATTGGGCAGCACCTCGAGATCGTACATGCGCTGCATGGCGTCGACGGAGTCGTTGCTGTGCAGGGTCGAAAGCACCAGGTGCCCCGTCTGCGAGGCGCGAATCGCCTCCAGCGCGGTTTCACGGTCGCGGATCTCACCGACCAGGATGACGTCGGGGTCCTGGCGAACGAAGGACCGCATGGCATCGGCGAAGCCGAAACCGATGTCCGGGCGAGCGCGAGTCTGCTGGATGTTGTCGATCGAATACTCGATCGGGTCTTCGACCGTGATCACCTTGCGTCGGCCGTCGTCGGCCAGCTGCTGAAGGCCGGCGTACAGGGTCGTCGACTTGCCCGATCCCGTCGGGCCCACGACCAGCACCAGACCGGCGGGGTTGTCGAGCAGGCGCTCGTAGTGGCCGGCCACGGTGGTCGCCATGCCCAGTTCGTCCAGGCCGAGCACGCGACCGGTCTGCGAGAGCAGACGAATGACCGCGTGCTCCCCATGCAGGGAAGGCTGGATCTGGACCCGGAGGTCGTAGTTGGTGTTGCCGACGCGCATGTGCGAGCGGCCGCCCTGCGGCAGGCGTCGCTCGGCGATGTTGATTTCCGCCCGCACCTTGATCACGTTGATCAGGCCCGCGTGGTCCCTGGGCGTCAATCGATAGTGGGTCAGATCGTGCAGTTCGCCATCGGAACGGATCCGGATGCGGATGCGGTTCCCGTAGCGTTCGACGTGCACGTCACTGGCATTGGCGCTGACGGCGTCGAGCAGGATCGCTTCGTAGATCGACACCAGATAGTGGCTGATCTCGTTCTTCGACAGTTCGAGCAGGTCCTGATTGCTCGCCTGCTCGCTCGGCGACTCGGACCAGCTCAGCATCTGTTCGCTTCGCTCGGTCAACTCCAGGGCCGACCAGATGCGCCGGAAATCGGTCGGCGTGACCAGCAGGCAGCGCACTCGCCCGCAGGCCTCCATGCCCATTGCCTCGTCCTGGCTGAGGTCCGGGTTGTCGGTCACCACGACCAGGCCCTCATCGCCCAGGGACACCGGCAGCACCCGGCGATTGTCGAGGAAAGTGCGCGAATAGCGGTGGAAGAGCTCGCTGTCGAGCCGCTGGAGCACCTCGTCGGCGCCAACGAACTTCATGTCGCGTTGGCGGGCCAGAGTACGGTAGAAATCCGCGTCTTCCAGGCCCAGTCGATTTCGGATCACGGCCAGGACCGGTTCGTGCCGACGGTGGGCCTCCTCACGAGCCCGGTCGAGCATCGCCGGCTCGACGAAACCGAGGTCGATCAGGATCTGGCTGCTCGAGCGGGAAAAGATCACCGTGCCGAGCGCCCGCGGCGCGCCGTCTTCGGCACCCGCCTGCCGCTGGATCAGCACCGGATGCTCACGCTCGGGGCCCTCGAGGGTATAGAGAAAGCCGTCCTCGCTCAGCTGATCCAGCAGCACGTCGAGACGGTCGAGACTGCAGACCGAAAGAATCAGATCGAAGCGCGCCGAGCGTTCCGGCCAGCCGTCTTCGCCCCGGCCGACGCGGACCTCGACCCGCTCCAGGCCGATGCGGGCGAGATTGGCGCGTGCGATCTCGGCGATCGCAGGTTCTTTCTCGAGAACGCAGACCCGATCGCTGGTACAGGCCATCAAGGCCGGAAGATAACCGGAACCACCGCCGACCACGAGCACCCGGGCCCCGCTGGGCACTTCGCCCATCAGGGTCAGCAGATGGCGCATCGCATTGCGGGGTGGGATGGTCCGACCGGAGATGACGTGGCGGAGATCGGGAGAGGCCACGAATCGTGACCGGTCGATCCGGTCGACGATGTGCGCCACCTGGTGTTCCGACAGACGCGCGTTCACGACTGAATGCCCTGAATGAGCATGACGTCGACCCCCCTTTCATGGTCTTCGTTTGCTGGCCGCCCGGACGGGGCGACCTTATCTTCAAATTATCAGAAATGCACCGGCTTGCAAAGCTCCGAGCCCTCAGCCCGGCGGCCAGTTCATCTGGCGACCGCCAAGCAGATGCAGGTGGATATGGAAGACCGACTGCCCGCCGTGCTCATTGCAGTTCATCACCAGCCGGTAGCCGTCCTCGGCCAGACCCTCGTCGGCGGCCAGCTGTCGCGCCGTGAGCACCATGCGACCGACCAGCTCGGCCTGATCGTCCTTGATATCGTTGATCGTCGCCACCCGCTGCTTGGGGATGATAAGAATGTGCACCGGCGCCTGAGGATTGACGTCGCGAAACGCCAGGATGTCATCGGTCTCGTGAACGATGTCGGCCGGAATCTCGCGGCGGATGATGCGTTCGAAAAGATCAGTGGACATGTTCGTCTTGCTCCTTGTTGATTTGCTCGAGCACGCGGGTCGCCACCTGCTCGATCGCGTCGAACTCCTCCGGCCTGGCCGCGGGCCAGGCAGCGGATCTCAGTGCACTGAAGAAGGGCCCTGGATCGATCTCCATGACCCGCGGCCCGGCGGCGCCGAGCTCTCGAGCCAAAGTCCTGGCCATCCAGGCACGCCCGGCCTGGGCCACGCCGTAGGCCGCCCAGTGCCCCGGGCGCTCCAGGCAATGGCGGTCGGAAATGAACACCAGTCGAGCGCCCTCGGTGGCCTGCATCAGACCCAGTAGTGCGTTGCTCAACAATTGCGGGCCGGTCAGACCGGTCTGCAGGATCCGCATCCACTCCTCCGCCGGTTGATGAGCCAGCGGCCGCAGGGCCACGAAGGCCGCCGCATTGTGAATCAGGCCATCGAGGCGACCGAACTGCGCTTCGACCGTCGACGCCACCTGCTCGTAGTCCGCCGGCCCGGCGCCGGCCAGGTCCAGCGGCAGCAGGACCGGCACAGGCCTGCCCTGCTCGGCCAGCTGGTCGTGCAGCTGATTGAGCGCGGCTTCGTTCTTGTCCAGCGCGATGCAGTCATTGCCCGCCGCCAGCAGCTGGCGGACCAGCTCGGCGCCCAGGGTGCCGGCCGCTCCGGTGACCAGCCACAAGGGTTTCTCCGATTGCGTCATTCGACCCGAGTCTCCACGACTAAAAACCGGCATTGTCGCAGATTGACTTCCATCTCGTACGCCACCATAGTTCTCCATATGCCGTTCTACGAATACATCAACGACGAAGCGCCGGGCTGCGAGCACTGCAAGCAGACCTTCAGCGTGCTCCAGCGCCTGTCCGACCCGCCCCTCGAGCACTGCCCCGAATGCCTGGCCGCCGTGCGGCGGATCATTTCATCGCCGAATGTGGTGGCCGGCCAGTCCCATCGGCTGAAGGAATCGAACATCGAGAAGGCGGGCTTCACCCAGTACAAGAAGATCGGCAAGGGTGTGTACGAGAAGACGGCCGGCAAAGGCCCGGGGGTCATCAGTGCGGATTGACGCCTACCCCAAGCCAGGGCTCGGACTCGCCCTTTTGCTGTCGGCCAGCCTGCTGCTGGTCGCCTGTGCCACCAGCCCGGTCGCCACCGATGGCGAGGAGATCGCGCCAGTGGGCCCGGCCCACGTACTCGAAGACCAGAGCCTGGTCGGTGAACTCGTCGTCTGGGGTGGGCGCATCGTCGAGGTCGAGAACCGCGCCGATCGAACCCTGCTGGTGGTGGCCAGCCTGCCCCTCGACCGGGCCGACCGTCCCCGCCTCCACTATGAACCCGGCGTGCGCTTCATCGCCGAGCAGCCAGGCTATCTGGAGCCCCTCACCTTCGCGCCCGGCCGTTTCGTCACGATCCTCGGGACCGTCAGCGGGACCCGGATTCGGGCCGTCGGCGACTACGATTACCTGCACCCCACCATGGACATCGAAAAGCTGCACCTGTGGCCCTCGGATCCGATGATGTGGTCACCGCACTGGCGCTGGAATTTCGGTATCGGCATCCGGCTCTGAGCCGTTCAGATCGCCTTTCCCCGACGTAGACGACGCGCCGTGCGCCAGGCGCGCCAGACATTGCCGGCGTGGGACGGCAGCAGTCGCTGATCCAGCAAGCGACGCGGCTTCCGATCGATCATCAGGGCCAGGCGACGGTCCAGACTCCAATGGATGAGCAGATGGCGGTGCCGCCAGCCTGACTCGCGGTCCAGGCCGTCGATGGCCAGGCGTGCCTGGCTCATGGCTTCGTGGATGAGGCTTCTGACGAGGCCATCGAAGCCGGTGCCGGCCTGGCCTGCAATGACGTCGTTGCGCGAGACCTGATAGTCGGCCTGCAGCTCCAGTGGCACCCACCAACGCTCGGCGCGGGCATCAATGGCCAGATCACGAACCAGTCGCACCAGATAGGCGGCCGCCGCCAGTTCGGCGAAACGCTCGGTCAGCCCCTGATCAGCGTCCAGCAGTCGCGACTCCAGCCGGCCCATCGGCCCGCCGATGCGCAGGCAGAAGGCCCTGAGCTCCGACACCCGCTCGAAGCGGGGCCGTGCTTCCAGCGTGGCGATGGCGTCGGCCACCGACTCGAACTCGGAGGCCGGCACGCGCTGCAGGACCTCGGTTTGCTCGAGTGCCTGGACAACGGGATGCCGACGGCCCGGCGAGTGCTCGTCCCGCAGGGTCTCTCGCCACCAGCCCAGCTTGGCCTCGGCCACCGAGGCCTCGGAAATTTCGGCCAGGGCACCGAGCTCCCCCACCAGGGTGCGCAGGGCCAGGATGGCATCCCGCTCGTCGTCGGGAGCGAACGCCAGGCTCGCCGCCATCGGGTTTCCCGGCACCAGCATGCGGTCCCGGCACCAGGCCAGCGCATCCATCAGTGCAGGGTCCGGGATTCGGCCGTCGGCGCCTCGTCCATGAGAACGGCGAGCTGCACGGGGTCGAAGGCGTAGGATTTACCACAGAATTCGCACTGGACTTCGACGGTCTCGGCGGCCTCCACCATCGACCGAATCTCCTCGGCGCCCAGACCGATCAGCACTCGCTCGACGCGGGCGCGCGAGCAGGGGCAATGGAATCGCAATGGCCGAGCGGGAAACTGGCGTCGCTCCTCGGCATGGAACAGACGATGGAACAGGCGTTCGTCAGCGACGTCGAGCAGCTCCCGGTCACCGACCGTGCCGACGAGATGTTCGAGCCGATTCCAGCCGTCCTCATCGCTGCCTTCGCCAGGCATCTTCTGGATCATCAGCGCACTGCCCTGCGTCCCGTCGACGGCCAGGCGCAAGCGAGTGGCCAATTGCTCCGAGCGCTCGAAGTAGGACTCGAGCGCCTCGGCCAGATCGCGCCCTTCCAGCGGAACGATGCCCTGCCAGCGCTCACCGGCCTGCGTCGGCTCGAGGGTCAGAGTGAGAATTCCGCCCTGACGAAGGCTCTGCCAGAGGGCGTCACGCGACTCCGGCAGCAGTGCGTCTTCGGCCAGGCGAGCGACACAGCGCATGCCACCGTCATCGGTGCAGTCGGCCAGCAGGAACTTCAACGGCCCCGAGCTCTGCAGCTGCAGACTGATCCTGCCTTCGAACTTGAGGCCGGACGACAGCAGACCCGCCACCAGCAGGCCTTCGGCCAGCAGTTGCTCGACCGACGCGGGATAGCGATCGCTTCCGATGGCCTCCTTGAGGACTTCGCACAGATGCACGCGCACGCAGCGCGCATTGATCTCTTCGAACATCAAACGCTGAAGTTGGTCTTTCGTGTCTTGCATGATCTCGCTCGTGTCTGCCGCAGGGCGGCGCTGGCTGTTCAAGTCCCGGGCAGCAGTTCGAACAGTTGCCCGAATCGCTCGATCACCCGGTCGCCGCCCCAGTGCGGGAGCCGACTCGGGTCCTCGATGTAGCCCCAGGCCGCGATGACCGTGCGAGTTCCTGCCGCACGCCCGGCCACGACATCCCGCTCATCGTCACCCAGGAAGATCGACTGTTCCGGCGCCACGCCCAGACGTTCGCAGGCCGTCTGCACCGGCAAGGGGTCGGGCTTGGGGCGCGCTGTCGTGTCACCGGCGACCAGGGTGTCGAATAGATGGTGCCAGCCGGCACATTCCACAACCGGCCTGGCCAGTGCTTCGACCTTGTTGGTCACGATGGCCAGCCGATACCCCGCCGCGCGCAGCGCCTCGAGGCCTTCGGCGACCTCGGGGAACGGCGCGCTGTGCTTCCAGAGCCGGGTTCGATAGTGCGCCAGGAACTCCTCGCGAAGGGATTCGCGCTCCGCCTCGACCAGGGGTCCGAAGCCCGCATCGATCAGCCCCAGGGCACCGCGCGTGGCTGCGGGGCGAAGCTGCGCCTCGGGCAGCGCCGGAAGCCCTCGGCGCAGGCGCAGATCGTTCAGAGTGCCGACGAGATCCGGCGCCGTATCCACCAGGGTGCCGTCGAGATCGAACAACAGCGCCCGGCAAGGCCGCTCGCTCACGAGCTCGGCCGGCGGGCGTGCAGCAGGTAGTTGATGGACGGCCTCCCCCCGATCCGAACCGTGCGCGAAAAAGGGTTGTAGCTCATGCCGGTGATCTCGAGCACCTCGAGGCCGGCCTGCCGACAAGCCGCCGCGAGCTCCGAGGGACGGATCAGACGATCGTAGCGATGCGTGCCGCGCGGCAGCAGGCCAAGCAGGTATTCGGCCCCCACGATCGCTCCGGCCCAGGCCAGTGGACTTCGATTGATGGTCGAGAAGAACAGCTCACCCCCCGGCCGCGCGAGCTCGGCGCAGGCAGCCACCGTGCTGGCCGGATCGGGCACGTGCTCGAGCATTTCCAGGCAGCAGACCACGTCGAATTCGGCCGGCAGTTCCTCGGCCAGCTCCTCGGCCGTGCCCTGCCGGTAATCGATCTCCAGGCCGGATTCGGCACGATGCAGGCGAGCGACCGCCAGCGGCTTGCTCGCCGCATCCAGTCCCGTGACCCTGGCGCCTTTCTCGGCAAGCCCTTCGCAGAGCAGGCCGCCGCCACAGCCGATATCCACCACGCGCGAGCCGGCGATGCGACAACGCTCGGCAATCCAGGCCACGCGCGGCCCATTGATATCGTGCAGGGGGCGGAAATCGCCTTCGGGGTCCCACCAGCGCGCAGCCAGGGCGTCGAACTTGCTGGCTTCGGCGGGATCGAGATTGGCGACTCGTTCAGTGTGCTCGTTCATCGGGCAAAGTCTCCCTACTCGAAGTCAGCAAGGCGTCGATGCCATTCACGGGTCTGGCGAGCGATGCGTTCCATGTCGAGATGCTGCAGCTCGCCGCCGGCCACGACCTGGCGCCCGGCCACCCACACCTGCTCGACCTGACGGCTGGAACAGGCGTAGACCAGCTGGGAGATGACATGATGCACTGGAGCGGTCTGCAGATGGTCGAGCTGGACCGCGACCAGGTCGGCCTGCTTGCCCTTCTCGATCGATCCGATCTCCCCGTCCAGCCCGAGTGCCCGCGCACCGTGAATGGTGGCCATCGACAAGGCGCGCGCCGCCGGAACGGCCTCGGGGTCACCGCTGGCGCCTTTGGCCAACAGGGCGGCCAGCCGCATCTCGGCAAACATGTCCAGGGTGTTGTTGCTGGCCGCACCGTCGGTACCGATGGCGATGTTGACACCTCGCTTGTCCAGCTCGGCCACCGGGCAGATGCCGCTGGCCAGCTTGAGGTTCGATGCGGGACAGTGCAGCACGCTGACGCCGGCACGAGCGACTCGATCCATGTCGGTCGGAGTCAGCTGCGTCATGTGCACGGCCAGCAAGCGAGGACTCAACAGCCCCAGCCGATCGAGCCGGTCGAGGGGATGCAGACCGTGCTCCTTCTTCGAGCCTTCGATCTCGCCGTCGGCCTCGAGCAGATGCAGATGGATCGGGATGTCCATCTCTTCGGCCAGCTCACGCATGCGCCGGAACGCGGAATCGCTGACGGTGTAGGGCGCGTGCGGCGCAAAGGCCGTGCTGAGCAGGGCCTCGGACCGGAGCGACTGATGCACCTCGAGGCCTCGACTGAAGTACTCGTCTTCGGTCTGGGCCCAGGCCGTCGGCAGGCTGATCACCGGCAACCCCAGCACCGCGCGCATGCCGGCCTGCACGGCGGTGGCCGCCGTGACATCGGGGAAGAAATAGTTGTCGTTGAAGCAGGTCGTCCCGCCGAGCAGCATTTCGGCGATGGCCAGCTCCGATCCAGCGCGCACGAAATCGGGGCCGACCCAGCGCTGCTCCGCCGGCCAGATATGGTCTTGCAGCCAGCGCATCAGCGGCAGATCATCGGCCAGACCGCGCATCAGGGCCATCGCCGAGTGCGCGTGCGCGTTGATCAGTCCGGGAATGAGTGCGCATCCCGGCAGGGCCTGCCGAACCGCGCCGGGATAGGCCTCGTCCAGCTGATCGACGGCGATCACATCGAGGATGCGATCACCCTCGATCAGCACCGCATGCCCGTCCAGCACCTCGTTCTCGGGACAGACCGGGACGACCCATTCCGGCAGCAGCGCGCGGAGCTCGGACATGCCCGTCAGTCCTTGACTCGCGAGACGTACTCACCCTTGCGGGTATCGACGCGGATCACCTCACCTTCCTGCACGAACAGCGGCACGCGCACGGTCGCCCCGGTTTCCAGGGTCGCCGGCTTGCCACCGCTTCCCGAGGTGTCGCCCTTCAGGCCCGGGTCGGTCTCGACGATCTTCAGCTCGACGAAGTTCGGAGGCATGACGGTCAGGGGCTGACCGTTCCAGAGCGTGACCTGGCACATGTCCTCTTCCTTCAGCCACTGCGCCTGATCACCGATGGCCGACTTGTCGGCGGCGAGCTGCTCGAAGGTCTCCGTGTCCATGAAATGCCAGAACTCGCCATCCGAATACAGGAACTGGATTTCCTTCTCGAAGACATCGGCCGCCTCGACCGTATCCCCGGACTTGAAAGTCTTCTCGATCGTTCGGCCGGTCTTCAGGTTGCGGACACGCACGCGGCTGAAGGCCTGGCCCTTGCCGGGCTTGACGAACTCGTTTTCCACGATGGTGTAGGGATCGCCGTCCAGAATGATCTTCAGGCCGGATTTGAATTCATTGGTGCTGTAGGTCGCCATGCTCTCTCCGAATTACAATGACGCCCCGGTCAGAACAACGCTTCCAACGGGGGCGAGGACGCAAACTGCTTGAGCCGAATGCAATCCCCTATTCTAGCGCGAAGCCCGTCGACGCCCAAGCCATCCTTGTGGCGCGATGAGCTGCGGCAGGCCTTTCGGCAACCCGGTCCCCTGCTGGACTTTCTCGGCTTGAGTCGGGCGCAGCTGTCCCTGCCCGACGCGCAGCCCTTTCCGATGCTCGTGCCCCGCGCCTTCGCCGCTCGCATGGAGCAGGGTCGCGCCGACGATCCACTGCTCCGCCAGGTCCTGCCAGACCCGGGCGAACTCGAGTCCGTGCCCGGTTTCGTGGCCGATCCGGTGGGCGATGCCGCCAGCCGCCGCCATCGCGGTCTGCTGCACAAGTATCACGGACGAGTCCTGTTGATCACCACCGGCGCCTGCGCGGTGCACTGCCGATACTGCTTCCGCCAGTCCTATCCCTATGCCAGTGATCATTTCGACGAGGCCGGACTCGACCACCTGATCGAGTATCTGCTCGAACATCCGGAAGTCGAGGAAGTCATCCTCTCCGGCGGCGATCCGCTGATGCTAGACACGCGACGACTGCAGGGGCTCACTGATCGCCTCCGCGCGGTCGGCAGCCTGCGCCGTCTTCGCCTGCACACCCGCCTGCCGATCGTCCTGCCGAGTCGGATCGACGAGGAACTACTCGCCTGGCTGCAGTCCCTGCCCTGGTCCACGGTCGTGGTCGTGCATGCCAATCACGCCAGGGAATTCGACGCTGACGTGGATCGGGCGATGGCCCGACTGCGCGGAGCCGGCGCCGTGCTGTTCAACCAGAGCGTGCTGCTGCGAGGAGTCAATGACGATGAGCAGGCAATGATCGCGCTGATGCAGCGCAGCTTCGAAGCCGGCGTGGTACCTTATTACCTGCATCTTCTGGACCGGGTCGAGGGGGCAGCCCGGTTCGAGTGCGACCGTCGGACTGCACTGCGCTTGCTCGACGTGATGCGCAGACGCTTGTCGGGGTATCTTGTCCCTCGTTTGGTTCGAGAAGAGGCAGGCGCACCGTACAAACTGCCGGTCCTTTAGCAGTCCCCTTGACAAGGGACGATCAGAAACCCGGTCCTCAATCGCCCATTTCAGGAATCGCTGCATGGCAAGCCCGATCACCGAAATCCGCATCCTCGTGGTCACCGATGACCCCAGCGCGCCTCGAGAACTCGTCCAGATGCTGGGCGAGGACGCTGTCGTCCGAACCCTGTTCGCCGACACCAGCAACGCCGTCAGTCGAACCTTCGAGACCGATGACGTCGACATGGTCGTGATCCGAATCGACCCGAATGACCTCGGTCTGCTCGAAACGGTCGGGCGCCTGGCTCGCGACCAGGAAGACCCGGTGCCGATCATGGGGGTCATCAAGGCCGACGATGCCCGCTCGGCGGTGGCCGCGGCAGCGACCGGCGTGGAAGGTCTGGTCTTTACCACCAATCCCCGGCAGATGAAGCGACTGTCTTTGTTCCTGGTCGAGTCGGTGCGGGCACGGCGCGATGCAAGAACCGCCCTGAAGCGTCTGGAAGAGATCGAGAGCCGCTACACCCTGCTGCTCGACAGCTCCAGCGAAGCGATCGCCTATCTACACGAAGGCCTGCACATCTACGCGAACCGGGCCTACCTCGAACTGTTCAACTACGAGAGCTTCGAGGATCTCGAAGGCCTGTCGATGCTGGATCTGCTGTCTTCCGGGGACAGCGGTCCGGACCTGAAGAAGGTCCTCAAGGCCCTGTCCAGGGACGAAATCCCCGAAGAGGCGATGACCCTCAATGCCCATCGCCAGGACGGCAGCGATTTTCAGGCCACGGTCGCCTTCTCTTCAGCGCGCTACGGCGGCGAGTACTGCGCACAGATGCTGGTGCGCGAGCAGGTTTCTCAGGCCGATCCGGAACTTGCCAGGGAACTGGAGAAGCTCAAGACCTCGGACATGCTCACCGGCCTGCTCAATCGACCGGCCTTCCTGGAACGCTGCCGCGAGCAGGCGAGCAGCCGCGAAGACCATGCCGGCATGGCCGTGCTGCTGGCCAGCCTCGACAAGCACGATCAGCTCCAGTCCAAGCTGGGCCTCGGAGCGACCGACGCCCTGATCCAGGAATCCGCAAAACTGTTCGCCCAGGCGGTCGGGGAAAACGTCGCCATGGCGCGCGTCAGCGACCATCGCTTCGGCATCCTGATCGACAGCAAGAATCGTGAAGAAGCCGAACAGATCGCGGCCAGGGTCATCGACCACTGCTCCGGCCGAATCATCGACGTACGCGACACCAGCCTGACCGTGTCGGCCAGCGTCGGCCTGGCCGTCGCCGGTAGCGAGCTCGCCGATCCCGACGCCTTGGTCGTGCAGGCCGATTCGGCCCTCAGCGAAGCCCTGCGGGCGGGCGGCAACGCCTACGTCCGCTACCGCCCGCGCGTCAGCGGCGAAGCCGGCGAGGACGATGCGGCCTGGGCGGAGCGACTGCACCACGCGCTGGACAACGACGAATTCAGGCTGGTGACCTCACCGATCACGAGCATGGACGATGACAGCTTCCTGATCAACGAAGTGGAGACCCGGCTGCGTACCGAGGACAGCGACGAGGTGCTGATGCCCTCGGCCTACCTGCCCGCTGCCGCGAGCCTCGACCTCGCGCCGAAGCTCGACGAAGACATGCTCCGCCGCCTGGCTTCGGCCCTGGCGGAGAAGCAGACCGGAGACGCCCACTACTGGCTCGTCCCGCTATGCCTCGACACGCTCAGCGACGAGTCGGTCCTGGGCAAGATCAACAACATGATCAAAGGCGGCCAGCTCGACCCGCAGCATCTGATCTGGGGCTTCCGGGAGCCGGAAGTGCGCGACAAGCTGCGCCGGGCCCAGTCCTTCATCGAACGATTCAAGCCGACGGGGTCGCACTTCGCCCTCTGCGACGTGGGCCCGGACGCCGAGTGCGAACCGCTGCTGCGCCACCTGGAGATCGACTACCTGCGCCTGGCGCCGGAAATGATCCAGAATCTGAGCGGCAACGACGCGCTGCGGCAGAGCCTGTCCAGTGTGGTGGCCTGCGCCTCCGAGCACCAGGCCCGGGTGATCGCGCCCAAGGTGGAACACACGGGCGATCTGGCCACCCTGTGGCAGTTCGGCATCACCCTCGTTCAGGGTGACTTCGTGCGCGAAGAAGCCTCGATCTGAACGCTCGAGGGCTGGTCCGAGCGGACCAGCCCCCGCCCCTTGTCCGACGGTGGTTCAGCCCTGCCCTCTGGCCAGCGCTTCGATGCGTTCGTCCAGCGGCGGATGGCTCATCAGCAGTCGACGCAGGCCACCACCCACGCGCCCTCGGATCCCGAAGGCTTCGACGGACTCGGGAAGCTGCGCCGGGCCATGGGCGCTCTTCAATCGCTGCAGGGCGGCCATCATGTTCTGGCGACCGGCCAGACGAGCGCCGCCGGCATCGGCCCGGAATTCACGCCAGCGTGAGAAGGCCATCACGATCAGGCTGGCCAGCACGCCGAGCACCAGCTGCAGGACGATCACACTGATCCAGTAGCCCGGCCCATGGCCACGATCGCTCTTGAACACGACCCGATCGATCAGCTGGCCGAGAATGCGCGACAGCAGCAATACGAAGGTGTTGAGCACGCCCTGAAGCAGGGTCATGGTGATCATGTCACCGTTGGCCACATGACTGACCTCGTGGGCGAGCACGGCCTCGACCTCGTTCGGCCGCATCGAGCGCAGCAGTCCTGTACTGACGGCCACCAGGGCATTGTTGCGCGACGCGCCCGTCGCGAAGGCATTCGGCTCGGGCGCATCGTAGATGGCCACATCCGGCATGCCGATCCCGGCTTCGCGCGCCTGCTTCTCCACGGTCGCGACCAGCCAGCGCTCGGTCTCGTTGGCCGGCGAGTCGATGACCTTGGCTCGCGTGCTCATCAGCGCCATGCGCTTGGACATCAGCAGAGAAATGAACGCACCGCCCATGCCGAACACCAGGGCGATGATCAGGGTCGCCGCCATGTTGACATCGATGCCCTGCCGGACCAGCCAGGGCTGGAGCAGATTCATCACCACGCCGAGCACCATCAGCACGGCCAGGTTGGTTCCAAGAAACAGCGCGATACGGCGCATGGGGCAATCTCCTAGGGTTTCGTTGAACGCCAACGACCCGTCGCTCACTGGGGATCGACCGGGCGTGCCTCGCAGCGAGGCTGTTCGTAAAATGGGCGCATGAAGGCTCGAATGCAAGTCTCCCAAGGTGGGCGCCCGGTCGGTCGCTTCGCCCCCTCGCCCACCGGTGATCTGCACTTCGGTTCGCTGGTCGCGGCCCTGGGAAGCTACCTGAACATCCGGGCACAGGACGGCCAATGGCTGGTGAGAATCGAGAACATCGACCCACCCAGGGAAGTCCCCGGCGCGGGCCATACGCAGATCGAGACCCTCGCTCGGCACGGCCTGGTCAGCGACCGCCCGGTGGTCTGGCAGATCGACTCGACCGCCGCACACCAGGAAGCCGTCGAGGCACTCATCGACGCCGGCCGCGCCTATCCCTGTGCCTGCTCGCGAGCGGACCTGCCGCCCGACGGTCGCTACCCCGGCACCTGTCGGAACGGCCTCCCGCCCGGCCGGAAAGCACGCAGCATTCGCTTGCGTTGCGAGGACGAGGAGGTCCACTTCGACGATCTGATCCAGGGCGAATACCACCAGAATCCGTACCGCGAGACCGGCGATTTCGTCATCCGGCGGGCCGATGGTCTGTACGCCTACCAACTGGCCGTCGTCGTGGACGATGCCCGAGCCGGCGTGACGGAGGTCGTCCGCGGTGCCGACCTGATCGACTCCACCGGCCGCCAGATCCTGGTCTATCGCGCCCTCGGGCTGGCGCCACCACGCTACGCCCACCTGCCCCTGATCACCGACGCTCAGGGTCGTAAGCTGAGCAAATCCGAGGCCGATGATCCGATCCACGCCAGCGAGCCCGCCGCCAACCTGCGCCTCGCGCTCGGCCTGCTCGGCCATCCTCCCCCCGAGGGCCTCGAGCGCATCGATAGCCTGCTGAGCTGGGCCATCGAGCACTGGTCCATCGAGCGCGTGCCGAGAGGCCCGGTTCAACTCGGGGTTCATCCCCAGGCGGCCTGAAGCTATACTCACAGGCTTCCCCTTCACGCCCCGCCAGCGCCTGACCATGAACCCCAACTACCTCGACTTCGAACAGCCGATCGCCGAACTCGAAGCCAAGATCCGAGAGCTGCGGCACGTCGGTTCGGACAATTCGATCAATCTCGAAGAGGAAATCCAGCGCCTGGAGGCCAAGTGCCGGGAACGAACCGAGTCGATCTTCGCCGAACTCAGCGACTGGCAGATCTCCCAGCTCGCCAGGCATCCGCAGCGGCCCTACACGCTCGACTACATTCCGATGATCTTCGACCGCTTCGAAGAACTTCACGGCGACCGCCACTTCGCCGATGACAAGGCCATCGTCGGTGGCCTGGCCTCGCTGGACGGCCAGGGCTTCATGGTCATCGGACATCAGAAGGGCCGTGACACCAAGGAAAAGGTGCAGCGCAACTTCGGCATGCCCCGACCGGAAGGCTATCGCAAGGCCCAGCGCCTGATGGAAATGGCCGAGCGTTTCGGCCTGCCGATCGTGACCTTCATCGACACCCCGGGCGCCTACCCCGGCGTCGGTGCCGAGGAGCGGGGGCAGTCCGAAGCCATTGCCAAGAACCTGGCCGTGATGGCCCGCCTCGAAGTCCCGATCATCTGCAACGTGATCGGCGAAGGCGGCTCCGGCGGTGCACTCGCCATCGGTGTCGGAGACCGGACCAATATGCTGCAGTACAGCGTCTATTCGGTGATCTCGCCGGAAGGCTGTGCCTCCATCCTCTGGAAGGATGCGGGCAAGGCGGAAACGGCCGCGGGGGCCCTGGGCCTGACGGCGCGCCGCCTGAAATCCCTGAAGCTCATCGACAAGGTCATCAAGGAACCGGCCGGGGGCGCGCATCGCTCACCGCAGCAGGTCGCCGTGCGCCTGCGCGAGACCATCGTCGCCCAGATCGACGCGCTGCGCCAGATGAGCGCTTCGGAGCGGCTCGAGGCACGCTATCAGCGCCTGATGAGCTTCGCGGCCTTCGATCGCGCGTGAGCCCGCGGCTGTCTGACGCCGGACCGCCACTTCACCCCTCGCCCTCCGAGCTGCCAGGCCGGGGCCCGCTCCTCATCGCCTTCAGTGGCGGTCCGGATTCGGTCTGCCTGGCACAGGAACTCAAACGCTCGACCACGCCACGCGAGCTGATCTGCGTGCACGTCGATCACGCCCTGGACGAGCACAGTGCGACGCGTGCCCGACAAGCCGCCGATCTGGCCGCCGCCCTCGATCTTCCCTGCCGTGTCGAGCGCCTGCAGCTGCCTCGACAGGGCAATGTCGAGGCCCGGGCGCGAGAAGCCCGCTATGCCGCACTGCAACGGCATATGGACGCAGAAACCACCCTGCTCACGGCCCATCACCGCGACGACCAGATCGAGACCGTCCTGCTGCGTCTGCTGCGCGGTGCAGGTCCGGCTGGCCTGGCCGGCATTCCCCGGCTCCGACGCCTCGGCCCGGGCTGGCTCGCTCGACCGCTCCTGGACTGGAGCCGCGAGCAGATTCTGGATCGACTTCGAGACCTCGACCTGAACTGGATCGAGGACCCCTCCAATACCCTGTCCCATTTCGATCGGAACTTCCTTCGCCAGGACATCCTTCCGAGCCTGAGAGAACGCTGGCCCGGGCTGGATCGCGCCATCCTGCGCAGCGCCCGGCTGGCCGGCGCCGCCGCAGAGGAGCTCGAAGCGTTTGCCGAACGGGATCTGGCGGACTGCCTGGGCGAAGCAGGCTGCCTGCGCCTGGACCGCCTGCAATCGCTCTCCAGCTATCGCCAGGCCCAACTGCTGCTGAGCTGGTGCGACCGCCTGGGCCTGCCCCGCCCGCCGGGACGTCGCCTCGACAGCCTGATCGAGCAGCTGGCCGAGGCCCGGGCAGACCGTCAGCCCGAACTCCGCTGGTCCGGCCTGGCCCTGCGCGCATGGCGCAGCGGGCTGTGGCTGGACGTCGAAAGCTGGCCGCAGGACTACACCCTGGACTGGCCGCCGGGAGAGCCGCTTCAGCTGCCCCCGCCGCTGGGGGTGTTACGGCTGAACGGAACCAGTCGGCTCCCTGGCCTGACGGTGTCCAGTGGTCGGGCCGGCGAACGCTTCCGCCCGAGGCCCGATGGACCGCGGCGACTCGTTCAGCAGTGGCTGGCCGAGCGCGATATTCCGCCCTGGTCGCGCACCGCCTGGCCGCGGATCCGGCTCGACGACCAACTCGTAGCACTCGGCACGGACTGGCTCGATCCGGGCTTTGCCGATCGACTGGCGGCCGAGGGCCTCGAGCTGCGCTGGGATCGGTTAGACTTCGCGCCATGAGCAAGAAGTCCGATTCCAGATCATCCTCCAGCCAGTCCGATCAGGCCGAAGCGCTGGATTTCGAAGCCGCCCTCGAGCAACTCGAGTCCCTGGTCGAAGCCCTGGAAAGCGGCGACCTGGCACTGGCCGATTCACTCGAGCACTTCGAGAAAGGCATCCGCCTGAGCCGTCGCTGCCATGAACTGATCGACGGGGCCCGTCAGAAGGTCAGTCTCCTCAGCGATCCGGACCAGGAAGACCGGGCCAGCGACTTCAAGCCAGAATCCGCCGAAACGTCAGATTGATCCTCGGTGCGACGGCCTGCCGGGTCTTCGGGACCTCGTGCAGCCAGTGATGCTGGAGGTCGCCGGCCATCAGCAGCAAGCTGCCGTGCGCCGGCTCGAACTGATAGCGCCCGGCGCCGCTGCGGGCTTTGAGCCGGAACCGCCGGCGTCCGCCCAGACTGATCGATGCGATCAGGGGATCGGGACCGAGCTCGGCCTCGTCGTCGGCATGCCATCCCATCGAGTCCTGCCCGTTCCGATAGAGATTGCACAGCACGCTGTTGAAGCCCCCACCCAGGCGCTCGTTCAATCGACGCACCAGCCCGAGCAGCGGCTCCGGCCAGCCCGTGGCGCTCAGGCGCTTGCCCGAGTAGGCATAGCTGATGCCCGGCTCACCGTGAAAAGCGGTCAGACGCGGCTGGAGAACCTCGCGCCCGAACAACTTGATCGGTCGCTGCTGCCAGTCGAGTGAACGCTCCAGGACCTGATACAGACGGTCGGCCTCGCTCGCCTGAATCCAGTCCGGCAGGTACTCAATTCGCCCCGCCGGCGGCAACCACCATTCACCAGCGTCGGTGGAAGAAATGCTGATCATCGAGGCAGTGACCTTCATCAATGAATGATCCGAAAATGCTAATATTCACCTCAGGAGAGCCAAGTACACCACAAGCAGGAGAATTCCATGAAAACATGCAGTCGACGTGATCTTTTCAAATACCTGGGTGCGGGCTCGCTGGCCCTCATGCTTCCGACCCTGTCCCGCCTGTCCAGCGGTCAGGCCTGGGCGCAGGACAACCAGCTCGACCCGGCCTCGCCGCAGGCGGCCGCACTGGGTTATGTCCACCACTTCGAAGAGGTCGACCGCGAAACCTGGACGCGCTACGCGCCCGGTCAGATGTGCTCCAACTGTCAGCTGGCCCAGGGCGATCTGAGTGCCGACTGGTTCAACTGCGCCATCTTCCCCGGCAAGCAGGTCGCGAAGGAAGGCTGGTGCAATGCCTGGGTGCAGCGCCAGGGTTGATCCCGAACCAGCTTCGATCCGTTCAACGGGCCGGCACCTCGCCGGCCCGTTTTCTATCCGGGCTCAGCGAGCCCGCGCCAGCAGCCACCAGGCCAGTCCGGCCAGGAAGAACGGCGGCGCCAGCGCCACGACCATGACCGGCCAATTCAACAGCAGGCCCAGGTAGGTTGCGAGTTCGGTCAGCATCTGGAAACCGAGCCCCAGCACCAGCGCCCCGACCAGACGCACGCTCACCGCCCGGCTCTTCAGCGGCACGGCGGCCGTGGCCATGGCGGCCAGCACCATGACCAGGCAGGTCAGCGGCAGCGCCAGGCGCTTCCAGAGGACCATCTCGAACTCGGCCACGTCCTGGCCGCGCTGCTTCAGACCCCCGACGTACTGCCACAAATCGCTGAGGGCGAGAGAGGCCGGGGGCAGCAGCAGCAGCTCCAGCTGCCGCGCGGTCAGGAAGGAATCCCAGCTCAGGGAGTCCAGGCGCTCGAAATAGGCCTCCGGCGAGGCGTTGAAGTCCCGGATCCGAACGTCTTCCAGCAGCCACCGACCATCCGGTCGCACGAGCGCGTCGCCCGCGCGGATCTGGCGCTGCAGCTGTCCATCCTCGGCGAACTGGTACAGGTTGATGCCGGTCGGAATCCGCCCCAGGCGAAGCTCCTGGACATTGAGAAATTCATTGCCTGACCGGATCCACAGTCCGTGCGAGGGGTGCCAGAGCCCGCTCTCTCCCAGGGAAGCGCCCAGCAGCCGCTCAGGACTCTGCCGGATCTCCGGGGTGACCCACTGCAGCGCGGACAGCGCCAGCAAGGAAACCACCAGGCCCGGAATCAGCGCCAGGCCGGTCAAGCGCCAGATCGACAGACCGGAGACTCTGAGAATGGTCAGTTCATTGCGTGCCTGCAGGCTGCCCATGGCCGCCGCCGTCGCCAGGACGGTGATCACGGGCAGCAGGTCGATCAGACCCTCTGGAAGCTGGCGCAAGGCCGACAGGCCGGCCAGCAACAGGTCGGCCGAGCCGGACAGGCCCTGCTCCAGATTCTCCAGCATGTGCAAGAGCCAGAGCAATGCCCCGATGGCCGTGGCCGCCACCAGGTAGGCCCCGCCCAGGGTGTTGAGCAGATAGCGCGTCGACAGCTTCACAGCACGCTCCCCGGCCCACGCTGGAACAGCAGAAAGCGAGCGCCCAGGATCAGCATCAGGCTCATCGGCAACACGAACAGGCCCGGCAGCGCCGGCAGGCTGGCCTGCTCCAGCCAGTTCATCAACACGCCCAGGACGCTGAAGTACAGGGTTCCGGCCAGGCTGGCTCCCAACACCCGAGCCGACTGACCCTGGCGCGGATTGATGCGGCTCATGGCCATGCCGAGCAGGGCCAGGGCGATCACCGACAGCGGCGACAGGAGCCGCCACTGCAGTTCGGCTCGTTCGATGGGGCTGTCGTGTGCCAGCAACTCGGTCGTGGACATCGCCCGCCTGAGCTGCTCGCGGCGCGGCGGCGGTCGCGTCTCGAACTCGACCTCGAAGCGGTCGAAGTGCCCGATCAGATCGTCCTCGCCGCCCGGAACGATGCGATAGCTCTGCACATTGCCGGTGAAGATCAATCGCATCCGGTCTTCCTGGGCCACGGCCTGCTCGAGACGCTCGGCCCGAAGCACGCCCTGAAAACCGGGCTGGCGCTGATGCACGAGAACCTGATCGAGCCCACCGTTCGAAGCGGACTCGGCATAGATCAGCCACTGCTGATCACCGACCTGGAAGCGCCCGGGCTCGATGCGGCTCAGGTCCAGCTCGGCGGCCAGATCCCGCTCCAGCGCATAGAGCGTCGAGTAGGCCCAGGGCCGGAACAACAGCGACAGACAGGCCACGATCAAGGCCACGATCAAGACCCAGTAGGCCAGACCGAAGAGGATCCGCTGGCGCCCTGCTCCACCGGCCGCCATCGCTTCGATCTCGTGGCCGGCCTGCAGTCGTCCCAGACCGATGACCACGCCCAGCAGCACCGAGGCCGGCACCAGCACATCCAGGTAGAGCATCAGTCGCAGCACGGCCATGGTCATGACCGTGCCCAGAGGCAGGCTCTCGGCCGCGGCCCGGGCCAGCAGCTGGCTGGCGTAGAAGACCAGCACGACGACCAGCAGAAAGGCCAGCACCGACAGCACGGGCCGCAGCACCTCGCGGGCAAGATAGCGCTCGATCAGGTGCATGGACTCGCTGGCTCGGCCGATGCACGGCAACGCGCATCGATGAGGCCTTCGACCAGGCGCAGGTCCTCCGGCGTATCCACGTCCACCGCGCTCAGCGGATCGGGCACGAGACGATAGTCGATCGAGAAGCCCAGCCGCTCGGACAGGGCCTCGAAGGCCTCATCGACGCGCAGCCGCCCGGCCAGGTAGCGTGCCAGATTGCTCCAGCCGACCAGGGAGACGATCTTCCAGGGCTTCTTGCGTTCCCGCTCGACCCGCTGCCAGAGTTCGAGCACCGCGTCGGCCCGGCGACTGCGGAACTGGAACAGGTTGGTGCCACCCAATTCGAGATCGGCAAAGCGATAGCGCGTGCGTCGACTGTCGGGGAAGCGCGCACGAACACCCGCATGATCGACCAGGCCAACGCGCAGATCGTCCTCGCCCTCACCGCACAGGCCCTCCAGCCAGTCAGGCGACAACAGGGGATGATCCGCCGTGACCAGCATGACGGGACGCTCATCGCCCAGCGCGGCCAGGGCCTTGCCCACGCTGCGACTCGGTGAGTCGGCCGGCGCCACGAGCGTGACCGGCACGGACAGATTCGCGGCCTCGATGGCCTGTTCGTAGGCGTCCGACGCGGGGGCGACGACCGCCAGCTCTGCGGCCCGTGGCCAGGCCCCCAGGCTATCGAGCACTCGGGTCAGCATCGCTCGGCCGGCGACCGGCACCAGGGTCTTGCCGGGCACGCCGGCCTGGCGGGCCAGCGGATCGTTCGGGCCGCGATCACCGGCCAGCACGATGACGTTCATCGGACCGCCACCGGCAGCTCGCATTCGTAGAGGCGATAACGCTTGTACAGATCACCGCCCATCGCTTCGATCATGGAGTTCATTCCGCGATTGCTTTCCAGAATCCAGCTCAGCTCGACCTGACCCACCCCATCGGCCTCGAGCGCCTGGCGGACCTGTTCGATCATCGAAAAACTCACTGCCGCTCCCATCGGACCGCGCTGGTGCGCCTTGCGAACCCCCATCAGAGGCACCCGGGCCGTCGTCGCCAGACGGCGCTTCAGACGCCAGAGCAGCCGGGCCCAGCCGAACGGCAGTAGCCGCCCATTCAGGTCGGCGATCAACTCGTTGATATTGGGCAGCGCGACGATGAAGCCGGCCGCTTCACCATCGACCTCGGCGACGCAGGTGTAGGCGGGCCGGATGATCTGGCGAAGGTCCTTGCCCATTGCCCGGAATTCTGCCCCGGTCAGCGGCACGAAGCCCCAGTTGTCGGACCAGGCATCGTTGAAGATGTCACGCAGCAGTTCAAGCTCTTCATCATAGCGCGAAAAGTCCAGTGGCCGGAGGCGAAGGCGCCCATCCAGACGGCGAGTGAGGCGCTGCATGGCCGCCGGCGGCTCGAAGTCCGGCGGCAGCAGATAGGCGAGCAGGTCCATGGCCTTGACCAGGCCGCAGGCTTCGAGTCGTTCGGCATAGTAGGCCGGTGCATGATTCATCATCAGCATCGGCGGCGTCTCCCGCCCTTCGACGAGCAGGCCGCAGCCCTGGTTGATCCCCAGATCGAAGGGCCCACGCAGCCAGCCACAGCCCCGCTCGCTCAACCAATCCGATGCCGCTCGGAGCAGGCCGGCGAAGACCTCGCCGTCATCGATCCCTTCGAGTTGCCCGAACCAGCCCAGCCGTCGACCGTCGACCGACGGCGCCAGACGGTCGATCTGGGCGCTGATCGTGCCCACGGCATCGTCCCCGCGCAGGGCCAGAAAGGCCTGTGCTTCGGCATGCTCGAAGAAGGGATGGCGCGCCGACCACTGATGGCGGCGCTCCATGCGCAATGGCTCGACCCAGTTCGGATCCTGACCCTGAATCCCGCGAGCGGCGCTCAGGAATCGACGCATCGCCCGACGGTCGCTCACCGCCTCGACCCGAAGCGTCGAGTTCATCGCCGGGCTCCGGACACCGGGCCGGGCCGGCCAGATGTGATCCATCTCTCAATCCGAGGCCCCAAGCTTGCCGCAACACCTGCTGCGACCCGCGGACCGGCGGCCGCGATCGAATTGACAGTTTTCATCAGAGATTCGTCCACTTATAATGGGAGGTTATTCTGCGACTATAATAAGAACCCCAGACGGGACGCTACAACAAGCAAGGGAAACCAATATTTTGATGCAGCATCCTACGCCGACCAATCATTCCCTGCCCCTCAAAACCTCCGGATTCAGAAGCCTCGCCGAGGCCCTGGACTATGCCGCGGGCGGGGAGACGGGTTGCAACTTCTACAATGGACGGGGCGAGCTGACCGAGGCGCTGACCTACGCCGAGCTGCGTGAGCAGGCCCTCGAACTCGCTTCCCGTTTGCATGCGCTCGGATTGGAGCGCGGCGCGCGGGTTGCACTGGTGGCGGATACCCATCCGCATTTCCACGTCTTTTTCTTCGCCTGCCAGTACGCAGGCCTGGTTCCCGTGCCCCTGCCGGCCGCCGTGCACCTCGGCGGCCGGGAAGCCTTCGTCGCCCACCTGCGAGCCATGCTGGTCGACTCCCAGGCGCGCGTGGCCTTTGCTCCCGACAGCTTCGCCGCCTTCCTGGCCGAAGCCTCCGAGGGCCTGGAACTCGAAGTCTCGGGCACCCTCGCCGATTTCGCCGATCTGCCGCGCGCCGAGCGACTGCCGGAGCCGCCCGCGCCCGAAGAACTGGCCTACCTGCAGTACACCTCGGGCAGCACCCGCTTTCCCCGCGGCACGATGATCACCCAGCGGGCCGTGCTGGCCAATCTTGCCGGCATCCTGCAGTTCGGGGTCCAGATTCGCCGGGGCGACCGCTTCACCTCCTGGCTGCCCTACTACCACGACATGGGCCTGGTCGGCCTGATCCTCGGCCCACTGGTCTCCCAGCTGTCCGTGGACTACCTCGGCACGCGCGACTTCGCCATGCGTCCGCGCGTCTGGCTGAAGCTGATGTCGGCGAACCGTTCGACCATTTCCTTCAGCCCGCCGTTCGGCTACGCTCTGTGCGCCCGTAGAGTTCGCGCGAGCGATCTGGATCGCTTCGACCTGAGCTCCTGGAGAGTCGCCGGTGTGGGTGCGGAGATGATCCGCGCCAGCTGGCTGAAACGATTCGCCGATGCGCTGGCCCCGGCCGGCTTCTCGCCGGCGGCCTTCCTGCCCTGCTATGGAATGGCGGAATGCTCCCTCGCGGTCAGCTTCGCACCCCTGGGCCAGGGCATCGACGTCGATCTCCTCGACGCGGACGTCCTCGCCCAGGATCGTCACGCTCGTCCGGCCAGCGCGGACCTGGACGACACGCGCATCACCGAGTTCGTCAACTGCGGGCGCCCCCTGCCGGACTACGAAGTCGAGATTCGCGCCGCGGACGGTTCCCTCGTCGCCGAGCGCGAATGCGGCGTGATCTACCTGCGCGGCCCCAGCGTCATGAGCGGCTACGCGAACAACGAGGAAGCCAGCCGCGAAGCGCTGAGCCACGATGGCTGGCTGAACACGGGCGATGTCGGCTACCGTGCCGGCGACAGCCTGTTCATCACCGGGCGCGCCAAGGACCTGCTGATCATCAATGGCCGCAACATCTGGCCGCAGGACCTCGAGGAAGTCGCCGAACAGCAGCCTGAAGTGCGCGCCGAAGACGCTTCGGCCTTTTCGATCCCCGGTGAAGACGGCACCGAAGTCGCCGTGCTGGTCGTCCAGTGCCGAGAGCGCGACGCCTTCCGCCAGGCCGATCTCGTCGAGCGCCTCAAGCAGCGCATCCAGTCCGAGTTCGGAATCGCCTGCCTGATCGAGCTGGTGCCCTTGCATACCCTGCCACGCACCTCCTCCGGCAAGCTGTCGCGAAGCGGCGCTCGCCTGGACTTCCTGCGTCGCAACGGCCTCGAATCCCGCCCGGTGCTGTCCCAGGAACTGGTCGATCGGACGCCCCACACCGACGCGGTCGAAACTTCCCGCGGCTGATCGCCGCGGGTTCCCCACGCACGCCCATGGCCAGGATCGCCCTGACCGGCGCCAGCGGCTTCGTGGGGCGCCACCTGCTCGCCGCCCTGCTCGAGGGCGGCCATGAGATCCGGGCCCTGGTTCGTCACCCCGAACAACTGCCGGGCCGCCATCAGCTCACCCCCGTTCGAGGTCGCCTGGACGACAGCGAGGCCCTGGGCGAGCTCGTCTCCGACGTCGACGCCATCATCCACCTCGCCGGAGCCACGGCCGGAATCGACTACGCCGAGCTGGCCCGTGTCAACGCCATCGGCACGGCCCGCCTGGCCGAGGCCGCCGAACTGCACGCCCCTGGCGCGCGCTTCATCCACCTGTCCAGCCTGGCCGCACGTCGCCCCGAGCTATCGGACTACGCGGCCAGCAAGCGAGCCGGCGAAGACCTGCTCGTCGACCGCGAGCTCGATTGGGTCATCCTGCGCGCACCCGCCATCTACGGGCCGGACGATCCCGCCCTGGAACCCCTCTGGCAGGCGCTTTCCAGGGGCTGGCTGGTCCGCACCGGGCCGCCCCGGGCCCGCTTTTCCCTGCTGCACGTCGATGACCTGGCCTCGGCGCTGATGACGCTGGCGGTCACGCCGCAGGCGGCGCAGCACCGGGTCTTCGAGCTCGATGACGGCCACCCCGGCGCCTACGGCTGGCCGGAGCTGCGCCAGCTGGCAACGGAACAGCGTGGTCGGCCGGTCCGGGAGCTGCCGGTGCCGAAGATGGCCCTGCGCCTGCTCGGGCACGCCAATCTGCTGCTGGCCCGTCTGCATCGCCGGCGTCCGCCCCCGCTGGTGCCAGGCAAGGTGCGTGAACTGGTCCATCACGACTGGGTCTGTGATAATAGTGGGCTTCCCGGTTGTCCCGACTGGACTCCGAAGTACACATTGAAAACCGCCCTGCCGACGCTGCCGGGCTGGAGAGACGCTTGATGAACACGAGCACCCGAAACCGGGTCGATGACGCCATCGGCAAGGCCCTGTCCATCGCCCTGCCCGAACTCGAACAACCCAACCGCGATGCGGCCCTGACCAGCGACATGGGCCTGGATTCGGTCCAGATCATGAACCTGGTGATGGAAATCGAAGACGAACTCGACATTTCCATTCCCGTGGATCTGCTGTCGGAGACGCGCACCCTCAATGAACTGGCCGCACGCCTCGTGGCCCTGATCGACGAGGACGGCGCATGAGCCTGTTCGACAAGTTCGCCAAGCTGGCCGAAGCCCGCGCCGCTCTGGGTGCCGAGGGCCCGTCCGCCATCGCCACGCCGATCGAGTCGGTGGAATCGGCCAGCCGCGGACGCATCGCAGGCCGGGAAGTGATCCTGGCCGGAACCAACAACTACCTCGGCCTGACCTTCGACCCGGACGTCATCGCTGCCGGCCGAGAGGCCCTGGAACGGCTCGGCAGCGGCACCACGGGATCTCGCATGGCCAACGGCAGCTACGCCGGTCACCGCGCCCTGGAAGCCGAGCTGGCCGCCGCCTTCGGCTGGCCTTCGGCGATCGTGTTCTCGACCGGCTATCAGGCCAATCTCGGCACCCTTTCAGGCCTGGCCGGCGACGGCGATTACCTGCTGGTCGATGCCGACAGCCACGCCAGCATCTACGACGGCTGCCGCCTGAGCCGCGCCCAGACCGTCGTCTTCCGCCACAACGATCCGGACAACCTGGACCGCCGCCTGAGCCGCCTCGGTGACCGGGCCAGCAACGCCCTGGTCGTGGTCGAGGGCCTGTACTCGATGCTGGGCGACCAGCCGCCGCTGGAGGAATTCGTCGAGGTCAAGAAGCGCCACGGTGCCTGGCTGGTGGTCGACGAAGCGCACAGCTTCGGCGTCTTCGGCGAGCGCGGCCTGGGTCTGGGCGAAGCCGCCGGCCTGCTCGACGACATCGACTTCGTGGTCGGGACCTTTTCCAAAAGCCTGGCCGGCATCGGCGGCTTCTGCGTCAGCCGCCACCCCGAGCTCGAACTGCTGCGCCTGGCCAGTCGCCCCTATATCTTCACTGCCTCGCCTTCGCCGGCCGTCATCGCCTCGACGCGGGTCGCCCTGGACAAGGTCCTGCAGGGTCAGGCCCTGCGCGAGCGCCTGCATCGCAACATCCGCCGCCTGTACGAGGGCGCCGAGGCGATGGGCTACCGACTCGGCAGCGAACAGCCCGGCCCCGTGGCGGCTCTGATCCTGCCCGACCGTGCCACCGCCCTGGCCCACTGGCAGGGCCTGCTCGAGGCCGGCGTCTATGCCAACCTGATGATTCCGCCAGCCACCCCGGCAGGCCTGAATCTGCTGCGCATCAGCATGAGTGCGGCGCACAGCGACGAGGACGTCGACCGCATCCTTGCAGCCCTTCAGGACATGGCCGCCGCCATGCCGTCCCAGGCGCCCTCCAGCGCCGTTTCGGCCTGAGAGCGCGAGTACAGCAGCACCCATAGCACCGTGGCCGCCCTCGACGGCGGCCCGGATTCGATACACTTGATTCTTTGACCATCGAGCACGTCATGAACTTCCCGCAACCCTTCTACCGCTGGCGACCGCACCCCTGGCATGGCCTCGACACCGGCCGCAACCCGCCGCTGGACATCCACGCCTACATCGAAATCACGCCCTTCGATACGGTCAAGTACGAGATCGACAAGAAGACCGGCTACCTGCGCGTGGATCGCCCGCAGCGCACCTCCTCGCAGCCGCCGACGCTCTATGGCTTCGTCCCGCGCACCTTCTGCGGCGACCGCGTCGGCGCCCTGATGCCCAACGCCACTCGTGGTGACGGCGATCCCCTCGACATCTGCGTATTCAGCGAACGCCCGATCTCGCGCAGCGAAGTGCTGCTCAACGCCCGCGTCATCGGTGGCCTGCAGATGCTCGATCACGGCGAGGCAGACGACAAGATCGTCGCCGTGCTGGAGAACGACAGCCTGTGGGGCGAAGCCGAAGACATCACCGACCTGCCCCCGAGCCTGGCCGAACGCCTGCGCCACTACTTCCTGACCTACAAGCTGCTGCCGGGCGAAGAGGCCGAGATCTCCATCGACAAGATCTACGGCCGCGACCACGCCGCCAAGGTCGTCGAAGCCTCCGTGCTGGACTACCAGGACGAATTCGGCGGCTGAGCACGCGAGGGGCCCGAAAAATGAAAAAAGCCCGATTCGGGCTTGACGATATTCCGATCCAACGGGATAATACGCGGCTTCAATTCCCCGGTAGCTCAGCTGGTTAGAGCGGGTGACTGTTAATCACTAGGTCGTTGGTTCGAATCCGACCCGGGGAGCCAAATCAAGAGAAAAGGCCCTGCAGGCATCGCCGCAGGGCCTTTTTTCTTGGCTGGATCCTGGCGCTGGAACCGGGCCGCGCGAGGCGGCCCGGGGGCGTGGATCAGCGCGGGTCCAGGTGAACCATGAAGGAGCCGGTGCTGCTGCCGTAGCCGCTGACGACCAGCTGGTACTGGCCGGCCGGCAGGGCGTACTCGATCTTGCAGTTGAAGTCTTCGTCCCCGTCGTCGTTCTCGTCCATCACTTCACCGTTCGATGAACGCAGCTCGCAGAAGGTGTCCGTGTCACCGCTGGTCCGCATGATGTAGCGACCATCCTGGGCGATGTCGAACTCGAACAGCACGCGATCTCCAGAGTCGGCGATCCGCGAGGCCATGGCCTGTCCCAGGGTCAGGGTGAAGCTCTCCATCTCGTTGCGCTCGACCATGAAGGTCGGCGAACCGCTTTCTTCGCTGTAGCTCGCGATCATGACGGTGTAGCGACCCGGTTCCAGGCGTCGCGACAGGCCGCAATTGAAGCCGTCGCCGTCATCGTCGTTGCTGGCGAGCTCCGTGCCATCGGCGCTGAACAGGGTACAGACCGTGTCCAGCTGGCCGGAGGTGCTCATCCGGTAGTCACCGGCTTCGGTGATCTCGAAGTCCCGAGCCGAGGGCTGGTGAGCTTCGACCTGCACGGTCGAGACCTGGCCGACGTTGATGGATTCGCTCGGTACGCGCTTGGCGGTGATGTAGGCCTCGCCGCGATCGTCCGTGTCGAAGCCGCCGACCTCGATCTGATAGTTGCCCGCGTCCAGGCGGGTCAGCAGCAGGCAGTTGAAGCCCGAGCCGCTGTCATCGTCTTCGGCGAGCATCGCACCGGCCTCGCTGAAGACCTTGCAGACCACGTCTTCTTCGCCTTCGGAGAAGATCGAGTAGAAGCCGGCTTCGCTGACACTGAAGTCGAGACGGGTGTCGGTGAAGCCGACGTCGATGCGCGTGCGTTCACCTTCGTGCAGGGTACTGGAGCCGCCACAGGCGGTCAGCAGCAGGGCCGGCAGCAGCGCTGCACCGCCCAGTCGATTGATGTGCTTGTTCATGGTCTTCCTCCAAGGTCTTGGTCAATTTCACTGGCGAACACCCTCCCCGCATTCGCTTTCGATCCCCTTGATGACTCTTCAGTCTTCACTCATTCCTATCCAATGCCAGGCGCCACACAAAGCGCACCCAGAGCAGCCAGGCCACCAGCGCCAGCGCCGCGGCGGCCACGAAGATTTCGTACTGCTCACCGAAGCGATTCGTGGCCACCATGGCGATCACGGCGCCGAGGCCGCTCAGGGCGGAGACCAGCACCGGATGTGCCTCCGGTGGCAGACGATCATGCCAGATGGCTCGAATCAGCACGAATCCCAAAGGCGCCAGCGCGCTCAGCATGGCGCCGAGGGGCGCCATGGTCGAGGGATGGCGAAACACGGCCACGCCCGACCAGATGGCGATGGCCAGCCAGACGACAACGACCAGCGCGTTGACCGCCCGCGTCATTCGCCGTGGTAGGAGGTCACTCGCTCGACCTCGGCCCGCGAACCGAGGATCACGGGTACGCGCTGGTGGATTTCCTGCGGCTCCAGCTCCAGGATCCGCTGTCGGCCCGTGGTCGCGGCACCGCCGGCCTGCTCGACGATCATCGCCATGGGGTTGGCTTCGTACATCAGGCGGAGCTTGCCGGCCTTGCCGGCCGCGCTCAGCTTGGCGTCCCCGGGGTACATGAAGATGCCGCCGCGAGTGAGAATCCGATGCACTTCGGCAACCATGGAGGCCACCCAGCGCATGTTGAAGTCCTTTCCACGCTGTCCTTCCTTGCCCGCGAGGCATTCGGCGATGTAGCGCTCCACCGGCGGCTCCCAGTGGCGACGATTGGACATGTTGATCGCGAACTCGGCCGTTTCCTCGGGGATACGCACGTTCTCGCGGGTCAGCAGGAATTCACCGAAATCACGGTTGAGGGTGAACATGCTCACCCCGTCACCGGTGGTCAGGACCAGGATCGTCGCCGGACCATAGAGGCAGTAGCCGGCCGCCACCTGCGCCGTGCCGGGCTTGAGGAAGTCGGCCTGGGTCGGGTTGCGAACGCCGTCCGGCGCCTTGAGGATCGAGAAGATCGTACCGACCGAGACGTTGACGTCGATGTTCGAAGAACCGTCGAGCGGGTCGCAGAGCACCAGGTAGTTGCCGCGCTGGCAGTGATCGGGCAGCTGGTGGATGTCGTCCATCTCTTCCGACGCCAGGCCCGCGATGTGACCATTGTGCTGCAGCGCCTCGATCATCAGCTCGTTGCTGATCACGTCGAGCTTCTTCTGCTGCTCGCCCTGCACGTTCTCCGACTCGGCCGCGCCGAGCACGCCCACCAGATCGCCCTTGTTGACGAGATCGGCGATCCGCTTGCAGGCCACGGCGATGTCGTTGAGCAGGCCCGTGAAGGTGCCACTGGCCCCCTGGATGCCCTTCTGCTTGTTGATGGTGTAGTTGGTGAGCGTGGTACCGATGCGCATGAGGGGTTCCGGGGATGATCAGGGGCCAGGCCGCGATTATACCGCCGAGCGGGCTCGCTCCCGCCGCCTACACACGCGCTGGGTATGGTAATGGTCACACTCGCACCAGGAGCTTCCATGCCTCGCCGCGCCTTCGAACGAGCGCTCGAACGAATCACCCACGCCGCCGAACACAGCGATATCCCCGACGAGGCCTGCCAGCGCCTCGCTCATCCGAAAGCGGCACTCACCGTCTCGGTCCCCGTGCGGATGGACGGTGGGCGCCTGAAGCTCTTCACCGGCCACCGCGTCCAGCACTCCGATCTGCTCGGGCCCGGCAAGGGCGGACTGCGATTCCACCCGGACGTCGACCTCGACGAATGCAGCGCCCTGGCGCTCTGGATGACCTGCAAGTGTGCCGTGATGGATCTGCCCTACGGCGGCGCAAAGGGCGGCATCGAGGTGGATCCACGCGAGCTCTCGATGGCCGAAGTCGAACGCCTGAGCCGGGCCTTCATTCGACAGATCGCCGACTTCATCGGCCCGGACCGGGACATTCCCGCGCCGGACGTCTACACCAACGAACACATCATGGGCTGGATGATGGACGAATACGGGCACGCGGTTCGTCGGCACGAACCCGCCGTGATCACCGGCAAGCCCCTGGCCCTTGGCGGCAGCGCCGGACGGTCCGAGGCCACTGGCTTGGGCGGTCAAGTCTGCATCCAGGCCCTGGCCGAGCGCCAGGACTGGACACCCGAGGAGACGACCGTCGCCATCCAGGGCTTCGGCAACGCCGGCCAGGCCGTGGCCCGTCACCTGCACGAGTCGGGCTACCCAGTGGTCGCCGTGTCCGATTCGGGCGGCGCCATTCACCAGGCCGACGGGCTCGACGTGCCCGCGGTCATCGAGGCCAAGAACGAGGGCCGCAGCCTGAAGGAGATCTACTGCACCCATTCGGTGGGTGAGCAGGAGAATGCCGAGCGGATCGACAACGAGGCCCTGCTGGAGCTGGACGTGGATGTCCTGATACCGGCGGCCCTGGACGATGTGATCACCGAGGACAACGCCGAGCGCATCCGGGCCGGAACGATCGTCGAGCTGGCCAACGGACCCGTGACATCGGATGCCGACCGCATCCTCGAAGACCAGGGCACCCTGGTCGTGCCCGACATCCTGGCCAATGCCGGCGGGGTGACGGTCAGCTACTACGAATGGCTGCAGAACCGCAGCGGCGAACGCTGGCCGGAGCGCAAGGTCCACAAGCGTCTGGAAAAGCGCATGCGGCGGCAGTTCGATCGGGTCATGGACCTGGCCGAAGACCGCGAGCTGTCACCGCGCACCGCCGCCTACGTGCTGGCCCTGGAACGTCTCGGCCGTGCCGCTCAAGCCGTCGGAACCCGCGATCTCTACCGACAGGAACGGTAGGGAGCCTCTGAATAATCATGCTCGGGCGCGACAGGTCTTTGCGGGAGTCACGCGCTTGACGGCACTCCGTTACGGCTTCTTCGCTGCGCGAAACCGCCGCATCTCCGCTGCCTGCGCTGGCTTGGCTTGGGTGAGCGCCGTTTCGTGCCAGGTGCGGTTTGCCGAAGGCAAGAAGCGCCTGGTGACGAAACGATCAGCGCGTGCGGTTTGGTCATTCCAAATAAGCGAGACCAAACAAGGCGGAGACCCCGCAAAGGCCTGTCCCTATCGGGTTTCGCCGGAAAAGCCGCATCTCGCGCGTCGCGCCACTCGGCCGTAGCTAAGGCTACTGTCACTCGCATCGCACCGCACGAGATGCGGCTTTTCCGACTGAAACGCGCTCCAAGCATGATTATTCAGAGGCTCCCTAGGATCTCCGGCTCGGCTATCATCCGATCATGCACGGCCTGCAACAAGGAACCGCAATGAACAGCTTCTACCGCCCCTCCATTCTGATCATTTCCCTGCTCGCCTCCGCCGGGCTGCGAGCCGAGACCTGGGTCCAATGCGGCGGCCTGATCGACGTCGAAAGCGGCCGCAGCCTCGGGGCCAGCACCCTGGTGATCGAGGATGGCCTGGTCGCACGGCGCCTAGACGGCCACCCCTCGGTGCCCGAGGCCGCCGAGCGCATCGATCTGAGCGCTCTGACCTGCCTGCCGGGCCTGATGGACATGCACACCCATCTGACCAGCCAGTCCAGCCCCAGCGCCTACATCGACCGCTTCACCCACGACCCGGCCGAGATCGCTTTCCAGTCCAGCGTCTACGCCGAACGCACCCTGATGGCCGGTTTCACCACCGTGCGCGATCTCGGTGATTCCTTCAACGTCAGCATCGCCCTGCGCGACGCCATCAACACGGGCCAGATCGTCGGGCCACGCGTCTATACCTCGGGCAAGTCCCTGGCCTCGACCGGCGGACACGCCGACCCGACCAACAGCTGGCGAGTGGATCTGATGGGGCGCCCGGGCCCGCGCGAAGGCGTGGTCAACGGCCCCGATGCCGCCCGCGAAGGCGTTCGCCAGCGCTACAAGGATGGAGCGGACCTGATCAAGATCACCGCCACCGGCGGCGTGCTCAGCGTGGCCGCCAGCGGCCTGGCACCCCAGTTCCAGGCCGACGAACTCGAAGCCATCGTGTCCACGGCGCGTGACTACGGGATGCAGGTGGCCGCCCACGCCCACGGCAAGGAAGGCATGCTGCGGGCAATCCGCGCCGGCGTGCATTCGATCGAGCACGGCACGATGATGGACGAGGAGGTCATCGAAGCGATGATCGAGCACGGCACCTGGTACGTGCCGACGGTCCTGGCCGGCGCCTTCGTCGCCGAAAAGGCCGAGATCGAAGGCTACTTCCCCGAGATCGTGCGGCCCAAGGCGCTATCGATCGGTCCGATGATGCAGGACACCTTCGGACGCGCCTGGCGGGCTGGCGTCCGGATCGCCTTCGGCACGGATTCCGGGGTCAGCGCGCACGGCGGCAATGCACGGGAATTCGAGCTGATGGTCGAGACCGGCATGCCCGAGATCGAGGCCATCCGCACCGCCACCCTGAACGCGGCCGAACTGCTCGGCATCCAGGACCGGGTCGGCGCCCTCGCCGAGGGTCAGTGGGCCGATCTGATCGCGGTCGAAGGGGATCCCAGCAACGATATCCGCGCGCTCAACGAGGTGGCCTTCGTGATGAAGGGCGGCGAGGTCTATCGGCGCCCCGAGGGCTGAGCCGGACATCTCCTGCCTGGTGGTCCCGGGCCGCCCTGGCCCGGGGTCTCAGTCCTCGCGCCCGCTGCGCCAGATCGACAGCAGCAGCCAGACCCCACCCAGCGCGGCGCCTACGAAGCCCATCAGGCCGAAGATCGACAGCCCGCCCTCCCCTGGCTGGACATTCAGGGCGATCGCCGAACCGATGATCAGGGCCGCCGTTACCACGCCCAGGGTCAGGCGGCTGGCCGCACCGTCGAGGCGATGGCTGACTTCCTTGAGCGAGTTGACGTCGACGTGGACCTCGATGCGCCCGCGTCGGGCCGCCCGCAGCAGCCGACTGAGGTCCTCGGGCAGCCCGCCGAGGATGCGTACGGTCTCGATCAGGCTCTTCTGCGCGCGCCGGGCCATCGCCGCCGGCGAGTAGTGGCGCTTGAGCACCGCCTCGACGACGGGCCGCGCCTCGCTGGCCATGTCGAAGCCGGGATCCAGAGAGCGCCCCATCCCTTCCAGGGTGATGAAGGCCTTGAGCATCAACACCAGGTCCGGCGGCAGCATCAGATGATTGCGTCGGAGCACGCTGGTCATGTCGCTGATCATCGCCGACATGTTCAGTTGCTCGAGGGGGACGCCATGGTACTGGTCGATGAATTCGGCCACCTCCTCTTCCAGGCGATCGGGGTCGGCGTCACTGTCCGCGCTCCACTCCAGCAGGACACTTCGCACCTGACGGACGTTGCGGTCCACCAGACCGTGCAGCAGTTCGGCCACCTCGTAGCGTCGCTCTTCGGTCAGCCGCCCGACCATGCCGAAATCCAGCAGCGCAATGCGATCGCCCGGCAGGTACTTGACGTTGCCGGGATGCGGGTCGGCGTGGAAGAAGCCGTGCTCGAGGATCATCCGCAGAATCCCCGAACTGCCGCGCTGGGCGATTCGGTGCGCATTCAGACCGGCCCGGCGCACGCCCTCCAGGTCGCGGCCGCTGATCCCTTCGATGTAATCCTGCACGTTCAGACGCTCGCCGCTGTACTGCCAGTGGACCCCCGGCACCACGATGCCATCGTCCTCGTCGAGCTCGTCGGCGATCCGCTCGGCGTTGCGACACTCGGCAGCGAAGTCCAGCTCGCGGCGCAGTGACTGGGTGAACTGCCGGACCAGCTCTCGCGGCCGATACTGGCGCAGCTCCGGCGCCTCGGACTCGACGATCTCGGCCAGTCGCGCGAGCAGGCGCAGATCGGCCTCGACCACCGGACGAATCCCCGGGCGACGAACCTTGAGCACCACCCAATCCCCCTCGGGCAGGCGGGCCCGATGCACCTGGGCCAGGGAGGCGGCAGCGAGGGGTTCATGGTCGACGTCCGAGAAGATTTCATCGGGCGGGGCGCCGAGGTCCTCGGTCAGCTGCGCTTCGATCTCGGCCCAATCGACCATCGGCGCCTTGTCCTGGAGCTGCGAGAATTCGCTCAGCCATTCCGGCCCGAACAGGTCGACGCGGGTGGCCAGCACCTGGCCCAGCTTGACGAAGGTCGGCCCCAGTTCTTCCATCACCCGGCGCACGCGCTCGGGTGGCTTCAGGCGCGCCAGTTCCTCGGCCCGTTTCCAGTGCAGCACCTTGCCCGCCCCCTCCAGGGCGCCGGCCATGCCGATGCGCTGAACCACGTCCCCGAATCCGTAACGAACAAGAACCGCGGCGATGTCCTGGACGCGTCCCAGGTCCCGCGCGGCGCTCAGAGCCTGCCACAACATGATGTCCTCTCCGCGAAGCCTTTGATCATCTTCGACCCACGATAGCCGATTTCCCGCGACGCGGCTTGCTCGGGCCCGAAGCGGACCCTCCTTGTCGGCGCCGCGAGTCTCGGCAGGCGCCATATTCCTGCCGGTTATATGCTGAGAACACGGATATCGTTCACCCTGACGGCGTCCCTCGTTAGGATGAAGGATCGGTCAGGACGCTCCAAGGCATCCAGGGGACGCCTGCCCGTTCACCACCGATACGCTACCGTGCAACGCAGACGAGATTCCATCGCGAGCAGCCAGACCATGATCCACGACAACATTCTGCAGACCATCGGCCGGACCCCGGTCGTCCGGCTCAATCGCCTGGCCCCCAGCAAGGTCGAGGTCTTCATCAAGGCCGAATTCTTCAACCCCCTGGCTTCGGTCAAGGACCGCCTGGCCGTGGCCATCATCGAAGATGCCGAGCGCCGGGGTCGACTGCAACCCGGCCAGACCGTGATCGAGGCGACCTCGGGCAACACGGGCATTGCCCTGGCCATGGTCTGTGCCGCCAAGGGCTATCCCTTCGTGGCCTGCATGGTCGAGACCTTCTCCGTCGAACGGCGCAAGCTGATGCGCGCCCTGGGCGCGAAGGTCATCCTGACGCCGGCCGAAGAGCGCGGCACGGGCATGGTCCGGCGCGCCGAAGCCCTGGCAGAAAAGCACGGCTGGTTCCTCGCCCGCCAGTTCGAGAACGAGGCCAACCCCGCCTACCATCGCAACACCACGGGCCCGGAAATCCTGCGCGATTTTGCCGATCGGAACCTGGACTACTTCGTCGCCGGCTGGGGCACGGGCGGGACCATCAGCGGCGCAGGCGAGATGCTCAAGCTGGCCCGCCCCGGACTCAAGGTCATCGCGGCCGAGCCGGTCAATGCCTCTCTGCTCGCGGGCAAGGAGTGGACGCCCCACAAGATCCAGGGCTGGACCCCGGACTTCCTGCCCAAGACCCTCAACCAGACGATCGCCGACGAGATCATCACCGTCAGCGACGAAGAGTCCCGCGATACGGCCCTGGCCCTGGCCAGCCAGGAGGGCATCTTCTGCGGGCTGTCCGGCGGCGGATCGGTCGCGGCGGCCCTGAAGCTGGCCGAGCGGGTGCCGGATGGATCGACGATCCTCGCCATCGTCGCCGACACCGGTGAGCGTTATCTCTCCACCTTCATGTTCGAAGGCATCAACGAGGGCTCGGACGACGACTGGCTGGCCAGCCTGAACGATTGATAGAATCCGGAGCATGTCGAAGGCTCCGGACAACACTCGCTCCCTCGGACCCGCCCGCCGGGTCCTGGCCGCTCTGGCCGCTCTGGCCGCTCTGGCCGTGCTGGGCCTGCTCAGCGCCTGCGCGACGACCCCGCCGGCCAACCAGGACAACCTCTGCGAGATCTTCGAGGAATACCCCGAGTGGTACGACGATGCGCGCCGCTCCGAGCGCCGCTGGGGAACACCGATCGCGATCCAGATGGCCTTCGTGCGTCAGGAATCCGCCTTCCGAGCCGGCGCAAAGCCGGAACGGCGACGCTTTCTGGGCATCTTCCCCGGCCGACGCCCCTCCTCGGCCGAAGGCTATGCCCAGGCTCAGGACCCGGCCTGGGCGGACTATCGCCGGGCCACGGGTCGGCGCTTCGCCAGTCGAGGCGACATGGAGGACGCGCTGGATTTCATCGGCTGGTACAACGACGTCAGTCACCGGCGACTGGGCCTGGCGCGCAACAACGCCTATGACCTCTACCTGGCCTACCACGAGGGCCATGGCGGCTACTCACGGCGAAGCTGGGCGGACAAACCCCGCCTTCGTCAGATCGCCAGTCGTGTCGACGAACTGAGCCTGCGCTACCAGCGCCAGCTGGCCAGCTGCGAAGACGCGCTGCGCTGCCGGCGCTGGTATCAGTTCTGGCCCTTCTGCCGCTGAACGAGCACGCTGGCGTACAGGAAGCCGCCGACAGCGCCCGCCGCCGAGAGCAGCAGGGTACCCAGCAGACCGCGGGAGGCGCCGATCAGGGTCACCGGCAGCATCGCATTCATCGCGGCCAGGGCCGTGTAGATGGCCACGAAGCCCGCCAGGGCGAACCATCCCCTTCCAAGGCCGGGCAGCCGGGAGGCCGGCCAGGCGGCGACCAGCAGGGCAATCAGCAAGGCAAAGGCACTGACGATGGCATAGGTCGGCGCAAAGCTGAGCAGATCGAACAGGGTCACCTCCAGACGCGTACCCCAGTCGATCTGCTGACCCAGCTCCGCGATTCGAGCCAGATTGAACTGCGTCTGGATCACGCTGCCGAGCAGCGCCGTGACCAGCACGGCCAGCAGGAAGGCGAGCAACCAGCGAATCACGGCCATGAGTTTGAATCCCTCGGACTTGACGATGAAGGCCCCGAGCTTACCCCATTCGGACGCCCCTGCCGTTACTAGCCCCACCGTAAGTATTGCCTCATTCAGCTTGTCTCTCAGCGCTCGTGGCAAGGCGTTGGTGCGAAGTGCGTAGCCGGGCCTACGTTGAGCGCCAACAACGCAGTCCACGGGCGATGAGAGGCAAGCCCTGCGGGGGCTCCGGACGAATCCGCCTGCAGCGCAGGTCGTAAGCAGGGTGCGGTTTGCGCAGCAAGAAGCGCCCTGCTGAAGACCGTAGCGCGTGTTAAAGTGCCTTGACGTAGACTGACTATGCCTTCGGCACTTTGCCTTGCAGGCGAATCCGTCCGGAGCCCTGAATGTGGCAATACTTACGGTGGGACTAGTACCATGCCTTCAGTCCGACGACGAGAGTTGCCAAGCCATGCCCGCCATCCTGATCTTCGCTATCGCCCTGCTGCTGGCGCTGCCGGGGCCTGCCCACGCCGAGTTCGAACTCGACACCGTGGCCGAGGGCCTGGATCACCCCTGGTCACTGGCCTTTCTTCCCGAGGGCGGTTACCTGGTCACCGAACGAGTCGGCCGTCTGCGCCGCGTCAGCCCCGAGGGTGAGCTGTCCGAGCCGATCGAGGGCGTGCCGCCGGCCTGGGTCCGCTCCCAGGGCGGGCTGATGGGCCTGGCGCTGGATCCCGATTACGAAAGCAACGGCTGGATCTACCTGACCCTGGCTCATGGCACGGCCGAGGCCAACGCGACCCGCCTGGTCCGTGCGCGCCTGGATGGCCCGCGCCTGGTCGATCTGAACGTCCTGTTCACGGCGCGACCGACGCGCGATACGCCGGTCCACTACGGAGGCCGGATGGCCTTCCTGCCCGATGGCACCCTGCTGCTGACGATCGGCGACGGCTTCGATGATCGCGAAGACGCACAGAGCCTGGAGAGCCACACCGGCAGCATCGTGCGCCTGCACCGCGATGGGTCAGCCCCGGCCGACAACCCCTGGTCCGGACGCAGCGACGCCCTGCCCGAGCTCTACAGCATCGGCCACCGCAACCCCCAGGGCATCGTGCTGGATCCGGACAGCGGCCGGGTCTGGTCGCACGAACACGGCCCCCGCGGCGGCGACGAGCTCAACGTGATCGAAGCCGGCGTCAACTACGGCTGGCCCGTGGCCACGGAAGGGATCGACTACTCGGGAGCCCGCGTCTCGCCCTTCACTTCACGTCCCGGCATGCGCGACCCGGTCCTGGTCTGGACGCCCAGCATCGCCCCGTCGGGCATGGTGATGGTGCACGGCGATCGCTATCCGGACTGGAGCGGCGATCTGCTGATCACCAGCCTGGCCGAGCGCAGCCTGCGCCGGATCGACCTGGACGATGGCGAGGTCGTCGGACAGGAGCGCCTCGAACTGCCCCTCGACGAACGCCTGCGCGACGTGCGCGTCAGCCCCGGCGGCGAAATCTACCTGCTGACCGACTCCAGCGACGGCCGCATCCTGCGTCTGCGGCGAACGCCCTGATCGAGGGTCAGGCCTTGCTGCCCGGCTTGCCCTTGCCGCTGGGCGCCCTAGCATCCGACGAAGACGGCGAAGACGACCCTGCCGAGGGCTTGGCAGCGGCGCCGGTCGACCCCGAGGCCGCTGCGGAGCCTTGAGGCCCGGCGCTCGACGAGGGTCGCACCGAGCTCCCGATGCGTTTGAGGCGGATTTCCTGATCGGACACCTTCGGCATGCGCTCGCGCACGACCTGCTCGTCGACGAGGCGCTCCGCACCCTCGCTCAAGTGATCGAAGACGGCCTTGTAGCTGTCGGTCAGGCGGTTGATCAGTTCCGCCGTCTGGACGAAGTGGTCGTTGACCTGCTCCCGGAACTGTTCGTTCTCCTCGCGCAGCTGACGAACCGAATGCCCCGGCCCCGCCGCGGAACGCGTCAGCAACCAGACGACCAGGGCGCCGACGGCCAGTCCGAGAGCGAGTGCGCCTACCACCCAAACCATGGAATACATCGAGCACCTCCTACCAAGAATGAAGCTTCATGGTATCAATCCTCGCCGCCCTTCCAGCAACGTTCCTGCGAATATCCACACCGCCGAGCCTCGGCCGGCCATGTAGACATCCCCGTTTACAGAAAAATGCGGCAAAGCTAATATTGGCAGCACCTACCTTCACCCCCGGAGCCGATCCATGAAACGCCTTGTACTGCCACTACTCCTCGCCTTCAGCCCAGCCAGCTTCGCCCAGGTCGGGGACGTTCTGTTCGTGAACTACAACGGCAGCGACAACAGCGTCGAAACCGCGCTGGCGGCAGATGGCCACACGGTCACTGCCGTCGATGTACCCCCGAACACGGCCAGCGCCTACTTCTCCTCGACCGACCTCAGCGGCTACTGCGCCGTCGTCTGGAGTGGCGCATACGCCTACGACGAAGACGTCGCCGGCGCGACCTCGGTGCTGAGCAACTGGGTCGCCGATGGTGGCTCGGTACTGGTCACCGCACCGGATGCAATCCGCAGCCAGTCAACGGACATGATCCAGTTCCTGGGAGGGTCGTCGGCCCGCGACGAAAACCTGAATTTCAGCACCATCGCCAACGTCGCCAACAGCCTGACGATCGGCCTCGTCGACATCCGCGGCCTCACGCCGCCGGACATCTCCGACCAGGACACCCTGTGCGGCCCGCTGGTCCCGGGCACGGTCGGCCTCGTGACCGGCACTGCCACGCCGGACAGCACCTGTCCGAACGACGAAGGCTACGCCTGGACGCTGCGCAGCCTGGGCAATGGGCAGATCGCCTTCATCACCAGCGGCAACTTCACGACGGGCGACGATCCGGACTGGTCCGACACGACGATTCCGGGCGACGGCGTCTACAACGCAGCCCTGCGCAATTTCGCGCGTGCCGCCTGCACCCCTAGGGCCGAAGCGCGCTCGGTGCCGGCCCTTTCACCCCCGAGCCTGGTGGTCTTGTTCACGCTGCTTCTGATGCTTGCAGCGTTCTCCATTCGCCATCCGGTTCGCTGAATCAGTTGTGGGTGCTCCGGACCCGCGTCCGGAGCACCTCGAGGGCAGAGTCACTTCCACTTCAACTCGTACAGATCCAGGCGCCGATCCTTCAGGTTCCGCACCGAACCGTGGGAGCGGACTTCCCGCAGGTTGTCCAGGTCGAGATCGGCGATCAGCATGGTTTCGGTGTTGGCCGTTGCCTCGTGTGCCACGGCATCGTGGGGAAAGGCGAAGTCCGAGGGCGTGAACACGGCCGCCTGGGAATACTGCATGTCCATGTTCTCCACCCTGGGCAGGTTGCCGACCGAACCGGTGATGACGACGTAGCATTCGTTCTCGACGGCTCTGGCCTGGGCGCAGCGGCGCACCCGCAGATAGGCATTCTTCGTGTCGGTCCAGTAAGGCACGAACAGGATGTTCAGCCCCTGGTCCGCCATCAGGCGCGGCAGTTCGGGAAACTCGACGTCGTAGCAGATCAGGATGCCGATCTTGCCGAAGTCCGTATCGAAGACCTGGATCCGGTCGCCCCCGGTCAGGCCCCAGGCACTGACCTCGTCGGGCGTGACGTGAATCTTGTACTGACGATCCCAACTGCCGTCGCGACGCAGTAGATAGCAGACGTTGCGCAGCTGATCGCCATCGTATTCGGGCATCGAGCCGGCGATGATGTTGATGTTGTAGGACACGGCGAACTGCAGCATCCGATCCCGAATGGCTTCGGTGTAGCCGGCCAGCCGGCGTACGGCCTCGGCCGGGCCCTGGTCGTTCCACTCGGCCATCAAGGGGCCGTTGAAGAATTCCGGGAACAGGACGACGTCGGCCTGGTAGCCGGAGACGGCGTCGACGAAGTACTCGATCTGGCCGTACAGGTCCTCCAGCGACCGGGTCGGTCGCATCTGCCATTGCACGGCCCCGATGCGCACGTCGGACGGCCGCCCGCCGATCACGCTGCTGGACGGCTCTTCGAAGTAGATGTTGATCCACTCGAGCAAGGTGGCATAGCCGGCCGACTGGGCGTCATCGGGCAGGTAGCCACGCACGATCCGGCGCACCTGGAAATCATTGGCCAGCTGAAAGGTCAGGATCGGGTCCGTCAGCTCGCGCGACTGCACCTTGGCCACGTATTGCTGCGGCGTCATCTCGTCGGCCACCTTGTGGTAGCCGGGAATCCGACCGCCGACCACGATGCCGCGCAGGTTCAACTTTTCACAGAGCTCCTTGCGCGCATCGTAGAGTCGACGGCCGAGGCGCAGGGCCCGGTAGTCCGGATGCACGAAGACGTCGACGCCGTAGAGCACGTCGCCCTTCGGGTCGTGGGTGGTCAGGTAGCCGTTGCCGACGATGTCCCAGTAGCGGTGGTTCTGGCCCCAGCGGCTGTACTTGACGATCAGTGAAATGGCAGCGGCCACGACCCTGCCGTTGTCCTCGATGCAGATCTGGCCCTCGGGAAAGCGCTGGATCTGGGACTCGAACTGAGCGCGGGTCCAGGCGCCGTCCAGGCCGCCCGGGTAGACCCGCTCCATGATCACGGCGATGTCCTCGTAGTCCTCCGGCCGGGTCTGGCGGAGCAGCAGGCGATGGCCTTCGGAATGGTCGGTGTTTTCGTTCATGGGAACGCTTCTGAAACGCCATGCAAGAGCATAGCGCAGGCCGCGGGAATACGGCGCGATCCAACGGCAAATGCTTGCTGGAAACCGGCGTCATCAAACGGTCAGCGTTCTGCCACGGAGCTGAAAAGCGGGCCGCCTAGGCTTCCATCATTCGACAAGAGAAGGCTCTGACAATGCGAATCCTGCTGGTCACCGACGCCTGGGCACCCCAGGTCAACGGCGTGGTCCGAACCCTGGAAACCACCCGAGAGCATCTTCGCCGCATGGGCCATGAGGTCGAGGTGCTTTCTCCGGAAGGTCAGCGCACCATGCCCTGCCCCGGCTACCCGGAAATCCGTCTGACCCTGCGCCCGGGCAAGCGCCTGCGCGAGCTGATGCGCACGCGACGCTTCGATGCCGTTCACATCGCCACGGAAGGGCCCATCGGCCTGGCTGCACGTCGCTGGTGCCTTCGCCATGGCCTGGCCTTCACCACCTCCTACCACACGCGCTTTCCCGAGTACCTGCAGATGCGCGCACCGGTGCCGCTGGCCTGGTCCTACGCCTATCTGCGCTGGTTCCATCGGCCGGCCGCCAACACCCTGGTTCGAACGGACACCCAGCGCCGCCTGCTCGAGGACCACGGCTTCACGCATCTTTCCGTGTGGCCCGGCAGCGTCGACACGCGCCTGTTTCGACCGCAGGACAGCCAGGTCCTCGATCTGCCCCGTCCGATTGCCATGTACGTCGGCCGCGTTGCCCGGGAGAAGAATCTCGAGGCCTTCCTGGACCTGGACGTCAGGGGCTCGAAGGTGATCGTCGGCGACGGCCCCGATCTGGAGCGACTGCGCAGGGCCTATCCGGACGCCCACTTCCTCGGCTACCGACACGGCCAGGCCCTCGTCGACTGCCTGAATTGCGCCGATGTCTTCGTATTCCCGAGCCGGACCGAAACCCTGGGGCTCGTCATGCTCGAAGCCATGGCCTGCGGCGTGCCCGTCGCCGCTTTCCCGGCACCCGGCCCGATCGACCTGATCACCGACGGCGCCAATGGGGCCCTCGACGAGAATCTGGCCGCCGCCTACTATCGCGCACTGTCGGTCGATCGAACCGCCTGCGTCGAGTTCGCCGAGCAGTTCTCCTGGGAACGATCCACCCGCCGCTTTCTGCGCAGCCTCAGCCCCATCGACGGCGAACAGACTCGGCGCCCGTCCCGAGTCGACAGTGCAACGGGCGCGTATAATCCGGCCCCATGCGAGTCGCACCCCCGGGCCCGGAAAGCCGAATCTATCGCCCAGCCGAGCTGAACCAGGAAGTCCGGCTTCACCTCGAGGCGGGCTTCCCCAGGCTCTGGCTCGAAGCCGAGCTGTCGAACCTGGCCCGCCCGGCCTCCGGGCACCTGTACTTCACCCTCAAGGACGCCCGCGCGCAGATTCGCTGCGCGCTGTTCCGTGGCAACGCCTCGGCCCTCGGGTTCCGACCGGAAAACGGCCAACAGGTGCTGGTCCGCGGGCGGCTGAGCCTGTACGAGGCCCGTGGCGACTACCAGCTCATTGCCGACGCCATGCTCGAAGCCGGCGCCGGACAGCTGCAGAAGGATTTCGAGGCCCTGCGCCGCAAGCTGGCCAGCGAGGGCCTGTTCGAGGAGGCCCGTAAGCAGGCCCTGCCCCGCTGGCCGCGACGCATTGCCCTGGTGACCTCGCCCTCGGGAGCCGCGGTCCGCGATCTGCTGAAGGTGCTCGGCGAGCGATGGCCCGCGGCCGAAATCAGGATCTACGCCGCCACCGTTCAGGGCGAAACCGCCCCCGCCTCGCTGATCCGCGCCCTGCGAGCCGCCGATCGACACGAGTTCGCGGACCTGATCATCCTGGCCCGTGGCGGGGGCTCGCTGGAAGACCTCTGGGCCTTCAACGATGAAGGCCTGGCCCGCGCCATCGCCGACTGCCGCACTCCGATCATCAGCGGCGTCGGCCACGAAACGGACACCACGATCGCGGACTACGTGGCCGATCTTCGCGCGGCCACACCGAGCGCGGCGGCCGCAGCCGCCACCCCCGATGGCCCGGCCCTGCGCCTGTCCCTGCAGCGCCTGGATGCGCAGCTGTCGCGATCCATGCAGGCCCGCCTCGATCGACTCGACCAGACCAGCGACCATCTGGCGCGGCGACTGGCCACCCAGCACCCGGCTCGGCGCCTCGACGAGACCCGACGCCGCCTGGACGCCTGCGACCGGCGGGCGAGCCTGGCCATGAACAGCCTGCTGGAACACGGCGCTCGCAGCCTGACGGCCCTGGACCTGCGGCTTTCCGCTCGACACCCGGCGCGCCGGCTCGATCGCGCGACGGAGCGCGTGAGCGACCTGGAACGACGGCTCCGACAGGCCCAGCATCGAATGCTCCGACAGGCCGATCGCCTGCTGGCCAGCCGGGTGGCACAACTGAATGCGGTCAGCCCCTTGAGCGTCCTGGAACGAGGCTACGGCATCGTTCGTGACCGCAACAGGCAAGCGCTGGTTCATCGAGAAGACTTCATCAAGTCAAAAAAAATCAGCATCTTGATGAATTCTTTTGAAGTAGATGCTGAGGTCAGCGCGGCCCCCAGAGACGCCAAGCTCTCATGAGCCTGACCCTGCTCGAACCCGCCCGGCACGAGCTCGAAGTCAAGCGCAGCCGCTTCATCGCCCTGGCCGAGCGCTGCGCAGACGAGCAGTCCGCGCGCCGCTTTCTGGCTTCGGTGGCCGATCCGTCAGCCACGCACAATTGCTGGGCTTGGAAATCCGGCCAGAGCTACCGCTTCGACGACGATGGCGAACCGGGCGGCACGGCCGGGCGGCCGATCCTCGCCGCGATCGAGAACCAGGGCTACGATCAGGTTGCCGTGGTCGTCATCCGCTACTACGGCGGCATCAAGCTGGGCACCGGTGGCCTGGCACGGGCCTACGGCGGCAGTGCGGCCGAATGCCTGCGAACGGCCCGCTCCGAGCCCCTGATCCCCACGGTACGAAAGCGCATCCAACTCCCCTTCGAGGCCGTGTCCCTCGCCCACCAGCTGCTCGACCGCCATGCGGCGGTCAAATGCGGGGAACGCTATACCAGCCAGGGACTGGAGCTGGAGATCGAATGCCCTCGATCCAGTCTGGCCGCGCTGGAGCGCGACCTCCGGGACGCAAGCTCGGGAAACGTGCAGATCAGATCAGCTTGATCTCACGCAGGCGCTCGAGCAGGTACTCGTGCGAGGTGATCGGCCCCGGGAAATGGTCCTCGCCCTCGCGCTCGACGCACTGCGGCAGGGTCCTGATCAGGAAGTCCGGATTCGGGTGCAGGAAGAACGGGATCGAATAGCGCGCGCGGCGCGCCGCATCGCCCGGCGGATTGACCACCCGATGGGTCGTCGACGGATAGACCCGATTGGTCAGACGCTGCAGCATGTCGCCGACGTTCACCACGATCGTGCCCGGCAGGGTACTGACCGGCACCCAGTCACCGTCCCGGGTCAGAATCTCCAGACCCTGCTCGCGTGAACCGATCAACAGGGTGATGAGGTTGATGTCCTCGTGGCGCGCCGCGCGCACGGCACCGGGCACGGCCTGTTCGATCGGCGGGTAGTGAATCGGTCGCAGGATCGAATTGCCGAAGTCGGTCTTGTCGGCAAACCAGTCCGCCGGCAGACCGATGTCCAGCGCCAGCGCCGACAGCACCCGCGAGCCCAGGCCGTCCAGGGCCTGGTACAAGGCCAGCGCGGCCTCCTTGAAGCCGGGCACTTCCTCCGGCCAGACGTTCGGCAGCAGGATTTCCGGGGCCGGATTGTCGGCATCGGCCAGCTCGCGGCCCACGTGCCAGAATTCCTTCAGGTCCGGCACGTCGTGATCCTTTGCCTGCTCGACCCCGAAGCCCGTGTAGCCGCGCGCCCCGCCCTTGCCGGGCAGCTGGTAACGTTGCTTGACCTCGGCCGGCAAGGCAAAGAATTCGCGGAATACTTCGTAGGCCCGATCGATGATCGCATCGTCGACCCCGTGGTCGCGGACACCGACGAAGCCGGTTTCACGCCAGGCCTGGCCGAGCGCGTCGCTGAACGCGCCTTTCTGACCATCGAAATCGGCCATCGACAAGGTGGGAACCTGCGGGTGACTTGACGTCATGATTGCGTTGCCTCCTGAACGGTGCGGGCCAGGGATTCGGCCAGCCGTTGAACCTGTTGCGAGTCGCGGCCCTCGACCGTGACCCGGACGACCGGCTCGGTGCCGGACGGACGAAGAATGATGCGGCCCTGATCGCCCAGGCTGGCCTCGGCCTCGGACAGCGCCAGGGCCAGGCCCTCGTGCGTCTCGACCAGCACTCTGGCCTGCCCCTGAACGGGCACGTTGATCATGACCTGGGGATAGCGCTCCATGCCACCGGCCAGCGCGGCCAGGGACTGACGGGTACGGGCGACCACCTCGAGCACCTGCAGGGCGCTGACGATCCCGCAGCCGGTCATGGCGCGATCCAGGCACAGGATGTGACCCGACGCCTCGCCACCCAGCTGCCAGCCGTTGCGACGCAGTGCTTCGTGCACATGGCGATCGCCCACGGGGCTTCGCTCGAAGGGAATCTCCAGCGCTCGAAAGGCCTCTTCGAGGCCGAAGTTGCTCATCACCGTACCGACCACACCGCCCTCGAGGGCACCCCGGGAATGACGGTCACGCGCCAGCAGGAAGAGGATCTGATCACCATCGATCAGCCGCCCTCGATGATCGACGAGCAGCACCCGGTCACCGTCGCCGTCGAAGGCGATACCGAGGTCCGCCCGCTCCTGGACGACGCGTTCGGCCAGGGATTCGGGATGAGTCGAACCACAATCGGCGTTGATGTTGAGGCCATCGGGACGGTCATGGATGGGCACGACCTCGGCGCCGAGCTCTCTGAACACCTCGGGGGCGATCCGGTAGGTCGCACCATTCGCACAGTCCACGACCATGCGCAGGCCATCGAAACGGGTGCCGAAGGGCACCGTGGACTTGCAGTATTCGATGTAGCGGCCGACCGCGTCATGCACCCGGGTCGCCTTGCCCAGGCGATGCGCCGACACCTGCTCGATGGGCTGGTCGAGCTGGGCTTCGATGGCGGCCTGAACCTCGTCATCGAGCTTCTCACCACGCCCCGAAAAGAACTTGATGCCGTTGTCTTCGTAAGGGTTGTGCGAGGCGGAAATCACCACGCCGGCCACCGCCCCCAGACTGCGCGTCAGATGCGCGATGGCGGGCGTCGGCATCGGGCCGAGCAGGACCGCATCGACACCGGCGGCGGAGAATCCGGCCTCGAGGGCGGATTCGAACAGGTAGCCCGAGATGCGGGTGTCCTTGCCGATGACCACGCTGGGACGCCCGGGCGAGCGCTCGGCGAGAACGCGACCGGCTGCCCAGCCCAGATGCAGGATGAAATCGACGGTGATCGGCGGGTCACCGACCCGACCGCGAATCCCGTCGGTACCGAAGTAACGATGGCTCATCCACGTATTCTAGCGGCTGGACACCTCGCGAGTGGCATTCCAGACCTTGACCACGTCCACGGTCTCGGCCACATCGTGCACGCGCAGGATGGCCGCACCCTTCTGGGCCGCGATCAGGGCGACGGCCAGGGAAGCCGCCAGACGCTGGTCGGGACGCTCCCGACCCGTGATCCGGCCGAGCATGGACTTGCGCGACAGACCGGCCAGCACGGGAAAGCCGATCCGCGCCAGCTCATCCAGCGCGTTCAGCAGCGCCAGATTGTGTTCCAGGGTCTTGCCGAAGCCGAAGCCGGGATCGAGCACCAGATTCGCCCGGTCCAGCCCGGCACGCTGGCAGACCTCGGCTCGTTCGAGCAGGAAGTCCCGCACATCGCTGACCACATCCTGATAGCTCGGTCTGGCCTGCATCGTGCGCGGCTCGCCCTGCATGTGCATCAGACAGACCGGCACCGCGAGCTCGGCCGCCGTTGCCACGGCCCCGGGGGCTCGCAGGCCATTGACATCGTTGATCATGGCGGCGCCTGCCGACACGGCGGCACGCATCACCTCGGGCTTGCTGGTGTCGATCGAGATCGGCACGTCGCATTGCCGACTCAGGCGCTCGATGACCGGGATGACCCGCGCCAGTTCCTCCTCGATGCCTACCGGCTGGGCGCCGGGCCGGGTGGATTCACCGCCGATGTCCAGGATGTCGGCGCCCTCCGCGGCCAGGCGCAGCCCATGCTCGACCGCCTGCTCGGCCTGCTCGAAGCGCCCGCCGTCCGAAAAGGAATCCGGGGTCACGTTGACGATGCCCATCACCAGGGCGGGACCCTGTTCATGGGCCCGGTGAATGCGTTCCTTCAGTCTCGTCGCTCGATCGTCGTGCATCTTCCCACCATTCGGGCCAGTCACCTGGTGCCCAAAAAGAACCGCCGCGGCAGAGCGCGGCGGTCCATCGTCCTCGAGGTCCCGGGGATCAGCCCGGCGCCGGCTGTCCCGACGGTTCGGCATCGTCACCCTCGACCGCCGAGGGCCCGGAAGGCGGCCGTCCGCCGCCTTCGGTCCAGCCCGCCGGCGGATCGGGCTCTTCACCCTTCATGATCTGGTCGATCTGGGCCACATCGATGGTCTCGTACTTCATCAGGGCATCGGCCATAAGTTCGAGCTTGTCGCGATTGGCTTCCAGGATGCGCGTCGTCGTGGCGTAGGCCTCGTCGATGATCCGACGCACTTCCGCGTCGAGCTGACGGTGGGTCTCGTCGGAGATGTGCTTGTGCTGGGTAACGGAGCGACCGAGGAAGACCTCGTCCTCGTTCTCCCCGTAGGCCAGCGGTCCCATCGCGTCGGAGAGCCCCCACTTGGTGACCATGTTGCGCGCGATCTGCGAGGCGCGCTCGATGTCGTTCGAGGCGCCGGTGGTCACCCGCTCCTTGCCGTAGATCATCTCCTCGGCCACCCGACCGCCGTACAGGCTGGCCAGCTGCGAGGTGAGCTGCTGCCGGGTCAGGGAGTACTTGTCCTGCTCGGGCAGGAACATGGTCACGCCCAGGGCGCGGCCACGCGGGATGATCGTGACCTTGTAGACCGGATCGTGATCTGGCACCAGACGGCCGACGATGGCGTGACCGGCTTCGTGATAGGCCGTCAGGCGCTTCTCTTCCTCGGACATGGCCATGGACTTGCGCTCGGCGCCCATCATGATCTTGTCCTTGGCCTGCTCGAAGTGATTGTGGGTCACGGTCTTGCAGTTCTGGCGCGCCGCGAACAGCGCCGCCTCGTTGACCAGGTTGGCCAGGTCCGCTCCCGAGAAGCCCGGGGTGCCTCGTGCCAGATCGCGCGGGCGCACATCGTCGTCGACCGGCACCTTGCGCATGTGGACTTTCAGGATCTGCTCACGACCCGGCAGATCGGGCAGCGGCACGACCACCTGGCGGTCGAAGCGGCCCGGGCGCAGCAGCGCCGGATCCAGCACGTCCGGCCGGTTGGTCGCGGCAATCAGAATGATCCCTTCATTGCCTTCGAAACCGTCCATTTCGACGAGCAGCTGGTTGAGCGTCTGCTCGCGCTCGTCATGACCGCCGCCCAGGCCCGCACCGCGATGCCGGCCGACCGCGTCGATCTCGTCGATGAAGATGATGCAGGGGGCGTGCTTCTTGGCCGTTTCGAACATGTCCCGGACGCGCGAGGCGCCGACACCGACGAACATCTCGACGAAGTCCGACCCCGAGATCGAGAAGAACGGCACCCGCGCCTCACCGGCGATGGCGCGCGCCAGCAGGGTCTTGCCGGTACCGGGCGGCCCGACCATCAGGATGCCTTTCGGAATATGCCCGCCCAGGCGCTGGAACTTGGAGGGATCACGCAGGAACTCGACGAGCTCGCTGACCTCGTCCTTGGCTTCCTCGCAGCCCGCCACATCCTTGAACGTGACCTTGACCTGGTCTTCGCCCTGCAGCTTGGCGCGGGACTTGCCGAAGCTCATCGCGCCACCGCGACCGCCCATGCCACCCTGCATCTGGCGCATGAAATAGACCCAGAGGCCCACCAGCACCAGCACCGGCAGCAGGGCGATCAGGATTTCGATCAGCACCGAGCGCTGCTCCGGCGGCACGCCGGTCACGTCGACGTCGTTGTCGAGCAGCTCCTTCATCAGACCATCGTCGCGCGGCCCGAAGACCTCGAGGCGCTGGCCGTCCCGGCCTTCGGCCGTGATCTTGGACACGCCCGGGGACTCTTCGATCCTGACCGTCTGGATGGTTCCGTCGCGAACCCGATCGAGGAAGGTCGTATACGACACCGGCTCGGGCTGCTGCGGCGGCTGCGAGTAATAGTTGAACACGCTCATGAGGACCATCGCGATGATGATCCACATGACCAGATTCTTGGCAAAATCGCTCAAATTCGTTTCTCCTCGGGACCAACGGAGTCGGACCCTGATTGTGCCAGCTTAACGGCGACCGGTCCCGACCAGGTAGACCTCCCGACTCTCGGAGCGGGAGGCCGCCGGCTTGCGGACCTTCACGGTCTTGAATGATCGCCGGAAATCGGTGAGCAGTTCGTCAAATCCCGCGCCCTGGAAGACCTTGATCACCAGGGTCCCCTGCGGCTTCAGCCAGTCGTTGGCGAAGGCCAGGGCCAACTCGGCCAGATGGATACTGCGCGCCTGATCGGAAGGTCCGATACCCGATAGATTGGGGGCCATGTCCGAAAGCACAAGGTCGACGGGCTGCCCGTCGACAAGCGCTTCGAGGCGCGCGAGAATCTCGTCCTCGCGGAAATCGCCCTGGATGAAATCGACGCCGGGAATCGGATCCATGGCAAGCAGATCGAGGGCGATCAGCTGAGCGTCGGGGCCCATCCGTTCACGGGCGACCTGACACCAGCTTCCCGGGGCCGAGCCCAGGTCGACCACCCGCCGCGCACCGCGGAAGAAGTGATCCTTGTCGTCCAGCTCCATCAGCTTGAACGCCGCCCGCGCGCGGTAGCCTTCGTCGCGCGCGCGCTTGACGTAGGGGTCGCTGTTCTGGCGCTTCTTCCAGGCTTTGCTCATCGTTCGGTGCAGACTCCAGACCCAAGCTTGCGCGGCATGTCCGCCGTGAACGCCGATTCTACCTGCTTTGACGGCGGCCTTTCCGCCATGCGAGGGATCGGCCGTGCGATAATTCCCGCCATCGCAAACGCATGGATCCATCGTGTCCCTGAGCAATTCCCAGAAAAAGTACCTGCGTGGCCTCACCCACCACATCGACCCGGTGGTCATGGTGGCCGACAAGGGTCTGAGCGAGAACGTCATGGCCGAGATCGAACAGGCCCTGGAGCACCACGAGCTGATCAAGGTCAAGCTCCGCGGCGAGCGCGAGGACCGCAAGGCCTGGATCCAGCAGATCGCCGAGGCCACCGGTGCCGAGCTCGTTCACCAGATCGGTCAGGTGGCTTGCTACTATCGCCGCAATCCCAAGAAGCCGAAGGTCGCCCTGCCGGCCTGAATCTGCAAGCGCGATGCAACTGACCGAACACCGGCCCGGCGACCACCACATCATCCGCCAGGCCGCCGCCGACTTGATCGTCGTCGATGATCAACGCTTCACCCGCAGCCTGATCGTCGGCGCCCGCCTGCTCGAATCCGACTGGCCAGTGAGCAGCTACGACGACCTCGATGCATCGATGATCGAGCCCTTGCTACGCCACCGGCCCGAGGTCGTGCTGCTGGCCATGGGCGAAACCCAGTGCTTCCCGCCGATCGAGCTGCAGCGGGAATTCCTGCGCGCGGGCGTGGGCCTGGAATGCATGACCGTGCCCGCCGCCGCGCGCACCTTCAACGTGCTGATGAGCGAAAATCGCCGCGCCCTGGCCGGCTTCATCCTGAAGCCTCGCTGAAGCGCCAACGCCCAGCGCTGGTTTTCTATACTGAGGTCCTGCCCCACCGGAACCTCCAGATGCCGCGCCCCTCGCCCAACCGTTCGCCGTCCGACACCCACCGCGTCGACAATCAGCCCGAGCCCCTCGGTCACTACAACGCCTACCTCAGCGATCCGGCGCTGATCGATGCCGTTCAGCGCGAAGGCGCGTCGGGGCATTCGGCGCGGCTCGAGACCTACGGCGACATCGCCGGCGAGCGCTTCGAGTCCCTGGGCGAACTGGCCAACGAGCATCTACCGACACTGAAGACCCACGACCGCTACGGCCACCGGATCGATCAGGTGGAGTTCCATCCCGCCTATCACGAGCTCATGAAGCTGGGTCTGAACCATGGGCTGGCCTCGCTGACCTGGAACGGTCAGCCGGGTGATCGGGTCGCCCGCTCGGTCCTGATGTATCTGCACAACCAGTTCGAGGCCGGCACCATGTGTCCGATCACGATGACTCATGCGGCCCTGCCGGCCCTGCGTGAACAGCCGGAGCTGGCCGCGGAATGGGCGCCCAGGATTCTCGCCGGCGCCTACGACCCCCGCTTCGTTCCCGCCGAGGAGAAGCATGGCGTCACCCTCGGCATGGCCATGACCGAAAAGCAGGGCGGATCCGATGTGCGCGCCAACACCACCCGCGCCCGCCCCCTGGACGGCCCCGGCGGCGGGCAGGCCTATGAGCTGGTCGGCCATAAGTGGTTCTGTTCCGCACCGATGTCCGATGCCTTCCTCAGCCTTGCCCAGACCGATGAAGGCCTGAGCTGCTTCCTGGTCCCCCGCTTCCGACCGGACGGCTCGGTCAACCCGATCCGGATCCAGCGCCTCAAGCACAAGCTCGGCAATCGCTCCAATGCCTCCTCGGAGATCGAGTACCCGGGCACCTGGGCCCGCTGCGTCGGCGAGCCCGGCCGGGGCGTTCCGACGATCATCCGCATGGTGGCCGAGACGCGCCTGGACTGCGCCATCGGCTCGGCCGCACTGATGCGCCAGGCCGTGGCCCAGGCGATCGATCATTGCCGTCAGCGCTCGGCCTTCGGCGCCCGCCTGAGCGAGCAGCCCCTGATGAAGAATGTGCTGGCCGACCTGGCCATCGAGAGCGAAGCGGCGATGCGCCTGGCCCTGCACCTGGCAGGCCGCTTCGAACGCAGCGACTCGGACGAGGCCTCGGAACGAATCGCGCGGATCGCCACGCCGATCGCCAAGTACTGGATCTGCAAGCGCGCAGTCCACGTGATCAACGAAGCCCAGGAATGCATGGGTGGCGCCGGCTATGTGGAGGAATTCATCCTGCCGCGTCTCTATCGTGAGGCGCCGGTCAACGCGATCTGGGAAGGCTCGGGCAACGTGCAGTGCCTGGACGTCCTGCGCGCGGTCCAGCGCGACCCGGCCTGCCTCGACGCACTGCTCGCGTGGTTACAGCCCCATGCATCTGCGTTGAGTGGCCTGGAGCGTTGCCTGGACGACAGCCGCCGGGCCCTGCTCGACGGCGACGCACCGGGGCTGGCACGTCGTGCCGTCGAGGGCCTGGCGCTGGCCATGCAGGCCGTGCTGCTGGAGGGCTCGGAAAGCCCGGCGAGCGAGGCCTTCGCTCAGAGCCGCCTCGATTCAAGCCATGGAATGATGCTGGGCACCCTGCCCCGGCAGGCGGATCTGACGGCGCTCATCGAGCGCGCCGCACCCCGTCCCTGAGTGAGCGTCAACCCGATCAGACGATCGGCGTGGGCTCCATGGACTCGTCGACGGCCACCATGACGAGTCGGCCTTCGATGGCCAGCTTCTGCTCGCCGGTCTCGGCGTTTTCCATCAGGATCTGAACACGAACAACCATCGACGTGCGACCGACCCGCTCGACCTCGCCGATCAGCTCGACGATCGCGCCCTGGGGAATCGGCACCTTGAAATCCACCCGATCCATCGACACGGTCACCACCTGGCAGCGGGCGTAGCGGGTCGCGGTCAGGAAGGCGACTTCATCCATCCAGTGCAGGGCGGTCCCGCCGTACAGGGTGCCGATCGGATTGGTGTCGTGCGGGAAGACCAGTTTGGTGATTCGAGTGCGCGAGGCTTCGATGCGCTCACTCTGATTGCTCATCGGGACGATCTCCGGAACAGCGGCTGGCTTGGAGTCTAACCGATCGCCTCTTCGATGATGGCGGGAGCGGTCCCGAGAACGAAAAACCCCGCCCGAGGGCGGGGTCGTCGTCGACCGTGCCGGACCCGCAGGTCAGGCAGCAGCTTGAAGCGCGGGGATTTCGGCCGTATCGAGCACGCCGGCGACGGCATGCATCACCGAGGCAATGCGGACCGCATGCTGGATCGTGCCAGCACTCACGCCGCCCTGCTTGAGGACCTTCTCGTGACTGTCGATACACATTCCGCAGCCGTTGATGGCCGACACCGCGAGCGACAGCAGTTCGAAATCGACCTTGTCGATGCCCGGGTTGCCGATCACGGTCATCCGGAGCTTGGCCGGCATCTTGGCGTACTCGTCGTTGGACGCCAGGTGCAGGAAGCGGTAGTAGATGTTGTTCATGCCCATGATCGCCGCCGCGGAACGTGCGGCCGACATCCACTGGGCGTCGAGGTGATTGGACGCTTCGGCGGCAACGGCCTCGATCAGGGTCTTGTTGCGGCTGGCCAGCGCCGTCGCCAGCGCCGTTGCCCAGAGCTGGTTCTCGGACATGTCGCCGGCCTGCTCGTGGTCGAGCACGTTGCCGAGGTTGATGCGCAGATCCTTGGCAAAATCCGGAATCTGACGCTTGATGGTGTCGATGCTCATGAGGAACGATCTCCTGAAATGGGTGGGGACTGAAACGCGGGCCCCGAGGCCGGGGCCCGCGCGAAAAAGCACCTGATCAGATCGATCAGGCCGCCTTCAGATGGTCGTCACCCGGCTGCCAGTTGCAGGGGCAGAGCTCATCGGACTGCAGCGCGTCCAGGATGCGCAGAGTTTCCTTGGCGTTGCGGCCGACGTTCATGTCGGTGACCGACACGTGACGGATGATGCCCTGCGGATCGACCAGGTAGGTCGCGCGCATGGCCACGCCTTCTTCCGGATGCAGAATGCCCAGGGCGCCGGACAGTTCGCGCTTGACGTCGGCCAGCATCGGGATCTTCAGATCGCGCAGGTCGTCATGGCTGTTGCGCCAGGCCAGGTGCACGAACTCGGTGTCGGTGCTGGCGGCCAGCACGACGCAGTCGCGGTCCGCGAACTCGTCGGCCAGATCGCTGTAGGCCTTGATCTCGGTCGGGCAGACGAAGGTGAAGTCCTTCGGATAGAAGAACACCAGCTGCCACTTGCCTTCGAAGCTGGCGTTTTCGAGGTCGGCAAAGCCGTTTTCCAGGTCGGTGCCCACCGTGGCCTTGAGCTTGTAGTTCGGGAAACGATCACCAATGGTCAACATGTCGACATAACTCCTTGAAATTTCTTGGGTGCAGTTGTGTATAAAGAGCGCCTTTGCGCTTCGGGACACAAGATAAGGCCGATACAAGATTTCTCAAATTGATTGTGATGATCACCTTGATAGAAAGGCCCTATAATTCTGGACCAAGGCTTCCGGACGGCAGGCGATTGCCCTTGCCTTTCGAACCGTGACGGGCCGATAGCGAATGAACATAGGGGAAAGAGGATGAACCTACGCGCGCTGCACTACCTGGTCACCCTGGCCGACGTGCGCCACTTCAGCAAGGCGGCGGAACAGTGCTATGTCAGCCAGCCCACGCTCAGCACGCAGATCCGCAAGCTCGAGGAGGAGCTGGACGTTCAGCTCGTCGAACGCGCGCCGCGGCAGGTCATGCTGACTCGCGTCGGCGAGGAGATCGTGGAGCGGGCCCGGGCCGTGCTCGGCGAGGTCGATGCGATCCGTGCGATCGCGCGCCGCTCGCGTGATCCGCACAGTGGCACCCTGCGCCTGGGCATCTTCCCGACCCTCGCGCCCTATCTTCTACCGCATGTGATCCCACGCATGCGGCAGGATTATCCGCGCCTGACCCTGCGCCTGTTCGAGGAAAAGACCGAGGACATTCTCGCCATGCTCGAGCAGGGCCGCCTCGATGCGGGTGTTCTCGCCCTGCCCGTGCACGACGATCAACTCGTCAGCCGAGTCCTGTTCGAAGAGCCTTTCGTCGTGGCCATGCCCGAGTCCCATCCGCTGGCCAGCAAGCGCTCCATCGACATGAGCGACCTCGAATCGGCGGAACTGCTGCTGCTCGAGGACGGTCACTGCCTGCGCGACCAGGCGCTCGAGGTCTGCCAGATGTCCGGCGCCCATGAAAAACTGGATTTCCACGCCACCAGCATGGAGACACTACGGCAGATGGTCGCCGCCAATACCGGCATCACCCTGATGCCCACGCTGGCGGTCAAGCCACCCGTCGCCCCGACCGAGAACCTGCTCATTCGCCCCTTCACTCGACCGGGGCCGAAGCGGACCATCGCCATGGTGTGGCGAAAGTCCTCCGCGCTGAGCGAATTTCTCTGCGAGCTCTCCGAGCTGTTCGCCTCGATCGATCCCGCCCTGCTGGAACCCTGAAGGAAACGGCCCCGGCGCGGGCGGGTTCGCAATCAGGCCTCGTCCTCTTCGTCTTCCAGGTCGACCAGCAGGTCCTCCAGACGGCGGCTCATCTGCTGGTACTTGGAGCTCGGCAGACGGAACTGCCAGGGGGACAGGCGGGCATCGACGGCCGCTGCGTCCGCGCTGGCGGAGGCCTCGTCATCGCTCAAACTCTCATCGGGGCTGGCCTGCATCTCGGCGCTGACCGAGAAGTGCACCCAGCCACCCTCCTCGTCCTCGAACAGGGTGGCGACGAAGTTCAGACCGTCCCGGGTCACGAACAGCGCCGCGCTGGCGTCCTCGGGCGTCTGCTCGTGGCGGCGGACATCCTCGAATTCGAGATTGGCCAGGGCGTTGGCGACCGGATTCAGGCGCCAGGCCGGTTCGGCCTCGCGACCGTCGGGCACGTTCATCAGCACCCACTGGCTGGACGTCTCGCCTGCCGGGCGAAGCTGGACGACCTCGCCATCGGCATGGCGGATCGTGACCTCGGACAACTCCGATCCGGGAATGTCCATGACCGAGCGTTCCAGCCAGTCCAGCGCGGTGGCGGGCACGTTGATCTCGCGGTCGCTCAACCAGACCTGGGCCTCACCGGCCTCGCGCACGAAGCGGGATTCACCCGCCGGGCCAGGACGCCCGATGATCAGCGCGGGCAAGTCGGTGTCCGGGAAAGCGACCTTCACGCCGGCGGTGTCGGCGTCGGCGGCCTCGTCGGACGGATCGACCACGGCCAATCGCGGATACCAGTCGGCATTCGAGGTCCGCTCGTCCGCCCGCTCGCCCGCGGCCAGCGCGCGCAGGAGGTCGTGCACCAGGGCGAAATCGGCCTCGTAGTCCTGCTTGTTGACGACCCGCCAGCGCTCGTCGCTGCGAATCAGACGGATCGGCGCCTCACCGAACGCGATCACCTCGAGGGTCTCGATGTCGTTGACCCGATCCTTCAGGCCGGGCAGCAGCTCGGCGGACCCGGGGACGTCCGGATCGGCGCCATCCGGTCGAGCCAGGAGAATGGCCAGGGCCATGACCACGACGGTCAGGGCCGCCAGGCCGATGAACATCGAACGATTCATGCCTCACCTCGCTTGGCCGTCTGCTCGCGGCGACGCCGCCAGGCCATCCAGAGCGCAAAGAACGTGATCAGCACGGGCATCAGGGCGATATTGATCACCTTGATCCGCGTCCCCAGGGCCTCGATGTCGCGATCGAGGTCACGTCGAACCTGACGCAGCTGCCGCCGGATATCGAGGCGCTGCTCGACGAAGCGATCGATCTCGGCCTCCTGTTCGGGAGTCAGCACGCTCAGATCCGTGTCCCCGCGAGCCTGCTGCAGCTCGGTCAGGCGCTCTTCCGTCTCGGCCAGCTCCGCCTCGAGGCGCTGCTCGGTGGCGCGCAGGCTGTCCTCGGCCTCGCGCCGCAGCCCCTCGACCAGCTGGAAGGGCCGGTTCGAGGTCGCGCGGCTGCGAACACTGATCAGATCGGCATTACCGATCAGATTGTCGATCGCGTTGATGACGAAATCACCGTTGTTCGCGAAGGGGTTGAGCAGGGTCTGGCCGAAGAAGCGCTGGCGCTGGACCCAGTAACGGTCGGCCAACAGATCCGCATCGGCAACCAGCAGGACATTGATCTCGTTGCCCCCGTCCTCGCCATCCTCGGCAAAGGCACTCGGAGCCGGGCCGGACAGGCGGGCGGCGATGATCAGGGACTCATCCCCGGGCGCGACTTCGGCCATCAGTTCCGAGGGGTCGGCCAGGAAGCGCAGGCGCTCGCTGTCCAGCGGCCCGGACTGCGGGCTCGACAGGATCAGGGGCTGCAGACTCAGCGGACTGTCCTCGCTGAGCCTGAAGTATCCGACGCTGGCCAGGTTGATGGTCTCCAGTTCGCCGGTGACCACATCGTCGCTGTCCATGAAATCACGAGTCACCCCGAGAATGCCCGGATGGTAGACGGGCGGGCGGCCCTGCTGAAGGGCGACCTGCAGCGCGAGGCCTCGGTCGGCCACGAACTGACTGCGGTCGTACTCCACGCCCCAGGCCTCGAACAATGCGTCGAGCCCGGAATCACGTTCCGCACTCAGGCCCGCCATCGGGTCGGCTGGATTGCTGCCTGGGTCGGTTTCCGCATAGGGATCGACGAAGGCCAGCAGACGCCCACCGTCCTGGACGAAGGCGTCGATCTCGGCCATCAAAGCCTCGGAGACGTCCTTCGGATGGATGAGCACCAGCACATCGATGTCCTCGAGCAGTTCACTGGCCGTCGGCTCGATGTTCTCGATATCGAATTGCTCGGTGATCTGCGTGTAGATGGCCCAGGGCTCGCGTGGCTGCCGCGTCTGCATGTCGAAGCCACCGCTGATCGGCAACCCGCTGATCAGACCGACCTTCGGAAGATCGGGCTGCGAAAGGCTGTAGATCATCCGCGCCAGATCGTACTCGAGGAAGGCTTCCCGCGAGGGCGCCACGAAGGGCATGACCTCGAGGCCATCGAGCAGATTGGTACCGACAATGCCCAGGTACAGGCTGTCGCCGCCAACACCGGTCGGCACCCCTTCCAGGCCGTAGCGAGCGGCATCGTCCTCTTCCTCGGAAAATGGCGCCGGGTCGATCCGATTGATCAGCAGCTGGCCGTCGGACGCGGCCGCCATCTCCTCGAGGAGCTCCTGTACGCGTCGGGCGAAGTTGCGCACCATCGGGAAGTCGGCGCTGGCGTCTTCGCTGAAGTAGAAATCCAGTGTGATCGGCTCCTCGATCGATTCGATCAGATTGATCGTGCCCGGCGATAGCGTGTAGAGCCGGTTCTCCGTCAGGTCGAGTCGCGCACCCTTGAACAGCACGCCGGTGAGCATCGTCAGGGCAAGAAACAGCACGGCCAGCAGCACGAGCGCACCGGTTGAATACCAGTTTTTCATCGTCTCAGTCCGCCTTTTTCAGTTCGAGCACAATGCGATTGGCCGTCAGCCAGAAGCCGATGACCAGCGCGAAATAGAGCAGATCCCGGAGATCCACCACGCCTCGGGAAATCGAGTTGAAGTGGATCAGGAAGCTCAGGTTGGCAATGCCGTCCACCAGCACCTGCGGCAGCCAGCTGCTGAACAGATCCAGCACCATGGGCAGGCCGGACAGCAGGAAGACGAAGCAGACGACCACGGCCAGAATGAAGGCCACGACCTGGTTGCGCGTGGCCGCCGACAGGCAGGCACTGATCGCGAGAAAGCCACCGGCCATCAGCCAGCTGCCCAGGTAGGCGGCCAGAATCACGCCGTTGTCGGGATCGCCCAGGACGTTGACCGTGATCCAGATCGGGAAGGTCAGCAGCAGGGCCAGACCGACGAACAGCCAGGCGGCCAGGAACTTGCCCAGCACCGCTTCGCTGGCGGTGATCGGCAGGGTCAAGAGCAGCTCCACGGTGCCGGACTTCCGCTCCTCGGCCCACAGGCGCATGCCGATGGCCGGCACCAGGAACAGGTACAGCCAGGGATGGAAGCGGAAGAAGGGCTCCAGATCAGCGATCTCGCGCTCGTAGAAGCCGCCCAGGTAGAAGGTGAAGGTCGCCGACATCAACAGGTAGATGACGATGAAGACGTAGGCCACCGGCGTCGAGAAATAGCTCGACAGCTCGCGTTTGAGTACCACGGGAAGATTGCTCATCTCAGGCTGCCTCCTGTCCGGTCACGGTGCGGAAGACTTCATCGAGCCGGCCCGGCTCGAGCTGGATCTGATCGACATCCCATCCGGCCTCGCGGACCACTTCCGTCACCGCTTCGAACAATTTGCCCTTGCCGGAGGGGAACACGGTCAGACGGCCGCGGCGGACCTCGACCTCGCGCGATTCGGGCAGCTCGCCCAGACGGGACGCCGCCGCCTCGAGCTCGTCGAGCACCAGGGTCACCGCATTGTGGTAGCGGGAGCGTTTCAGCAGGCCCGTCGGCGTGTCGTCGGCCAGGAGTTTTCCTCGGGCGATGATCATGGCCCGGGAACACAAGGCATCCACCTCCTCGAGGATGTGGGTCGAGACGATGATGATCTTGTCGCTGGACATCTCGCGGATCAGACGCCGGACCTGGTGTTTCTGGTTCGGATCCAGGCCGTCGGTGGGCTCATCGAGGATCAGCACGGGTGGGTCGTGCAGAATGGCCTGGGCGAGTCCGACGCGGCGCTTGAAACCCTTGGACAGGGTCTCGATGCTCTGCCCCATCACCTCGCCCAGATTGAGTCGGTCCACCGCGCTGTGCACGCGACGACGAACTTCCTCGCCGCGGAAACCACGCGCCTCGGCGGCGAAGTGGAGGAAGCGAGCGACGTTCAACTCACCGTACAGGGGCGCACCCTCGGGCAGATAACCCATCTCCCGCCGTGCGGCCAGGCCGTCCTCGATGATGTCGTGGCCCATGATGCTCGCCGTGCCGCTGGTCGGCGCCAGAAAGCCGGTCAGCATCTTCATCGTGGTGGATTTCCCGGCCCCGTTGGGCCCGAGGAAACCCAGCACCGTGCCCGGTTCGACCGAGAAACTGAGCTCGTCGACCGCGCGCAGTGCGCCGAATTCTCGGGTTAGCGATTTTGCTTCGATCATTGCTCCGGTCCCGTCTTTGTCGAAGGATTGGTCTTGTTGTCGTTCGGAACAGACCCCGGGCGGACATTGGGGTTCCGACGCTCGCAATTCAAGGGCAGCGGTGGATCAAAACAGGCTTTTACCCATCGCTCAAAGCAGGTAGCTTATAGGGTCCGCCGAGTCACCGAAGGATCTGAATGCAACCGGCCATCCTGGACCACCTGCCCGACGCCCTGCTCAGTCTGCCGGCCACGGAGCTGCATCGGCACCTCGATGGACCCACCCTGATCCACCTGCCGGGTCGCCTGCCGCAGCCGCTGTTCGTGTCGGTACTCCAGCATGGCAACGAGACTTCCGGCTGGGAAGCCGTCAAGCGCCTGCTGCGAAGTCGCTATCGCCGCGACCCCTTGCCGCGCTCGCTGATCCTGCTGATCGCCAACGTCGAAGCCGCCGCCCAGGTCCGCCGACACCTACCCGATCAACCCGACTTCAATCGCTGCTGGCCCGGCTCGGAACTCGAGCCCGGCCCCTGGCACCGCATGTTCGCCTGGATCTGCGATCACGTCCGCCAGTTCAAGCCCTTCGCCAGCATCGACATCCACAACAACACGGGCGAGAACCCGCACTACGCGGCGGTCAATCGAATCGAGGCCCAGCGCCTGCACCTGGCCTCCATGTTCTCCAACACGGTGATCTATTTCACCCAGCCCAGTGGCGTGCAGTCGATGGCCTTCGGCGAATTCTGCCCGGCCGTGACCCTGGAATGCGGATTGGCCGCTCAGACCGACGGGGCCGACCACGCCATGGCCTACCTCGAGCACGTGCTCAATCTGCGCGAATTGCCCAAGGCCATGCCGCAGCCCGATGACCTCGAGCTCTTTCGAATGATCGCCACGGTGACCGTGGATCAGAACCTGCGCTTCGGCTTTTCGGAATCGGCGGGCGACGTCTGGTTTCCGCCCGATCTCGACCGCCTGAACTTCCGCGAAATGCCACCCGGCACCCGCCTGGCCAGGCTACTGAATGGCCACGAGAACCCGCTCAAGGCCACCAGCCACGAAGGCGGCGACGTTTCGGCCCACTGCTTTCGTACTCACGAGCGCGATATCATCACCACTCGCCCGCTGATGCCGGCCATGATGACCACCGACGAGCAGATCATTCGGCAGGATTGCCTCTGCCACCTGATGGAGCGTCTCAGTCCCGCGCATCCGGTGCTCGAAGACATCAGTGACGAACCGGAACTGCCGGAGACCCAACCCTGACAGGGAGCCGCAGATGAATTTCTTCTCAGCCCTGGTTGCCATCGTGTCGATCGCGGCCATCGTTCAGATCGCCAAGTACTGGATCGAGTCCCGTCGCGGACACGCCGAGGACCACCAGCGGCTGGATGCGATCGAAAAGGAACTGCGCGAACGCATCGAAACCCTCGAGCGCCTGGTCACCGACCAGCGCGAAAAGCTACGTCGCCAGATCGATGAGCTCTGACCGGCACAGCATGCCGCAGCCGCTCAGGCTGTTCTTCAAGGGCCTGGCAACGATCATCCCGATCGCCCTGACCCTGATCATCTGCCTGTGGCTCGCCGGCATCGCGGAAAACGGCTTCGGCGCCATGCTCAAGTGGTTCATGCCCGAGTCCTGGTACATCCGCGGCATGGGCCTGGTCATCGGCATCGTCGCGGTCATGGCGATCGGCCTGCTGAGTCAGGTCTGGCTGTTCAGAAAACTGATCGATCTCGGCGAATCGATCCTCGACCGGATGCCGGTGGTCAAATCCGTGTTCCGCGCCACCAAGGACTTCGTGGAGTATTTCTCCAGCGACGACAAGGACCGCTTCAACCAGGTGGTCATGGTCCGCCATCCCGACCTGAAGATCTCGATGATGGGTTTCGTCACTCGAGAGGACTTTTCCGCCCTCCCCTTCGGCAAGGAGGGCGAGATCGCCGTTTACCTTCCGCTGAGCTATCAGGTGGCGGGCTATACGATCTTCGTCCCCCGCGACTGGTGCGAGCCGATCGACATGCCCTTCGAAGATGCCGTGCGCCTGATCCTGACGGCGGCCATGTCTCGCCGCGGCGGCTGACTGACCTTCGGCACGGGCTTGCAAGGCTCGATCAAGAACCGGGCATCTTGAAGACCGGAAGCAGACGGATCAGGCGCCGGTAGGTCGCCCGGATCGCGCCCAGTGGGCTGAAGGGATTCCAACGGGCATGGCGCAGCTCCCGCTCGAGCCCATCGATCCGTGCCAGCACGGGTCCCAGGGCCTGCACTTCCTCCTCGATCTGCTGCCACTCGTCCCAGAACTCGGCCGCGTCAGGATCCGGGTGATCGGTCGCCAGACGGTCCAGCAGGGGGTAGGCGCGTCGAACCAGATGATTGACCTGCAGGTCCTCGACCAGTTCCTGAATGCCGAAACGGGTGTGGCGAAGGCTGTTGCGGATGAACTGCCTGGCGAAGTAGTCGATCCCCTGCTCCACGGACTCGCTCATCGGCAGATCGAGGCCGCTCACGAGGCGCCGCAGCTGGGCGTCGGGCTCGGTCACGAGCCGATCGTAGTCGATGACCACGAGCCGGGACCCATGCACCTGGCGAAGATGCGGCACGACGTTCACCAGCCACTCCAGATCGCTGTTGGCCTGGCTGCCCCGATGGTCGTCGAGCCTGGCTCGGGAACGCGCCACGCTCAGAGGGTTGCGGATCGGCAGGACATAGCTGGGTTCGATCTGCATCCGCTCGAACAAGCGGACCCAGAAGGGCAGCAACCGGAGCGTGCGTGCGTACTTGAAGCCCCAGATCGGCGAATCGCCGAAGCGCGCCTCGATGGTCGCCGCGAACTCGTCGAAGAACGATTCCACGACGGGTCCCTGCCAGACCTCTTCATCGAGCAGGCGCAGGCTGTCCGGCCGCAGCCCCAGGGCTCGCCGCAGTCGCTTGCTCAACTTCAGCAGTGCGGCGTCTTCGAAGAAGCCGCTGGGATTCTTGCGGGACGGGCGCTTGAAATCATCGCCCAGGTCCACGCCCACGGCCTGGACTGCGCGCGTCGCCAGGCTGGTTCCGCTGCGACCCGCGCCCAGCACCAGCACGGCTCGTTGCCTGGCTTGAGTCTGCGATCCAGCGCGGTCTTCTGTCTGCATGTTCATTCGCTTCATTTCACTTGGCGCTGCTCGCTGCGATGCGCAGCGGCGATCAAAGCTCCACCCTCAACGTGCGAGCGATTCCATCTTCTCGACATAGCGCGGCAGCACCTCGGGATCAGGCACATCGATGACCTCGCGCAGGAAGCGCTCGCGATGTGCCGGGACATAGAAATCCTCAGGACCGTTCTCGAGCAGACGCTCGAGCTTCTGGTACGCGTCGTCCCTGCAGGTCAGGGCGCATTCCGGCAGGTATTCTCCGATCGTCAAACGAGCCGCCTGCAGATAGTCCGCCGAAAGCACCGGCAGCTTCCGCTTCACCGCTTCGAAGACCACGGACGTGCCCAGATCGATCGCCGCATCGGCCCAGTCGAGCAGATGCGAGGAGTGCACTTCTCCTGCCACGAAACGGACGTTGTCGAGCTTCCGCAGCCCGAGCTGACGGGAGAGCGGCTGCCGCCAGCCCCCGCGCGTATGGGCCTTGATGATCAGTTCCACATCGGGAAAGGACGCCCAGATCCGGACGGCGCGGGCCACTTCTTCCCAGAAGATCGAAAAATCCTCCTTGCGCGAGAAGAACACCACCTTGAACTTCGTATCGTCCGCTTGCAACGGCGATGGCGGAAGCAGGGTCTCCAACCGGGCCAGCCATTCGTCGCAATAGCGTGGCGATCCGAGAACGGCCACCCGCCGATCGTCCAGAAACGGGCGGAATCGCTTGGCGCAGAGCTCGTTGGGCACGGCCACGGTATCGAACATCTTCGCGGGCTCGAACTTCATCCGCGGTTTCATGTCGAGCTCTTCGACACGCACCATGAAGCTCGCGTGCGGACTGTCACCGTGAGGCAGGGAAATCGCGCCCAGCTTTCGTTCGCGGGCCGAGGCGACGACGCTCTGCACGAACTCGATCGGAAACACCGAATTGCCACTGATCCAGTCGAAGGCGACGATGCCCGGCATCGACGCCTCTCCCTGACGATCCGGAAAACTGCGGTCGAGCAGCAGGTCGCCGATCTTCCGCCAGAAGGCAAAGCGCTTGTCCTCCCCGATCGCCCGGTCCAGAGCCGGCGTGAGAAAGCCCGGCAGGGCACGGCGGAAATAGCGGTTCCGAAGCAGTTTCTGGAGGCCCATCCGAAAGAGCTTCGCGCGCCCGACGATATCGCCGATCCAGGCCACGCGCACCGATTCATGGCCGTCCAGAAAGCGAATCCGATAGTCGTTCACCGAGCTTCGCGCGCCCATCATGACCAGGTCGGCGACATGGCCGGCCTGGACCCACTTGTAGACGATGGGCGTGACGTGATCGATATCGTTGTAGTGGCGGAGGAAGAACAGGGCTTTCACGACATGAGCTCCGAACAGGTCTCTGGGTGCATCAAGGAACGGGGAGAGCAGGTCCACCCCCGATGCGCTGAACGATGGCCAGCGCGGCGGTCAATGGGGCAGCAGATCGGACAGCTTTTCAATGGACTCGATTCCGTGTTGAGCAACGAAAGGCCGCCAGTCCCGCACCTCCGACCAGCCGGAGACGAAGATGAACTCGAGCCCGGCGGCTCTGGCGCACTCGTAATCGAACTTGCTGTCACCGAGATAGACGGCAGGCCCCGAGATATTGCCACGCTCCAGTTCGCGCGACAGGATCACGTCCTTGCGCGTCGGGCTGCCGAAGATGCCTCCATCGAAGCAGCGATCCAGACCGCGCTCGGCAAATGCCTCACGAAGCTCGGCCTCGTCGCCACCGGACACGATCAGCCAGCGCGCATCGGCCGTGGCGTCCCTGAGCGCCTCGAGACCTTCGGCGACGGGCACTTTCGACAGTTCCTCTCGGACGGCCGTTGAAAATGCCTGCAGCAATGCGTCCAGGCCGGGGCCGTCCTGGGCAGTGGCGAGCTCGGGCACGATTTCGGCAAGGAAATGACGCATTTTTTCGTAGCGGGAGATTCCGCCGTTGGCGACATGATGGGCGACCAGCGCATTGGCCGCTGCTTCACCCCAGGGCAAGGCGGCGCGATGGAAGGCACGGGTCTTGACGGCGTTCGAATCCAGCACCACCCCGTCGCAATCGAAGACCAGGGTCTCGTAGCCCTGCAGCCTCAACCCAGCCCCCTTCGTCGCATCTCGGCTTCGACCGCGGCGACATCCTCTTCGACGTCCACGGCAAGGCTGCCCGGGCTGCACTCGTACATCATGACGCGACGATCCAGTTCGAGAAAACGAAGGATCTCGATGTCCTCGTGGCGTTCGAGCGCGCCCTTTCTGCCGAAATCGGCAAAGGCGTCGAGTTCGGCCCGACTGAATCCGTAGATGCAGACCTGCTTCTTGTAGCGACGGGGCGCCTCGGCCGGGTCCTTGAAACCCGGCACGGCCTGACGGGACATGTAGACCATGAAGCCCGCTTCGTTGGTGATCACCTTCGGGATGTTCACCGAGCTCGGATCCTCGTCCTCGCCAAGCCAGGTGAAGCCGTTGATGATGCAGTCCGGATGCTGCGATTTCAGCGCAATGCAGCGGCGGATGTCCTCGGGATCGACCAGCGGCTCGTCACCCTGGAGGTTGATGTAGATGTCGTAGTCGATCTGGCGCGCGGCTTCGGCCAGTCGGTCGGTGCCGGTCAGGGCTCCCGAACCGGTCATCAGGGCCGAAAAGCCCGCCCCTTCGACCGTGTCCCGGATCTGCTCGTCGTCCGTGGCCACATGGACATGGGCTTGCCCGACCGCCCGTGCCGCCAGCTCGGCAACCCACAGGATCATGGGTTTGCCCAGCAGCGGCACCAGGGGTTTGCCCGGATAGCGCGAGGATGCGAATCGGGCGGGGATGAGGATGCAGGAACGCGGATCGCTGGTCATGATCATCGAATCGCGTAGAGACTCAGACTGGACAGGTTCTTGTAGCGGGTCGGCGTGATGGACACGGGCTGCACCTCGGCACCCGAACGCGAAAAGGCCGAGAGCATGGCTTCCATCTCCGCATTGCGAGTGTCGCCGGGCGCATAGCCATCGAAACCGGCCATCATGACCCGAGCCGCCCTGCCCGCCGTCACCGCTGCCAGCGCGTAGGACAGGACGAGCAGGTTCGGGGCCAGGCAGTAGGTGTCATGGAACTCGAAACCGTCCTTCTCAAGGCCCAGACCGAAATCCAGCAGCTCCTTGCGATCAAGATCCGCGCGAATACTCTCGGGGAGCATCGAGGCCGGCGTGATCAGTGGCTGCGGCAGCTCGATGTGGTGATCGACATCGGCCAGCAGCCGAACCGGATGGCAGGCGATCCGGTAGTCGATCAACGACTGATCGATCGAGGACTGGGTATTGAGCGCCAGCACGACGGGCCGGCGCCGACGGATCAGACTCTCCAGCGCCGGGCGATGCGAGCGGACGCCATCGCCTGCGCCCAGGATGAGCACTTCCCGTCCTTCGAAGGCCTCGGCAGGCGACCAGCGCCCGTGCGGTGTGCCGCGGTAATAGTGTTGCGCCGCGCTGAGGTTGTCGAAGCTGAACTTCTTGCCGCCTTCGGTCCGCAGGTGCTCGATGACGGCCAGGATGTCCTCTTCGTCGTAGCGAGCATCACCCAGCATTTCCTGGATATAGGTCGGGTGGATGCCGTACTTGCCGGCGAGGAAGTAGTACGGATTGGTTCCCCAGCCATGACGGATCTTGAGCGGCCCGAAGTGCTGGCGGATCAGCTTCATGAGTGGCACGAGATTGGGTGCCTTGCCGGTCAGCGATGCGGCCTCGATGAGCAGCTCCTCGGTCCGGGCATTCCCCGGCCCTCGACCCATCCCGGTCACCGTCGAATCCAGCCAGGTGACGCCTTCCTCGACGGCCCGCAGGGTATTCGACAGGGCCAGGCCCATGTTGTCATGGGTATGAATGCCGAGCTCGCCCGACCAGCTGCCTCGGAACCACTCGACCACCCGAGCGACATCACTCGGTGTCATGCCACCCATGCTGTCGGCGAAGTACAGCACGCCGACAGGCGACTCGGAAGCGGCCCTGCCCAGACTCTCGATTTCTTCTCGACTTCGATCCGAGATCTGCATCAGATTGATCCCGACTTGGTAGCCACGATCGGCAAGCCACTGGGACGCCTCGAAGGCCTGGGGCAATTCATGGTAGTGGCAGGCGAGGCGGACCAGGCGGACGCAAGTCTCCGCCGAGGGTCGCGGAAACAGCGTCTCCAGAGCGCCTTCAACGCCCAGCTCGGTGCACAGATCGGCCCCGTTGATCATCACGCCGATGGCCAGACCGTCGGGTATGTCCAGCTCGTTCAGGAACTCGTCCGTCGTATAGGCGTAGGCGCCCTTGAAGCCGCGGTTCGCCAGGAATCGGAAACCCAGCTCGACCACGTCGACCCGGCCGGCCTTCATCGCCGCCAGGTAATCCGCGACGAGATCCGACGGGAAATTCCACGCGTTGTAATAACCGCCGTCACGCAGCGTGCAGTCGAGAATCGTGGGGACCTTGTGGTTCATTGCTCGGGTTTGCTTCTCAAGCTCATTGACGCGGCCCGACGCAGCGAGTCGGGCCGCCCGGTGCTGGTCTCAGCGCTGGTCGATCGAGGGCACGGCACGATCCTCCGGACCGATGTAATCGGCGCCCGGACGGATGATGCGATTGTTGGACCGCTGCTCCATCACGTGGGCCGCCCAGCCGGTGACTCGCGACATCACGAAGATCGGCGTGAACAGTCCCGTGGGGATGCCCATGAAGTGGTAGGCCGAGGCGTGGTAGAAGTCGGCATTGGCGAACAGCTTCTTCTCTTCCCACATGGTCTTCTCGACGATCTCGGAGACCGGGAACAGCACTTCGTCTCCGACCTCGGCCGCCAGCTTGCGCGACCATTCGCGAATGATCGCGTTGCGCGGGTCCTTCTCGCGATAGACCGCATGGCCGAAGCCCATGATCTTTTCCTTCGCTTCGAGCATGCGCAGGACGTCTTCACGAGCCTGTTCGGCCGAGTGGTACTTCTCCAGCATGGCCATCGCCATCTCGTTGGCACCACCGTGCAGGGGGCCACGCAGCGAACCGATGGCGCCGGTGATGCAGCTGTGCATGTCCGACAGGGTCGATGCGCAGACGCGAGCGGTGAAGGTCGAAGCATTGAACTCGTGCTCGGCGTACAGGATCAGGGACACGTCCATGACCCGGGCGTGGAGCTCCGAGGGCGGCTTGCCGTGCAGCAGGTGCAGGAAGTGCCCACCGATGCCCTCATCGTCGGTCTCGACCTCGATGCGCACGCCATCGTGGCTGAAGCGATACCAGTAGCAGATCATCGACGGGAAGCTGGCCAGCAGGCGGTCGGCGACGTCCTGCTGGTTCTCGAAACCGTCCTCCGGCTCGAGATTGCCGAGGAAGGAACAGCCGGTGCGCAGCACGTCCATCGGATGGGCCGATGCAGGAATCCGCTCGAGCACTTCCTTCAGCGCATCCGGCAGACCCCGAAGACCCTTCAGGCGCTGCTGGTAGGCCGCCAGCTCATCCCGCGTGGGCAGCTCGCCCTTGAGGATCATGTAGGCGACTTCGTTGAAGGTGGCCTTTTCGGCCAGTTCATCGACGGCATAGCCACGATAGCGAAGGCTGTTGCCCGCCGCACCCACGGTGCAGATGGCCGTCTGTCCGGCGGACTGGCCGCGCAAGCCCGCGCCGGTCTTCTTGTCGGTCATGAGGACTCCTTGGTGAAGAGTTGATCGAGTTTGGATTCGAATTCGTGGTAGCCGAGGGTTTCGTAGAGATCGGCTCGCGTCTGCATGCGATCGACGACGTTCTTCTGGTGGCCATCGCCTGCGATCGCCTGGTAGACGTCGAGCGCGGCCTGGCTCATCGCGCGGAAGGCGCTCAGGGGATAGAGCACCAGCCCGATGCCGGCTTCGGCCAGTTCCTCGACGCTGAACAGGGGCGTCTTGCCGAATTCCGTGATATTGGCCAGCACGGGCACCGGCACGGCCCGGGCAAAGGTCCTGAACTCCTCGATCGTGTGCAGGGCCTCGGCGAAGATCATGTCGGCGCCGGCCTCGACGTAGCGATTGGCTCGATCGACGGCCGCATTCATGCCCTCGCTGGCATGGGCATCGGTGCGCGCCATGAACACGAAGCTCTCGTCGTGACGGGCATCGACGGCGGCGCGCACGCGATCGACCATTTCTTCGGTACTGACCAGCGCCTTGTTCGGGCGATGCCCGCAGCGCTTGGCCTGGACCTGGTCCTCCAGATGAACGGCGGCCACGCCGGCACGCTCCATCTCGCGAATGCTGCGAGCGATGTTGAAGGCGCTGCCCCAGCCCGTGTCGATATCGACCAGCAGCGGCAGATCGCAGCGGCCGGTGATGCGACGTGCGTCTTCGACCACATCGGCCAGCTGGGTGATGCCCAGGTCCGGCAGACCGTAGCTGGCGTTGGCCACGCCGGCACCGGACAGGTAGATCGCCTGATGACCTGCCTGCTCGGCCTGGATGGCGGTGTAGGCATTGATCGTTCCGACCACCTGGACCGGGGCCGATTCGCGAACCAGTTGACGCAATCGAGCGCCGGGCGAGATTGAACTCATGGGCTGGGCAGGCTCCGTGGAAACAGCGCGCCATTTTAGCACGCGCGCCCCGCTCAACTGCCCCGGCTTGCCCACCAGTCGCGTGCCTGCAGCCACCAGTATTTCCCCTGCACCACCGCACGTCCGATCGGACCGCCGGCCCAGCGCGCCGGCCAGGGCTCGAAGGCGGACAGGCGGCGGCGATCCCCGCTCAGCGCCTCGGCCAGGACCTGCCCGGCCAGAACGGTCGTGGCCATGCCGTGGCCACCGAAGGCCAGGCCGTGCCAGAGCCCGTCCGGTAGCTGACCCAGCAGCGGCATTTCGTGGCGGGCATAGCTCATCCAGCCACCCCAGGCCTGCTCGAGGCGCACGCCCTGCAGGGAGGGGAACACTCGCGCCAGATCGCGTCCCATCAGGCGTCGGATCGCTGCCGGAGAGCGGCTGGCGATGGAAATCCGCCCGCCCCAGAGCAGCCGACCATCGGGCAAGGGCCGGTAGTAGTCGAAGGCGAATCGATTGTCGTAGACGGCGACCGGCTGCGGCAGGCACTCCTGAAGACGGTCGCCGAGCGGTTCGGTCACCGCGATGTAGGTCGCGATCGGTTGCAGGGCCCGTTGCACCGCCGGTCGAAGGCGACGATCGTAGCCTCCGGTGGTCAGGACCACTTCCCTGGCCCTGACGCGAGCCCCATCGAGGCGTAGGGACCAGGCCCCGTCGACGCGTTCGATCGAGCGGACCGGCGCATGGTGCCAGACCTTCGCGCCCCGCTCGATCAGCCAGCGTGCCAGCTCGCGAATGTGCCTCAAGGGGTGGAAATGGAAACTGCCGGGCTCGTGGAGACCACCGCCGTAGCGGGGCGAGCGCACGTGTTCGGCACACCGCTCGGGATCGAGCCAGCTCAGTTCGAAACCCAGGCGTTGCTGCATGCGCTCGGCAAACTCCTGCATGGCCTCCGGTCGATGGAACCAGTCGGTCAGCACGACCCCGGCATCATTGGCCTGGCAGTCGAGGCCGTAGTCACGGATCCGTCGCCGGACCTCGGCCACGGAAGCCCGCGTCCAGCCATGCATTTCCCGAGCCCGGTCCTCACCGACCTGATCGGCCAGCGCGTCATTGCCGAGGGAGTAGCCGGCGAACACGAAGCCGCCGTTGCGGCCCGAAGCGCCCGACCCGATCTCGTCGGCCTCGATCACCGCCACACGATCGACGCCTCGCTCGACCAGGGCCACGGCCGTTGCCACGCCGGCCAGGCCGCCGCCGACGATCGCCACATCGACATCGGAATCCACATTCAGGGGCTCGGCGCCACTGCGATCCGGGCCCGCCTCATCCTGATACCAGCTACGCCCCGGCCAGGCTTCCGAAGTCATGGGGCATCCACCCTCGAGTGATAAACTACTACGCACAATAATCTCGGGGTATCGATATGGGCAAGTCCACCAAGTACGAAGCGAAGGTGCCGGACGAAAACGGCGTCATCCCCTACTCGGCCGAGGAGGATTCGGTCTGGGCAGATCTGTATTCCCGCCAGATGGACATCATCGAAGGGCGCGTCTGCCAGGAGTTTCTCGACGGTCTCGACATGCTCCAGCTGCCGACCGATCGCATCCCCCAACCGAAGGAAGTCTCGGCCGTGCTGCACGAGCGCACCGGTTGGCAGGTCGAGCCGGTCCCGGCCCTGATCAATTTCGATCGTTTCTTCAAGCTGCTGGCCGAACGGAAGTTCCCGGCCGCTTCCTTCATCCGCTCGCGGCAGGAAATGGACTACCTGCAGGAGCCCGACATCTTCCACGAGATCTTCGGCCACACCACCATGCTGACGCACCAGGCCTTCGCGGATTTCACCGAAGCCTACGGCAAGGCCGGGGTCAAGGCGAGCCACAAGGAGCGAGTGTTCCTCGCCCGCCTGTACTGGTTCACGGTGGAATTCGGGCTGCTGCAGACCCCGTCAGGCGTACGCATCTACGGCGGCGGCATCGCGTCCTCGCCGGGCGAGACGATCTATGCGCTGGAAAGCGACGAGCCCCTGCGCCGTCCCTTCGATCCGATCGAAGCCCTGCGTACGCCCTACCGCATCGACATCTACCAACCGGTCTATTTCATCCTCGACCGGATGAACGATCTCTTTGAACTTTCCAGCGCCGATCTGCTCGGATTGATTCGGGAAGCCCGCGCACTGGGCCAGTTCGAACCCACTTTCCCACCCAAACAGAAGGAAGCCGCCTGATCATGAGCGACCACTCTCTTTCCGAACGCAAATGCCTGCCCTGCGAGGGCGGCACCCAGCCCCTGGGCCAGGACCGCATCGCCGAACTGCTGCCGCAGATTCCGGGCTGGCAGGTGGACGAGGAAGGCAAGAAGATCTATCGCCGTTACGAATTCAAGGGCTTCTACAAGACCATGGCCTTCATCAATGCCATGGCCTGGATCGCCAATCAGGAAGCTCACCATCCCGATTTCGAAGCCGGCTACAACTTCTGCCTGGTCCATTTCACGACCCATGCGATCGATGGATTGAGCGAGAACGACTTCATCTGCGCGGCGAAGGTCAACGCCCTGCTCGATGACTGAGGCTGCGTCGCTCGACTCGCAGACGCTGAACGAGGATCTCGGCCGCGCTCGCGCGGCCGTCAACCGGATCATCGTCGACAAACCCGAGGCCGTCGATCTGGCCTTCTCGGCTCTGCTCGCCGGTGGCCATCTGCTGGTTGAAGATCTGCCCGGCGTCGGCAAGACCACCCTGGCCCACGCCCTGTCCATGGCCGTGGGCGGGAGCTGGCAGCGGATTCAGTTCACCAACGACATGCTGCCCGCCGATATCGTCGGAGTGTCGGTCTTCGATCGACAGCAGTCGCAGTTCGAGTTCCGCCCGGGGCCGATCTTCGCCAACGTAGTGCTCGCCGACGAAATCAATCGGGCCACGCCTCGGACCCAGTCGGCGCTGCTCGAGGCAATGGCCGAGGGGCAGGTCACGGTCGATGGCCAGACCCACGCCCTGCCCTCGCCGTTCTTCGTCATCGCAACGCAGAACCCGCTCGACCGGATCGGCACCTATGCGCTGCCGGATTCGCAGCTCGATCGCTTTCTGCTCCGTATCCACATCGGCTACCCCTCCGCCAGCGAGGAACGTCGTCTGCTGACCGAGCCCGATCGCCGAGACCTGCTCGGTGAAATGGAGACCGTCCTCGACCCCGAGCGAGTCATGATGCTGCGCAAGCAGGCCGCCGCGCTGCATGTTTCGGAGCCGATTCTGGACTACATCCAGGGTCTGGTCGCTGCCACCCGCAATCATGCCGCCGTGCGTGCCGGCCTGTCCCCGCGGGGGGCGCTGGCCCTGATCCAGACGGCCCGGGCCTGGGCCTTCGTGCGAGGAGAGGAGTTCCTGAGCCCGGAGGCCGTCAAGACCGTCTTCCCTGCTCTGGCCGAGCACCGCCTGCAGACCCTGCCGGAATCCGGACTCGGCAGCGATGCGGTGGTCAGGGAAATCCTCGACACCACACCGGTGCCCTGAGCACCGCATCGCAATCGATGTCCGCCGTCGCGACGCTGCGCAACGCCGTTCAAATTCGTCTGGACCGTTGGGTCAAGCGGCGCGCCAGAGCGACTCCACCACTGCGGCTGGCCTATCGGCAGATCTTCATCCTGCCGACCCGATTCGGCTGGTTGCTGGGCTTGTTGATGTTCGGCATGCTGCTCGGCAGCCTCAACTTCAACAACAACCTCGGATTGCTCACGACCTTCATCGTTGCCGGCCTCGCGCTCAATTCGATGCTGCTCGCCTATCGGAATCTCCGCGGCCTGAAGATCCAGCGCTGTATGGCACGACCCGTTTTTGCCGGTCAGCCCGCCCGGCTCCGGATCGATCTGATCAACGACGAGGCCCGCCCACGGCCGGGGCTCCAGTTCGAATGCAGCGAGGCTTTCTGCGAAGTGGATCTTCCGGCCAATGCCAGCGGCGAAGCCGAGCTCGAACTTCCGACAAGGGCTCGCGGCTGGATGAATCCGGGTCGAATCGGCATCCGAACGACCTACCCGACGGGCCTGTTCACTGGATGGGCCTGGTTCTGGCCGGAGCGGTCGATCCTGATCTGGCCTCGCCCCGCCGAATCGCCACCACCCCTGCCGCTGGGTCAGGGCCAGGAATCCGGACGCGAGGTTAGACGCGAACCCGAGGGCGAGAGCTTCCACAGCCTGCGCAACTGGCGCCAGGGTGATCCGCTCCATCGAATCGCCTGGAAGGCCAGCCAGCGACACCAGACCCTGCTGTCGCGAGAGTTCCGGGCCGAGCAATCCGACCACCTGATGCTGGACCTCGATCGGGCGCCGGGCCGGGATCTGGAAGAACGCATCTCCGTCCTTACCGCCTGGGTGCTGCAGGCCGATCAGGAGCAGCTGCCCTGGACACTGTCTGCAGGAGGCCAGATCCTAGGGCCTGATTTCGGCGACGCGCACGCGCATCGCTGTCTCGATGTCCTCGCAGAACTATGATTTCAGTGAAGCAAAGACAGCTGCCGACGCCTCCGATCGCGCCCCTGCTCTGGACGATCGCGGCCTTTGCCGTGGCCGCCGCACCGCATCTTGCCGCCGTCCCCCTGCAGATCGCCATCGCCATCCTGGCCCTGCTGGGCTGGCGAATCGCGGCCGCCCTTCGCGGATGGCGACCGATCCCGGCCTGGCTGCGGGTCCTCATCACCCTGGGCCTGCTGGTGCTGGTCGGCATCAGCTTCGGTGGATTGTGGGGGCGCCGCACGGCCACGGCCCTGCTCTGCATCATGCTGGCCGCCAAGATGATGGAACTCTATCGGGTGCGCGACCTGCGGCTCGTCGCCTCGGTCTCCTTCTTCCTGATCGCCACCCAGTTCCTGTTCGACGAGAGCCTGATCTACCTGGCCTACCTGATCCTCGGCTGCTGGATCGCCACGCTTGCCCTGGTCAGAATCCAGCAGATCCGGAACCTTGGTCAAAGGCTCGAGGATCGAGGCCTGGATGGCCACCCGATGATTGCGCACTCGGCGCGCCTGCTCGCCCTTTCCCTGCCGGTCGCGCTGGTGCTTTTCGTGCTGTTCCCCCGACTGGCCCAGCCCCTCTGGGGTTTGCCCGACGATGCCCTGGATGGCAAGACCGGCCTGTCGGAAACGATGTCGCCGGGTTCGATCGCCTCGCTGTACGCCGACGACTCACCGGCCTTTCGAGTGGTCTTCGAGTCCGGGCGGCCGCCGCCACCCCAGCAGCGCTACTGGCGAGGCCCCGTGCTCTGGCAGTTCGACGGCACGACCTGGGAGCGTGCCTATTTCTCGCTGACACCTGCCCGCACCGCAGTCCCGATCGACGGGCAATCGATCCGCTACGAAGTTCAGCTGGAACCACATGAAAGGCGCTGGTTGCTGGCCCTGGACTACCCGGCACAAAGCAACTTTCCTGGATCCAAGGTCACCGCCGACTACCAGCTGGTCAGCCGGCAGCCGCTGACAAGCCTGACCGCCTATGACGTCATTTCCAACCCGAACTTCCAGGACTCTCCCGAACTCGGGCAATACCAGCGCTCGATTGCCACTCGACTACCTAGTGATCGCAATCCCCGGACCGTGGCGATGGCTCAGGAATGGCGGGAACGCTACCCGGATGATCTGGAGCTGATCCAGGCCCTGCTGCGCTGGTTCCGTGAAGAACCCTTTTTCTACAGTCTGGAGACGGCCCCGCTGGGTCGGCACAGCGCCGATGAATTCCTCTTCGACCTGCGCACGGGCTACTGTGAATACTACTCATCGGCCTTCGCCATCTTTCTGCGGGCTGCCGGCATCCCGACCCGGGTCGTGACCGGCTACCAAGGCGGCTACTGGAACGAAGGCGGACAATACATGCTGGTCCGGCAGTCCGACGCCCATGCCTGGAACGAAGTCTGGCTGGAGGGCCGTGGTTGGACCCGCTTCGACCCGACCGCGGCGGTGTCGCCATCGAGAATTCAGCAGGGCTCGGCCAGCGCACTCGATGATTCCAGGTTCCTGCTGGATCTGCCCTGGGTCAATGAACTGCGCAACCGGATCGACCGAATCCAGCACCTCTGGAACCAGTGGGTTCTCGGTTTCGATGCACAATCGCAACTCAACCTGCTCAAGCGACTCGGCCTGCCCGAACTGAGCTCAAGCCAGATCGGCCTGCTGATGATCCTCGTGTTGCTGGCCGTCACCCTGCCCCTGAGCCTGATGCTGCTGCGGGAAGCACGACGTCAGAGCTCGAGCCCGGTCGAACGCGCATGGCGTCACCTGCAGCGACGACTCGGACGTCGCGGCCTGGGCATCCATCCCTCGGAGGCCCCCCTGGAATGGGCCGCGCGGATCGCCTGCCAATTACCCGAACAGCGCGAGGAGATCGAGCGCATCGCCCAGGAATTTCGCCGGGCCCATTACGGCCCGAACGATCCCCAACGCTCCGAACGATTCATCGAGGCCAGCCGACGCTTCCGCCTTTTCGACCACCACCGAGACCACCAGGCTACTGAACTTTGATACAGTAGCCGCATGAAGCTGACTTCAAGGCAACGCGAGATTCTCGATTACATCCTCGAGTGCAAGGCTCGGGACGGCCTGCCCCCGACGCGGGCAGAAATCGTTCGGCACTTCGGATTCCGATCTCCGAATGCCGCCCAGTGTCATCTAAGAGCGCTGGCCGAGCACGGCGCCATTCGCCTAGTACCGGGACGCGCCAGAGGCATCGTGCCGGTGGATCCTCCACCCACCACGCCGAGCGGCGCCCGACTGCCGCTGATCGGCCGAGTCACCGCCGGCACGCCGGTGCTGGCCGTCGAGAACCGCGAGGACGATCTGCTGATCGACCCCGCGCGCTTTCGACCCCGGCCAGACTTCGCGCTGCGCGTGGAAGGCGACAGCATGATCGGTGCCGGCATCCAGGACGGCGATCTGCTGCTGGTCCATCGCACCCCCGAGGCCCGTCAGGGTCAGATCGTGGTCGCGAGGGTCGGCGATGAAATCACGGTCAAGCGCCTGCGCAAGCAGGGAGAAAAACTGTTTCTTGATCCGGAGAATCCGAACTACCGACCGATTCCGGTCGATGCCGATGAAGACTTCGCCATCGAGGGTCTCGGGGTCGGCGTGATCCGCTCGACGCTGAACTGAGCCTGAGCTCAGGGGCGGAGCTCGAAAGCGTCCCGATCGGCCTGAAAGGGAAACTCACGCCTGATAGTGCGCAGGCGATCGAGATGCAATTCGACCCGCTCGCTTCGAGCCTGCGCATCGAGCTCGACCAGACAGGCCCCCATGGCATCCCAGGCCGAGGAACAGCCCGGATAGGGGGTCTCGTTGCCGTCTCGCCCGACTCGATTGACCCCGATGACATAGGCCTGATTCTCGATGGCCCGGGCGCGCAGCAAGGCCCGCCAGGCCTCCACCCTCGGACTCGGCCAGTTGGCCACGAACAGCTGCAGATCGAAGTCGCGATCGTTTCGACACCAGACGGGGAATCGCAGGTCGTAGCAGATCTGCAGATCGATCCGCCAGCCACGCCAGTCGATCACCGTCGGCGCAACACCGGCCGTGTAGCGCTGGTCCTCTCCCCCGAAACCGAACAGATGATGCTTGTCGTAGTGGCCTAGCAAAGCCCCCTGCTCATCGACGAACAGGAAGCGGTTGAACCTCCGCCCGTCCTCGAGGAGCGCCAGACTGCCGCATATCGCAGCCTTGCGAGCAATCGCCTCTGCCTTCATCCAGGCCAGGGTGTCGCCCGCCATGCTTTCCGCGGCGCCATCCAGATCGCCGAGAAAGCCCGTCGCAAAGGTCTCGGGCAGGACGAACAGATCGGCCACATCGGCTTCATCCATCAACGCGGACAGATGTTCGCGATTTCCCACAGGATCCTGCCAGCGCAGATCCGCCTGCACCAGCACCGTGTTCAGACTGTTCGAGGTCTCAGGCATCCATCTCGGCCAGACGGGCCAACTCCGGCTCGGTGAATCCGGCGCGCCGGCGCGCCGGGAAATTGAACGGGCCGCGCAAGGTCCCGCTGAAATACTGCTCGAGCAGGGTCTCGAAGGTCTCGTCCGGATCCAGCCCCCGCTCGGCACACAATTCGGTGAACCAGTGCGAACCGATGGCAACGTGACGCTCTTCTTCTTCCAGAATGATTTCGAGCAGACCCACCGTGCGATCGTCACCGGCTGCACGCAGACGTTCGATCATGCCCGGTGTGACGTCCAGACCGCGCGCTTCGAGCACCCGGGGCACCAGAGCCATCCTGATCATCACATCGTGCGCGGTCCGCTCGGCCATGTCCCACAGGCCACCGTGCGCGGGGAAGTCGCCATAGGCCACCCCCATTTCGACGAGGCGATCGCTGAGCATCCGGAAATGCCGGGCCTCGTCGACGGCCACGCTCAACCAGTCGCGATAGAAGGCCTCCGGCATACCGGGGAAACGTAGTGCGGCATCGAGGCCGAGGTTGATGGCATTGAACTCGATATGCGCGATGGCGTGCACCAGGGCCTGACGGCCCGCCAGGGACCCGAGGCTGCGCCGAGGCAGATCACCGGGTGCAACCAGCTCGGGCCGCTCCGGACGCCCACAGATCAGCAGCCCGCTGTCAGCCGAATTCGAGGGCGTCCAGCCCCCCGATTCCACCTCGGCCCACAAGGCGGCGACCCGCTGGCACTTGGCCAGCGGGTCGGTTTCGGCCAATGCCAGCCGAGCCTGTTGCCAGTGGCGTGACAGGGCCTCAGGCCTTGTTGATGGCGTCGACCAGGGCGTCAGCGAAGCCGCTGGTGGAGACCTTGTTCGCGCCTTCGATCTGGCGGGCGAAGTCATAGGTCACGACCTTCTCACCCACCACCTTCTCGAAGGCATCTTCGATCAGCTTGCTCACTTCGGGCCAGCCGATGTAGTCGAACATCATGCAGCCGGAGAACATCAGCGAGGACGGATTGACCTTGTCCTGACCGGCGTACTTGGGAGCCGTGCCGTGGGTCGCTTCGAACACGGCCACGTTGTCGGCCATGTTCGCGCCCGGCGCGATCCCCATGCCACCGACCTCGGCCGCCAGGGAATCGGACAGGTAGTCGCCGTTCAGATTCATGGTGGCCAGTACGTCGAACTCGGCCGGGCGCAGCAGCATCAGCTGGAACATGATGTCGGCGATGCGGTCCTTGATGACGATCTTGCCTTCCGGCTGCTTGCCGTCGTACTTTTCCCAAAGTTCATCTTCGGTGATGGTGACGTCGCCGAACTCCTCGGCGGCGACTTCATAACCCCACTTGCGGAAGGCACCCTCGGTGAACTTCATGATGTTGCCCTTGTGCACCAGGGTCACCGACGAACGGTTGTTGTCGATCGCGTACTGGATCGCCTTGCGCACCAGGCGCTTGGAGCCGAAGGCGGAAATCGGCTTGATGCCGATGCCGGCGTCCTCGAAGAAATCGGCACCCATTTCCTCGCGCAGGAAGCGCGCCAGCTTCTTGTTCTCTTCCGTACCCGACGCGTATTCGAGGCCGGCGTAGACGTCCTCGGTGTTCTCGCGGAAGATCACGGCGTTGACGTCCTGCGGCGATTTCAGCGGCGAGGGCACACCCTGGTACCACTTGACCGGGCGCACGCAGGCGTAGAGATCCAGGGTCTGACGCAGGGACACGTTCAGCGAACGGAAGCCCTCACCCACCGGCGTGGTCAGGGGACCCTTGATGGCCACGGTCAGGTCCTTGATCGCATCCATGGTCTCTTCGGGGAAGTAGTTGCCGTCGTAGATGCCGGCGGCCTTCTCGCCCAGATACAGCTCGGCCCAGTGGACCTTGCGCTTGCCGCCGTAAGCTTTCTCGATGGCCGCGTTCCAGACCTTCATGCAAGCCGGGGTGATATCGACACCGATGCCGTCACCCTCGATGAAGCCCAGAATCGGCTGATCGGTGACCACCAGGCGGCCATTCTGGACCCGGATCTTGTCGCCCTGCTCGGGCATTTTCACGTGCTGAAAACCCATCTTGCATCCTCTTAACGGCAAAGCCGCTAGTTTATCACTCGTTGCCTTCACGCTGACTCACAAAGCCACGGCCCAGCAATGCCCGCTCCCTCGGCCCCTCGATCCTCGACTCCCCTGGTGCTGCTGGCCCTGACCGGGTCGCTGCTGTTGCACCTGGCGCTGCTGGCCATTCACTGGACGCGGGGTGAAAGCCCTGCGGCGGACCGAACCGAACTAGCCGTCCGGCTCGACGCACCACGCGCTTCGGCGCCGGACTCGGCCGATCAGGAGATCGAGCCGGACCCACCAGCCGTCGAACCCGAGGCCACGCCCGAAATCGAGCCGATCATTCGGCCGGCCGAAGTTTCCACCGAGCCCGGCATCACGATCGCCGACGCAGGCGATCAAGCCGAGGACTCCAGCGTCAGGATCGAGCCGAGGATCTCCAGTGATCAGCTGCTGAGCGCCGTACGACAGAATCTGGCGCCCACCGACATCCCCGAGATGGCCGGACCGCTGGAGCCCGCCGCCGTGCCCGAACTGCCCAGCCGCCGCGGCTGGATCGACGAATATGTCGGCACCGTGGATGCGCGCCTGGAGCGATGGCAGAACAACGACGGCACGCGTGAAACGCGCATCGTCACCGCCAGCGGTCAGGTCATCTGCGGACGAGCGCGGGCCCCGACCAGCTTCGAGCTGTTCAACCCGCAGTTCGCCCTGAACATCATGATGTTTCGCGAGTGCGGCCGGGAGCGTCCGCCGCCGATCGATCGGAACGACCCCTGGGTGCGAGCGCCTCGGCGCGATGCCGACGATGACCGCCCTTGAACGTCCTGAAACAGGGCGGGCTCCAGGCCGGAACCAACGTGCGGCCCTACCCCGCTTTGAATCAGGCCGCGCCCGCCCCCACCCTTGAAAGCTGACGATCACAGACCGGAGTTCGACCCGATGCAAGACCAGAGCATGCGCGAGCAGCTGTCCATGGACCGAGACAGCCTCTACCAGGAAGAAACCTTCACCGACCATCGCGTCGGCACCATCCAGCGCCTGACCCCGGTCACGCCGGACGGCGAATTCGATGCCGGCCGCAAGGTGCGATTCTTCGGCCAGACCCAGGTCATGAGCCCGGCCGGCGCCCTGCCGATCAATTTCGAACTCGAGGTCGATTCGCTCGCTGCCGCGGTCGATGGTTTCGCCGAAGCCGCTGAAAGCGCCGTCGAGGAAACGATCGAGAAGATCAAACGCCTGCAGCGCGAAGCGCAATCCTCGATCATGGTTCCCGGCCAGGAAGGCGGCGGATTCGGCGGCATGGGTGGTGGCCCGGGCGGCATGGGGCCCGGCGGCGGTATCAAGCTCTGAGCCCCCACTGAACCCTCTCGATCGGGAACCGCAGGCTCCCGATCGATCATTCGAAGCGATCGGCGAAGATGGCCTCGGGTAGTGCGGACGGCGTGTCCAGAAAGCCCAGTGCCAGGGCCATCAACTGAGCTCGTACGCTCGCATCGACAATGCTCTCGAAGGGAAAGCCCAGATAGATGAGCCGTCGTTCCGGCACCCCTCCGGCGAACTGGATCGCCGCCCCGCCCGAACCGGTTCCGGCATAGTTCAGCGCCAGGCTCGCACCGGGCCCCGGGCTGATCCGATCCGGAAAACGGACATCGTAGACCTCGCTGCCATCATCGAAGTCGAATGCAGCCAGGGCCCCGAAAGCACTCCCGGCCACGCCGACGGCGCTGTAGCCATTGGCGTCATCACCGTCGTAGATGGCGTGCAGCTGATCGCTGAAGAAGCCCGGCCCGTTGCCCTGGGCGACCAGGTCCCAGCCGATCTCGGCGCCGGACACGAACAGGCGCCCACCGCCATCCATGAACTCGCTCACCCTGCTCTGCTCGACGGGATCGAAGCTCCGATCGGCCGTGCTCTCCTCGCCGGCGATCCAGACCAGTGTGTGATAGGAACTCGGATCGATCAGGCCATCGATCAGCTGCTGGTGATCGATACTGTCGAAGGCGCGACCGTGCGCTGCGATGGCTTCACCATGGGCAATCACGTAGTCGAAGGTGTTCATGCGTTCCAGCAAGCCCCGCTCGACCAGTCCCAGGGTCGGGATCGACCGGAGCAGATTGGCCGAGGAATCGATCCGATCGAAGCCATCCACGATCAGCACGGCCGGCAGACCCTCGGCGCTGGTGCGCACCGCCAGGGTTCGCGTCGGAAAGGACTCCCCCCCGGCGTTGTAGGCACTGACACGGAAATACTCCACCACGGCCGGCGCCACCTCGAGCTCGACCTCGGTGACCGCACCCAGGTCCAGACCCTCGTCGAAACCCTTGCCATCGGCCGAACGGTAGACGCGATAGCCCTCGGCCGGCCCACCCAGCAAGCCATCGCCGGTGTCATGCGGTGATGCCTGCCAGCTCAGTCGAACCCGGGTAGCGCCCAGGGCTCGAACGCCGGGGGACTGCGGGGGTTCGGGCAGATGGACCGGGTTTTCGAAACCCTCGAGATGGTCGTGGTAGAAGTCCACGATGCCCTGGTAAACGGCCCGTGCCGCCAGATTGCGGAAACGGGGATGCTTGAGCGAAACCGCATCGGCCAGGGTGTCGTGGAAGGCGATTTCGTGCAGGCTGGCCGGCATCTCGGGGTTGTGACTGGGATTGACCTCACCGAAGAAGTTGGTGAACTGGCCCCGGTCGGTCCAGTTCGGATCCCAGCCGGCACGAATGTCGTTGATCAACTGATCGTGGATCGCATTACGCAATTCGAGCCCTCCGGGCACGCCATCGAAGGGCCCGTTGAAGCCAGCGCTTGAATACGCGTAGGACGAGGTTCCCCGCCCGGGATCCGGGGCGTTCGTGTGCCAGGACACGTACACCGAGCGACCGGCCTCCCAGCTCTCGTGCTCCCAGGCCGCGTAGCGTGGCATGGCGCTGACCGTGTTCGACGCCGCCCAGTCGCTCTTGCCCATGAAGCCGGCGAAATAGCGCCCCGATTCTTCCCAACGTGGGTAACCGCTGGTCGTGCCCGACTGATCATCGGGAAGATCCCCCATGCCGCCACCGAAACGCACCGCGTCCGCGATCACCCAGTCACCGTTCGAGCCGGTGGAATTGTGAATCTCCACCGAAGCGCTGGCCGGGTCGGTCCCGGCCGTGAAGTGAAAGCGGCCGATGTGCTTCCAGGTATAGCCATCCCGATTCTGGTCCTGGGTCCACTCGGTCTGGCCGCCGGAATGATGAATGGTGATCGACGCTGCCGCCGTGGTGGTCCCGCTGGGCGCCGGCCGGAACCAGACATAGACCGAATAGAAGCCGTCTTCGGGAATCGTCGGGGTAAAATGGGCGCTGGCCGTGGCTGGCCCGGCCACGCTGAGCACCTGACGTTGCACGCCGCCATAGGCACCACCCACGCCGCTCAGCTCTGTCCAGCCGCCGCTGTCGCTGTAGCCCGGGTCGCCCTGATCGACGATGACCATCTCGGTCTGCAGGTCCCGTTCGCGCACGGTATAGACCCGTGCGCCGGCGTTCCAGAGGTACTGGACCAGATACTGCAGCACGGCCTCGGCATTGGAGAGGTCCTCGACCAGGCCGTGGGTATTGCCACGCTGAGTGGCCCAGCGCCCGAGCACGTCACTGTAGTACCAGCCATGGCCCGGGCTCAGAAACACCGATGCACCGCTCAGGGCGCCGACCGGCTGCCCCTGGCCTGGCGCAGGCACCAGCGCCGACAACATGGACTCGGCCATCGGCGGCTCGGGTTTGTCGAGCACGGGCGACACCCGCAGAAACTCCGTCAGGGGGCGGGGCGGACCACCGGAGGAACGCTGAGCCTGCAAGTGCAGAGACTGCAATCCATCGACGCTCTCGACGAGTCCCGAGATCCAGCGTGCGATGCGATCCAGGGCGACATCGTCGAGCTGATCATCGAGAAAGGCATCCGGCAGCTCCAGCACCACCGCCCCCCGCCCGAGATCGACCTCGGCCGAAACGAGCCGAACGGCCTCCGGCAGGATCGAGCGGAACCCCGCCGCGCGCTCGACCGGCCCCGGACCGGCCAGCTGTTGCTCCAAAAGGGCCCGAAGCCGAGCCTCGGGTGAACCTGAGGCAGGCGTGCTCATCTCGGGCCAATGATCACGCCCGGCCGCGTCGATCCAGAGCAATGGACCACCCGCCTGGGCCAGGCTGAAGGTAAGTAGAAACAGGAGGGCCAAGCCCAGTCGGCTCGACATCGGGATCGGATTCGCAGCTGACTTCATGTCGATTCCATGCGCTTCATCGGCATGAGACGAGCTTACTAGAGAGCCTCTGAACAAGTCTACGCGGGCGGGACGCCAGGCGAACACATCCTGTCCAGTTCGATCTCGAAAGCCGTCACGCACCAGATGCAAACTGCACGTCTGCTGCGGCTTTCCTGCTACATTGCAAGACTTGGCGTTCCACCCACATCAGGCAGTAGCGGAGGCAGACATGAGAGCTTTCATCTTTCTGGTCGGCTTGGCCATGTCCACGCCCATCATGGCGCTGGACTGCACGGAATCGGTCCGTTTCGGCAACAAACTGGTACGCGTCGGCGACAGCGAGCGGCGGACCGTCGAGAGCAAACGACCGGACCGACGAGTGCCATTGCAGTATCCGAATGGGGGCTCGGCCGGAATCCGACTCGACTACCACGAGTACGGCCGGACGGTGCATGTCTATATCGGCGCGGGCGTGGTCAGCCGGATCTGTATCTTGAGGGATTGAGAGGGGAGTTGGCTTGAACAGGGGTTCTTGGCCGCGATCCCCCTCCGCGATCAATAAGAAGCCCGCGCGAGGGCCTCGACACGCATCGCGAAATCCCGAAGGGGTGGGATTGCTGCGCCGCCTGCGGCGGCTTGTCCTTCGGACTGGCGCTGCGCGCCAGCGAGCTCGCCTGCGGCTCGGTTCGAACACGGGTTCTCAGCCGCGATCCCCCTCCACCAGGCAATAAAAAGCCCGCACTGGGCGGGCTCTTTTATTGCCTGGTGGAGGGGGTGGGATTCGAACCCACGAAGGGCTTTCACCCTTGCTGGTTTTCAAGACCAGTGCATTCAACCGCTCTGCCACCCCTCCGGTGAACAGGGTTGGCATTCTAATACGGATGTGGCGGATTAACTAGGGCCAGATTCCCGTCAGTCTGCATCCACACTCCTCGTGCTTAAATCGGGTTCTCGATCAATGGAGTAGTTCGATGACACAGGAACGCGCAGTGCTGGCGGGTGGTTGCTTCTGGGGCATGCAGGACCTGATCCGCAAGCTGCCGGGAGTGGTGTCGACCCGGGTCGGTTACACCGGTGGCGACGTCCCGAATGCCACCTACCGCAATCACGGCACCCACGCCGAAGGAATCGAGATCCTGTTCGACCCCGAACGCATTTCCTACCGACGGATCCTGGAGTACTTCTTCCAGATCCATGACCCTACCACCCTGAACCGTCAGGGCAACGACGTCGGTCTGTCCTACCGCTCGGCGATCTACTACGTCGATGAGGCCCAGAAACAGACCGCCCTGGACACCATCGCCGATGTCGAAGCCAGCGGGCTATGGCCCGGCAAGGTCGTGACCGAAGTCGAGCCCGTCGGGGATTTCTGGGAGGCCGAGCCCGAGCATCAGGACTATCTGGAACGGTATCCGAATGGGTATACCTGCCATTTCCCGAGGCCGGGCTGGGTGTTGCCCAAAAAGACCGTGGCGTCGTGAATGACCCGTTCGGGTTTTGCGGGTAGCGAAAAGACTGAGAGTCCTGGATTGCTGTTGCTTCGCTTCAACCAGTTCGCCCTTGGCTCTGTTCGTCACCGAGGAAAACTGAAACAAGGGATTGCTGCGCCGTCTGCGGCTCCGTTCGGCATCGGGGAAAACTGGGACACGGGATTGCTGCGCCGCCTGCGGCGGCTTGTCCTTCGGACTGTCGCTGCGCTCCAGCGAGCTCGCCTTTGGCTCGGTTGACTGCGCGCCTTCGGCGCTTGCCCTACGCTGACGCTACGGGTTGCTCTGGTCGCTTCGCTCCCGGCGCATCGTCCTCGCGTTGCTCGGTTCGAACATGGGTTTGAATCCAAATCTCCCTCTCCGTCAAATACGAAAAAAGCCCGCACTAGGCGGGCTTTTTTCGTATTTGGCGGAGAGGGAGGGATTCGAACCCTCGGTACGGGATAAACCGCACACTCACTTTCCAGGCGAGCCCGTTCGACCACTCCGGCACCTCTCCAAAAACCTGGCACTGCTTGCACTACTGGCTCGAACCTCTGGTCTACTTCGAGGGCGAGCCTATCAAACCAATCATGTCCCCGGTGCGGTTTTCGAGCCGCGCAGCGGGGAGAAAGAAGCGCCGGGGACATTCCTCAGCAGGAGCCCGTTCGACCACTCCGGCACCTCTCCAAAACCTGGCACTGCTTGTACTACTGGCTCGAACCTCTGGTCTACTTCGAGGACGAGCCTATCAAACCAATCATGTCCCCGGTGCGGTTTTCGAGCCGCGCAGCGGGGAGAAAGAAGCGCCGGGGGACATTCCTCAGCAGGAGCCCGTTCGACCACTCCGGCACCTCTCCAAAAACCTGGCACTGCTTTTGCTACTGGCTCCGACTTCTGGTCATCACGAGGGCAAAACCAGGCAAGCCGCGCATTGTAAACCAGGAGGGATCGCCCTGCCAACGTCTGTGGCATGTGGCCAGGCCTTCCGTCACCGAAAAATCCGATTCTCGGGTTTTGAGAAACTGTAAATTAATATAGTATCCGTTCCCCGGGGATATCGCTCCGGGTCAGATCAGCACAGCGGAGACATGTCATGCATCCATCCACCAGCACCGCCCCTCTGGAACAATTATTGAGCAGCCGATCCGACCTCTGGCGAGGCCAGCGTCGCCCGGTCGATGCACGAATCTCCAGCGGGCGGGCCGACCTGGACGCCTGGCTGCCCGCCGGCGGTTGGCCCAGCGGCCGCCTGATCGAGTTCCAGCCGGATCATTTCGGACTGGGAGAACTCGAGCTGCTGCTGCCCATGATGGCCCAGCAGACGCGTCAGGGACAGCCGATCATTCTGGCCGCGCCGCCGATGATCCCCTGTCCCCAGCGTCTGGCACGTAGCGGAGTGGCGCTGGACAAGCTGGTCGTGGTGCGTCGCCCCGAGCAGGCCTTCTGGGCCGCCGAGCAAAGCCTGAAGAGCGGCCTGTGCGGGATGGTGATGGTCTGGCCGCCGCGCGGTCGCGTGCAGCCGCGCGCGCTCCGGCGCCTGCAGCTGTCGGCGGAACAGGGCGCAGCCCCTGCCTTCATCTGCTACCGACCGGGCCAGCAGCCACCGCCTTCGCTGGCGACCCTGCGGCTGGCCATCCATCCCGGCCCGGAACTCGAGTTGCTGCGCGGTGCGCCCGAGCCTGGACGACGTTTCCAGATCGGCCGCAGCAATGTGGTCAGCCTCCGGCTCAGAACACGCCAGCCCCTGCGAGCGCGCGCCGGCATTGCATCACCGATGAATCAGCTCCAGCAGGCGCAGACCTGAGCTCGAACTGCCGATGCCTTCGAGTCGCCTCACGCTCTGGGCAGGCCTGCACTGCCCGCGGCTGCCGCTGGATGCGGTCTGGCGATGGGAAGCGCAGGACGGACCGATCGCGGTGCATGAACACGTCCGTGGACAAGCCCGAATCCTGCAGGCCGATGCCCAGGCTCGACGGCATGGCGTACGGCCGGGCCAGGGGTTGAGCCAGGCGCTGGCCCTGCTGCCTTCGCTGCCTAGCCGGCCGCGCTGCCGTCAAAGCGAACAGCGGGCGCTGGAACAGATTGCACTGGTCGCCTATCAGCACAGCCATCAGGTCAGCCTGGCGCCGCCGGACACGGTGCTGCTGGAAGTCGGCGGCAGCCGGCGGCTTCACGGGGGCATCGCGCCCCTGCTCGATCAGCTGGCCGACACCCTGTCCGAGCAAGGCTTCAGTATCCGAATCGGACTGGCGCCGGTGCCTACGGCCGCCTGCCTGATGGCCCGTCTGGGGCGGCGCTGCAGCAAGCTCGAGACCCTGCGCCATGAGCTCCCCGGTCTGCCCATCGATGTCCTGCCCCTGAGTGCCGAGCAATCCCGCGCCCTGGAAGCTTGCGGGCTGCGCACGCTCGAGGAGCTTTATGCTCTGCCCGCGGCCCAGCGTGCCCGGCGCTTCGGCACCGGACTGAATCTTTACCTCGATCGACTCGAAGGACGCCTGGACACGCCGCTGGCACAGTGGAAGCCCCCGGAGCGCTTCGAGCTGGGCCTGGAACTGCCGGTGGCCACGCACGATCGCCAGGCCTTGATGTTCATCTTCAAACGAGCGCTGGATTCGCTCGGCCATTGGCTGGAGCTGCGGGACCAGCGACTGACCCGACTGCATGCCTGCCTGGGGCGTGAAGATGGCGGCCCGGACTGCCGTTTCGACATCGGTCTGGCCCGGCCCGCTTTCGATCGGGCTCGCATGCTCGAGCTCATCGAACTGAAGCTCGAGGCGCTGCAGCTCGGCGGTGACATCGACTCGCTCCGGCTTCGCGCCGAGAGCACCAGCGAGCATCGCCCGGCACAGGCCGATCTGCTCGGCGGCGGCAATCGAAGCGATGCCTGGCCGGCCTTGCTCGATCGTCTGGGCGCTCGCCTGGGCGAGGACGGTCTGGCCAGTCTGGCGCCGAGATCCGATCATCGACCCGAGCAATCCTGGCAATGGGTCGCTCCCGGCACGTCCCGACCCTGTCAGGAAACCCGCCCCCGACCCAGCTGGCTGCTGCCGGCGCCCCAGCCCTGTCAGCGCGAGCGCCTGGTTCTGGAGGAAGGCCCCGAACGCATCGAAGCCGGCTGGTGGGATGGCCAGGACTGCAAGCGGGACTACTGGATCGCACGCGACCGTCAGGGGCGCCGCCTCTGGGTCTTCCGCGAACATAGCCCGCGCAGCGGCTGGTTCATCCACGGTCTGTTCGGCTGAGCGCCCGTGAAACGGACGGGCGGTGGCGTTTCTCCGACCGAGGCCGCTTGCAGTTATCGATGCGATGACCGACAATCGAAAACAAGTACCATTTCATGGTATTTGCGCGGTCGGGGGAGATGGCCGCATGTCATACAGGGACGACCGGGACCGCGGACCATGCTGGAAGCGAGCAAACAGTCACCACCGACTCGACGTGTCCTGTTCGTGGATGATTCCCGTCTCATGCGTTACGCCGGCAGCAAATTCCTTTCCGGCGTCTGCGATCTGGTGATGGCGGAGAACGGCGAAGAAGCCTGGCAGCGCCTGAATCAGGATCCCGACATCGAACTGATCTTCACCGACCTGATGATGCCGGTGATGGATGGCAACGAACTGATTCGCACCATCCGCGCCTGCCCGGACCGCCGCATCAAGCAATTGCCCATCCTGGTCGTGACCGGCAACGAGGAATCGAATGCCCGGGCGCTGGCGCTGGATGCCGGCGCCACCGCGTTCATCTCCAAGCCCTTCAGCGCCGATGATCTGACCGGCGCCCTGCGCGTTCATCTGGAAGGCGAAATGCCGGATGCCCGCCTGGTCACGCACGACGCCGATTACCCGCCCGAGTCCGGCCTGCTCAACAATGTGCCGGAGCCGGAGTACTACTACCTGCGCATCGAGCAGGCCTTCAGCTTCCATCGCCGCCAGAACCTGGATCTGGCCCTGATGCACGTCAAACTGAACAATTATCGTGACCTCAGGAAGCAGCACGGCAACGCCTGGGCTGAATCCGTGATGCGGAACCTGCGCTATTTCCTGCACCGGGAATTGCGCCAGGAAGACTCGCTCCACCGCACCTCGGACGATCTCTACAGCGTGATCCTGATGGGCACTCACAAGCCCGGCGCTCGCTATCTGGTCAGCCGCCTGCGGCGTGCTCTGGCCGGCGCACGCGTCCGTTTCGCCAGCCAGGACGTCGAATTGTCGGTCCGGTTCGGCATCCAGTTCCCCGACCTGAACAGCGAGGAGTCCCCCGCCCGGATGCTGTCGGCGGCGCACGCCCTGTTCGATCTCAACGGCAACGTCGCACGGATTCGCTGATCCGGACCAGGTCCCGCCACAAGGCCAGGGCCGTGACCTCCAGACCCGCACCCGGACCCTCGATACTCAAGGGCGCAGCGGCGTAGCACTCCGTGGTCACTTCGATCCGATTGCCCTGCCCCGACAGTTGCGCCAGGGAATCCCCATCGTCGAGACGCCTCAGCCCGACGCAGGCGCGCCCATCCACCTCCAGTTCCGCCACGTAGGCCAGATGCCGGCCCGAGCCCGGCGCGCGGTCAACGCACTGAGCGACATGCCGATCCAGCACCGCGCCTGAACGCAGAAACGAGTCCAGCGACAGTGCTGCCAGCTCCTCGGGCACGAGCGAATCGACGACGAGCGCATCCAGCGACAGATCCAGACCCGCTTCGCGCGCCAGAATGACCAGCTTCCGGGCCACGTCCAGACCGCCGAGATCCGTGCGTGGATCGGGCTCGGTCAGGCCATCACGACGAAGCGTCTCCAGCACCTCGGACGCCCTTCGGCCGACAGAAAGGCCTTCGCTCAACGCGCTCAGGCTGCCGGAGAGCACGCCACGAATCCGGCGCACGGGCTCACCGGCCCGCCTCAGCTCACGAAGACTGTCCAGCACCGGCAGGCCCGCGCCGACCGTCGCCGAGATTCCGTACATCGATCGTTCGCTGGCCGCGCGCAGCCGCTCCCAATCGCTCGACGGGCAGGCCATGGCCAGCTTGTTGGCCGTCACGACATGAATCCCCCGCGCCAGACAGTCGGCATGGGCATCGGCAACCTCCGCGCTGGCACTGGCATCGATCAGCACCGGGATTCCATCGCGCCGTAGCAGCTCGTCCTGCCAATCCCGGTCCGAGGCTCTGGGCTGGAAGGCCTCGTCGGCGAAGGGTTGCGCCCACTCCGAACGCTCGATCGGCCCCCTTCGCAGACGAGTGGAATCCGCCACGGCCATCAGCTGCCAGGTCTCCGGGGCATGTGCTTGCAGGCGTTCCAGCAAGGACCGACCGACCCGACCGGGCCCGACCAGGGCGATACTCAAGGATGACTCAGGTCGGGACATGAACCTTCTCCTCCCGCGTTCGCCGCAGCGCGACCCGGTCGAGCGCACGGCAAAGATCGGCTTCGAGATCGGACGGATTCTCCAGGCCCACGGACAGACGAAGCAGGCCAGGTCCGATGCCGGCGCGCGCCCGGGCCGCCGCATCCATGGCGGCATGGGTCATGGTCGCCGGATGCGCGATCAGACTCTCCACGCCGCCGAGTGACTCGGCCAGGGTGAAGAGCTCCAGACCATCCAGAAAGCGACGGATGGCGGATTCGCCGCCACGAAGTTCGAAGGACACCATCGCGCCGAAACCCACCTGCTGTTCCGCCGCAATCGCATGCCCGGGATGGCTCGCAAGGCCGGGATAGTGCACTTCTTCGACGGCAGGATGGGCGTCGAGCAGGTCGACCAGACGATGCGCATGGGCTTCCTGAGCGCGAACGCGCGTTTCCAGGGTTCGCAGGCCACGCAAGGCCAGCCAGGCATCGAAGGCCGAGCCCGTGACGCCCAGACAATTGGCCCACCAGGCCAGGCGTTCGCCGGTTTCGGCGCTGGCTACCACCACGGCGCCGCCCAGCACGTCGCTGTGGCCGTTGATGTACTTGGTGGTCGAATGCACGACCACGTCGGCACCCAGCGCAAGGGGTCGCTGGAGCGCTGGCGAAAGAAAAGTGTTGTCGACGACCACGCAGGCCTCAGCGAGTCGGGCCGATCGGCAGACACGGGCGATGTCGGTGATCCTGAGCAAGGGATTGCTCGGCGTCTCGAGCCAGACCATGCTGGCGCCCTGCAAGGCTGGTCTCCAGTCGGATTCGTCCTGGAAATCGACCCAGCGCAGTTCGAAGGCACCCCGATCCGCGAGGGCCTGGAAGAGTCGATAGCTGCCGCCATAGCAATCGGCCGGCGCGACCAGGCGCTGTCCGGGCTCGAGCAGTTGCAGGACGGTCAGAATCGCGCCCATGCCGGTGGCCGTGATCACGCCTGCCTGCCCGCCCTCCAGGACCCGGATCGCCTCGGCCAGATGATCCCGGGTGGGATTGCCGGAACGGCTGTAGTCATGGCGCCGAGCCTGCCCCAGCGCCTCGAAGGAGAAGGTGCTGCTCAGGCAGATCGGTGGCACGACGGCCCCGTGCTGCTGATCGCTGTCCAGCCCGGCGCGAACCGCCAGCGTGGCCGAATGCCAACGGCTCATGCGCCACCTCCTGTCTCGATCAAGCTGGAAAGAAGGTGCTTCAAGGCATTGTTTTCCTTGAGGAAGGCATCGTGCCCATACGAGGAGGAAAGGCGATGCAGCCGGGCCCGAGGCCCCAGGGCTTCGGCCAGCGCTTCGAGCTGGGCCAGGGGCACGAGGGCATCGGAGTCCACGCCGACCAGATCGACTCGACATCGAATCATGGCCGGCTCGATGCAGTGTTCATCGAGCGATCGCGACAGGCAGCGATAGCGCGCCAGGCTCTGATCGTGGCTGTAGCGTCGGCCCTGATGGCCCAGATAGGCATCGATTTCGCGGGCCACCTGGCTCGGGTCGGTGTGCGCGAAGCGCTGATCGAACAGCGCCGGGGGCCGGTAGCTCGTCATCGCCAGGGCTCTCGCCCAGGCCACCCCGCGCTCCGGCTGTCGCAGTTCCTCACCGAGCGCGAGGATTTCTCGCTGGATACGCCGAATGGCCATCGCCGAGGGACAGGAACGATCGGCGCCGCTGATGGCGATCAGGTGGCGAAGACGATGGCCATGACGCTGGGCCAGGGCCAGCCCCACCATCGCGCCATAGGAGGCACCGATCAGGGTGTCGATGATCCCGAGCTCCAGATGATCCACGATTCGCAACAGACCATCGGCCTGGTCGGCGGTGGAAACCCCGGTCGGATGGTCCAGCCAGTCCATGCCCAGAATCAGATCGCGAGCCGGATCCAGCGCCTGCCCCCGTCCATGGTGCTGGCGCCACCAGCACTGGACCTGCCGGCTGGCACTGATGCCGCCGAGAACCACGCGCAATGGGGCCGTCGGCGGTCCCTCCAGGCGATAGCGAAGGCTCAGCCGACGTGATTGGCCGTGTCGATCGAGGGATGACCAGTCCAGTTCGCCTTCGCGGGGCGATGAGCGGACTGGGGCAGCGTTCGCGCTGCGGGCGAATGAGTTCGAGTCGGTCGGTATGGATGGCACAGGCATGATTGCGTTCTCCCGTGAGTCTGGTTTCGGTTCAATGCGACGCATCGCTGCGGAAACCTCGAAACACGGGCCCGAACCAGCGCATCGACCGGACGTGCAATTGACTGCACCGGGCCGGGCTCTGATTCGCGCTCATCTCTCGGTCGCCGGATCATGATCCGTGCTCCGCAGGATTTGGCACCTGGCTGAAACGCCTGCCTCGGCGAATGCAGCTGGTTGCCCCGACGTCAAAGGGCCTGTCCCTCGGTCGGTCTCGATGAGTTGCCGGGTCATGCTAGGTCCGGGGCCTGAATCCGGCAAGGAACTTCTCGTTATATGCCCCCTGTCGGTATCGCGGCCATTTGCGCTAGACTGAAGCTGCACCTATCGAAAGGGGTCAGGATGTCGGAGCAGAATCTCTACCTGGAACCGGGCGAAGGCGATCTGCCGGACGCACCGTCCTATCCGCTCGATCCGCTGCCCTGCACGGTCGGACGCAGCCCGAAGTGCGCGCTGCAGCTGGAGTTCGATCGCATCTCCCGAGAGCACTGCCGCTTCGAGTATGACGGGCGGGAAGTCACGGTCACCGACCTCGACAGCACCAATGGCACCTTCGTCAACCATCAGCGCATCGATGCGCCCACGCCGATACGTAACGGCGACATCATTCATCTCGGCAACCACCCCTTCGTGGTGCGCCAACGTCAGACCAGTGGTGAGACCCGTCCCCATGCGCCGCTGTCGCAACGGCAATCCAGCAACGACACGATCATCGGCTTTACCGCCCTGCCTACCGGCTTCCCGGTGCAGGCCCCCGAGTTCTTCGAGATGCTCAACGACGAACAGCTGACGGGCATGGCCGAGCCGATCATGAGTTCGGGCGGCACGCCGATGGCACTGAGCCTGCGGGGTCGGAGTGCGCATCCCCGGCTCGCGGCCGACAGCAACACCCTGTTCCGCCTCGCCGAAGACCTCGGTGAGGAAGTTCGCCTGGCCCAGATGGTTCGGCGCATCTGCCTCGAACAGGCCGATCAGGCGGGCCTGCAATCCACCCTGCTGCTCCAGGTCCACCCGGCCGAGTGCGAGGAACTGGACCTGCTGGTCGATGAGTGGCTGGATCTGGCGGGACGCTATCGACATCTGGCGCTGGCCTGCGAACTGCCGCTCAAGGCCTTCCAGAACCCGTCGGACGTCGGCGATATCCGTCGCCACCTCAATGCTCGCGACATCGAAGTCTGCGGCGTCGCCCTCGGCCTCGACGCCGGCCAGCTGGCCGCGTTCAACGGCCAGCTCGACTATCTGCGCGTCAGCGCCCTGCAGGGGCCAGAGCGGATTCCCGCCCTGACCGAGGCGATCGGACCGTTCGTTCGGATCCTGGTCGAGCAGGTCAACGAGGCGGAACTGATCAAGGCGTTCAGCGACGCCGGTGCCAGCCTGTTCCAGGGCCCGGCCATCGGCAAGGCCGAGCCGATCCAGTCCTGACTGCCTTGACTTGACAGGGGCCTTCGGTCCGTTAACATTGTCGATGCGCCGATTTGAGCCAGCTTGCGGGCGCTTGAGAAATTCAGCTAAAGCGGTCGGCGCAAGGTGCCGTCCCCCCTGAATTCCGTCCCCCGCAGCCCCTCCCATCGGCGTTTCGACCCGACGACACCGATGGTTACGGCGCATGAAACTGCAGCAACTCCGATTCCTCAACGCGGTCGTGGATCACGGCCTGAACATCACCGCCGCCGCAGAGCATCTGTACACCTCCCAACCGGGAATCAGCAAGCAGATCCGCCTGCTCGAGGACGAACTGGGCATGACCCTGTTCGTTCGCCGCGGCAAACGCCTGGACGCCCTGACCCCCGCCGGCAGGGAGGTCGTCACGCGCGCCGGCCGCGTGCTGCGCGAGGTGGAATCGATCAAGGGCCTGGCCGATGAGCTGCGCGGGCAGGATCAGGGCCAGCTCAGCCTCGCCACGACCCAGACCCAGGCACGCTATGTCCTGCCGTCGATCCTGAGCGAATTCCGGCAGCAGCATCCGGCGACCACCGTGGCCCTGCACCAGGGCACCTCCGAACAGATCGCCCGGATGCTGAACGATCGCACCGCCGAATTCGCCATGGCCACCGGCGCAGCGAAGCTGTTTCCGGGCATTGTCCGCCTGCCGGTTCATCGCTGGAATCGCGTCGTCGTCGTACCGCGGACGCATCCCCTGGCCGAGTCCGATCAAGCGCTTTCGCTGGAAACCCTCGCGCGCCTGCCCCTGGTGACCTATCTGTTCAGCGACCGTCCCGACTCCTCCCTGATGTCGGCCTTTGCCACGCGCGGCCTGACGCCCTCGATCGCGTTCACGGCACGTGACTCGGATGTCATCAAGGCCTGCGTACGGAACGGACTCGGCGTCGGCATCCTGGCCGGAATGGCGCTGGAACCGGGCCATGACGACGACCTCATCGCCCTGCCCGCGCAGCATCTGCTGCCGACCCTGACGACCTGGATCGGCTGGCGACAGGACCAGCTGCTGCGGAGTTATCACGAGGCATTCCTCCGCTTGCTCATGCCCGATCTCCCCGCCGCGCTGATCGACGATGCGATCCGCGGTCGCCCGGTGCCGGAACTCGATGAACTGACACAGGAACACTCGCTGCCCCTGCGCAACGGCCAGGGCAATGGTCATGAGGGCCGGGCATGAGCCGCATCCGGGCCGTGATCTTCGACATGGACGGACTGCTCATCGATTCCGAGCCGCTCTGGCAGGACGCCGAAATCGCCTGCTTCCGACCGCTGGGCGTGCCGATCACCCGCGAGCTCTGTCGCGAAAGCGCCGGTCGCCGAATCGATGAGGTCATCGAAGGCTGGCATGCGCGATTCGCCTGGGAGTCACCGTCCTGCGCGACGATGGTCGAACGCGTTGTGAGCGAAGTGACGCGCCTGATTCTCGAGCGCGGCCAGTCGCTGCCCGGCGTGCATGAACTGATGGATCGCCTCGACGCGCATGGGCTGGAGCTGGCCATCGCCTCGTCTTCGCCGCCGGCGCTGATCGATGCCGTGGTCGAGCGCCTCGGCCTCGACTCGAAGCTACGACTGTGCCATTCGGGCGTTCTCGAAGCGCGCAGCAAGCCCGACCCGGCCGTCTTTCTGTCCACGGCCGCCATGCTGGGTCTTCGGCCCGAGCAATGCCTGGTCTTCGAAGATGCCCCGGCCGGGGTTCTGGCCGCGCATCGCGCCGGCATGCGCGTTTTCGCCGTCCCGTCGGTGTTCGAGCCCGATGAGCCCGGCTTCGAACTGGCCGAACGCGTGCTGTCCAGACTGGATGAGTTTCAGCTCGACTGGCTCTGAGCTCAGGAATGAACCGGGCCCTCAGTCGGCCGGTCCGCGGCCGATCCAGGTTGCGAAAGGCCATTCATCGCCGGCTTCCATGGCCTCCAGGGCCTGCATTTCCCGACTGATGATCGTGTGCAGGAAATGATCCGCACCCTGCATCTTGGCAAAGGCGTCGAGGCCGCGCCTGAGGAAGCCCTGAAGCGCGCCGAAGCCAGCCAGCACGGCCGGACCCTGCATCATGCGCACCAGGCGATGGACCATCGGACGATGCACGGTTTCGTCCAGCACCCGACCCAGTGCTTCGATCAGCTCGATCTGCTCCCGCCGACCCTGCCAGGTGCCCAGCGATCGATAGGCCGCCGCGTAGGCCGGCTGGTCCATCGCTTCGACCGCCACCAGCACCTCGGCCAGATCGAGGTCGAACTCCAGGCTGACCGCCTGCAGGCGCATCGCATCACCGACCGCCATGAGCAGGTGGTCGGGCAGGAATCGGCGCATGACCGGAACGACGCGCGCGAGCTGACGATCCCGCTCGCGAAAATCGCGCCCGCCGTAGAGCTCATCGAGAAAGAATTCGCAGGCGGGCCGATGGCGCTCGGAGCGCCGTAGATCGGCATAGGTGGCGTCGAGGCGCCGACGCTGCCAGTCCTGAAGCCTGATCAGCGATGCCTCCAGCTCCGGCTCGGCCCGGGCCAGGCGCTCGCCGACCGCCTGGTTCCGGCGAATCTGCTCGCTCAGGTGCTCGATGGCTTCGGCATGGCTCATCCCAGGGCCCTGATCGCCTCGACCAGTTCTTCCCGGCGGCGCCGAAACAGCGCCACGGCCTCGACGTGTCGGTAGCGGATGATCTGCGCCTCGTCGAGCAGGAAGACGCCTCGCTTCATGCCGATCAGGGCCTTGCAACCATACCGCTCGGCCACACTCAGATCGGAATCGCTCAGGAGCACGAAAGGCAGGTCGTGACGTGCACGGAAGCGCTGATGGGACTCGGCATCGTCCGGGCTGATCCCGACCACGGTCACGCCCAGTTCGGCGAAGACCTCGATACCATCACGATAGTCACAGAGCTGCCGCGTACAGACCGGTGTATCGTCTCCTGGATAGAACACCAGGAGCAGGCGCTGGCCGCTCATCTCCTGCAGTCGAAAGACGTTTCCATCGGCGTCCAGAAGCGAGAAATCCGGAGCTTTTTCATTGAGTTGTGCGGTCATTTTCATTCAGCCTATCAATTCAGGTCCGAGGCATCGATGGATGGCTCGATCAGGCCTGCATTATAATGTTCGAATATCATCAACATGCGCAGGCCTGCCGATGAGCGGGGCTGCCCAGACAGGGGAAATCTCGCATGCTCAAGCTGACACCGGCCTCCGTTCCCCGCCCGGCGGATCGTCGCCCCATCATCGGTCTGGCCATCGCCGGCGGCGGCCCCCTCGGCGCCATCTACGAACTCGGCGCCCTTCAGGCCATCGACGAAGCCATCGACGGTGTACACATGCACGATCTGGACGTCTACGTCGGCGTCAGTTCGGGCTCCTTCCTGACCGCCAGCCTGGCCAACCGGATCACCGCGACCCAGATGGGCCGGATCTTCATGAGCGCGGACGACGCCGAGTTCCAGTTCCAACCGGAAATGTTCCTCAGACCGGCGCTGAAGGAATACCTGAGCCGCGCCAAGGCCGTGCCATCGGTCATCTTCGACCTGATTCGCGAGGCCATCCGTCACCCGTCTCGCCTGGCGCACCTGGAGAGCCTGGAGGGCATCGCCCGCCTGGTCCCCACCGGCCTGTTCGACAACCACATGATCGAGCACTTCCTGAAGGGCGTCCTGAGCCGCCAGGGCCGGAGCAATGATTTCCGCAAGCTGACGGCCAAACTGCGCGTCGTGGCCGTCGAACTCGATTCCGGCCAGGCCGTGCGCTTCGGCGAACCCGGGCTGGACCACGTCCCGATCAGCTCCGCGGTTCAGGCCTCGGCCGCCCTGCCCGGTCTGTATCCCCCGGTCGAGATCGACGGACGCTTCTACGTCGACGGCGCCCTGCGCCGCACCCTGCACGCCTCGGTGGCGCTCAAGGAAGGCGCCGACCTGCTCATCGGCATCAACCCGCTCGTGCCCTACGATGGCGACGGCGTCCCTCGCAATGGTCATGCCCATAGCCGCATGGTCCAGGGAGGCCTGCCCGCGGTCCTCTCGCAGACCTTCCGCGCTCTGATCCAGTCGAGGATGCAGGTCGGCATGTCGAAGTACGAAAAGGAATACCCGGCCGTCGGCATGATGCTGGTCGAGCCCAACCGGAACGACGAGCAGATGTTCTTCACGAACATCTTCAGCTATGCGTCCCGCAACGAGCTGGTCGATCACGCCTATCAGACCACGCGCAAGGAACTGCTGGCGCGCGCGGACGAGCTCGAACCCTTCCTGGAGACCTACGACCTGGGTCTGAATCGATCGGTTCTGGAAACCCCGCGCAGCTTCCACGAAGCCATGCGCGAGGACGCTCCCTATCTGGCGCCGGTCGGCAACGACCTGGCTCGCACCCTCGACAGCCTCGAACGCCTGCTGCGCCGCTGAAGCCCGGCGCCGCAGCCGCGGCGCCGGAGCTCGTACGAGACGGCGTTCCTACCAGTGAATACCGCGCATCAGCGAGGCAAAGGCCACCTGCTCCTGGGTGGGCTGGTCATCCCGTCCCGGCTTCTCGCCCTTGGCCGCCGCTGAATCCGGGAACATCCGGAAGGCGGAATTCATGACGATCTCCGAAATCTTCGGAGCGACCGCATGCAACACCTGGGCGAAGATGCCGAGCCGGGTCGCGATCCGCTGCGGACGGAAGATCACGGCCTGCTTGACCATGTCGGCAGCATCCTCCGGCGTGATCGTCGGGACCGATTCGTAGATCTTGGTCGGAGCGATCATCGGCGTGCGCACCAGCGGCATGTTGATGGTCGTGAAGGATACGCCCGTGTCGTTGAATTCCGAAGCCGCACAGCGTGAGAAGGAATCCAGCGCCGCCTTCGAAGCCACGTAGGCCGAGAAACGCGGCGCATTGGTGAGCACACCGATCGAGGAGATGTTGATCACCTGACCGCGGCGCTGCTCCACCATGGCGGGCAGGAAACCCATGATCAGCTTCAGGGCGCCGAAGTAGTTGAGTTGCATGCAGCGCTCGTAGTCGTGGAAGCGATCATAGGACAAGGCAATCGAACGGCGGATCGAGCGACCGGCGTTGTTGACCAGTACGTCGACCACGCCATGATCGGCAAGCACGTCCTTGACCAGACGCTCTGCGTCTTCCAGATCGGACAGATCGGCGGTGTACGGGAAGGCCTTGCCACCCTCGGCCTCGATCTCGGCCTTGGTCTCCATCAGTGCCTCTTCGCCTCGGGCGACGATGATCACGTTGGCCCCGGCCTGGCCCATCATCAGCGCGGTTGCCCGTCCGATTCCGGAAGAGGCGCCGGTGACCAGCACGTTCTTGCCACGGACCTGGCCCGAAAGCGAGCGATCGATGAACAGCTCGGGATCGAGGTGCCGCTCCCAGTAGTCCCAGAGGACCCAGGCGTAATCGTCGAGGGGCGGCACTTCGATGCCACTGCCCTTCAGGGCCCGCTCGGTCTCACGCGTATCGAACTTGGTCGGATAGTTGAAGAAGCTGAGCACGTCCTTCGGAATGCCCAGATCGCCGAGCACCTGGTTGATGATCCGTCGCACGGGCGGAAGCATGCCCAGGCCCTGCTTGACCGGCGCCGGGATGAAGCTGAACAGACGTGCGTCGATCCGCATCGACATCAGCGGCGCATGGGCCGCTTCGGCAAACAGGTTCATCACCTCGCCGATCCGTTTGGGGCTCGGATCGGTCAGATGAAAGCAATGGCCGTCGAGCTTGGGCTTATGGGCGATATGGTCCATCGCCTGGGCCACGAAGTCCACCGGCACCAGGTTGATCCGGCCGCCTTCCAGACCCAGGGTCGGCACCCATGAGGGCAGCATGCGCCGCATCTTCTGGATCAGCTTGAAGAAGTAATACGGTCCGTCGATCTTGTCGATCTCACCGGTCTTGGAGTGCCCGACGACGATTCCCGGACGATAGATGCGCCACGGCACCTTGGCATGGGTCCGGACCAGACCTTCGGAGTCGTGCTTGGTCCGGAAGTACGGATGATGCAGGCCGGTGGCCTCCTCGAACATGTCCTCGCGGAAGGTGCCCTGATAGAGACCGGCCGCCGCGATGGAAGAGGTGTGATGGAAGCACCCGGCTCCGAGCTGCTCGGCAGCCTGGAGTGCGTGGCGCGTTCCGTCCAGATTGGCGGCTTGATTGGCCTGGTCGTCCGCGCTGAGGTCGTAGACGGCCGCCAGGTGGAAGAAATGCTTGATCTTGCCGGACAGGCTCTCGATGTCGGACTTGGACAGGCCGAGCACCGGCTTGGTCAAGTCGCCCGAGACAGCAACGACGCGCCCGGAGTCATCGGCCCAGCGCTCCTTCACCAGAGCATTGAACTTCTTCTTCGACCCCTTGCGCACCAGCACATGGACCGTCCCCTTGCGTTTCAGTAGCTGATCGATCAGATTGCGGCCGATGAAGCCCGTGCCACCGGTGACGAAATAGGTCATGGACTGGATTCTCCCCGTGAATTCTTGGATTCGGATTGTCGGCATAAGATACCGATTGCCCCCGGCCCTGCCAAGTCGCATTGACCCTCGGCCCAGCGCGTGCTAGAAGTACGAGCATTGGAGATTTCAGTCTGAACAGAGGGTTTTCCGTCGTCATGAGTACGCTCGACCAGCAGTTCGAAGATGCCGCCACAGCGGCCCAGTCGCTCCCCGAGCGACCCGACAACGACACCATGCTCAAGCTGTACGCGCTGTACAAGCAGGGCTCGAAGGGCGATGTCTCCGGCGACAAGCCCGGGTTTTTCGATTTCGTCGGCGTGGCCAAATACGAGGCCTGGGAAAAGCTGAAAGGCATGGATCAGGACGAAGCTCGCCAGCAGTACATCGATCTGGTCAAGTCACTGCAAGGCTGATTTCCGGCCCGAGGAGATTCTGCTGCCATGGCCCGCAATACTCGCGAGAGGATTCTGGCCATGGCGCTCGTCCTCTTCAACGAAGATGGCGAGCCGCACGTCACCACCAACCGCATTGCCGATGAGCTCGAGATCAGCCCGGGCAATCTGCACTATCACTTTCGAACCAAGGGCGATCTGATCGAAGCCCTGTTCGCGGCCTACGAAGGCCGCATGCTCAGCCTGCTCACCACGCCGGATGAGCGCAACCCCGAGATCGAAGACATCTGGCTCTTCCTTCATCTGGTCTTCGAAACCATCGGCGAATTCCGCTTCTTCTATCGCGACCTGAGCGATCTCTGCTCGCGCTTTCGCGGGCTCCATCAACGCTTTCGCGGCATTCTCCGCCTGTCGATGGACACGGCCCGCGCACTGCTGGACGGGCTGGCCGACGCCGGCCATCTCGATGCCGACGAGGAAACCCGCGATGCCATGGTGCGCAATCTCGTGCTGGTCAGCACCTTCTGGCTGGCCTTCGATCAGGTGCTCGAGCGGGATGGCGAACCGCGCCCGGATCGCGCGGTCACCCAGGTCATGAGCATCGTCAGCCCCTGCCTGGATGAGGAATCACGCATCCAGATGCAGGCCCTGGCGGCCGCCTATCGCTGAGGCGACGCAGAAACCCACCAAGTTCGGAATAAAAAAGGCCCGGATCGGGGAGGATCCGGGCCAAGTAGCAGCCACGCTAGGGCAAGAGGGGACCCTTGGCTGCTTCGGGGTAGAACCTTTGGAAACGCTGCGTGAAGTGATCAGCTCGCGGCGTCTTCAGCCTTGGGCGTGGCCGGAGCAGCCGGCTTGGCCTTGGCCTTCGCGGGGCTCTTGGCCTTGGCGGGCGCCTTGGCAGCGCCTTCCTTCTTGGCCAGTTCGGCCACGCGCTTGTTCAGCTCGGCCACGCGCTTGCTCAGCTCGTTGATCTCGTCGGAGGTCGGCACGCCCAGGCGTGACAGGGCACGCGCCACGCGCTGCTCGAAGACCTTCTCGAGCTTGTCCCAGTTGCTCTGGGCCTGCTCACGAACCTTGTCGGCCTGCTCGCGCACCTTGCCGACGCGGCTTTCGACGTCACCGCGCACACCGTCGACGGTGTCGGTGGCCAGCTTGCGGCCCTTGCTTTCCATCTTCGAGCCTTCCTTGACCAGACGCTCGAACAGCTTGCTGGATTCGCCGATCACCTTGTTGCGGGTGTCTTCCACCTTCTTGCGGGTGTCTTCCACCTTCTTGGTGCCCTGCTTGATGATCTTGCCGCCCTCTTCCTGCGCCATGGAGAAGGCGCCCAGACCGGCCAGCCAGATCTCGTGTGCATAATCCTGCACCTGATTGGCAGCGGTCTTGCGCGAAGCGGTCTTCTTGGCCACTTTCTTCTTGGCCACTTTCTTCTTTGCGGTCTTCTTGCTCATTTGGACGAACCTCCAGGCAAATTGGCGATCAGTTGAATTCGGTTGATGGCGGCTGCTTTCCGCCGAGTACAACGCTAAGATAGACGCGGGAACTAGAGCGGTCACACTAATCATGAAAACAAGCAACTGGGCATCAATGCCCGAGGAATCCGCGACTTTCGACTTTTCCGGCAAGGCCCTGGCCAAGCACTGGGCGGAGCTGCACCGAGGAGATTGCGAACCCTGGCCCGATGCCGACCGCATCATCGCGCTGGACCCGAGCTGCGAGGATCCCGCCGGGACGGCCGAACACCTGGCCGATGCCTGGCGCTGCTTTCACGAAGGTGACTTTGCCGGCGCCGTCGACCGGGCCGAGGCGATCGGCCTGCTGGCCCATGCCGTGGCCAACAAGGCCTCCGGCATCTACGCCGACTATCTGGAAGAGGACGACGAGGTCAAACTCGACATCTACCGCAACGGCATCGAGCGGGCCGAAGCCGCCATCAAGGCCTTCCCCGATGACGCCAATGCCCACTATTTCCACGCCTTTCTCCTCGGCCGCTACAGCCAGTGCATTTCAGTGGCACAGGCGCTGGCTCAGGGGGTGGGCGGCAAGATCAAGGCCTCGCTGGAACGCGCCCTGAAGCTCGCGCCGAAGCATGCCGAAGCACATACGGCCTTCGGCCTCTATCACGCCGAAATCATCGACAAGGTAGGCAAACTGGTGGGTTCGATGACCTACGGCGCAAGCGCGGACAAGAGCATGCAGCACTTTGCCGAAGCCCTGGAACTGACGCCGGACGCGCCCATTGCCCACCTCGAATACGGTAATGGCCTGTACCTGCTCTACGGAGACAAGAAGCTGGAAGACTCCAACGAAGCGTATCGGACGGCTGCCTCGATGACGCCGATCGACGCCATGCAGCGCCTGGACGTGGACTACGCCTCGTCCTCGCTGGAGTGATCGCCGTCGATCCAGGCGTGCACTGAATCGGCCATGTCCGGGCTGACCCAACCCTCCTGAGGGCCAAGCAGCATGGTCAGGTGGAGGAGATTCTCGAACTCCAGCTCGAAGTGGCGCATGACGCTGGAGGGATCCGGGACGCGCTTCTTGTCCGAGATCAGACCGCAGAACACCTGGCCGTTATAGCTGATGATGCTGATGCCCATCCCGATCGACCCACTCTGGGGGACCCAGAACATCATTTCTCCGATCGGCGCCCCCGCCAGGTAGAGCGGCTGCTGCGGACCCGGCACATTGGTCAGAACCGTCGATGCCTTGCGACTGAACAGCTCCAAGGCCGGCTTCTGCACTGCCGTCGGCGCCATGCCCAGAGCAGCCAGCAGGCCCAGACTCATGACGGCCTGCTTCGAGGACTTGAGCTGGTGCATGAACTCCGCGACCTGATAGAGCCTGGCCAGCGGATTCGATTCGGCAATCGGCAGATCGAGAAACACCAGGCCGAAGTGATTGCCCAGGTCTCGAGCGTGCTCGAGCGGGCGCAGATTGACCGGCACGGTGGCGCGCATGGTCAGTTCCGAGGGATCGTCGCCCTGCTCGACCAGGTACTGGTGAAGCGCGCCGGTCATGGTGGCAATCAGGACATCGTTGACCGTGCAGCCCAGCGCCTTGCCCACGGCCTTGACCTCTTCCAGGCTCACGGGATCGGCCCAGGCCACGTTCTTGCGCACGCCCAGTTCACCCTTGAACTGCGAGGGAGGATCGTCCTCGAGCAGCAAGGCCGTAGCGAGCTCCGACATGATCTCGCCGGCGCCCAGGGCATAGTCGGACGCCAGATGCGGTTCGCGAATCAGGTGCATGGCTTCGTCGATCACCTTCTGGCCCACGTGCTGGACCGCGTCCATGCCTTCGCGTGCCGGGGCCATGAGGCGCCGGAAGATGTTCGATTCAGCCGCCCGCTTCTTCTTCCATTCCTCGGGCACGACCAGGCGTTCGGACTTCTCGGCACTGTCTTCGGTCAGGGACAGGAGCACCTGGACCAGGGCGATGCCATCGGCATAGCAATGGTGAATCCGGGTGATGACGACGGGACCATCGACATAATTCTCGACCAGATGGAACTGCCAGAGCGGCTTGGTCTTGTCCAGGGGCGTCGAAGCCAGCTCGGAGACCAGTTCCTCGAGCTCGGCCTTGCCCGCCTCACCCGGCAGGGCCGTGCGGCGGACGTGACTGCTCAGTTCGAAGTTGACGTCTTCTTCCCACCAGCAGCCGCGCACGGTGTCGACCGCCTTCTGCCGGAACCGGGGGAAAGCGAGAAAGCGGTTGGCGATGATGTCGCGGAAATGCTGGAACTCGACCGGCTGGTGCAGAACGATCACCCCGGTGATCATCATCAGGTTCGTCGGCTGCTCCATTCGCAACCAGGCCGTATCGACCTTGGCGATCGGTTCCTTGCGGGCGGTTGACACGGTGGAAGGCCCCCGGTGGGCGTATGACCAGAAACGGCATTCTTCCATGCCGTTGCCGAAGCGTCAATTTCAGTGCAGCTGCCTGTGCCCCGCGGTCTCCGAACCCTGGGTCGGCAGGTCATAGGGCAGCTTCACCTGATCGAGACCGAACTGCTTGAAGACCGGCTGGAGCTGATGATGGATCAGCGGGTAGAGCTGGCGGGTCAGCGAGCCATGGCTGGCCGTGAAGGTCTGGAAATTCACCGGTTCACCGCGAAACTGGCGGTAGACCGCCTGCAGCACCAGTTCGATCGTGAACAGCGGATCCTGCGCTTCCGCCCCCTCCCGGTGGCCGCGGCAGAGCATCCTGGCGGTGACCTGATACTGCGGCACTTCGCCGTCGGACTTCATCTCGCTGGGGGTGAGTTTCAACTCGACCTTGGCGCCGAACTTCTGATCCTGGGCGACGATTTCCTTGAGATCCGCGTTCAGGCGAGTCAGCTGCGTATGCGCGAGTGCGAACTGGTCGAGCAGATTGATCATCTTGGATCCGAGCGTTGTCCGGTTCTACTCTATGGCTGCCCTGCCCTTCACTTTCAAGCCTGGGCCCGCAGCTCCCCTGCACCAAAAAAGAGGCCCGGACCTCACGATCCGGGCCCCTGGGGTTGACCAGGCGTGCTCGCCGCCTCAGGGCAGCGGCGAAAACACCGTCACGTCCACCGCCGTCGCCTGGGCATCTCCCTCCCCGATCGACAGGGGCAGGTAGTCGTTGACCAGCCAGAGGCGAAGCTGATTGGTGTAGAAGGGACTGATCAGCACACCGCTGCGGCCGCCCGGGATGATTTCCTGGGACTGCGGACCGGTCGGCGCCAGCATCGACACGTTGCGTCGCGCCGGGCCGCTTCCGAAGTCGAAGGCACCCACCGAACGGGCCCGAGCGCTGTGGCTGGAGGCGTCCACGGCCTCGTAGCCACCGGATCGGGCGATGGGACCGAAGCCACCGGAGGGCGGCACGCTGAACGGCGTGGCATCACCCAGCGGGTGGCTGAACACGATCGTATGCAGCCGACCCCAACGGTAGTCGTCCTGGTTGGTGGAATTCTCGAAGGCCGAGGCGAAATCGTCCGAGGCCAGACGATCCAGCGTGTTGCTCAGGGAAGCCAGCAGGACCCCATCCCGGGCCGAGGCCGGATCGGGTGCACCGGGGAAGTTGAAGTAGCTCAGGCCGGAGGCCGCCTGTCCCTGGGTCAGGGGGAACAGACGCAGCTGGTTGACCAGGGCCCGCCATGCGGTGGTCGAGCCGGGCAACTCATCACCCAGGCCGACAGCGCTCAGGGTCGCGTCGATGGTGTTGGCGATGGCCTCGCCGCGCCAGACGCTGTAGATCGTCGCCGCGACACTGTTGGCCACCTGGTCGGCGGTCGGCATGCTGTTGCCGCTGGGATCGCCGCCCGGATCGAAACCTCCGGCCACACCGGTCGGCGTGGAGAAGTCCCACTCGGCCAGACGCCCCATGGCCTCGACGATCCGTGGATCGGCCGCGAACTGGGCGATGCCCTCCCAGGCACCCTCCGCACTGGCATTCTGATAGGCCTGCAGCAGGAACGGCAGCAGCAGCTCGGCGTCGAGCAGTTCGTTGTTGGCCTGCAGCGCCTTCATGTCGTCGATCGTCACGTCGCCGGCAGCGACCATGTCCTGGAGCTCGCGATCGATCCGCCCCATGCGCAGATCGGCGTAGCTGGTGTTGATGTAGTAGAGGCCGTTGCCGCCCGGACGCAGCTGGTTGAGCGGGTTGCCGTCCAGGGTCGTTCCGATCGGATCGTTATTGGCATTGGCCAGGTAGCCCCAGGGCGGATTGCTGACCTGCGGCATCTCTTCGCGCGGAATCAGCGCGTAAGGCGTGGCCTGCCCAGGCTGCGGGCTCTCGTCGATCAGCCACTCGTGGTTCAGGGCCCCGCTACCGTCACGAATGAACCACGGGGGAATCCCACCGTCCGGGGCGAGTTGGTTCTGCAGATCGGCACGCAGCGGCATTTCGCCGCCGGTGTAGTAGGCGATATTGCCTTCGATATCGGCATACAGGAAGTTCTGCGCACCGACGGCGAAGTCCCGCAGCCCCATCTCGAAGTCTTCCTGGCTGCGCGCACGCGCCCAGGCCCGGAAGGTCGACAGCTCGAAGGTCGGGCCCCAGCCGGTGTACTGCACGGTCAGGGCCGTGTCACCCAGCAGCTCCACGATCGGGCCGTTGTTGCGCCGCGGTACGATGAAGGTGATGCCCCCGGCGTCGTAGCCGACGTCGGCGCGCGTCACGTCATCGGCCTGTCCGTTGCCGATGTTGTTGACGAAATAGCTCTGGAAGGCATAGACGATCGGCTCGGCCACGCCGTTGTGCACCGTGTGCGTCGGCAGGCCGAAGTTGTTGACCAGGATCTGGTCCTGGAAGACATCCGTGACATCCATCCGATTGACCGTCGAACCCCAGCAGAAGAAGTCCGTGCAAGCCTGGGCATTGACCGGCGCGCCGGCGAAGGCGACCCCGCTGACCACCACCTCTTCATCGCGGATGACGAGGTTCTCGTTCATGAAGATCGGCGCCATGCTCAGCTGCAGATGCGGATCGTTGGCGAACAGGGGATAGCCGGACGCCGTGTGCTCACCGGAAACCGCCCACCAGTTGCTGCCGATGTCATAGCCTTCATTGAGGAACGGCAGGCCTTCCACTCGATCACGATAGCGGCGCGCCAGTTCCACGGTCGTCCCGTCGATCCTCGCCATCGAGTCGACCAGGGCCGTATCGGCATCGAGTGCGGCCAGGGAAGACTTGACCGGCAGGGAAGCGCCGCCCTCGCTCGCCACGCCCGCCTCGGCATTCGGCGACGGCACGATGATGCCGATGCGCTCGAAGAAATCGGGCACGGTCAGGCGGCCATCGACGGGGATCGAAAGGTTCAGGTCCTGCAGGAACAGGGCCGTGCCATCGAAGCCGACCACATCGCCGACGGCCTGATAGGTGCCGATGCGGATCGTGTTGCCGATGTCGGACAGGCTCTGATCGAAGCTGAGCTGGAAGGCCAGCAGCTTGCCGACGGCCAGCGAGTCGACCTGGGACCAGGGCTCGGCCATGGTCAGCTCGAGCGCACTGTACTCCGGCGGCAGCGGATTGGTGGCCAGGTAATGGTTGACCCCATCGGCGTAGGCCTTCAGCCAGGCCTTTTCGCTGTCGTCGAGTGCTGCGAAGGTCGCCCAGGCGCCACGACGAAGACCCAGGGTTCTGAGGGTGATGTCGTTCGACAGGGCCGCCTGGCCCAGCAGCTCACCGAGCGTGCCGCTGGCAATCCGGCGAAGGTAGTCCATCTGGAAGAAGCGATCGCGAGCGTGCAGATAGCCCTGCACGAAACTCACGTCGGTCTCGGTCTCACCGACGATCGTCGGTATGCCGTTGGCGTCGGTGAAGACGGTCACCGAGTCGTTCAGGCGCGGCACGTCGACCGTCTGCGCCTGCAGGGAGGTGGCGGCCAGCAGGCCGGCCACCAGGTTGGAAAGCAACTTCATGATGATCTACCCCGTTGTTGTGGTGTTGTCCGTCCGATTATTGCACATGCAGGATCAGACACCAGATGAAGGGGCGATCGGGATTTCAGAGCTCCGTGCGCACGTCGAGGAGCTCGGGGAAGAAGGTCAGATCCAATGCTTTCTTCAGGAAATTCACACCACTGGACCCGCCGGTGCCGGCTTTGAAGCCGATCACGCGCTCGACGGTCTTGAGATGGCGGAAGCGCCACAGCTGGAACGACTCCTCGACATCGACGAGGCGCTCGCACAGGGCGTATTCGGTCCAGTGGCGGTCGGTGTTGCGATAGATCTTCACCAGCGCCGGCACCAGGGCCGGATTGCGCTGATAGGGACGAGACCAGTCCCGCTCGATGCACTCGGCCGGCACGGCATGGCCCTTCCGGGACAGGAAGCGCAGGAACTCGTCGTACAGGCTGGGTGCCTTCAGGGTGTCCTCCAGCTCATCGTGGATCGCCGGTGAGTGCTTGAACAGCTGAAGCATCTGGGCATTCTTGTTGCCGAGCAGGAACTCGACCAGTCGGTACTGGTAGGACTGGAAGCCGGAGGCATCCCCGAAGATGTGCCGGAACTGGACGTACTCGCTGGGCGTCAGGGTCTCGAGCACGGCCCACTGGTCGAACAGCTGCTGCTGGACCAGTTTCACGCGCGCCAGGATCTTCAGGCAGGGCCCCGGATCATCCTCGGCCAGATGCCGCATGGCGGCACGCAGTTCGTGAATGACCAGTTTGAACCAGAGCTCCGAGGTCTGGTGCTGGATGATGAACAGCAGCTCGTCGTGGTGCGCCGGCTCGGATAGCGGTTCCTGGGCGCTGAGGATCCGATCCAGGGCCAGGTAGCCACCGTAGTCCAGACGACCGGCCAGATCGGTGCGGATGCTCGATTCCAGATCACGCTGATTGGGTGATTCACTCATTCCTTGCTTGGGCTCCCGTCTCCTGAGCCGGCAAGTTTAACGCGCCCGCGCAGGCGGCGTATAATGTGCGGCGGTTCGCAGACTGGCTCGAATCCGAGAAGAAGCCAGCTGTGTCTCCTTAAATTCCGGTAGCCACAAACGAGGTATCGACATGGCGCGTACAGTCGCCGCATTCAAGGTGGACTATTTCCAGTTTCTCGGGCCCGACGGCAAGCTGGTCGACAGCCAGCACGTGCCGAACCTGGCCCGCGACTTCGAACGCTTGAGCGAACTCTACAAGTTGATGGTGCTGACCCGCACCTTCGACAAGAAGGCCGTGGCGCTGCAGCGCACGGGCAAGCTCGGGACCTATGCATCCAGCCTTGGGCACGAGGCTGCCCACGTCGCCATCGGCGCGTCGATGCGCGACGAGGACTGCTTCGCACCGATGTACCGCGAATACGGCGCCCAGTTCTACCGTGGCGTGAAGATGTCGGAAGTCCTGCTCTACTGGGGCGGTGACGAGCGCGGCAACGACTTCTCCGGCCCGCGCCATGATTTCGCCTGGTGCGTGCCGATCGCGACCCAGTGCCTGCATGCCGCCGGCGCGGCGATGGCCTACAAGCTGCGCGGCGAGGAGCGCGTGGCCGTGTCCGTGGTCGGTGACGGCGGTTCCTCCAAGGGCGATTTCCTGGAAGCGATCAATGCGGCCAGCGCCTGGAAACTCCCGCTGGTGCTGGTGATCATCAACAACCAGTGGGCGATTTCCGTGCCGCGTTCGAAGCAGAACTCCGCAGCCACCCTGGCCCAGAAGGGCATCGCCGGCGGCCTGCCGAGCATCCAGGTGGACGGCAACGACCTGATCGCCTGCCTGTGGGCCATGGACAAGGCGGTCAAGGCCGCTCGCGAGGGCAAGGGCGCCTTCGTGATCGAAATGATGACCTACCGCCTCAGCGATCACACCACCGCCGACGACGCGCGTCGCTACCGTCCGCAGGACGAAGTCGACGCGGCCTGGGAGAAGGAACCCCTGACCCGCCTTCGCAAGTACCTGATCAGTCAGGGCGCCTGGGACGAGGAGCGCGAAGCGGAACTGGTCGCCGAGTGCAGCGAGTTCGTTCAGGAGGCCGCCAATGAATACCTCGACAAGGTCACCAACGATCCGCAGCCGGTGACCGCGATGTTCGATTACATGTTCGCCGAGCTGCCGCACGATCTGGCCGAGCAGCGCGCCTACGCCGAGCAGTACCCGGAAGACGGAGGACACCACTGATGGCTCAGATCACCCTGATCGAGGGCGTCACCCTCGCACTGGCCCGGGCCATGCAGGAAGACCCCAGCGTGGTCGTGCTCGGTGAAGACGTCGGCGTCAACGGCGGCGTGTTCCGCGCCACGGCCGGCCTGCAGCAGACCTTCGGCGACGAGCGCGTGATCGACACGCCGCTGGCCGAAGTCATGATCGCCGGCGTGACCGTCGGCATGGCCGCCCAGGGCATGAAGCCCGTGGCGGAAGCCCAGTTCTGCGGCTTCACCATGCCGATGATCGACCACCTCATGTGCCATGCCGGTCGCATGCGCAACCGGACTCGCGGCCGTCTGAGCTGTCCGATGGTGCTGCGCTTCCCGACCGGTGGCGGCATCCACGCGCCCGAGCATCACTCGGAAAGCCCGGAGTCCCTGTTCGCCCACATGCCGGGCCTGCGCGTGGTGATGCCGTCCTCGCCTTCGCGAGCCTACGGGCTCCTGCTGGCCGCCATCCGTGATCCGGATCCGGTCATCTTCATGGAACCGAAGCGGATCTACCGCTGGCAGCGAGAAGAAGTGATCGACGACGGGGAAGAATTGCCGCTCGACGTCTGCTTCACCCTGCGCGACGGTCAGGACATCACCCTGGTGACCTGGGGCGCGATGGTCAAGGAAACCCTGCAGGCGGCCGACCAGCTGGAGAAGCAGGGCGTCAGCGTCGAGGTCATCGACGTGGCCACGATCAGCCCGCTGGACATGGACACGATCATCGAGTCGGTCGAGCGGACCGGCCGCTGCGTCATCATCCAGGAAGCACCGAAGCATTGCGGCCTGGCCAGCGAAATCGCCGCCAACCTGGCCGATGCGGGAATCTTCAACCTGCTGGCCCCGGTCAAGCGCGTCTGCGGTTACGACACGGTGATGCCGCTCTACCGCAACGAAATGAAATACATGCCCAGCGTGCGCCGGATCGTCGACGCCGCCCAACAGGTCCTGGAGGTCTCATGAAAGTATTCAATCTGCCCGATCTGGGCGAAGGTCTGCCGGACGCCGAAATCGTCGAATGGCTGGTCGAGGAAGGCGATGCGGTCGAACTCGACCAACCGCTGGTCTCGATGGAAACCGCCAAGGCCGTCGTCGAAGTCCCCTCGCCGTTCTCGGGCAAGGTGGTCAAGTTCCACGGCCAGGCCGGTGATGTGATCCAGACCGGGGCACCGCTGGCCGAATTCAAGGTCGACGGCGAAGAGGACGAGCCCGAGCCGGCCAGCAGCGAGCCCGAGGCCAAGCCGGCCGAGGCCGCCGCCGGCATCGGTACCGACGACGTCAGCGAAACCGAGCCGACGCCGGCGCCTGCTCCCAGCGAGCCGGTGGCCGCGGCCAGGCCAGCCGCCGAGCCGAAGAGGGAAGCCGAGCCGAAAGCCGAACCTGCCGCCGAAGAGCGCGCCGACACGGGCACGGTCGTCGGCAATGTGCAGTCTTCCAATGAAGTGCTCAGCGAGCGCACGAGTACCGTGGGCGGCGTCAAGGTCACGCCGGCGGTCCGTGCCCTGGCTCGCAAGCTGAAGGTCGACGTGTCCGCGGTCCAACCGACCGGCAGCGACGGCGTGGTCACCGCGGCCGACGTCCGCCAGGCCGCCGCCAGTGGTTCGGCGCCGGCCCAGCCGCGACCCGCTGCAGCTCGTCCCGAGGCACCCGCCGCGGCACCGGAAGCACCGGCTGCGCGTCAGGCCACGCCTGCACCGGCTCCGACCCGACCCGCCCCGGCCGCGCCGAGCGGCGACTGGGAACCCATCCGCGGCACGCGCCGCACGATGGCCCGGGTGATGAGCGAATCGCACAAGTCGGTCGTCCCGACCACTCTGATGGACGATGCGGACATTCACGCCTGGGCCCCGGGCGAGGACATCACCGCCCGCCTGCTCCGCGCCCTGTGGGCCGGCGCCCAGGCCGAACCGGGTCTGAACGCCTGGTACGACGGCGACAACAGCATGCGCATGGTGCACAAGAACATGCACGTCGGCATGGCCGTCGATACGCCTGACGGTCTGTTCGTGGCCGCGCTGCGCAACGTCAACAAGGCCGACCGAGGCCAGCTGCGTGCCGAGATCAACCGACTGCGCGAGAACGCGACCAATCGCTCGATCCCGCCGGAAGATCTGAAGGACTACACCATCATCCTGTCCAACTTCGGCAAGTTCGCCGGCCGCTACGCGACCCCGGTGATCACCCCGCCCTGCGTGGCCATCGTCGCCGCAGGCGCCCTGCGCCACGAAGTGGTACCGGTGCTCGGCGGCGTCGAAGTGCACCGCATGATCCCGCTGTCGCTCACCTTCGATCACCGGGCCTGCACCGGCGGCGAAGCGGCGCGCTTCCTGAAGGCCATGCTGGACGATCTGGCGCGTGCCAACTAGCGTCGGTCGGGGGAGGCAGGGACGATGAGCACGCATCTGGCACCGAACATGATCATCGGCGCCTGCGAGTGGGTGGCCCTGCCCGAACTGGGAATCCCGCGCCTTCGGGCGCGGGTCGACACCGGCGCCAAATCCTGCTCCCTGCACGCCAGCGATATCCTGCCCTTCGAGCGGGACGGCAAGTCCTGGGTCCGTTTCCGGGTGCATCTCGGCTACCCCGAACCGGTGCGTGACCAGGACTGCGAATGCCTCCTGGCCGGCGTCCGCACGGTGCGCAGCACCTCGGGCGAGTCGGAGCAGCGCTACACGATCCGGACGCCGATCATCATCGGGCACTCGCGCTGGTCCGTCGACATCACCTTGAGCAACCGGGAGCGCATGCGATACCGTATGCTGCTCGGCCGCACCGCGATGGAAAACCACGCGCTGGTCTACCCCGCCCGAACCTTTCTCCAGGGCCAGCCGCGCCTGGATTGATCGAACCCGCAGGAGCATCGATGCGCATTGCCATTCTTTCCCGCAGTCGTCAGATCTACTCGACTCAGCGTCTCGTCGAGGCCGGTCAAGCCCGGGGCCATGAGGTCAGGGTCGTCGACACGACCCGCTGCTACATGAACATCGCCTCCCACCGACCGACGATGCATTACCGCGGCGAGCAGCTCGAGCCCTTCGACGCGGTGATCCCGCGCATCGGTGCATCGATCACCTTCTACGGCACGGCGGTCCTGCGCCAGTTCGAGATGATGGGCACCTTCCCCTTGAACGAATCGGTCGCCGTGACCCGTTCGCGCGACAAGCTGCGCTCGCTGCAGCTGCTGGCCCGGCGCGGCATCGGTCTGCCGGTGACCGGCTTTGCCCGGGCACCCGACGACATCGGGGATCTGATCGAAATGGTCGGCGGCGCCCCGCTCGTGGCCAAGCTTCTGGAAGGCACGCAGGGCATCGGCGTCGTGCTCTGCGAGACCCGCAAGGCTGCCGAGTCGGTGCTCGAGGCCTTCATGGGCCTGAACGTGTCGATCATGGTCCAGGAGTACATCAAGGAAGCCGGCGGCGCCGATATCCGCTGCTTCGTCGTCGGCGACAAGGTCGTGGCCGCGATCAAACGCCAGGCCAAGCCGGGCGAATTCCGTTCCAACCTGCATCGCGGCGGTTCGGCCGAACTGATCAAGATCACCCCGCAGGAACGCGCCGTTGCCGTGCGATCGGCCAAGATCATGGGCCTGAACGTGGCCGGTGTCGATCTGTTGCGCTCGAATCACGGTCCGCTGGTCATGGAAGTCAATTCCTCGCCGGGTCTCGAAGGCATCGAGAACGCCACCGGCAAGGACGTGGCCGGCATGATCATCGAGTTTCTCGAAAAGAACGCCAAGAAAGACAAGACCCGCACGCGCGGTACCGGCTGATCCTTCGTCGGCGGCCCAGCACTCGCCGTGTTCTCGACGAAGGCGTCCACAGCGAACGGGCCGCATTCGGCCCGTGCCCTGCTCATCCTCTTTCTGGCGGCCCTGTCCAGCCTGATCCTGATGCAGTGGCTGCTGCCCGACGAGCCGCTGGTCGATGAACATTTCCACCTCGGGCAGATCCGCCTGATCAACGGCCCCGAGTTCCAACGCGTCCCCGAACTGACCACACCCCTGGGCTACCACTACAGCGTGGCCCTGCCCGCCCGCCTGGCCGGCCTGGACTCACTGAACGCCCTGCGCGCGATCAGCGCCGTGCTCGGACTGCTCGGCCTGTTCCTCGCCTGGGCCTGTCTGCGGCGCGACGACCCGGAGCATGCCCTGCTGGGAGCCCTTCAGCTGCTGGCCTGCCCCCTGCTCTGGCCCTTCTATTTCCTGCTCTACACGGACCTGCCCTCGCTCACGCTGGTGCTGGGCGCGACGCTGCTGCTCGGTCGCCAACGATTCTGGCTGGCCGCCATGCTCGGTGTCGCGATGCTCGCCTGGCGGCAGAGCAATGTGTTCTGGGCCATGCTGCTCTGGTTGATCGCGCTTCATCAGGCCGGACTGGGCCTGGCCCTCGGCCAGGCTCGGCACTTCACGCGGGATGCGCTCCGAACCGGCCTGGCCAGCGTCGCCATCGGGCTGCAGAAGACCTGGATGCTGGCCCTTCCCCTGGTCGCCTTTGGCGTCTTCGTCTGGCTCAATCAGGGGGTGGCCCTGGGTGACCGCGCGGCACACCAGTTCGGTGGCGCTCTCTACCCGACCCAGATCTTCTTCCTGCTGCTGGTTCTGTGGCTGCTCCTCCTGCCCTTGCTGCTGGCCCGGCTGCCCGAGCTCATCGCGCTGATTCGCCGTCGCCCCTGGATCCTGCTGGCCCTGCTCGCCCTTCTGGGGGTCTATCTGGCAAGTTTCCAGGTCAGCCATGTCTACAACCTCGGCCTGCCGGAGTTCCACCTGAGAAACCGGGTGCTGGCCTGGCTCAGCGAGTCGCTCTGGCTGCGCGTCCTGGCCTTCCTGCCCATGGCCTGGGCTCTGCTGGGTCTGTGCCTGATCCGCCTGCGGGCGGGCTACGCCTACTGGCTCTACCCCGTGACCGTGCTGGCGCTACTGCCCGTGCAACTGATCGAGCAGCGCTACTACATCGTCCCCGTCGTCATTTTCCTGCTGTTCCGACAGGCCGAACGCCGGGCTCTGGAATGGGTCTTGCTGGCCTGGTTCGCCTTGCTCAGCCTCACCCTGAGCCTGGCCATCGCCTCGACACGTTACTTCCTGTAGCCGACCAGGAACCGCGAAAGTCAGGTCGACTCGGCAGGAATCAGGAAGAGGAGCGAAGTCGCAAGGCCAGGCGGCGCCAGGCGTCTTCCGACAGCTGCCCCCGGAACAGACCCAGAGCGGAACGCCGAAGTGACCCCGCTGGCCATGAAAAGCCGATGAACCAGGGCGCGACGAAACTCCCTCTTGCCGGCCGGACCGTCTGGGGTGGAGCGTTCCTGCAGTGGAGGATCAGACCCTCAGGTGACAGGGCCAGGGCCACTGGATCGGGTCGAAACAAGCGGAGCAGGCCTGGCCCTCCGAGGGCGAGCCCCGCAACGATCAACAGGAGTTTCGCCCAGAATGGCAGGCCGCTGATCAGCGCGGCGCCGAACGCGATCAGCCCTGAGGCAAGAAACAGGACACCCAGCCACGGAAGCGGTCGGACCCGAAACGGGCCCTGGGCCTCGACGCCCTGCTCAGCGCTCCGAGGAGGCGCGGGCATGGTGCTGGCCGATCGCTTCGATCAGGGTGCTCAGGTGCTCCGGTGGCAGGGCTCGGCCCATCAGCCAGTCCCAGATCTGGTCGTCCTCGCAGCCGAGCAGGTCCTCGAAGGCGGATTGAAGGGGCGGCGGCGCCAGCCCCCAGCAATCCTCGAGCCAGCGGCTCAGGAGCACGTCGAGCTCTCGCATCCCCCGCCGGCATCGCCAGCGCAGTCGAGAGGGAATCGAATCGGACATGGCAGGCCGGCGCAGCTCAGACGCCGCGTCGAGCCAGCATCATCTTCTTGATTTCCGCGATCGCCTTGGCCGGGTTCAGACCCTTCGGACAGGTGCGTGCGCAATTCATGATCGTGTGGCAACGGTACAGACGGAACGGGTCTTCGAGATCGTCCAGACGCTCACCCGTGGCCTCGTCGCGCGAATCGACCAGCCAGCGGTAGGCCTGGAGCAGGATCGCGGGGCCAAGATAGCGGTCACCGTTCCACCAGTAGCTCGGGCAGGACGTGGAGCAGCAGGCGCACAGGATGCACTCGTAAAGACCATCGATCTGGGCACGATCCTCACGCGACTGCAGGCGCTCCTTGTCGGGCGGCGCCGGGCTCTGGGTACGAATCCACGGGCGAATCGAGGCGTACTGAGCATAGAAATGGGTCAGGTCGGGCACCAGGTCCTTGATCACCGGCATGTGCGGCAGCGGGTAGATCTTGACGTCGCCCTTGATGTCCTCGATCGCCTTGGTGCAGGCCAGAGTGTTCATGCCATCGATGTTGAAGGCGCAGGACCCGCAGATTCCTTCGCGACAGGAGCGGCGGAAGGTCAGGGTCGGGTCGATCTCGTTCTTGATCTTGATCACCGCGTCGAGCACCATCGGGCCGCAGTGGTCGAGATCGATCTCGTAGCTGTCCACGCGCGGATTCTCGCCGCTGTCGGGATCCCAGCGATAGATCCGGAAGGTCTTCACCCGCTTGGCGTCGGGGGCGGGGAAATGCTTGCCCTTCTGGATGCGCGAGTTCTTCGGAAGTCTGAATTCAGCCATGGGTCGTTACCAGTCCGTATCAGTAGGTGCGGGCCTTGGGAGGAATGACCTCCACATCGTCGCTGAGCGTGTACATGTGAACGGGGCGATAGTCGATGGTGGTCTTGCCCTTCTCGTCCATCCAGATCAGGGTGTGCTTGTGCCACTGATCATCGTCCCGGTCCGGGAAGTCTTCGCGGGCATGAGCGCCACGCGATTCCTTGCGATTCTCTGCCGAGATCATGGTGGTGACCGAGTTGCCGAGCAGATTGCGCAGCTCCAGGGTCTCGACCAGATCGGAGTTCCAGACCAGCGAGCGATCGCTGACCTTGATGTCCTCGAAGCCCGCGTAGACCTCGTTGATGCGCTGGCAGCCCTGGGCCAGGCTTTCGCCCGTCCGGAACACGGCCGCGTCTTCCTGCATGACCTGCTGCATCGAGTCACGCAGTTCGGCAGTTGCCGTCGAACCCGAGGCATGGCGAAGGCGATCGAACTCGCCGACCAGATTGCCGATCACTTCAGGGTTCAGGCTCTTGTGCGACTGACCCGGCTTGATCGTCTCGCCACAGCGATTGGCCACGGCGCGGCCGAACACGATCAGATCGAGCAACGAGTTGGAACCGAGGCGGTTGGCGCCGTGCACCGAGACGCAGGCCGCTTCGCCGATGGCATACAGGCCGGGAACCACCGCGTCCGGATCGCCATCCTTCAGGGTCACGACTTCGCCGTGGTAGTTGGTCGGGATGCCGCCCATGTTGTAGTGCACCGTCGGCAGCACCGGGATCGGCTCCTTGGTCACGTCGACGCCGGCGAAGATCTTCGCCGTCTCGGCGATCCCCGGCAGGCGCTCGTGAATCACCTCGGCCCCCAGGTGCTGGAGGTTGAGATGGATATGGTCGTTCTTCTTGCCCACGCCACGGCCTTCGCGAATCTCGATGGTCATGGAACGGGAAACCACGTCGCGGGAGGCCAGGTCCTTGGCGTTCGGCGCGTAGCGCTCCATGAAGCGTTCGCCTTCGGAGTTGGTGAGGTAACCGCCCTCGCCTCGCACGCCTTCGGTGATCAGGCAGCCGGCGCCGTAGACCCCGGTCGGGTGGAACTGGACGAACTCCATGTCCTGCAGCGGCAGGCCGGCACGCAGCACCATGCCATTGCCGTCCCCGGTGCAGGTGTGCGCCGAGGTGCAGCTGAAGTAGGATCGACCGTAACCGCCGGTGGCCAGAATGACCGCGTGGGCGCGGAATTCATGCAGGGTGCCGGTGGACAGATCCCAGGCCAGTACGCCGCGACAGACGCCGTCGTCCATCAGCAGATCGATGGCGAAGTACTCGATGAAGAACTGCGCGTCGTGCTTGAGGGACTGCTGATAGAGCGTGTGCAGGATGGCATGGCCGGTTCGGTCGGCGGCCGCGCAGGTCCGCTGGGCCGTGCCCTCACCGAAGCGGGTCGTCATGCCGCCGAACGGGCGCTGGTAGATCTTGCCGTCTTCCGTGCGGGAAAACGGCACGCCGAAATGTTCCAGCTCGATCACCGAGGGGATCGCCTCCCGGCACATGTATTCGATCGCGTCCTGATCGCCCAGCCAGTCCGACCCCTTGACCGTGTCGTACATATGCCAGCGCCAGTCGTCCTCACCCATGTTTCCCAGAGCGGCGCTCATCCCGCCCTGCGCAGCGACGGTGTGGGAGCGGGTCGGGAAGACCTTGGTGATGCAGGCGGTGGTCAGGCCGGTCGCCGCCAGACCCATGGTGGCCCGGAGACCGGCGCCGCCTGCGCCGATGACCAGGACGTCGTACTCGTGCTTGGTAATGTCGTAAGCCTTGCTCACAGTCAGACTCCAAAAGCGTTTTTCAGGATCGCGACCACGACGATGAACGCGCCGGCCAGGGCCGCGATCCGGACGATCAGATGCAGGGCGAGCTCCAGACCGTGCTGGTGGATGTAGTCCTCGATCACCACCTGCAGGCCCAGCACCGAGTGGTAGAGCGCGGTCAGGATGAACAGGATGGCCAGCGCCGCGTTCACCGGACGAGCCAGCAGCGCACTGGCCTCGGCATGGCTCGCTCCGATGATGCCGGCCATGATGTAGACCAGCCAGGCGGCGAGGGCAAGCATCAGGATCGCGCTGAATCGTTGCGCCCACCAGTGCCCGACGCCGTCGCCGGCCGAGCCGTGGTTGCGTGCGTTGGCAAGCGGATTGCGAAATTTCATGCCAGCACCCCCCAGGTCAGGACGGTCAGCAGCACGGCGCCGATGACCACCATCCAGCTCGTCGCATAGACGCTCTTCAGATCGAGCATGCGCCCGGCGTCCCAGATCAGGTGGCGGATGCCGTTGAGCAGGTGGAAGTACAGCGCGAAGGACCAGATGATCATCCCGATCATGACGACCGGATGGGTCGCCATAGCCATGAATCGCTCGTAATGCTCGGGGCCGGCCGCCAGGGCCAGGGTCCAGAGCACGACGGCAATCATGCCGATGCTGAGCACGATCCCGGTCGCGCGATGCGAAATCGAAACCCTTGCGGTCAACGGCAGACGATAGATCTGCAGGTGTGGGGAAAGCGGTCGGTTATCCGTCGCCATGGCTGGACATCTCTATGTGTGGTCAGGATCTAGAAGTCGATGCAGCGGCCGTTCTTTTCCCAATCGCCGTAACGGGTAGGCTCCAGGCCTTTCTTCCGCCCACCGATCTCCTTGGGCCGAGGCTCGGCACGATCGGCCTGCGGGTCGACCGGCGGGTCACCGGGCCTGCGGGACTTCTTGTTGGCAGCTTGCATATTAGAATTGTACCGATTTGTTGCACTGGATGCGGACGCATGAACGATTGGAAATCACTTCCTAGCCTGCGCGGTTGCCGGATCGAGGGCAAGGACGCCATCGCGTTCTGTCAATCGCAGCTGACCGGGGACGTTCCGGCCTGGCCTGCCGAACGATGGCAGGTCACGGCCTGGTGCTCTCCCAAAGGTCGCGTCAGGATCATCATGGTCGCAGCTCGGCATGAAAACCATGTGGAAATCATCATCCCGGAAGCCCAGTGGAGCGTACTGAGCGAAATGCAGCGCTTCACCATCGGTCGCGATGTCCGTTTCGGACCCGCCTGTCAGGTCAGCGGTTGCCAGGACAGCAACGCCCAGTCGGGCACCTTACGCCAGGACCCGTCCCGCGCACTGCGGCTGGAGGACACGGAAGCGACCGCCGGTTCAGTGCCCGAGACCGATTGGCTGACCCGCTGGCAACGCGCGGACCTGTGCCTTCCCCTGCCCTGGCTGGACGAACGAAGCAGCGATCGTTTTCTTCCCCAGGCGCTGGGCCTGGAGGAGAATGAGGGCCTGAGCTATCGCAAGGGCTGTTATCCGGGCCAGGAAATCGTCGCCCGCGTGCACTACCTCGGCACGCCCCCGCAGCAGCTCCTGGCGGTCCGCGCCGAGCTGTCACAGGGCGCCTGGCCTGCATCCGTCAGCCCGGACTCGGTCGAGATCGAAGCGTCGGACGCCGATTCAACGCCCATCCACTGCCTGAGCGCGCTGGTCGACGAGGGGCGCTGGATGGGCCTGGTCGTCGCACCGCGGGTCATCGAGGCCGGCCAGCGCGTCGTCGTCCGGGCCGGCTCCGAAGCACTTGTCGCCGAGATGGCGAGGCCCGAAACACTGTGCTACCATCATCCCCAAACAGGAAGTTAAAACTTAATCAGAGACTTAAAGGGGTATTCTCAATGGCTGCATCAATTCGCTGTTTGCTGCTGCTGGCCTGGTTCGCCCTGAGCGCCCAGGCCTTCGCTCAGACGCAGGACGAGTCCGCCCCTGCGGACACGGACGTGCCCGAAGCATCGGAATCAAGTGCCGCTCAGGAAGGCTCGCAGACGGCCGTCGAGCCGATGACCCTGACGCTCCACGTCCACCCCATTTTCCCGCCGGATCAGGCCGAACTGGTCTACCGTCCGCTGCTGAATTACCTGTCCGCGACCACGCCCCATCAGTTCGAACTCAGCACCTCCCGTGATTTCCACCGCTTCTGGCTGGAAATTCGCCGCGGCAACATGCCGGACCTGGTGCTGGAAGACGCGCACCTGATCGCGCTGCGCATCCAGCGCGACGGTTACATGCCGCTGGTCAAGGCGGCGGAACCGGCCACCTTCTCGCTGTTGACCAACAGCATGTCGGCCGATCCACAGCTTCAGGACTTCGTTGCACGGCCGGTCTCGTCCATGCCCGCGCCCAGCCTGGGTTATCTGATCCTCAGCAGCTGGTACCCCAACCCGATGCAGCAGCCGCGGATTCTGTCCAACGCCGCTTCCTGGCTGGACGCCATCGAAATCGTCTTCTCGATGGAAGCCGAAGCCGCCATTGCCCCGCACAACCTGGTGGCGCGCTACGTGAACATGGTCCCGGTGCGGACCTCCGAGGAATTTCCGCACGCCACGATCGCGGCCTCACCCAGCGTCCCGGCGGACGTTCAGAACCAGATTCGGGAAGCCCTGCTGACGCTGCATGAGAATGGCGATCACTTCACCGCCCTGCACGAACTCGACATCGATCAGTTCGTGCCCGCCCAGGTCAGCGAGTACAGCGGGCTGGAGCAGTGGCTGAGCGACATCTACGTTTTCTGAATCCACACACGGCTCGAACAAGCCGTCTCCGGGATTCCGGGTTAATAAGCACCGGTCCGCACCCTCGGGCCGGTGCTTTTTTTCTGACCCGACTCAGCGACGCGCGACCAGATAGCAGATCCATCCGGCATCGGCATCGCCCTGCTCGCTCGGGGTGTAGATACCGTCCCCCTCCCCGCTCTCCTCATCCGTTCCTTCCCAGTAGACCGTGACCTCCGAATAACCGGCCTCGCGGAGCAACTCCTGGATTTCAGGCAGGGTCCAGAGTCGCCAATGGTATTCGAAGGCCTTGTTCATCTCCGATCCATCGGGAAACTCGAAGTGGATCTGGCAGCTCATGGCGTGGGTGATGGGGTCGAAGCTGGCCTGGTCCCAGACGTAGGTGAAATCGTCGTACTCGGTCCGCTCCTCCAGCTCCCGATGCGCATCGTAGCCACCGAAGGCGTCGAGAAACAGCACGCCGTCATCGACCAGGGCCGTTCGGACGCGCTCGAAGTAGGCCTTCAGCGCCGCCCGCGTCGTGAACAGGTAGTAGCTGAAGTTCATCGCCAGCACGGCGTCCACCGGCGCTGTCTCGACCTCCATGACATCGGACTCCAGCAAGTCGATGCGTGTGCGCTGCTCATCATCCAGACGGGCAAGATGATGGTCCCGGCCCCAGGCCAGAACCTCACCGTCGAGATCCACGCCGATCGCACGATGCGAGGCGCCCGAGGCCACCCAATGGCAGGCCGTATTGGCCGTGCCGCAGAAATCCTCGCGGATGAACTCGAGGGGGCGACCGTTCAGGGCCTGGAAGGTCTCGGCGACGAATTCCAGCTCGGTTTCGGGGTCCTGGACGCTGGCTTCGTAGAGCCGATGGCGATCGGCCTTCTCGGCCATGGAAATCTTGGCGCGGGATTTCGGCATGGGACACTCTTTCGGTGAAATGGGTTTCGTGAAGACGGACGGAGCCGGCCCGAGCTCCGAGGCTGTGTTCAGGGTCTCGAACGCATCGCGGGCCAGGCCGAACGGAGATAGCTGAGCATCGACCAGATGGTGAGAGCGGCCGCGCCGATCAACAGCCAGCGTCCGATGTCCAGCACGGGAATCGGTCCCAGCGGCTCGCCGTAGAGCAGAAAGCCGATCGCCACCATCTGCAGGATCGTCTTGATCTTGCCGGCCCAGGCCACCTTGACCCGCCCGCTCTCGCCCACCGCGGCCATCCACTCCCGAAGTGCGGAAATGGTGATCTCGCGACCGATGATGACCGCCGCGGACAGTGCCAGACCGATCTCGGGGTGGCGCTGCACGATGATGATCAGCGCAACGCCGACCATCAGCTTGTCGGCCACCGGATCGAGAAAGGCACCGAAAGAACTGGTCATCCGGAATCGGCGGGCGACCCAGCCATCCAGCCAATCGGTCAGGCCGGCCAGGATGAACAGCGTCACGGCCGCGATATTGGACCAATCGACCGGCAGATAGAACACCAGCACCAGCACCGGAATCATCAGGATTCTGGCCAGTGTCAGCAGGGTCGGGATGGTCAGCTGCAAGATCGGTCTCCGGGCATTTCGGTCGTCATTATCCCGCAATACGGCCCGGACGTGGCGAGCGCCTACAGTTTGCGAAGCGCTTCGGTAATCCGGTCCGCCAGCGCCTGACTGATCCCCGGCAGTCGCGCGAGCTCATCAGGACCCGCCTTCTTCAGTCCCTTCAGGCCGCCGAAGTGCTTCAGCAAGGCCTGCCGACGCTTCGGGCCGATGCCCGGAATCTGCTCCAGCGGTGAGGACTGGGCTCGCTTCTGCCGCCGGCGGCGATGCCCCGTGATGGCGAATCGATGGGCCTCATCGCGGATCTGCTGGATCAGATGCGAGGCCGGGTGATGCGGGCCGGGGCGAACTTCCCGATCGCCCAGCACGAAGGTCTCGTAGCCGGCCTTGCGCGCCGGCCCCTTGGCCACGCCCATCACCGGGATCGCCTCCAGTCCCAGATCCGCCAGCACCTCGCGTGCCCGATTGGCCTGGCCCTTGCCGCCATCGATCACGATCAGATCCGGAACGCTGGCCTGCTCTTCAACGAGGCGGCGATAGCGGCGACGCAGCACCTGATCCATCGCCGCATAGTCGTCACCGGGCGTGATCCCCTCGATGTTGTAGTGGCGATAGTTCTTCTTCATGGCGCCTTCCGGCCCGAACACCACGCAGGAGGCCACCGTTTCGGTCCCCGAGATGTGGCTGATATCGAAACACTCCAGATGCTCCGGCGGCGCCGGCAGGTCGATCAACTCGGCAAGCTCACTCAGGCCCCGCCCGACCTGATCGCGCTCGGCAAGGCGCCGACGCAGCGCATCTTCGGCATTGGTCGCTGCCAGCGCCAGCCACTGTGCACGCTGACCTCGCACCCGCCAACGGATCGAGACGGGGCCCTCCCGTCGAGCGCTGAGCGCCTCCTTCCAGAGTTCGGCCTGCTCGGGTTCCTCCGACGCCAGAATCTCGGCGGGCGGCCGACGGTCGGCGTAGTACTGGCCAAGAAAGGCGCCGAACACTTCGGCCGAGCGCTCCTCACCACCCAGGTTGCCGGGGAAGAAGGTCCGCGCGCCCACGTTTCGCCCATGGCGGAACTCCACGACCTGTACCGCTGCCCGACCGCTGGCGCAGTGCAGCGCGATCACGTCGAGCTCTTCGGCGCCGTCGGTCACGTACTGGTTGGAACGAACCCGCTGCAGGGACTCGATGTGGTCCCGCAGGCTGGCCGCCTTCTCGAATTCCAGCGCTGCGCTGGCCGCCTGCATGCGCTCGGTCAGGTGCTCGATGACCTCCTCGTTGCGCCCTTTGAGCAGCTGTGCCGCCGCCTCCACGTCGCGGGCATAGTCCGCCTCGCTGATGTAGCCCACGCAGGGCGCCGAACAACGATTGATCTGGTACTGGAGACAGGGCCGGGTGCGGTTCTCGAACACGCTGTCGCGGCACTGGCGAAGCCCCATCAGTCGATAGATCTGGTTGAGCGATTCCCGCACGGCACCGGCACTGGAATACGGGCCGAAATAGCGCCCGGGCGCCGACCGATTGCCACGATAGAAGCCGATACGCGGATAACGGTGACTGGTGTCGATCCGGATCCACGGGTAGCTCTTGTCGTCACGAAGATTGATGTTGAAGCGCGGCTTGTGCGCCTTGATCCACTCGTTCTCGAGCAGCAGGGCCTCGGCTTCCGTGCGGGTCAGGCTGACCTCGATGGCGGCGATCCGACGGACCATGAGATTGATGCGCGCGCCCTTGTCCCGGCGATCGAAATAGCTCCCGACACGCCGCCTCAGATTGCGCGCCTTGCCGACATAGAGCACCTTGCCCTCGGCGTCGCGCATCACGTACACGCCCGGCCCGGTCGAGAGGCTGCGGGCAAAGGCTCGCCCGTCGAATTCGCTCATCGCCCCTCGCGTTGCAGCGCTTCGATCAGGCGGTCGGCCGCTGTCTCGAGCATGTCGAGAACGCGCTCGAAGCCCTCCGGGCCACCGTAGTAGGGATCGGGGACTTCCTCGATGCCATAGTCGGGCGCCAGATCCATCAGCAGGCCGACCCGTGTCTCGAAGCCTGCAGGCGCCCGAGCCAGCAGGTCTTCGAGATTGGAGCGATCCATCGCGAAGATCCGATCGAAGCGCTCGAAATCCTCGATCAGGACCTGGCGGGCCCGCTCGGCGGAAATGTCGATGCCCCAGCGCTGCGCATGCTCGATGGCCCGCGGGTCGGGCGGGCGACCCTCGTGATAGCCGATCGTGCCGGCCGAGTCGGTCTCGATGCTCAATCCCGCCGCAGCAAACTTGTAGTCGAAAACCGCCTTCGCAGTCGGGCTTCTACAGATGTTCCCAAGGCAGACAAAAAGTATGCTTTTCATGGTGTTGAAAATCTTTTCTAAAGCTGAATATCAGACCGAAGCCTGGCTCAGGCTGGCGCGGAACCGGGCCAGATCCTCGGGCGTGTCGATCCCGACCGGGATCGGCGCGGCGGCTTCGGCCGTTGCGATCCACCAGCCGGCCTGCAGCGCCCGAAGCTGCTCCAGCGACTCGAGCTGCTCGAGCGGGCTGGCGGCCAGCGTCCGCCAGGCTGCCAGGGCACCCGCCCGATAGGCGTACAGGCCGACATGGCGCCGGCCCTGTGCTCGTGGCCAGCCGCCCTCGCGCGGATGCGGGACCGACGCCCGGGAGAAGTACAGGGCCCGACCGGCATGGTCCGCGACCAGTTTGACCACGTTCGGATCGCGCCATTCCGCCTCCACCTCGATCCCGCTCCAGAGGGTGGCCATCTGCGCCTCCGGTTGCTCGGCCAGCAGCTCGGCCACCTGGATCAGGCAGGCGATCGGCATCGCCGGCTCGTCGCCCTGCAAGTTGACCACGATATCCCCAGCGTCGAAGCCAAGCACGGAAACGGCTTCGGCGAGTCGGTCCGTGCCGGAACGATGATGCGCCGAGGTCATGACCACGTCCCCGCCATCGGCAAGCACCCGATCGGCAACGGCCTCGGAGTCGGTGGCCACGTGCACGGAGACCGCACCACTGGCTCGCGCCCGATCCAGCACGTGCAGGATCAGCGGTCGACCAGCGACCTCGGCGAGCACCTTGTCGGGCAGGCGACTGGAGGCACGTCGGGCCGGAATCAGGACCCGGAATGGCGGACTCATGCAAATTCCTCGATGTGCGATTCGATTCGTTGATACACGCTCTCGGGCAGTGCTGCAAGCACCTCGAGCACACGCAGCGGCAGCCCCAGCATACCGGCCTCGATGCGGACCGCGTCCTTGGCCGTGGTGATCACCGGACGGTCCAGGCCCGCGAAATCCCTGGCCAGGAAGCGATGGTGATCGGGAAAGGCGTGCAAGCGGACCTTCAGCCCGAGCCGCTCGAGGGTATCGGCAAAGCCTTCAGGGTTGGCGATGCCACAGACCGCGTCGACCTCACGCCCACGCCAGGCTTCCAGGGGCTCGGTCAGCGAGCCGTCGAGATCCCGGAAGCCGATCGCCTCGAGCTCGAAATGCTCGGCGCCAGGCAGGCTGAAGCCAGCGCCCTTGACCAGCAGCAAATCCACCGACGCCAGCCTGGAGCGCGGCTGGCGCAGCGGCCCGGCCGGCAGCAGATGACCATTGCCCAGACCCCGATGCCCATCGAACAGGCAGATCTCGAAGCTCCTCGCCAGGGCCTGGTGCTGCAGCCCGTCGTCCGAGATCACGACCTCCGCTGCACTGTCCTCGATCGCGGCCTGGAGTGCCCGTGAGCGCTCCGGATCGACCCAGACCGGCACCCCGGCCTCCCGCGCGATCAGCAGGGCTTCGTCACCGGCCTCGGCAATTGCAGTCTCGGGCCCGACGGCCAGGGGATAGTTGTCCGAATGGCCGCCATAGCCCCGGCTGATGATCGCCACCCGATAGCGCGCCGCCAGGCGGCGAGCCAGGGCGATCACGGTCGGCGTCTTGCCGGCACCGCCGACGCAGAGATTGCCGACCACGATCACCGGCACCGGCGGTCGGCCCGAAGGCCGATGGAAGCGCTGCTTAGCGAAGCGCCGGTAGAGCCGTTCGAGGGCCCGATAGGCAAGCCCCGGCGTCTGCGTTTCGTACCAGAGCCGATTGGCGTGGCGCTCCAGACGGGCGCGCCAGCTCATTGCTCCGCGTCCTGGAACTGCAGGCGATGGAGGTAGTGATACAGGCCTTCGGGCCGGGCGAGCAGTTCCTCGTGGCTGCCCTGCTCCACGATCCGCCCCTGATCGAGCACCACGACCCGATCGGCACGCTTGACCGTGGCCAGGCGATGGGCGATGACCAGGGAGGTCCGATTGGCCATCAGGGCTTCCAGGGCCTGCTGCACCTTGCGCTCGGATTCGGCATCCAGCGCGGAGGTGGCCTCGTCGAGCACCAGGATCGGCGCGTCCTTCAACAGCGCACGCGCGATGGCAAGACGCTGACGCTGGCCGCCGGACAGCAGGCTGCCGTCTTCTCCGATGGGCGTGTCGAAGCCCTGCGGCAGGCGCTCGATGAACTCCAGCGCGTGAGCCTGACGCGCCGCCTCGACGATCTGCTCGTGACTCACTTCGGCCAGCGCACCATAGGCGATATTGCCGGCCACCGTATCGTTGAACAGCACCACGTCCTGGCTGACCAGAGCAATCTGGCGGCGCAGGGCATCCAGCCTGAAATCCGTGAGCGGCAGCCCATCGATCCGGATCGATCCGCGCTGGGGTGCATAGAAGCGCGGCAGCAGGCGCACCAGGGTGCTCTTGCCGGAACCGGAGCGCCCGACCAGGGCCGTGACGCTGCCTGGCTCGAGCTTCAGATCGATATCGGACAGCACCCACTCGTCGCTGTCCGGGTAATGGAAGCCGACGCCCTCGAACTCGATCGCGCCCCGCACGCGGCCCGGGTCCTGCGTGCCTGGATCGGGCTCGGCAGGCGTATCCAGGACCTGAAAGATACTGTCGGCGGCGGCCAGGCCCTTTTCGATGACCACGTGCATACGGGTCAGGCGCTTCAGGGGCGGGATGCAGGCGACCATCGCCGCCAGCACGGACATGAAGATGCCCGCGGTGACCTCGGCCTGCATGTACTCGCTCGCCGCGATCACCAGCAGGACGATCACGGCCAGGCCTGCGGCCAGCTGGATCATCGAGGAGGACAGGAGCTGGGTGCCGCTCAGGCGAAGATGCAGACGACGATTGTCCGCGTTGATCCGCTCGAAGGCCTCACGCTCATGCGCCTGACCGCCGAAGATCCGGATCACCTCGTGGCCATTGACGGCCTCCTCGGTCACATGGGTCACATCACCCATGGAGTCCTGGATGCGCCCGGAGATCTTCCTGAAGCGCCGACTGATCACCGTCACGACCAGGCCGATCACCGGCACCAGGAGCAGCATGGCCAGGGTCAGCCGCCAGCTCTGGATGAGCATCACGGTCACCAGGGCCAGCACGGTGAACAGATCGCGCAGAGACCCGATCAGCGCTGTCGTGGCCGCCTGGGCCACCTGCTCGGCGTTGTAGGTCAGCCGCGAGATCATCTGCCCCGACGACTCGCGGTCGAAGTTCTCGGCCGGCAGATCGAGGTAGCGAGCGAACAGCTCGCGTCGCAGATCGGCAATCAGGGTCCGTCCGACCCACTCCATGCCGAACACGCCACCGAAATTGCCGATGATCCGGACCACGACGGACAGCAAGACAAGCGCCGGCAGCCACCAGCCGAAGCTCGGGTCCGGGTTGACGATCGTGTTGTCGACCAGCGGTCGCAGCAGATAGAAGAACAGCCCCTGCCCGGCCGCGTCGAGGGCCACGGCGAACACGGCCAGAGCGAAGATGAGCCGCTGGCGCGCGAGGTAGGACAGCAGACGCCGGTAGGTGCCCGGGCCGGACACGGCGCTCACGAATCGGGCCCGGACTCATCCACGGCCGCGATGGTCAGGCGCTCGATGCCTTCGGCCGCTGCCGCATCCATGGCACGCACGACCAGACGGTGCGCCGCCTCGGCGTCGGCGCGGATGACCAGGGTGGCTTCGGGCTCGCGCTCGAAGGCGGCGGCGATCGCCGCCTGGATGGTCGCCCGGCGATCATCGGCCAGCTGCTCCTCATCGATGAACAGGCGCCCGTCATCGGTGACGACCAGTTCGATGAGCCGCGGCAGATTCTCGCTCTGCGCCGTGCTCGCCTCGGGCAGCTGCAGGCTGATCAGGGACTGGCGCTCGAAGGTCGTCGAGACCATGAAGAAGATGAGCAACAGGAACACGACGTCGATCAGGGACGTCAGATTGATTTCCGGCTCCTCGCGCTCTTCGTCGTAGAGTTTCATGCCTGCTTCATCCGCCTGCTCGTTGCCTGGCCTCAGGCCTGCCGACGCCGGCGCCCTCCCTGCTCGATGGTGTGGATCAGGGTCAACGCCTCCTGTTCCATCTGCAGGACATAGGCACGCACGAGGCCACGGAAGTAACGATAGAAGAAATACGCCGGGATCGCCACGGTCAGCCCCGCCGCGGTGGTGATGAGGGCTTCCGAAATGCCGCCGGCCAGTTCGTTGGGATCGCCGACGCCTTCGACCATGATGGCGCTGAAGACTTTGATCATGCCGACCACCGTACCGAGCAGACCCAGCAGGGGCGACATGCCGGCAATCGTTCCGAGGGTGTTCAGGAATCGCTCGAGCTCGTGAACGACATGGCGACCGGTATCTTCGACCGCTTCCTTGATGATTTCCCGACCTCGATCCCGATTGTCCAGGGCGGCGGCCAGGACCTGGCCCAGCGGTGACGAGCGTCGAAGCTGTTCGATGTGCTTGGCGTCCAGCTCGTGCTGCTGGGACCACTGCTTGACCTGTCCGGGCACCGCAGCGGGCATGACCCGGCTGGAGCGCAGCGCCAGGAAACGTTCGATGATGATGGCCACGGCAATCACCGAACACAGGAGGATCGGCAGCATGAGCCAGCCGCCGGCAAGCATGATCTCGAGCATGGGCCTGTCTGGAGTCCTTCGGTCTGCGAATGCGAACGAGGCCGAATGATAACGGGTTTCCGAGCGGCTCGCGTTTGCAGCGCGTTAAGGCGACTCGAGCCAGGCCGACTCCACGGCCCCTGGGCAATCGGGATCGCGATTCCAGAAACGCAGGGAACGGCCTCGGGCGCTTTCGACTCGGGGCGCCTGGCCGGGCCGCAGATGGACCGTCAGGGCGCCACAGCGGGCCGTGCTCTGCCATGCGACTTCAGTACTTTGAAGTCGCTCCAGGGTTTCGGGATGCGGCCGACCCCAACGATCCGAGCGCGCCACCGAGATCAGGGCCAGCGCCGGCTGGACCGCCTGCAACCAGGCGGCGCTGCTGCCTCGACGATGCCCCGAATCGCTCAGCAGCAATACCTCGGCCTCGACGGTGCGTGGCGCATCGATCAGACGTGACTCGACCTGCGCATCGATCGCCCCGGGCAACAGCACGGCGCCTCCCGGCCCTTCGATCCGCAGCACGCAGGAGCTGTTGTGACCCAGATCGGGCAGCCCCGGGCCGGGATGAAGGAATTCGAAGCGATAGGCGCCGGACGTCCAGCCTTCACCGGCCAGGCAGGGCCGCCCCAGGTCCGCGGAGGGTGAATAGCGCCCTGCCTCGGACACGGCATCGAGGACCGATCCCAGGCCGCCGCTGCTGCTGCGGTGCGGGCGCGACAGCACCAGGCGATCCAGACCGGCCGAGGACTGGCCAGCGAGCATCGCCGGCAGCAGTCCTCCGATCGCATCCCTGCCCTCGCCATCGCCCGGCCCGGTGTCGTACAGCAGCCACTCCTCGGCGGTCCCGACCAGCACCGCCTGGGCGCTGCCCAGGTCGAACAGATGAAGCCGCAACTCCCCCGGCTGCAAGGGCTCGGCCGACTTCGGCCAGAGCACCGGGGCGATGAGGCACAGTCCCAGCCAGCGTCCCGGCCAGCCCCTGGGGGCCAGCAACCACATGGAGCCGACGAAAGCGAGCACCACGGCCAGCAGCCCCGCCCCGGGTCGTGCCGCGATGGCGGCCTCGAAGCCGGTCAGCCAGGCAAGGTAGGAAAGCAGAAGCTCCAGGCCCGTTTCGGCCAGTCCGAGCGCCCAGTCTGCGGGCAGATCGATCGCGATGAGTGCCAGCGCCACCAGCAGTGACGGCAGGATCCAGAGCCCGACGAGCGGGATCGCGATGAGATTGGCCGGCAGCCCGATCAGGGAAACCTGCTCGAACAGGCCAGCGTTGAAGGCCAGCAAGCCGACTCCGATGACCAGCTGCGCGCGCAACAGGCCCAGCAGCCAGGCCGCGGCTCCAGTCTGGCTCGAAGATCGCCAGGCGAAGGCCCAGATCAGCACCGCCACGGCGGCGAAGCTGAGCCAGAAACCCGTGGCCAGCGGTGACAGGGGGTCGAGCAGCAGCACGGCGGCAAAGGCGAGCAGCAGGGCATGTGCCGGGCGCAGGCCCCGACGGGCCAGATAGGCGCCGGCCACGACGCAGAGCATCAGCACGGCACGCTGGGTCGGCAGGCTCAGGCCGGCCAGCAGGGCATAGGACAAGGCCGCGAGGATCGCCAGCCCCAGGGCCAGTCGACGTCGATCCAGGCGGCGCCAGAGCAGGGTCAGGGGGCTCAGCAGCAAACCGCCCAGGAACGCCGCCAGGGCGGCGACCATCCCGACGTGCAAGCCCGAAATGGCCAGCAGGTGCGAGGTCCCGGTCTGGCGCAGCAGCTCCCGCGTCGGCGCATCCAGCCCGCTGCGGTCGGCCACGCTCAGGGCTCGCATCAGCGCGCCTTCCTGGAGGCCGGCGGTTTCGGCGGCGATGACTTCACTGAGATACTGACGGCCACGGTTCACCAGGCCTGCCGGACCGTCCGCCCGAGCTTCGAGCTGACCGGAACGAACCCGTCCCAGGGCGCCCACGCGCTCGGCAAGGAGGTGTCGACGACGATCGAAGCCGCCCGTATTCAGGCGCCCCTGCGGGGGTTCCAGCTGCACCTCGAGCTGCCAGCGCTGGCCCGGCTGGAGGTAACCCGGCGGTCGATACCAGCGAAGCTGGATCCTGGCCGGCCAGCGCTCGTCGTTTGACTGATCGGCGAGAAAATCGAACTCCAGGCTCTGACCCCGCCAGCGCGGCAGACCCGTCACCTGCCCGCTGACCCGATGCTGCTCTCCGGTTCGTGACTCGGGCCACTCGGACTCGAGTTGCCAGTGCGCGTTCAGCACGAACCAGGCCGCGCCGAACAGGCCCAGCGCCGGCAGCCGGGTCGGCCGCCAGAAGACCAGGCCGATCAGGGGCAGCAGCAGCGCCAGGACCGCGCCCTGCCCCGGCAGTGAGGGAAGGAGCGCGGCCAGCACGACCCCGCTCGAAAAGGCCAGCAGGGGTTGCCAGCCCACGCCGCGCTCAGACGTCCTGCAGCAGGCCGCCGGTCATCTCGAGCCGGCGATCCATGCGCGCGGCCAGCTTGGGGTCATGGGTGACCAGCACGATCGAAGTCTGCAGCTCGGCGTTGAGCTCGAGCATCAGGTCATAGATCTGACGAGCATTGGCCTCGTCCAGGTTGCCCGTGGGCTCATCACCCAGAACGCAGGCCGGGCGATTGATCAGGGCCCGCGCCACGGCGGCGCGCTGGCGCTCGCCGCCCGACAGCTCACCGGGCTTGTGCGTCAGCCGCTCGCCAAGGCCCACGCGCCCGAGCAGTTCGGCAGCCTTCGTCGCCGCCTCGGCGGCAGCGACGCCGCCGATCAGCAGCGGCATGGCCACGTTCTCGAGCGCCGTGAATTCGGGCAACAGATGATGGAACTGGTAGATGAAACCCAGCGAACGATTGCGGATGCGCGCCCGCCGGCGTTCGTCACCGACAGCGATGTTCTGACCGGCGATTTCCACCGTGCCGGCCGTCGGTCGATCCAGGCCGCCGAGTATCTGCAGCAGGGTGCTCTTGCCGACGCCGGAGGCACCGACGATGGCCACGCGTTCGCCCGGCGCCACGTCGAAATCGACGCCGCGCAGCACGTGCAGCTCGGTCTGTCCCTGGACGAAAGTGCGGGTCAGACCGCGGCAGCTGATGACGGGGACCGGAGAATCACTCATAGCGCAGCGCCTCCACCGGCTCGGTTCGGGACGCCCGCCAGGATGGGTAGATGGTGGACAGCAGCGAAAGCATCAATGACACGCCGGCGAACTTGACCACGTCGTCCCAGCGAAGCTCCGACGGCAGATCGGAGATGTAGTAGACCTCGGCCGACAGGAACTCGACGCTCAACAGCTGCTCCAGACCCGCCACGACACTCTCGACGTTCAGGGCCAGCAGCACCCCGCCGATGACCCCCAGCAGGGTCCCGATGATGCCGATCAGCGAGCCCTGGACCATGAAGATGCCCATGACGCGACGCGGGCCCAGGCCCATGGTCTTGAGGATGGCGATATCGGCCTGCTTGTCGGTCACGACCATGACCAGGGTCGAGATGATGTTGAACGCGGCCACGGCGATGATCAGCGACAGGATGATGAACATCACGGTCTTCTCGGTCTGCACGGCACGGAAGAAATTGGCGTGCTGCTGCGTCCAGTCGCGCACGCGATGGAAGCCGCTGAGCTGGTTGCTGAGTTCCTGGGCCACGATGCGGGCGCGCATCATGTCCTCCAGCTTCAGACGCACCCCGCTGACGTTGTCGCCGAGCCGGAACAGACGCTGCGCATCGGCCAGGTGAATCACCGCCAGGGCAGTGTCGTATTCGTGCACGCCCGCTTCGAAGATGCCGGCGACGGTGAAGCGCCGAACCTGAGGGATGACGCCGGCCGGGGTGGCGCGGATCTCGGGCGCAAACAGGGTCACCGAGTCGCCGGGGCCGACACCGAGTCGCGTCGCGAGCCCGGCGCCCAGCAGAACGTGCCATTCGCCGGGGACGAGGCGATCGAGGCCCCCACGCACGAGCAGCTGATCGATCTCGGACACGGACGGCTCGGTCGCCGGGTCGATACCCCGGACCAGGGCACCCGCCGTCCGCCGGGCCCGCAGCATGGTCTCCTGCTCCACGTAGGGCGCGGCGCCGCGCACTTCCGGGTGGGCCCGGGCCCGCTCGACCACCGAGGGCCAGTCCGGAAACTCCCCGTCATAACCCTGGATCGTGGCATGGGAGATCATCCCGAGGATGCGTTCGCGCAGCTCCTTCTCGAAGCCGTTCATCACCGAGAGCACGGTGATCAGGGTCGCCACGCCCAGCGCGATCCCCAGCATCGAAATGAGAGAGATGAAGGAAATGAAGTGGTTGCGACGCTTGGCGCGCAGATACCGCAATCCGACGAACAGGGTCAGGGGCTGATACATGAAGGATTCAGTTCCTCGAGAATTCCTTGGGCGTGAAGATCAGGCCGCACGCAAATGTTCAAGCGCCTGGGCGAGTTCAGCGGGCAGCGGCGAGCTGTAGACCCGATCCTCCGGCCAGGACAGGCGCAGGTAGTGCGCGTGCAGAAACAGGCGATTCAGCCCGTCGGGACAGGGCTTCGGATTGTAGAGCTCATCGCCGACCAGCGGCAGGCCGATGGACGCGGCATGGGCGCGAATCTGGTGCGTTCGGCCCGTCTCGATGCGCACCTCCACATAACTGTAGCCCCCCACCCGCTCGAGCAGGTGAAAGGTCGAGCGCGCAGACTGACCCTCCTCATCGACGATGACCCGGTGCTGCCCACTGCCGTCCCGAATCTTCTTCAGCGGTGCATCCACACACACCCGGTCTTCGGGCAGGATCCCATCGAGCAGGGCCAGGTAACGCTTGTCGACCTCACGCGCCACGAAACTCTGCTGAAGTCGGCGCAGGGCCTGGTGATGACAGGCCAGCACGATCAGGCCGCTGGTCGGGCGGTCGAGACGGTGCACGGGGCGCCAGCGCTCGTCGATCTTCGCGATCGCATCCATCAAGCCATAGCTCAGGCCGCTACCGCCATGCATGGCCAGACCCGCCGGCTTGTCGAGAATCACGTAGTCTTCGGTCTGATCGACGATGCAGGCGCGAACCCGCTCGACCAGGCCCGCCGGAAGTGAACCGGGCACGGAGTCCGGCTGCTTGACCGGCGGCACGCGAACCTCATCGCCGGCGCGCAGCTTCTTCATCGGTTTGGCCCGCGAACCATTGACCCGAACCTGGCCGGTCCGCACCAGGCGATAGACCAGGCTTTTCGGGACCGGGCCGAGCAGACTGATGAGAAAATTGTCCAGCCGCTGACCTGCCCGATCCGGGCCGACGGTCTCGTGCCGAACCCCACCTCTGGATGGCTGGCTCATGGGCTCTCCGCGCCGCGCAGGGCTGGCGCTATGTCTTTGAACAGTGCTATCATTTCGCGGTTAGGGTTTGGCTAGTCCCGGGTTCCGGGTTTGCACCGTCGTCTCAAGGCCTGAAGGGCCGGATCGAACGGATTCCAGGTGCATCGATCCCGCCCCGTCATTCTGCCACAGATCAGCCGAGCCGCTCCTGCGGCATCCGCTCGACGGCAGCGGCCGACTCCAACTTTTTGAACATCGGCAGCCGGTTTTCGTTCACCGACTGCCCGAAGCACATGACCGGATCGGCCGGGCCGATTCCGGATGGATAATCGAATAGATCGCGCTCCCGGCTGCATCTTCAGCGGATCAGCCCGGGGCGGGTACCAGAACCAGACACCGATGGATCGCAAGCCGCTTGCGAGTCCAGCGGTGAACGGGTCGGCAGGCAAGCCGAAGTCGCGCCGCCGCCCCGAGGCCTTTGGCCTGAGCAGCCATTCCGGTGAACCGACCCGGGGTCTGGCGGCCAGACTCGAGGCAGGCGTGGACCGTGCAGGATTTTCCGCCCGGCCGCGACTGGTATCCGATCCGGCTCCCTCGAACGGGGCAGAGCGCCGGAGGATTGACAATGAAACGCATGCTGATCAACGCCACGCAGCCTGAAGAGGTGCGCGTGGCGATTGCCGATGGCCAGGCCCTGCTCGACCTGGACATCGAAGTTCCTGCCCAGGAACAGAAGAAATCCAACATCTACAAGGGACGCATCACCCGGGTCGAGCCCAGCCTCGACGCCTGCTTCGTCGAGTTCGGCTCGGAGCGCCACGGTTTCCTCTCCATGAAGGAAATCGCCCCCGAGTACTTCAACGACGAATCCCGGAAGCAGTTCGATGCCGGCCAGCGAGTCGACATCAAGGACGCCGTCAAGGCCGGCCAGGAAGTCATCGTCCAGGTCGACAAGGAAGAACGCGGCACCAAGGGCGCGGCCCTGACCACCTACATCAGCCTGGCCGGTCGCTACCTGGTCCTGATGCCCAATAATCCTCGTGCCGGTGGTGTGTCACGCCAGATCTCGCGCGATGACCGGAAGGAACTGCTCGACACCCTGAAGATGATCGAGGTCCCGGACGGCATGGGCCTGATCGTTCGCACGGCCGGCGTCGGTCGCGAACAGGAAGAACTGCAGTGGGACCTCGACTACCTGCTGCAGCTCTGGGAAGCCATCAAGACCGCCAGCCAGGCGCGCCAGGCACCGTTCCTGATCTATCAGGAAAGCAAGCTGATCATTCGCGCTCTGCGCGACTACCTCCGCGAAGACATCGGCGAAATCCTGATCGACGACGATCAGGTCTTCGAGGATGCCCGCGAATTCATGCAGCAGGTGATGCCGCACAACCTGCGCAAGCTCAAGGCCTATCGCGACGCCATCCCCCTGTTCTCCCGGTACCAGATCGAATCGCAGATCGAATCGGCCTTCTCGCGTGAGGTTCGCCTGCCCTCCGGAGGCGCCCTGGTCATCGACCACACGGAAGCCCTGCTGTCGATCGACATCAACTCCGCCCGCGCCACGAAGGGTTCGGACATCGAGGAGACGGCGCTCCAGACGAACCTGGAAGCGGCCGAGGAAATCGCGCGCCAGCTGCGTATTCGCGACCTTGGCGGACTGATCGTCATCGATTTCATCGACATGATGAGCAAGGATGCCCAGCGCCAGGTCGAGAATCGCCTGCGCGACGCCATGCGCATGGACAAGGCCCGCGTCCAGTTCGGTCGCATCTCGCGCTTCGGACTGCTGGAAATGTCCCGCCAGCGCCTGCGCCCTTCCCTGGGTGAATCCAGCTACATCACCTGCCCGCGCTGCATCGGCATGGGCTCGATCCGTTCGATCGAATCCCTGGCCCTGTCCATCCTGCGCCTGGCCGAGGAAGAGGCCATGAAGGACAACACGGCCCGGGTGCTCATCCAGGCGCCGATCGCCGTCGCCAATTTCCTCCTCAATGAAAAGCGCTCGGTGATGGCCGAGATCGAGCGGCGCAACAAGCTGCCGATCACCGTCGTCGCCAACGAGAACCTGGAGACGCCGCGCTTCGAGGTGCAGCGACTGCGCTCGGCCGAAGACATCGACGAGCCGAGCTACAGCCTGGCCACGGACGAGGTCGAGGCCAACTCGGGCTATCAGCGCAGCGAGCAGATGCAGCCGCCGCCCAAGCCCGCCGCCCAGGCCGCGGTCTCCGGCGTCCGCCCCGCCAGCCCGGCGCCACTCCGCAAGAGTGAAGACAGAGGCGGCTTCTTCGCCTGGCTGAAGGCCTTCTTCGCGAGCCTGTTCTCGGGCAGCGACGAAGACCGCCGTTCGAAGAACGCAGCGAAGGACCCGCAAGGCGGCCGCGGCCGCAAGGGCCAGTTCTCCCGCGATCATCATCGCAAGCGCCACCAGGGGGCCGGCCAGGACGACGACGGCAGCCCGGGTGCCCAGAAGAAGAAAAAGAAGAAAAAGAAGAAGCGCTCGGCCAAGAAGGACGAACAGAACGGCAATGCCGGGAACCAGGGCAACAACAATGCCCAGGCTGACGGTGATTCAGGCACCCCTGACGACCAGAAGCCGCGCAAGAAGCGCCGCCGTCGTGGCGGCAAGAAGCGCCGCTCTCGTGCCGCGAATCGCGACGAGGCCGGCAATAACGGCAATGACAATGGCGGCAACGCCGGCGCCCAGGGCGGCGACGGCGGCAACCGTGGTCAGTCCGATGGTGACAAGCCGCGCGGCAAGGACAAGCGCGGCGGCAGTGAAGATGCCGCAAGCGACGCGAAGCCATCCGGCACTGGTGAGACCCCACGCGCCCCATCGGGTCAGCAGGGGGCTCGGAACGAAGCTTCGTCCAGCGCCAACTCCTCGTCGGCCAGCGCGCCGGTAACGCCGTCGAGCGCCGAGGCAGCGAAACCGGCCAGCCAGGCCTCTGAAAGTGGCCAGGCCTCGAGCGACAAACCGGCGCCGGCTCGCCCTGCCCCAGCAGCTCAGCCGAGTCCTGCGTCCGGCGAGGCCAAGGCCAGCGGGTCGGCAGCAGCGACGACCGACCGGTCCGGCGAGGCAGGCCGAGAGCGCACCAATCCGCCTCAGGACTCGAAGCCGAGCCCCGCGCCCGCGGAGCGTCGCAGCGAATCGAATGCGCCCAGCAGCCCGGCCGCGCAGAGCACGAGCGAGCGCCCCAGCCGCCCGAGCGAACAGCCGAAAGCGGTTCGGGGTGACGATGGCATCTACCGGTTGACGGAATCCTCGAAGCCAGAGGGCTCGAGCGGATCGGACAAGGGCTGATCACGGAAAGCCTGCCGGCGTCTTCGCGGCGCCGGCATCGTTCCCCGGCAGAGAATCCGGCGTGGATCAGCGCTGAAAAGCGAGTGATGTCCTTGCAGGGACTCGGCGTCCGGCCGAGCCTCAGAGCGTTTGAAGGGGATCGCTCAATCCAGCACCAGGTCGGCGAAATCCACCAGGCCCGCTGATCGCTGCATGAGCTTCCGGGCGGCCAGCAAGGCCCCCTGCGCGAAGACCTCACGCCGGCTGGCCCGGTGCGTCAGTTCCAGGCGCTCACCGTCACCGAGCAGATGCACGGTGTGTTCCCCCACCACGTCCCCGCCCCGGATCGATTGATAGCCGATCTCGTGCTTCGAGCGAGGAATCCGATGGCGGGTCCGATCGAACACCGACGCCTCGTCGATGTCCAGACCACGCGCCTTGGCCAGGGTGGCACCCAGAGCCAGCGCCGTGCCCGATGGCGCGTCGATCTTGCGACGATGATGCACTTCGGTGATTTCCAGATCGAAGTCCTCGCCCAGGATCGCCGCCGCCTGACCGGCCAGTCGCATCAGCAGGTTGACACCGATGCTGAAATTGGCCGCCTGACAGATGGGAATGTCTGCTGCTGCCTGCTTGATGTGGCCGGCCAGTTCAGCCGAGAGCCCCGTGGTTCCGATCACCAGCGGCAGACGCCGACGATGCGCGAAGGCCAGGGTCTTTTCGAGCAGGCTGGGGTGGGAGAAGTCGATGACGACGTCGGCGTCGACGTCAGGCTCGAAGAACCGGTCGCGTGACGCGGTGCCGGCGAGCCGATAGTGTTCCTCGCCATCCATGAACGCGATCAGGGCTCTGCCGATCGTGCCGGTGGCCCCGCTGAGAAGGACTTCGATGCTCATGGGCCAAGCATAGCCCATGAGGTCGAATCATCCCAGCCCCATGCGATCGAAGAAGCTGCGGACCTTGTCGGTCCAGCCGCTGGCCTGCGGGTTGTGATCGCCGTCTTCGCCGAAGCTGTCCTGGAACTGCTGGAGCAAGTCCTTCTGCTCCCGGGTCAGCTTGACCGGCGTCTCGACCACCACCCGGCACAGCAGATCACCGGCCGATCGACTGCGAACGGACTGGACGCCCTTGCCCCGCAGACGGAACAGCTTGCCCGACTGGGTTTCGGCAGGAATCTTGAGCATCACCGAACCGTCCAGGGTCGGCACCTTGAGCTGGCCACCCAGCGCCGCCGTCGTGATGGTGATCGGCACCTCGCAGAACAGGTCATCGCCGTCCCGCTTGAACAGGGGATGGGGGCGGATGTGGATATCGACGTAGAGATCGCCGGCCTGGCCGCCCTGCATGCCGGCGCCACCCTCGCCACTCAGGCGAATGCGGTCGCCCTCATCGACGCCAGCGGGAATCTTGACCTGCAGCGTGCGCGTTTCCCGCACCTGACCACTGCCCTGGCAATCGCCACAGGGATCGGCGATCCGGCGGCCATTGCCGCCGCAGGCCGGACAGGACTGCTGGACCGAGAAGATGCCCTGCTGCATGCGCACCTGGCCCTGACCCCCACAGGTCGTACAGACGTCGAGCTTGCCATCCTTGGAGCCCGAGCCGTCGCAGGTCGTGCAACGGCCCACGGTGGGAATGCGGATCTCCTTCTCGATGCCGGCCACGGCATCTTCGAGATCCAGCTCCATCTCGTAGCGCAGGTCCTGACCTCGATGCGAGCGCCCGGCACCGCGGCGGCGGCCAGCGCCACCGAAGATGTCACCGAAGATGTCGCCGAAGATATCGTTGATATCGCCGAAGCCGGCGCCAGCACCGGGACCGCCACCGCCCATGCCATTGACGCCGTCGTGGCCGAAGCGATCGTAGGCGGCGCGCTTCTGATCGTCCTTCAGCACCTCGTAGGCCTTCTGGACCTCCTTGAAGCGCTCCTGGGCCGACTCGTCATCCGGATTGCGGTCCGGGTGATACTTCATCGCCAGGCGACGGTACGCCTTCTTCAGGTCAGCGGCGCTGGCATCTCGTGCCACGCCCAATGTCTCGTAATAATCTGCCGGCATGGGGCTTGTTCGGTCGCGTTGGGATCGGTGAGTCGGCCCGCGGACCCTCGCCACCCGGAGTCACACCGGGAAGCGAGGGGCCGCAGGAACCGACCGGGTTGTTACTTCTTGTCGTCGTCGACTTCGGTGTACTCGGCGTCGACCACGTCGTCGGCTGCATCCGCCGACGCCTGGGCATCGCCCGCCGCGGCGTCACCATCGGCACCGGCTTCGGCCTGGGCCTTCTCGGCAGCCTTCTGGTACAGCTCGGCACCGGCCTGCTGCAGCTCGTTGACGGCGGCGTCGATGGCGTCCTTGTCGTCGCCCTTGATCGCTTCGTCGACCTTGGCCAGGGCAGCCTCGATCTTCTGCTTGACCTCACCGTCGAGCTCGTCACCGTGCTCGCTGAGGCTGGTGCGGGTCGCGTGGGCGATGCCGTCGGCCTGGTTGCGTGCGTTGACCAGCTCGTGGAAGCGCTTGTCCTCCTCACGATGGGTCTCGGCATCGCGAACCATCTTCTCGATCTCCTCCTCGCTCAGACCCGAACCGGCCTTGATCTCGATGCGCTGTTCGCGCCCGGTCGCCTTGTCCTTGGCCGACACGTGCAGGATGCCGTTGGCGTCCATGTCGAAGGTGACTTCGATCTGCGGCATGCCGCGCGGCGCGGCCGGAATGCCGGTCAGATCGAACTTGGCCAGCGACTTGTTCGCCGCCGCCTGCTCACGCTCGCCCTGGAGGACGTGCACGGTGACCGCACTCTGGTTGTCCTCGGCGGTCGAGAACACCTGCGAGGCCTTGGTCGGAATCGTGGTGTTCTTCTCGATCACCTTGGTGAACACGCCACCCAGGGTCTCGATACCCAGGGACAGCGGGGTCACGTCGAGGAGCAGCACGTCCTTGACGTCACCGGCCAGCACGCCACCCTGGATCGCGGCACCGACGGCCACGGCTTCGTCCGGGTTGACGTCCTTGCGCGGCTCCTTGCCGAAGAAGTCGGCCACGGCCTGCTGCACGGCCGGCATGCGGGTCTGCCCGCCGACCAGGATCACTTCGTCGATCTCACCGACCTTCAGACCGGCGTCGTTCAGGGCCGTCCGGCAGGGCTCGATCGAGCGCTTGACCAGATCTTCCACGAGCGACTCCAGCTTCGAGCGCGTGACCTTGATGTTCAGGTGCTTCGGACCCGAGGCATCGGCCGTGATGTAGGGCAGATTGACTTCCGTCTGCTGCGCACTCGACAGCTCGATCTTGGCACGCTCGGCGGCCTCGCGCAGGCGCTGCAGAGCCAGCGGATCGTTCTTCAGATCCACGCCCTGGTCCTTCTTGAACTCGTTGGCCAGGTAGTCGATCAGGCGCAGATCGAAATCCTCACCACCCAGGAAGGTGTCACCGTTGGTGGCGAGCACTTCGAACTGCTTCTCGCCATCGACGTCGGCGATCTCGATGATCGACACGTCGAAGGTGCCGCCACCCAGATCATAGACGGCGACCTTGCGATCCTTGCCCGCCTTGTCCAGACCGTAGGCCAGCGCAGCCGCGGTCGGCTCGTTGATGATGCGGCGAACGTTCAGACCGGCGATCTTGCCGGCATCCTTGGTGGCCTGGCGCTGCGAATCGTTGAAGTAGGCCGGCACGGTGATGACCGCTTCGCTGACTTCCTCGCCGAGGTAGTCTTCGGCGGTCTTCTTCATCTTCATCAGCACGCGCGCGGAAATTTCCGGCGGCGCCATCTTCTTGCCATCCACCTCGACCCAGGCGTCGCCATTGTCGGCTTCGACAATGCGATACGGCACCAGGCCCTTGTCCTTCTGCACGACGTCTTCGGAAAACTTGCGCCCGATCAGTCGCTTGACCGCATACAGGGTGCGATCCGGGTTGGTGACGGCCTGGCGTTTGGCCGGCTGACCGACCAGCACTTCACCGTCCTTGGTAAAGGCGACCGTCGACGGAGTGGTGCGATCCCCCTCCGCGTTCTCGATCACCCGCGTCTTGCCGCCCTCCATGATGGCGACACAGGAATTGGTCGTTCCCAGGTCAATGCCGATAATCTTGCTCATGACGTTAAAGATCCTGTTCTCGTTACTAGGGTTGAGAATGCTGTTGAACACATAGCCCGTTTAGTGGGGCTGTCGACGGCGCTTTTCAAACCGCAACCCCTGGAGCGGCCTTACTGGGCCACGATCACCCGGGCCGGGCGCACCACGCGATCGTGCAGCCGGTAACCACGCTGCAGCACCTGGATCACCTGGTCACTGGCATGCTCCTCGCTGGGCAGCATGCTCATCGCCTCGTGCCACTGCGGGTCGAAGGCCTCGCCGAGCGGGTCGACGATCTCGAGCCCGTAACGCACCAGCGTGTCCAGCAACAGCTTCCGGGTCAGCACCAGGCCCTCGGCCCCGGACTCGCCGGCCGCCTCGATGCCCTGGTCCAGGGTGTCGATCACCGGCACCAGGTCCTTGAGCAGGCCTTCCACGGCGAACTTGCGCGACTTCTCGACCTCACGCTCGGCCCGCTTGTGCAGGTTGTCCATCTCCGCACGTGTCCGGAGCAAGGCGTCCTTGAGCAGACCGACTTCCTCTTCGAGCGGATGACGCTCGATCTCGGCTTCGTCGGGCAACTCGCTGTGCGCCTCGGCTTCCTGGGCTTCGACGGAGGTATGCGCCTGCGCGTCGTCGCGCGGGTCCTGATGCTCGGATGATTCCCTTTTCTCGGCCATCTCGTGCCACTGCTCCTGGCGGGTTGAACCTGCCAGCACAAGTGGGGTTGGCTCGCGCTGAATGCAAGCACCCGACGGCGGTTGCCAGCAGGCGGGAGGTCTGGGATGATTCCGCTTCCAAGCGAAGCCCCCATCGGCCCGACCCCACGCCCCATGCTGCGCGCACTTTCGATTCGCCAATTCGCCATCATCGACGCCCTCGAGCTCGATTTCGATTCCGGCTTCACCGCGATCACCGGCGAGACCGGTGCCGGCAAGTCGATCCTGATCGATGCCCTGGGTCTGCTGCTCGGCAACCGCGCGGACAGCTCACTGGTGGCCCAGGGCGAGGACCAGGCCGAGCTCTCGGCGCGCTTCGAGCTGACCGATGCCTGCGCCGAGGCCCGCGCCTGGCTGCAGGATCAGGCGATGGAAGAAGGCGACGAGTTGATCCTGCGCCGCGTACTCTCGGCCCAGGGCCAGTCCCGCGCCTGGATCAACGGGCGCAGTGCCACCGTCGGCCAGCTGGCCCAGCTGGGCAACCTGCTCGTCGAGATCCATGGCCAGCACGAGCACCAGCGCCTGGAACGTCCGGAGGTGCAGCGCGCCCTGCTCGACCAGCGCCTCGACCCCGAGCTGGCCCGCTCGGTCCGGGACGCCCACTCAGGCTTTGCCGAGGCGGCCAGGGCACTGGAGGACTTCGAGCAGGACGCGGGCGATCCGAACCAGCTCGATCTGCTGCGCTTCCAGAGCCGTGAGCTCGGCGATCTGGCCCTGCAGACCGACGAATACGAGCGACTGGAAGCCGAACAGGAACGCCTGGCCCGCAGCGACGAACTCCGGTCCGCCATCGCCCAGGCCGCTCGCATCCTCGACGGCGATGCCGAGGCCAACGTCCGCGCCATGCTCGGCGATGCCCAGGCACGACTGCAGCGGGTGCGCGAGCTCGATCCCGAGCTGGCCAGCGTGGCCGACATGCTCGACGAGGCCGCCATCAACATCGACGAGGCCATCGCCAGCCTCGAGCGGCTGGACCGCGACGAAGACGAAGACGCACCCGAGCGCCTGGAAAAGGTCAATCGCAGGCTCGAACGCGCGCTGGATCTGGCGCGCAAACACCGCGTCGAACCTGCCGAACTGCCGGAGCTGACCCAGCGCCTGCAGGAACGCCTGGACCGCCTCGAGAACCAGGGCGAAGAGCGCGAGCAGCTGGAGCGCGCCCGGGATCGCGCGCTGGAGACCTGGCGCCGATGCGCCCGGGCCCTGTACGAGGCGCGCGAGCAGGCGGGCAAGGCGCTCGCCGCCGAGGTCGATCGGCACCTGGCCGAGCTCGGCATGGATCATGCGCGGCTGCGCTTCGACATCGAGCACGACGAGCAGGCCCGACCGGCCGTCCACGGCGCGGACCGGGTCCGCATCCTGTTCGCCGCCAACCCCGGTCAGGAACCGAAGCCCCTGACGCGCGTCGCCTCCGGCGGCGAGCTGTCGCGGGTCAGCCTGGCGCTGATGATTGCCGTCAAACCCGAGCGCGGACCGGTGGTTCGGATCTTCGACGAGGTGGACGCCGGCATCGGCGGCCAGACGGCGGCCGTGGTGGGTGATTTCCTGCGCCGCGTGGCGGGCCAGGGACAGGCCTTCTGCGTCACTCACCTGGCGCAGGTCGCCGCCTGCGCCAGCCACCAGTTCCAGGTCAGCAAGGCCAGCCAGAAGGGTAAGACGCAGATCCGCGTCCTGCCGCTGGACCCGGAGTCGAGACGCGAGGAGATCGCGCGCATGCTCGGCGGACCGATGTCCGACAAGAGCCGGGAGCATGCGGAGGAACTGCTGGCCGCCGCGCGGAGCGGCTGACAATGACTGAGGGCGCAGCGCGCCCGGGGCTCAGGCCTTCTTGATCGGACGAACGTACATCACCAGCGAGTGATTGACGATTTCGTAACCGTGCTCGCGGGCGATTTCTTCCTGGCGCTTCTCGATCTGCTCGTCGTAGAACTCGATCACCTTGCCCGTGTCCTCGCAGACCATGTGGTCGTGGTGGCCGCCCTCGTCGAGCTCGTAGCAGGCCTGGGTGCTGGTCCCGCCCGCGTCCGTGAACAGGTGCTTGCGCACCAGGCCAGCGCTTTCGAACTGATTGAGGACCCGATAGACCGTGGCCAGGCCGATCTCCTCGCCCCCGCTCATCAGGCTGCGGTAGATCTCGTCGGCCGTCATGTGCTTCTGCGGCGTTTCCTCGAGCAGTTTGAGAATCTGCAGGCGGGGGTGCGTGACTTTCAGTCCGGCCTTGCGGAGTTCGCTGCGTTCTTCGGGCATGGCTTGAGACGACCTGGTAGGTAACGGGTTCAAACAGTGAGCAGGTATTGTATCATTGCCCCTGTCGACTCAAGCCCGAACGCGAAGCTGCCCATGCGCCCCCTGCTCTATCTGATCCTGGCCTTCAGTCTGGCCGCCTGCAATCTCGTCTACAAACAGGACATCCAGCAAGGCAATGTGCTGGACGAAGACGACGTGGCCCAGCTCGAACTGGGCATGACCAAGCGCCAGGTGGCCGTGCTGCTCGGCTCGCCGTCGATCGCCAGCCCCTTCCACGCCAGCCGCTGGGACTACATGAACACCTACTCCCGTCGCGGCGCGACCCCGAACAAGCGGGTGCTGACGCTGATCTTCGACCGCGTCGACCGTCTGGAAGCCATCGAGGGGAGTTATCTGGATCAGGATTCGGTCGCAGCCCAGGCGCTGCGCGAGCTGCAGCAGCCCTCCGACACCCCCATTCAGGACATGGAAAGCATCCGTCAGGACCCCTGATCGGAAGCCGGACCCTTCTTTTCCGCCGCCTTCTGCGCCTTCGCCAGCTCCGCGAGCTCGCGTCGGACGACCTTGGGATCGGCGCGCAGGGGCCGGTAGAGTTCCACCCGATCGCCGTCCGACAGCATTTGTTCCGGGCGGCAGCGCTTGCCGAAGATTCCGACGCATTCAGGATCGAGGCCGAGCTCGGGCAGACGCTCATCGAGCCTGGCCAGAGCGACGGCCTCAGCCACCGTGGCGCCCGCCGGCAGTTTCAGGCTGACCAGCTGCTGCGCTTCGGCCGAGCCGGCCACGACTTCGACCGCGATGTACGAGGAATCGGCAACCATCAGCCGTGGATGCGCTCGGCGCGACGGCAGAAATCGTCGACCATGCGATCGGCGACCCGCTCGAAGCCGCGCTGGAACGGGGTCATCCAGACCGAGCCCGGGAGACTGAAGCGCAGATCCAGGCTGACCCTGGCGCCCTCCTGCCCCAGCGCCTTGAACTCCCAGCGGCCGGCCAGTTCATCGAAGGGACCATTCTTCAAACGCATGGACAGGCTCTGATCGGGCACCAGCAGGTTCTCCGTGGTGAAGCGGCGCGCGATGCCCGCGACCCGGACGTCCAGGGTCGCCACCTGCCGGTCCTCGGCGTCCTCGTGCACTTCGGCGGCCTGGACCCAGGGCAGGAACTCCGGGTAGCGCGCCACGTCGCGGACCAGCGCGAACATCTGTTCCGGCGTGTAGGCGACCAGGGCGAAGCGGTGGACTTGGGGCATCGTGGGCAGCGGTGGTTTGTGCAATAGCGGTTCGATCGATCTGCAGACTAGATGGGGCGCCAGCGGCGAAAACCAAGCATCGGCCAGAATCACACGGAACCCCACGGCACTCTGCGCTATCCTACCGATCCGCTCAATATTCGTCGCAATGCACGTGGCCAAGCAACCGTCGTCAACCATCGCCCTCAACAAGCGCGCCCGCTTCGAGTACCACCTCGACGAGCGGATCGAGGCCGGCATCGCCCTGGAAGGCTGGGAGGTCAAGGCCCTGCGCGCGGGCAAGATCCAGTTCGGCGAGAGCTACGTGCTGCTGAAGAACGGCGAGGCCTTCCTGTTCGGCTGCCACATCACCCCTCTGACCTCGGCCTCGACCCACGTCAAGGCCGACCCGACGCGCAACCGGCGCCTGCTCCTGCACCGGCGCGAGCTCGATCGCCTGATCGGCCTGGTCGAGCGCAAGGGCCAGACCCTGATCCCGACGGCCATGTACTGGTCCAAGGGCAAGGTCAAGGTCGAGATCGCCGTGGCCCGAGGCAAGCAGACCCACGATAAGCGCCGCGCCCAGAAGGATCGCGACTGGGAGCGCCAGAAAGGTCGCCTGATGAAGAACACCTGATTCGAGCGGGCAGAATCGAAAAGGCCGATTCACCACAGAGACACAGAGGTCACAGAGGGTAGGACTGATTTCCTTGAACTATTTACCCGAGAAGCCACTATAAGAGCTCCAAGCATCAAGAATTCACTCTGTGTCCTCTGTGCCGCTGTGGTGAATACGCTCTACGAACAATCGACACGAATTGCGGAACTTGAGCCCAAGCTGCTAGTCTTAGATACAACCTACGGGGGCGTACTGGCTTCGACGTGGATCGGACGTACCCTGGGGCATGCCGAGGAGACAGCAATCCTCGTAAAACCTGCTGTAAAAAAGTTAGTTGCCAACGACGACAACTACGCACTGGCTGCCTAAAAACCAGCCTGCTCCCCATCAGTCGAGCCTGCGCTTCTGAACCGGGGATCATCTAGCAGGATCGCAGCATGTCGTGCATCAGGGCACCGCTGTTAAATCAAACTGAGGCTGGTTGCTGCATGTGCCCTGCCGCTCGGGCGGTGCAGTAACGAGAAAAAATCGAGTGGCTAAGCATGTAGAACCAGGATCTGATGGTTTGCGGACGCGGGTTCGACTCCCGCCGCCTCCACCAAATTGAGATCCCCGGAGTACCGAGGAAGTCCAGAAGCCCGCGTAATTGCGGGCTTTTTGGTGTCTGGAGCATCCTCACTTGCCCCAGGAAATCCATTGGCAGCCGGGGGCAACTGGGGGCAACATTCGGGGCAGCTCGGCAAACACGGACACCAGTTGCCCCCAAATGCGCCTGACCGACACCGCCATCCGGGGCGCCAAGCCGGACACCAAGACCCGCAAGCTATTCGACGGCGGCGGTCTTTACCTGGAAGTTGCCCCATCCGGGGGCAAGTGGTGGCGATACAAGTACCGATTTGGGGGCAAGGAGAAGCGACTCTCGCTTGGCGTCTACCCGGACGTCTCCCTAAAGGACGCCCGTGAGCGCCACGGAGAGGCCCGCAAACTTCTCGCCAACGGCACCGACCCCAGTCAGCACAGAAAGGCGGAGAAAGCCGCCACGGCAGCCCTGACAAGCAACAGCTTCGAGATCATCGCCCGCGAGTGGCACGGCAAACACACCCCCACCTGGACGGAGAAGCACGCCGAAACGGTGATCCGACGGCTGGAGCTCAATATCTTCCCCTGGCTGGGAAAGCTGCCGGCCGCAGAAATCACGGCTCCGCAGCTACTGGAAGCTCTAAGGCGGATCGAAGCGCGCGGCGCGCTCGAGACCGCCCACCGGGTCCTGAGCATCTGCGGCCAGGTCTTCCGCTACGCCATCGCCACGGGTCGTGCCGAGCGGGACCCGTCAGGCGACCTCCGAGGCGCCCTACCCCCGGTCAAGCCGAAACACTTCGCCGCCAAGACCGACCCGAAGGAAATCGGCCCCATGCTCCGGGCCATCGACGCCTACAAAGGCACCACCATTGTCCGCTGCGCCCTTCGCCTCGCTCCGCTGGTGTTTGTCCGCCCTGGGGAGCTCAGACATGCCGAGTGGGCCGATTTTGACCTGGACGCCCGGGAGTGGCGATTTCTGGTCACGAAGACTCAGACGCCGCATATCGTGCCCCTATCCACTCAGGCCCTGGAGATTCTGGAAGAACTGCGCCCGGTTACGGGCCGGGGGAAATACCTATTCCCGAGCAACCGGTCAGCCAAGCGGCCGATCAGCGACAACACGATTCTGGCCGCGCTGCGCCGGATGGACATCGGGAAGGATGAAATGACCGGGCACGGATTCCGGGCCATGGCGAGAACGATCCTCGACGAGGTATTGGGGTTCCGACCAGACTACATCGAGCATCAGCTTGCGCATGCCGTTCGGGACCCGAATGGTCGAGCGCACAATCGGACGGCACACTTGGAAGATCGACACACAATGATGCAAACTTGGTGCGATTATCTAACCGAGCTTAAATGCCGAAGGAATCATTTCGGAATTACTACCGTGAAATAGAAAAAACGTTGTTATTCAAATCCCACCTTAGGGCCCGCGTTACCAAATAGTTAACTAAACACCCTGACCAAAAGGCCCGAAAAGCAATGAAGGAATATTCGCAATCGATATATTCCTGTCAATCTGAGTTAAGAACTTTGACCGTACCCCTGATTTAGGGCCACGCCTAATGTGGGAGATTGAGTATCTCATGCCGCCTGCCTTGCGTACTGGCTGGGTGGCATCCCGTTCAAGGAACGGTGGGGTCGAACCTCGTTGTAGTGCCTTCTCCAGTCCTCGATGATCTCGCGAGCATCCTCCAGGCTCGCGAACCAGTTCAGGTTCAGGCAGTAGTCCCTGAACTTGCCGTTGAAGCTCTCCACGAACGCATTCTGCGTCGGCTTTCCGGGCTGGATGAAGTGGAGCTTGATCCGGCGTTCCCTCGCCCAGAAGAACATCGCCTTCGAGGTGAACTCCGGACCGTTGTCGCAGACGATCGTCTTCGGTGCCGATCGGGACTCCAGCAGTCGGTCAAGCTCCCGCGTCACTCGCAGCCCCGAGATCGAGAACTCAGGCAGCTGCAGGATCGCTTCCCGACTGAAGTCATCAACGATGTTCAGCACACGGATACGCCGGCCATTGGCCAGTTGATCAGACACGAAGTCCATGGACCACCGCTCGTTCGGCGCCGAAGGCACAGCGAGCGGGACTCGAGGGCGGGATAGCTTCTTGCGCTTCTTGGTCCGCACCTGCAGCCCTTCCTCTCGGTAGATGCGATAGGTCCGCTTGGCATTGACGACCAGGCCCTCGGCCTTGAGCATGGCGTGGAGCGTCGGGTAGCCGTAGCGTGGATACCGCTCGGCCAAGGCCCTCAGGCGGGCTCGAAGCGGCCCATCGTCTCCGGGTTGGCAGTCGTATTGCGCGGCAGAACGACTGAAGCCAGTCAATGCGCAGGCTCTGCGCTGACTGACGCGACGACTTGTCAGGTGCTCAACGGCCCGGCGTCGCTGACGGGCCGTCACCAGTTTCCCTCGACCAGCTCCTTCAGGGCAGCCTTGTCGAGCTCGGCCTCGGCCAGCAAGTGCTTGAGCCTGCGATTCTCGTCTTCAAGCTCTCGCAGCCGTTTGACCTCTGAGACCTCCATGCCGCCGAACTTGGACTTCCAGCGGTAGATGGTGTTCTCTGCGATCCCGTATCGACGCGCCAGATCGGGCACCGACGCCCCCGCCTGGTGCTCCTTCAGGATCGAAATGATCTTCTCTTCGGTATAGCGCTTGCGCTTCATGGTGGGTCCTCCTCGGAAACAAATTATCAGAGAATTCCCACATTGGACATGGCCCGGATTACAGGGGTATGGTCAGTCGATACCGTCATACTGATAACCAGTTCCTATCTTTCCGTATGAAGGCCCATTGATTGCGCCGAAAACACTGCCGGCACTCCCATCAACCGCATCATCTGGAGTTCCTTCCATCGGATGATATGTGACAAGCCCTTCCGCTAAATTAGATTCTGTAGCAAAGAGGAAAATATCATCGAAATAGACAGTACGCGGTCCACCATTATTGTCTCCACGCAGTGATAGATCCCTACCAAACCCTGGAGCAAAATTAGCACCATAGCTGTGTGAGCCGACGCTTTGCTCGTTTACAAATACCTCGTAGACTCCTGATAAGGGATCGAAGTCTACTTCAATGCGATTCCATGCTTCGGTTGCGAAAGTACCTGCCCACTGACCCTCACCATCTGAAGACCAACTTCTTATCTCTGCTTGGCCGCCACCGACGTAGCGAAAGCCAATATAAACGCCCGTGTAATCCAATCCTCCGAACAACACCCCATTGACGCCCCCGGCTGGCAAGTAGAATCTAGCATCTAGTCTGACTCGATCACTCAACGCTGTTCCCGGCGCATAAATACCCTTCTGTCCTGCCGAAAAAGAACGAACGCGCACCGATTGCGCACCAGTGTAACTTTGCTCGTCAGTCGTGATATTGGTGCCAGCATCCGGCCAAGGACCATTTAGCCACTGTGAGGGGATTTGACCGATAACTTCATCTTCGAAGTCATCCATAAAAATAACGGAGTTACCAGGCGCCGATGCGCTGAATTGCGCTCCGACAATCGTAGACAACCCAGCCGATACTCGCACGCTGCAGGCTGAGCTCGCTCCATCGCAAGCTCCAGACCAACCACTAAAGGTGCTGCTTGAGCTTGCCGTAGCAGTCAGGGAGACGTCGGTGCCGGGCGCGAAGAGGTACTGACACTGAGGCAAGCTACAGACTCGGCCGCCGGGTTCCACGTTGATATGGCCGGAGCCCGTTCGGTTGACCACCAACACGGCCTGATCGCCGCCGGAGAACGCCGCGTTAACCGTGGTTGCGCGGCCGACCGGTACGGTGCAGGTTGTTCCCCCGCCTACGCAGTTTGGCGAGAATCCTTCAAAACTTGCGCCGTTGCCTGGCTGGGCAGTAAGGAAAGCCTCGGTCGCTGTCAGCGGAAGCACGCAGCTTGTCTGGCAATCATAGAGCTCACCATCAGCAAGCACACTCACCGCACCTTGGCCTTGAATGTTGATCACTAACGAATTGTTGGCGTTGAATAGCCATTCGAAGATTTGATTGAAGGAGTCGTGGGTCGAGAACCAGAAACTCGTTCCAGACTCGCTAAGAAACGGCATATGGAGCGCCCTATCTACCTTGGGTTCGCGCGGATTGCCGGGAACAGTGTGGAAGTAGTTTCTGTAATAGGCACCAGGCGGTTGCAACAACTGCCCAGGCAGCGGATTGAGCTCGTTTTCTTCCGCGCCAAGCAAAACCTCGGTGACGCAGTGGCCAATCGGCACACCGGCCACTGTTTCACGATGGTTCTGTGGAACACTCTGATTGCTGCAGCTCGATTCGTCGCAGGACAGTGCTGGGGCAAATCGTTGGCCTTGATAGCTGATCAAATTGTCGCCACTTGCATACCTTCCATCTTTGTCTCTAAGCCCTATGGCCACCTTCGTTGGTACGGGCAATGGGTTGGATTGAAAATCTGCCAGGTTTTCTATCAGTCGACCGGGTTCGGTGTCGACATCGAAATAGCTGGCCAAGGCGGTGACGAAGAACGCCTGCTCGTCAGCACCGGACTGCCAGCAGCTCAGTTGCCGACATGCATCAATGCCCTCTCCTAAACCATCCCGGCCATCGGGCAAGCGCAGCCCTTGCATGTCGGACTCGCTGCCACTTATACCTGAGTGTGGAGTACCGAGGGTCAGCAGTCCTGCCACCCTGGGGTGACGGCTTTCGGCGCAGGACGTAAATGGCGATAGCGGAACAGCGTGGTCGGAGAGTCCCTGCAGATAGGTGCGGGCAACAAGTCCCCCGAAGGAGTGCGCGATGATCTGGATGGGCTTCCCAGTCTCTGCATAGATCAGCTCGATCGCATCGCCTAGGTCAGACGCGAGGTCTTCGAACCTCGCGTTCGATCGATATCGGAACTCATAGACCGCGAACTCATTAGCTCCGAAGTCATGCAGCAATTCGGGCAGATCACCCCATGTTCCGGGCCCGCCCCCCATCTGTCCGAGCTGCTTGTAACCATGAATGAACAGAACAGGCGTAGTGCGATTCAGGCAGTCCGTGCAGCGGCGTCCCAGTGCCCAGGCTGATCGATCGTCGGAGAAGTCGTAGATCTGCCAGCCCGGCGGCGTGTTCAAAGGCGCTTGAGCAGAATCCGGAATACGGTTCCACGCATATCTTTGATATGCGTTTGGATTTTCGACAATAACAAACCGAGCCGTTTGGCAAGCAGCTTCCTCCCAATCATTGGCCCAATCCAAGTCACATTCATCGATTGCTCTCTGCCCAAGGCCCATTGTGCGAGCTTCACCAAGCAACAACGCCAACGGCGGGTCGAACGCATAACTTGGCGGGTCTGTTCGGAGCGCAGTCCGTATCTCGCCATCTTCGTGGTGATAGTCGATCAATTTCACGGTCACCGACTCGCTGGCCGATCCCTCCGCCACGCGGTAACCGACATTGCCATTCGGGTGCCAAATCTCACCACCGCCGGGCCCAAAGCTCTGTTCAGCCACGATCGTTCCGTAGACGATGAAGTAATCAAGGCTCAGAACTCGGCTGCGGCCCAGAGATTCGTTAGTAATGCCGATCAACAGTTCGCCACTGCCCGACTCAGCCGAAGTGGGCACGGCATAGTCGAGCAAACCATCCGGATCGACCGTGATCCAGCTCGGGCCGTCGACTAGCTCGTAACTCAGGCCCGCCGGGCTCTCAAGCGTCAGATCCACGGCCAGCTCCAGTTCACCGCTATCTCCAGGCAGCCACCGTCGCACGACGTCGCCGCTGTCAAGACTGCGGATCCCTGCATTCACGTACGGGAAGGCCTGCATGTGGCGCTCATCAATTTTACCGACGGCAATCTGTAGCAGCAGTTGCTCGCCCCAATTGAGCAAGCCGCCGATTGCCCCTATGTCGGCCCACAGATCGCCACGGGCCCACGCAGGCGAGGGTTGATCCCAATCTGATCCGACCATGGACAGCGCTGCCATAAGACTTACTGCCTCTTCAATCCGCTGCGCTGCAGTCGTGCCGGTGACTAGTCCGGACTCTGCCAAGCGCGCCACCAAGGTAGTAACCGGTGTGATGATCTGGAGAGAATCGGAGCTCCTCATCAAAAGGCGCATTTCCCCGGCAAAAGGTTGGGCGCGCCAGAAGCCGCCAAAAACAACAATCTGATCACCCGGCTGCACAAGGGACGCTGGGAACCGATCGAAGTGCCCGTCACCATCGGTTGACCGCTGCTCGCGCACCGTGCCGTCCGAGGCGCGAAGCTCGACCACGCCGTGAGCAACCTCGGTGAAGCTGAAAAGCTCGAAATCGTCCCGGAACACTTCGTCGGACTGCATTCCCGAAACCAATCCGGCCAAAACCAGTGTCGCAAGGCCTAAAAACAAGGCAGTGATCGTTTTCATACGTCGGTTCCCCCAGATTTCAGTAGAGTAAGCAAAGCCGCCAGTCGACTCACGCACAGCCAGTCAAACTCCTCACCAGCGCCGAGATCATTAGCATCGAATTTGTAAAGGCAACTGTCACGGTTGACTTGCCACACATCCCCTTCGGCTGATGGCAAAGCGACAGCGATCGAAAATTAGCAAATAGTCAAACAGGAGGTCAAGTTCACATCAAAGCACCAATCACTAGTGCGAGCCGAAAATGCAATGAATTTCGATTTCAGTCTCGACATTCGCTCGCAAAAACCTGTCGCGCACAAACCCGGAGAATCGCAAATGCAGAGAACAAATCCGAACCAGATATCGGCAGCGTCGGGACAGATAAGATTAAACGACGCACACAGTACACCTAAGGGGGGCATCTTTGGGGGCAACAGTCTAAAGATAGATTCTACTTATCTCCTATTTTCAGATTCTTAGATTTCAAATTAGATAGCCGCCGCCTCCACCAAATCCCCGAGAAAGGGCTGGCCATCGCGCCAGCCCTTTCGCTTTCCGGGCCCCTAAAGACCCGCGGCAATCGAACCTGCAAGTCCGTTCCCAGTCCGGCCAGGGTTTAGAATCCAGCCATGCAACGCCCCGTGCCCGATGAACTGCTGGAGCTGCTCGCTGACACCTCGAAGGGCCTGAGCGGCGCGGAGGTGGACGCCAGGCGGGCGCGCTACGGGCCGAACGACATCCTCGGCGAACCCGACAGCGGCTGGCGTGAACTGCTGCGCGATACGCTGAAGGATCCGATGCTGTGGTTCCTGCTCGGAACGAGCCTGCTCTACGGGGTGCTGGGCGACACGCGCGAAGCGGTGATCCTGCTGATCGCGCTGGTGCCGTTCCTCGGAATGGATGCCTACCTGCACCGACGAACCCAGGCGTCGACGGCCGGCTTGAGCAAGCAGTTGGCCAGCCGGGTGGCGGTCCTTCGAGGGGGCGAGCGAGTGGTGGTTCCCACGGCCGATCTCGTGCCGGGTGACCTGATCGAACTGTCCGCATCGGACTTCGCACCGGCCGACGCGATTCTCTGCACCGACGATGGCCTGCAGGTGGACGAGTCCGCGCTCACGGGCGAAGCCTACCCGGTGCGCAAGCACGCGTTCAGTACCTCTGCGGGACGCCAGGGAGGGGACCGCGAGGCGAACGCCTGGGTGCTGGCGGGCACGCGGGTGCTGACCGGCGCCGGGCGACTGCGAATCGCCTACACCGGCGCCGACACGTTCTATGGTGAGATCGTTCGCTCGGCACAACGAGGCCGCCAGGCGCGCACCCCGCTGCAAAAGGCCATCGGGCAACTGGTCGCCATCCTGGTGGTCGCGGCCACCCTGCTCTGCATCGCCCTGGCCATGATCCGCTGGCATCAGGGACACGGCCTGCTCGACGCGCTGCTCAGCGCCGTGACGCTGGCGGTGGCGGCGCTGCCGGAGGAGTTCCCGATCGTGTTCACCTTCTTCCTCGGCGTCGGGGTGTACCGCCTGGCGCGCCGCCGGGCGCTCGTTCGACGCGCCGTGGTGGTCGAGAACATCGGCCGGGTCACGACGATCTGTTCGGACAAGACCGGCACCCTCACGGAAGGACGCCTGGCGCTGAGCCAGGAGATTCCGGCGGATGAAGTGGAGGCCGACGGGCTGTTGAGCATCGCCGCGGCGGCAAGCGATCCGGAGGGGACGGATCCGATCGATGCCGCCATTCTCGCTCGAGCCACCGCTCCGACGAGCCCGATCGTGGCCCGATTCCCCTTCACCGAGGACCGCAAGCGCGAGACGCGGGTCTTCGAGCGCTCGCCGGGCATGTTCCTGGCCGTCGCCAAGGGCGCTCCCGAGACCGTGGTGGACATGAGTGCCCTGGATGATGATCAGCGCCGAAGCTGGCTGGCGCGGGTGGAAGCGCTGGCCGCGAAGGGCTACAAGGTCATCGCCTGCGCCAGCCTGACGATCGATGCCGCCGACTGGCAGGGACAGGAGCCGGACGAGGCCTATGACATTGCCGGCCTGCTGGCCTTCGAGGATCCGGTTCGAGACGGTGTAAGGGAAGCCGTCGCCGACTGCCGCCGCAGCGGCATCCACGTGATCATGGTCACGGGCGATCATCCCCTCACGGCCACGGCGATCGGCCGGCAGATCGGGCTAGCGGACGGCAAGCCGAAGGTGGTCCTGGCCGACGACATCCAGGCCACCATCGAGTCCGACCCCGCCGCGCTCCGTCGCATCGACGTCATCGCTCGCGCCATTCCGTCCCAGAAGCTCGCCATCGTTCAGGCGCTGCAGGCCCTCGACGAGATCGTGGCCGTGACCGGCGATGGCGTGAACGACGTGCCCGCATTGAAGGCCGCCGATGTCGGCATCGCGATGGGTCAGCGCGGCACCCAGAGCGCGCGCGAGGTCGCTTCCATCGTGCTGACCGATGACAACTTCAGCAGCATCGTCCACGCGATCGGTGAGGGCCAGCAGCTGTTCTCCAATCTCAGGCTGAGCTTCGCCTATCTGCTGATGATCCACCTGCCGCTGGTGCTGTCGGCCGCCCTGATTCCGCTGGCCGGTTACCCGCTGCTCTATCTCCCGATCCACATCGTCTGGCTCGAGCTCATCATCCATCCGACGGCCCTGCTGGTGTTCCAGAACCTGCCAGGTGATCGCTTGCTGGCTCGCGGCCGTGGCCAGCGCCGCATCCGCTTCTTCCGCCCCTCCGAATGGGCCACGATCGGAGCCGTCGGGCTGCTGCTCACGGTGCTGCTGATCGCCGGCTACGATCGTAGCCTTGGTGCCGATCAGGCGGTCGAACACGCCCGCGCCACGGTGATCGTCGCCCTGAGTATCGCCAGCGCCGCGCTCATGGCGGTACTGAGCGGCTTGCGAACGCCCACGGCCTGGGCCGTGGCCATCGGCACCCTGGTGGGGACCATGGTGCTGGTGCAGACGCCGTTCCTGGCCTCGAAGCTGCACGTGATGCCGCTGCATCTCGACGACTGGTTGATCGCGCTGGCCGCAGGATCACTGATCGCCCTGCTGCCGATGCTCGGCTCGATGGCTCACCGACGCTCGGACTAGCCATGGACGAACTCGAACTGTTGGTCGACCTCCACCGCTCCGGCCAGCGGCAAGGCCCCGGGGGCAGCAAGGAAACTCGACGCGCGCTGGAAATGACCGGCCTGGCCCAGGCGAGGGGACTGCGCGTGGCCGACATCGGCTGTGGCACCGGATCGGCGAGCCTGCTGCTGGCCGAGTGGCTGGATGCCGAGATCGTCGCGGTGGACCTGTTTCCCGAGTTCCTTGCCGAACTGAACGATCGGGCCCGGACGCGAGGCTTTTCGGAACGTATCCGCACGCTCGAAGCCTCGATGGATGCCCTGCCCTTCGCTGCCGACGAGTTCGATCTGATCTGGTCCGAAGGAGCGATCTACAACATGGGCTTCGAAGCCGGCCACCAGGCCTGGCGGCGGTTCCTCAAGCCCGGCGGAATGCTAGTGGTCTCGGAGATCACCTGGCTGACGGCCGAGCGCCCTCCGGCACTCCAGGCGCATTGGGAACGCGAGTACCCGGAAATCGATACGGCCTCGGCCAAGGTCGCCCAACTGGAGCGCCACGGCTACCGGCCCGAAGCCTATTTCGTGCTGCCTCCGGATGGCTGGCTGACGAACTACTACGAGCCGCTGGAAGCGAGCTTCGAGGCCTTTCTGGAGCGCAACGCGCACTCCGAGTCGGCTCGGAACATCGTCGAGGCCGAGCGGCGCGAGATCGCGCTCTATCGGCGCTACCGGGATTTCTACAGCTACGGGTTCTACATCGCCTCCCGGATCGACTGATCCCTCCAGGCACGCTGCCTTCGTTATCCTTTGGCGCTGACTTCACCTCGAGACACGACATGTGCCGCTGGCTGGCCTATTCCGGACCCGAAATCTACCTCGAAGACCTGATCATCAAGCCCTCCCGCTCGCTGCTGGTGCAGAGCCGCTTCGCGCGCGAGAACTACGTCGAGAACATGCCCGGCCTGCCCGACGGCGCCTTTCCGACCAATGGCGACGGCTTCGGCGTGGCCTGGTACGGCGACCGCGAACGCCCCGGCCTGTATCGCGACCTGCGCCCGGCCTGGTCGGACCGCAACCTGGTCAATCTCGCCGAGCAGATCAGGTCCGGCCTGTTCCTGGCCCATCTGCGCGCGGCTTACCACGGCCTGGTCCAGCGCACGAATTCACACCCGTTTCGGCACGGCCGCTGGGTGTTCCAGCACAACGGCGAGATCTCGGGTTTCGACCGCATCAAGCGCAGCCTGCAGATGGCCGTCGACCCGGACCTGTTCGCGCAGATCCAGGGCACGACCGATTCGGAGACGGCCTTCTACCTGGCCATCTCGCTCGGGCTCGAAAGCGACCCGAAAGGCGCGATGGAACGCATGGTCGGCCTGGTCGAGGCCGAGCAGCGCAAGGCCGGCATCCACGAGCCCTTTCGCCTGACCTGCGCCTTCTCCGACGGTCAGAAGCTCTATGCGATCAGGCACTCGACCGATGGCAAGCCGAAGACGCTCTACCACAACCGGGCCGGTGGTGGCATGGACCAGGTGTTGAGCGAAGGCAGCGAACCGCATGGGAAGGGCACGATCCTGCTGTCCGAGCCGATCGACGATTGCCCGGAGAACTGGGTCAGCGTCGAACCGGCCAGCTTCGTCACCGCGATCGATGGTCGAGTCGAGCGCGAGCCCTTCCATCCTCAGGCACCCATCTGAACCCGCATTGAACCGGTTCGAAGCGCGCCGCGCTAGAATGCCGAGAGCCCGCGATGAGAACGCGGTCTCCCTTGCATCCCGGAGTGCCTGACCGATGAAGATCCTGCGCCTGCTGCCCCTGATCGCCCTGCTGGCCCTGTCCCTGCTGTTGATCGCCGGTCCCGGGACGCGGCTGGAACTCTGGGACTTCCGCTTCGGCTTCAGCCTGATCCGATGGGCGGTCTATCTGGGCCTCGGCAGCGGCGCGCTGGCCCTGATCGCCCTGCTCGTCAAGCGGGCACGGAAAGGCCAGCTGGCCACCCTCGCCCTGGCGCTGGTCGTCGGCCTGGGCACCGCAGCCCTTCCCCTGTCCCTGGTGCAGAAGGTCCGGTCTCTGCCCTACATCCATGACATCAGCACGGACCTGGTCGACCCGCCCGCCTTCGTGGCCGTGGCGCCGCTTCGGGCCGACGCGCCCAACCCGATCGAGTATGCCGGCGAGGAGGTGGCCGCTCAGCAGCGCGAGGCCTATCCGCAGATCCAGCCCCTGAGGATCGACGTCTACCCCAGCCTGGTCTTCGACCACGCCCTGGACACGGCACGAGCGATGGGCTGGGAGATCGTGGCCAGTGAGCCCGAGGAAGGCCGCATCGAAGCGACGGACACGACCTTCTGGTTCGGTTTCAAGGACGATGTGGTGATCCGGATCCGGCCGGACGGCACAGGCAGCGTGGTCGACGTCCGCTCCAAGTCCCGCGTCGGCCTGAGCGATGTCGGGGCCAATGCCGCACGGATCCAGCGCTACCTGGATGCGCTCAGCGAGCGGATGCAATAGCGGCGATCAGGCGCCCGCTTCGATCCTCAGATCCCGACCACCACCGGCGGGGGCCTCGATCGTCACCCGCCAGTCGGGGGGCGGCAGGTAGCCCCTGCCCTTCTCGGGCCATTCGACCAGCACCAGCGAGGTCTTTTCGAACAGATCCTCCAGGCCGAGGTAGGCCAGCTCCTCGCCGTGCCCGAGCCGATAGAGATCGAGATGGTGGACCGTGAGCGAATCCAGCGGATAGCTCTCCACCAGCCCGTAGCTCGGGCTCTTGACGCGGCCGGTAAAGCCCAGGGCGCGCAGCAGGCCGCGCACCAGGGTGGTCTTGCCCATGCCCAGATCGCCGGACAGGTAGACCAGGCCACCGCCGGACCAGCGCTCGGCGAGTTTCGCGCCGAGCGCCAGCATCGCCGCTTCGTCAGCGGCGTGAAAACCTTCGACACGACTCACGCGGGCAGCACCTCGGCCAGGGCGGTGATCAGATCACTGGCCAGGATCTGGCGGCGGCCGCGCGCCGCCCGGTCACCCGCCAGGGCATGCGCCAGCACCCCGACCCGTGCCGCATCGAAGGCCGCGAGACCCTGCCCCAGCAAGCTGGCGATGATGCCGGTCAAGGCGTCTCCCATGCCGGCGCTGGCCATGGCCGGATTGCCGAAAGGGCAGACCTCGACCTGACCGTCCGGCGTGGCGACCAGACTGCCCCAACCCTTCAGCACGGCCACGGCGGAATACCGATCTGCCAGCGAACGGACCGCCTGGAAGCGATCCGCCTGGATTGCCTGGCTCGTGGTGCCCAGCAGCATGGCGGCCTCACCGGGGTGCGGCGTGATGATCAGCTGCTGGCGCTCCCGCGGGCGCTGGGCCAGCCAGTAGAGGCCATCGGCATCGAGCACCATCGGTCGGGCGGATTTCATGGCCTCGGACCACATCGCCTGCGACCAGTCCGAGCGCCCGAGGCCGGGGCCGAGCGCGAGCACGTCGGCCGCGCCGATTCTCGCTTTCAGGGCGTCCGGGTTGTCGACGGAATGGACCATGAGCTCGGGCTGGACCGCCAGGGCAGCGGCCGCCGTGGCTCCTCGCGTGGCCAGGCTGACCAGACCACTGCCGGTGCGCAAGGCAGCCTGCCCGCTCAAGACCGGCGCCCCGGACATGCCGAGATCACCGCCGATCACCAGCACGTGTCCGGTCTCGCCCTTGTGCGTATGGCAGGGTCGGGACGGCAGACAGCGCGCCAGCTCGGCCGCCTCGAGCAGGCGGGCGTCGGCAGGCAGATCCTCGGCGAGCGTTTCCGGCACGTCGAGCGCATCGAGCAGCAGCTGGCCGGTGAACGCGCCGGCGCCCCCCGTGAACAGGCCCCGCTTGAGGGCAATGAAGGTCACCGTCAGCTCGGCGCGTACGCAGGCTCCCGGTGCCTGGCCGGTGTCCGCATTCAGTCCCGAGGGCAGATCCAGGGACAGCACCGGGGCAGGATGCGCATTGATGCGATCGATCAGCTCGGCATAGGGTCCCGAGGGCGCGCGATCGAGGCCGGTGCCCAGCAGCGCATCGACCAGCAGTGCACCATGGATGCTTGCCTCCGCCTCATCCACGGTACCGCCGGCCTGCAGCCAGTCCTGGGCGGCCCGCAAGGCATCTCCGGACAGGTCCGCCGGGGCCTTGAGCGCGATCAGCTGGACGTCGAATCCGGCCTCGAGCGCCAGGCGGGCGAGCACATAACCGTCGCCGCCGTTGTTGCCGGCGCCGCAGAACACCGAAATCGTCCGGACTTCCGGCCAGCGCGCTCGCAGGCGATCGAAGGCCGCCGACGCGGCCCGGCACATCAGTTCGTAGCCTGGGATGCCGTGACCCTCGATCGCCCGTCGATCGAGTTCGCGGACCTGCTCGGCCCGATATAATTCCAGCGGATGTCTCATGAGACCGATTATAGGCAAGCGCCGGACGATCCCGAGGCCCTGGTGGAACGGATTCGTGCATGGGGCGCTGAACTCGGCTTCGACCAGGTCGGCATCAGCGACCTTGATCTGGCCGCCTACGAGGCCCGCCTCGATGCCTGGCTGGCCGAGGGCCTGCACGGCGAGATGGACTGGATGGCCGCACATGGGCGCAAGCGCAGTCGCCCGGAACTCCTGCAGCCGGGCACGCGCTCCGTGATCACGGTTCGCATGGACTACCTGCCCGCCGACGCCACCCCGGTCGAGGAGCTCCTCGAAAGCCCCGAGCGCGCCTGCATCTCGCGCTACGCGCTGGGCCGGGACTACCACAAGGTCATGCGCCAGCGACTGAAGCGGCTGGCACAGCGCATCGAGCAGGCGATCGGCCCCTTCGGTCACCGGGTATTCACCGACTCCGCGCCCGTGCTGGAGAAGCCGCTGGCCGAGAAGTCCGGCCTCGGCTGGATCGGCAAGCACACGAACCTGCTCAATCGACACGCCGGCTCCTGGTTTTTTCTCGGCGAGATCTACACGGACCTGGCCCTGCCTCCGGACCGCCCGGTCCGGAACCACTGCGGCAGCTGCCGACGCTGCATCGACGTCTGCCCGACCCAGGCCATCGTCGCACCCTACCGGGTCGACGCCCGGCGCTGCATTTCCTACCTGACCATCGAGCTCAAGGGTTCGATCCCGGAGGAGTTCCGCAAGCCCATGGGCAATCGGATCTACGGCTGCGACGACTGCCAGATGGTCTGCCCCTGGAACCGTTATGCACAGCACTCGAGGGTCGACGACTTCAGCCCCCGGGCGGATCTGGATGCGGGCGACCTGGTCACGCTGTTCGCCTGGGACGAGGCGAGCTTCCTGCAGCGCACGGAGGGCACGGCGATCCGCCGCATCGGGCATGAGCGATGGTTGCGCAACCTGGCCGTGGCGCTGGGCAATGCGCCGACCAGCGCCGTCGTCCTGAATGCTCTGGAAGCTCGCCGGGATCATCCGTCGCCGCTCGTGCGCGAGCACGTCCAGTGGGCCCTCGAGCAGCATGGCAAGGCGGCCGGCTAGGCACCGACAGGGGCAGCGGAATGCGGCTCCCGGTGAGCCTCTCAGGCCTTTGGCGGCGGGCCCCGGGCGAGATTCCAAGTGCAGCGGACGGCTGGTACAATGGGCGGCTAATCATTCAAGAACATGTCGGGAGAACGTCTGCATGGCCATCCTCAGCAAACTCGAAAAACTGCGCTCGATCGGCGGCAAACCCATGACCCGGGGCCTGTCCGACGAGCTGATCAGCCGCTTCGCCGAGCGCGACCCGCGCCTGGAGCAGGCCGTGGACGACGCCCTGGGCGTGATCGAGTGCTGGCAGTCGGCCTACCCCGACCTGATCAAGGCCGACGAAGCCGAGCAGAAGGACGCCCTGCAGGCCGCCTACGTCAACTTCTACGCCGATGACGCGGTCAACCCCTACGTGGCGCTGGCCGGTCGCGGCCCCTGGATCATCACCGCCAAGGGTGCGGTGCTGCACGATTCGGGCGGCTACGGCATGCTCGGCTTCGGTCACGCGCCGGAGAAGATTCTGCAGACCATGGCCCAGCCGCACGTCATGGCCAACGTGATGACGCCCTGCTTCTCGCACCTGCGCTTTGCCGAAGTGCTGCGCGCCGAAATCGGCCAGCGTCGCGCCGACGGCTGCCCGTATCACCGCTTCCTGTGCATGAACTCGGGTTCCGAGTCGGTCACCGTGGCCGGCCGCATCGCCGACATCAACGCCAAGACCATGACCGATCCGGGTGCGGCCAAGGCGGGTTACAAGATCAAGCGCCTGTCCCTGAGCGGCGGCTTCCACGGCCGCACCGACCGGCCGGCGCGCTTCTCCGACTCGACCCGCAAGACCTATGTCGCTCACCTGGCCTCGTTCCGCGACGACGACAGTCTGATGACCGTCGAACCGAACAACTGCGAGCAGCTGCGCGCCCTGTTCCAGCACGCCGACGAGCAGAAGATCTTCATCGAGGCGATGTTCATGGAACCGGTCATGGGCGAAGGCAACCCGGGCGCGGCGATCACGCCGGAGTTCTACGCCCTGGCGCGTGAACTGACCCGCGCCCACGGCAGCCTGCTGCTGGTCGACTCGATCCAGGCGGGCTTGCGCACGCAGGGCGTGCTGTCGATCGTCGACTACCCGGGCTTCGAAGGCCTGGAGGCGCCGGACATGGAAACCTACTCCAAGGCCCTCAACGCCGGTCAGTACCCGCTGTCCGTGCTGGCCATGAACGAACGGGCCGCCGGCATCTACCGGAAAGGCGTCTACGGCAACACCATGACGACCAACCCGCGCGCCCTGGACGTCGGCACGGCCGTGCTCCAGTCGATCACTCCCGAGCTGCGTCGGAACATCGTCGAGCGCGGTGAGGAGTTCGTTCGTAAATTCAAGGCCCTGCAGGACGAACTCGACGGCCGGATCACCCAGGTTCAGGGCACCGGCCTGCTGTTCTCGGTCGAACTGGACAACCGCCGCTACAAGGCCTACGGCAGCAACTCCACCGAGGAGTACCTGCGCATGCACGGCATCAACGTGATCCACGGCGGCGAGAATTCGCTTCGCTACACTCCGACCTTCGGCACCACCTCCGAAGAAGTGGACATGATCGTCGAGGCGACTCGCGATGCCCTGCTGAACGGCCCGGTGAAGGCCATCGAAGAAGCCGCCTGAGGCCGACTTCGCGTTCCTCCGTCGGACCGGGGCCCTCCCGGTCCGGCCCTCCCCTCGCAGGATTCTCAGTTTTTGATAAGGGCGCGTGATCTCCTGTCGGCATGGACCGACACCCGAGGAGATTCACCATGCAGCAAGCGACCCCCCGCTCCCGACGCGCCCCCGCCAAGGCGGCGGCCAGACGATTCTCTCGCCTCACCCTGGTCGGCATCGCCATCCGCGACCTGATGGCCCTGACGGCCATGAGTGCCGGCCTGGCGACCGGGCTCAGCCTGCTGGCTCAGACCCTGCCACCGCTCTGAGCCCGGGCCGAGCACCGTCGTCATTGGAGTCCATGCGCCGGACCGGCACTGGACGGGAGGGCCCTCGGAAGGCCCCGATTTCGGAGTGATTGACCGGTGGCGATGCGCGCCACCGGCTCCCAGTCAAACGCGGGGTCCGGATCAGCTCCGGCTGTCGGAGATGGTCTTTTCCATCTCTTCCATGGTCGCGTGGCGCATGTCCTTGCCCTCGACCAGGTAGATGATGTATTCGCCGATGTTCTTGGCGTGGTCGCCGATGCGCTCGATCGAACGGGCGATCCAGATGCAGTCGAGCACCCGGCTGGTGTTGCGCGGCTCTTCGACCAGGTAGGTGTAGTACTGGCGGAGCAGGCCCTCGTACTCGACGTCGACCTTCTCGTCCTCGCGGACCAGCTTGACCGCCGTCTCCGGCACCAGGCGGGCGAAGCCGTCGAGGGCATCGTGCAGCATGCCGCGCACGGTGTTGCCCATGTTCTCCAGCTCCTGGTAGTTGCCACGGGGACGATCGACGTCGGCCAGGCGGACGGCGAGGCGGGCGATCTTCTCGGCCTCGTCGCCGATGCGCTCGAGGTCGTTGACGGTTCGGATGATGGCCAGGACCAGGCGCAGATCGCTGGCCGTGGGCTGGCGACGAGCAAGGATCATCGTGCTCTGCTCGTCGATCTCCTTCTCCATCTCGTTGACCTGGTCATCCATGTCGATGACCCGCTGCGCCTTGGCCGTGTCCCCTTCCATGACGGCGGCGACGGCGTCACGCACCATCTCCTCGGCCACGCCCCCCATGGCCATGACGTCCTGACGCAGCATTTCCAGTTCCTGGTTGAACTGGCGCGAAATGTGTTGATCGAACTGCTTTTCCATGGTTGCAGGATACTCCCGATGCGCTTTCCTGTGTTCGAGGATGGCTGGAGGTTGGGGGTCGGGGCTCAGCCGTAGCGGCCCGTGATGTAGTCTTCCGTCGCCTTCTTGCGCGGATTCGTGAACAGGTGCGCCGTGTCATCGAACTCGATCAGTTCGCCCATGTACATGTAGGCGGTGAAGTCCGACACGCGGGCGGCCTGCTGCATGTTATGGGTCACGATGACGATCGTGTACTGCTCCTTGAGCTCGATGATCAGCTCTTCGACCTTGGCGGTCGAAATCGGATCCAGGGCCGAACAGGGCTCGTCGAGGAGCACCACTTCCGGCTCGATGGCGATGGCGCGCGCTATCACCAGACGCTGCTGCTGACCACCCGAGAGGCCGAAGGCATTGTCGTCGAGACGATCCTTGACCTCGTCCCAGAGGGCTGCGGCGCGCAGGGAGTTCTCGACCACCTCGGCCAGGCGACGCTTGTCGTTGACGCCCTGCAGGCGAAGCCCGTAGGCCACGTTCTCGAAGATCGACTTCGGAAAGGGATTGGGCTTCTGGAACACCATTCCCACGCGGCGACGGTGTTCGGCCACGTCCACTTCGCGGCTGTTGATGTCCTGACCGTCGATCAGGATCTCGCCCTCGATCCGGCAGGTATCGATCAGATCGTTCATGCGGTTGAAGCAGCGCAGCAGGGTCGACTTGCCGCAGCCGCTGGGACCGATGAAGGCGGTAACCCGATTGTGCGGAATGCGCAGATTGACGTTCTTAAGCGCCTGATCCTGACCGTAGTAGAGGTCGAGGTTGCGGGCTTCGATGCAGATCTTTTCCTTCTCGATGTCCAGGCGGCGACGGCCCTGGCCGAAGGACCCGGCGCTGACCTTGATCGGCTCGGAAGTCTGTGTCGTGGAATTCATGTCGTCTAACCTCTAGTCGCTTTCGGAACGGTACTTCTCGCGCAGTCGATTTCGAATCGCGATGGCCGTCAGGTTCAGGATCAGGATCAGCAGCACCAGGGTCAGGGCCGTGGCGTAGACCAGCGGTCGCGCCGCCTCGACGTTCGGGCTCTGGAAACCGACATCGTAGATGTGGAAGCCCAGGTGCATGATCTTGCGTTCCAGATGGATGTAGGGGAACTCGCCGTCGATCGGCAGGCTCGGTGCAAGCTTGACCACGCCGACCAGCATCAGCGGTGCCACTTCGCCGGCAGCGCGCGCCACCGCCAGGATCAGGCCGGTCATCATGGCCGGTGCCGACAGGGGCACGACCACCTTCCAGAGCGTTTCCCACTTCGTCGCCCCGAGGGCCAGGGAACCCTCGCGAATCGTGCGCGGAATCCGCGCCAGGCCTTCCTCGGTGGACACGATCACCACCGGCAGGGTCAGCAGGGCCAGAGTCAGGGAGGCCCAGAACAGGCCCGGCGTGCCATAGGTCGGCGCCGGCAGGCGTTCCGGGAAGAACATGCTGTCGATGCTGCCGCCGAGCAGGTAGACGAAGAAACCCAGACCGAACACCCCGAACACGATCGAGGGCACGCCGGCCAGGTTGTAGACCGACACGCGAATGGCCTTCAGCACTGGGCCCTGCCTGGCGTACTCGCGCAGATAGATCGCGGCCAGGACGCCGAAGGGCGTGACCAGCACGGACATGATCAGCACCATCGTCACGGTGCCGAAGATCGCCGGGAAGATGCCACCTTCGGTGTTTGCCTCACGCGGGAAGCCGGTCAGGAAGTCCTTGATCCGGTGACCGTAGAAGGCCAGCTTGCCGCCCAGGCCCAGCTGGTTGTTCTGCGAGGCCATCACGATATTGACCACCGGAATGCTGACGGACTCACCGTTGACGTCGCGAGCGATCAGCACCGTGCGGCGGGACTCGCGCTGCAGTTCGTTGCGTTGCTGGCGGAGCACGTCGTAGTCCGCGTTCAATTCGGCACGTCGGGCGTTGACCTCGGCCATGGCCGACTCGAGCTCGGCGCCCCTGACCTGGTTGAATTCGAGCCCGCGCTCGATCAGGCGGAGTTCCTCGAGCTGCTTGTTGATCCGGCCGATGTCGTCGTTCTCGATCCTGCGGATGTCGCCGGCCAGCTCCGTCGTCGTCTCGATCCAGTTCTGCAGCTCGTCCCACAGGGCTTCGCCCTCGACGAGCAGCTCGCCATCGCGTTCGAGGCGTTCGAGGAAACCGTAGAAGTTCCCCCACTCCCGGCGCTCCAGCATCACGGCCCCTTCCGGGTAGCTCCAGTCGCCCAGGCGGGATTCCAGATGCCAGATGAAGTCCCGAGAATTGACCTCGCGGTTACCGATCTTGAACAGGTGGCGCGTGACCAGGGTGGCATCGGGATCCACGGCCAGGCCGGATTCCCGCACCCGCTCGGCCGGCAGGGTCTCGCTGTCGACCAGCTCGCCGAGCAAACGCACCGTCTGACCGTCGCTGTCGGTGACGGTCGTCTCGATCAGCGGCGCCGGCCAGAAATGCCCGAAACCGCGCACCGCGATCAGGCTCAGCAGGCCGACCACCATGATCAGGGAGATTCCCAGCGCCCCGCCGATCATCCAGATCCACGGATCGCCCGATTTCATCCAGTTCCTGAAATTCATCGTTCGCTCCGTTTACAGGTTGCTGTAGCGCGCGCGCAGACGCTGGCGCACGATCTCGGCGATGGTGTTGACGACGAAGGTCATCGCGAACAGCACCAGGCCGGCCAGGAAGAGGATGCGGAAGTGGGTCGAATTGACCGCCGTTTCCGGCAGCTCCACGGCGATATTGGCCGACAGGGTCCGCATGCCTTCGAAGATGTTGAAGTTGAGCACCGGCGAGTTTCCGGTCGCCATCAGCACGATCATCGTTTCCCCGACCGCACGACCGAAACCGATCATCACCGCCGAGAAGATGCCCGGGCTGGCGGTCAGCAGGACCACGCGGGTCACGGTCTGCCAGGGCGTGGCACCGAGGGCCAGGGAACCCTGCGTCAGATGCTTGGGCACGGTGAAGACCGCGTCCTCGGCAATGGAGAAGATCGTCGGAATCACCGCAAAGCCCATCGCGATGCCGACCACCAGCGCGTTGCGCTGATCGTAGGTGATGCCGACATCGGTGAACCACTGGCGCATCGAGCCATTGAAGAAGGCGATCTCGATGATCGGCGAAAGCTCGACCATGCCCCAGACCACCAGGCCGATCACCGGAAGGAGGATGACCGCTTCCCAGCCCGGCGGCACGCGAGTCCGCAGGGAGCGAGGCAGCTGGGCGTAGGCAAAGGCGATGAGCAGGAAGCTCAAGGGCAGGCCGATCAGGGTCGTGAAGACCACCGGCAGGTGATTCTCCAGGAACGGCGCCAGCCAGAGGCCGGCCAGGAAGCCGAGGATGACCGTGGGCAGGGCTTCCATCACCTCGATCGTCGGCTTGACCACGCCGCGGATCTTCGGCGTCATGAAATAGGCCGTGTAGATCGCGCCGGCGATCGCCAGCGGCATGGCGAAGAGCATGGCGAAGAAGGCCGCCTTGAGCGTCCCCAGGGTCAACGGGACCATCGAGTACTTGGGCTCGAAGCTGTCCGAACCCGAGGAGGCCTGCCAGACGAATTCCGGCTTCGACCGACCCTCGTACCAGACCCGGTTCCAGAGCGCGCCCAGCGACGACTCCGGATGCTCGTTCCAGAGATCGAAGCGGTGCAGCAGTCCGGAGGCGTCTTCGGCCAGGATCATGTTGTTGACCGGCGAGACCTCCACCGCGACCAGGGGCTGATCGCTGATCTGCTCCATCGCCAGGGTGCGCGAGGAGGTGCCGTAGTGAATACCGAGGCCGCCCGAGTCGTCGACGGCGACGAAGCCCTTGCGGTTGTACTCGGGCTTGATGTCGGTGATGGCCCCCTCGTGCTGAGTGAACTCCCGCGCTTCGGCCAGATAGAAGACATTGTCGCCGGCGTCCTCGCTTTCGTCACGCACGAGGAACCACTGCGACAGGCGGCCCTCGGAGGTGCCGAGGACGACCGAGAAGGTCCCGTTCAGGAAGGCCAGTTCCGTGATCCGCTCCGGCGAAGAGGCCACCCGAACGCGGTCGCGAAGGAGCGCCTGGGTGGGACGGGCGATGTCCCAGTAGATCAGGTCGCCGGCCTCGTCGGTGCCGATCAGGTTCCAGAGATTGGCGCTGAGTTCAAGGTGCGTGAGGTCGGCCTCGTGGCGAGGCAGATCCCAGTGCTGGCGCTGCACCTCGCGCTCCCCGGTCAGAAAGCCCGTGCGGACCCGGAAGCGAACCAGGGTCATGGAGCCATCGCCCATCTGAGCGGCGACACCGACGTCATCACGCGCCTGCTGCACGGCAATGGCGCGCAGGGCCCGACCCTCGGGGTCCACCACCAGCGGCTCGGAACCCAGCGGAAAGTCCGGCGCCGGAATGACCTCGCGGACACCCTCCTCCGGGAAGTTGAGTTCGGAATCGTGTTTCAGGATGACGGCCGTGCCGTCACTCAGCCCGAAGGCCACCAGACGGGAACGGGGCTCGCCCTGGCCGATGCTCGTGATCGAGACACCCTCGGGCAGCTCCAGCACGGTGCGCTGGAGCAGCTCGCCCGTTTCGAGGCCGAAGAACTCGAGTTCCCCGGCATCGGTGTAGCGCATGCCGATCTCACCATAACGCTCGAGCCCCAGCACCACGCCCCGCCCTTCGCCGAGGGATGAGGTCTGGATCGTGCCGACCTCGTCCAGGCTCGCGCCCCTGAGCAGCGGAAAGACCTCGCTGAACAGGTAGACGAAGATCAGGGTCAGGGCGATGACGACACCGCCACCGCCGGCCCGGACCATCCAGCGCGCAGCGCCGTCAGCCAGGTAGCGGCGCCGGCGGCGCTTGGCCATCGCCTCGGCGCTCGGCAGATGCGAGGGCCGGGGCGAATCGGAAGAGCTGGACTCGGTCATGATGAGGCTCTAGGCGCGAAGGCAGCCGACTATTTTACAGGTCCAGCTGCGCCCGGATACGGGCAGCGGCGGATTCCGGCAGCGGGATGTAGCCGTCACGAACCACGACTTCCTGGCCCTGGCGCGACAGCACCATGCGGAAGAACTCGCGCTCCAGCGGCGGCAGCGGACGATTCGGGTTCTTGTTGACGTAGACATAGAGCAGGCGAGCCAGCGGATAGTCGCCTTCGGCGGCGTTTTCCTTGTTCGGCTCGATGCACTGATCGCTGCCCACCGGCGAGATCGAGACGGTCTTGACGCCCGAGGTCAGGTAGGCCATGCCAGAGTAGCCGATGCCGTTCAGGGACTCGTTCACGCCCTGCACCACCGAGGCCGAACCAGGCTGCTCGTTGATGGACGGACGGAAGTCACCGCCGCACAGGGCGTTTTCCTTGAAGAAGCCGTAGGTGCCCGAAACGGCGTTGCGGCTGTACAGGGCAAAGTCACGGTTCTCCCAGGCGCCTTCCAGGCCGAGCTGGCCCCAGCGGTCGATGCTTTCCGGCGCGCCACAGCGACGGCCGACGGAGAAGATCGCGTCGATCTGCTCGATGGACATGCACTCGATCGGATTGTCCTTGTTGACGAACACGGCCAGCAGGTCGATGGAGGTGCCGACCGGGGTCGGGGGGTAACCGTGGCGTTCTTCGAAGGCCTGGATCTCGGAGGAGCGCATCAGGCGGCTCATGGGGCCGAAGTTGGCCGTGCCTTCGGTGATCGCCGGCGGCGCAGTCGATGAGCCGGCGCCCTGGATCTGGATGTTGACGTTGGGGTAGAAGTTCTGGAACTCCTCGGCCCACAGGGTCATCAGGTTGTTCAGGGAGTCCGAGCCGATCGAGCTCAGGTTGCCGGAGATGCCGGAGACCGGCTCGTACTCGGGCAGGGCCGGATCGACTTCGCCCTGAGCGTAGGATGCGCCAGCAGCCAGCATGGCGGCAGCGGCGGTGAGTTGAATGATGGACTTGCGCATGACAAACCTCCTTGTCTTCGGGTCGGTCGTTGGAGTTGCGGGCACTGTATTGCAGATTCGTTACAGTTCCATGACAGGCCGTCACAGAAGGCGTCCAGGCCTGAGAAAACGCCGCCCGGAGGCCGGGCGGCGTGATCCTTACCGGAGAAGCGTCGTGATCTCGAGCGAGCATGCCCCACTCGATCTCACGTGCCCTGCCGCTTACTGGCCGATCGGGGCGTCGCGGTCCAGACCGACGGTCCAGCCCTTGGTCCAGTCGGCGCTGGCGTCGCGAACGGCACCGGCGAAGTCGACGTTGTCGAAGAAGGCGTTGCTGAAGGGCACCGGCGCGGTCTGCAGGGCCGGCGAGCCCGCCATCGGGATGTAGTTCGACAGCATCGGGTTGGCCGCCACGTTGCCGGCCTGATCGAGGAACCAGCTGGAGACCAGGAAGCTGTCACCGTCGGCGTCGTCGAAGGTGCCGAGATCGCAACCACCGGCGATGCTGTTGACAGCCGTCAGATTGGCGACGTTATCGAAGGTCGACTGCTGATCGATGTCGATACAGTACTCGCCGAAGCCGGTCACGACCGAGTTGGCGATGTTCGCACCGGTGCCTTCGCGCAGCAGCCAGCCGATGTCCGTGTTGGACTGACCGATGAAGGTCATGTTGGCCAGCGTCGGCAGGGCTCGCGGCAGCGCATCGTTGGCGTCGCCGTTGTTGTCGGCCTCGATGCCCTGGTCGCCGTTGTCCGTGTACTGCTTGGCGATCACGTACTGGACGTTTCCGGTCCAGCCCTGGGTCCAGTCGAGGCTGTCATCACCGATGCCGGTCAGAACCAGGTACTTGGCGTTGACGGTACCACCGAAGAACTCGACGCCATCGTCTTCGTTCATGTGGACCTGGATGTACTCGACCGTGGTGCCGTTACCCACGCCCTGGAAGGCAATGCCGTTCAACTCGTTCTCTTCGCTGAACTGACGACCGGCGTTGGAGACCACGACGTAGCGCAACACGCCGCTGTTATCGGCCGGATCGTTGCCGCCGTAGGTGCCGGAGTTGCCCTCGCCCTGCGCAGTGCAGACGTCGACGCCCTCGGCGCAACCGTTGATGGGGGCATAACCGTTGATCACCACTCCACCCCACTCGGCGCGAGTCTCGGCGAAGGGACCGCGCATGACGATCGGGTTGTTGGCAGTGCCATTGGCGAAGATCTTGCCGCCCTGACGAACCACCAGGGTATCGGTGTCACCGAGGGTGCCACCGATCAGCTCGGTGCCCGCTTCGATGGTCAGGGTATCGCCCTCGCCGACGAACAACTGGCCCTGGATCAGCCAGGTGATCTCGTTGGTCAGAGTCACGTTACCGTCGATCTCGCCGCCGATGATGCAGGTGCCTTCGATGCCGCCCGGACCGCTGGAGAAAGCCGGGCAGGACGAAAAGGCCTCGTCGACAATGCAGTCGTCACCGCGAGTGACCGGCGTGAGGTTCTGGGTGCCGGTGCCGTCCACGCCATCGTAGCTCAGGGTCAGGCTGTTGCAGCTGTTGAACGCCAGCGTACCCGTTCCCCAGGTCGCGACGTTGACCGAGCCGTCGAATTCAGGCCCGAAGCTGCCACCGGTGATCTCGAGGATATCGAAGCTGGCCACGTTCGTGTTCTGATCGATGTCGCCCTGGGCAAACAGCCACAGCGGCTGTCCATCGCGGTAGGTGAACCACTGGGCGAGCACGCCGTTGCCGAATTCCTGGCTGGCCGAAGGCACGACGTCGATGATGAAGCCGCGCCCGCCCTTGTCGGGCTCGGAGTAGTTTCCGCTGAATTGTTCGTTGACCACGAAGGCCTGGGCCGAGCCGATCAGGGCCGAGCCAACAGCGAATGCGACGGCATTGCGCTTGATAGTGCTGAACATGGTGTGTCCTCGCTTGAGTGAGTTCGGTCGAAATCCAGCCCGAGCGCGTATCGATCAGGCTATTCCGCCACTCTAAGAACGGCACATGTCACACCCATGAAGCGCAAATGAAGAAAATCTGACACGCGCCAAGAGGTAAAAAAGCCCCGAGCCACCCTGCCCTTCAGGCGAGGTGAGTCGGGGCTCTTTCGGACCGAATCCAGTACTCAGAAATCGAGATCGACGCTCAGGCTGACGGTCCGCCCGACGTTGTAGCGCTGGGTGATTTCATCGCCCTGGCGCACCTCGAAGTCCGAATCAAGCAGGTTGCCGAACTTGGCCTTGAGACCCAGCCAATCGCGCCAGCGATACTGGATGATGAAATCGAGCTGCGGGGCCGGCGACTCTTCCTTGTCCGGCGCCCCCAGCACACCGACTTCGGCAATCCTCGCGCCCACCTGGTTGAACAACAGGGTGGCCGACAGGCCGCGATCCGGGTCGTCGTAGCCGAGCTGGACGTTGATGATGTAGGGCGACTGGCCCTGCAGGGCGCGCGATGAGGACGTGAGGATCCCCAACTCGTCGATACTGATCTCCGACTCGATCCAGCTCAGGTTGCCGGCGACGAAGAATCGATCGAGCCAACCCAAGGCCGGCCAGCGACGCGCCAGCGGTGCCAGCTGCTGCCGCGCTTCGAACTCGATGCCGAAGTTTTCGGCTTCCAACGCATTGGTGAACGTCAGCCGCTGTTCCACCCCCGGCTCGACGGTCAACTCGATGGGCTGATCGATCAGCTTGTAGAACACCCCAAGGGAAACCAACTCGTCCGGTGATGGATAGAACTCCCAGCGCAGATCGTAGTGAGTGACGGCTGATGGCTGCAGATTCTCGTTCCCGATGACCTCCCGGTTGAGCACGGGGTCGGTGAACGGCGCCGGGGAGAGTTCCTTGAAATCCGGCCGGATCAGGGTCTCGGCGAAGCCGACCCGCAGCTGCTGACGATCGGTCAGGTACCAGGTCAAGGCGGCGGCCGGCAGCAGATCGGTTTCTTCCAGTTCAGCCAAGATCGGTTCGGCATTGGGATCGAACAGCGCAAAAGTAGTGACCGATTGATCCCAGTCCTCCATGCGCGCTCCGGCCGAAAGGCGAAGGCGCTCGAAGAAGGTCATGTCCAGATTGCCGTAGTAGGCCTCGACATCCAGGCTGGCGCTGTAGTTGTCCGTCGCTCGAGTCGATTCCCCGATCACCACGCCGCCCACCTCGATCGTGTCGGCGTTGAAGATATCCTCAAGCGACGGGGCCCGACGCTGATCGAAACTGAGCGTGTTGGCGCCACCGAACTGGAAGCGGCGAATCGATGAAGCGCGATCCTTTTCCAGCAGTCGATAGCCGGCCGACGCCGTCAGCTCGATCGGGCCGAGCGACCAGGGCAGATCGAGATCGATGCCCCAGTCGATCGCCTTGTCATCCAGATTGGAGAAGCGGCGGACATTGTTGTCGGCGCGGCGCGAGAAGATGAAATCCGCGATGCTGTCCGGATCGTAGCGGTAGCGACGCTGGTCGGGAACGTAGCGATTGGCGCGCGACTCGGAGTAGTCCCACTCCAGGCCCAGATCGGCCAGGCTGGAAAAGCGATGCGCACCCTCGACCTGATTCGAGATCAGCTCGCGCTCTTCCCATTCGAGTTCCGTGATCCGGATAATGCCGTCCTCGTCCAGGTTGAAGCCTTCCTGCACGCTGACCTCATCCTCGGTCTGCCGGAGGATCATCGAGGTCACATCGATCGAATGCCGATCATCGAAGCTCAGGCCAGCGGTCAGAAAACCGGACAACTCGACATTCCGACGGGTGCGATCAATGGTGTAGTCGTCGTTCGGCTGTAGTGAGCCATCGCCCAAGGGGGTGAACGAGCGGCGCTCTTCGACCCGCGTCTGTTCCGAATCCCCCCACAGGATGGCCGCCGTGAAACCCGCCGTCCAACGTTCGGCGAAGTCGAATCGCTGCCCACCCTCGATCGACAGACCGAGATCTGGCCCCAGGGTCTTCGGCCTGGCATCGTAGATCACCGGAAAGGACTCACCGATGGCCTCCATTTCCTCGGGTGGAATCCCCTCCGGAAAGAAGGGATTGGCGGCGCGCAGCTGGGTATTGTTGGCGGTCGCCTCGCGGGCCAGGCGGGACAGCTCGCGCGTGCCGTCGTCGATGCCCAGGAAATCGAGATCCCCGCCGCGATAGCCCAGGCCCTTCTCACCGGTCGAATCCTGGCGTGCGCCGACGGAGAAGCCGATCGAGAAGAAGTCCTCCTCCGGGATGCCGCGGGTGCGGATTTCGACGGCCCCGCCGCCGAAATCGCCGGGCATCTCCGGCGAGTAGCTCTTCTGCACCAGGATCGATTCGATCACCCCGGTGGGGAACAGGTTCAGGGGCACGACCTTGCGGGTCGGGTCCGGGCTGGGCACGTTCGCGCCGTTGAGCAGGGTCGAGGAATAGCGCTCGCCCAGGCCGCGGATGTAGACGAACTCGCCACCGACGAGGGTCAGGCCCGTGACGCGCGACAGGGCACTGCCGGCATCGCCGTCCCCGGAGCGCGAGAACTGCTCGGCGCCGATGACATTGGCCACGCCGGCCACGGTGCGCTGCTCATCGATCACCGACGAGAGGGAGCCCTGAATGAACGGTTCGACGACGACGAATTCGGCCAGCTCGAGGCCGGCCGGCGGCAGCTGGAAGTCGCGCTCGGTGGTCTGATCGGCCAGCACTTCGACGCCATCGATGGTGCGGGTGGCGAAATCCGGATGCAGCACGGAGACCGCGTAGCGCCCGACCGGCAGCTCGATCCGGTAGCGACCCTCCTCGTCCGTGCGGACCTCGACCGGCGTGCCGGAGACGAACAGGCGCGCCTCGACGACGGGAGACTCGTCCTCCGTCGACACGATGCGACCGCTCAGGACGCCAGCCCCCTCCTGCTCGACCGTCTCGCGGGTCTCGGTCACGGCCGCCGGCGCATCGAGGGCATGCGAGCTCTCGATGCTGACGAAGGCGCGACGCTCGGGCCCGCGCAGGGTCACGATGATCTGCAGGATCTCGGACGGACGCAGGGTCAGGGGCAGCACGGTCAGCTCGGTGGCCGTGTCGGCCACGCGCAGGCGCAGCGGACCCGGGGCCAGTTCCAGCAGCACGCTGCCGTCGGCATCGGTCCGGGTGCGGCGTTCGCGGGCGCTGACCAGCAGGCCCGGCACCGGTCGACCGTTCTCGAACACCAGCAGGCTGAGGCTGGCCGGGGCTTCGGCGTCCGCCGAAGCGATGGTCTGGGCCGAGGTCGGCGAGAACCACAGGCCGGACAGGCCCAGCAGACAGGCCAGAAGGAATCGTTGCATGCTCATCGTTGAATTCAGCCGCAGAGCCAGGGTTGATCCGCGCACTGCTCCATCACCCGGCGAAGTTCGGTCGCCTTGCGGAACAGATCGGCGCGTTCGAGAACGGCGAGATGGTCTTCGGCGCGGGCGAAATCGCCAGACTTGAAGAACGCGTAGGCCAATGCGTAGCGGATGTCCTGATCCTCGATCAGGCCGGTCCTAACCAGATCGGTCTCCATCGCCGCGGCCTGATCGAAGCGCGCCAGGTCGATGAAGATCGCCAGGCGCTGCTTGAGCTTCTGTGCCTGGTCGATAATCCCCGCATTGAGGGTCAGGGCTTCCATCAGCCAGCCCGCGCGACGGTAGAGCTCGGCCGCCTCGCTCAGCAATGCCGGGTCGTAGACCGCCGCCTGACGCAGCACCTCGGCCGCCGCCAGGGTTCGCTCCTGGGCCAGGTAGGTGTGGGCCAGGAGACGCGATAGATCGACCTGTTCGGGCGAGCTCAGGCGAGCGCGTTCGAGAATCTCGGCGGCTTCCGTGTATTGACCGCTCTGGCGCAGGGCGTTGCCGATCGCCAGGGCGTCGGCGGGACCCGCATGGGCGCCGGCCAGGTAGCGACGACCCTGGTCGGCCGCTTCCTGATAGAGCCCCTGCTCGACCAGCAGGAAAACCTGGCGACGGGCGAATTCACCGGCACGATCCGGAAACAGGCGTCGGCCTTCGTCCAAGACCCGCCAGGCCTCGTCCAGCTCGCCGAGCTGCCAGTGCGCCTGGGCGCGCATCAGCTGCACGGAGGGAATGCGGGTCGTGTCGTCCCCGGCGCGGTCCAGCGCGGCCAGGGTCTCCAGGTACTGCTCCTGGCCGAAGTGCGCCTGGGCCAGATAGAGCCAGACCACCGGCTCGTCCTGACCGGCCTCGATCGCGGCGCGGAACTCGCGCACGGCCAGGGCCCGCTCTTCGAGATTCAGCGCCACCAGACCATTGAGCGTGTGGAAGCGCGGCCGATCGAGCTCGGGATCGTCCGGGTCGACGGCGGCCAGCACCTGACGGGCGCGCTCGTAGTTGCCGTCGCCGATCAGCAGCGCGGCCAGGGGCAGACGCTCGGCGGCGCTCATCGGATCGCCGGCCGTCGACGCCTCCTGTCCCCAGGCCACCGAGGCCAGGCACAGGATCAGCACCGCCAGCATCGATCTCGATCGGAATACCCGGAACATGCTCGTCGATCGCTCCCGATCAGCTCAGGTCGAAGCGGATGCGCTGACGCGCCCAGACCTTGACGCTGCGACCCTGGTACTGGGCCGGCTCGAAGCGCCAGGCCTGCACACCCTGGATCGCGGACTCTTCGAAGATGCCGGCGGGCTCGGCTTCGAGCACCTGGACCCGCTCGATCTCGCCGGCCGCGCTGATCAGCAGCGACAGCACGACGTAGCCCTGAACGCCCTGAGCGCGCGCGGTGCGCGGGTAGTCCAGCGGCGCCTGGTAGACGGGCCGCGGGGGTGCGTCGACCGAATCGTCGGTCATCACCACATCGGCGGTGTCCCCCAGCAGCTGGTCCTGCAGACTGCCCAGATCACCCGCATCCAGGCCCGGAATACCGAAATCGATGCCGGACAGGGACGAGTCCAGGCTGACCATCGGCGGCGCCTCGGCGCGGGAGCGCTGCGGGGGCGGCGGCTCACGGCGCACGACGCGCTGCGGCGGCGGTTCCGGCGCTCGCTCGACGGCGAAGCTGGTACTGGCCTGCTCGGCCTCACGCGACGGCGCCTCGGCCAGGCGGTTGATCATCAGCAGGGTGCCGATCACCAGCGCCGAGCCGAACACCATGAACACCAGGCCGGACAGGACGGACCGACCGTGTAGACCCTTTGCGTTCTGCATGAGCTTGTCTCCTTTGAAGTCTTGCATTGGCTTACCCCGCCCCGGCCTCTTCGACCGTGGCCACACCGACATCCGCCGCACCGGCACGACGGGCCTGGTCGACGACTTCCACCAGACGCTCGGCCGGGACATTGCCGTCGGTCACCACCAGCACCGACTGCTCGGCGCTGCCGCTCAAGAGCTCGCGCAGACGGCTCTGGATGACCCAGACCTGGATCGGCTGGCCGTCCAGATAGGTCGCACCCGTGTTGTCGATGTACAGGCGCACGGCCTTGGTCGAGGCCGTGGTCGCCGATTCGGCGCTGGGGCGATTGAGATCGAGCTTCATGTCCTTGACGAAGGTGGTCGAGACCATGAAGAAGATCAGCAGGATGAACACCATGTCGATCAGCGGCGAGATATCGACCTGCTGCTGGGTGTCGGTGCGTTCACGAAATCTCATGAGGCAGTCTCATCGTGTTGAGGGGCGCAGAGCAGATCCTTGACCTGCGCCAGTTCCTGTCGCAGGCGCAGTGCCTTGCGATCGAGCAGGCCACCGACCACCAGGCCGGGGATGGCCACGGCCAGCCCCATCTGGGTGGTGAACAGGGCCTGGGAAATGCCGCCGGCAATACCGCCGGACTGGGCGAAGAGGGACATATCGCCGAGGGAATCGAAGGTCTCGATCATGCCGTTGACGGTGCCGAGCAGGCCGAGCACGGGCGCCACGGCCACGATCGACAGGATCAGGGTGTGGAAGCGCTTGGTCGCCGACTCGTAGTCGGCAAAGGCATCGTCCAGCCAGCGGCGAAGATCGGGCGGCTCGCGCCGGCGGATCTCCAGGCCCAGCACGACGGCCGTGTCGATCAGGCCGCGCGGTGCGTGCCGCTGGCCCTTCGCGTGACGCGAGATCAGCTGGCGCACCGAGCGCACGGAACCCCGGCGCAGTTCGGCGAAGCGGAAACCGATCGCGAACCAGAGGATGAAGGCCGAAGCGAACAGGGGCGGCATGACGTAGCCGCCCACGTCGAAGTAGAAGGCCAGATCATTGATCAGACCGTTCAGCATCTCAGGCCGCTCCCGACGCCTTCTCGTGGCGGGCTTCGAGGTACTGGTTGATCACCCGCAGGGCGGCCTTTTCCATGTCGTCCTTGATCCGCTCGGCCCAGCCGGACAGGACGTTGCCGAGCAGCAGCAGGGGAATGGCGACGATCAGACCGAGCTGCGTGGTCACCAGGGCGATGGAAATGCCACCCGAGAGCAGCTTGGGATCGCCGGTGCCGAATTCGGTGATCACGTCGAAGGTCGAGATCATCCCGGTCACGGTGCCGAGCAGGCCCAGCAGGGGCGAGACGGCGGCGATGACCAGAATCACCGCGCCGAAGCGGTTCAGATGGCTGGACTCGTGCAGGATCGACTCGGAGACGATGTCTTCCAGGTGGTCCCGATCCCGATCCAGGTTGCGGATCGCCGAGGCCACGACCCGCGAGGTCGAGCCGGATTTCTTCTTCAGCACCGCCAGGGCCGCGTCACGGTCCCCGCGTTTGACGTGCGCGCTGACCGAGTCGATGATTCTGCCGGTCGAGGCGCTGGCGCGCTGCAGGAAGAAGACCCGAAGGACGATCAGCAGCACGCCGATCACGCCCAGCCAGACGATGATCCAGCCGATCAGACCGCCGTCACGGATGACGTCGATGACGCTCTTGTCATCGCGCGTTTCGACTTCGTTGGCCAGGGATTCATAGGCGAAGATGGCCAGGCTGTCGGGCCGCTGACCGGCGGCCAGGGCGGTGGCCACCTCGGCCGAGCCGGCTTCCGGCCAGAGCTTGAGCTCGCCGTCGCCGGCCGGCGCCAGGGCGCCCTGCCCCTGCGGACTGATGCCGTAGGCGGCAATCTGACCAACACGAATGATCTGACCGCTGACCCGCGTGCCTTCGGCCAGGAAGAATTCACCGTCCGAGCGGGTCACGCTCGAGTGATCGCGCAGTACATCGGCGGCCGCATCGAACAGGGCCGCGACGTCCTCGGTGCCCGGCGCTGCATCGCCATGGCTCGGCGCATAGGCGTCGCCAAGGGTGAAATCGGCCTGCAGGAAGGTCGAGGCCAGCAGATCGGTGTTGTCACGTGCGGTCTCGACGGCTCGTTCGGATTCGAACACCAGGGTGTCGAGGCGGTCAGCCTGGCCGCGCATGTCGACGACCTCGGCTTCCAGGCCGCGGATCTCGGCCTGCAGGCCGCCCCGCTCCCGGTCGATGCGCGAGCGCAGCTCCATCAGGCGGCGCTCCAGGTCACGCTTCTGACCCTGCAGGAAGGCGAACTCACGCTGATAGGCCTGCTCCAGCGAGGGCGTTTCGGCCTGCGCGGGCGGCGTCGTTGCCACCGGCTCGGCACTCGTCGCCTCGACCGGCGTCTCGGTGTCGCTTTCGGCCGTCTCGTCCTGCGCCAGCACCGGCGTCACCAGGGCGGCCAGCAACAGCGCCAGAAGAAGGGAATTCAACGCGCGATTCATGACTGCGGCTCCAGGGCGACCGTGCCGTTGGGAAGCGTGAAGTACCCGGAGCGAATCTGCTTCTTGAGCGAGTCGAACAGGGTTTCGATCTGGTTGCGGTCCTCGCCGGACTCGAGCTCGACGAAGGTCCAGCCTTCACCGGCACGAGCCACCTGCCCCATGCGACCGTCGCGGGTCTGGAAATACATCGCCACGGTGCCGAGCTTGGCCACGTCGGCCAGGACGCGCTCTCCGCCCAGGGGAATGACCTGGCTGTAGAGCCCGTTCTCGCGGGTCAGCCTGAGTTCGTCTTCGTAGAAGCTCCACAGGCGGTTGATGATGCGCGGCGGCGCCTGGGCTCCGCTTTCGAGCTGGGCCTGGATCTCGGCCAGGGCGTTCAGGCGATCGTCGGTCTTGAACGGCAGGCCCTGCTCGATGGCCGCCTGCAGGCTGGAAATGATGTCTTCGGCAATCGGCACCAGGGCTTCGCCGGCCAGACCGGCCTGGGCGGCGCGCTCGCGGTTGTCGGCCAGATCCTGTTCGAGCTGGCGAATCCGAAGATCCTCACGCCGGCGGGTCGCCTCCAGGTCGCCCTTCTGCGCGGCCAGGGCGTTCATTTCCGCCCGGTGCTGCTCGGACAGGCTGGTGAGCTCGGCATTGAGCTGTTCGACCTCGCCGCGCATCCGGACCAGCTCGGCGGCCAGATTGTCCAGCGAATCCTGTGCGCTGATGGGCAGGGACAGCGTCAGCGAGACACTCAGGACCGCGACGCCAGTGACAAACCTAGACATGCAACCTCCACGAATCGACGGGTGCGATGAACCAATTCATGGAATTGTGACGATCGAAGATTTCACTGCCGTGTCCGAAATATTTCAGACCGGTGACACGAGCGTGACGCCCGCAGGATCAGCCCGCGCGAACCTCGATGCGGCGAACGCGAACGGCGGGGAAATGGCAGGAAAAGGTGGAACCCTTGCCGACGGTGGATTGCACGTCCAGGCGGGCTCGATGACGCTGCAGCACGTGCTTGACGATGGCCAGACCCAGGCCGGTGCCGCCCTGGCGACGGCTGTGGGCGCTGTTGACCCGATAGAAGCGCTGGGTGATGAACGGCAGGTGCTTTTCCTCGATCCCGATGCCTTCGTCCTGCACTTCGAAAACCGCACCGCCGTCAGCGGACGAACGCCAGCGGACCCGAATCCGCCCACCGCTGGGCGTATAGCGCAGGGCGTTGATGATCAGATTGGAGAATGCGCTGTGCAATTCGCCCTCCTCCCCGACCAGATCGAGGCCCTCTTCGGCCTCGAAGTCGATCTCGTGCGCCTCCCGGTCCTCGATGCGGGCGGATTGAACGATCCGCGCCAGCAGGGACGGCACCTCGACCCGGGCGCGCTCGCTGGCCTCGGCGTCTTCGGTCTCCAGGCGGGACAGTTCGAGCAGGTCGTTGATCAGATGGGTCATGCGCCTGCACTGCGCCTGCATCTCGGCCATCGGACCGTCCCAGTCGGGCCCGAGCTCACCCGCCGACTCCAGCGACTCGAGGTAGCCGGACAGCACGGTGATCGGCGAGCGCAACTCGTGCGAGGCGTTGGCCACGAAGTCCCGGCGCATGGTCTGCAGACGCTGCAGTCGGGTCACGTCCCGAATCATCAGGAGATACTGTTCGCGCCCGTAGGGAATCAGACGCGCCGACAGGGTCCGACTCTCATCGACGGGACTCATGAGATAGACGGGCAGCTCGTAGTTTCCCGAGCGCACGTAGCGCATGAAGTCCGGCGAGCGAAGCAGGTTGAGAATCGACTGACCGAGATCGTTCTGGCTCGACAGGCGCAGGGTGTCGCGGGCCGCATCGTTGAACCACTTGATGCGGAACTCGCTGTCGAGCACGATCGAGCCGTCCGGCATGGCCGCCGTCGATTCGCGGAACTCGTGGATCACTCGCGCCAGACGCTTCTTGCGCTTGTAGTAGCGACGCTGCAGTCGATAGTAGTGTTCGAAAACCTCGCCCCAGACGCCCCAGCTCTGCGGCGGATGCCGACGGCGGCCGTTGCGCAGCCAGCGTTCCAGGCGATCGAGCTCGCGCAGGTGGCGCGCGAGGGTCAAGGCCAGGGCGAGCACCAGCCACCAGCCCAGGTTGCCCACCAGCAGGCCGAGGAACAGGGCAACGATCAGATACAGGCCCGGCAGCAGCAGCTCGATCAGCCAGGCCCGGTTCATCAGGAGGCTCCGGTCACCGAGAATCGATAGCCGGCACCGCGCACGGTCTGCACGAACTTGTCGAAGCCGTGCTTGGCCAGGGCCTTGCGAAGACGAAGGATATGAACGTCGACGGTGCGTTCTTCGACGTACACGCCGCCCCCCCAGACCTGATCCAGCAACTGGGCCCGTGAATAGACGCGGTCCTGGTGGGTCATGAAGAAGCGCAGCATGCGGAACTCCGTCGGCCCGAGATCGACCGGTTCGCCATTGGCCAGCACACGATGGCTGGCGACGTTGAGCACCAGCCCTTCGGCTTCGACTTCATCGTCGCGGCCGGCCGGCGAGGTGCGCCGCATGACCGCCTTGATGCGGGCGATCAGCTCGCGCGAGGCGAAGGGCTTGGTGATGTAGTCATCGATGCCGCTTTCGAAGCCGCGCACCTTGTCGTCTTCCAGACTGCGTGCGGTCAGCATGATGATGGGAATCTCGCCGGTCATCTCGTCGCGCCGCATGGAGCGGGCGAACTCGGGGCCGGACTGGTCGGGCAGCATCCAATCCAGCAGAATCAGATCGGGACGCTGATCGGACACCGCCACGCGTCCTTCGTGACAATCGGCGGCCTCGACCACGTCGAAGCCCGCGCGCTCGAGATTGAAGGCGATCATCTTGCGAATGCCCTCATCGTCTTCGACCACCAGTATCCTGCGCTCGCTCATGCTCGGTTCTCATCTCGGAATCATGGGTCGATATTCCAGCAATGCGATATGACAGGTTCATGAATCGGCAGTGACGCCCGAATCGGAGCCTCCGCCACGATAACGCGCCAGCGCCGAGCCCAATGCACGCTCCACCGACTGCCGCAGCTCCACAGGCTCGACGACTTCGACGTCCGGGCCATAGCTCATCACGCTCATCATCAGCTCCCGCGGATGCCCCATGGGCAGGCGCAGCTCCCAGCGTCCGTCATCCAGCCACTCGCCCTGCTGATTCGGATGCCAGGCTTCGTCGGCGGCCCAGCGGGCGGCTTCTGCATCGAAGCGTAGCACCGCCGTCTGCTCGGCCGGCCCGGAAAAGATCCCGAAGGCCTGATCGAAATGCTCGCTGATCTGCTCGTGCGGAAGCTCCTGCGCGGCTTCCTCGAGGAGCGCCATGTCGCGAATCCGCTCGAGGGCGAAGCTGCGAATGCCCTCGGCCCGATGGCACCAGGCCGCCAGATACCAGCGATCGCGATAGGCGATGAGGCGCTGCGGCGAGACTTCACGTTCGGTGAGGTCATCGCGCCGGCGGCCGTGGTAGTGCAGCCGAACCCGACGGCGCATGAACAGGGCCTTGAGCACGGTCTCGAACAGGTCTCCCGGCACCGGCCGGCCGGCGTCCTTGCGGATCTGGATGCGCTCGGGCTGGGCGCTCAGATCCAGGCCCTGGCGGTCGAGCAGCTGGTTGATGCGCTGCTGAACCCCATCGAGCTCGTCTTCCAGCAGCCCCGGCTGGACATTGCCGAGCACGTGGCGGGCGGTCAGCAGGGCCTGCAGCTCCTCCGGGCTGATCCACAGGCCCGGCAGTTCGAAATGCCCGGCCAGGTCACGATCGTAGTAGAACCCGCGCCCCTCGGCGTCCTGTTCCAGCGGCGCACCGAGCTGATCGCGCAGCTCGGCGATCAGACGATAGAGCGTGGCCTGGCTGCAGCCCAGCTCGTCCATGAGCTGCTGCCTCGAGATCGGCGTACGGCGCTGTCGCAGGATGTCGTGCAGATGGTAGAGGCGCTCGCGACGGGACATCGGAACCGAGCCTCAGGCGCGCTGGCAATCGCGGCAGACGCCGTAGATCTCCAGCACCTGGCGCCGGGGCTTGAAGCCGCGCTCGATAGCGGCCTGGCGAAGGCGGTCCTCGATGGCGTGATCGTGGACTTCGGTCACGGACTCGCACTCCTCGCAGATCAGGAACTGGCCCTGATGCTCATCGTCGGGATGGAAGCAGCTGACGAAGGCATTGAGGGTTTCCAGGCGGTGGATGAAGTGGTTTTCGAGCAGGAACTCCAGCGCCCTGTACACCGTGGGCGGCGCCGCCCGCGGCTGTTCGGAGCGCAGCTGGTCGAGGAGGTCATAGGCCTTCACCGGCCCATCGGCGGCCAGCACCATTTCCAGTACCCGTCGCCGGGTCGGCGTGAGCCGCAGACCCTGCGCCCGACAGTGCGACTCCACCTCTCGAATGACTTGCCTGCTATCCATCATCGAAGTCTACCACTGCCGCAGGCCGGCTCTGATCGATGATGCACCCCGCCGAAGGCACTCAGGCCGACTGCCCGGCTTCCCGCTCGGCAATGAACTCGAGCGCCCGATCGATGCGGGCCAGACTTCGCTCGCGGCCGGCCAGACGCAGGGTCTGGTTGATCGCCGGTGATTCCCCATGGCCCATCAGGGCGACTCGCAGCGGCATGCCGATCTTGCCGAAACCGACACCGAGGGCATCGGCGGTGGCCTGGACCGCGTCCTGCAGGGCATCGGCCTGCCAGTCTTCGAGCGCTTCGAGACGCTCGCGCAGGGCCTTCAGGGGCTCGGCCGCGACCGGGCGCAGATGCTTCTTGGCCGCGCCGGCTTCGAAGTCGCTGAAGTCCTCGAAGAAGGGTCGCGAGCGCTCGACCAGTTCGACCAGGGTCTCGACCCGGTCGGCCTGCACGGAAAGCAGCTCGTCGAGGTCCGGCCCGGCGTCGGCCTCGAGGCCGGTCCGAGCCAGGTGCCAGCGCAGTTCTTCATGCAGCTGGGCGCGGTCACCCTCGCGAAGGTAGTGCTGATTGAGCCAGTTGAGCTTTTCCGTGTCGAAGCGAGAGGCCTTGCGGTTGACGTCCTCGATCCGGAACAGCTCGATCAGCTGCTCGCGGGAGAAGACCTCGTCGTCGCCGTGCGACCAGCCCAGGCGCGCCAGGTAATTGATCAGGGCATCGGGCAGGTAGCCCTGCTCGCGCCAGGCCATCACGCTGACGGCGCCGTGGCGCTTCGACAGGCGCGCGCCATCGTCGCCGAGGATCATCGGTACGTGCGCGAATTCCGGCGGCTCCTGGCCAAGGGCCCGGTAGACATTGATCTGACGGGGCGTGTTGTTGATGTGGTCATCACCCCGGATCACCAGGTTGATGTCCATGTCCAGATCGTCGATGACCACGGCGAAGTTGTAGGTCGGAGAACCATCGGCTCGCATGATCACCAGGTCGTCCAGCTCCTGGTTGGCGACTTCGATGCGGCCGCGCACCCGATCTTCGAAGACCACGGTCCCTTCGTCCGGGTTGCGGAAGCGGATCACCGGCTCGACGCCCTCGGGCGGATGCTCCAGATCGCGGCAATGGCCGTCGTAGCGGGGCTTCTCGCCGGCGTCCATCGCCCTGGCACGCAGCTCGTCGAGACGCTCGCGGGAGCAGTAGCAGCGATAGGCCTGGCCCTGCTCGAGGAGCTGGTCCACCACCGCCTGGTAGCGGTCGAAGCGTTCACTCTGAAAGAACGGGCCTTCGTCATGATCCAGCGCCAGCCACTGCATGCCGTCGAGAATGGCCTGCACCGACTCCTCGGTCGAGCGTTCCCGATCCGTGTCTTCGATGCGCAGGATAAACTGGCCGCCGGTCGCGCGGGCGGCCAGCCAGCAGAACAGGGCCGTGCGGGCGCCCCCGATGTGCAGGAAGCCGGTGGGCGAAGGCGCGAAGCGCGTGCGGATGGGCGCGGAATTCTGAGTCATGGGCGGGTCTGGCGGCGCGAAAGGCGCAGTAGTTTACCAAAGCCGGTGAGATGAGAACGCGCCCGGAATCCGATATAAATACAGTCAGTTCATGCCCCCGTTCGCGATGCATTCCAGTCCTACACCAGCGCAGCCGCACCCGGACTCCCGGCCACCGCCGAGGGTCTGCTGTTGCTGTCGGCCTGACTCGGGGGCGAGCGCGTGAACTGGCCCGTGGACCGCCAAGAGCCCGGACGCTGGCGCTACCGCCCTCGCCTGCCCAGCCTGCGCCTGCTGCTGATGCTGGCGCTGCTGCTGCTGTTCGCCACCTCGGGCGACTCCGACCTGACGCAACTCGAGCGCATCCAGGCGCGCGGCAGCCTGATGATGCTCACGGTCAACGGCGCGTCCACCTATTACCTCGGTGCCCAGGGGGAAACCGGCTTCGAATACGATCTCGCCCGGCGTTTCAGCGAGTACCTGGGGGTTCCCCTGGAGGTCATCACCCTGCCCGATATCGCCGAGCTGGTCGACACGCTGGAAAAGGGGCAAGGGGATTTCATCGCCGCCAATCTGTCCCGAACGGTGCTCCGTCAGGATCGCCTGCGCTTCGGCCCGCGCTACGATTCCGTCGCGCCGGTCGTCGTCTATCGGCGCGGCAGCCGTCGACCGGACAACGTCGCAGAACTGCGGGACGGTCGTCTGGCCCTACTGGCGGGCACCAGCTATGAACCCCTGCTGAAATCCGCCGCCCCCGATCTGAGCTGGGAGGTGCTCGATGACCTGAGCATCGAAGACCTGTTCGAGATGATCAGCAACGAAGAGATCGACTACACGATCGTCGACTCCAACATCCTCGAGCTCAACCGCCGCTTCTTCCCGGACATCCGACCGGCCTTCGAGATCGACGAAGCCCAGGACCTGGCCTGGGCGACGCTGCGCCGCGACGATGACACCCTGGCTCAGCAGATGCGCGAATTCTTCCAGCTCGCCGAACAGGACGGCCTGTTGGCCGACCTGCGCCAGCGCCACTACGCGCACCTGGAGAACTACGAGCCGGTCGGCACCTACACCTTCCAACGCCAGATCCGCGAACGCCTGCCACCGCTACGGCCCTATTTCGAGCAGGCCGCCCAGGACACGGGGCTCGACTGGCGTCTGCTGGCCGCAGTGGGCTATCAGGAATCCCATTGGAACCCCGATGCCGTGTCGCGCACGGGGGTTCGCGGCGTGATGATGCTGACCCTGCGCACGGCACGCCAGCTCGGCATCGAGGACCGCCGCGATCCCGAGCAGAGCATCCAGGGCGGCGCGCGCTATCTGAAGCGAATGATCGAGCGACTGCCGGACCGTATTCAGGAGCCGGATCGCACCTGGCTGGCCCTGGCCGCCTACAACATCGGCTTCGGCCATCTGGAGGACGCGCGCGTGCTGACCGAACGCCTGGGCGGCAATCCGGACCGCTGGCTCGACGTCCGCGACCACCTCCCCCTGCTCACCCAGGAACGCTGGTACAGCCAGACCCGCTTCGGCTACGCCCGCGGCTACGAGCCCGTGGACTTCGTCGAGAACATCCGCACCTTCTACGACATCCTCCTGTGGATGGAAGGCCGGTCCCACCCACTGCTGGCGCAGCAGAACCGGTAGGTTTCAGGAGGAAGACGGTTTCCGGTTTCCGGTTCACGCGTAACGCGATGCCGAACGAAGGCACCCCGGACGTCCGGATGCCGGTGAAAACCCGAACTCCGACACCGCCCGATCGAAACCCGCCGTAGGTCGGCCCCACGCGGCCGACGGTCCATGCCCCAGACATCTCCGTCAATTCAACGGCGCAATGCCCCAAGCATCGAGAAAAACCCGACACGAGCATAACGCAGGCATCTCGGAAATCCGACGCATGCATAACGCATCCATGCCCCAGACATCTCCATCAATTCGACGGCGCAATGCCCCAAACATCAAGGAAGACCCGACACACGCATAACGCAGGCACCTCGGAAATCCGCCGCATGCATAACGCAGTCATCAGGCCTCCCCTACGACGAAGACGGTTTCTCGCCAAACACCGGATTTCAGGTGGCAACGGAATTCTCCGGTCGTCGGCCGCACGCGCGGCCGGTTTACGGCGAGGCGCTCCTGGCCTGCGGCCAACCGCACCACGCCTCCAACCTGCGCTGGGCCGACCTACGACTCCGGCCTCAATTCCTCGGCCACAGGCACTGCCCTGACGCCTTCTCGATGGCGGCCAGGCGAGCTTCATGCGCCGCCCGCTCGTCCGCGCTGGCCTGCACGGCCACCAGGCGACTGAGGTCAAGGCCCGTGACCAGTTCGTCCTCGCCATCCTCCGGCCCATCCCCGCCCAGGTCCAGGCAGAGATCGACCTGTCCACCGGTCATCGCCAGGTAGACATCGGCCAGCAGCTCCGCGTCGAGGAGCGCGCCGTGCAGCTCTCGATTGGAATTGTCGACTTCGTAGCGCTTGCACAGGGCATCCAGGCCGACGCGCTGTCCCGGATGGAGCTCGCGGGCCAGGACCAGGGTGTCGAGCACGCTGGCGACCGCTTCGACGGTGGTGTTCAACTCCCCGTCCAGACGCTCCAGCTCGGCATTCAGGAAGCCGACGTCGAAGGCCGCGTTGTGGATGATCAGCTCCGCGCCGCGGATGAAATCGAGAAATTCCTCGGCCACGTCGGCGAACTTCGGCTTGTCGGCGAGGAACTCGTCGGTGATGCCGTGCACCTCGAGGGCGCCACCCTCGACCGGGCGTTCGGGGTTGATGTATACGTGGAAATTCCGCTGAGTCAGGCGGCGCTCGATCATCTCGACGCAGCCGATTTCGATGATCCGATGCCCTTCGCGATGCTCGAGGCCGGTGGTTTCCGTGTCCAGTACGACTTGGCGCATCTTTCCTTCCTGTTAGCTGAATATCGTCGAAAACCATTCTCTCGCGGAGACGCCGAGACGCAGAGAAAAGCGATTGAACCAATCTAACCCTACCTTGCCTTCTCTCCGCGCCTCTGCGAGAACCACTTTCCCTTCCAGAATCTCAGCGCGAACAACCGTCCCTTATCCGCCGACCTCTCTCGCTGCGGTGCTGGCCAACTCGTCGGCGCGTTCGTTTTCCGGGTGGCCGCTGTGCCCCTTGACCCAGTGCCAGCGCACCTCGTGGCGGGCCACGGCCTGGTCCAGGCGCTTCCAGAGATCGTCGTTCTTGACCGGCTTGCGGGCCGAGGTCTTCCAGCCGTTGCGCTTCCAGTTGATCATCCACTCGGTGATGCCCTTGCGCACGTACTGCGAATCGGTGGTCAGGTCGACCACGCTCGGACGCTTCAAGGCCTCCAGGGCCTGGATCGCCGCCATCAGCTCCATCCGATTGTTCGTGGTGCCGGGCTCTCCACCCGACAGGGCCTTTTCGTGCCCGTTCCAGCGCAACAGCGCACCCCAGCCACCGGGGCCGGGATTGCCCAGGCAGGCGCCATCGGTCCAGATTTCGATCTCTTTGCTCATGCAGCTCTCGTTCTCGTCATGGCGGCATTGGCCGCGGCCAGTCGCGGACGGTTCGGTGACAGTCGGCGGACGCGAGCCGGCCGACGCGGTTTCCGGGCGACGATCACCAGCAGGCTGGAGCCCCCCGGCAACAGCGGCCACCAGCGTGCCGAGTTCGGCATCGCCCATTCCAGTTCGGCCCGCAGGTGTTGCAGCTGCCAGTGCGGCCAGCTGGGCAGCTGCAGCGCGGCGGCACCGATCTCCCGCCAGGCCTGCAGATGCCAGGGGTTGGCGCTGACCGAAATCAGGCAGCCCCCGGGCCTGAGCACACGCACCGCCTCGTCCAGTCCGCCCTCCGGCGCCCCGGGCTGCCAGAGATGGCGTAGCAACACCGCAGGCACCGAGTCGCTGTCCAGCGGCAGTGCATCCAGGCGGGCGTTGAACGGCCAGTGGATGCCGGTTTCGTCGAACAGTAGGCGCTCGCGCGGCCGAGGCAAAGCCGGCGAGGACGAACTCAGCGGCGCCAGCTCGAGCACCCAGTCGGGCTGGAAGGGCTCGAGCAGCGCTGGAATCCGTTGATTCTCGGCCGTCTGGAGCCTTGAAAAACCGGCAAGCGACATGGAAGGTTTAGAATCCCGGAGCAACCTCAAAAAGGATAGCAGACCCAGCCCCCATGTCCCTGACCATCGACGCCATCCCGATTCTGGACAGCAACTACGTCTGGGCCCTCCACGACGACCGCCATGCGCTGCTCGTCGACCCTGGCCGTGCCGAAGAACCCCTGGCCTGGCTGGCAGCCCGAGGCCTGGAGCTGACGGGCCTGCTGATCACCCACCACCACTGGGACCACACCAACGGCATCGATGGGATTCTCGAGCAAGGCCGGGTCCCGGTCTACGGCCCTCGAGACTCCCGCATCCCCCAGGTCGACCGGCCACTGGCCGAGGGCGACACGCTGCGCCTGGCACAGCCTCGGGTCGAGCTTTCGATCCTGGACGTTCCCGGCCACACCAGCATCCACCTGGCCTATGTCGGCGAGGATTTCCTGCTCTGCGGCGATACCCTGTTTTCCGTCGGCTGCGGACGCATGTTCGAAGGCCGACCGGAGCAGTTCGTCGCCTCCCTGGACAAGCTGGCCGCGCTGCCCGACGGCACCCGCGTCTTCTGCACGCACGAATACACCGAAGCCAACTGCCGCTTCGCCCTGCAGGTCGAACCGGACAACGAAGCCCTGGTCGCCCGCAGCGAACAAGCCCGACAGCAGCGCAAATCCGGCCGGATCACCCTGCCTTCGACGATCGGCGAGGAGCGGCGAGTGAATCCGTTTCTCAGGGTTCGGGAGCCAGGCGTGATCGAAGCCGCAAAACGCCACGACCCGGCTTGCACCGGGTCGCCTGAATCCGTCTTTGCCACGATCCGGGCCTGGAAGGACCGGAGCTGATACCCGCCTGATCCGCGGCCTACTGCTGGAAGCGGTCGGCGAAGATGATCGTATTCGTGTCCTCGGTGATACAGCCGGGGAAGTTGGCGTTGATGCGCTGATCGATCCGGGTGATCACCTCGGGCGCCAGGTTCAGCCGAATCGGACCGCCGCAGGCCGAGCTGAAGTGGCAGTAGCTCATCAAGGTGCCGAAACCGGCCGTCGGACAGCTGGTCGGTCCCGAATAGCAACCCGGTTCGACTGCGTAGCACTGATCGATCGGCGGGCTGTAGCAGTGGGTGTGCGGTGAGCCCAGGTTGTGGCCCAGCTCGTGGGCGAACAGACCGGCACTCGTTGCGGCCGGAAAGGACGGGTTCCGGAACAGCTGGTTGTAGCTGTAGCTCCCGCCAGCATTCTGGGTTCGACAATAGCTGTCGACCCAGGCGATACCGGAGGCCGAATTCTGGCTCGACAGGCGACCGGAAATCATCGCTGCATGGGTCCGTTGCACGCCGCCGTAGTTGTTCTGCCAGTAGGTCCCGAACTCGTTCAACTCCGCCGAACCGGCGCCCGAATCCGCCAGCGGATACGGATCGCTGCCGACCCGGAGAAACACCGTCCCCAGCTGCATGCGGAGATTCAGCTGCGTCTCGAACAGGCCGTTGACGGTCAGCATCAAGGCTTCGTTGTAGTCAGCCGCGGCGTTGACGTCGTCACCGAAGCGCAGCGAAAGCCACTCCTTGTCCGTATCGATGGCCAGCAGCCCCAGGCGCAGATTGGAGCCGCGCGGCCCTGGACTGAGGCCTGACGGCATCGCGAGCGTCCCGGCGCCGCGCAGGGCCTCGTAGGCGTCATTCCCGCAGCCGGCTTCGACCGGCTCACCTTCGGGAAACAGGGTCTCCACGCTGTAGGCTCGCAGCCGCCATTCACCGTCGATGGAGTACAGGCGCAGGGCTTCGAACCCGGCCTCGCTGACCAGACCGCCCTCCCAGCTCGACGGATCCCCGCGATCCCCCAGCAGAGCCACGCGCACGGAGGGATCGTCCGCCGAACGACCGATCAGGAACACCCGATGGGAGCGATCCAGAATCGACTCGGCGCCATCGCGCAGCACCTTGACCTGTGCACCCTCGGCGTACAGGGGCACTCGTTCGAACTCGATCGTGCCCAGGCGAGACTGGCCCAGGGGCATTTCATCGAGGCGTTGTCGAGCTCCGATCTCGAGCTGGTCCAGGGTGCTCAACGCAGCGCCCTGCGCCCAGCTGGGCGCGGTCGGGACCAGCATTCCGGCCACCAGCAGGCAGAGTCCGATGGTAGATCGCATGGCGAATTCCTTGAATTTCGAGGACCGATCCGAGTCTACGCCCACGACCCAGCACCGGCAAGCGCCGCCAGAGGCAAGCCGTTCAGAACTGATTCATCGCATTCCATAGCCCGAGCAGTGCTAGGCTTCCGCGTGAATGCATCAGAAAGGCTGCCTCGCGCCCATGAGCCGAGCCAAACAGATTCGAGTCCTGATACTGCTCCTGATCCTGACCCCGCTGGTTTTTGCGCTAAGCATGCCCGCCGATCCCAAGCCCGACTGGACTCGGACGATCATCGTCGCCGTCCTGCCCTACAACGCGGACGGCTCGCAGGCGGCTGAAGAGGCGATCGATCGACTGCGCTCGACCGATTTCCGTCCGATCGAGGACTACTTCAAGCAGCAAGCCCGGCACTTCGGCCTCCCCCTCGACACGCCCTTTCGCTTTCACTTGCTCCCGAAGACCGAGCAGGCTCCAGGCCTGCCACCACGGACCGGGCTATTCGCCCGCTTGAACTGGGCGGCCGGACTTCGATGGTGGCGCTGGATGGTCGACGCCGAAGACGTGGACGCAGACATCTTCGTCGTCGCCCGTTACCAGGCAGCCGTGAATGGTGAAATCCACCTCAATTCCGTCGGAATGCACAGTCCGCGTCTCGCGCTTGTTGCCATGGACGCCGACCCCCGAATGCAAGAGCGAAACTGGGTCATGCTCGCCCACGAACTGCTACACACCGTCGGAGCCAACGACCTCTACCATCATCAGAGTGGTCTCCCCATCTGGCCAGAGGGCTATGCGGCGCCGGAACGCGAGCCCCGTTACCCGCAGCCAGCCGCGGAACTCATGGCCGGGCGCTTGCCAATAGGGCCGAATCTAACTAAAGAGGCTAGAAACCTTTCAGAAACCTGTATCGGCACGACCACCGCGAGAAACATCGGATGGTTCGCACCCCAGAAGCGTTGCACTCCGAGCGCACCGTTTCAAATGCAGCCATAAACCTTTCAACTGTGTCCCTGCATTCAGGTCCATGGGAATGCCGAACATCATCAATAGAACTCCCGAAAAACTCCCGTTGATTCAAACCAGGAACGAGCATTGAGGCCTTGCTCGGCCCATTCTTCGGAATGGTCTGGCCCCGGCCTGGAACCGGACGCTGAGCTTAGCCGCTACGCAAGTAACGGTCTTCAATTTGGCAAAGGCATGCAATCCGCTCCTCTCATCATAGCTTCGCGACTTAGATAAGCATGGAGTGCGCGCACCTGACGCCGCCAATTTTGTCTGAGGACAGGTCGCGACCAACCACGATCAAGAGCGCTCGCTAGATATTCGCAGCCCTGAGCCAATGTTCCCGTCCTCAAATGAATCACGGTGATTTGCTGCAGGACACCTGGCTCAGGAAAGGCTTGAAGCGCTTGCTTGTAAAAATCGATTGCTCGTTGCCACTGCTCATTTCTTGCCGCCAGAACCGCAATGGAGCGGCTGAGCAGGAATCTGGTCAAGTGATTGGCTTCCAGCGCCGGGTTTTGCAGCGCGACTTCCAGCAAAAGGTTTACGGCCGCATCATCAAGCCACGGACAGCGCTCACTGCCTGAATCACTATTGAACGCCCGAATCGAGTCGGCCAAAGCGAACGAAAAGGCCGCGCTCTGCAACGATTGCTGCAATTCGGCCAAAGACGGCGCGCGCTCAGCAACACCTAATGCTTCCGGACCACAAATCAGCCTGAGTCTCATCAATTGGAAAACAGCCCGATTCTCAGGCCCGCTGCTGTCTTCGGCGACTTCGGTATAGGCGAGCGCCTCTTCGAGCCGCTCGCTCTTGATCAGACGATCGAGCATGACGGTTTTCGCCCTTACAGATGTCGGATTATCATTCAACCAATACTCTGCAGCGCGATTGGCATCGCCCCAGATCCAGGAGTTACTCCGGCTTTGAGCAATATTTGCAGAAAGCAGAAGGAGCCCAACCAGCATGAGCGAAGTACGCAGCAGACCCCGGGACTCCATTGCCACTATCGGAATGGCGAGCGCGATCCCGACGAGCGGAACGTAATTGCGGTGCTGAAATACCAGCTCGAGCGGAATCGTCGTTGACTCGACGGAGTGGGCAACGAGATACCAGCAGATCGCGAAAGCCGCCGGGCCCGCCTTCGATCGCAGGAAGACGGCCACCACCAGAAGAATGAGCCAACCCATTGAAGCGATGAAGGGCATTGGTGCCCAGAATGACCTGGCAATTGGATAGTTATCGAGATAGGGGTTCAGAAACTGGGGGTTCAGGTTTGCGGCAGCCGCCAGGTACTCCCACAAGATCATCGCTTCAGTGGCAAGGCGATCACCAACATCAAAGCCTCGACGCAGAAGATCAGCCTCGGTGTAGTTCCCTTTGTACACCAGAAAAACGAGAACCAGGATCGCCGGGATTCCGAGAAACACCCCCTTCCAGATCGACCAGCTTCTTGTTTCGAGCCCCGGTGGTCGTTTCAGAAGCAACCATTCCACAAGCAGCACTAGCGCCGGCAGGAGGGCCCCGTTCTCCTTCGACAAAGTTGCCAAGACCGTGAAAAGAGAGACGTTTAGCCCCAAAAGAAGCAATTTCCAGCTCTGATCGACACCTCTGGCCTCTCTTAACTTGAGATGAAAGACCAGGCCCAAGAAGACGAAAAGCGCACTCAGGGTCGTCATTCGCTGAATGACCATGAAACTCGCCGATTGCAGCAGCGGACTTGTCGCCCAAAGCAGAAATGCAATAATCCCTACCCAGGCGGACGTGAGTGCAGAGTGGTCCCGAGCCCGCGCGATCAACAAACCTATCCAACAAACAAGGCATGCATTGATCAGATGGATCAATATATTTGTTCTAACAAACACACTCGAGTCGTGGGGCCAGGCCGCACCGTCGATCAAGAAGCTGGCAAGCGAAACTGGACGTCCAGAGGGCCCGGCCAGCCCGCCAAAGACGAACAGCAGTTTCGACTCCAAACTGGAAGAGACAACAGAAAGACCCGTCAGATTGGGCGCATCATCGAAGTGAAAGGGCGATGTAATGCCTTGCCAGTAAACGAGAAAAACCGTTAACATCCCCAAGGGAAAGGCAAAAAAAGCAAGCAATATCCGGGTTCGATAGTATCGCCAAGAAGCACTGCTGAGATCATTCATGGTCATTGTGAAAAAAACGCTCTACCAGATACACCGTTAGCTTCGCAGAACTTAAGGTAACTCTCTGAATATTCGGCGAATTGAGAGCCAGAAACTCCAGAAACCTCGTCAACAAGCCGCCGGAGAACAATACGGCAATTCGATCGTTCAATCCAGCCGGACCACAGCACTTTAAAGAAATGAAACACCCGGCCAGGAATCGCTCTTCTCAGGACGCCCCTCCTGCGTCATGCATTGAAAGCCACTGAAATAGAGAATCCCTCAGATCATGCCCCAAACCGAATCCACAAACGTCAGGTTTTCATCAGGCCCCATCAGCGTTGTCATACCTGCAAAGAACGAGGCATCGACCATCGGGACAGTCATTGATTCGGTTCGGCTGCATTTGCCGGACAGCGAAATCATCGTGGTCGATGACGGGTCCGAAGACGACACCGCCAAGATCGCAAATCAGCATGGGGCGCTTGTGCACCGACACCCTGTTAGCCTTGGCAATGGCGCGGCAGTAAAGACAGGCGCGCGACGGTCGACTGGAGACATCATCGTATTCCTCGATGCGGACGGTCAGCACAACCCTGCGGACATCCCGAGACTTCTCGCGCAAATCGATGCGGGCTATGACATGGTCGTCGGTGCTCGAAGCACTGGCTCCCACGCCAATATCGCCCGACTGATGGCCAATGGTGGCTATAACGTCATTGCCTCGCTCGTTACGGGGCGAAACATCCCCGACCTGACGTCAGGCTTTCGAGCAGTCAAAAGCCTCTTCTTCAAGAAATTCCTCTACCTGCTACCGAATGGATTTTCCTACCCCACAACGATCACTATGGCCTTCATCCGATCCGGCCTGCTGGTTGACTTCGTGGACATCAAGGCTGCGAAGCGGAAAGGAAAAAGCCACATCAAACCTTTGAGGGATGGCCTCAGGTTCTTGTTGATCATCTTCAAGATCGCAACCCTTTATTCTCCGCTGAAATTGTTCTTGCCCACCGCTGGAGCCTTTCTTACGGTAGGGATAGGCTATTACGCCTATACCCTCCTGGCCTTTGGGCGCTTCACCAATATGAGTTTATTGCTCCTGAGTGCGGGAGTGATCATATTCCTGATCGGACTCGTTTCGGAACAAATCACCACTCTTCTCTACAGTCGGTCAACAGACTGAAGAGGCCGACTCCTCGTCATGGCCCGCCCTCCTGCATGGCTATTGTGTCCCGTCGCCATCAAACTTCTTCGTCACCATCCAACTGCAGGAGCGTAGCCAATAACCAACCGGCAAACGCAAAGCCCATGTCCGAAAGAAATGTCGTGAGGCGGAGAAATGCGGCAATTTGTAGCGCAGGCTCCAGCCCGATCTGAACAGAAAGGCAAGTTCCAATCACGATCTCACGCACCCCCAGGCCGGCAGGAGCGAAGATCGCCAGAATTCCCGAGACGTTGGCGAGCGCCAGCACAGCAGCAATTCCAGCCCATCCGTAAAGCGAAGCCGAGGCTGGAGCCATCAGAGCAATCAAAGGAAAGAGCGCCAGCCCCAAGCCAATATGCAAAAAGCAATGACCGGAAAAGAGTATGAACCATCGCTTCCAGTCGACTGGCCCGGCGGCAGGGCCGAAGTGGCGCTTTAGAAACCCAATGCAAGCGAGGCATGCGACGCCCACGCAGAGGCCAAGAGCAACTCTCAACGCGACGGAATCCAGGGCCGTCCCGAATCCATCCATTGAAGCACTTTCAAGATTCAAGACCTCATTTGCTATGAAATTGACGTTCAGCGGCATCAGCATGATCGCAACAAGCACCCCGGCCGAAACGAACAAGATCTGCTCAGCCAGCATGATGTGCGTGAGCGATCGAACGGACCGCGACGAAGCCAGATTAGCGGATACCTTGGCGAGCCAGAATCCCGCTTTACCCGGTAGATACCGCCCACCCCAGGCAAGCGATTGCGTCTTCAGGCCTTCCGACCAGGAAATCGATACACCCAAACCGATTTGTATCGCTTTCCTCCACAAGATCATCAGGCCAAGAGGAAGGAGAAACCAAGCACCTGCGAACAGCCCGAGCTGCCAGCTCACCAAGCGTTGGGAAAGCATCAAGGACCCAAAATCTGCACTCACCAGCAGCCATAGCAGCCATGCCGCGGTGACGGCAGCGAAGACCAGTCTCAGATATCGCAACTCACTTACCCTTCGCCGTCTGGCCGGCGAGGTTTCAACAATAGAATGGTCCATGGGATGGGTTGCGCCGAGTCAACCACCTCGAAATAGGGGCTGACGAACTTCCTCAAGCCACTCGACGACCAATGCTGAATGTGTCCCGGCGTATTCCCCAAGTCCGTGAGGTACTTACCTCGGCAGAAGTTCAAGGTGCGCCAGATCGGCTCTCTCGGGGTCGAGAGAAGCACATACTTGGATGAGACTCTTTGAAGCTCGCGCAGGGCACGCTCTGGCTCATCGAGATGCTCCAGAACTTCGAGCATCACAGCCAGATCAAAAGCCCGATCGGCGTGTGCCAGTTCATATACCGATTGTTGAATGAAGCCGACCGAAGGATTCAAGCGCCTGGCATTCGAAATCAGATCGATCGACAAATCACTGGCCAGAAATCGAGACGCCTCAGGTAGCCAGCCTTGAATTCGCTGGCTTGAGTAGCCAGGTCCGCACCCTATCTCCAGAACGCTTTCGAGCTGATTGATTCGCGGCATCAGCAGTCGACGAGCGGCTGTAAAGAACCGGTCGATCAACCAAAGGCCGATCACCCCTGATTTCTCGTACTTTCCCGTGAATTCCTCTGTAGAATCACTCCTCACGAAAGTTCTACCCTCATGCTCGATTTTTGACCTGACTTGTAAGCGGAAAGACACTTGCTGTCTGAGGGACCACTTTCCTGCAGTTTCGGACATTGGACCAGGATGCCGCAGAACAATACGACAGTTTCGTCCCGTGATCCAGTATGCACCGCGGACTGGATAGCAGATTCGATCAGTGCGATCGACGCACGGAGACTCTAAGCGGCCGGCTTGGGTTAGGCTTCCCGTTGCCATAAAGACACTCGAGAACAATGGACTCAGGCAGAATCGGTGAGTAACGCGAGCTATCGATCGTCGAAATCGGGAGCAGCAGGACCGGAAAGTTTCGATACGACAGCAGCTCGACTGGACTGCAACCAGTCGCCGCACTTGAATGTGAACCGGTCGCCGCCTCGAAAGCTGGCATGAATATTGCTTACAGCACCTACCCGGATGAACTGGCGATCCCGTTTTCTGATCGTTGGACAACCGCCACACAGCCCCCCCCCCGGTTGCGTCACCAAACACTCAGGATTTCTCTCAAATTGCAATGAATTCCATCGAATCAAAGCCAGACTCTCGAAGCCTCTTCCCTTTCCTTGGGGGACTCGGCGTTCTGCTCTGTGCGACGTTCTGGATCTACTCGTACGGCCTAGGGGGGACCTGGCACTTCGACGACCCCGCAAATCTGGATGGATTGCAGCAAGTCCACGATTGGCAGTCCGGCTTGATCTTTTCAGTCTCCGGAGACAGCGGGCCGACGGGCCGTCCTCTGAGCCTGGCCACCTTTGCGGCCCAAGCGGAGCACTATCCGGAAAACCCAGCAGCCTTCTTGAGAATCAATATCATTCTTCATCTGGTCAACTCCGTCCTGGTGTTCATTGCGGCTTACTTGCTTGCCAAGGCGGCGCAGACCACGACACGCCAAGGCTTGTGGGTTGCCTTCATGACCAGTGCGATCTGGAGTCTTTCACCATTCCTTGCAAGCTCCAACCTGTTGATTATTCAAAGGATGACCTCCCTGTCCGCGACGTTCGTCTTTGCCGGGGTCATTCTGTTCCTGGTCGGCCGAACCGTATATGATGACAGGCCACGCCTGGGTAGTTTGCTCGCGTGGACCGCAGTGCTGGGCGCGACGGCTGCAGCGACGCTCAGCAAGGAAAATGGCGCACTTCTCCCGTGCCTGCTCTTGTTGATCGAGGTCTTCGTTAGGCCCGAATCGGCTTGGAGTCATTCCCGAGCAAGGAAGATCCTGATGAGCGCCCTTGGGCTTATGGCGGCCCTGATCGTTGGCTTTATCGTTGCGGCCGCGCTCTCCAGCTCGACGTTCGAATTCCGTAATTACACGATGTTCGAACGCGTTCTGACCCAACCGAGGGCGATTTGGGACTACCTCATCAATCTCTTGCTACCAGGGGCACGCGCTGGGAACCCGTTCACGGACGCCTACCCCCTTTCCAGGGGGCTCATGGAGCCCGCCAGCACTGTACCTGCGATCGCTGGACTATTGCTCCTGCTGGCAAGCATTCCATTGCTCGCAAGACGTTTCCCGTTGGTGGCGTTCGGTCTGGCATTTTTCTTTGTCGCTCACCTGTCAGAATCGACCATCCTGTATCTGGAACCTTATTTTGCCCACCGAAACTACGTGCCTGCCTTCGGCCTTTACCTGGCCTTGACTGCTGGTCTCGCACAGATTGCAGTGTCAACCGATAATGCAAGAATCGCGATCGCAGGCGGGCTGGCTTACGTTGCCGTGCTGGCATTCTCTCTTTTCACCGTGACTCACACATGGGGCAACCCGTCGAACGCTGGAGATCAATGGTTTGCCCAGAGACCTGAGTCGCCCAGGGCTGCACTATTTCTCGCAGGCGCTCAGGTAGAGAATGATCTGTACTTTTCGGCGATCGAAACCCTGGATCGCGCGCTGCGCGCCAACCCCGACGATGTCTACCTACTGACTCAAAGCCTGATGCTCTGTGACGTCGGCCGAGACCGACTGGATGAATACCTCGTCAACCTGAAAAGCAGGCTGGAAAATATCGAACGTTTGAACCGTAATGAAGCCGACGGCCTGCACTCGCTCGCACTGAGAGTGAGCCGCCAGCCTTGCCCTCAGATCACCCCGTTGGAGGTCGAAGGCCTGGTCCGGCTGGTGTTGGAGGACGACAAGCAGTTCCAGAATCCAGCATCGGAGAATCGGGTGCTCTACGCTGCTGCTCAGCTTGCTGCAGCACGAGAAGATTACTTGGAATCGAACGTCTTTCTGGAAGAATCGCTGGGTGTCGAACCCAATGCTTCGACCGTCGTACGCATTGCCTACAATCTGGTACTGGCTGGGCAACGCGAAATGGCTATACAACGACTGGAGGAGGCGCTCAACGCCCCTCCGGACAATCCTTTGGCTCGAAGCGTCTGGGTCGAGGAGATCAAAGATTATCGAGATGTACTGCTTCGAGATTAGCGATACTAAACTCTCGAAGCGCGGCAAGTGTCTGCGGTCACGACCGAACCGGGCTGACAATTTTTGTCACATTGCGACATTCCGTGTCGAAACACCTCTGGGAGCGGATGCAGCAGGGACGACGCACTTCGCTCGACTCGAGAACGGTTGGATTGCAAGCTTGGTGCAGCTCAACAATAAGCTTTGCTTGGCGCAATAATTGCATTATCCTTTGTGATGGCTGGCGCATGTCTGGCCAATGTCGACCTAGAAACCAAAATTAGGAGCTTGAACATGAACCTTCCCCGCAATATGCAGAAGCAGCAGGGCTTCACCCTGATCGAACTCATGATCGTGATTGCCATTCTGGCCATCCTGCTGGCCATCGCAATCCCGGCTTACCAGAACTATTCGATCCGCGCCGCCAATAGTGAGTGCGTCAATCTGGCCGCCTCCATCAAGCTGGCCGTATCCGAAACCGCCCAGTCGAACGGCGTACTGGCGACCGGTGTCGCGACTGCGACGGCTGCAGGCGTTGTCCCGGCCAACGTTGCAACTCCCCGCTGCGGCAGTGTGACCGTCGCCGCAGGCGTGATCACGATCGCCAGCACGGGCAGCGACGGCACGTCGGCAGGCACCTTCACCTTCACCCCGACGCAGTCCACCATCAACGACTCCATCCAGTGGAACTGCACGGCGAACCACGGGAACCCGCAGCACGTCCCGGCTGAGTGTCGTTCATAAGTAATTGACGTACCAGCGATAACCTACCCGCGTTATCGCCACGTCAGAGAAAAGCCCCCGACATCGTCGGGGGCTTTTTTGTTGCCTGAAGCCCTCCTGGCAATCCGACTCACTGCCGCACGGGCAGGCCAATTGCAAATGATGCCGCAAGCCCTAGGCGGCCACTTGCCCCAGAACCGTGACTGGCAGCAAAGCAGGGATCAGGTGGGCACAGGAATTGCAGCACTTAAGACAGCCTCATGCCGGAGCACCCCAATGACCCGTTCTTCGCATCAAACCGGTTTCACGCTGATCGAATTGATGATCGTTATCGCGATCCTTGCCATTCTGCTGGCCATCGCGGTGCCTGCCTACCAGAACTACAGCATCCGAGCCAGCAACAGCGAATGCGTCAATCTGGTGGCCGCCGTCAAGCTGGCCCTTGTGGATACGGCCCACTCGAACGGCGTCACCGTCGACAACGTCCAGCTGGCTGATGTCGGCATGGATGCGGCAACCACCAACACCCCGAGATGCTCCGACTTCGATGTCGTCGATGGTGTGATCACCATTTCATCCACAGGAAGCGACGGCACCAGCTCTGGGCAGTTCTCCTTTTCACCAGTACAGGCCACGATCAACGACTCCGTCTCCTGGACCTGCACGAGCAGCCACCCGAATCCCCAGCATGTTCCGGCTGAGTGCCGGAGCTGATTATCCACGGGGCACGCCGGCACCTGGCGCGCCCGCTGGTGGCCCTTTGCAATTCGGCGGGGGAACGGATAGCATCCGAGACATCGCATTCTTTCGGATGATCGCTTGATGTACGCCCAGTCCACGCCCTCGCTCAGACTCTCGAACCTCGGACGCAAGCTGGTCGAGAATGGCCTGATGTCGGAGGAACAGGCCATCGAGGCAATGGCCAAGGCCGCAGAAAAAGGGCGCACTTTCACCAGCCATCTGGTACGGGAAAAACTGATCGATGCCGTTGGCTTCGCGCACGTGGCCGCAGAGGATTTCGGCATGCCGCTTATCGACCTGGCGGCCGTCGACCTGAAGCACGCTCCGACAGACATCGTGCAGGAGGACCTGCTCCGCAAGCATCTGATTCTTCCCCTGACCAAGCGGGGCAAGAAACTCTACGTCGCAGCAGCCGATCCCGGCAACAAGGCCGGGATGGACGAGATCGCCTTCTCGACCGGCTACAGCGTTGAAACCATCCTCGCCCCCTTCAACGCCATCGACGGCGCCATCGACAGGGCCCTGGCCGGCTCCGCGCAGGCGTTCAGCGAGCTGACCGAGGAAGAAGACGAGCTCGAGAACCTCAACTTCAACACCAGCGACGAAGAGGACGAGAAGTCCGGCAATGACGCATCCGGCGCCGATGATGCCCCCGTCGTTCGTTTCGTCAACAAGATTCTCGTCGACGCCATCCGTCGTGGCGCTTCGGACATTCATTTCGAGCCCTACGAAGAAGAGTACCGAGTACGCTTCCGCATCGACGGCGTACTGGCGACCCAGGTCAAACCGCCAAAGCGCATGGCACCGCGTCTGGCCGCGCGCATCAAGGTCATGTCCAGCCTGGATATCGCCGAGCGCCGCATCCCGCAGGATGGCCGCATCAAGCTGAACCTCTCCAAGGGTCAGGCCTTCGACTTCCGTGTTTCGACCTGCCCCACCCTGTGGGGCGAGAAGATCGTGCTTCGAATCCTGGATTCCTCGGGCGCGTTCCTGGGCCCGGAGAAGCTGGGCTTCGAAGAAGAGCAGAAGGACGCCTACCTGGCCGCCATCAACAAGCCCTACGGCATGGTGCTCGTCACGGGCCCGACCGGCTCCGGTAAGACGGTCTCCTTGTATACGGCTCTCGGACTGCTCAATGGCGAGGGCACGAATATCTCCACCGTCGAGGACCCGGTCGAAATCCGCATGATGGGCGTCAATCAGGTCCAGCAGAACACCAAGCAGGGTCTGACCTTCGCGGCAGCACTGCGGTCCTTCCTGCGCCAGGATCCCGATATCATCATGGTGGGTGAAATCCGTGACCTGGAAACTGCGGAGATCGCCATCAAGGCAGCCCAGACCGGTCACTTGGTGCTGTCCACCCTGCACACCAACGACGCCCCCCAGTCCATTGCTCGACTGGCGAATATGGGTGTGCCCACCTACAACATCGCTTCGACCGTCCACCTGGTGCTGGCCCAGCGCCTCGGGCGAACTCTGCACAAGTGCAAGAAGCTGGAAGATGTCCCAGACGACGCCTTGCGCAAGATCGGCTTCAAGGAAGACGAGATCGAAGAAGGCATCAAGATCTATCAGGCCAACGGCTGCGACCAGTGCAACCAGGGCTACAAGGGACGAACCGGCGTTTTCCAGGTGATGCCCATTTCGGAAGCCATGGAGGAAATCATCCTCAAGGGCGGCAACGCACTGGAATTGGGGCGCCAGGCAGAGGCGGAGGGCATCATCGACTTGCGTCGGGCCGCACTCAACAAGGTCAAGCGGGGGATGCTCAGCCTGATCGAGATGAACCGAGTGACCAAGGACTAGGCCAGTCCGTTCGGGGCCAGAGACAAAACGCGGGAAGCATCGACCGGCAATACACCGGCCAGGCTCGATCAGAGCCGGTCTGGGACGCCCTCCCCAATCCCGAGGCGCTACGGGTCAGGCCCAGGAATCCCGGCTTGCAATTCCAGCGCTTTATGCGCAAAATCACTGTCTTGTAGCCCCTTTTCCAAGCGAAATGGCAACAATCAAGGGGATCGGCACGAAGCAGGAGTGGCGCGTTCATGGCGACGACCAAGCAGGAACTCGAGACTTTCCTCTGGGAAGGTAAGGACAAACGCGGCAAGAAGCTCAAGGGCGAGAAGACGGGTCGAAACGAGACCATCGTCAAGGCGGAACTCCGCCAGCAAGGCATCATGCCGTCTCGGGTTCGCAAGAAGCCCAAGGCTCTTTTCGGCTCGACCGGCAAGCGAATTTCCGCCAGGGACATCGCCATCTTCACCCGCCAGCTGGCCACCATGCTGACCTCGGGCATCCCTCTCGTCCAAAGCTTCACGATCATCTCCCAGGCGGCCGAAAATCCTCGACTGAAGAAACTGATCAAGGACATCCAGAACGACGTCGAATCCGGCTCCACGCTGGCCGAGTCCGTCGCCAAACATCCGGCCTACTTCGACGAACTCTACGTCAATCTGGTGGAATCGGGCGAGAGCGCCGGTGTACTCGATCAGGTGCTGGATTCGATCGCGAGCTACAAGGAGCGGATCGAGTCGATCAAGGGCAAGGTCAAGAAGGCCATGTTCTACCCCGCGACCGTCATGGCGGTGGCCATCAGCGTCACGGCCCTGCTGCTGATCGTCGTCATCCCGCAGTTCGAGCAGATCTTCCAGAGCTTCGGGGCCGATCTTCCGGCCTTCACTCGACTGGTGATCGGGGCGTCCGAGTTCCTGCAGAGCAATATCTTCTGGATTCTCCTGGTCGTCGGCGGCGGTGGTTATGCCGTCGTGCAGCTCAAGAAGCGAAACAAGCCCTTCGCGCACTTCCTCGATCGAATGTCCCTGAAGATTCCCGTCATCGGCCCGGTACTGGAGAAGTCTGCTCTGGCCCGCTTCGCCAGCACACTGGCCACCACCTTTGCGGCGGGTGTACCGCTGGTCGATGCTCTCAAGACCGTCGCCGGGGCCACCGGCAATGTGGTTTACGAAGAGGCCGTGCTGAAGATCCGAGAAGATGTTTCGACCGGCCATCAGATGCAGTTGGCCATGCAGCAGACCGGCCTGTTTCCGCCAATGCTCATCCAGATGACCGCCATCGGTGAGGAAGCCGGCTCACTGGACGCCATGTTGAACAAGGTGGCTACGTTCTACGAGGAAGAAGTCAACAATACGGTCGACGCACTGTCGAGCCTGCTCGAACCTCTGATCATCGTGTTCATCGGCGTCGTGGTCGGCAGCCTCGTCGTCGCCATGTATCTTCCGATCTTCCAGATGGCTGCGGTGATGTAAATCCGGTTCGGCCCGGCGCCTGGCGCGTCGGGCCCTCCTCGGAGCCGTTTCGCTTCGCGCCTTCGATACCAAGGGCAATCCATTGAATTACTTTGATTTTCTCAGCAGCCTTCATCCGCTGGCACTGGGAATGATAGTCTTCGTTTTCGGCCTTCTCGTCGGATCCTTTCTCAATGTCGTGATCCTGCGCCTTCCGGCGCGCCTGATGCACGACTGGCGCTGCCAGTGCCGAGAACTGCTCGAAATCGAGCAGGACCAGGAGGCCAGTCAGCCCCCCAGCCTGGTGTTCACCCGCTCGCACTGCCCCCAGTGCGGCAAGGCGATCGCCTGGTACGACAATGTTCCGTTGCTCAGCTGGCTGGTCCTGAAGGCGCGTTGCCGGAATTGCCAGAAGCGCATTCCGTTCCGCTACCCCCTGGTCGAGTTCAGCACTGCGGTGCTTTCGGTGATCGTCGTCCAGGCCTTCGGGCCCTCCCCCGAGGCGCTCGGCGCCCTGGTGCTGACCTGGTCATTGGTTGCCCTGACCGGCATCGACTTCGATCAGCAGCTGCTGCCGGACCAGATCACCCTGCCCCTGCTCTGGCTGGGACTGCTGGTCAACCTCCAGTGGGGGCTGTTCGCCAGCCTGGAAGAGGCCGTGATCGGTGCTGCCGCGGGCTACGGCGTCCTCTGGGCGGTGTTCCACCTGTTCAAGCTGCTGACCGGCAAGGAAGGCATGGGCTTCGGCGACTTCAAGCTGCTGGCGGCCCTTGGTGCCTGGCTGGGCTGGTGGATGCTGCCGGTCATCATCCTGCTGGCCTCTTTCGTGGGGGCCGTCGTCGGGATCGTGCTCATGATCGCGACCCGCCATGGCAAGGACGTTCCGATCGCCTTCGGCCCCTACCTGGCCGCGGCCGGCTTCATCGCTCTGCTGTACGGTGATCGGATCGTGGATTTCTGGTTGTATAGCTGACTTTGGGCCACGGGGTCAGTCCGGCTCGGGGGCCGTCGCCATTCTCCTGGATTGCTGGATTCTCCGGTCGTCGGCCGCGTGGGGCCGACCTACGACTATGGGCCTGTCGCCATTCTCCTGGGTTGCTGGATTCTCCGGCCGTCGGCCGCGTGGGGCCGACCTACGACGGATCGGGCGGGGACGCCCACTGCATGATCCTTCGGGGATGTGACCCCGACCTTCGATTCTCCGGTCGTCGGCCCCGTAGGGCCGACTTGGGACACCTGTTCAGGCGTCTTCCGGCGTGGCGATCTTGAAGCCCATGCCCTGAACGGTATGGAGCAGCTTGACTTCGAAGGGACGATCGATGCCCTTGCGCAGGTTGTACATGTGCGAGCGCAGGGTGTCCGAGTCGGGCAGCAGATCACCCCAGAGCTCGTTTTCCAACTGCTCCCGGCTGACCAGACGGGGCGATTCGCGCATCAGCACCTTGAGGATCCGCACCGAGGTGGGCGACAGATTGACCCGCTGCCCTGCCCGCTCGACGCGCATCGTGCGCGGATCGAAGACCAGATCGCCGACGCGCATGGCGCCATCGGACATTTCGCCGCGCGCCCGCCGAATCAGCGCCCGGACACGGGCCGCGAGCTCTTCCATCTCGAAGGGCTTGACCAGATAGTCATCGGCGCCGGCGTCGAAACCCGCCACCTTGTCATCGAGCTGGTCGCGAGCCGTGAGCATGAGGATCGGCGTGCCATCGCCCCGCTCGCGCAGGCGCTCGCAGACCCGGATGCCGTCGATCTTCGGCAACATCAAGTCGAGGATGATGGCGTCGTAGGGGTTTTCCTCGAGCAGATTCAGCGCGATCGCGCCGTCCGCCGCATAGTCCATGGCAAAGCCCAGGGACTCGAGATAGTCGCCGATGCTGGCCGCGAGATCGTCATGATCTTCGACCAGCAGCAGCGTGGCATTGCCTTCGGAATCAGTCAAAGTTCAGTCCTTTTTCATTCCAACAGTTTCACAATTGTGAATTCATGTTGTGAAAGCCTGGTGAGGAAAAGCGCTTGACCCTGGCGGCAACTGCGATTACCAACCCGACAACCGGCCGCCTACCATGCAACTGCTCTCGAAGCTGTTCGCAGCATGAGCAGCGATGCCCGCTTACTGTCGGCTTAATGGACTGAGCTAGCCGCTTGTGGCTCTTCTTGAGCGTGCACAAGCCCAGACAGCGAGTAGCTCGCCCTCCGCCACTCCAACCTCAACGCAGGAGGAAGCGACTCGACCAGGTTCGTTGTCTCGTTGGGATCGTGGAGAAGATTAAACGCTGCCTCCTCCCCGCTTCTGAGATCCAGCCAATACTTCCAGAGCGCGCCCTGCAACCTGGATACTCTGCCGATCAGATGGCCCTGACGAAGATGAATCACTCGACTGCCAGAGCCCTGCTGTAAGGGAAGACCCCGCCAGGTCGCAGGGAGACGTAGTCCCAATTCATGAGCAATCGATGGAGCCACGTCCACCAGCCCACCAAAATCGACTCGGATCAGCGGCCGGGACACGGATTGCCCCCACCGCGGGAGGAGCAAGAACGGCACTCTAATCACTGGCTCATAGAGCGTCTTCGCATGCCCCCAAGCGCCATGCTCCCCCAGCAGCTCTCCGTGATCGCCCGTAATCACCACCACAGCATCCTTCAAATAGCCCTTCTGTTCAAGTATTTGCAGCGCTTCCTGGATCACCCTGTCTGTCTGCAAGACCCCATTGTCGTAATAGTTAAGCGCCGATTCGAAATCGCGCAACCCAGGCAAAGTGTAATTGGCGGCGGGAGCAAACTCGTCCGTCTGCCCCCAGCGTCTGCCGATATTGTGGGCGGACATCAGATGCATCTTTATCATCGTCGGCGAGCCAGACCATTGTTCTAGCGACGAAAGACGCTCGAGAACAACGCGATCATCGTTGGCATCGCGACCAGCCGAGTGCCCGTCGAATGCAATATCGTGAGGACCATAGAAGCGGCTGACGTTATAGAAATTCGTGTGATCCCCACTCAGGTAATGATGGACTTCATACCCCATGATCATCAACACTTCGGAAAGAGTGATCAAGCGATCAGAAAAATGATGCGGATAAATGGAGGCGTTGATCGCAAGCAGACCACAAACGGACTCCGCGCATGAAGAGTAGACGCTTCCAGCCATGGAGAACTTCCCCTCATTTCTCAGCGCGGACAGAAATGGTGTGGTTTCTCGATCTGCGCCCAGAACCCCCATACGATCAGCCCTCAGGCCATCTACCACGATTAGCACCACGTTTCGCGACTCGAAAATCTGACTTTCGGGGTACTCCAGCCTTGCTTGCTCCGCTTCGATATTCAACTGCCTTGTCACAAGGGGATCCGCTTTGAATCCCTGCATCGGCATCACGGCCTGTTGAGAAAAGAACGTCAATGAAAATGGCTCGAAAGAATCCAGCTCCGGCTCGGCTGAAAACGTCATCAGCCGCGCGAAAACAATCGCTATAAGCATGATGGATAGTGCGGCGGTCGAAACACGACTCAGGTGGCGCCCCACCAATTCATGAACCCAGTCCCAGCGGCGCCAGATCCGACTCAGCGCAAGGACCATGCCAACAACGATCAGACCAAAAATCACCAGCAACAGGATAGGAGACACACCAAGGGTATCCAGTAGTGCGATCAGTTGGGTGCCGCTGTACCTCTGGACAAGATCCAAGGAGACCACCCTGCCCCACATATTCAAGCCGGTTGCGACAAGCGCGTAGTAAACCCATATCAAGCTCCACAGGGCCACGAAGAGGCTTGAATTTAATAGGCTGCGGAGCTTGTTTGGCAAGGGAAAGGTGCAGACCATGAGCCTGCAAGAAAGAAAAGCAAGGAAGGCCAGCCCAATCAGGTAAAGATGAGCTACCCAGGGCGGCGAAGGCAGCAGAAGTTTCCAGGCGTACCAGGACAGGAAAGCCAGTGAAGGAACAAAAGCCAGTGCCAGCTCGATAATCAATCCAGGGAGAATGGAATGTCTTCGAGTCGGAATGGCCGCATTACCGTTCATCGGCCACCCCATCAGAACCGCTCACAACTTGGTTCGCGAAGAAACGCACTTTCCGTTCCAGACCCGAGCTCCCGAAAGGGTCAACAGGCAAAACCGCCCCATTGAGAGTTCAATCGCCACTTGCAGTCATTATCAGCGCTTCATGTAGTTGAAGAATTCTTCGTTGGTCTTGGTGACCTTGAGCTTGTCGAGCATGAACTCGATCGCCTGCGCCTCGTCCATCGGCTGCAGGATCCGGCGGAGAATCCACATCTTCTGCAGCTGGTTCTCACCGACCATCAGCTCCTCGCGGCGGGTGCCGGAGCGGTTGATGTCGATGGCCGGGTAGACGCGCTTCTCGGCGATCCGGCGGCTCAGATGGACTTCCATGTTGCCGGTGCCCTTGAACTCCTCGTAGATCACCTCGTCCATCTTCGAACCCGTGTCGACCAGGGCCGTGGCGATGATCGTCAGGCTGGCGCCGGACTCGATGTTGCGCGCCGCGCCGAAGAAGCGCTTGGGGCGCTGCAGGGCGTTCGCGTCGACACCACCGGTCAGAACCTTGCCCGAGGAGGGCACGACGGTGTTGTAGGCGCGCGCCAGTCGGGTGATGGAATCGAGCAGGATGATCACGTCCTTGCGATGCTCGACCAGGCGCTTGGCGCGCTCGATGACCATGTCGGCCACCTGCACGTGACGGGTGGCCGGCTCGTCGAAGGTCGAGGAAATGACCTCGGCGTCGACGCTGCGCTGCATCTCGGTGACTTCTTCCGGACGCTCGTCGATCAGCAGGATGATCATGTGCGACTCGGGGTTGTTGGCCCGGATCGCGGTGGCGATGTTCTGCAGCATCATCGTCTTGCCGGCCTTCGGCGGGCTGACAACCAGGCCACGCTGGCCCTTGCCGATCGGCGCGATCAGGTCGATGATGCGACCGGTGATGTCCTCGGTGGAGCCATTGCCGCGCTCGAGCTTCAGCTGTTCGCGCGGGAATTCCGGCGTCAGGTTCTCGAACAGGATCTTGTTCTTCGAAGCCTCGGGCTTGTCGTAGTTGAGCTCTTCGACCTTCAGCAGCGCGAAGTAGCGTTCGGACTGCTTCGGCGGTCGGATCTTGCCGGAGATGTAATCGCCGGTGCGCAGGTTGAAACGGCGGATCTGGGAGGGCGAGACGTAGATGTCGTCCGGGCCCGCCATGTACGAGGCCTCCGAGGAGCGGAGAAAACCGAAGCCGTCCTGGAGGATCTCCAGCACGCCATCGCCGTAGATGGCTTCCTTGTTCTTGGCCTTGGCCTTGAGGATCGCGAAGATCACGTCCTGCTTGCGGGAGCGCCCCATGTTCTCGATGCCGAGTTCTTCGGCCATCTCGATCAGGTCCTTGGCGGGTTTTCTCTTGAGTTCGGTCAGATTCATGGACGTGTGTTCCATCGGTTGCACACACGAATGCCCTGGGCAAACGGAGAGTTCGCCGGTGAAGGCATCCGGAAGTCGGCTGTGCCAGTTCAGATTGCTGTAGGCCCGGTTTCCCGAGAGGATAGTAAAGGGATTTTGCGGCGGGTGCCCGCCTCAGATTTTTCTAAGTTAGCACTATTTGGCGGTCGAGTCCAGCGAGCTAACCCTTCACCGATCAACCCCTGCGCACCCGCCGGCCCGAGCGGGGCGCATGGGCCCAGTGCGGCTCAGATCGACTCGTCGACGAAGGCCTTCAGGGCGGACTTCGTCAGAGCACCCACCTTGGTCGCCTGCGGCTCACCGTTCTCGAACACCATCAGGGTCGGAATGCCGCGGATCTTGTACTTGGCGGTGATCTGCTGGTTCTCGTCGATATTGACCTTGGCAACGGTCAGCTTGCCGGCGTATTCATCGGCGATCTCGTGCAGGATCGGCTCGATCATCTTGCAGGGACCGCACCACTCGGCCCAGTAGTCGACCAGTACGGGCCCGCTGGCCTTCAGCACGGTCTGCTCGAAGTCGCTGTCGGAGACATGGACAATCTTGTCACTCACTTGTGGACACTCCTTGGTGAGAGGCGGGACGCGACCCGAGCGCTATCGATTCGGGCCGAAGTTCAAGGGCTTTCCTGGTCGTGGTGGCCCGCAGGCCGGCACGGATCAAGAATAATCAATATACTACGGGATGCACAGCCCAGGTGACGGCACCGCGCTCCCTGCGCTCTATGTCTAGGCCGCACCGACCAAATTCAAGGAACCTCAATCACCCGATGTCCGACAATCCGACCTCCGAAGTCGTCCTGACAGACACCCGCTTCGACTCCTTCGATCTCGACGAACGCATGCTCAAAGGCCTGAACGAAGCCGGCTTCGAGCGCTGCACACCGATTCAGGCCGAGACCCTGCCCCTGGCCCTCAAGGGCAGCGACGTGGCCGGCCAGGCTCGCACCGGCACCGGCAAGACGGCGGCCTTCCTGCTCGCCATCTTCAAGCGCCTGCTCTCACCGGACTCGCAGGGCCCGGGCCCCAATCCCCGCGCGATCTGCATCGCACCGACGCGCGAGCTGGCGATCCAGATCCACCGCGATGCGGAACTGCTCGGCAAGCACACGGGCTTGCGCTTCCTGCTCGCCTACGGCGGCGTCGACTACGCCAAGCAGCGCGACGAGATCGCCGAGGGCGTGGACGTCCTGATCGGCACCCCGGGGCGCCTGATCGACTATTTGAAACAGGACATCTACAACCTCAAGCACATCGAGGTCGCGGTGCTGGACGAAGCCGACCGCATGTTCGATCTGGGCTTCATCACCGACATCCGCTTCCTGTTCCGCCGCATGACGCCGGTCGGAAAGCGCCAGACCCTGATGTTCTCCGCCACCTTCCCGCTGAAGGTGACCGAGCTGGCCTACGAACACATGAACGAGGTCGAGACGGTCCGCATCGAAGAAGAGCAGATGACCACCGACCGCGTGACCCAGGTGGTCTACTACCCGGCCAATCGGGAGAAGCTGCCGCTACTCGTCCAGCTGCTGGCCGACAAGGAAGACAAGCACATCATGGTCTTCGTGAACACCCGCCACGCCGCCGATCGGGTCGCCCGGGTGCTCAAGGCCAACGGCTTCGACGCCGCCATGCTGGCCGGCAACGTGCCCCAGGCCAAGCGTCAGAAGCTGCTCAAGCGCTTCCACGACGGCGAGCTGGCGGTACTGGTCGCGACGGACGTGGCGGCTCGCGGCCTGCACATCCCGGACGTCAGCCACGTCTTCAACTACGACCTGCCCCAGGACGCCGCTGACTACGTCCACCGCATCGGCCGGACCGCCCGACTCGGTGCCACCGGGGATGCGATCAGCTTCGCCTGCGAGGACTACGCCTTCCATCTGCCGGAGATCGAGGAATACATCGGCATGTCCCTGCCGGTGATGCAGCACGATCCGGACAGCCTGCCGGAGCTGAAGAAGGCGCCGCCGCGCAAGAAGAGCCCGGACGACGGCAAATCCAGAGGTGGCGGTGGCCGCGGACGGTCCCGCCGTCGGCGCAGCGGAAAGCCACCCGCTCAGGCCTGAACCGGCCCGCCCGAAGGGCCGGTGTGTGCTAATCTCCCGGCAGTCGATCCGCGATTTTTCGGAGTCCCTTGGCACAGCATCTTCACACCCTCGATTCCGGGCGCGTGGCCCTGTTCAGCACCGCTCTGCTGGCGCTCGCTGCCCTGTGGCTGCTGCTTCGCATCGTGTGGCTGCTGCTCGGTGGTCCCGAGGTCCAGAGCGCACCGGTGCCGCCAGTCCCCCGCATCAGCCAGGCCAGCGCCAGTAGCGGCGAATTCCGCTGGCAGCTGTTCGGCCAGTCGCGCAGCCTGGCCACACCGGTTCGTCCCGTGGCGACCGTCAGCCGATCCAGCTTGCGCCTGGTCGGCGTGGTCAGCGGCGACGACGGCTACGCGATGATCTCCGACAGCGGCCGGGAAGGCGTCTACCGTGTCGGCGATGAACTGCCCGATGGCTCACGATTGCAGTCCATCGAAACCAGCCAGGTGATTCTCTCGGCCAACGGCCGCGATGAGATTCTCGCCCTGGAGCGCGACCGCCTCGACACCTCGCCCTCGCGCAGCGCCGCCGCGGCCACTCCCCGCACGGGCGGCCCGAACCCCATCGTGGCCAACCCGATGCCCGGTTTCCGGGGCTTCCAGGCGCCGACCGGCATCAGCACCGCATCGATGCCCGAACTGACCAGCATGGCCGGGATCGACCTGAGCGGCATGGCCAACAACATCACCGTCCTGCCCGTCAACGGCGGCGGCTTCCGCGTGCGCCCGGGCCGCAATGCTCGCCTGTTCGCCGACCTGGGCCTGCAGGTCAACGACGTCGTGACCGCCGTCAACGGTCAGCCCCTGGAGTCCGAGGCGCAGGTGCAGAGCCTGTTCGCCGACGTGCTGCAGCGTGGCGAAGTGACCATTACCATCAACCGACAGGGCCGGGAAATGGTCCTGCGCCCCGATCTCGATCAGATCCTCCGGAGCCTGCAAAACCAATGATTTCCAGTCGATTCCTCCCGTTCCTGCTCGCCGTTCTGCTGCCCCTGTCCGCGCTGGCCCAGAGCGAGACGAGCAGCGACAACGGCCACGTGCTGAACTTCCAGGATGCCGAGATCCGCTCGCTGATCGCGGCGGTCGCGGACATGACCGGCAAGAACATGATCGTCGACCCGCAGGTCACCGGCCGCGTGACCGTGATCAGCACCCAGTCCCTGGACGCCGACGAGGTCTACGACATGTTCCTGTCGATCCTGCGCGTGCACGGATTCACCGCGGTCGAGGAAAACAACGTCGTCCGGGTCCTGCCCGACGCCAACGCCCGCCAGGACGGCCGCGTGCCGATGGACGACGGCCGCGCCCGGGGTGATCAGCCGATCACCAGCATCATCCCGCTGCAGCACGTCCAGGCCTCGGAAATCTCGGCCCTGCTGCGCAACCTGCTGCCGCAGTCGGCCTTCATGACCCACCACGAGAGCTCGAACAGCCTGCTGATCTCCGACCGCGCCGCCAACGTGCGCCGCATCGAGGCCATCATCCAGCGCCTGGACGCGGTCACCGATCAGGACGTGGAGCTGATCGCCCTGAACCACGCCGACGCCGGCGAAGTGGTCGGCCTGATCAATCGCATCTACGCCGACAACGGCCGCGAGTCTGCTGTGGCCGACGAGCGCACGAACTCGATCATCCTCGGCGGCGATCCGAACCGTCGCCTTCGCCTGCGCACCCTGATCACCCACCTCGACACGCCCCTGGAGGCCGAGGGTTCGACCCAGGTCGTCTACCTGCGCTATTCCACCGCCGAGAGCCTGCTGCCGGTGCTCGAAGGACTGATCCAGACGGGCGAGGACAGCAGCCAGGACGTGCGCATCCAGGCCCATGAGGAAACCAATGCCCTGGTGATCACCGCCCCGCCCTCGGCCTTCCGGGGCATCCAGTCCGTGATCCGCCAGCTCGACATACGCCGCGCCCAGGTCCTGGTGGAAGCCATCATCGCCGAAGTGGCCGTGGACACGAGCCGTGAGCTGGGCGTGCAGTGGCAGGCCTTTTCCGAAGGCGACGACGGCCTGTTCGGCGGCACCAATTTCGGCGTCGGCGGCAACAACATCCTGAACCTCGGCGCGGCAGCCGGTAGCGCCACGGACAACGGCCTGCTCCTGCCCGGCCGTGGCCTGAACCTGGGCTATGTGCGCGGCACCACCAGCCTGCTCGGCGTGGAGATTCTGGAGATCGGCGCCCTCGCCCGCGCCCTGGCCAACGACGCCAACACGAACGTGCTCTCGACACCCTCGATCGTGACCCTGGACAACCAGGAAGCCAGCATCAACGTCGGTCAGGAAGTGCCCTTCCTGTCGGGCAGCTTCTCGACCCAGGGCATTGCCTCGGGCGACGGTCAGGTCAACCCCTTCCAGACCATCAACCGCGAAGAGATCGGCATCAAGCTCAACGTCACCCCGCACATCAACGAGGGCGACACGATCATTCTGGACCTGAGCCAGGAAGTCTCGACCCTCGCACCGTCGGCCGGTGCCGTCGACCTGATCACCAACAAGCGCACGATCACCACCCGCGTGATGGTGCCCGACGGCTCGATGCTGGTGCTCGGTGGCCTGATCTCGGAAGACCTGCAGGAGCAGGTCGAGAACGTGCCGGGCCTGAGCCGCATCCCCCTGCTCGGCGAATTGTTCAAGTACCGCTCGACGAGCAACATCAAGCGCAATCTGATGGTCTTCATCCGCCCGCGCATCCTGCACGACGAGGCGCTGATGAACGAGGTCACGCGCAGCAAGTACTCAGGTATCCGCAGCCAGCAGCTGCTGCAGCGGGAACGCGCACCGGGCCTGACGCGTTCCGACGACATGCCCCTGCTGCCCGAGCTGGAAGCCTTCCTCCAGACCGAGCCGGATGGACGCTGAGTTTCGACCGGCCTACGGTTTTGCCCGCAAGCGCGGGGTGGCGGTGGCCGGCGAGAGCGCCGATGGCCACGTCCGCCTGGCCGTGCGCGAACCCGTCGACCTGGCCGCCGTCCAGGAGGTCCGCCGGCGCCTGAGTGCGCCGGTGCAGATCGAGCGCCTCGGCGCCGGTGAATTCGAAGCCCTGGTCAGCCGCCTGTACGAATCCGGCGACGAGGCCGCCCGTCAGGTCGCCGAAGACCTGGGCGAGGACCTCGACCTGGCTCGCCTGGCCGACGACCTGCCCGAACCCGCCGACCTGCTGGAAAGCGAGGACGACGCGCCGATCATCCGCCTGATCAACGGCGTCCTGACCCAGGCGATTCGCGAGAACGCCTCGGACATCCACCTCGAACCCTTCGAAGACCGCCTGTCGATCCGCTTCCGCGTCGACGGCGTGCTCAGGGAGGTCATGGCGCCGGCCCGCGGCCTCGCCGGCCTGATCACCTCGCGCATCAAGGTCATGGCCCGTCTGGACATCGCCGAGAAGCGCGTGCCCCAGGACGGTCGCATCGGCCTGCGCATCGCCGGTCGTCCGGTGGACGTTCGCGTCTCCACCCTGCCCTCGAACCACGGCGAGCGCGTGGTCCTGCGACTGCTGGACAAGCAGGCCGGACGCCTCGACCTGGCCGAACTGGGCATGGATCCGGACACGGAAGCGCGGATGGCCCAGCTGATCACACGGCCGCACGGCATCCTGCTGGTCACCGGCCCGACCGGATCGGGCAAGTCGACCACCCTGTATTCGGCCCTGCTGCGCCTGAACGATCGCAGCCGCAACATCATGACCGTCGAGGACCCGATCGAGTACGACCTCGACGGCATCGGCCAGACCCAGGTCAACCCCAAGGTCGATCTGACCTTCGCCCGCGGCCTGCGCGCCATCCTGCGCCAGGATCCGGACGTCGTGATGGTCGGCGAGATTCGCGACCTGGAAACCGCCCGTATCGCGGTCCAGGCCAGCCTGACCGGCCACCTGGTGCTCTCGACCCTGCACACGAACACCGCCGTGGGTGCGATCACCCGCCTCGTCGACATGGGCATCGAGCCCTTTCTCCTCGCGTCGAGCCTGATCGGCGTGCTCGCCCAGCGCCTGGTCCGCGTCCTCGACCCCGAGACGCGCGAGGCCTACACGATCAGCGCCGAGGAACTCGCGCGCCTGGGCCTGGACGGCCACGGCGCCACCACGCTCTACCGCCCGCGCGCCGACCTGCCTGCAGGCCAGTCGGCCTACAAGGGTCGAACGGGCATCTACGAGCTGGTCGCCATCGACGAGACCCTGCGTCAGCACATCCACGACGGCGCCTCGGAGCAGGCCCTGGAAAAGCTCGCACGCGCCGGCGGGCCCTCGATCCTGGAGGACGGCTGGCGCAAGGCCGTGGCCGGAACGACCTCGCTGGAAGAAGTGCTGCGCGTGACGCGGACGGTGTAGTCCAGTGGCGGCCTTCGAGTACCAGGCCCTGGATGGCCAGCACACCGCCCGCGGTGTCATCCAGGCCGACAATGCCCGGGCTGCCCGCGCCCAGCTGCGGGAACGCGGTCTCATTCCGCTGGACATCCAGCAGGTGGAGACCCAGTCGAAGCGCGAGTTCTCGCTCCGCTCCCAGGGCCGCGAACGCGCCCTGGTGCTCCGCCAGCTCGCCACCCTGCTGCGCGCCGGCCTGACCCTCGAAGAAGTCCTCGGCATCCTGGTCGAGCAGACCGACGCCTCGGCCCAGCGCCGCCAGCTCGGCGCGATCCGCTCGCGGGTCATGGAGGGCCAGAGCCTGAGTTCGGCCATGGCCGAGCACCCGGCCCTGTTTCCGGCCCTCTACAGCGCCTCCGTGGCCGCCGGCGAGCGCGCCGGACAGATCGACCGCGTCCTCGCCCGCCTGGCCGACTACGCCGAACAGCGCGAGGAGACCGCCCGCGGTGTCAGCCTGGCACTGATTTACCCGGCCCTGCTCGCGATCATCGCCGTGGGCGTGGTCTGGGGTCTGATCGGCTTCGTCGTCCCGCGCGTGGCCGGCGTGTTCGAGACCGCCGGCCAGGAACTGCCCGACCTGACTCTCAGCCTGCTGGCGATCTCCGGGCTGATCTCGAATCACGGCCTGTGGCTGCTGCTCGGCCTGATCGGCGCGGGCTTCGGCCTGCTCCTGCTCTGGCGCTCGCCCGGGCCGCGGCTGGCCATCGACCGGCGCCTCCTCGCCCTGCCCGTCATCGGCCGCCTGACCCGCGCACGCCAGACCGCCAGCTTCACCCGCACCCTGGCCATCCTCACCAACAGCGCCGTGCCCCTGGTCGAGGCCCTGAAGGTCGCGGCCCGCGTGGTCGAGAACCACCAGGTCCAGGCCGACCTGGAACGCGCCGCCGGCCAGGTCCGCGAAGGCCAGTCCCTGAGCGCCAGCCTGCACTCGGCCGCCTGGCTGCCGCCGATGGCCCGTCGCCTGATCGCCGGCGGCGAGCGCAGCGGCGAACTCGCCCCGATGCTCGAACACGCCGCCGACATCCAGGAGCGCGAACTCCAGTCCGCGACCACCGTCATGCTGGCCGTGCTCCAACCGGCCCTGATCCTCGCCGTCGGCCTGATGGTGCTCTACATCGTGCTGGCCATCATGCTGCCGATCCTGAACATGAGCCAGTTGTTGTCGTGATGGTGTACGGGATTCGACAAAGGCAGATTCACCATCCCTCCATTGCAGGCAGGAGGAGACAGATTCAGGCATGGTCCGTCGGGCGCGTGGGCCCGACCTACGCGATCGCGCCCGTCGAAAGTGACGAGGCCGCCGTAACGGCTATTGCCGTAGGTCGGGGCCACGTCCCCGACGGTCCATGTCAAAGCCATCTCCGTCACAACGGCACCCCCGCCGCACACGAACCCACCCACCGGGCCCTGTTGTCATGATCCGATTCGAACACGTGGCCAAACGCTACCCGGGCGGCATCCAGGCCCTGAGCGACGTCAACTTCAGCCTCGAGAAAGGCGAGCTGGCTTTTCTGACCGGGCACTCCGGCGCGGGCAAGTCCACCCTGCTCCGCCTGATCGCCCTCCTCGAACGGCCCAGCCGGGGCCAGGTGATGTTCGACGGTCGCAACGTCGGCAAGCTGGCCCGGCGCCATATTCCCTACCTGCGCCGCCGCATCGGGGTGATCTTCCAGGATCACCGCCTGCTCTCGGACAAGAAGGTCTTCGACAACGTCGCCCTGCCCCTGATGATCGCCGGCGTGTCCTACGGCGAGATCAAACGCCGCGTCCGCGCCGCCCTGGACAAGGTCGGCCTGCTCGAAAAGGAGAACATGTACCCGCCGATGCTCTCGGGCGGGCAGCAGCAGCGCGTGGGCATCGCCAGGGCCATCATCGGCAAGCCGCCCCTGCTGCTGGCCGACGAGCCCACGGGCAACCTCGACCCCGAGATGTCCGCGGAGCTGATGAACTACTTTCTGCAGCTCAACGAACTCGGCGTCACGGTACTGATCGCCAGCCATGACCTGGAGCTGATCCGCCAACTCGGACGCCGCGTGCTCGTCCTCAAGGACGGCGAGATGATCGACGACCTGCCCTCGCGCCAGATCTACACGGGAGACGCCCATGGCACGGTCTAGGCATGGCGGCATGGAAGCCCTGCCGGGTGCCGCCGGCGTGCGCGCCTGGGCCCGGCGCCATGCCTTCAGCTTCCTCTCCTCCCTCGGTGCCCTGACCCGCCAGCCCATCGCCTCGGCGATGACCCTGGTGGTGCTGGCCGTGGCCCTGACCCTGCCCACGGCCCTGCACGTGACCCTCGACAACGTCAGCCGGATCAGCCAGAACTGGGAGCGGCTCGACACGCTCTCGGTCTTTCTCGACCAGGACGTCGACGAGAACGCGGCACGAAGCCTCGGTTCCCGAATCACGCTCTGGGACGAGGTCGCCGCCGTCGACCCGATCAGCCCGGAGATCGGCCTGGCCGAAGTCACCGGCCAGCTGCAGATCGAGAACCTGGCCGACAGCCTGCCCGACAACCCCCTGCCCTGGGTGCTGGAAATCACGCCGGAAACGGGCACGCCGATCCCGACCCTGGTCAATCGCCTGGAGCGCGAGGCCGGTGTCGATACAGTGGTGGTGGACCTGAAGTGGCTGGAACGCCTGGACGCGATGCTGGACGTCATCAGCCAGCTGGTGATCCTGCTGGCGGCCCTGTTCGCTGTCGGCGTGGCCTTCATCATCGCCAACACGATCCGCATGGACATCCAGAACCGAAGGGAAGAGATCGAAGTCATGGCCCTGGTCGGCGCGACCCCGGCCTTCATCCGCCGCCCCTTCCTTTATACGGGTCTCTGGTACGGCCTGATCGGCGGCACCCTGGCCTGGCTGATCGTGCGCTTCGGCCTGATCGCCCTGGCCGGCCCGATCGCCGATCTGAGTGGCAGCTATGACGCGAACTTCTCCCTTCAGCCGCCAGCACTGGAAATTATCGCCCTGCTGATCCTCGGCGCCGGCCTGTTCGGCATCCTCGGCGCCTGGCTGGTCGTCAACCAGCACCTGAAGCGGATCAACCCCTGACCTACCAGAGTCCTCAGGCGCGGGGACAGAAACAGGCCAGCGGTTCGGCGTACTTGCCGCGCAAAGCTCGCCACTCCATCCGGAACCAGGGCGCCACAGGAGCGCCGCGATCAGCCACCAGGGCATCGGCTTCGTCGAGGCTCACGAAGCGCCACTGGGCGATTTCCGAGGGATTGGGGCTGAGTTCGGATTCGCGGGTGCGGCCGAGGAAGACGGAGCAGAGTTCGTGCTCGGAGCCCAGGTCCTCGTAGCGGGCCTGGTAACGGAATTTATAGATGAATTCGAGTTCGGCGGTGACGCCCAGCTCCTCTTCCATGCGGCGCTGGGTAGCGATCTCGAGGCTTTCACCAGCACGCGGGTGCGAGCAACAGCTGTTGGCCCAGTAGCCGGGCCAGAGCCTTTTACCGGGGGCGCGCTGCTGGATCAGCAGGCGGCCCTGCTCGTCGAACAGGAAGACCGAGAAGGCGCGGTGCAGGAGGCCGTCGCCGTCGTGGGCCTCGCCCTTGGACAGCAGGCCGATTTCCTGGTCGTTCTCGTCGACCAGGATCAGCGATTCGGACTCCGAGGAGACGACGCGCGCGGGCCCGGCCTGCTCAAGCGCCACCGACGGTGACCTCGATGGCATGGTAGCCGGCGGCACGGATGGCGCGGGCCACGCCGGCGCTGTTCTCGGGGGCCAGGGCGATGATCGATCCACCGCCGCCGCCACCGGTCAGCTTGGCGCCCAGGGCGCCGTTGTTGCGGGCGATCTGGATCAGTTCTTCCAGTTCCCAGCTCGAGACCTGCATGGCGTTCAGCAGGCCCTGGCAGACGTTCATCATCTCACCCAGAGTGTCGTAGTCGGAGGTCTTGAGCGCGTCGAGGCCCAGGCCGACCAGGCCGTCGATCTCGTCGAAGATGCGTTCGTAGATGGCCGGGTTCTTCTTCCAGGCTTCGCGCACGCGGGTCACGGTCTTGGCCGTCAGGCTCTCGACCCCGCTCATGCCGATCACGATCGGCAGGGGCTCGGGCAGTTCGATGACTTCACGCATCGGCTGCTCGCCGGCGCGGAACAGGGTCACGTCGCCATAGGTCGCCAGAGTGTTGTCCAGGCCCGACGGCGTGCCGTGGGCGAACTTCTCGCACTCGAAGGCCAGTTCGTTGACCCGGGCATCGCTGAGCCCGAGGCCGAAGTGCACGTTCATCGCGCGAATGACAGCCACGGCCAGCGCGGCCGAACCGCCCAGGCCCATGGCGCGCGGCACGTTCGGGAAGATCTCGATGCGCATGCCGCGGCCGGTCAGGCCCAGGGACTCGAGGAGGCGCGCCATCGAGCGGGTGAAGGACGGCGGGCGTTTGGCGTCGAAGTCCAGACGCTGCTCCACGCCCCAGCGCGGGATGATCAGTTCGATGCCTTCGCGCGTGTCCTCGATGCGGGCCTGAATCGCCAGTGGAATGGGTGCGGCGATCGCGCGACGGCCGTAGACGACCGAATGCTCGCCGAGCAGGATGATCTTGCCGTGACCGGCGCCCAGGGCCTCGCCTTCCAGGGTGTCCGGCGTTTCAGTCTTGAGCGTCGGCGTGGCCTGCGCGCTGACCGAGGCCATGATCTCCTCGGCCTTCCAGATCTTGATCTCGCCGGAAGCGATCAGGCGCTCGACGACCGTGTCGAACAGCTCCGGCGGCACGCCGGCGGCCGTGGCCACGCTGCGCGCGTGCAGGGTCATGTGGCCCTGCTGGATGCCTTCGGTCACCAGGGCGCGCAGGGCCGAGAAGGTCTGGGCCAGACCCACGGCGCCCATCACCTCGGCCAGTTCACGGGCGGACTGGACGCCGAGCATGCGCAGGTTCAGCGCCACGGTGGGGTTGGTCTGCAGGGGACCACCGACCGTGCCGACCTTGATCGGCACTTCCAGCTCGCCGATCAGGTCACCGTTGTCGGCCTTGGACCACTGGGTCAGCGACGTGTAGCGGCCGCCACGGGCGGCGTAGGCATGGGCACCCGCCTCGATGGCTCGCCAGTCGTTGCCGGTGGCCAGGGCCACGGCGTCGATGCCGTTCATGATGCCCTTGTTGTGGGTCGCGGCCCGGTAGGGGTCGACGCGGGCGAAGTCATTGGCGACGATGATCCCGTCGCGCACCTGTTCGCCGTCGAAGCCCTTGCCCGTCAGCAGGGCCGTCGGAATGCGGACCTTCGAGCGCACCAGGGCGCGGTCGGCCAGGTTGGACAGAATGCGCAGGAAGACCCGGCCCTCGGCGATGGTCTCGACCAGGGAGGCCACGCCTTCGCACATGGTGTTGACCAGGTTGGCGCCCATCGCGTCACGGGTGTCGACGAGCAGATGCAGCACGACCATGTCGCCGCCCGGGCCCTGGGATGGATGGATGAAGACTTCCAGGTCCTTGGCGCCGCCGCCGCGGGCCATCATCTTCGGGTGCAGGCTGTTGGCGAGGTTCAGGATCTCCGCCTTGCGCTGCAGCAGGGCCGCGCGGGCACGGGCCGTGTCGGGCACGTCGACGATCTGCACCTGGCCGATCAGCATCGGCTCCTGGGATTCGACCTGGAAGCCGCCGGCCTGGCGGGCCAGCTTGGCCGCCGAACTCAGCGCCGCGACGATCGAGGGCTCCTCGACCACCAGGGGCACGACGTAGTCCTTGCCGTTGATCAGGAAGTTCAGACCCAGACCGACCGGCAGCCCCATCACGCCGACCACGTTCTCGATCATCTTGTCGGCCAGCTGGACCGACAGGGTGTGCCGGCCGGACTGCAGATTCTGGTAATCCTCGGCGTCCAGCAGGCCGCGGTCGCGCACGGTGCGCACGCGCTCGGGCACGCTCATCTTGTAGAACTGCGGTATCCGCGATCGATCCATGTCTTGCAAACTCCAGAAAAAGGTCTCGGCCAGGCCGATGGATAAGCCGGGCTCAGCGCCCCGAATCCCCGCCTGATTCTGACCGCTCGAGCCGAACACCGTTCCGGTCGACCTGCATGACCAGCTCCGGAATGCCCCGCTGGGCCAGCCAGCGGCTCATGTCCAGCATGCGATCGGGCTCGGTCCCCGCGATCAGGGCCAGATCTCCGACCCCTGCACCGCTGGGCTTGGCGGCCAGACCGAGGCGTTCGGCCTGCTCCATGATGGCCGCGTGCTGCCCGTCGAGCAGATTCACGCCCATCCAATCGCCCATTGTACCCATTCTGTCGCCGTATTCGCCCAGGCAGGCCACCAGGGACGCGGCATCTCCGGCCTGGATGGCCGCGCGGGCGTCGGCCACGATCTGCGCGGCGGCGAGCTGCCACTGGCGGGCCTTGCGGGGCGTTTCCCTCGACCAGGCGCGATAGCGGGCCAGCAGCGCCGGGGTGGACGCCGGGGCACCGGTCCAGGCAAAACGGAGTTCCAAGTTCGCCGGCAGATCGAGGGGCCGGACCTCGGCGCCGGATGCGGTCGGCCGGAACTCGATCAACCCGCCGTAGAGGCTGGTCGCCAAATCGATGCCACTGCCCTCCCCGCCCTGGCCGTGGCGATAGGGTGGCAGCAGGCGGGCCAGGGCCTGATCGGCGTCCTCGGCCGCCTGCCCGGCGTGGCCGCCGATCGCCGCGTCCACCGCCACCGCGACGGCCGAGCTGGACCCGAGGCCGAGCTTGATGAGACGGGCGTCGTGCGAGAGGTAGAGGGCCCGGGTGTCGATGTCCAGGCGGAAGGGTTCGAGCTCGAATCCGGCCTGCTGAAGTTCGAGGACACGGTGGCTGATCAGCCCGGCCGTTCGCTGCAGGCGCTCGAAGCCCGCGGCGCGACGATCCCAGAGAACGCCGGAATCCGGGTCGATGGTGAACGCGACGGACGACAGGCCCAGCTCGGGAGCACTGATGCGGCAGCCTCCGTGGCCGCAAGCGCTCAACCGGACTCGCGCATGACGATCGACGGCCAGGGACAGGGCCGCACCGCCATCGGTCACCGCGTACTCACCGATCAGAACGGCCTTGCCCGGCGCCTGGGCCAGCATGCTCATGGCAGCTCGACGGCGCCGGGCCCGAGCCGCGCCTCGAGCACACGGTGCACTCCGGGCAGTTCCGCCAGCGCGTCGGCGACGGGCCGGCGATGCTCGGGCCGGCAGATCGCCTTGACCTGTGGGCCGGCATCGACGGTGAAGAAGACGTCCAGCCCGGAGGCGCGCAGCTCGCGAACCCGCTCCAGGCAGGCCAGCGTGGCCGGCTTGAAGTAGATCACCCCCGGCCGCGCGGCCAGGGCCGAGGCATGCATGGCCAGGGCGCTGGCTTCGGCCACGTCGGCGAGGGCGGCGAAATCCCTGGAGAGGATCGATTCGCGCGCCAGCGCCAGATCGCGATCGACCTGCTCGACCCAGGCCGGGTAATACGGCGAGGTCCGCATGGTGCGGCGCATGCCCTCGCTCGAGGACACGGACTTGGCCTCTTCGCTGGTCACGGCCACCACGACCTCGAGGGGCCAGTGCTCGGCCGGGGCCAGAGGGCGAGCCACGCAGTCGCTGCCGTCGGGCGCTTCGCCGCGCGCCATCTCGACGAAACCGCCGAAGATCGAGCGCGCGGCCGAGCCCGAACCCTGGCGCGCCAGCTCCGACAGGCGAGTCGGCGAGAGATCGAGGCCGAAGGCCCGGTTGGCCGCCACCGCCAGCGCCGCAAAGGCCGAGGCGGAGGACGCCAGGCCCGCCGAGGTCGGGAAGCTGTTGCTGCTGATGACCTGAAAATGGCCTTCGCGACCGGCCAGGGCGCGGAAGCGGTCGAGAAAGGCGCGCAGACGCGCCGGGTCGGCCGGGCGACCGTTGAGTTCGAACTGATCGGCCGCCAGGCTCGGGTCGGGAACGAGCCGGGTGTCCGTATGCAGCGTGTCGAGGGTGATCGACAGGGAGCCGGTTGCCGGCAGGTTCAGGGCCTCGTCACGCTTGCCCCAGTACTTGACCAGCGCGATGTTGGAACCGGCTCGCGCCCTCGCCTCCTGGATGTCCATGCTGCTCGTTCAGGCTGGTGGAAAAGCGCAATGATAGCCCGACGGGGCGCCGGTCTCAGTCCGAGGCGTCGCTGAAGCGCTTGAAGCTGGCGCGCGGGAATCCGACGCGAATCTCGGTACCCACTCCGATCTCGGAGTCGGCCTGCAGGGACCAGCCGAAGCGGTCGCAGAGACGGCGGACGATCGCCAGGCCAAGGCCATAGCCTTCGTTGCTGCGGTCATGACCGCGGTAGAAGGGCTCGAACATGCGCTCAAGATCCGCCTCGCTCATGCCGCAACCCGTGTCCTTGATCGACACGCCCCGGTGATCGATGAACACATCGACCCGCCCCTTTTCCGTATAGGTCAGGGCGTTGCGCAGCAGATTGGTGAAGACGATAGCCAGCACCCGCTCCGGCGCGTCGACCTCGAGCAGGCCGCGCGCGTGCATGCCGACGCTGACCTCTGCCTTGGGCACGGCGCGAACCACCTGATCGAAGATCTCGGCGACCAGGTCGTTCAGCACGACCGAAGACCAGTTCAGTTTCGATTCGGTCTCGCGGGCCAGGATCAGCAGGGTCTCGACCAGGGCCTCCATGTCGCGTACCGTGCGCGACATCCGCTCGACAACCCGCTGCCGACGCTCGGGCTCATCGAATTTCTTGAGCAGGTCCAGATTGGCCTTGACCACCGCCAGGGGCGTGCGCAGTTCATGGCTGGCGTTGCGGGTGAAGTTCCGCTCGCGCTGGATGAAGGCCTCCATGCGCTCGATGAACTGGTTGAAGGCATTGACCAGGGTCACGACCTCCGAATCCGAGGTGTCACCGAAGGATTCCGGGCAGAATTTCTCGAACTGGCCCGAGTTGAAGTCGTAGTTGCGCACCATCTCGGACAGCTGCACGACCGTCGACACGGCCCGCCGCGACAGCACGTAGCCGATCCAGGTCAGCAGATAGATCAGCAGCAGGACCGCGGTCAGGGGCGCGATACCGAAGTAGAAGGCCAGCGAACTGACCTGCACCTCGTCGAAGACCAGGTAGAGCCGGTCGGCCCCCTCGTCGCTGACGAAGACGACCGGCCGCTCACCGTTGCCCGCATCGACGCGCTGGAAGCCGGCCGGGACGTCCTGCAGCCATTCGGGGACACCGTGGAAGCTGCTCTGGCGCGCCATGTAACCGCGCAGATTGTTGGTGTTGGGCAGCGGAAAGCTGTGGTCTTCGCGGTAGTTGGCCCAGAAATGCTCGGCCTCGCCATTGAGCGCTTCCTGCACCAGCACCTTCTCGACCACCAGAGCGGCCCCGTAGACGCCCATCACCGTGGCCACGCTGATGGCCAGCACCTGCAGCACGAACACCCGAACCAGCTTGGTATTCAAGCCTCCTTTCAGGATTCGGTTCAGGTAGGACATGGTTGATCAGCGACGTCGGAAACGATAGTGGGCCACCATCCAGGCATTGCCCTCATCGTAGCCGAACAGCTCCTCGCAGGCCATGAAGAACATGCGCCAGCGCTGGCGCCAGATCTCGCCGTCGTCGCCATAGATCTGCTGCATGACCTGACGGCACTCGTCCTTGCGCGCGTCCATGTTGTCCAGCCAGGCTCGCGAGGTACGGGCGTAATGGGTCCCGGAGTAGAGCTTGCGATCTTCCAGCGCCAGGTCGTCCTGGAAGTGCAGCAGGGTGTCTGCCGCCGGCATCAGGCCGCCGGTAAAGAAATACCGCCCCATCCAGTTGTCCTCCCCCTCGGTCTCGAAGGGATAGGCCAGGTAGCGGTGACAGAAGATGTGCACGAACAGCTTGCCTTCCGGCTTCAGCCAGCCGGCGATCCGGTTCAGCAGGACGCGGTAGTTGCGCACGTGCTCGAACATCTCCACGGACACGACGCGATCGAAGCGTTCGTCGAGTTCGAGCTGATTGACATCGCAGGTCCGGATCTCGACGTTGTGCAGACCGAGCTCGAGGGCGCGCTGCTCGATGAAGGCGCGCTGCGAGGCGGAGTTGCTGACCGCCGTGATGCGACTGTTCGGGTACTGGCTGGCCATCCATAGCGTCAGCGAGCCCCAACCGCAGCCGAGTTCGAGCACTCGCTGACCATCGGCCAGCTCGGCCTGCGCGCAGCTGGCCTCGAGCATCGCCTCTTCGGCAGTGTCCAGATCATTGACACCCGGCGGATAGAGGGCGCTGGAGTACTTCAACCGCGCCCCCAGGGCCAGCTTGTAGAAGGCGGCCGGCACCTCGTAGTGCTGTTCGTTCGCCGCATCGGTCTCGATGGCGATCGCCGATTCGGCCAGTTCGTTCATCAGGGCCTGGGTACGCTCGGCCTGCTGTTCGGGGTCGCGATCGAATTCGTCGCGCAGGCGCTGGGCCAGCAGTCGACGAATCCCTCGTCGGATCAACCAGTCGGGGGCCAGGCCTTTCTCGGCCAGTTCGATCGGGGTCATTCGGTTTCGACTCCAGCGTTGTCGGTGGTCAGGGATGATCGAGCCGCCGAAGCCTTCACTTCGGGTCGACTCAACCAGAACAGGAAGGGCAGCAGCAGCGCCCAGCTCAGGCCGACCGCCAGCACCACGGCCCAGGCCGGCGCCAGCCATTCGACCGCGCCGAAGCGAGCCCCGGCAAAATAGGACATGGGCGAGCCGATGCCACCCAGCAGTCCGATCAGCAGCAGGCGCTGCTTGAAGGCCGCCATCGAGTGGTTGATCACCAGCGCCAGGGCGACCCAGAGGAGCAGGATCCACAGGGGCGCGAAGCCCGGCGACGGCCAGGCGGTGCTGTAGGCAAGGACGCCGGCCCGCACCCAGAAACTGTCCAGCAATATGCCCAGGCCCACACAGACGGCCAGCATGCGGAGGTCCTGCGGGTGCCGACGCGCCGGGTGCAGCTGCCAGACCGCCATGGCACCGACCACCAGCAGGCCGATCCAGAGCTGCCCGTAGGCCGCGCCGATGACGCAGGCCGGCCAGGCCGCCTGGAAAAAGCCCTGATTGATCCAGAAGTCGCGGTGCATCAGGCCTCGCCGGTCAGTCCCGTGGCGCGAGAGGGACGGTAATCCGGGCCGGCCATCAGCAGGTGCACATCGCTGATCGCCCGTTCCAGGAAACCGCCCTCGCAGTAGGCCAGATAGAAGCGCCAGCGGCGGCGGAAAGTCTCGTCGAAGCCCATCGGCTCGATCCGATCCCAGGCCGCTTCGAAGCGCTCGCGCCAGTCGCGCAGGGTGCTGGCATAGCTGGCCCCGAAATCGGCCAGTTCGATCAGCCCCAGCCGCGTGGCTCTGGCCATCGAGGCCGTGATCGTGCTGACCGAGGGGATGAAGCTGCCCGGGAAGATATAGCGCTTGATGAAGTCCACGCTCTTCAGCGCCGAGGCATAGCGGAAGTCCTCGATCGTGATGGCCTGGATCAGGGCCAGCCCGTCGGGCCGAAGCAGCCGATCGATGCGACCCAGATAGGTATCGAGATAGTCGTGTCCGACCGCCTCGATCATCTCGATCGAGACCAGCTTGTCGTACTGGCCGTCCAGATCACGGTAATCGTCGAGGCGCAGCTCGATCCGGTCCTTCAGGCCGGCTCGCTCGATGGCGGCCTTTGCGTGATCGTGCTGTTCGCGGGAAATGGTCGTGGTCGTGACCCGACAGCCGTAGTGCGTCGCCGCGTGGATGGCCAGGCCGCCCCAGCCGGTGCCGATTTCGAGCAGATGATCCTCGGGGCCCAACTTGAGGCGCTGGCAGATGCGATCGAGCTTGTTGATCTGGGCCTGCTCGAGGCTGTCTTCGTCGCTCAGGTACAGACCGCTGGAATACATCATCCGCTCGTCGAGCCAGGCCGCGAAGAAGTCGTTGCCCAGGTCATAGTGCGCCGCGATATTGCGCCGGCTGCCCGCCAGACTGTTGCGGTTGAAGCGATGCCAGACCTTCAGCAGGGCGCCGGTGACACGTGCGCCCCCCTCTTCCATCGCATCGAGGGCGTTTCGGTTGCGCGCCAGCACCTGGACGACGGCCACCAGGTCCGGGCTGTCCCAGAGACCCGCCATGTAGGCTTCCGCCGCGCCGACGCTGCCGCCGGTCGCCATCAGGCGCCAGAACTTCATGTCGTGGATCAGGACTTCGGCGACCAGCTCGTCCCCGGCACCGATCTCGATCACGCCCTGGGCGTCCTCGATGATGAGTCGGCCTCGCGTGATGGCCGCGGCCAGGCGCTCGGACACGCGACGCCGCAGCCAGCCATCGAGACGGCCGCCCGAGTCTTCGGCACGAAGGCCGGCATCGGCGAACTCGCTGCGACTCATCGTGAGTTCGGCGACGGATCCGGATGAGGATGAAACGGAATTCGTTTTAGCCATAGTCGAAAAGCCTGCCAGTAGATGCCGGCCACCACCTTGAGGGTGACCAGCGGAAAACGGAGGGGCATCCACGCCATCGACCGAGAGGTCATCGGCTGAAGCGCCAGACTCATGCCCGCCCGGAAGCATTCTGCGTTCCCGTCGATCAGAAGCATGTGAACAGCCACGCGCCCTTCTTCGATGCGGAAGCGCCAGTCATAGGCGAGCTCCATCGGCATGAAGGGGGAGACGTGGAAGTCCTTGTCGAAACGGAAGCGGTAATCGGGTCCGGCCTGATCGCGGGCATCGAGCACGTAGGCACGACGCTCGTTCCACGGGGTGTTGTGCACCTCGGCCACGATGGCGGCCAGCTCACCCTCGTGATGGCAGAAATAGAAACTCACCGGATTGAAGCAGAAGCCCCACTGACGGAGATGCGTCAGCAGGAACACCTGCCCGGTGGGCCGGAAGCCGAGTTCCGTGTGCACGCGCTCACGCACGGCCTCCGAAACGCCGAGCTCCGGCGGGCCGAGATAATCCGAGCGGCGGAAACTGACCAGATTGAAGCGCCGCAGGCTCCAGAGCCGGGAGCGCTGGAAGAGGCCCTCCAGTGCGTCGAGATCCAGCAGGCTGAAATACAGCGAATAGCGGAATCGGTGCGGGCGCGGCACGGTCCGGCGATGCCAGACCGTCCCCGTGGCCAGTGCGCTATCCATCGGCCCGGCCGGCAAGATGATCGATCACCCGGCGCGCGCTGCGGGCGCCGTCTTCATGGAAGCCCCAGCCCCACCAGGCCCCGCAGAACCAGGTTCGATTCCGGCCGTTGATCTCGCCCCAGCGCCGCTGCGCCATGATCGCCTCGGGGGTGAACACCGGGTGGGCGTACTGGCGCTTGACCAGAATCTTCGCCGGGTCGATGAGTTCGGTCTGGTTCAGGGACACGATGTAGTCTTCCGGTCCGTCGATGCCCTGCAGCAGATTCATGTAGTAGGACACCCGACACTGCTCGCGATCCTGCGCGTCGCGGCGAACGTTCCAGCTGGCCCGGGCGGCCGGATTGCTCGGCAGCAGGCCCGTGTCCGTATGAAGCACGGTCTCGTTGTCCTGATAGGCGATGGCCCCCAGGATCATGCGTTCGTTGCGGTCGGCGTCGTCGAGCAGGGCCAGAGCCTGGTCCGAATGGCAGGCCAGGATCACCGTGTCGAAGCGTTCGTCGTCGCCATCTGTCCTGATGCGCACGTGATCCGGGTGGCGCTCGATGGATCGGACCGGTGTGGCCCGACGCAGCTGGCCGCAGCCGGGCAGCGCACGCTCCACGTACTGGCGCGAGCCTCCATCGATGGTCTTCCATTCCGGACGCTCGTTGACCTGCAGCATCGTGTGATGGTCCATGAAGGCCAGCAGATGGCGCATCGGAAACTCCCGGATCCGACCCATCGGCGCCGACCACAGGGCCGAGGCCATGGGCAGCAGGTGCTGCTCGCCGAAGGCCCGGCCCAGGCCGCTGCCCTCCAGCCAGTCGCCGAGCGTCACGCGATCGTCGATGGTCTCGAGGAGGCTCGGCGCCTGACGGTAGAAGCGGAGGATGTCCCGCACCATGCCGAGGAAACTCGGCCGGAACAGGTTGCGCCGCTGACAGAACAAACGGTTCAGGGAGGTGGCGTTGTACTCGATGCCGGTCAACCGATCGGAGACCGCGAAGCTCATGTCCGAGGACTTCCAGCGAACCCCCAGGGCCTCGAGCCAGGCCGTGAACAGGGGGTAGTTCTGCTCGTTGAAGACGATGAAGCCCGAGTCGACCGGGATGTTCCTGCCACCGGCCTCGACCTGCTGGGTGTCGGCGTGACCACCGAAGCGGTCCTCGGCCTCGAACAGACAGACCTCATGCTCCCTAGCCAGGTGCCAGGCCGCATACAGCCCGGACACGCCGCCGCCGACGATCGCGATCTTCATCCGGCGGCCTCGATGCGTCGCGCGTTGCGCAACTGAACCGGCACGGGCTTGAGGCCACGCACCAGCCCCACCCAGCTCATCATCTTGAGCAGGTAGTAGCTCAGATCGATCTCCCACCAGTAGAAGCCCTGGCGGGCGGAACCCGGGTAGTGATGGTGGTTGTTGTGCCAGCCCTCGCCCAGGGTCAGCAGGGCGAGGAACCAGTTGTTGCGGCTGTCATCCCGAGTCGCGTAGCGACGGCGACCCCAGAGGTGGGCCAGGGAATTGATGGTCAAGGTCACGTGGATCAGTACCACGGTCGAGATGAAGTAGCCCCAGATCAGCATCTGCCAGGCGCTGGTGCCCAGCTCCGGATACCAGCGGTCCAGCAAGGCGCCCAGGCCGAACATCCCGACCGCATACAGCACGGGCACGAGCAGATCGTAGCGGTCCAGCAGGCGAAGCTCCGGGTAACGGACCAGGTCGGGAATCTGGGAGTGATCGGTCGCGAAGTGGCGACGCGACAGGAACCAGCCCATATGACTCCACAGGAAGCCGTGGCGGGGCGAGTGGGGATCGGCCTCGCGGTCGGCAACCTTGTGATGGTGGCGATGGTGCGCCGCCCACCACAAGGGCCCCCGCTGGGTCGCCGCCGCGCCGATCAGCGCGAACAGGAACTGCACCGGCCGGGAGGTCTGGAAGGTCCGATGCGAGAAATAGCGGTGGTAGAACGCGGTGATTGCGAACATGCGCAGCAGGTAGCTGGCCAGGGCCACGGCCACCGCAACCCAGGACACGCCGACCCAGATGACGGCCAGACACGCCAGATGCAGGGCGATGAACGGCACGATCCTCGCCCAGTCGATGCGCTCGTCCTCGACCGGCACGTTGGCCGCGTCCGAATTGAACCAGGCGGTAAGACTTCGTTTCAGTGACATCGATCAGGTCCTCTCGATCACGGCGCCAATTAGACGGGCTGGCGGTGAACCACGGGTGAATCCCGGCGCATGATGGACGATTTCCTACCGAATGGTGCGGCATCGACCCGATGCCCGAGGCGCGCCGGGAGAGAACAATGATCCCGAACTCGACGGCCCACGGGGCCAGGGATCGACCATGCCCAGCAAAACACGCGGATTCACCCTGATCGAACTGCTTATCGGACTGTTGCTGACCGCCATCGTCCTGTCCCTGGCCGTGCCCGGCTTCAGCCGCTTTCTGGCCGGGCAACGCGTCACCGTCGCCACCAACGAACTGATGGCCAATCTGCAGTACGCGCGCAACGAGGCCCTGACCCGCCATCAGATCGTGATCGCCTGCCCCAGCCCCGATCACCAGGACTGCGAGGGCAACCGCTGGGACCGCGGCTGGATCGTGTTCGTCGACCCGGATCGCAACGGCAGCGTGGAGGCACCCGAACAGATTCTGCGCGTGATGGGCCCAAACGACCACGCGCGGATGCATTCCGGCGGTCGCTATCGCGTCCGTTTCCGGCCCAGTGGCAGCGCCTATGGCAGCAACCTGACCATCCGTGTCTGTGACCCTCAGGCGCGGGTCCCGGGACGCGCCGTGGTGGTCTCCAATCCGGGTCGCGCCCGGGTGGAACGTCGCCTGAGCCCGGCGGATTGCGCAACCTGAACCTCTTGCATACGCCGGCGTATGGCGCTAGGATTCAAACAATCGTTTGAAACCGACGTTTGAGTGAAAGAAGCCCCGAACACCTGTGATCGACTCCTGGACGCGGCCGAACGCCTGTTCGCCGAGGCCGGCTTTCACGCCACTTCCCTGCGCCAGATCACCCAGGCGGCCGGCGTCAATCTGGCGGCCGTCAACTACCACTTCGGTTCCAAGCAGGCGCTGATCGTCGCCGTGTTCAGACGTCGCCTCGATGCCCTGAACGCCGCCCGCCTGGCTCGCCTCGACGAAGCGCTGAACACCGCCTCGGACGACACCCTCGAAGCGGTGCTCGATGCCTTCGTGACCCCGGCCATGGCCTGGACGCACGGTCGTGCCGAGGAAGGGCACCGCTTCATGCGCATCCTGATGCGCGCCTTCGCCGATCAGGACGAGCAGCTGCATCGGGATCTGAGCGCCGAATATGCGCACGTCATGCGGCGCTTCGCCGAGGCGATCGCCCGCGCCCTGCCCGATGCCGCGCCGGACACGATCCGCCGCCAGCTCGATTTCATTGTCGGTGCCCTGACGCACACCATGGCAGAGTCCCGACTCCAGGACGGACCGGCGATCGCCGCCGATCTCGTTCGCTTCGCCGCCGCAGGACTGCGCGGCAGCATCCAGACCCACCCCAAAATCGCATCACAACGCCCGATGGAGATCGTTCGATGAATATCCTCTCCGTAGTACTGCTGTTCGCCGGCCTCGGCCTGCTGGCCTACCTGCGCCTGCCCCTGTGGTTGGCTGCGCTGGCCTCGCTGATCGCCGCCGTGGCGGTCGTCACCGCAACGCCCCTGGCCTGGCCCGTCGACGTGATCTTCTCGGTCACGGCCGCCGCCCTGGTCTTCATGGCCCTCAAGCCGCTGCGCCGGAACCTCCTCTCGCGCCCCCTGTTCAACTGGTTCAAGACCGTGCTTCCGGCCATGTCCGACACGGAAAAGGAAGCCCTGGACGCCGGTACGGTCTGGTGGGATGCCGAACTGTTCTCGGGGCGGCCGAAGTGGAAGACCCTGTTCGACATGCCCAAGCCGACCCTGACCGAGGAAGAGCAGGCCTTCGTCGACGGGCCCGTCGAGGAGCTCTGCAAGATGCTCGACGACTGGAAGATCAACCGTGAACTCAAGGATCTGCCGCCGGAAGTCTGGCAGTTCATCCGCGAGAAGCGCTTCCTGAGCATGATCATCCCGAAGGAATACGGCGGCCTGGACTTCACGGCCCAGGGCAACGCGGCCGTGGTCACCAAGCTGTCGACCCGCAGCCTGACCGCCGCCGTCTCGGTGATGGTGCCGAACTCCCTCGGCCCGGGCGAGCTGCTGATGCACTTCGGCACCGACGCCCAGAAGAAGCACTACCTGCCGCGCCTGGCGCGGGGCGAAGACATCCCCTGCTTCGCGCTGACCTCACCGCAGGCCGGTTCGGATGCGGCCTCCATGCCGGATGAAGGCATCGTCTGCAAACGCACGATCGACGGCAAGGAAGTGCTGGGCCTGAGCGTCTCCTGGGACAAGCGCTACATCACCCTGGCCCCCGTCGCCACGGTGCTGGGCCTGGCCTTCAAGACCCGTGATCCGGACGGCCTGCTCGGCGGCAAGGAACACCTGGGCATCACCTGCGCGCTGATCCCGACCTCCACCCCGGGCGTCGAGATCGGCAACCGCCACCTGCCCGGCGGCAGCCTGTTCATGAACGGCCCGACCCGCGGCAAGGACGTGTTCATCCCGATGGACTGGGTGATCGGTGGCCAGGAGCGCATCGGTCAGGGCTGGCGCATGCTGATGCACTGCCTCGCGGCCGGACGCGCCATTTCCCTGCCGGCGCAGAGCGTGGCCGGCGGCAAGGTCGCCTCCATGCTGACCGGCGCCTATGCACGCATCCGCTACCAGTTCAAGCAGCCGATCGGCTACTTCGAAGGCATCGAAGAGCCGTTGGCCCGTATCGGTGCCGAGGCCTATCGAATGGAAGCCGCGCACAAGCTGACCCTGTCGGCCCTCGACCGCGGCGACAAGCCGGTCGTGCTGTCGGCCATCCTCAAGGCCTATCTGACCGAAGCGAATCGCAAGGTCGTCAACGACGCCATGGACGTGCACGGCGGCAAGGCCGTCGTCGAAGGCCCGAACAACTACCTGTCTCTGGGCTATCAGGCCCTGCCCGTTTCGATCACCGTCGAGGGCGCCAACATCCTGACCCGCTCGATGATCGTCTTCGGCCAGGGCGCGATCCGCTGCCACCCCTACCTGCTCAAGGAAATGCTGGCGGCCCAGGACGATGACCTGGCTGCCTTCGATGACGCCCTGTGGCGCCACGTCGGCTACCTGATCTCCAACGGCGTTCGCGCGCCGATCCTGGGCCTGACCGGCGGGCTGGTCAGCCCGAGCCCGGTGTCCGGACCCACCGCCCGGGACTTCCGCCGTATCAACCGCCTCTGCTCGGCCTTCACCCTGACCGCCGATCTCGCCCTGCTGATCCTCGGCGGCAAGTTCAAGTTCGCCGAGAAGCTGTCGGGTCGCTTTGCCGATGCCCTGGCCCATCTGTACATGGCCTCGGCCACCCTGCGCCGCTTCGAGGACGACGGTCGCCCGAGCGAGGATCTGCCGCTGGTCCGCTACGCCGTCGACGACAGCCTGCACCAGGTCGAAGAAGCTCTGCACGGGGTCTACCGCAACTTCCCGATGCCGGGCCTGGGCCCGATCCTGAAGTGGCTGTGCTTCCCGACCGGCCGCCGCCACGCGCGCTCGGACGATCGCACCGGTCACCGCATCGCTCGCCTGCTGCTGGAGAAGTCGGCCAGCCGCGACCGCCTGATCCATGGTGCCTTCATGTCCGACGTCGAAGATGGCACGGGCCTGGTGCTGAAGGCCTTCGATGCGGTGCTCAAGGCCGAGCCGGCCGAGCATGCGCTGCGCAACGCGCTCAAGCAGGTCCCCAGCCCCTCGAACATCGACGCCCTGTGCAGCAAGGCGCTGGCGGCAGGCGTCATCACCGAAGAGCAGGCCGAAGACCTCAAGAATGCCCAGGCCCTGAGTGCCCGCGTCATTGCCGTCGACGAGTTCACGCCGGCCGAGCTGCAGGGCAGCCAGAGCGAGGCGCCGCCGGCCCTGGCCGAGGCCAGCTGAGCCGTTTCCCCGATACACGCCCCCGGCCGCCAGCGAGCGGCCGGGGGCCGACGATTCCACCAATCAATCAACCAAACGAGACGATTCATGACTGATCACAAGCTACGAGTCCGCCGTGCGGCGGTTCTGGGCTCCGGCGTGATGGGCGCCCAGATCGCCGCGCACCTGACCGCCGCCGGCATTCCCGTCGACCTGTACGACCTGCCCTCCGACGACAAGCAGCGCAGCAAGATCGCCGCGGGCGGCATCCAGAACCTGCTCAAGCTCAAGCCGGCACCGCTGGCGAGCAAGGAGCTGGCCGAATTCATCACGCCGCGCAACTTCGAGGACGATCTCGACCAGCTCCAGCAGTGCGACTTCATCATCGAAGCCATCGTCGAACGCATGGACATCAAGAAGTCGCTCTACGAGAAGATCGGCCCGCATATCCACGCCGACGCCTTCTTCGTCACCAACACCTCCGGCCTGTCGATCACCGAGCTGGCCGGCGTGGTGCCGGCAGCCCTGAAGGATCGCTTCTGCGGCGTGCACTTCTTCAATCCGCCGCGCTACATGCACCTCGTCGAGCTGATTCCCCACGCCGGCACGAACGCCGAGACCCTGGACCTGCTCGAAGACTTCCTGACCCGCAATCTCGGCAAGGGCGTGGTCCGCGCACGCGACACGGCGAACTTCATCGCCAACCGCGTCGGGGTGTTCACCATGTGGTCGACCATGCATCACGCCCAGCGCCTCGGCCTGGGCTTCGATACCGTCGATGCCCTGACCGGGCCAGCCATCGGCCGCCCGAAGAGCGCCACCTTCCGCCTCGCCGACGTCGTCGGTCTGGACACGATGGCCAACGTCATCAAGACCATGGATTCGAAGCTGGCCGACGACCCCTGGCACGGCTACTACCAGGCCCCGAGCTGGCTGAGTCAGCTGATCGAGGCGGGCGCCCTGGGCCAGAAGGCCGGCGCCGGCGTGTTCCGCAAAGAAGGCAGGGAAATCAAGGTGTTCGACCCGGAATCTGGAGGCTATCGCAGCACCGATTACAGTCTGCCGGACAGCATTCAGGCCATCCTCCAGATCAGAAACCCGGCCGAGAAGCTGGCCGAGCTGGCCAAGTGCGAAACGCCAGAAGCGGAGTTCCTCTGGGCCATCCACCGCGATCTGTTCCACTACTGCGCCTATCACCTGGCGGAGATCGCCGACTCCGCCCGTGAAATCGACCTGGCCATGCGCTGGGGCTACGGCTGGAAGCTCGGCCCCTTCGAACAGTGGCAGGGTGCCGGCTGGAAGGCCGTCGCCGAACTGATCCAGGCCGACATCGAGTCAGGCAAGACCGGCGTCGATGCGCCCCTGCCCGCCTGGGTCGGCCAGATCGAGGCGGCCCACGGCGCCGACGGCTCCTATGCCGCCGACCAGAGCAGCTACAGCCCGCGTCCGGATCTCGAGGTCTACCAGCGCCAGTACCAGCCGGTGCGCCTGCTCGGTGAGAAGCAGGACCACGGCACGACCGTGCTCGAGACCGACGGTATCCGCCTGTGGACGATGAGCGACGACGTGCTGATCGCCAGCCTGAAGACCAAGATGGGCGTCATCGACGACAGCGCCGTCGAAGGCCTGAACGCGGCCGTCGACAAGGCCGAAAGCGAGTTCGACGGCCTGGTCCTCTGGCAGCCGGCAGGCCCCTTCTCCGCCGGCGCCAACCTGAAGGCCGCCGCCGAAGCCATCCAGCGCGGTGACCTCGACAGCGTGCGCAATCTGGTGGCCGGCTTCCAGGCCGTCAACCTGCGCCTGCGCTACTCCGCCGTGCCGACCGTCGCCGCCGTTCGCGGCCTGGCCCTCGGGGGCGGGCTGGAGCTGGCGATGCACGCCGCGCGACGCGTCGCCCACCTGGAAAGCTACATGGGTCTGGTCGAAGCCGGCGTCGGCCTGCTGCCGGCCGGCGGTGGCCTGGCCACCCTGGCCATGCAGATCCAGGCCGACACGGCCGCGGGCGACAGCTACCCGCTGCTCGAAAAGCGCTACAAGCAGGTGGCGATGGGTCAGGTCTCCGGATCCGCGATGGAGGCCCGGGAGATGGGCTACCTGCGCCCCGAAGACACGATCGTCCTGCACGAGCACGAGCTGCTGCACGCGGCGCACGGTGAAGTCCGCGCCATGGTCGCGGCCGGCTATCGACCGGCCATGGCGGGCGCGCGAATCAAGGCCGCCGGCGACGTCGGCATCGCCACGCTGAAGATGCTGCTGGTCAACATGCTCGAGGGGCACTTCATCTCCGAGCACGACTTCGAGATCGGCAGCCGCATCGCCACCGTCATCTGCGGCGGCGAAATCGATCGCGGCACGCCGGTGACCGAAGAATGGATCCACGGCCTCGAGCGCGAGCACTTCCTCGAGCTCTGCACGATGCCGAAGACCCAGGAGCGGATCGCTCACATGCTCAAGACCGGCAAGCCGCTGCGCAATTGACGGAGTTGAACCATCGATGACACCACGAAGGCACGAAGGGCACGAAGAAATGCCTTTGAATCAGAGCCTTTCTTCGTGAACTTCGTGTCCTTCGTGGTGAACAGACTTGAGTCTTATTCAGGAAAATGACCATGAATGATGCATACGTAGTTGCCGCCGTTCGTACGCCCGTCGCGCGTGCCTTCAAGGGCGGTTTCAGAAATTACCGGCCGGACGATCTGCTGGCCCACGCCCTCTCCGAGGCGATGAAGGAAGTGCCGGAGCTGGATCCGGCTCGCGTCGAGGACGTGATCGTCGGCTGCGCCATGCCGGAAGCCGAACAGGGCATGAACGTCGCCCGCATCGGCGCCCTGCTCGCCGGCCTGCCCGACAGCGTGCCGGGCGTGACCGTCAACCGCTTCTGCTCTTCGGGCCTGCAGACGATCGCCATGGCCGCCGATCGGATTCGCCTCGGCGAGGCCGACGTGATGATCGCCGCCGGCACCGAGTCGATGACCATGATCCCGATGATGGGGCACAAGGTGGCGATGAACCCGCGCACCTTCACCGACGACAACGTCGCCATCGCCTACGGCATGGGCATCACCGCCGAAAAGGTCGCCCAGGAATGGAAGGTCAGCCGCGAGGATCAGGACCAGTTCGCCTACCGCTCGCACCAGAAGGCGATCGCCGCCATCGACGGCGGAGAATTCACGGAGATCCGCCCCGTGACCGTCACCAGCCGGGTCCCCGGCCCCGACGGCACCATCCAGGAGCGTCAGTTCACCGTCGAGCAGGACGAAGGCCCGCGCCGCGACACCACGCCGGAGGTCCTCGGCAAACTGCGCACGGTCTTCGATGCCAAGGGCACGGTCACGGCTGGCACGAGCTCGCAGATGTCCGACGGCGCCGCCGCCCTGGTGCTGGTCTCGGAGAAGGTCCTCAAGGAACTGAACCTCAAGCCCCTGGCCGTGTTCCGCGGCTTCTCGGTGGCCGGAGTTCGGCCGGAAGTCATGGGCATCGGCCCGATCGAAGCGATCCCGAAGGTGCTCAAGCAGACCGGCATCGCCAAACAGGATCTGGACTGGATCGAGCTGAACGAAGCCTTTGCCGCCCAGGCCCTGGCCGTGATGCGCACGATCGAACTGGATCCGGACAAGGTCAACCCCCTGGGCGGCGCCATCGCCCTCGGCCACCCGCTGGGTGCGACCGGTGCCGTGCTGGCCGCCAAGATGATCCACGGCCTGCACCGCCGCGATCAGAAATACGGCATGGTCACCATGTGCATCGGCACCGGCATGGGTGCTGCCGGGATCTTCGAGCGGGTCTGACACACGAAAGCATCAAGATCCTTGGATCGCAAAGCAGCGAAGCAGCAAAGAGAACAAGATCAACGGCATAGCTGGACAGGCTCGAGAAGAACGCCAGGAGAGAAGCGGTTCTTTCCTGGCGTTCCTTGCCGCCTGGCGTAAGGCGCTCTGTGACTCAGACTCGATGGAGCGCCGCCGTTTCCGCTGAATGGATCGCCTGGTTCGCCAGGCGGACCGCTTCATCGACGGGCAGATAGGGCACGGTGACCAGGCCCTGGGGCAGCACCAGCACCAGATTGGCCAGACCATGGCGGCGTTGATAGGGGCTCTGGCGAAGCTGCACCTGCTGGACCCGGTCGAGGTCGAAGACGTCGAAGTGGTGCCCCAGAAAGCCCTCCCGAATCCACAGCTGGCGTCCGTCCAGCGACCACCCCCACTGCTTCCAGCGCAGGTGAATCGCCGCCAGCATCAGCAACAGCGCGATGAGGACCATGCTCACGAACAGCGCGCCGGGCTCCTTGAACCAGACCAGTGCACCGAGCACAGCGAACACCAGGCCCGCCGTCCGGCGCCAGAAGATCTGTCGGAATCTTGCATCGATGCCCTGCTGCCGCTCGGGAAAGTGCCAGCCGGGCACCAGGGCCCCGATCAGACCCAGATCCTCCTCGTTCAGACCCGGCACGATGAAGCTCTTCTTCTTGCCCGGCATTTCCTGCTCGACGCTGCTGGTCTGCCGGACCACGATGTGCCAGCAGCTCAGCAGACGGCCCAGGCCGGACTGCTTGAGCGTCAGACCGGTGATCTTCTCGCGCTTGACCGTCTGCTCCTGGCGATTCAGAAGGCCACCGACGCCAACGAGGCGGTCCTCGAGGTCGCTCAGCCGAAAATCATGGAACCGGATGATGGAGAGCAGGCCGGAAAGGAGCAGCAGAAAGCCCAGGCCGAAAACGACCAGGGCCCCGAGCAGTAGCCACAGCGATTGGAAGACGCTGGCGTCGATCAGATCGAGCCAGCCCTGCCGATCGGCCCAAGCGCCGAACTGCTCGGAGAAAGTGCCGAAGAACCAGGCCGCAAGGCCTGCCAGCAGCCAGATCTGGTTGCTGCTCAAGCCATGCCGGAACAGGCGCCAGGTCGAAGCCTCGTAAAGGCGGTCCCCGCCGGACGGGTCGGCTGGCACCTGCGCTTGCTCGGCAGCCACATCGACCGGCCTCGTCTGGCTCGCCTGCACTCTTCGGAGCCCGACAATGTGATCGCGCATCTGTTCGGCCAGGCGGCGCGGGATCCCGGGCAGCTCGACTTCGGCCTCCTGCCCGCCTGGCGTTTCCAGGGTGAAGCGCACCAGCTCGAAGGGCTTGAAATAGAACGGCTGATTGATCTGGACGGACTGGACCCGCGCAAAGCGGACCCGTAGCTCCTTCTTTTCCAGCAGGCCGCGACGCACCCGGACCGCATCGTCCTCGATCCGGAACCGGAAGCGACGGTGAAAGATCATCGTCCCGACCAGCCCCATCAGACCGAGCCCGCAGGCGATGAGCAGGGCCTCGCGCAGGCTGATCCAGTCGAACACGGCCACGCCGAAACCGGCACCCGCGAACATGAACAGGTTCTCGCGGACGAACTTCTGAACCGCGGTCAGCAGCAGAAACACCAGCGCCATCGGCGCCAGCCGATGCCAGTCGGCCGACACGTCAGGCTCGACGGACAGCGACGAATCGTCCTCAGCCATGCGCATCGTCCGACGCGGTTTCCGGTCCGGCGCTGGAGTCTGCCGGCTCATCATCGCGAATCTGTTCCAGCAGGTATTGCCGGACCTGCCCGGCGGTCGCAGAAGTGAGGCCCTCGACGACCAGGTCGGCGGATTGCCCGCCGGCGGTGAAGCACTTGACCCGCATCAGATCGAACCAGCGCTCGACCGGACCGGACAGGGTTTCCACGTGCTGGATACGCGCGAAGGGCAGGATCACCTGCCTCCTCCAGATCACGCCCGACTGGTACACGAGGTCGTGCTCTCGAAGCGCCCAGCCGCGATGGCGAGCATCGAGGCGCGCATGCAGCAGCGACAGGAGCAGGATGATGGCGCCCCCGGCGAGCGGATACTTCGAGACGCTGATGTCGACGAATGGCAACAAGGGCGACACCAGGGCCACCAGCAGGAAGACGCCCCAGAACGCCAGGGTCGTGGCGACCTTGTGCCGGAGGTAGGCCGGGACGACGGGGTTCAGATCGGCGTCACGGTAATCCGGCAGGGACTCGGGCGCCACCGGCTCGTTACTGAAGTGTTCGATGCTCTCGGTCATCGCGTTTCCAAGGCTCCTTCGACGCTGGACGATGCTTGCTCAAGGATAGTCAGGCCGACTCCTCGAAACCAGTGTCGTTGGTCACTGGCGCTTGATGATGCGGCCGCAGCGCCAGAGCAGGTAGTTGGCGGCCTTCCAGAAGCCCTTGAACGCCGGATTGCGGGTCTGGCCATGGTGATAGCGGTAGTAGATCTGCTGCACGATCGCCGCCAGCCGGAACAGGCCGTAGACCTCGTAGAAGGCCCAGTTGTCGGGCCTGAAGCCCATGCGATCGCAATAGTAATCAACGACTTCGCGACGAGTCATCATGCCCGGGATATGCGTCGGCTGACGGCGGAATCCCTTCAGAAAGCGATCATCATCGGCCTGCACCCAGTAGGCCAGGGAATTGCCCAGATCCATCAGCGGATCGCCCAGGGTCGCCAGCTCCCAATCCAGCACGCCGATGATCTCGAGAGGATCTTCCGCCGAGAGCACGATGTTGTCGAAGCGATAGTCACCGTGAATGACCCGGATGCCGACCTCCTCGGGGACGTTGGCATCGAGCCAGCGCATCACCTTTTCGCCCTTGAACACGTTCCAGGTGCGTGCCCGGCGGAACCGTTCGGACCAGCCATCGATCTGACGACGGTTGTAGCCCTCGCCCTTGCCCAGAGAGGCCAGTCCGGCGGCTTCCACGTCGACCGAATGCAGCTCGATCAGCCCATCGATCGCACGGCGGCAAAGCGTGGCGGCCTGCTCGGTGCTCAGCTCCAGACCCGGCGGCAGGTTGGCCCGAAGGATGATGCCCTCGATGCGCTCCATGACGTAGAAGTCGCAGCCGATCACCGAATCGTCGGTGCACAGGGCCACCATGGCGGGCACCTTCGGATAGACCGGCTTCAGCGCCTTCTGGACGTCGTGCTCTCGCACCATGTTGTGCGCGGACTTCGCCTTGGTGCCGGGTGGCGGCCGGCGCAGGATCAGGTCCCGATCGGCATAGCGCAGACGGTAGGTCAGATTGGAAGCACCCTTGGAGAACTGCTCGACCTCGGGCGTACCCTCCAGGCCGGCGACGCGTGCCTTCAGCCAGGCATCCACGGCCTGAACGTCGAATCGGTCTTCATCGCGCAAGTGACGCGGCTGGTCGATCAGCGACTTGGACGACATTGTTGGTAGACTTCGCGATGCATGAGCAGCGAGCATACCAAGTCGGAATCGACATCGCGCGACGCCGAATCCACCTATCGCCGGGCCAAGCGGATTGCCATGGAGGCGCTGGAGCATCCGGCGGCCGAACGCCGCTCGCTGGCGCAGGCCCGGTGCGCCGGCGACGCCGAGCTCTGGGAGGAAGTGGAATGGCTTCTCGAGGCCGCTGAAGACGACAGCGACGACGAGGCGCCGGAGCGTTTCCAGGCCGCCGCTCGGCAGGTGGTCAAGGAAGTCTCCCTGAAGGTTCCCCTGCCGCGCGATTACCGCCTGATCCAGCGCCTGGCCGAAGGCGGCAGCGGCGCCGTCTACCTGGCCGAGCGCATCGACGGGGATCTGCGCCAACCGGTGGCCTTCAAGCTGCTGCAGCTGACCTCGGCGCCGGACGATGCCCTGGCCCGCCGCTTCGCCACCGAACGCCAGATTCTCTCGCGCCTGAATCATCCCAACATCGCCGGCCTGATCGACGGCGGCCTGACTTCGGAAGGCCGGCCGTTCCTGGCCACGGAATTCGTCGATGGCCAGGCGATCGACGACTGGTGCGCGCAGCGTGACCTCGACACCGGGCAGCGAATCCGGCTTTTCCTGAAGGTGCTCGCCGCCGTCGACCACGCCCATCGGCACATGGTGATCCACCGCGACCTCAAACCCGGCAACATCCTGGTCAACGCCGAAGGGGAGCCGAAGCTGCTGGATTTCGGCATCGCGCATCTCCTCGACGCGTCGGACAACGGCAATGACGAGGAGGCCGCCGAGACCGACGCCGCCAGCATGACGCTCGCCTACGCCAGCCCCGAGCAGCTCAGGGGCCAGGGTCTCAATGCGGGCACGGACGTCTACTCACTCGGCGTCGTGCTCTACGAGTTGATCAGCGGCCAGGGGCCCTTCGACGCGACGGAATCGGCGCAGGCCCTGCATGATGCCATCCTGGGCGCGCCGATCCTGCCGCCGTCGAAACAGCCGCAGGCCCGCCTCCCCGTCGCCTGGCGCGGTGACCTCGACGCGATCGTCCTCAAGGCGCTCGAACGCGACCCGGCCGAGCGCTATTCCTCGGTGCGGGAACTGGCCGAGGATCTGGAGCGATTGCTTGCCCACCGACCCGTGTCCGCTCGGCCCGGCCATGTGCTGCATCGAAGCCGACTCTACGTGCGTCGCCATCGCTTCGGCCTGGCGGTGGCCGGCGTGCTGCTGAGCATGGTGGTCGCCTTCGTGATCGATCGCGAGGGCCAGCTGCAACGCATCGCCTGGGAGCGTGACCGCGCCGAGGCGGTGACGGAGTTCCTCAGCGAGCTGTTCGCCGGTGCCGACTCCCTGCCCTCGCGCGGCAACGAAGTGACCGTGCGCGAGATTCTCGACCTGGGCGCTCGACAACTGGAAGGCGAGGACAGCGTCAACCCGGCCTTCACCGGCTCGATCCATCTGGCCCTGGGCAGCGCCTACAATGCCTTGGGCCTCGGCGAGCAGGCCTTGCCCCTGCTCCGCCAGGCCGATGACAGCCTGGCGGCCGGTGCCAGTCTGCCCGAACAGGCCCTGATCCAGAGCCAGGTCGCCGCCGCCCTGGACTCCAGCGGGCGCGCCATCGAGGCGATCGCGGCCGATCAACGCGCCATCGAGCTCTACCAGCAGGTCCAGCCCCCCCAGCCCGAACAGATACTGCGCCTGCGGATCCGCCAGCTTCGAAACCATGCAAACGTCCTCGACGTGCCCCTGGCACAGACCATCGAGGACCTCGAGAACATCGTGGAGACGATCGTCGAGACCATCGTCGAGACCATCGAAGGATCCACCGCAGGCCTCTCCGGGGTAGAGAATGCGGAGCAGGCCGAGCTGCTGTTCGATGCCCGCTCCGCCCTGGTCGGCGCCTACGTGATCGCCGGCGATGCGGCCCGGGCCATGGCCACCGCCGAGCTCACCCGCGCCCTGGCCGAGCGCCTCTGGGACGAGGACGATCCGCGCCGGCTGCGCGGGCGATTCGTATTCGTCACCGCCTTGATGCTCCAGGATCCGGAACGCGCCATCGAGGACTACGTGTCCCTGATCGCGGACCATGAACGACTGATCGGGCCCGGCCAGCGCCTGGCCAATACCATCGGCAATCTCGGCGTTGCCCTGTCACGCATGGGGCGCAACCAGGAGGCCATCGCGGCCTTCGAACGATCGGCGGCCATGATCGAAGCGGTCGCCGACCGGGATCACTATCTCTACCGCCTGTCCATTTCCAACCTGGCGGCACTGCAGCTGCGTGAGGGGCGACCGGAGCAGGCCGAAGCCCTGATCCGTGGCGTGCTGGACGACCTGGCCCGACGCGCCGAACAGACCGGTGGCATCGAGGCGGTCTATCACGCCAGCGCGCTGGACATCCTCGGGACGGCCCTGAGTCTGCAGGGCCGTTTCATGGAGGCGGCGGAGGTCTACACGGAAGCCCTGGCCATCCTCGAAGGCGATTCGAGCGGTCGCCGTGGTGAGCTGATGGGCGCCATCGGCCGGCGCTTGAGCGAAGTCCAGCGACTGCTCGAGTCCGATTGAGTCGTTCAGGCCAGCTTGCGCTTCAGCCAGGCTCGCGCCATCCGCCATTCGCGCACGACCGTACGCTCGGAAATCTCCAGGGTCTCGGCCGTATCGGGAACGCTCAGGCCGGCGAAGTAGCGTAATTCCACGATGCTCGCCTGACGCGGGTCGACCTCGGCCAGCTGCTCGAGCACCTGGTCCAGCGCGATGAGGTCGGTGCCGAATTCCTCACCCAATTCGTCGGTTTCCAGGGCCACCCGCCCCTGGCCTTCCGGGCGTTTGGCCGCCGAGCGGCGCCGTGCGTAGTCGACGAGCACGCGGCGCATCACGGTCGAGGCGACCAGCAGGAACTGGCGGCGATTCTCCCAGCTGTGGTAGTCCTGATCGGCCAGACGAAGGTAGGCCTCATTGATCAGGGCGGTGGCCTGAAGCGTGTGATCGCGACCCTGGCTGGCCAACTGACGGCCAGCCAAAGCGCGCAACTCCTGGTAGACCATCGGCAGCATGTCGTACAGGCCTTCCGCGTCTTCCGTATCGCTGTAACGCTTCAGGAGCTGGGTGACGTCGCTGATCTTATCGGAACTCATTGAAATTCATATGGTTGGCTGCAGGATCTCGATTCTTGGTACCGGCGAGAAGCAAGGCCCGAAACGAAGCAAGAGATTACACCAGATCATCATTTCACTTCGTCGACGCTTGCCGCTAGAATAGGGAGTGATGGGGACATACGATACGGGCCAATCTGAACGACGCGCCACGCCGGCTTCGGCGGGGTGGCACGTCGCGCGCTGGTCGCTTGGCCTGCTGCTGAGCGGCTGCTCGCTGTTGGCCTGGTCGGCAGCACCCTGCCCCTCGGCCGGCAACGCGGCAATCGAGATCAATCTGGCCGAGGCCACCGATCGACCCGACGATGCCCTGAGCTGTTCATCCCACGGTCTGGCTGACTTGAGCCTCAACCTGATCGCCGGCGAAACGCGTCGCATATTGCTTGAGCTCGAGCAGGCCGCTTACGTCAAGGGCATCTATCATCTCGAACTCCGAAATGCCGATGATCAAGGCGTGGACTGGGCCTCGATCACGCCGAGTGCCGGCGAGCTCATGCGAGGTCGCTCCGGTCGACTGGCGCTGGACATCAGCACGCCCCCGGGTTCCATCCTGCCCGCGACCCATGCACTGGAACTCTTCGTCCTGCTGCACAATGGCGAGCAGCGCTGGTCGATGACGCTGCCGATCGAAGTCCGTGTGGATGAAGAACAACCCCTGTTCCGCAACCGCTTCGAGATCGACCCGGTGATCGGCCAGTTCAGCCAGAACGATTCGAGCCCGGCCCAGCACAAGCAAGTCGGTCGAGCACGGCCGAGCCCGACCGGTGAACACCGCCGCACGAGCTGGATCGGCCCCGCCGACTGAGCGCCGGCGAGACGCTGCCCGCTCAGGCGTCGCGATACTTCGCCAATTCCATCCTCGCAATCAGGCCCCGATGGACCTCGTCCGGCCCATCGGCCAGGCGCAGCGCACGCGCCGCCGTCCAGGCAGCCGCCAGTGGCAGATCTTCCGAGAGTCCGGCCCCGCCATGCAGCTGCATCGCCATGTCCACCACATCCTGCGCCATCGATGGCACGGCCACCTTGATCTGCGAGATTTCGCTCATGGATCGGGCCACGCCCTTGTGATCGAGGCACCAGGCGGCTTTCAGCACCAGCAGGCGCGCCTGCTCGATCGCGATTCGAGCCTGGGCGATGCGCTCGGCGTTGCCGCCGAGCTTGGCCAACGGTCGCCCGAAGGCGGTGCGTGACAGGGCGCGCTTGCAGGCCAGCTCCAGCGCCAGTTCCGCCAGGCCGATCAGACGCATGCAGTGATGAATCCGGCCCGGGCCCAGGCGCCCCTGGGCGATCTCGAAGCCACGACCGGGCCCGGCGATGATGGCGCTGGCGGGGAGGCGCACTTCGTCGAAGCTCACCTCGCCATGGCCGTAGGGCGCGTCCAGCATGCCCATGGCCGTCAGCATGCGCTCGACCTTCACGCCCGGCGTGTCGAGGGGAACGAGAACCATCGAGTGTCGCTGGTGACGATCCGCCTCGGGATCCGTCAGGCCCATGAAGATCACGACCCGGCAGTTCGGGTGGCCGATGCCCGTCGACCACCACTTGCGCCCGTTCAGAACCACCTCATCACCTTCGATCCGGGCCGTGGCCTGCATGTTCGTTGCGTCCGACGAGGCGACGTCGGGTTCGGTCATGCAGAACGCCGAGCGAATCTCGCCGGCCAGCAGGGGCTTCAGCCACTGCGCCTTCTGGGCTTCACTGCCGTAGTGATAGAGCACTTCCATATTGCCGGTGTCGGGGGCGTTGCAATTGAACACCTCGGGCGCGATCAGCGAGCGCCCCATCTGCTCGGCGAGCGGCGCGTAGTCCAGATTGCTCAGCCCCTGGCCCAGCTCCGCGTCCGGCAGAAACAGGTTCCAGAGCCCGGCCTCGCGCGCCTCGGCCTTCAGCTCGCGGATCACGGGCAGTTCCTGCCAGGGATCGGCCAGTTCGGCCATCGCGGCCTTCCACTCGATCTCTGCGGGCAGCACCCGTTTGTGCAGAAAGGCGCCCAGCTGGCGACGAAGTTCCTGGGCACGTTCGGTCGGAGTCAGGTCCATGCAGCGTTCCTTTTCATTCAATGCGTTCCGTTCGAGATCCCGGGCCTGAGCAAGCACAGGCGGACGGGCAGATCCAGATCGACGCTCAGATCGGGCGTCGGATTGAGACACAGGCCTTCACCGCGCTGACGGGCCGTCAGATCGATGCCCAGTAGCAGGCCTCCGCGAGCTGCCACGGCCTGCTCGATCTGACCCACGCTCTGGGAACCGGTCAGCCCGAAGTCCCGTGGCGCCAGAAAGGCGATTTCGGGGCCGTCGGGCCCGAAGAGTGCCTCGAAGATCAGGCCAAGGGCCGGCTGCAGGGCAATCCGGGCCAGCAGGTGACTGATCAACAAGGGGCTGATCAGAGTCTCGGTCCGTATGCCTTGCACCAGGCCTTCGTTGGCCGAGTCGGCCAATTCGACCAGCACCTGCGGACGTTCCGCCCGGCGCTCGAGAAGTCGCTCGACCAGGCGCTGCCCGACGATCGAGCGGGCATCGGCCTCCTCCTCGCTTCCCAGTCGGTCACTGGACAGCAGCAGCACCGTATCGAAGCGGCCGGGATCGAAGCTCTCCAGCACACCGGACAGCAGAAAATCGGCCTCGTGCTGGCGGAGTTCCACCGGCGCCGGGCCATCGAAATAGCGTTCGAGATCCCGCAGCCTCGCGTCCAGCGGGCTGGATGACAGCAGATCGACCTCGAAGGCCTGCCCGGGGTGCGCCGCCAGTTCGGCCAGCAGGCGGGGAACGCGTTGATTCCAGCCGAGGATCAGCAGGCGATGGGGCGCGCCTGCTCGTGGCCGTACACCGACCGAAATCTGCCGCGCTGCCGACACGCGCCGACGACGACGATGCTGGGTCACATCGATCGCTTCCGGATCCTGGGCGAGCCAGATCAGCTGATCCCCCGACTGGAGGCGGGTCGAGGATGGCGGCAGCAGCGTGACACGCGCAGCCGGGCCTTCGCCCTGGACCAGGCCGAGAAGCAGCGCCTGTCCGCCAAGGCTCGCCAACTCCTGCAGGCTCGCACCGGCCAGGCTGTCGGCCCGCGCCAGCATCAACTCGTTGCCCGCCAGACCACTGAGCAATTCACGGCAGAGCCGCGACAGGCCCGGATGGAGCATGGTCTGCACCATGATGCGCGAGATCGTCTGGTCCGAGGCCACCAGTTCCAGCGGTCCGCGATAGGCGTTGCGTGCCATCTCGGCGCGCCGGGCATCCTGAAGTTCCGCGACAACCAGAGGCCTTGCAAGGCCCTGCTGGTCCGCGCCCGCGTCCATCGACAGGAGCGCGCGAATGGTCTCGACGTCGACATCCAACAGCCCCGTTCGACGTCCGAAGCCGGTCGGCATGATAACCATCGAGGCGTTCAGACAGCCCGCTCGATGGATCGCCTCCTCTTCCAGCGCGGAACCATCCCGGAGAATCACGTCCCGCGCCCGCGGCCCGATCCAGGGATCGGATCTCAGCACCTGCCCCTGCTCGGCGGACACGTCTTCGGTCAGGATCACCGCCTGGAAGCGACGGCGGCCGAAAGTGAGCCGGAAGCGTCGCCGGGACCGCTGCGTTCCGATCAACTCGCGCAGCAGCGGCACCGTCCGGTTCGTCCAACCGACGATCACGGCGTGCCCGCGCAGCGATACGGGGGTCAGACCGCGCTCGAACTCGCGCATCCGTCCGATCAGCCACTGGGTCATGATCGCGACCAGAGCCCCGAGAAACACCACGTAGCCGCTCAGGGTCAGAAAGGTCGAGACGATCCGTCGCCAGGCACCCTCATCGTCACCGAGGTAGCCGGGGTCGGTCAGGCGCAGGAAGGCCCACCAGATCGATTCGCTCAAGCCATCCTCGTGGCCGCTCCAATGCACGGCAATCCCGCCCGCCAGGGAAATCAGACCGATCGCGGCTGCCACGATCAGCAACTGGAATCCCGCGCCCTTGACGAACTGGCGCTCCAGCAGGAAGGTCAGTCGATCGATCAGCGGCAGCTTGATCATGGTGGTTTCGATCCGTTCATCGCGAGGCCCGTGCGCCTATAATAACGGCGGTTTGCATTCTCGCCCCAACGCCCCATGAACCCCGACCTGAAGGCCGTCATCGACCTGCTGTCGCTCGAGCGGATCGAAGACCTGATCTTCCGCGGCGAAAGCCATGACATCGGCGCCCCGCAGGTATTCGGTGGGCAGATCCTGGGACAGGCACTGAGTGCCGCGAGCCAGACCGTCGATGGCGCATCGCCGCACTCACTGCACGCGTATTTCCTGCGTCGCGGCGACTTCAACCAGCCCGTGGTCTACCAGGTCGAACGTTCGCGGGACGGACGCAGCTACGCCAGTCGACGGGTGGTGGCCGTCCAGCATGGTCGTCCGATCCTCAGTCTGGCGGCCTCGTTCCACCGCCCGGAATCCGGCTTCGAGCACCAGGACGAGATGCCGCAGGTGCCCGGTCCAGAGGGCCTGAGTTCCAGCATCGACATCCATGCCTCGATCATCGATCGGGTCCCCGAGAAGATGCGCCGCCTGCTGGCCCACCGGCCTCCCTTCGAATTCCGTCCGGTCGAAGCACCGAAGTTCATCGAACCTCGCGCCAGGCCGGCGCGAAAACACGTCTGGATGCGCGCCTGGGACCCGTTGCCGGACGACGAGGAACTGCACTGGAAGCTGCTGGCCTACGTCTCGGATTACGAACTGCTCGGCACGTCCACTCTGCCCCATGACCTCGACTTCAGCGCCCGCGCGGTGCAGATGGCCAGCATCGACCATGCGCTGTGGTTCCATCGGCCCTTTCGGGTCGACGAGTGGCTGTTGTTCGCGTTCGACAGCCCGTCCGCCCACGAGGGACGAGGCTTCTCCAGGGGTCAGATCTTCAGCACCGATGGACGTCTCGTCGCCTCGAGCGCACAGGAAGGCGTGATTCGCCCGTGGAACCCGCCGCCCCCTGAATCTTGATGCGTCGTTTCGCTGCGCATTTCATCAGCGCGGGTAGGCCGAAGAGCGGTAGGACCTCGCTTCAGCACTGACGCGACCAGCCCCGCTAGGATCGATCGCGACCGGAGTGCCTGGCGCCGGCCGTGAGGCGATCGGCCAGGACCGCCAGCACGTGGGACAGGCCAAGGCAGGCCAGGGTCACCAGAGCGGCAAGAAAGGCGACGCCGGTGAACATCGCCAGCCAGGCCCAGAGGCTGCCGTGGAAGGTTTCGGAGCCGAAGCCGTAGGCGAACAGCATCAGCAGCCAGCCCAGGGCGATCGCTGCCAGCGCGAAGACGAGCTTGCGGCCCAGACGAGGCGCTGCCGCTGGGCGTCGTCGCAGCAGACGCCAGAGTTCACCGAGCCCCCACAGCAACAGCGCCGCCAGGCCCCAGAGCTTGAGCGCCACGGGCATGATGAGCGTTTCGTTCAGCTCGATGGATTCGGCGCTATCGGGCGCCGCCGCCGATGCATCCGAGGCTGGCGGAGGACCCAGCCACGGTTCGAGCCAGGGTTCCAGCGCCGCAAACAGGGCGGCGGCCGAATCCTGGAAGTTCGTCAGCAGCAGGGCCAGGACCATCAGCAGATAGAAGGTCCAGACCGTGAACATCGGCACCAGCACCAACCAGCGAAGATAGCCGAGACCCAGGCTCAGCAGGACGCCTATCAGGCCTGGGTCACGAGTTGCCTCCACGCTTCGGAGCATCGGGCCTCGGGCTGCCGGATCAGGCGCTGCGCTCGGCGCGCTTGCGCTCGTGCTCCTTGAGCAGGCGCTTGCGAAGGCGGATCTTCTCCGGCGTGACTTCGAGCAACTCGTCGTCGGCCAGGAATTCCAGGGCCTGCTCCAGGCTCATGCGGATCGGCGGCGTCAACAGCAGCGCGTCATCCTTGCCCGCAGCGCGGATGTTGGTCAGCTGCTTCTTCTTCAACGGATTGACGACGAGGTCGTTCTCGCGGCTGTGCAGGCCGATGATCATGCCTTCGTAGACGTCTTCACCGGCACCGACGAAGAGCTTGCCGCGATCCTGGAGGTTGAACAGGGAATAGGCCACGGTCGTGCCCTGATCCATGCTGATGAGCGTGCCATTGATACGCGCCGCGATCCGCTCGGTGGCCGGTCCCCAGTGATCGAAGACGCGGAAGAACAATCCGGTTCCCGCGGTCATCGTCCGGTAGCTGGACTGAAAGCCGATCAGGCCACGGGCCGGCGCGATGTAATCGAGACGGACCCGACCCTTGCCGTCGGGCACCATGTCCTTGAGCTGAGCCTTGCGCTCGCCCATCGCCTGCATGACCGCCCCCTGGTACTCCTCCTCCATGTCGAGCACCACCGATTCCCAGGGCTCGAGCATTTCGCCATCGACCTCGCGCTTGCGCACGCGCGGGCGCGAGACGGCCAGCTCGTAACCTTCGCGGCGCATGGTCTCGATCAGGACGGAAAGATGGAGCTCGCCGCGACCGGACACCTCGAACTGATCGGGGTCGGACGTGTCGGCGACCTGCAGGGCCACATTGTGGCTGGCCTCCTGGTAGAGGCGCGCACGAATCTGCCGGCTGGTCAGGAACTTGCCCTCGCGCCCGGCAAAGGGCGAATCGTTGACCTGGAAGGTCATGTGAATCGTCGGCTCATCGACGCTCAACGGCGGCAGTGCCTCGGGATGGGCGGGATCACAGAGCGTGTCCGAGATGCCGATGTTCTCGATGCCCGAAATGCCGATGATGTCGCCGGCGCCGGCCTCGGGAATTTCTTCGCGCTTCAGACCGCTGAAACCGAGCACCTGCAGGACCCGGCCGGAGCGACGCTTGCCCTCTCGGTCGATCACGGCCACCGGCTGGTTGGTCTTGACCCGGCCGCGACGGATGCGGCCGATGCCGATCAGACCGACGTAGGTGGAATAGCTCAGGCTGGTGACCTGCATCTGGAAGGGACCATCGGGGTCGACCGGCGGTTCGGGCACGTGTTCGACCAGGGCCTCGAACAGGGGCGTCAGGTCACCGCCGCGGACCGATTCATCGAGTCCCGCATAGCCATTGAGCCCCGAAGCGTAAAGCACGGGAAAGTCGAGCTGCTCGTCGGTCGCACCGAGCTTGTCGAACAGATCGAAGGTCTGGTTCAGGACCCAATCCGGGCGCGCCCCCGGGCGGTCGATCTTGTTGATCACCACGATCGGTCGAAAGCCCATGGCAAAGGCCTTCTGGGTCACGAATCGCGTCTGCGGCATGGGGCCGTCGACCGCGTCGACGAGCAGCAGCACGGAGTCGACCATCGACAGGACGCGCTCGACCTCGCCACCGAAATCGGCGTGGCCCGGGGTATCGACGATGTTGATGCGCCAGTCGTTCCAGGTGATCGCCGTGTTCTTGGCCAGGATGGTGATGCCGCGCTCGCGTTCCTGGTCCTCGGAGTCCATGACTCGTTCGGTCAGACGCTCGTGGGCAGCGAACTCGCCGGACTGGCGCAGCAGCTGGTCGACCAGGGTGGTCTTTCCGTGGTCGACGTGGGCGATGATGGCGATGTTGCGTAGCTTCATGGGTTGACCGATGAGGGCAATAGGGGCAGCCGGCCATTATACGGCCGCGCCGCGCCTGGAAGCGCAACTTGGCGCGAATTCCTCAGCTCGGTGGCGGCAGGGCCTGGACACCGCGCCCCTGCTGCAGACGCAGGGCGTTTCGATAGCACTGGGCCGCCGCTTCCAGGCTGCCCGATCGATCGTGAATCCGGCCGAGCGCGGCGTAGGCGTCGGCATCGGCTTGCTGATCCAGTGATTTCTCCAGGCATTGGCGGGCCTGATCGTACTGGCGGTCCTGCAGGTAGAGAAGCCCGAGGGTCTGCAGCAAGGACGGATGCCTGGGGTGGTCCTTCAGCCAGTGTTCGCAATCGGCGATACGCTGCGCTCGCCCGGCATCGTCGACCTGGGCATACAGACGCAGGGCTTCACGGTCCGGGCCGGCCTTGAGCAATTTTCTCAGGCGGCGTCCGCCGAGTTCGGCATGCCCCAATTCACCGGCGCGGGCGGCATGGGCGAGCACGATCTCGCGCTCCGAGCGCAGCTTGCGGGGCAGACCGCTCCAGGCCGCTTCCAGGGCCTCGACGTCCGAGGTCGCTCTCAATTCCCGACTGGCCGCCAGCGTCGAGAGCTCGTCGACCTTGCTGGCATCGATGATGCCGGCCTTGCGCAGGGCCGGGGTCAGCAGACGAACCTCGCGCCAGCGATCCAGGTCCTGATAGGCCTGCAGCAGCAAGCGAAGCACGCCCGTATGACGGGGCTTCTTCAGATGCAGGGATTCGAGCACCGGTACCGCCTCTTCCAGACGCCCTTCCCCGGTCAGCAGGCGCGCGCGGGCCAGGTCGGTCACGAAGTGCTTGCGCCCGAAGCGACGATCGGCCAGCTGCAGCCAGTGATCCCGAGCCGTCGCGTCGGACTGGCCCTGGGCCGCCCGCGCCGCCGCGAGATAACCGGCCGTCGTGCCTCGATGAGCGAGCGAGCGCGACAGTTCCCGCTCGGCCTTCTGCCAATCGCCTTCCGTGAGGGCGAGCAGGCCATTCTCGAGCTGCCGACGAGCGCGCTGCTCGCGCTGACGGCGCATCAGACGCCCGGGCCAGCGGATCAGGCCCACGACCAGGCTGAGCAGTATCCAGACCAGCACCACCCCGCCCACCAGGACCAGCACGGACATGCGCAGGCGCCATTCACCCACCTCGATGGACACCAGACCCGGATCGGCCAACAGGCGCGGGGCCAGCCAGGCCGTCAGCACCAGGGCGGCCAGGGCCGCGATGATCAGCAGCAGGCGCTTCACAGGGCTTCGATGACGCGTTGCAGCGCCGCCCTGGCCTGACCGAGGTCGCTGGGCACGGCAGGTGCTTCGAGCGCCAGCAGCTCATCCAGTTCGGAACGAACCGGGCCCAGGGGCGCCTGATCGGTGGCGAAGTAACGATCGAGCAGATCGGCCAGTGCACTGAGATGTGGCCTCAGGGCTTCAGCGTCCCGGCGCTCGACGGCCAGCCCGGCCGCGGCCAGATGGAGACGCGCCGCCTCGCGAAGGGCGTCGACCGGCGGCGCGTCGATCAGCTCCTCACCCCGGTGCTCCACTTCGACGAGCTGTCCCAGGGAGCGTGTCACGCTCGACCACCAACCAGACTCCGCCTCGGTTTCACCCGGTTCGGCGCCGCCGGGACCCCCGTCCGCAGGCTGCAGCGTCGGCCAGTCCTCGACCGACGTCGACCAGCGCATGAGGCGCGCGCGTGCGCCGGACCAATCCGGCTCGCTCTGCGAGTCGATTCGATCGATTTCTTCGGCCAGACGCTCGCGGGCCTGATTGAGGCGCGAATCCGGCTGCGCACTCAGTCGTGTCTCCGCCCGGCGATAGGCGAGCAAGGCGGCGGCTCGGTTCTGGCCGGATTCGGCGAGCGCCTGGCCGATCCCCAGTAGCGCGGAGGCTTCGATCAGATCGAGCTTCAAGGCCAGATCACGATCGACGTCGCGCTGTTGATCGCTGCGCTCGCTCAGCTGCTCGGCGAAGCGGGCCATGGAACGCTGCACCTCGGCCTCACGTTCCTGCGCCCGGTCCATCCGCCCTTCGATCTCGCTGAGCCGGGCCGACACGACAGGATCGGATTCGGCGGCAAGCGCTCGGGACTGCTCGATGCGCGCCACGGCATCGGCCAGTCCGCTGCGGATGGCGTCCAGGTCAGCATCGATGCGGGCGGACTCATCGCGGCGCTCACGCTCTGCGGCCGATTGTCCGGAAGCCAGTGTCTCGACGCGTGAGGCGAGTTCGCGTAGCTCCGATTCACCGTCGGCCTCGCTTTTGCCCCACTGCGCTTCGAAGCGGGGCCAGGCCGCCAGTGCCAGCGCGGCAAGCGCCAGCAGGAGCGCCAGCCAGACCAGGACTCCGGAGCGTGAAGAGGATGGCTCGGAACGCCGCGGTTCCGAAGCCTCCGGGGGTGGCTCGACGGCGGCCTCGGGCTCGACCATGGCCTCCGTTTCCTCAGCGATGGGTTCAGGAGATTTCGCGTCTTGTTCGCTCATCTTGGGCAAGGCCAGCGCCTGGATTCGATCAATCCCGAGAGTACCGCAAATCAGCTTTCCGTTGGGCACGAGGCCAGCGCCTCGAGCATGGACGCATCGTCCGCCCCGCGGCTGAGGAATGCTCGAGTGCAACCGAGGACCCGCGCTCGGTCGAGCAGACGGCGGGATGGCAGGACCATGGGCGACTGGCGAAGGCGATCCCATCGCGCTGGCCCCAGGGACTCGCGCAGCCGTTCGAGCGCGGAACCGCTGGCCACCAGGGTGACCAGTTGAGTGGCGTCGTCGATGCACCGCGCCTGGCTCGATTCGAGGGCGACGGGCACGCGCTGGTAGACATCGGCGCGCAGCACCCGCGCGCCACGGTCCGCCAGCGCCTGATCGAGGAGTCGGCGACCGTCCGGGGCCGCCAGGATCAGCCACCGCTGCGCGGCGACCTCCCGAAGACAGGGCAGTCGCAGCATCGCCTCGCTGTCACCGGCACCGGTCGGGGCGAAGACCGGACCCAATCCCAGTTCCTCGGCAAGCGACGCCGTGCCGCCTCCCGGAACGACCAGGGGAATGCCTTCCAGCTCGGTCGGTTCGAGCAGCCGGGCCAGCTGACGCAGACCCTCGCGGCTGGTCACGATCAGCCCATCGACCGGCAGCATCGATCGCAGTGCCGCCCCGGTCTGATCCGGGTCGCTCGGTCCCTCGAGGCGCAGCAAGGGCAGGTGCAGTACCGCCCCCCCCTGCGCCAGGACTCGATCGCACAATCGTCGACCCTCCTCACCGATTCGAGTCACGATCACCAGCGGTTCAGGGTTCATGGACGGTCCAGAGCCAATGTGCAGATACCGATCACGAGCAATCCCTCCAAGAAAAAAAGCCCGCTGAGGCAGCGGGCTTTTTCGGGGGTTTAAGAATCCGGGCGTCTGGCGCAGCCACTCAAAGTGCTGGGGGCTTGCGTGTTGGCGTTGGCAGTAGGGGGACGCACCTCAAATGACTGAGCCGTGGATGACGCCCGGAAAGCAAATCGATTCTTCCCCTTCCGCCTCGCTAACTTGATTAGGACTTTCTCACAAATATCGCCCCCTGTCCAGCCTTCGCAGGCCGGTCATGCGGGAAAAATTTCACAAACGTGACAGGATTCTCATCGCGCCAGCGCCCTTCAGCAGCTCGGCAGCTTCTTCACCCAGCGCGCGAGCCGCGGCCACGCTTCCCTCGACCCGCGCATCGAGACACTCTCGCCCATCGGGACTGCAGAGCCGGGCCTGGAGCCTGAGACGATCACACTCGATTTCGGCCAGCGCGGCCAGGGGCATCCGACAGTCTCCGCCCAGCGCTGCCACCACGGCCCGCTCGGCCTCGACCCGCGCCCTCGTCTCCGCGCACTCCAGGCAGGCGAGGTGCTCGAGAATCTCGGCATCGCCTTCGCGGCACTGCACCACGATGACGCCCTGCCCCGGTGCCGGGAGAAATTCCGGCGGCCGGAGCGGCAGCGGTGTCGGCACCTTCAGGCCCAGCCGCTCGAGACCGGCCGCAGCGAGAATGACGGCATCGACCTCACCGGTCTCGAGCTTGCCGAGACGCGTCTGCACATTGCCTCGGATCGGCACGATCTCGAACTCCGGATGCATCCGGAGCAACTGTGACTGACGGCGCAGGCTGGACGTCCCCACCCGCGCGCGCTCCGGCATCTGCTCCGGGGACAATCCGTCGGCGTTCAACCACCAGTCCACCCAGTTCGCCCGGGGCAGCACCACGCTCAGCACCAGACCGGGCGGCGATTCGGCCGGAACGTCCTTGAGCGAATGCACGGCGATGTCGGCCCGGCCATCCAGCAGGGCGGCTTCCAGCTCTTTGAGAAACAGCCCCTTGCCGCCGATCTCGGCAAGCGAGCGGTCGAGGATCTCGTCCCCCCGCGTACTCAATGGCACCAGTTCGAGCGCCAGATCGGGATGGGCCTGTGACAGCTGCTCGGCCACGTGCTCGCTCTGCCACAGGGCGAGGCGGGATTGCCGAGTGGCGATCCGGATGCGATTCATGTCATGTCCTTCAGGGCCCGGCGAACCGCAGGGAGATTCCTGCGACTCACTTCGGGCTGCACATCGATTCCTTCGATTTCCACGCAGTCGGCACCTGCCGGGTTCCGGAACAGGGCGCGCAGACGATTGCGGTCGACCAGGGCGTTTCGGTGCACCCGCAGAAAGCGCTCCGGAAAGCGCTGCTCCAGCTGCACCAGCGATTCTTCCACCAGGGCCTTGCCACCGGTGTGATGCACGCAGACGTACTTGTCCTCTGCAATCAGGGCCCGGACCTCGTCGAGGGGAATTCGCGTGACCCGCTCGCCCAGTCGGGCCAGCAGGGCCGGCACCTGGGCAGGGTTGCGATCCAATCGCTCCCGCACTCGCGCGAAGGCCGCCTCGAGACGGGACGCGCGCACGGGCTTGACCAGGTAGTCGATGGCCTCGACGTCGAAGGCCTCGACGGCATAGCGCTCGAAGGCCGTCACGAAGATCACCGCCGGCTCCGGATCCAGAGTGCTCAGCTGGCGGGCCACATCGACGCCGTTGCCACCCGGCATTTCCACGTCCAGCAGCACGACATCGGGGGATGCCTGTCGACAGGCAGGGAGCACCTCGTTCGGGCGACTGGCACTGCCGGCCACCTCCACCCCATCGATCCCTTCGATCAGCCGCAGCAATCGTTCGCGAGCCGGAGCCTCGTCATCGACCACCAGCACACGAAGGGAAGCACTCACGACCAGATCGCTTCCAGCCAGGCATCGATCGCCTGGATCTCTTCGGGGGACACGGAGTGCGGCATGGGATAGCTGTGCCATTCGACCGAATAGCCCGCGGCCTCCAGTCGATCGGCCGCTTGCCGGCCCAGCGCCAGGGGAACGATCGGATCGTGCTCGCCATGCGCCATGAACACCGGTACTCTCGCCGAGGCCGGCTGCGACCAGGACTCCAATCGATCGGCCTGCAGCAGGTAGCAGGACAAGGCCATCACGCCCGCGAGGGCCTCGGTGCGGGCCAGGCCCGTGCGCAGCGCGATCGCGCCTCCCTGGGAAAACCCGGCCAGAACGATGTTCCCGGCCTCGATGCCCGACTCGATCTGCTCATCGATCAGGACGTGCACGGAAGCGACCGAGGCGAGAATGCCGGCTTCGTCCTGATCGCGGTCGATCGACATCCCAAGAATGTCGTACCAGGCGCGCATCGCCATGCCCCCGTTGATCGTCACCGGGCGCACCGGCGCGTGCGGAAAGACGAAGCGCACCGGGCGCCTGGCGGCCGCTCGCAGGTGCGGTACAATCGGCTCGAAATCGTGGCCGTCGGCGCCCAGCCCGTGCAGCCAGATCACGGCATGCGTCGGCTCCGCGCCGGTTTCCCGGATCACCCGGTCCAGTCGTTCAGAAGTGGAATCATTCATGCGCCTAATTCTACCCGGACTCCTCGTCCTGCTGCTGGCCGCCTGCGGCCTGAAGGACGACCTCTACCTGCCGGAACCGACGCAGGTCGAAGCCACGCAGGACAGCCAGACCGAGGACCGCGCGAACCCCGACAGCGAAGACACCGACGATGAAGCGGATTCCTGAACCCGAGCTGATGGATGCACCGGCGCAGGCGCAGGCCTACGCCGAGGCCGACTTCAGCGAATCGAACCAGGCCTTCGTCGATGCCTTCATCCGTTTCGCCGAGGCGGGCACGGAGGGGCGTCTGATCGACCTGGGCTGTGGCCCGGGCGACATCTGCCTGCGCCTGGCCAGGGCCATGCCCGGCTGGCGGATCATCGGACTGGATGCCGGACCCAACATGCTCGCCCTGGCACAGGCCGCCGTCGAGGCGGCGCAGGCCAGCTCGATCGAGCTGGCGCTGCGACGCCTGCCCTGCGAACTCCCGGGTCAGCCGCTCGACGCCATCGTCTCCAACAGCCTGCTGCACCATCTGCCCGATCCGATGGCGCTGTGGAACACGATCGCCGATCAGGCCGGGCCCGGCTGCCGCGTCCAGATCATGGACCTGCACCGGCCCGACAGCCCCGAGCAGGCCCGCGCCATCGTCGAGCAGTACGCCGGCGACGCGCCCGAGGTCCTGGCCACCGACTTCTACAACAGCCTGCTGGCCGCCTACACCGCCGACGAGGTCATCGATCAGTGTCGCCAAGCCGGCCTCGAGACCATGGTCCTGACCCGTCCCAGCGATCGACACTGGCTGGTCCAGGGCATTCTCCCGACCGGATGAAGCGCGAACTGGCGTTCACCAAGCTCGAAGCCCTGGGCAACGATTTCGTACTGATCGATGCCCGGGAAGGGGCCTTCGCCCCCCTGCCCGCCACCGTGGCACGCCTCGGCGACCGGCGCCTGGGCATCGGCTTCGACCAGCTCCTGATCCTGCGCCCGGCCAGCCGACCCGACCGCCATGTGGCCGTCGAGATCTTCAACCAGGACGGCAGCACCGCCGAGCAATGCGGCAACGGCATGCGCGCGGTCGCACTCTGGCTGCACGATCGGGGCGAACTGAGCGAATCGGCCCGGCTGGAAACGGCAGCCGGTCCGGTCGACGTGCGATTCGAGAGCCCCGATCACATCACCGCCACCCTGCCCCCGCCCAGCGAAGCGGCGCCCGCCGGCGCCGAATTGCCGGCCGAACGGCCATGGCAGGAATCGCGGGCTGGCCGAGACTACCCGGTGGACTTCGTAAGCATGGGCAATCCGCACCTGATCCTCGATCTCGAGCAGCCTGCGGACGTCGCGCTGGTCGAATCGCTGGGTGAAGTCCTGACCCATCATCCCGGCCTGCCCGAGGGCGCCAACGTCAACTTCGCGCACGTCGAGTCGCGCCACCTTATCGACCTCTCGGTCTACGAGCGCGGCGCCGGTCCGACCCGGGCCTGTGGCAGCGGCGCCTGTGCGACGGCCGCCAGCCTGATCCGGCGCGGGCAGGTCGACAGCCCGGTCGAAATCCGGCAGCCGGGCGGAACCCTTGTGATACATTGGGATGGCGGTCCGAAACCCGTTTACATGACCGGGCCGGCCCGGATCGTGTTCCACGGCCGGATCGACATCGAGCCGACAATCAACCCCTGACCCTGAAGAATTTCCATGACCACGGATGACGTGCTGAACTGGCTGGGTGAACACCCCGATGTGCTGATCGAGCACCCCGAACTGCTCGAGCGACTGCAACTGCCCCACGATGCCGGCGCCACTTCCCTGATCGAGCGCCAGGTCGAACGCCTGCGCGCGTCCAATCGAAAACTGGAGCAGCAACTCGAGGCGCTGACCCGAGTGGCCGCGGAGAACGAGCAGCTGAGTCGGCGACTCCATGGTCTGACGCTCGCGGTCCTGGCCGAGAGCCGGCCGGAGGACTGCCTGGCGGAATTGATCGCCCGACTGCGCGAGGACTTCCAGGCCGATGCCGTCAGCGTGCATCTGATCGATCCGGAGCCCTCGCTCGCGGCGATCAACGAGGTCCATGCCCATGCCGAGCTCCCCGAGGCTCTGAAATCCCTGGCCGAACCCGACCGAATCCAGTGCGGCCGACTGACGCGCGAAAAGCTCGGCCTGCTGTTCGGATCGGAAGCCGACTCCATCGCCTCGGCCGCCGTCGTACCGCTGGGCTCCGCCGGCCTGCTGGCCATCGGCGCCACCCAGCAGGACCGCTTCCACCCCGGCATGGGCACCCTGTTCCTGGAGCTGCTCGCACAGACCGTTCTGGCTCGTCTGAACCCTCCAGCCGCCCACCAGCGCAAGCGTGCCTGACGCGACGCAGCATTCCGCGCTCGAACAAGCCATCGAGGCCTTTCTCGTCCATGCCCGGGAGGAACTCGGCCTGAGCCCGGCCAGCCTGGACGGCTACGGCCGCGATCTGAAGCAGTTCCGCCAATGGTGCGAAAACGGCGAGCTCGACCGCCCCGAGGCGATCACCGTCAATGACGTACGCGCCTTCGCCGCCACCCGTCATCGTCGTGGCATCAACCCTCGTTCGATCCAGCGTCAGCTCTCGGCCCTGCGTCGATTCTTCCGCTACCTTCGACGGGAGGGCCGGATCAAACACGATCCGGTCGAAGGCGTTCGTGCGCCGCGCGTACAACGTCGCCTGCCCCGCCCCCTGGATATCGATCAGGTGCTGGCCCTGCTCGCGATTCCGGAAGAGGACGAACTGGCCGTACGCGACCGGGCCATGCTCGAGCTCTTCTACACTTCGGGCCTGCGAGTGAGCGAACTGGCGGGACTGAGCTGGGATCGCCTGGACATCGGCGAGGCCCTGGTCCGGGTCCTGGGCAAGGGCCGTCGCGAGCGTCTGGTGCCCGTCGGTCAGCACGCGCTGCGCGCGCTCGAGCGCTGGCGCCGGATCCAGCGGGCGCTACCCGGAAATGAGTCGGGCCGGATATTCACCAGCCTCAAGGGCCGGCCGCTCGGCGTTCGCGCCGTGCAGAAGCGCGTCGCGCACTGGTCCGAGCGACAGGGCCTGGACCAGCGCGTCCATCCGCACCAGCTCCGGCACAGTTTCGCCTCGCACATCCTCGAGTCCTCAGGCGACCTGCGCGCGGTGCAGGAACTCCTTGGCCACGCCAATCTTTCCACCACGCAGATCTACACCCACCTGGATTTCCAGCACCTGGCCCGGGTCTACGATGAGACCCATCCCAGAGCACGACGCAAGTCGGGCAGCAAGGACGGCAGCGACGATTCCTGAGCACCGGCGTCCCTTTTGCCGGGGCCCGACCGTCCCCATGTAGGCGATTCACGCAGACATCGGAATCGGCATGGAACAGTATCGTGGCACGACCATCGTGTCGGTCCGTCGGGGCGACCAGGTCGTCATCGCCGGCGACGGCCAGGTCACTCTGGGCAATACGGTCATGAAGGCCAACGCGCGCAAGGTCAGACGCCTGTACAAGAACCGAGTGCTGGCCGGTTTCGCCGGCGCCACGGCAGACGCCTTCACCCTGTTCGAGCGCTTCGAGAGCAAGCTGGAAATGCACTCCGGCCACCTGACCCGAGCTGCCGTCGAACTGGCCAAGGACTGGCGTACGGACCGCATGCTCCGCCGCCTCGAGGCCCTGCTGGCCGTGGCCGATCACGAGGCCTCCCTGATCATTTCGGGCAATGGCGACGTGATCGAACCGGAAGACGACCTGATCGCGATCGGTTCCGGCGGACCCTTCGCCCAGTCGGCGGCGCGCGCCCTGATGCGCCACAGCGATCTGGACGCGGAAACCATCGCCCGCGAGGCGCTGACCATCGCCGGCGAGATCTGCATCTACACCAACCACAATTTCACCGTCGAGACCCTGAACACGGACGCCTCCTCATGACCCAGATGACGCCTCGCGAAATCGTCCAGGAACTGGACCGTCACATCATCGGCCAGGACGAAGCCAAGCGCGCGGTCGCCGTGGCGCTGCGCAATCGCTGGCGACGGATGCAGGTGGACGACGCGCTCCGCGCCGAGATCACGCCGAAGAATATCCTGATGATCGGGCCGACGGGCGTCGGCAAGACCGAGATCGCCCGCCGCCTGGCCGCCCTGGCCAAGGCCCCGTTCGTCAAGGTCGAAGCGACCAAGTTCACCGAGGTCGGTTACGTCGGCAAGGACGTCGAGTCGATCATTCGCGACCTCGTCGAGACCTCGGTCAAGATGGCGCGAGAAGAGGCCATGGCCAAGGTCCGGTCGAGGGCCGAGGACGCCGCCATCGAGCGGGTCGTCGACATCATGCTGCCGCGCCGCGAGAGCAGCGGCTTCGCCAATGCTCCAGGTGAGCCAGACGGCAATCAGAGCGATACGCGCCGGAAAATCTTCAACAAACTGGTCAGCGGCGACTTCAACGATCGCGAGATCGAAGTCGACGTGTCCCTGAACGTCGGCGTCGAGATCATGGCGCCGCCGGGCATGGAGGAAATGACCAATCAGCTCCAGCAGATGTTCTCCAACCTCTCCGGCGGCAAGAAGCAGACCCGCAAGATGAAGGTCAAGGACGCCATCCCGGTGTTGATCGAGGAAGAAGCGGCGCGCCTGATCAATGACGAGGAGGTCAAGCAGACCGCCCTGAAGAACGCCGAGAACAACGGCATCGTCTTCCTCGACGAAATCGACAAGGTCGCGCGCCGCGCCGACGGCGGCAGCGGCGGTGAGGTCTCGCGCGAAGGCGTGCAACGTGATCTGCTGCCCCTGGTCGAAGGCTGCACCGTCAACACGCGCTACGGCACCCTGAACACGGACCACATCCTGTTCATCGCCTCCGGCGCCTTCCACGTCGCCAAGCCCTCGGACCTGGTGCCGGAACTGCAGGGCCGCCTGCCGATCCGGGTCGAACTGAAGGCCCTCAGTGCCGGTGATTTCAAGCGCATCCTGACCGAACCGGACGCCGCCCTGACCCGCCAGTACCAGGCCCTGATGGCCACCGAAGGCGTGCAGCTGAACTTCACCGACGAGGCCATCGAGCGCCTGGCCGAGATCGCCTTCGCCGTCAACGAGTCGACGGAAAACATCGGCGCCCGGCGCCTGCACACGGTGATGGAGCACCTGCTCGAGGACATCAGCTTCGTCGCCCCGGACCGCGACGGCGAGACCCTGGAGGTCGACGCCCACTACGTCGATCAACACCTGGCCGAACTGGCCGGCAACGAGGATCTGAGCCGCTACATCCTCTGATCGAGCCGCCCGGCGCTGGCGCGTTCTTCGTGCCGATGTCGTAACAGCAGATTCATTACACTGTCGGATCGCACCGACGCAGGGGATCACTCGAACATGGGGAATCGCGTCCAGCCGTCCAGTCCGCCGGCCATCCGGCTGGTCGATATCCGCCTGTCCCTGGGCGGTCGACCGATCCTTGAGGACTTCAACCTCGAAGTCCCGGCGGGTCGCGTGACCGCCGTGATGGGGCCCAGCGGTGCGGGCAAGACCACCGTGATGCGTCTGATCACCGGCCAGCTCAAACCCGAGGCGGGAGAAGTCTGGATCGACGACACGCGCATCGACCAGCTCAAGCCGCGAGCGCTGAACCGCGCGCGTCGCCATATCGGCGTGCTCTTGCAGAACGGCGCCCTGTTCACCGATCTGACCTGCTTCGACAATGTCGCCCTGCCCCTGCGCGAGCACACGCGGCTGCCCGAATCGCTGATTCGACGGATCGTGCTGCTGAAGCTGCAGACGGTGGGCCTGCGCGGTGCCGCCGATCTCTATCCGCGCGAGCTTTCGGGCGGGATGAACCGTCGCGTGGCGATGGCGCGGGCCATGGCCATGGACCCGGATCTGATGCTCTATGACGAGCCCTTTGCCGGCCTGGATCCGATCTCCCTCGGTGTGTCCCTGCGGCTGATTCGCGAGGTCAATCAGGCCCTGGGCACCACCAGCGTGGTCATCACCCACGACGTGGGCGAAGTGGCGAAACTGGCCGACCATTGCTGCATCATCGCCGACCGCAAGACCATCGCAGCGGGCTCGCCCGCCGAACTGGCCGACAGCCAACACCCGCTGGTGCGGCAGTTTCTCGATGGGCAGCCGGACGGACCGGTGCCCTTCCATCATCCCGCGCCGCCGCTGGCCGAGCAGCTGCTCGATCCCCATGGAAGCCAGCAATGAGCACGTCGAAGGTCGGCAGCCGCTGGACCGCACCGCTGCGCCATCTGGGTCAGGCCGGGCTGTTCCTGCTGACCGCGATCGCGCACATGCGCCTGACCCGGCTGCAGCTGGCCGAGACCCTGCGCCAGGTCTACTTCGCCGGAGTCCGGTCCCTGGTCATCATCGTCACCGGGGGCTTCTTCGTCGGCCTGGTCCTGACCCTGCAGACCTACGACACCCTGACCCGCTTCGGCGCCGGTGACGCGGCCAGCACCGTGCTCGCCCTGTCCCTGTTCCGCGAACTGGGGCCGGTGCTCACCACCCTGCTCTTCGCCGGACGAGCGGGCACTTCGATCACCGCCGAGATCGGTCTGATGCGCGCGACGGAGCAGCTCGACGCCCTCGACCTGATGGCTATCGACCCCCTCGAACGCATCGTCCAGCCTCGCCTGATCGCCGGTATCATCGCCGTGCCCGCGCTGACCCTGATCTTCAATGTCTGCGCCATCTTCGGTGGCGTGGTCTTCGCGGTCTTCCTGATGGGCAACGACGCCGTGACCTTCTGGGGCAATATGCAGGCCTCGGTGGAGCTCTGGCGCGACTTCGCCCACGGAATGTGGAAAGCCCTGGCCTTCGGCTTCCTGGCCGGCTGGCTGTCCGTGTACTTCGGCTGGACCGCTCGCCCGACCGGCGAAGGCGTCGCCCTGGCCACGACCCAGACCGTGATCGCCACCGCGATCTCGGTCCTGATGCTCGACTTCGTCCTGTCGGCCTTCATGCTCTAGAGGTTGCAAGCAGACCCATGAAATCTTCTCATCAGATCGAACTCACCGCAGGCATCTTCCTGCTGCTGGCCATCGCCGCGCTGGTCTTTCTTGCCCTGCAGGCCACCGATCGCGGTGTGGCCTCCGGCGATGGCTACCGGATCGAAGCCAGCTTCATCAATGTCGGCGGCCTCAAGCCCCGCGCCAAGGTCGCCCTGGGGGGCGTCACGATCGGCCAGGTGGAGTCCATTTCCCTGGATCCCGAGAGTTTCGAAGCCCTGGTGGTGATGCGCATCGCCGCCCAGTTCGACGACCTGCCGGAAGACTCGTCGGCGTCGATCCTGACCTCGGGCATCCTCGGCGATCAATTCGTCGGCATCGAACCCGGCGGCTCGCCTGAACCCCTCGTCGACGGCGATCGTCTTATGCTTACCAATTCCGCGCTTCAGCTCGAGCAGCTGATCAGCCGGTATCTGTTCAATTCCGAAGAAGAGGAATGACATGCGCTCGAATCCCATGACCCTGGGCCTGATTGCACTGAGCCTGCTGGGCCTGAGTGCGTCCACGCTGGCCAATGGCGATCCCGTCGAGATGGTCCGCGAGACCACCGGTGAGCTGTTCGCCCTGGTCGAAGCCCACCGCGACGACTACGAACAGGATCCCTCGACGCTGCATGCCGAACTCAAGCGCGTGCTCGGTGAGCGCACCGATTCGATCTACTCCGCCCGCCTGGTGCTCGGTCGATACGGACGAGGCCTGGACGCCGGCCAGGTCGAAGCCTTCGCCGACGCCCTCACGGACGTCCTGATGCGCCGATACGCCAGTGGCCTGATGGACTTCCAGAGTCGCGACCAGGTCGAGGTCCTGCCCCTGGCCGGAGAGAACACCGATCGGATGACCCGCGTACGCACCCGCATCCAGCTCGACAATGGTGAAAAGGCGCCGGTGGACTACATGCTGCGCAAGCGTGACGGGCAATGGCTGGTCTTCGACGTGATCGTCGAAGGCATTTCCTATGTCTCGACCTTCCGCAATCAGTTCGCGGAAGAGATTCGCCGGAACGGTTTCGACGCCACGCTCGAGCGCCTGCAACGCGGTGAGATCGATATCGAGGTGGGTGGCGATGGGCAGTCCGGCTGAAACGGCCTTTCGGCTGGCGGGCGAGTTGACCGCCGAGGCCGTGGCCCGCTGCCACGCAAACAGCCTCGCCGCCGCCCGACGCTCCGAATTGCCGGGCCGGATCGATCTGGCCGACGTCACGCGAACGGACTCCAGCGCCCTCGCTTTGCTGCTGGAATGGCAGACCTGGGCCCGCGAGCGGCAGCAAGACATCGAATTCTCCAATCCCCCGGACAGCCTGCGTGTCCTGGCCAAGCTCAGCCAGGTCTCCTCGCTACTCGGCTGGGACGACACCCCTGATCGAACGGAACAAGAATCCCCGTCATGAAGAAACTGATTCCCCTGCTCCTGGCCGTCCTGCTCAGCGCCTGCGCCACGACCTCGCCGGACACGCGTCATCCCGACGACCCCTGGGAGCCGATGAACCGATCCGTCTACGCCTTCAACCGCGGCGTCGATCGAGCCATCATTCGGCCAGCAGCGAGAGGCTACGTTCGGGTAACGCCGGAACCGGTCCGCAACGGGATCGGCAATTTCTTCCGCAACCTGAGTTCGCCGGTGATCATGATAAACCTGCTGCTGCAGGGACGCGGTGAGGATCTGGAGCAGGAATTCCAGCGCTTCGTCGTCAACACGGTCTACGGCGCCGGCGGCATCTTCGACCTCGCCAGTCGCGGTGACATCGAAAAGAACGAGGCCGATTTCGGCCAGACCCTGGCGCACTGGGGCTGGGAGGATTCGCGCTACCTGATGCTGCCCTTCCTGGGCCCGTCGACGATCCGAGACGGCGTCGGACGCGGGGTCGACACCCTGCCCGACATTGCCTGGCGCGAAACCCGGGAGCGCGGTTCCTGGGCGCTGCTCGGCCTGCGCATCATCGACATTCGCGCAGGATTGCTACCCCTCGACGCCGAGCTGGCCGAGGCCTTCGACGAGTACGCCCTGGTTCGGGACGGCTGGCTGCAGCGTCGCAACTACTTCCTGTTCGGCGACGAAGCCGAGGTGCCGGACTACGAGGCCTTCCTGGAAGAAGGCGATTGGGACGAGGAGGAAAACTGATCGATCTCAGCTGGCTTCCAGTTCGACGAGCTGACCCCGTCCCAGGTGCCAGCCCTGGGCACAATCACAGCCATGCGCTCGAACTTCCTCGAGCTCTTCGGCGGACTGAACACCCTCGGCGGTGACCGAGAAGCCCAACTCGCGAGCGAGTGTCACGATGGCTTTCATGATGGCCGAATTCTTCGGGTTGCTGGCCAGGCCGCGAACGAAGACCTGATCGATCTTCAGCCGCTGCACGGGCAGATGGCGAAGGTAGGCCAGTGAGGAATAACCCGTACCGAAATCGTCGATGGCAATCGCAATGCCCTGCCTGCGCAGCGACTCGAGCTGTTCGAGCTTGTCGGCCAGCTCGTCCATGAAGGCCCGCTCGGTGATTTCGACCTCGAGTCGAGCCGGCTGCAGACCGCAGTCCCGAGCCATCCGCACCAGGCGCCGCGCGAACTGCGGGTCCTTCAATTGCACCGGCGCGACATTGATCGATAGCCGGCTCGTCGCATCGATCCGAGCCACCGCCCGCATGGCCTTGCGATAGACCTGCTCGCCGAGGGCGGCCACCAGACCGCGGGATTCGGCCAGAGCGATGAACTGCTCAGGATCGATCCAGCCATCCTCACGATGGTGCCAGCGGGCGAGGGCCTCGTAGGCCACCACCTCCCCGCTCGAAAGATCGACCACCGGCTGCAGCGCGACCTGGATCTCGTCCCGATCGACGGCGCCGCGGAGCTCGGTCTCCAGATAGCGGCGCGCCATCGCCGCCGCCGTCAGCTCGGGCGTGTAGGACGCCCAGTTCGACGGTCCTTCCTCCTTCGCCCGGTAGAGTGCCGCATCGGCGTGGCGCAGCAGATCCTCGGCCGTTTCGCCATCCTTGGGAAAAAGGCTCATGCCGATCGAAGCGGTCACCCGCAGCAGGCGATCGTCCACGGAGACCGGCGAGTCCATGGCGGCACACAGGGCCGAGGCCAGGCGAGCCGCGGGACCTTCGACCGATTCGCCTTGCACGATGATCAGGAATTCATCCCCCCCCAGCCGACCTACCAGGCCCCGATCACCCACGACCTCGCGCAGGCGGCCGGCCAGTTCTTCGAGCAGTCGATCTCCGCTGCCATGCCCCCAGATATCGTTGATATCCTTGAAATTGTCCAGATCCAGGTGCAGCAGGGCCAGCTCCTGGCCCACGATCGAGGCCTCGGCAATCTGCTCCTCCAGCCGCAACTGCAGGGAGGTGCGGTTGGGCATGCCCGTCAGCGCATCCTCGTAGGCCAGGCGCACCAGCTCGTCTTCCATGCGCCGCCGCCCGGTGATCAGTCGCGCGAAACCGTGCCAGGTGACCGCCCCGTCCTGGTCCCGCTCGGGGCTGGAATCGACTTCCACCCACTCGGCATGTTCCAGCTGACCACCCGGGGGCAGCATCCTGAACTGCTCGTGGAATCGGCACAAGGATTGGCGGCTCTGTTCAGCGGCCCGTTGCACCCGCGCCTCGTCCTCGGGCGCGATCCGGTCGAACAGGGCCTGGGCATTCTCGACCACCTCGCTGTGCTCCACGCCGAACACTTCGAACAGTTTCGCGCTGGCATAGGGCATGCTGAAGATGCCCGTGCCGGGCTCGTAGCGAAGCTGGTAGATCACCCCCGGCACCTGTCCGGCCACATGCCGGAACTGCTCGGTCTGTCGAGCGCTGGCCCGCTCGGCGGCCTTCTGCTCGCTGATGTCGACACCGATGCCCGCAATCAGCGGCTCACCGTCCACGTCGACCAGCTGCCCGCTGTAACGAAACACCGGAGTCTGACCACTGCGGGTCAGCAGGGGGGCTTCCAGCGAGGCCTCACCGCATTCGAACACGCGCCGTATTGCCCCGCGAACCTCTTCCCGATGTTCCGGTGCGAACAGATCCAGGGGACTCATGGCGGCGATTTCCGACGCTGAATAGCCGGTCACCTGTTCGAAGCTCGCATTCCAGCGACGGAAGCGCTGCTTCGAGTCGATCAGATAGAAGATACCGGGAACGGTCTGCAGGACCGCATCGAGGAGATTGCCCGGGGGCACGGACGACCCGGTGACGGTCAGTTCGGGTGCGGATTCGTCATGTTCGGGCATCAGAGACTCCCCCGAGTGGGCCATACGGCCAACCAGCATCACGCGCTGCGACACCCCCTGCCCGCCGCGCGCCGAACGAGCGGAAACCCAGTCTAGCACGTGCCCGGACCCACGCTCCTCCTCGGCGGCGCCACCGCCCTTGATTGCCGGGCGGCCAGACGCTAGGCTACGCATATATCTCTTGATCGCGATAAAAGGATATTTCCCATCAATCTCGAGCTGATCGGCCGGCACTGCGGCTTGCTGGGCGACCCCACCCGTCTTCGACTCCTGGCGCTACTGGAGCGCGAGGAGCTGACCGTGGCCGAGCTGGCACAGATCACCCGCCTTGCCCAGCCCAGGGTGTCCACCCATCTGGCGCGACTTCGTGAGGCCGGCCTGGTGGCCGACCGCCGTGAGGGCGTGTCCGTCTACTACCGTCTCCAGAACGGGCGGGATCAATCCGATCTGATGGCCTTCTGGCGCCTGATCGGCGGCCAGCTCGACGATGCGCTCGTGCAGGCCGATCGCGACCATCTCGCCGACGTCCTGCAGCAGCGAGCCGCCGGACGGAACTGGCCCGACGCCGTGGCCGGCGACATGGAACGCCATTATTCGCCAGGACGGACCTGGGAGGCGACGGCCCGGGCCCTGGTCCACCTGCTCGAGCCCGGCCGCGTCCTCGACATCGCATCCGGCGACGGCGTGATGGGCGAACTGCTGGCAGCCCAGGCCGAGCGGATCGACTGCATCGATCTATCGGAACGCGTCGTGGACGCCGGTCGTCAGCGCATCAAGGCCTTCGACAACGTCCACTTCCACCTCGGTGACATGCACGAGTTGCCTTTCGGGGCGGCCAGCTTCGACACGGTACTGATGCTGCACGCCCTGACCTACAGCGATGCCCCCGAACGGGCCATCGCCGAAGCCGCGCGCGTCCTCGACCAGGGCGGGCGCCTGCTCGGCGCCACGCTCAACCGCCACCGTTATCGCAGCGAGGTCGAGGCCTATGGGCATGTCAATTCAGGCTTCGGTGCCCGGCAGATCAGCCAGTGGTGCGAAGACGCCGGGCTGGACGTGCAGTTCTGTGACATCACCTCGATCGAACGGCGAGCGCCGCATTTCAAGATTCTGACCTTTCTGGCCCGCAAACCATGACCACCCTACCCTGGCACGACCCGAGCCGAGTGGATCGACTGCTCGCGGCCCTCGAACAGCGCATCCTGCTGCTCGATGGCGCCATGGGCACCATGATCCAGCAGGCCCGACTCACCGAGGCCGACTACCGTGGCAAGCGCTTCGCCGACCACGACCAGGATCTGCAGGGCAACAACGACCTGCTCGTCCTCACCCGGCCCGAACTGATCGCCGACATCCACCGCCGATTCCTGGAGGTCGGCTGCGATCTGATCGAAACCAACACCTTCAATGCCAATCGGATCAGCCAGGCCGATTACGGACTCGAAGACTGCTCCGAGGAACTCAATCGGGCAGCGGCGGAACTGGCCAGGGAGTGCACGCGCGACTTCGAAGGGAGGGATCCCGAACGACCACGCTTCGTGGTCGGCATCCTCGGCCCGACGAACCGGACGGCGTCGATCTCGCCCGACGTTTCCAACCCCGGCTATCGCAACGTCGACTTCGAGACCCTGGCTCAGGCCTATGGGGAAGCGGTTCGGGGTCTGCTGGACGGCGGTGCGGATCTGCTCATGATCGAGACCGTGTTCGATACGCTCAACGCCAAGGCCGCCATCTTCGCCGTCCAGGATGAGTTCGAGCGTCGTGGGGCACGCTGGCCGCTGATGATTTCAGGCACCATTACCGATGCCAGCGGCCGGACGCTATCGGGCCAGACGGCCGAGGCCTTCTATTACTCGATCTGCCACGCCCAGCCCCTTGCGGTGGGCTTCAACTGCGCCCTGGGCGCCGATCAGCTCGAGCCCCACGTCGAAGCGCTGGCCCGGGTGGCCGAGTGCCTGGTCTCCGCCCATCCCAACGCCGGCCTGCCGAATGAGTTCGGTGAATACGATGAAAGCCCGGCGGCCATGGCCGAGGTGATCGAGCGCTATGCCCGCGATGGCCTGATCAACATCATCGGCGGCTGCTGCGGCACCACCCCGGAGCACCTGGCCGCCATCGCCCGAGCGGTTGCCGGCCATTCGCCCCGCCCGTTCCCGACGGCCCTGGCCCGAACCGAAGACTGACGGACTCCATGACTTCCAGCAACGAACGTCGCTACACGCGACTCAGCGGCCTCGAGCCCCTGGTCATCACGCCCGAGCTCAATTTCATCAATATCGGCGAGCGCACGAATGTCACCGGTTCGGCCATCTTCAAGCGCCTGATCCTCGAAGATCGCTACGAGGAGGCCGTGGAGGTCGCCCAGCAGCAGGTCGAGAACGGCGCGCAGATCATCGACGTCAACATGGACGAAGGCCTGCTCGACGCGGAACAGGCCATGACCCGCTTTCTCAATCTGATCGCCGCCGAGCCCGAAATCTCTCGCGTGCCGGTCATGATCGACTCCAGCAAGTTCGAGGTCATCGAGGCCGGTCTGCGCTGCCTGCAGGGCAAGGGCGTGGTCAATTCGATCAGCCTCAAGGAGGGCGAAGCGGCCTTCCTCGAACAGGCCCGACGGATTCGCCGCTACGGCGCAGCCGTGGTCGTGATGGCCTTCGACGAAACCGGCCAGGCCGACCGTGCCGAGCGCATGGTCGAATGCCTTTCGCGTGCCCACGCGCTGCTTACCCGGGAGGCCGGCTTCCCGCCCGAAGACATCATCTTCGACCCGAACATCTTCCCGGTGGCCACGGGCATGGCCGAGCACGACAACTATTCGGTGGAATTCATCGAGGCCACGCGCGAGCTCAAGCGCCGCTTCCCGGATTGCCACGTGTCCGGCGGGGTCTCGAACATGTCCTTCTCCTTCCGCGGCAACAACCCGGTGCGCGAAGCGATGCACTCGGTGTTCCTCTACCACGCCACCCGCGCCGGCATGGACATGGGCATCGTCAATGCCGGCCAACTGGCCGTCTATGACGACATCGACCCGGAACTGCGCGAACTGGTCGAGGACGTGGTCCTCAACCGCCGCCCGGATGCCACCGAGCGCCTTCTCGAGGCGGCCGATCGCTACAAGGGCGATGGCAGGAAGCAGGAGCGCGACGAGGCCTGGCGGGACAGGCCCGTGGCCGAGCGCCTGAAATACGCGCTCGTCAAGGGCATCGACAAGTACGTCATCGAGGACACGGAAGAAGCGCGCCAGGCGCACGCCAGCTCTCTCGAGGTCATCGAGGGCCCGCTGATGGACGGCATGAACCACGTCGGCGACCTGTTCGGCGACGGCAAGATGTTCCTGCCCCAGGTGGTCAAGTCCGCGCGGGTGATGAAGAAGGCCGTGGCCCACCTCGTGCCCTACCTCGAACGCGAGAAGAAGACCGGCGAGAAGAAGGGCAAGGTGCTGATGGCCACGGTCAAGGGCGATGTGCACGACATCGGCAAGAACATCGTCGGCGTGGTCCTGGCCTGCAACGGCTTCGACGTCCATGACCTGGGGGTGATGGTGCCGACGGATCGGATCCTCGATGAAGCCGTCAAGGAAGACGTCGACCTGATCGGCCTGTCCGGCCTGATCACGCCTTCGCTGGATGAAATGGTCAATGTCGCCAGGGCCATGCAGAAGCGGGGCATGGATCTGCCGCTGCTTATCGGTGGCGCGACGACGTCGAGAGCGCATACGGCTCTCAAGATCGAGCCGGTCTACGATGGCCCCGTCTGCTGGGTGAAGGACGCGTCCCGTTCTGTCGACGTGGTCCGCAAGCTGGCCAGCGCCACGCATCGACCCGCCTATGCCGAGCAGCTCGCCCGGGACTACGCGGACTTCCGCGACCGCCATGCGAACCGGAATACGCGCAGGACCCTGATCGATCTGGCCAGCGCTCGCGAGCGCGCCTTTCGAGGTGACTGGGATGCACAGGCTCCCGCGGCACCACGACAAACCGGTCTCACGGTCCATGAAGACTGGCCTCTCGAGGATCTGGTGCCCTACATCGACTGGACGCCCTTCTTCCAGACCTGGGAACTGGCCGGCCGCTTTCCGGCCATCCTCGACGACGAGGTCGTCGGCGAAGCGGCAAGCCAGCTCTACGAAGACGCTCAGGCCATGCTGGATCGGATCGTCCGCGAACGCTGGCTGACGGCCAAGGCGATCTGCGCCCTGCTGCCGGCCGCCAGCGAGGGCGACGATGTGCTGGTGTATACGGACGAAACACGCGACCAGGTACGCGAACGCCTGGTCTTTCTGCGTCAGCAGGCCGACAAGGCTTCGGCGAACTACTGCCTGGCCGACTTCGTGGCCCCGGCCACTGCCGGCGTCGCAGACCACATCGGCCTGTTTGCCGTGACCACCGGCCACGGCCTGGACGAAGCCCGCTCGAAGCTACCGGCCAACGACGACTACGCCCAGATCCTGCTCCAGGCCCTGGCCGATCGCCTGGCCGAAGCCCTGGCTGAAGCCCTGCATGCCCGAGTTCGCCGGGAGCTGTGGGGCTATGCCCCTGAGGAAGACCTGGACCCTGAGGCCCTGATCCGCGAGCAGTATCGCGGCATCCGACCCGCGCCCGGCTATCCGGCCTGCCCGGACCACAGCGAGAAAGCAAAGCTGTTCGAGTTGATGGGCGTGAAGGAACGAATCGGCATCGACTTGACCGAATCCTTCGCCATGCACCCGGCCGCCTCCGTCAGCGGCTACTACTTCAGCCACCCGGACTCCAAGTACTTCGTCGTCGGCAAAGTGAGCCGCGAGCAGCTCGAAGACTACGCGCGGCGCAAGGGCATTTCCGTGGAACAGGCGGAAGCCTGGCTGCGCCCCAATCTCGAGGACTGAGCAGGATTACCAGATCAGATCGTCTGGAACCGGCGGGTAGTGTGAGCCATCGTCTTCCGGCTCCTTGGGGCTGAGATCCGGCACCAGATCCTCGGCGATCTCACGATAGGCCGAAAGCGTGTCCAGATCGATCAGCAGGTAGGATCCGCGCAGATTGACGACGCCGATTTCGCCCGCGTTGAGCTGGGCCCGCTGTTCGGGCGTGCACAGCACGCGTCGGATCCGCCCCAGGTGCTCGAAGTAACGCGGTTCCTCGGCATCCTTGCGATTCAGGGTCTTGCCACGCACCAGCTCGTCGAGCTGCTCGTTGCGCTTGCGCCGGGCTTCCTGCGCGGCCACGCGAGCCTTCTTGCGATCTTCCTTTTCGCGCTTCTCGGCCTGCTCGCGCGCCTTGTAGGCCCGCTCGAGGTCGGAGGCGCCGCCCGATTTGCCCGACGACTTGCGACCACGCGACTGCTTCGCGGGCCGACCCTTGGCGTTCCCCGGCCCGGAACGCGCAGCGCCGGGACGATCCCGGCGCTGCGTTCTGGCCTGGGATTCATCCGCCAGCCCTGCCTTGAGCAGAGCGTCCTGCAGTGAACCCATCTGCGGATACCCTTGTCAGTCGCCGCTGTCGACCGAGATCAACTCGACTTCGAAGATCAGCGTCGAATTCGGGCCGATCGGACCCGGACGCCCCTGCTCACCGTAGGCCAGGTCGGACGGAATGAAGAATTCGTACTTGGCGCCTTCGGACATCAGCTGAACGCCTTCGGTCCAGCCAGGAATGACCTGGTTGAGGGCGAAGGTGGCCGGCTGGCCACGGTTGTAGGAGCTGTCGAACTCGGTACCGTTGAGCAGGCTGCCGCGGTAGTGCACGGTGACCGTGTCGGTGGCTGCCGGGCTGGCGCCCTCGCCTTCTTCGATCACCCGGTACTGCAGACCGGATTCGGTCTCCATCACGCCCTCACGCTCGCGGTTCTGCGCCAGAAAGGCCTGGCCTTCTTCCAGGTTGCGGGCCGCGTCCTGGGCACGCTGATCGGCCAGCTCCTGCTGGCGACGCTGCATGAACGCGTCCCGCTCGGCCAGCGCTTCTTCCGGCGTCAGCCGGGTTTCCTCACCGTTGTAGGTCGCGCGCAGCGCTTCCACCAGCAGATCGAGGTTCAGTTCCAGACCCTGATCCGACAGGGAGTTGCCGATGTCCATGCCCACGGTGTAGCTGAGCCGGTCCATGTCGGACTCCAGCTCCTGAGCGAGAACCGGGGCGGTCGCGACGGTGGCCACCAGCGCGGCGGCGATGAAACGGGGGGTACGCATGAGAAATCTTCTCCTGGGTAAAGCGATGAATGAAATTACGAACGCAGGCTAGGACCATCGCCTCGGGGCAATGGTTCAAACGCCTCATGGTAGCAGATCGAATCGACCGCTTCAGAGGGCCCGGGCCAGGGAATCGACAAAAATCACTTGACTCTGTATGGGTGTTTTACTAGACTAGTACACCAACACGATCAAACACGGAGGCGACCATGCTCCCCATCGTCAAGCGCAAGACCCTCGAAGTGCCGCACGGACTGGCTGCCCTTGCCGCCGCTGTCTGCCTGGTGCTGGCGTTTGCAACGGACTTCTCCGAACGCGAGGAGCACCTCCGTGCCGACATCGATGCGACGCCGGCCACCGAGTTGAGCGCCGCGCACGCCGCCAACCTGCACGATAGCGGTGGCAGTGCGGCCGAGGCCACGCGCAAGCCGGGCAACGATGCACGGCCAACAGGCAGCTCGACGTCGAGCGCGAGTCCCGGCGGTCTGCTGAGTTTCTTCGGGCTGCCGCGATAGATCCTCGTCGATGAGCGCGCACTGGGACGACAACCAGCCGATCTACTGGCAGCTGCGGGAAAAGACCGTGGCTGCCATTCTGGACGGCACCCTGCCCGAGGGCCAGCCCCTGCCGTCGGTTCGCCAGGTCGCCGTCGACTTCCAGATCAACCCCCTGACCGTCTCCAAGGCCTACCAGTCCCTGGTCGACGATCAGCTGGTCGACAAGCGGCGTGGCGTGGGCATGTTCGTCCGCGAGGGTGCGCGCGAACAACTGCTCGCCACCGAGCGCGAGAAATTCCTGACCGAAGAGTGGCCGCGACTGGCCGCAAGAATCGAACAACTGGGCCTGAGCCTGCATGACTTGATCGAGGCACCTGCGAAGAGGGACGAAAAGGCATCATGACTTCCACCATTCGAGCACGAAACCTGAGCCGAAGCTTCGGCAAGACACGCGCGCTGGACGGCATCGACCTGGACATTCCGTCTGGCCGCATCGTGGGCCTGATCGGCCCCAACGGCGCCGGCAAGACGACGGCCCTCAAGGCCATCCTGGGGCTGGGCCGCTACGACGGCGAGCTGGAGGTGCTGGGACTGGACCCCTCGCACTCCCGCGACCGCCTGATGCAGGACGTCTGCTTCATCGCCGACGTCGCGGTGCTGCCTCGCTGGGCCCGCGTGAAGCACATCATCCAGCTGACCGAGGATCTGCATCCGCGCTTCTCCCGCGAGCGCTGCATGTATTACCTGAACAACACCAAGATCAAGATGGATGCCAAGGTCAAGGCCCTCTCCAAGGGCATGGTCGTGCAGCTCCATCTGGCCCTGGTCATGGCCATCGACGCCAAACTCCTCGTCCTCGACGAACCGACGCTGGGCCTCGACATCCTGTTCCGCAAGCGCTTCTACTCGAACCTCCTGAACGAGTATTTCGATGAAGAGCGCACGATCGTGATCACCACCCACCAGGTGGAAGAAGTCGAGCACATCCTGACGGACCTGATCTTCATCAAGGACGGCAAGCTGGTCCTCAACAGCACCATGGACGATATCCACGAGCGCTACACGGAAGTGATGGTGAAGGCCGACCGGGTCGACGAGGCCCGCCAGCTCGGCCCCCTGCATGAACGCGTCCTGTTCGGACGCCATATCCTGCTCTTCGACCGCGCAGACAGTGTTCGGCTGAGAGAGTTGGGGGAAATCCACAAGCCCAGCGTGGCCGACCTCTTCGTGGCCCTGATGGGCGATGAAGAAGGCGCTTGGGGCCAGGAGGACGCGGCATGAACTCGCATACGGTCAAAACCCTCTGGGCCCTGATGCGCCGTGAGCTCTGGGAAAGCCCGGTCGCTTTCAAATGGACCCCCCTGGCAGTCGGCGGTTTCATCGTCTTCCTGGCGGTATTCACGCTGATCGTCGGCTCACGCCTGGATGCCGATCTGGCGTTTACCATCGACGCACTGCGGCTGTTCGCCGAACGCGACGCCGCAGAGCAACGGCTGGCCGTGACGGGCGCCCTGTTTTCGGTGTCGACCCTGTTCTTCCAGCTGATGCTGCTGGTGATCCTTTTCTATCTGTCCGGCTGCCTGTACGACGACCGGCGCGACCGCTCGATCCTGTTCTGGAAATCGCTGCCGGTCTCGGACGGCTTGACGGTCACCTCGAAGATCCTGACCGCCTGCCTGCTGGTGCCGGCCATGTTCCTGGCCGCGATCATCCTGACGCACCTGCTGCTGTTGATCATGGCCAGCGTCTTCGGCCTGTTCGCCGGCGTCAACCCCTTCACGACCTTCTGGCTGCCGGCCAGCCTGCCGCGACTGTGGACCGTGATGGCCCTGGGGCTGATCGTGCAGGCCCTGTGGCTGCTGCCGATCTACGCCTGGCTGGCCTTCTGCTCTTCCTGGGCGCCGCGCCTGCCGATCCTGATCGCCTTCGGCATCCCGGCCGGCGTCGCCCTGATCCAGCACAGCTGGTCCCTGGCTACGAGTTTCAGCCTGCCGGGAAGCAACTTCGGGCTGATGATCCTCAAGCGCCTCGGCAGCGGCGTGCTGCCCGGCAACATCAACATCAGCTTCGACGGCAAGCAGCAGGACATCGAGTTCAACGAAGAGTTGTTCATGAGCTTCGGCAACCTGCTGACCCACCTGGCCAAACCGGAGATGTGGATCGGGCTCGTCGTTGCCGCGGCCCTGCTCTTCGCCGCCATCTGGTTCCGACGGCGCGCCACGGACAACTGAGGCACTCCCAGCGCCGGGGCGGCTCGCTTTCCTCGAGCCGCCCCAGGCGCTACTATCCACGCTGGGCCCGACCCGGGTCGACTGGCAAAAGGGCAAGGGGAGCTTCATGAACGACGCGACCGGCAAGACCGTCAACTTCGACATCTACGATCGCCTGCGCCGCTACGATCAACTGCTGGGCGGCGATGTCGATTTCGCCTTCCAGACCATCATCGATGCGCAGGAATTCGAGGTCGTGGGCTTCGAGGCCCTGGTCCGAGGCATCCACAAGGAACCGGCGGCCCAGATCCTAAGCCGCATCGGTCATGCGGAGCGCTTCGATTTCGATCAGGCCTGTCGGGTTCGCGCCATCCAGGCCGCCGCGGAGTTCGGCATCGACGCCGATCTGCACCTCAACGCCGCGTCGATCAAGCCCGGCAACGTCGATGAAGTGGTCGAGGTCACGCGACACCTCACGCGAAGGCACAAGGTCGAGCCGGAACGCATCGTCTTCGAATTGAGCAATCTCGATGCCATCGGTTCAGCGGAGGCGCTCGAACGGGTCCACGATGCCTTGAGCGGCGCGGGCTTCCGCACCCTCGCCGACAATTTCGGCCAACGCGATGCCGATCTACGACCGCTGGCGATCTTCAGACCCGACATGATCAAGCTCGATCACCGCCTGGTCGAGCACATCCACGAACGCCGAACAGCGCAGGCCACGGCCATGGCGGCGATCGCCTTCTGCCGCAGCCTGGGCATCGAGCCGATGGCCATGGGCGTCGAGTCCGCCGACGAGTTCCGCTGGCTGCAGACCGCCGGCATCCGCTTCTACCAGGGCTATTTCTTCGCCCAACCGGGCATGAACAGCGATTCGGACTGAGCCCGGTACCAAGAACATGACTTCTGGCCGGTGAGCCTTCACGGCAGGTCCATTAAAGTAACGGCGCCGTAAACGATTTTCCGGGAGAATCCCCTTGCGCCTGCTCTTTTTTGCCCTGCTGTGCTGCAGCTCAGCGCTGGCCACCGATCTTCGCCAGCCAAGCCCGGACACCCACGCCCTGGTCGGCGTGCGTGTCATCACCGAACCGGGCCGCGTGCTCGAATCCGCCACCCTGGTGATCCGGGATGGGGTGATCGAGGCCGTCGGTCCCGACATCGAACCCCCACCCGACGCTCGAATCCACGAGTTCGAACGCCAGGAGGGACAAGCCCCGATCACCGTCTATCCCGGCCTGATCGAGAGCTATCTGCCGGTCTCCGTCGAGGAAGAAGACTCTGAGTCGGATGAAGAGACCCCGCCGGCGGGCCGTCACCCGCTGATTCGCGCCGACCAGCGGCTGTCGGCCGCCGAATGGCCGCAGGACCAGCTGGCCGCCCTGCGCGAGGCCGGCTTCACCAGCGCCCTGCTCGCCCCTGGCAACGGACTGCTCCGAGGCAGCGGACTGATCGCCAATCTCGGCGAAGGCGAGCTGAGCCACAACCTGTTGCAGCCCAGCTTCGCGCAGTTCGCGAGCTTTGCCGAGCAGCAGCGCGGCCGGGGCTTTCCCAACTCCCTGATGGGCTCGGTGGCCCTGGTTCGCCAGACCCTGGACGACGCGCGCTGGCAGCGCCAGGCGCGTGCTGCCTGGCAGCGGAATCCGGCCCAGACGCGCCCGGACTGGCTGGAGGGCCTGGATGCCCTCGCACCCGCCCTGGCCGGTGAAACGCCGATGGTCTTCGTCGCCGGCGACATGCCGGACAGCCTGCGAATCCTCGAATTCACCGCCGATCGCGAATTCGACCTGGTGCTGGTCGGCCACGGCCAGGAATACCAGCGACCCGGCGGCCTGATCGAACGCGGGGTGCGCCACATCCTGCCGCTGAATTTCCCGGACGCCCCGGACGTCAAGGACGCGAGCGATCGCAACGTCTCCCTCGAAGAGCTTCGCCATTGGCAGGCCGCGCCCGGCAATCCGGCGCGCCTCATCGAGGCCGGCCTGCCGGTCAGCTTCACCACCCACGGCCTGAGCCAGCCGAAAGAGCTGTTCGCCGCCCTGAACAAGGCCATCGAGGCCGGCCTGGATGCCGACCGCGCCCTGGCGGCACTGACCACCGAACCGGCCGCCTGGCTCGGTCTGGCCGATCGCGCCGGCCGCATCGCCGAGGGCTACATGGCCAATCTGATCCTCGTCGAGGGCGATCTGCTCGTCGAAGCCCCCAGCATCCGCTCGGTATGGATCGACGGCATCGAGCACGTCCTGGCCGCCTTCGAGCCCCCGACCGTCGATCCCGCCGGCACCTGGAGCCTGACCCTGGGGCTCGGCAGCATGGGCGATGTCGAAGCCGGCATGGTGCTGAGCGGCCCACCCAGTGGCATGAGCGGCAGCCTGAACGTGATGGGCTCGGATTCGCCCTTCTCCGACGTTCGTGTCAGCGGGGACGAGGTGATCGCCTCGATGGACGCCAGCCGCTTCGGCGGCAGCGGCACGATCACGATCCGCATCACCATCGACGGTGACCGGGCCCGAGGCAATGGCAACGGGCCCTATGGAGAATTCACCGTGCGCGGCCAGCGCACCGGCATCCCGGACGAGGAGATCCTGTGATGATCAGACAAGCGATACTGAGCGCCGCCGTCGCCCTGTTCGGCCTCTGGAGTGGCCTGAGCCACGCGCAGTGGACGCCGGACATCGAGGCCTGGAACAGCCCGCAGCCCGAGCAGGTCGACGCCGTGGTCTTCCGCAACGCCACGGTCTGGACCGCGGACGAGGCCGGCGTGCTGGAGAACACCGACCTGCTGGTGCGCAACGGTCGCATCGAAGCGATCGGCAGCGAACTGCGTGCACCCCGAGACGCGATGGAGATCGACGCCACGGGCATGCATCTCACCCCCGGCATCATCGATGCACACTCGCATTCGGCGATCCTCGGCGGGGTCAACGAGGCCTCACGGATCAGCACCGCCGACGTGCGCATCCGCGACGTGATCGACCCTGAATCGATCAACATCTACCGCCAGCTGGCCGGTGGCGTGACCGCCATCAACCTCCTGCACGGCTCGGCCAATGCGATCGGCGGCCAGATGGCCGTGATCAAGATGCGCTGGGGCGCGGAACCGGATGAACTGGTCATCGATACCGCACCGCCGGGGATCAAGTTCGCACTCGGCGAGAACCCCAAGCAGAGCAACTGGAGCAATGACACGCCCCGCTATCCGCGCACGCGTCAGGGCGTGGCCCAGATCATCCGCGAGAAGTTCCAGCAGGCCGCCGACTACCAGCGTGCCATGGACGATGCACCGCGAGGCCGGGCCGCCCGAGATCGCGTCCCGCCCCGCCCCGATCACGAGCTGGAGGCCATCGCCGAGATCATCAATGGCGAGCGAGACGTCCACTCCCACGCCTACCGGGCCGACGAAATGCTCGCCCTGATGCGGATCGCCGAGGACTTCGACTTCACGATCCGCACCTTCCAGCACGTCCTGGAGGGCTACAAGATCGCACCCCAGATGGCCGAACACGGGGTCGGTGGCTCGACCTTCATCGACTGGTGGGCCTTCAAGTACGAGGCGCGGGACGCCATCGCCTTCAACCCGGCACTGATGAACGAATCCGGTGTACTGACCGGCCTGCACTCCGACGATTCCGAGCTGGCCCGTCGGATGAACCTGGAAGCCGCCAAGGCGGTGCGTTACGGCGGGGTCGACGAACACGAGGCCCTGATGATGATCACCGCCAACCCCGCCCGTCAGCTGGGCATCGGCGATCGGACCGGCCGGCTGGCCGAAGGCCTCGACGCCGATCTGGTGCTCTGGAACGGCCATCCCCTGTCGGTCTACTCGCGCGTGGAGCAGACCTGGGTCGATGGGCGCCGATACTTCGACCGTGAAGCCGATCAGCGCATGCGCGAGGCCCTGGCGGCCGAACGCGAACAGCTGATGGCCCTGGTCCTGGCCGAAGGTGAAGCGAGCGACAGCGACGAAGGCGCCTCGACCGACGCTGACGACGCCCCGGAGTTGCTTGCGCAACACCCGGCGCACGCCAGCTACCTGACCGGCTACCGCCCCTCCGAACTTGCCTACGATGAATTCTGCCATGCTCATGAACACTAAGATCCAGGCCACCCTGGCCGCGACCCTGCTCGCCAGCACGCTGCTCGCCGCTCCGGCGAGCGCCGAGGTGCTGGCCCTGACCGGCGCCACCGTTCATCCGGTCTCCAGCGACCCCATCCCCGACGGCACGGTGCTGATCGAAGATGGGCGCATCACCGCCGTGGGCAGCGATATCGTGGCGCCACCCGGGGCCCGCATCATCGACCTCGACGGTCTGCATCTCTACCCCGGTTTCGTCCATCCGGCCAGCCAGCTGGGCCTGCGTGAGATCAACAGCGTGGCCGGCACCATCGACACCGCCGAAATGGGATCGGTCAACGCCGCCCTGCGCGCCGAAGTGGCCTTCAATCACGACTCGATGCTGCTACCGGCCAGCGTCGCCGGCGGCATCCTGAGTGCCCACGTGGTGCCCGGTGGCGGTCTGATCCAGGGCAGCTCGGCAGTGCTCGAGCTCGACGGCTGGAGCTGGGAGGAAATGGTCCTCAAGGCCCCGGTGGGAATGCACATGGAGTTCCCGCCGGCGGCGGTCGATGACGAGAACAACGAAGACCTGGCTCGCATCGAGCAGGTGCTCGATCAGGCCCGTCATCACCTTCGCGCCAGCGAAGCGGCTCGTGCCGGAACGGCACCGGCGCCGATGCGCAACGATCAGCTCGAGGCCCTGGCGCCCCTGCTGCGCGGCGAACAGCCGCTGTTCATCCGGGCCAACCGCTACGATGTGATCGAGAAGGCGCTGGACTGGGCCCAGGATCAGGGCTTCGAAGACCTGGTGCTCATGACCAGCCCCGACGTGCAGTACCTGGCCGAGCGCCTGGCACGGGACGGCATCCCGGTGATCCTGCAGAACGTCTACGCCCTGCCCAGCCGCCGCTGGGAGCCCTATGACATGGCCTTCGTCGCGGCGGCTCGCCTCGCCGAGGCCGGCGTGCAGTTCGCGATCTCCGACGATGGCAACGATGCGGCCAATGCCCGCAACCTGCCCTTCCAGGCCGGCACGGCCGCCGCGCATGGGCTGGACAAGCTCTCGGCCCTTCGCAGCGTGACCCTGTGGCCAGCGCAGATCCTCGGCCTCGGCGATGAACTCGGCTCGATCGAAGTCGGCAAGCGCGCCAGCCTGTTTGCCGCCTCCGGCGATCCCCTCGAGCCGATGACCCGGATCGAACGGGTCTGGATCGCCGGCGCGGAATACGATCTGATGCGCGATCCAGGACGCCGCGCCTACGAACGCTACCGCGAGCGCAACCGGCAGGCCCAGGGACGCTGAGCCGGCGCGCTCCGGACCGGCGCATGGCCATCCTGCTCCTGGCGCCAGGGCGCGATTGCAGCGACATCATCGAGGCCGCCCGCGGCCTCGACCCCTCCATCGAGCTTCGTTGCTGGCCCGACATCGGTGACCCGTCGGAGATCGACTTCGCCGTGACCTGGCGACACCCTGCCGGCAGCCTGGCACATCTGCCCGCACTCAAAGCCGTCAGTTCGCTCGGCGCCGGCGCCGAGCAGCTGCTCTCCGATCCAGACCTTCCTTCGCGGCTGCCCATCGGGCGCCTCGCCGGGCCGGAACTGGCCCGTGACATGGCCTTCTGGCTGGTTGCCTGGATCAGCCACTGCTGGCAGGGCCTGGAGCAGATCCGCAAGCAGCAGGCCGCCCGAGAGTGGCTTCCCGTGGCGCCGGAACGCCCGCCGACGGTCGGCCTGCTCGGCATGGGCTGCATGGGTCAAGCGGCCGCCCGCGCCCTGCAGGGCCTGGGCGCGGATGTCCGGGGCTGGAGCCTCAGCGGTCGCGGCCCGGACGGGGTGTCGATGCACCACGGTCAGAGCGGTCTGGCCACGCTCGCCGGCCAGGTCGACTTCCTGGTCTGCCTGCTACCGTTGACGCCGGCGACGCGCGGCCTGCTCGACCGTCACCTGTTCGCTCGGATGCGCCCGGACGCCGTCCTGATCAATGCCGGTCGCGGCGAGCATCTGGTCGAAGCCGACCTGCTCGAGGGTCTGGATCGGGGGCGTCCCGGACTGGCCGTTCTCGATGTCTTCGAGCAGGAGCCGCTGCCTCCGGACCATCCGTTCTGGGCGCATCCTTCGATTCGCATCAGCCCGCACTGCGCGGCGCTCAGCCGGCCGCGCGAAGTGGCCGAGCTGATGCTCGAAAGCTATCGACGCGTCCAGCGTGGCGAGGCACCGCTCGGCCTGGTGGATCGGGAGCGTGCTTACTGAGCCTGACGGCTCCAGAGCCAGCGCGCCACGAGGGGATCGACTCGTGCGAGCAGAAAATAGGCGACGTGCTGGCGCAGGCGCCGCCAGATGCCCTGCCGAGCCTTCCAGCCCCTCGCGTCGATGGTTTCGGCCCTTTCGGCCATGGCATCGACCAGGCCGTGGGCCTGCTGCACAAGGCGGGGCTCACTCAATCGCAGCAGCAGTTCGTAGTCGATGTGCAGGCTGCGCGTATTGAAATTCGCCGAGCCCACGTAGACGTGACGGTCGGCGATGACCAGCTTGGAATGCAGGATCTGCGGCTGGTATTCCAGAATCTCGACGCCGGCCTCCAGCAAGCGGGAATACAGAGCACGGCTGGCGTGCAGGGCCAGCTGGACATCGCTCCTGGCCGGCAACAGCAGTCGGACCCGCCCGCCCTGTCTGGCTCGCTGCACGAGGCGTCGCCGCAGGCGCCAGGGGGGCAGGAAGTAGGGGCTGACCACGGTGATCGACCGGGCCCGCGACAGATCGTCCATCAGGGACGCCTTGAGCGGGTTCGGCCCGCGCCCCGGCCCGCCCAGCAACAGATGGCCATGACCGGTCATCTTCACCCGCCGCTCGTGGGCCACGCGCAGGCGGGCCAGGCGCGGAGGCGGTTCGCTGGCCAGCTGGTACATCCGATCGAAGGCCATGGCCAGGGCATCGACCAGGGGACCGCTCAGGGCGAGCCCCAGGTCCGCCCAGCCGTGCTCGACGCCATCGCCGTCGTACTCGTCACCGATGTTGAAACCTCCGACGATCGCGCGCTCGCGATCGCAGACCAGCAGCTTGCGGTGATTACGGAAGACCAGGCGACCGGCCTTGAGCGGATTGAAGCGGCGAACCTTGCCCCCGGCCGCCTCGAGGCCATCGAAGAATCCGGCCGGCAGTCGTACTGACCCCAAGGCATCGACCAGCAGGTGCACGCGCAGGCCGCGCTCGGCGGCCTCGATCAGGGCGGAACGCATCCGTCGACCACAATCGTCGTCGTTGAAGATGTAGGTCTGGAGCTTGACGCTGTAGGACGCCTGCTCGATCTCGGCACGCATCGCGGCCAGGCCGGAAGCCCCGCTCGGTAGCCAGTGCGCCTTGAGCGACTTCATTTGCTGCGCCGTTGCCAGCCGGACGTCCCTTCCCCACATCGAGGAAGATCGGCCCGCGCCCCGTTCGTATGAACCCCGAGTGTGAACAAAATCGCGCTCGCTGACAACGCCGCCTCGATCACCACGGCCCCTGCGTTAGACTGCCGCCATCGCATGATTCCCCACGGAGTACCCGTTCAATGAAATCGATTGCTGCCGTCGCCTTCGAGGCGAATCGCCCGCTCGAACTGACCGAAGTCGACGTCGCCGGTCCCCGCGCAGGCGAGGTCCTGGTCGAGATCGTCGCCACCAGCGTCTGCCACACCGATGCCTACACCCTCTCCGGCGCGGACCCGGAGGGCCTGTTCCCTTCGATCCTGGGCCATGAAGGCGCGGGCATCGTCCGCGAAGTCGGCGCCGGTGTGACCAGCGTGGAGCCCGGCGATCACGTCATCCCCCTCTACACGGCCGAATGCGGCACGTGCAAGTTCTGCACCTCGGGCAAGACCAATCTCTGCCAGGCGGTCCGCGCCACCCAGGGTCAGGGCCTGATGCCCGACGGCAGCTCGCGCTTCTCGCACAACGGAAAGACCCTCTACCACTACATGGGCACCTCCACCTTCAGCCAGTTCACCGTGCTGCCCGAGATCTCCCTGGCCAGGGTCTCGTCCTCGGCGCCGCTGGACAAGATCTGCCTGCTCGGCTGCGGGGTCACGACCGGCATCGGCGCCGTCCTGAACACGGCCAAGGTCGAGGCCGGCAGCACCGTCGCGGTGTTCGGGCTCGGCGCCATCGGCCTGGCGGTGATCCAGGGCGCGGTCATGGCCGGCGCCGAACGGATCATCGCCATCGACATCAATCCCGACAAGTTCGAGCTGGCCCGACAGTTCGGCGCCACCGACGTCGTCAATCCGAAGGACTACGAGGACCCGATCCAGCAGGTGATCGTGGACCTGACCGACGGCGGCGTGGACTACAGCTTCGAGTGCATCGGCAACGTCCAGGTCATGCGCGCCGCCCTCGAGTGCTGCCACAAGGGCTGGGGCGAGTCGGTGATCATCGGCGTCGCCGGTGCCGGCGAGGAGATTTCGACCCGCCCGTTCCAGCTGGTGACCGGGCGCGTCTGGCGCGGTTCGGCCTTCGGCGGCGTCAAGGGCCGCAGCGAACTGCCGGACTACGTTCAACGCTACATGGACGGCAAGCTCAAGATCGACGAGTTCGTGACCCACGAGATGCCCTTCGAAAGGATCAACGAGGCCTTCGATCTGCTCCATGCCGGCCAGTCCATCCGCACCGTCCTGCACTACAAGTGAGCCTGGCCATGAGCGAGTCCCTGCGTGAACTGTCCGCCCAGCGAAGCTTCGGCGGCTGGCATCGCCGCTACGGCCATCGATCCGGGACCCTGGACTGCGACATGGAACTGGCGGTCTACCTGCCGCCGGCGGCCGAGCACGGTCCCGTCCCGGCCTTGTGGTGGCTATCCGGCCTGACCTGCACGGACGAGAACTTCATGCAGAAGGCCGGGGCCCACCGCCTGGCCGCCGAACTGGGACTGGCCATCGTCTGCCCCGACACGAGTCCCCGGGGCACCGATCTTCCGGGCGAGCACGACAGCTGGGACTTCGGCTCGGGCGCCGGCTTCTATGTGAACGCCAGCCGCGAGCCCTGGTCCGCGCATTACCGCATGTTCGACTACGTGACCCGGGAGCTGCCCTCCCTGCTCGAAGCCGCCCTGCCCCTGAACGGCGTGCGTTCGATCAGCGGGCACTCCATGGGCGGTCACGGCGCCCTGATCTGTGCGCTCAAGCGACCCGAACTGTACCGTTCCGTGTCGGCCTTCGCGCCGATCGCGAACCCGAGTGCCTGCCCCTGGGGCGATAAGGCCTTCAGCGCTTACCTGGGCGAGGACCGCGAGACCTGGAAGGCATGGGATGCCTGCGAGCTGATCCGCTCGCAGGGCTGCGACTTCGCGCTACTGGTCGATCAGGGCGACGCGGACAATTTCCTGCACGACGGCCAGCTCCGGCCCGAAGCCCTGGAAGCCGCCTGCGAGGACGCGCGGGTGGAGCTGACGCTGCGACGCCAGCCCGGCTACGATCACAGCTATTTCTTCATCGCCAGCTTCATCGACGAACACCTGCGCTTCCATGGGCGCCAGCTGAGCCGCTGATCCCGCGGCTCAGTCCTCCACCCCCAGGCCCTGGTTGCGCAGCTGGTGAATCTGGTCGCGCAGCCGGGCCGCCTCCTCGAACTCGAGGTTTTCGGCGGCCTTGAACATCGCCTTCTCCAAATCGGCGATGCTCCTGGCCGCTTCACCGGGGCTGATCGCTTCGGCGCCGTAGGCACCCCGCTTGTCCGCCGCCTTCCGGCCCGACTTCTTCTTGCCCGGGACCTGATGGGCATCGGCCATGATGTCGGCGATGTTCTTGCGGATCGTCTGCGGCGTGATGCCGTGTTCCTCGTTGTGGGCGATCTGCTTGGCCCGTCGGCGCTCGGTCTCCTCGATCGCCCGGCGCATCGACTCGGTCACGTGGTCGGCATAGAGAATCGCCTTGCCGCGCTCATTGCGGGCCGCTCGACCGATGGTCTGGATCAGTGAGCCCTCCGAGCGCAGGAAGCCTTCCTTGTCGGCGTCCAGGATCGCCACCAGGGACACCTCGGGCAGGTCCAGGCCTTCGCGCAGCAGGTTGATGCCGACGAGCACGTCGAAGGTCCCCAGGCGCAGATCGCGGATGATCTCGACCCGCTCGACGGTGTCGACGTCGGAGTGCAGATAGCGCACCCGGACGTCGTGCTCGGACAGGTACTCGGTCAGGTTCTCGGCCATGCGCTTGGTCAGGGTCGTGACCAGGACCCGATCGCCATCGCCGACGCGTTCGCGGATCTCGGAGAGCAGATCGTCGACCTGCGTGTCGACGGGACGAACCTCGACCTCGGGGTCGATCAGACCGGTCGGCCTGACCACCTGCTCGGCCACGACGGGCGAGCGTTCGAGCTCCCAGCTGCGTGGTGTGGCCGAGACCAGAATCATCTGCGGCGCCCGGGCCTCGAACTCCTCGAACTTGAGGGGCCGGTTGTCCAGCGCCGAAGGCAGGCGGAACCCGTATTCGACCAGCGTCTCCTTGCGCGCGCGATCGCCCCGGTACATGCCGCCGATCTGCGGGATCGTGACGTGCGACTCGTCGGCGATCAGGATGGCGTTGCTGGGCAGGTAGTCGAACAGGGTCGGCGGCGGATCACCCGGCTGGCGCCCGGTCAGGTGACGAGAGTAGTTCTCGATGCCCTGGCAATAGCCCAGTTCCATCATCATCTCGATATCGAACTGGGTGCGCTGCTTGATGCGCTGGGCTTCGAGCAGCTTGCCGGCCCCTTCGAGCTGGGCCAGGCGCTCCTTCAGCTCGGCCTTGATCGCCTCGATCGCATCCAGCACGACCTGGCGCGGGGTGACGTAGTGGGTCTTCGGAAACACCGTCAGCTCGTCGACCTTGCCGTGCAGCTCACCGGTCAGCGGATCGAAATGGCTGATCCGCTCGATCTCGTCATCGAAGAGCTCGACCCGGACCGCTTCCATCTCCGAATCGCCCGGAAACAGATCGATCAGCTCGCCCCGCACTCGATAGGTACCTCGACGGAGCTCGAAGTCGTTGCGCGAGTACTGCATCTCCGCCAGGCGACGCAGGATCTCGCGCTGGCTGATCCGCTCCCCGACCTTCAGCGGCAAGGTCATCTTCAGAAAGGAACTGGGGTCCCCCAGGCCGTAGATGGCCGAGACCGTGGCCACGATCACCGCATCGGGACGCTCGAGCAGGGCCTTGGTGGCCGACAGGCGCATCTGCTCGATGTGCTCGTTGATCGAAGCATCCTTCTCGATGAAGGTATCGGTCGAAGGCACATAGGCCTCGGGCTGGTAGTAGTCGTAGTAGGAAACGAAGTACTCGACGGCATTGTCGGGGAAGAAGGACTTGAACTCTCCGTAGAGCTGGGCCGCCAGGGTCTTGTTCGGTGCCATGACGAGCGCCGGTCGCTGGACCCGCTCGATCACGTTGGCCATGGTGAAGGTCTTGCCCGAACCGGTCACGCCGAGCAGGGTCTGGTGGGAGTTCCCCGCGTTCAGGGAATCGACCAGGGCCTGGATCGCGGTCGGCTGATCACCGGCCGGTTCGTAGCTGGAGGCCATGCGAAATCGTCGAGTCATACTATAATTATCGGGCAGGGCTGCGGGCGGAATGCCCATCCTATCCTCGATCAGGGAGAGTCATCGTGAGCATCCGTTTTTCGTCGCGCGTCGCACAGGTCAAACCGTCGGCCACCATCGCCATGAGCATGAAGGCCGCCGAGCTGCGCGCCCAGGGCCGGGACATACTGTCCCTGAGCATGGGTGAGCCTGACTTCGACACGCCGGAGCACGTTCGCGAGGCCGCCATCCGGGCCATCAGGGAAGGCCAGACACGCTACACGGCCGTCGACGGCACGCCTGCACTGAAGCAGGCCGTGATCGCCAAGCTTGCCCGTGACAATGGACTCGAGTATCAGGCGTCGGAAATCCTGGTCTCCTGCGGCGCCAAGCAGTCGATCTACAACCTGCTCCAGGCCCTGCTCGACGAAGGCGATGAAGTGCTGATCCCGGCGCCCTACTGGGTCTCCTACCCGGACATGGTCCGCCTGGCCGGCGCCGCACCGGTGATCCTCAACACCACGGACAAGACCGATTACCGGATCACTCCGGCTCAGCTGGCCTCGGCGATCACCGAGCAGACCCGCCTGTTGATCTTCAACTCTCCGAGCAATCCGACCGGTCGCGCCTATTCACGCAAGCAACTCTCGGAACTGGCCGAGGTGCTGCTCGAACATCCCCGCCTGATGATCTGTTCCGACGACATCTACGAGCACATCTGGTGGGCCGATTCGCCGTTCACGAGCCTCGGCCAGGTCGCCCCGGCCCTGAAGGACCGTCTGGTCGTCATCAACGGGGTGTCCAAGGCCTATGCCATGACCGGCTGGCGCATCGGCTACGCCGCAGGACCCGCCGAGCTGATCCGGGAAATGCGCAAGATCCAGGGCCAGAGCACCTCCAACCCCTGCTCCATCGCCCAGGCCGCCGCCACGGCCGCACTGAACGGCGACCAGGCCTGCGTGAGCGAGATGTGCCAGGAATTCAAGCGTCGCCACGACTGGCTCGTGCCCTCCCTCGACCGTCTGCCCGGCGTGCGCTGCACCCCCGGGCAAGGTTCGTTCTACGCCTTTGCCGATTTCCAGGAGGCGATCGAGACCCTGGGCCTCGACGACGATCTGGCGCTGGCGGAAATGCTGCTGGAAAAAGCCGGCGTCGCCACGGTGCCCGGTACCGCTTTCGGCGCGCCAGGGCATCTTCGTCTCAGCTTCGCCTGCGATCTGGACACGCTGAAGGACGCCGTGCGGCGGATCGGCAGCGCCCTGCAAGGCTGAAGGAAGCCGCCGGCTACTCGCCCGGGAAGGTCATCTCGAAGGGGCGGCGGACGGCCGCGACCTGCTCGAAGCGCAGCAGCAGGGTCAGACCCAGTCGATCGACGCGGGCCAGGAATTCCCGATTCGCGTCGGGCGGCGTGTCGACGAAACCGTACTGCCCATCGAGCAAGCGACGCAGCTGGTCCCAGGCCGAGCGAACATCGGCGTTGTTTCCATCCAGTCGCACCAGCACCGGCACGTTTCGCCCCGGCTCGAGCCAGACGCTCAGACCCGCATCCACGCGCGGATCATCGAAGGCCTGCGTCGACCTTGCGAAAGAGAGAAGAAAAACCAGGAAAATCAGAATAATACGGCTGGGCATCGATCCGTGGCGAGCAATGGAAACCTGGCCCACATGCTGCCGTGCAGGCATGACATGCCCGTGACGCTCAGCTGCCGATCCCGCTGTCCCGCCAGCCCGAGGTGATCGGATAGCGCCGATCCCGTCCGAAGGCCTTGCGCGTGATTCGAGGTCCCGGCGCGCCCTGGCGACGCTTGTACTCCGCGGCCAGCACCATGCCGGCCACTCGACGAACGATCTTCTCCTCGATGCCCAATGCCACGATGTCGGCGATCGGACGATCTTCTTCGACGTAGGCCGTGATGATCCGATCGAGCACCTCGTAGGGAGGCAGGCTGTCCTGGTCGGTCTGGTCAGGCCTGAGTTCGGCCGAGGGGGGGCGATCGATGATGCCCTGAGGAATGGCCGGAGATTGCCCGTTGCGCCAGTTCGACAGCTCGTAGACCAGCTGCTTCAGGCAATCCTTGATCGGGCTGAAGCCGCCGCACATGTCGCCATAGATGGTCGAATACCCGGTGGCCAGTTCGCTCTTGTTGGACGTCGCCAGCGGCAGGTGACCGAACTTGTTCGACAGGGCCATGACGATGTTGCCCCTGGCCCGGGCCTGCAGATTCTCTTCGGTGAAATTCTCGGGCCGTCCATCGAAGACCTCGGCCAGCTGCTTGAGCATGGCCTGGTAGATGGGCTCGATCGAGATGTTGTCGTAGTGAATCCCCAGCAGGTCGATCTGCTCGGTCGCCAGGATCAGGGATAGCTCGGAAGTGTGACGGGACGGCATCATCACGCCCAGCACCCGATCCGGCCCGAGGGCATCGGCCGCGATGGCAGCAGTCAGACTGGAGTCGATTCCACCGGACAGGCCGAAGACCACCGACTCGAACTTGTTCTTGAGCACGTAATCGCGCAGGCCACGCTGGAGCACGCGATAGATGACCGGCAGGTCCTCGGTCTCGCCCTTCGGCCAGTTCACCTCGTCGATCGCACCGCTGGCGGGATCGTAGCCGACCACCAGCAGGGACTCTTCGCACAGGGGTGCCGGTGCGCTCAGTCGGCCGTTTCCGTCGATGTAGAGGGAATGTCCGTCGAAGACCAGCTCGTCCTGGCCGCCCACGCAGTTGAGGTAGATCAGCGGCAGCCCGGTTTCCGCATGGCGGTCACGCAACACCTGCGATCGGTCTTCGTGCTTGTTCCGATAGTAGGGCGACGCATTCGCCGAGACGATCAGCTGGGCGCCCGCCGCTCTTGCCGCCCTGCATGCCTCCGGCGTCCAGGTGTCTTCGCAGATGATGATCCCGACGCGCACACCGGCGACCTCGATGACCAGCGGCTGATCCCCGGGAAGGAAATAGCGGCGTTCATCGAAGACCGCGTAGTTCGGCAGATCCCACTTGTCGTAGCTGCCGAGCACCCGACCGTCGCGCAGCCAGGACATGGAGTTGTACCGGCCCTCGCCTACCCCGCTGCGCGGGTGGCCGACGAGCACGTCGATGCCCTGGACCGCCCGGGTGATCTCGGCCAGCAGGGCTTCGGTCCGGCGCATGAAGCCAGGACGCAGCACCAGGTCCTCCGGCGGGTAGCCGGTCAGCGCGAGTTCGGGGAAGACGATCAGATCCGCACCGTGTTCGTCGCGAGCGCGGGCGATCGATTCGAGGATACGATCCCGATTGCCGGTGATGTGTCCGACCAGGAAGTCATCCTGGGCCAAGGCGATCTTGAGCATGTCGGGAATCGTCGATTGACCGGCGGAAGCCCGGTTCGGACGGCGATTTCCTCGCCCTCCGAACCGGACCTCCTGGCCGGAATTACTTCAGGCGTTCGGCGATTGCTGCACCGAGTTCCACCGGCGAGCGGACCGTGGTCACGCCCGCTTCATCCAGAGCGGCGTACTTGGCTTCGGCCGTGCCCTTGCCACCGGAGATGATCGCGCCGGCATGACCCATGCGCTTGCCCGGAGGCGCGGTGACGCCGGCGATGTAGCCGACCACCGGCTTGGTGACGTGGTCGGCGATGAACTCCGCCGCGTCCTCTTCGGCCGAACCACCGATCTCACCGACCATGATGATGCCTTCGGTTTCCGGGTCCTCCTGGAACAGGCTCAGGCAGTCGACGAAGTTCATGCCGTTGATCGGATCTCCGCCGATGCCGATGCAGGTCGACTGGCCCAGGCCCGCCTGGGTGGTCTGGAAGACGGCTTCGTAGGTCAGGGTGCCGGAACGCGACACGATGCCGACCTTGCCGGGCTTGTGGATCTTGCCGGGCATGATGCCGATCTTGCACTCGCCCGGCGTGATGATGCCCGGGCAGTTCGGACCGATCAGGGTCACGTCTTCATAGTGGGCCAGCGCGGCCTTGACGCGCATCATGTCCAGCACCGGAATGCCCTCGGTGATGCAGACGATGACGCGAACGCCCGCATCGGCGGCTTCCAGGATGGCGTCGGCCGCGAAGGGCGGCGGCACGAAGATCATCGATGCATCGGCACCGGTTTCCTCGACCGCTCGATCGACCGTGTCGAAGACCGGCAGACCGAGGTGTTCCTGGCCGCCCTTGCCCGGGGTCACGCCGCCGACCAGGCGGGTGCCGTAGGCGATGGCCTGTTCGGAATGAAAGGTGCCCTGGGCGCCGGTGAAGCCCTGGGTAATGACTTTGGTCTTGCTGTTGACTAGTACACTCATTGCAGATTCCTTCAGGCCGCTGCCGCTTCCACGGCCTTGCGTGCGCCGTCGTTGAGATCGTCGGCCGGAATGATGGCGAAACCGCTATCGGCCAGCATCTTCTTGCCCTGGTCGACATTGGTGCCTTCCAGACGCACCACGACCGGCACCTTGACGTCGATGTCCTTGACCGCGTTGATGATGCCCTCGGCGATCAGATCGCAGCGGACGATGCCACCGAAGATATTGACCAGAATGGCCTTGACCTTGTCGTCGGACAGAATCAGCTTGAAGGCCTCCTTGACGCGCTCGGCATTGGTGCCACCGCCGACATCCAGGAAGTTGGCCGGCTCGCCACCGGCCAGCTTGACCACGTCCATGGTCGCCATGGCCAGGCCGGCGCCGTTGACCATGCAGGCGATATTGCCGTCCAGGGTCACGTAGTTCAGTTCGTGCTTGCTGGCGGCCAGTTCGGTCGGATCTTCCTGCGACTCGTCGCGCATCGCTTCCAGATCCGGATGGCGAAACAGGGCGTTGTCATCGGCGTTGAGCTTGGCATCGAGGGCGCTCAGATCGCCCTTGTCGTCGATGATCAGCGGGTTGACCTCGATCAGACTGATGTCCTTTTCCATGAACAGCTTGTACAGACCGTCCATGATCTTGGTCAGCTGCCGGACCTGCTTGGCGTTCAGGCCCATGCCGAAGCCGATCTGGCGAGCCTGGTAGGGCATGAAGCCCGCTGCCGTGTCGACCACGGCGGTGATGATCTTCTCGGGAGTTTCGCTGGCCACCTGCTCGATGTCCACGCCACCGGCGGCCGAACCCATGAACACCACCGAGCGATGCGCACGGTCGACCAGGGCGCCGAGATACAGTTCCTGCTTGATATCCGTGGCTTCGGCGATCAGGACGCTGTTGACCGGCAGCGCCAGGCCGGCGGTCTGGTAGGTTTCGATCGACATGCCCAGCATGCGTTCGGCCTCGGCTCGAACCTCGTCGAGGCTGTTGGCCAGCTTGACACCGCCAGCCTTGCCGCGTCCACCGGCATGCACCTGGGCCTTGACGACCCACTGGCTGCCGCCGACTTTCTCGGCCGCGGCCACCGCTTCATCGGCCGTGGTCGCCACTTCACCCTTGGGCACGGGAATGCCGTACTGGGCGAACAGGTCCTTGGCCTGGTACTCATGAAAATTCATTCGCTAGAATCCTTGGTGTTGTTTCGACGCGATCCGGGCGTTCGGATCGCAGAAAAACGGGCTGAATACGGCCTCGCGGAGCGCCGCAAACCGCGTATTCTGGTACAGACGACGGGAATTATCAAACCCGAAAATGTGGCTATACTCTAGCCATCGAGGGTCAACGCAGCGGCCAGGCTGCTTTCCCCGGCCCAGGCTCAACTGGAGGCGAACTTGAAATCCCGAACTTCGCTGGTCGCAGACGAGGATATCGTTCGCCGCGCGCTCTACTATCTCAATGGATTCCGCATCATCCTGGCTCCGATCATCCTGGTCGTGGCCCTGTCGCCCCTGGCCGAGCAACTCACCCCCGGCTACAAGTTCTTCCTGCTCAAGTCCGCGGCCCTGACCTACGTCGGCGCCGCGATTCTGTTCCTGCTGGTGCACCTGCGCAGGACCACCAGTCCGGCGGAGTTGAGTTCCTTTTCCCTGGCCACGGATCTGATCATCATCTCGACGGTGCTGCATTGCTTCGGCGGCATCGAGAGCGGCCTGGTCATCCTGCTACTGTTCTACATCGGCATCGCGGGCTTGCTGCTGAGCCTCCGCACGGCCTTGTTCTTCGCCAGCCTTGTCGCTCTGGGCCTGCTGATCGATGCGGTGATTGCCGCGCGGGTCATGCCCGCCGCAACGGTGGCCGTCCCCGCCGCCCTCTACGGAATCGCGGCCATGGTGACCGCGCTGGGCTGCTCCCTGTTGGGTCGCTGGGGTCGCGAATACCAGCTGCTGGCCGAGCGCCGCGGCGTCGATATGGCCAACCTCGAGCAGGTCAACGAGCTGATCATCCACCGGATGCGATCCGGCGTCCTGGTCGTGGATGCCGCGGGCAAGATCCGGCAGATCAACGAGGCCGCCTGGTACCTGCTGGGGAATCCCCCGGTCAGCGAACGCAATCTGAAGGTCATCGCTCCGGCACTCGCCGAACGGCTCGAGCGTTGGCGCAAGACAGGAAAGACCGAGGACGAAGGCCTGCTCCTGCAGGCTACACAGGTGGCCGTGGTCCCCCGCATGCTGAGCATGCCCGGGGTCAATAGCGAGGCGACGCTGATCTTTCTCGAGGACACCTCGGTGGTCAGCCGACGGGCCCGCGACCTGGCCCAGGCTTCCCTGGCTCGGCTTTCGGCATCGATCGCCCATGAAATCCGAAACCCGCTCGGGGCGCTCAGCCATGCCGCCCAGTTGCTGGGCGAAAGCGACTCACTGAGCCCCCCGGATCAGAAGCTGGTCAAGATGATTCTCAACCATGCCGCACGCATGAACGACATCGTCGAGAACGTATTGAAGCTGTCGCGCCGGGAGCGGGCGCGGGTCGAGGCCGTCAACCTGGTCAGCTGGGCCCGCCGACTGGCCAACGAGTTTCGTCGCTATCACAAGCTGCCGGAAGATCAGATCAAGCTGGAGTTGCCCTCGGCGGGCATCATGGTGCTGATCGATCCAGGTCAGCTGACCCAGGCCGTCTGGAACCTGATGGAGAATGCGCTCAAGCACGCACGCATCGACGAGAATCGTCCGCCGGTGATCACGCTTCGGGTCAGTCCGATTCGCGGACATCGTGAACTCGCCTTGGATATCATAGACGACGGCCCCGGCATCCCGCTGGAGAAGCGGTCTCAGGTCTTCGAACCCTTCTTCACCACGCACAAGCAGGGATCGGGCCTCGGGCTCTACCTGGCTCGCCAGCTCTGCGATGCCAACCAGGCGCCGCTTGAATACGTACAGGTCCCCAACACCGGCGCCTGTTTCCGTATTCTGCTGCGCAGACCGGAGGCTTCGGACGGGACGCCAGAGATGGTCGACCAACGACAGGCAGCCGCCCGATGACGGCTCGCCCGAAGGATTTGCAGGAAGGAGACTGAATGACCCAGATGCGTGCCCTCGTTGTCGATGATGAGCCCGATCTGCGCGAACTGCTCGACATCACCCTGAGCCGCATGGGCCTCGAAGTGGACACCGCCGAGGATCTGTCCGAAGCACGGCGCCTGCTGGCCAGCGGCGCGGACTATGCGCTCTGCCTCACCGATATGCGCCTGCCCGATGGCAATGGCCTGACCCTGATCAAGGAGATCAACCGCGACCACGAGCAGATCCCCGTCGCCATGATCACCGCCTTCGGCAAGGTCGAGGACGCAGTCACGGCACTGAAGTACGGCGCCTTCGATTTCGTCTCCAAGCCGGTCGATCTGGAGGTGCTTCGCAACCTCATTCGCACAGCCCTCAAGCTCAGGAAGGATGATGCGGAAACGTCGCCGTCGCCCGAGCGAACGGATTCTCAGCGGCGCGCCGAACCGGCCCCCTCACCGGCGGACGTCGAACGCGCGGAGGGATCGAAAGATGACAAGAGCTACCTGCTGCAGCGCCTGATCGGCCAGTCCGAGGCCATCAAGCGGGTCCGCCAGACCATCGTCAAACTGGCGCGCAGTCAGGCTCCGGTCCTGATCAGTGGCGAATCCGGCACCGGCAAGGAACTGGCCGCCCGCCTGATCCACGACCTGGGTCCGCGCGCCGAAGAACCCTTCATCGCCGTCAACTGCGGCGCCATTCCCACCGAACTGATGGAGAGCGAGTTCTTCGGCCACGTCAAGGGCAGCTTCACCGGCGCCGACAGCGACAAGGAGGGCCTTTTTCAGGCCGCTCAAGGCGGAACCCTGTTCCTCGATGAAGTCGCCGACCTGCCGCTACCGATGCAGGTCAAGCTGTTGCGGGTCATCCAGGAGAAGACCGTGCGCCCCATCGGGGGACGCCAGGAAATCAAGATCGACGTCCGCATTCTCTCGGCCAGCCACAAGCCGCTCAAGCCACTGGTCGACGAGGGAGCCTTCCGGAACGACCTCTACTACCGGCTCAATGTCATCGAACTGCAGATGCCCGCGCTCAGCGAGCGACGGGATGACATCATCATTCTGGCCGAACACTTCCTCCAGTCGATCGGCGAGCAATGGGGTGAGCCGGCCCGCACTCTGGGTGAAGGAGCCAGGAAGGCGCTCCGCGGTCATGCCTTCTCCGGCAACGTACGCGAACTGGTGAATATCCTGCAGCGCGCGGTGACCATGTGCGAGGGGGATGAGATCACGCCCGAAGATCTCAGCCTCGACGGCGAGCAGGCGGGCGACGACGCCATGTTCGCTGACCGGCCCGAGGACCGCAGCCTGGATGATTACATCGAGGACGTCGAGAAGCACATCCTCGAGAATGCCCTGCGGGAAGCACGCTTCAACAAGACCGAGGCGGCCCGCCAGCTCGGCATCACCTTTCGCTCACTGCGCTACAAGCTCAAGAAATACGGGATCGATTGACGCGCGAGCCGCGGCAAGCGCCCGTGGCGGTCGCCGGAAACGCCAGCATCAGCCGCCAAGCTGCAGCCGATCCTTGAAGATTCCGTCCACGGCGCAGCGCAGATCTCCAGCCACGGTATCGATCTGAAGCCAGCTCTCCCCGGGGCCGGCAGTCAGACGGATGGGCAAGCTCATGGCGTGCTCGAGCCCGTCGATCATCAAGCCCAGCTGCCCCGCAGAAGCCTGCAACAGGGTGCCTGAGCAGGCTTGCCCCGCAGCAACGCGGACCTCGAACACACGACTCCCCGGGTGATAGATCAATGCGTCGACCTCACCGAGAATTCGCCCATCGAGTGAAACGACGAGCGCTCCGGCAGGCAGGGTCGTACCCAGCGTGGCGAGCAGCATCAGAGTTCGAAACATGGTGGGGCGTCCTTGTCGGTCCATGGAAGCGCAGATGGTTCCAGAGTCCCGGTTAGTCCTTGGCAAACAGAGTGTTATCGTCATGTAAAGCGCAGACTTCAATGGCAATAGGGGCGGATGAACACGAGATCTCGCGTTCGTGATGTTAAGGTCCGGGTTGAATCGACCAACAGAATTCCCACCCATGGCCAGCGCAACTCCTTCGGATCGAGGCGACATTGCGCCTCGCTCCTTCAATCGTCTCGACCCGCGAAAGCTCGACCAAGCGGACCTGGCCGAGGCCTATGATAGGGTTCGTCGCTCCACCGAGGCGCTGATCGAATCGCTCGGGCCGGAGGACCAGAACCTGCAGTCGATGCCCGACGCGAGTCCGGTCAAGTGGCATCGGGCGCACACCAGCTGGTTCTTCGAGACCTTCATTCTCAAGCCCCATCTGCCTGCATACCGTCCCCTTGATCCAGGCTACGAGTACCTGTTCAACTCCTACTACAACGGCGTCGGCAGGCAGTACCCTCGCCCTCGTCGTGGTCTCATCTCGCGCCCCGATCAGGCCGCGGTCACCGACTATCGAAGACACGTCGATGGCGCCATTCAGCAGCTTCTGATCCAGCTCGACCCACCGACGCTTCGGCAACTGGCCCCACTGATCCTGCTCGGCCTCAACCACGAGCAGCAGCACCAGGAGCTGATCGTGACCGATCTAAAGCACGCTTTCTCCTTCAACCCGGCGCATCCGCCCTGCTTCGGCACCCGGCACGAGCCATCCGGGCAGAACGCGGCGTTCGACTGGCTCGGCTTCGAGGGCGGCCTGTTCGAATTCGGTCATGAGGGACCCGCGTTCGCCTTCGACAACGAGATGCCGCGGCATCGGGCCTTCCTGGCGCCCTTCGAGCTGGGCAGTCAGCCAGTTTCCTGCGCCGCCTATCTGGCCTTCATGGACGACGGCGGCTACGAGCGACCCGAACTCTGGCTCTCGGATGGCTGGAGCTGGCGCCAGGTCGAGGGCATCGACGCGCCACTGTACTGGTGGCGAGAAGACGGGGACTGGTGGCACTACAGCTGCACGGGAGCTCGTCCGGTCGACCCGGACAGCCCGATCTGCCACCTCAGTTTCTACGAAGCCTGGGCCTTTGCGGAATGGAGCGGCGCCCGCCTGCCCAGCGAGCTGGAGTGGGAACATGCCGTGCGCGCGCTACCCATCGAGGGGCATTTCGCGGACCGGCGACGATTCCATCCGGAAGCCAGTGCGGCGACGGGCCTGACCCAGGCCTACGGTAGTGTTTGGGAATGGACGTCCTCGGCCTATGCCGCCTATCCGGGCTTCCGCCCCGGCAAGGGGGCCGTCGGCGAGTACAACGGGAAGTTCATGGCCAACCAGATGGTGCTGAGGGGCGGGAGCTGCGCAACGGCGGCCGGTCATCTCCGCGCCAGCTACCGCAACTTCTTCCATCCGCATCAACGCTGGCAGTTCAGCGGGCTCAGGCTAGCCCGGAGCGCCTCGTGACGGCTCGGGAGCGATTTCTCGCCGATGTCCTGGATGGGCTATCGTCCCGTCCAAGAACCCTGCCCTGCAAGTATCTCTACGATGCCCGCGGCTCTGAACTGTTCGAAGCGATCTGCGAGACGGACGACTATTACGTCACGCGCGCCGACCTTGCGCTCCACGAAGCACACCTCGGCCGGATCAGCGAGTTGATCGGACCCGAGGCCCACATCATCGAATTTGGCTCCGGGGCCGGCATCAAGACCCGCAAACTGCTGGCTGGATTGGAACGTCCACGCGCCTACACGCCGATCGAGATTTCTGCCGCGGCCTTGCGCGCCTCGGAACGCGAGCTGAGCGCCGCTTTTCCAGACATCGAGATCCGGGCCGTGCGGGCCGATTACACCCGTCCCATCGCCGCAGAGGACCTGAGCCTCGATCCGCCCGCCAGACGACGGGTGGTCTACTTCCCAGGCTCGACGATCAGTAATTTCGAACACCAGGACGCCACCGGTTTTCTCGAACGCATGGGCCGAATCGCAGGCCCTGAAGGCGGCATCCTCATCGGCGTCGACCTCCTCAAGCCAGTCGATCGGCTGATCCGCGCCTACGATGACTCGGAGGGTGTCACCGCTCGTTTCAATCTCAATCTGCTGATCCGATTGCGCAGCGAACTCAACGCCGAACTCGAACTCGATGCCTTTGCCCACGAGGCCCGCTTCAACGAACCCTTTCGACGGATCGAAATGCACCTGGTCGCTCGACGAGACACCGCGATCCGCCTCGGCGGGAAGGAATTCAGACTGACCGCCGGCGAGAGCATCCACACGGAAAACAGCCACAAGTACTCGGCCCCGGACTTCAAGGCACTGGCGGCGACCGCCGGACTGCGTTCAGCAGAAGTCTGGAAGGATCCGGCCAAGCTGTTCAGCATGCACTGGCTCGTCCCGGCCGAAGGCTGATCAGTCGATCCATCCCCAGGGCGGAGGTGGCGCCTCGATGGGGCGGCTCAGATCGAAATCGATCTGGAACACCCGCGGCGTTCCCAGGCGCCGCAGCCCGTAGGTGAAACGCTCACCGGGCTCGACTCGGATCACCCAGACGTTGGAAAAAGCCTCTTCGATCATCTGACGAGTCTCTTCGTCGGCCGGGAAATACTGGGAATCGGCACGCCCGCGATTGCTGGCCACACCCCCGTACATGCTGACCGCATCCGGTGAGCCATCCTCGTGGCGGTGGACATGACGCAATTCGATCCGATCCTCCGTTCGGGTCAACACCCAGGTCCGGGAGCGATTGTCGCCAACGGAAAACGGGATGCGAATCCAGTCCTCGTGACAGTCCCGGACGTGCATCACCAGACGCTGGCCGACAAAACCCGTCTCGCCTTCCGGATGCTGGACAAGCTCGCCTTCGAAGGCCTGACCGCAGAGCTCGCTCAGATTCGCCCAGAACTGCTCGACCGGGTCCTCGGCGGCGACATTCGTGGCACTGAACAGCGCCAGCAGTGGCAGGGCAATCCGCATCATGGCTCTCTCCTTCGAATCAACGACTTTGCACCATTCTACTAATGCAAACAGAAGTATTGCCACATTCAGGGCTCCGGACGGATTCGCCTGCAAGGCAAAGTGGTGAAGGCATAGTTGCCCTACGTCGAACCGCTTTAACGCCGCAGGCGGATTCGTCCGGAGCCCCCGCAGGGCTTGCCTCTCGGCGCACGTGTACTGCGTTGTCGGCGCTCGATGTAGGCCCGGCTACAGACTTCGCGCCGACGCCTTGCCACGCACGCCGAGAGACAAGCTGAATGAGGCAATACTTCTGGTTGCATTAGTAACCCTTCGGACCGAGGTCGGGACCGCTCATGCCTTGCAGGCGCTCAAACGGTTAAAATATCGGGCTGTTTGAAACCAACCCGGAGAACTTCACCATGAATCGTCCCAAGCGCGTTGCCATCACCGGCGCCGCCGGCCAGATCGGCTACCAGCTCTGCTTCCGCATCGCTTCCGGCGATCTGCTCGGCCCCAACCAGCCGGTCATCCTCCAGCTGATCGAAATCGCCCCGGCCCTGGACGCGCTGAAGGGCGTGGTCATGGAGCTCGAAGACGCCGCCTTCCCGCTGCTCGCTGGCGTCGAAGCCACCGCCGATCTGGAAACCGGCTTCAAGGACGCCGACTATGCCATCCTCGTCGGCGCCAAGCCGCGCGGTCCCGGCATGGAGCGCGCTGACCTGTTGAGCGAAAACGGCAAGATCTTCGGCCCGCAGGGTCGCGCCCTGAACGCCGTCGCCAGCCGTGACGTGAAGGTCCTGGTCGTCGGCAACCCGGCCAATACCAACGCGCTGATCGCCCAGGCCAATGCACCGGACCTGCCGAAAGAGAACTTCACGGCGATGACCCGCCTGGACCACAATCGCGCCCTGGCGCAGCTCGCAGCCCGCACCGGCATCCACCACACCAGCATTCGTCAGATGACCATCTGGGGTAACCACAGCTCGACCCAGTACCCGGATCTGCATCACACCCTGGTGGCCGGCAAGCCGGCGATGGAGGCCGAAGGCGTGGATGCGAGCTGGTACGAGTCCGATTTCATTCCGACCGTGCAGCAGCGCGGCGCGGCGATCATCAAGGCACGTGGGGCCTCCAGCGCCGCCTCGGCGGCGTCTGCCGCCATCGACCACATCCGCGACTGGGCCCTGGGCACCGACGGCGATGACTGGGTCTCGATGGCCGTCCCTTCGGACGGTAGCTACGGCATCGAGCCGGGCGTGATCTATTCCTTCCCCTGCACCTGCGAGAACGGCCAGTGGTCGATCGTCCAGGGTCTGGAGATCAACGAGTTCTCGAGGGCGCGGATGGATGCCACCGACCAGGAACTGCGCGAAGAGCGCGCCGCGGTCGAGAGCCTGCTCTAGGAAACCGGCGCTTGAAAAAAGGCCCGGGACGCTCGACGTGTCCCGGGCCTTTCGTTTGTCGTGGCGACCGAGGTGGTCGCCCGCTTATCCGAGGCTGCGATGCTTGCGGACCACCAGCATCGCCATTTCCAGCGCCTGCTCGTAGTTCAGACGCGGATCGACGGTGGTCTTGTAGCAGGTGGCCAGATCACTCTCGTTGAGCTCGCGCGCACCACCCACACACTCGGTGACGTTTTCGCCGGTCAGCTCCAGGTGCACGCCACCGAGACGTGAACCTTCGGCGGCATGAATCTCGAAGGCCTGCTCCACTTCGGCACGGATGTTCTCGAAGCGGCGCGTCTTGTAGCCGTTGCTGGTCTTTTCCGTGTTGCCGTGCATCGGATCGCAGATCCACAGCACCGGCGAACCGGTGGCCTTGACGGCATTGATCAGGCCGGGCAGATGGTCCGAGACCTTGCCCGCACCCATCCGATGGATGAGCACCAGACGGCCGGCCTCGTGGTCCGGGTTGAGCGTGCGGATCAGGCCCTTCAGCCAGTCCGCGGACATGCCCGGTCCGACCTTGATCCCGATCGGGTTGCGGATGCCACGGAACATCTCCACGTGCGCACCATCCAGCTCCGCCGTGCGCATCCCGATCCAGGGGAAGTGCGTGGACAGGTTGAACCAACCGTACTGACGCGGCACCTGGCGGGTCAGGGCCTGCTCGTAGGGCAGATGCAGGGCCTCGTGCGAGGTGTAGAAGTCCACCCGCTTCAGGCTGCCCGGCTGCTGACCGGTGATGGTCTCCATGAAACGCACGGACTGGCCGATGCTTTCGGAAATGCGGTGGAACTCAGCGGCCAGCGGCGAATGCTCGACCCAGCCCAGGTCCCAGTACTCGGGATGGTGAAGGTCGGCGAAACCGCCGTCGACCAGGCCGCGGACGAAATTCATGGTCATGGCCGAACGGGCATGGCCCTGGATCAGGCGAGCGGGGTCGGGCCGGCGGGCGGCCTCTGTGAATTCCGGGGAGTTGACCAGGTCGCCGCGATAGCTCGGCAGGGTCACGCCATCGATCGTCTCCGTGTCGGAGGAACGGGGCTTGGCGTACTGACCGGCAAAGCGGCCGACGCGCAGGACGGGCATCTCCAGGCCGTGCAACAGGATCAGCGACATCTGCAGCAGGACCTTGAGACGGTTCGCCACGATCGAGGACTCGCATTCGTCGAAGACCTCGGCGCAGTCGCCACCCTGGAGGAAGAAGCGCTTGCCGGCCTGCGCCTCGGCGATCTGCTGCTTGAGATTCAGGATTTCCCAGGACGTCACCAGCGGCGGCATGCTCGCCAGCCTGGCAAGCACGGTTTTCAGTTCTCCTTCGTCCTCGTAGCGGGCCTGCTGTCCTGCGGGCTTCTGCTGCCAGGAATCGGGTCTCCAGCCCTTGGCGGGCGTGATGGTCTTGAGCTGCTCGGTCATTGAAAAATCCAAATCAAATCAATTCTTTTTGATGAATAGTGCAGGAAGCATAAACAATGCCAACCCAACATACCAGATCAGGGTCCACGCCGGCATCGACAGGCCCAGGAAGGTCCAATCGATGGTCGTGCAGTCGCCCGAAGCGGTAAAGGCTTCGGTGAGGATCTCTCCCCAGCTGTAGTCGAACTCGATCATGGTCGGCCAGTCGGCACCACAACCACCGAAGGGATCGGGTGGCTGGCCCTGCAGGCGAACGTGCTGGGTGGCCGTGACCATACCCCAGATCGCGCCACCGAAGAACGGAATGCCATAGATCCAGCGACCCCAGCCCCTGGGATTGTGGATCGCAAGCCCCAGCGCCATGAGCGCCATGATCATGAAGCCGAATCGTTGCAGCATGCACATCGGACAAGGGGCAAGCTCGAGGACGAACTGGGCGTAATAGGCGTAGGCCAACAGGCCGACGCAGGCGATGAAGACGATCAGGTAGGGCCAGCGGGTCTTGAACAGGCTCATGGATTCATTGGTCTCTGGATGGGTCAAGGTCTCAGACGCCAGCGGGCGGCGGGGGTTCACTGCATCGAAGCGAGACGATACGGCGATCGGCGCCAACCGCGCATCAATAGGCGTCGAGATCGTCGGCGAACAAGGCGTCGATGTTACGGAAGGACTTGAACTCCAGTGCATTGCCACTGGGATCGGCCACGAACATCGTGGCCTGCTCGCCCTTGCGGCCTTCGAAGCGCAGGTAGGGTTCGATGATGAAGTCCAGGCCCGCCTGGCGAAAGCGTTCGGCCAGTGCCTCGAAGTCCTCCCAGGCCAGGATCGGGCCGAAATGACTGGCCGGCACGGCGTGGCCATCCACCGCGTTGCATTGCGCACTGGGGTGCTGATCGGCATCGACCTGATGCAGGACCAGCTGGTGACCGAAGAAATCGAGATCGACCCAGCGCTCGGAACGGCGGCCGGTCGGACAGGCCAGCAGCTCGGTGTAGAAGCGCAGCGTGTCGTCGAGGTCGGTGACCGGCAGGGCGAGGTGGAAGCGCGGGTAGTTTTCGCTGGGCAGGTGCATGGCGTCGGGATCGAGGTCGAGGGATCGGGGGTCGGAGATCAGGATGAACCGTGTTCAGCCCAGAAGCTTGAGCAGCTTCATCTTGAAATTGCTGTAGGGCGCGAAGCGCACGGTCACTTCCGGCCAGCGGCCGCGACGCATGACGGACTTCAGGTGACTGAGGCGGTCGAAGCCGGCCTGACCGTGATACTGCCCCATGCCCGACTCGCCCACGCCTCCGAAGGGCAGGTCCGGCACCGACATGAACATCAGCACGTCGTTGATGCAGAGGTTGCCGGTGCTGATCGCCGATTCGAAGCGCCGTTCGCTCTTGCGACTGCGGGTGAACAGATAGGCCGACAGGGGCTTCTCGCGCTCGCGGATGAACTCGATGGCCTGCTCCAGGCTGTCGATCGTCAAGACGGGCAGGATCGGCCCGAAGATTTCTTCCTGCATCACCGGATCGTCGGGCGAGACGTCGATCAGCACCGTGGGCTCGATCCGCTCGGAGGCTGGATCACTGCCCCCGCCGATCGCGATCTGCCCGTGGCCCAGATAGCCCACGAGACGGTCGAAGTGACGACGATTGATGATCTTGCAGTAGTCCGGGCTGGCCAGGCGATCCTCACCGTACATAGCCTCCAGTTCCGCGCGCATCGCCTCGATCAGGGCCGGGCGATCCTCCGGATGCACCAGCACGTAGTCGGGCGCGATGCAGGTCTGGCCGGCATTCAGGCACTTGCCCCAGACCAGGCGTCGGGCGGCCGAACGCAGATCGGCGCCACGGTCGATCACGCAGGGACTCTTGCCCCCGAGCTCCAGGGTCACCGGGGTCAGATGCTCGGCCGCGGCACGCATGATGATGCGACCGACCGCCGCACCACCGGTGTAGAAGATGTGGTCGAAGCGTTGCTTGAGCAGCTCTGTGGTTTCTTCGACGGCCCCCTCGACCACGCGGATCGCGCGGGAATCCAGGTACCTGGGCACCAGCTCGGCAATCAGAGCCGCCGTGTGCTCGGCGATCTCGGAAGGTTTCAGCACCGCCGCGTTGCCCGCCGCGATCGCGGGGATGAGCGGCGCCAGAATCAGCTGCACGGGGTAGTTCCAGGCGCCCATGATCAACACCAGGCCCAGCGGCTCCGGCTGCACCCAGCTGCTGCCGGGCTGGCCGACCATCGGCGTCGACACGCGGCGCGGCCGGCTCCAGCGCGCCAGGCGGTGGCGGGCATGCTTGATCTCGCTGAGCAGGAGCGCCACCTCGCCCAGCAGCACTTCCTGCCGGGGCTTGTCGAGATCGGCCGCCAGCGCCGCGTCGATCGCCGCTTCGTTCTCGCGCAGCATCCGCTCCAGGGCGTCCAGCTGCTGACGACGCCAGGCCAGCGCGCGAGTCAATCCCTGATCGAAGGCCGAGCGGAGCTCGTTCATCATGGCCGGGTACTGTTCGGGACGAATCGACATGACGGATCAGCGAGGAGGACGGGCCCTTATCTTATCCCAAGCGAGTCGTGGACGGCCTCGAGAGGCTCCTGAACAGGTATGCTCAGAGGGCATGAAGCTGTCCCACACCCTGTCACGACCCGGCGGCGCCAATTTCAGCCGTTGTCGACGCTATCGCTACAGCCTGTGGCGGACCTGGGAGGTCCGAGCGCCGAAAGTGATGATGATCGGTCTGAATCCATCCACCGCCGATGCAGAGCGGAACGACCCGACGATCCGGCGATGCATCGGTTTCGCCCGCGACTGGGGCTACGGCGGCCTGATCATGACCAACCTGTTCGCTTTTCGCGCGACCTACCCGGAAGACCTGCGCCGGGCCGATGACCCGATCGGCCCTCGCAATGATGCGTGGATTCGCCGCCTGGCTCGATGCGCAGACGCGCTCGTGGCCGTCTGGGGCAATGATGGCGCCTGGCTGGACCGCTCGCAGCAGCTTCGGAACACTCTGGGCAGCCGTCTGCAGGTCATTCGCCTCAACAAGAGCGGCGAACCCGCACACCCGCTCTATCTGCCGGCTCGACTGCGGCCCGGCTCCTGGCCGGAACCGGACACCATGCGATCGCCTTGAGCCCAGTGGGGTCGACCTCAGGGAATCCTCGGACGCCGTTCGACACGCTCACCGCGCAGGCGCTGCCCGTTGATCTCCAGCCACATGGCGTCGTCCTCGAAGCGAATCTGCAATTCGTCCGTGTAGGTCAGCCGCAGCGCCCCGCCCTCGCCTCGGGCCATCAGCTCGTCGTCCATGAACAGCTTGCCGTCCACGCTGTGCAGTCGGACGAGGCCGTCCGCCACCTGCAGGGTCTGGCGCAGCTGCTCCTCGTCGAAGCGGTACAGGCCAAGGCGAGCCCGGAACTCCTCGACCGAGGCCAGCTGGTCCCGGGACGGCAGCCGCACGTCCTGGCCCTTGAGGCTCAGATAGACGTCACGCAGCAGATCGAGGATCGGCGTATTGCCCCAATTGCTGACCAGGCCGATGAACTCCTCGGTGACCGGTGAATAGAGAATGACGCTCTTCGTGCCATAGCCGGAGCCGGCCGCGAACCAGAGCCGCTCCTCACCGAAATACTTGATGCTCCAACCCAGCGCCTCGTAATCCGACCCCAGCTCGCCGGACGCCGGCGCGAACATCGTGTCCAGGGAGGCCTGCTGCAGGTAGCCGGGCTGACGGAGCGCGCGGACGAAGCGGTGCAGGTCGGCCACCGTCGAGTAGAGGCCGCCTCCCGCACTCTCGCCGAGGGTCTTGCTGCGCTGGGCATGCACTACACCGGCTGCCCCCATGCGATAGGGACGCGCCTGCCGCTCGACCAGCTGCCGGCCCCGGTACATGCCGGTGTCGTTCAAGTCCAGCGGTGAGAGCACCTCGTCCTCGATCAGCTCGGGCAGGTCGAGACCACTGGCGACTTCGAGAACCCGCCCGAGCAGGGCCACGCCGGCGTTCGAGTAGGCATAGCGCTCGCCGGGCTCCGACACCAGGGGCAAGGCCGCCACGGTCGGCATGATCGCTTCGAGCTCCCGTTCATCGCTGGCATCGAGCCCGGCTTCTCTCGGCAGTCCACTGCGATGAGCGAGCAGCTGCCGAACCGTGACCCGCTCCTGCCAGGGCGCGCCCAGATCCGGCAGATAGTGCGACACGGCAAGGTCCAGATCCAGGGCTCCACGCTCGACCAGGCGCATGGCGGCAGCGACGGTGAAGACCTTCGAGATCGAATTGATCGAATTCCGCGTCCCTGGCGTGAACGGCACCGTGAAGCTTCGATCGGCCAGACCCACGGCCGATTCGGACAGCACGGTCTCACCCCGGGCAACGCGCAGGGCGCCGGAGAAGCCATAGACATCGGCGTAGGCCTGCAGCACCTCGGCAAAGCGCGCTGAGGGCTCGTCCAGGCCCACCGTGGTTTCGGGAAAGGCCGGTGACGACAGCAAGGCGCTCGTCAACAGCAACGGAATCGACAGACGCATGGTCAGCATCGAAGGTCTCCAATGGGGTTTGCCGGATCGACGGAGACGATTCTCCCTGGATGGAACCGGCCTGGCCACCGCCATTGGTCATGCTTCCCGCATACTAGGGAACCTCTGAACAAGTCTCATGCAGGACCCGATCAACGCCGAGTCGACCATGCGCCAGCGCACCCTCCTCCTGACCAATCCCGGCAGCCGATCCGGTGACGAAGACATCGCCCGGGCCGTCAAGTCTTTCGAACGCGACGGCGAAGTCCGTCAGCTTCGGCCCGACGATCCAGCTTCGCTGCCCGAAGCGATCGAGGTGCACGGCGCCTGGGCCAGCCGCATCGTGCTCGGCGGCGGGGACGGGACGGTCAACCTCGCCCTGGATGCGCTACTCGACTGCGACCGCCCGCTGGGCCTGCTGCCGCTCGGCACGGCCAACGATCTTGCCCGCTCGCTGGACATCCCCGAGGATCTGGACAAGGCGGTGGCGCTGATTCGGGACGGTGGAACTCGACGAATCGATGTGGCACGGGCCAACGGCGTCAGCTTCGTCAATGCCATCGGGATGGGGCTGGGACCGCAGATGACGCGAATGATGGACACCGACAGCAAGTCCCGCCTCGGCGTGCTGGCCTATCTGCTCGGCATCCTGCGGGCACTCAAGGCGCCGCCAAGCTTTCATGCCAGACTCTCATCCGAGCAGCAGGACACCGATGGCGACTTTCTTCAGATCACCGTGGCCAACGGCATCCATTACGGTGGAGGCATGACCATCGCCGACGATGCGAAGCTCGACGATGGTCTTCTCGATGTGCTGCTGATCCGCCGTCAATCCCGCCTGGCCATGCTCGGCAATGCCCTGCGTCTGCGGACCGGCCAGGTTCGAGCCTCCGACACCATGACACACTGGCGCTGCAAACAGCTGAACATCCGCACCGATGAATCGCTGGACGTGACCGCCGACGGCGAATTCCTCACGGACACGCCCGTGGACTGCGAAGCCCTGCCCGGGGCACTGGAAATCTTCGCCAGGTAAATCGAGCTCAGTCCATCGGGCGGCGCGCCGACCAGCGAACGCCGCCGAGCACCCCGAGCCCTTGAATCCCCTCCTCCCCTGGCCCGAGGACCGTGATCGTGCACACCCAGGGGCTGACCCTGCCGTCCTGAGGCACGCGCCAGTGAAGTCACCCACACCGCGGCAGATGGTATTGATAACTATTCTCGTTCGCATTAGAATAAGTCCATTGCCCAGCCACGCAGGCTCCGCGCTGCCCAGCCAGGCCGATTCAGATCACAACGCGCCCCTTGGCGCGATCGAACCGGACTGGAGATCCAAGTGCGAAAAAAGACCCGAATCCACTCAAGCCTCGCCCCGGCAGTCCTGCTGGCCTTGACCACCGCGCCCTTGGCGGCCTCCACCGAGAGCGAGACCGACATGTCCTCCCCCACGGCCAGCGGCCTGTTTCGCCTGGACACGCTGGTGGTTTCAGCAACGCGCACGGAACGGGCAGCCTTCACCACCCCCGCCTCGATCAGCCGCGTCGAGCCCGAGCAGATTCGCGCCCAGCAGTCGGCGAGCTATCAGGAAATCTTCGAAGCCATTCCCGGCGTCGGCGTGATCGGCGGCCCTCGCCGGATCGCCGAGGAACCGACGATCCGTGGCTTTGCCGATGAACAGGTCGCGATCCGGATCGATGGGGCACGCCAGAATTACAACAAGGCTCATGGCGGGCGCTTCCTGCTCGACCCGACCCTGATCGAGTCCATCGAGGTGCTGCGCGGCGCCGGATCCGCCCTGTACGGCAGTGGCGCCCTCGGTGGCGCCTTCGTGATCGAAACGGCCACCGGCCGCTCGCGAATGGCTGGCCTCGAAGGGACGGGGCTCCGCCTGGGCGGCGGCCATGATCGCAACGGCGATCAGCGGGACGCGCGGCTGATGGCCTACGGCCTGCAGGGCCGCTTTGACTGGTTGGCTGCCCTGACCCGCCGCGAGGCCCATGAGGACCTGGTCGACGGCGATGGTGACGCCCTGCTGGCGACTCGGGATCGGATCGACAGCGGTCTGTTCAAGATCGGCTTCGAGCCTGACGCACTTCGTCGGATCGAACTGAGCCACGAGCGATTCGACAACGAAGGCCTCAATCCCACCAATGCCAATGCCCAGGCCACCGCCAGCAATCTGGTCGACCGGCACACGGAGCGGCGGCAGACTCGCCTGAGCTACGAGCACGAGGACCCGACCCTGCGCTGGCTGGACCTGCGTGCGACGGCCTATCGCAACGAGGTCGAAGCCATCGAGTCACGCCTCGACGATGGCCGCGTCGACTTCACCGATTTCACCACCGAAGGTCTGGATCTGGTCAACACGACCCATCTCGGCGAACGGGCCGGAGAGCCCCTGCGGCTGACCCTGGGCGCCGAAGCCTATCGGGATCGCCAGTCGGGTCGCAGAGACGGACTCGATCGCCCGCAGTTCCCCGATGCCGATGTGGAGTACCAGGCTGCTTTCGCCCAGTTCGAACTCGGGCTCGGGGCTGGCGTCTCCCTCATCCCCGGTCTTCGCCATGATCGCTTCCGCTACCACAGCGAACAGGGCCTGTCCTCACGCGACGAATCCCGCACCACACCACGACTGGCCCTGGGCTGGCGGCCGGACGAGTCGATCTACCTCTGGGCCGAGGCCGCCGAGGCATTCCGAGCGCCCAGCCTGACCGAGCTGTATGCCGACGGCGTGCACTTCATCGCTCCCCTCGCCCCTGGACAGGTCGTGATCAACGAGTTCAGGCCGACTCCGGACCTGAAGCCCGAGCATTCTCGCCAGCTCCAGCTCGGCGCACGCTGGGCCAGAGAGAATCTCTGGAATCGCGACATCGAACTGCTGCTCGAGGTCACCGCGCACCGCAGCCGCGTCGATGATTATGTCGATCAAGTGGTGGTCTTCATCAGCGGCGAGCCGAGCTTCGATCCGATCACCCAGACCCTGATCTTTCCAGGCTTCACCACCAACCGGAACGTCGACGCGCGCATCCAGGGGGGCGAACTGTCGGCAGAGCTTCGGCACGATCGCGGCTATCTGCGCCTGAACCTGACCCAGCTGGACGGAGAGCGACGCAACGGCGAGGCCCTGGCCAGCCTGCAGCCCGACCGGGCCGTTCTCTCGATGGGCCTGAATCTGTTCGATCGACAACTTCGACTCGGCGGCGAGCTGCTCCTCTCCAGGGCCAGAACCGACGTCCCGGAAGGCGCCCTCGCAACACCGGGCTACGGCAAGACGGATCTGCATCTGGCCTGGCTGCCGGCAGCGGGCGCGCTCGAAGGCTTCGAATTCCGCCTGGCCCTCGACAACGTCTTCGACAAGGCCTACCGCATCCACCCCAACGGCATCGACCAGCCCGGCCGCTCGGTCCGCCTGTCCATCGCAAGGGAGTTTCAATGGCTGAACTAGACCGCGACCCACGCTCGATCGAAGCCCGCGACAAGCACGAGCAAGCGCTCCGCGAAATCGACAGTCGGCTCCTGCTCGGTTCGCACGGCCGCGTCCTGATCCTTCACGACGGCCGCCGCTACGAGCTGCGGGAGACCCGCTTCGGAAAACTGATTCTGACCCGCTGAATGCACGAACCATGAACACGACAAGGACATCCCGAATGAAGAACCTGCTGCTGATTCTGCCTGCCTCCGCCCTGCTGGCGGCCTGCGCCAGCACCCCGCCGACCCCACTGAACGACTCGATGCTGCACTCGCTACCACCGGCAGCCGACCGCGAAGCCATCCTGGCCATGGCCGGTGAGTACACAGTCACTTTTGCCTTCGACGAGACCGTCGCGCTCCAGCCTGACTACCAGCGCAAACCTCCGAAACGCAGCGGTGCGGCCGAAGCGGTGATCGTGGTCGAGAACGAGCCGGATCGCATCGTGCTGCAGCATCTGCTCCTGGTCGGCAGCGACGAGGGCGCTCGGGTGGTCAAGCACTGGCGCCAGGACTGGGTCTGGGAGGCCGAACAACGGCTGGAGTTCCTCGACGACCAGACCTGGCGCATGGTGATGCTCGACCCCGAGCAGACGCGCGGTGCGTGGACCCAGTGCGTGTACGAAGTCTCCGACGCGCCGCGCTACTGCGGGACCGGACGCTGGAACCATCGCTATGGCAATCCGACCTGGACCTCGGACCGCAGCTGGCGCCCCCTGCCCCGCCGCGAGTACACCACGCGTGACGACTACACGGCCCTGAACGTGGAAAACCGCCACACGATCACGCCCGAAGGCTGGACGCACGAACAGGACAACTCCAAGGTGCTGCGCGTCGATGGGCAATCGCAGGGCGTTCTGGTCCGGGAGTTCGGCTTCAACAACTACCTGGTCACCGAAGAGGTGGACTTTACGCCGGTCTACGAGTACTGGAACGAAACGCGAGAGTACTGGGCGAAGGTTCGCGCGGCCTGGCAGTCGCGCTTCGACGCCGGTGGGGTCGTTCTCGACACCGAGGTCGACGGCATGCCGATCATCGAGGGCCTGTTCGAGCTCGCCGACCAGGCCCGTTCGGATCGGATGCCGAGCCAGGCGGACATCGACGCCGTCTTCGAGGCCTGGGTGCGCCCCCTCGCCAGGCCTCTGGCGAATCGCTGAGCCTCGCCCCGGATCTGGCCCGGGACCGGACGACAGGCGGCCGAGGCATCGTCCCCGGCCGCCCTTGGCTCAGTCCTCGGGCGGTTCCTCGGCCCTGCAACTCGAGGGACGGGAGGATCGATCCTCCTCCCCGAGCAGCCAGCGACGGTCCGCATCGCTCAAGGCATCCCAATGGGAGGAATCGAGTAGCGCCCCTGCCAGGACCAGGCGGTGATCGTCGTTACCCTGCCTGCGCAGGGAGCTGGTCAAGGCGGACCAGGCGTCCCCACCGACCTCGATCGACTGGTAGAACGCCATGACCTCGCTCAGGCGATGCAGGCCATCCTTTTCGGTCCGGATGATCGAAGCCAGCGCCATCGCGCATCCCGGAAACGCATTCACCTCGTCCTGGCCCATCAAGGCACGATAGCGCGACTTCCAGTCCATGTCGGACGCGGAACCCTGGACATAGAAGGCCCAGGCCACCGGTTCACAACCCAGACCGGAGCGCGCAAACCAGGCCTGCTCATCGCGGTTCAGCGAATCCCAATCCTCCAGTCGCTGCGCCGCCAGCGCATGCAGACGTTCCGGCGCCAGCGCATGAAGACCAGGGAAATTGGCCGCCATCAACAGGATCGAACTGGATTCCTCGGCCAGCTCCAGACCCAGACGCTGCAGGGCCGGCTGCTCGGACCAGAGCGCCATCGATCCGATGTTCATTCGCTGCATGTCCGCGTTCGGGAGCGCCTCCTCGGCCAGCAGCTCGCGAAGCATCCGGGCCGGCGCCTCGCCCTCCATCGACAGGAGGGCCATGACCAGGGCCTCGGCCATGTCCGGGTCCACGGGCTCGCCGCAGCCATCGCACCAGGCAGCATCCATCAAGGACTGCCAGGCATCCTGGGCCACGATCAGATCGTCGGGCTGCGGCCGGTGGAGAATCAGGCGCAGGCGCTGGGTCCGATCGATCGCCGTGGCATGCTCGGCCAGCGCGGACTCGGCCTGCTCCGGCGCCACGATGCTGAGGCTATTGAGCCAGATCAGGTGACCCGCGTCGACCTGTTCGGCCAGCCATTCAGCCGGAAGCTCGGCGAACTGGGCCAGATGGCCGAGCTCGATCATTTCTCTGACATGCTGCGGGAGCGATTCCAGCCGTTCGGGTGCCGTCGCCTCGGATAGACGCTGCTGGAGCCGCGTCGGGCTGATCAGTTGAACGGCCGTGTACCCGAACTGCCCACCGACGGTCCCGAAGCGTAGCCAGTCCGGCGACGCATTCAGTCGCGCCCGAGCCTCGGCGGCCTCCGGCCCGAGCAGCAGGTCGGAGAAAGTCCGCTCATCCCACCACAGATCCAGCAGACGATCTTCCAGCGCCGGATGCTCGAGAACCAGCTGCCGGAAGCGGTCACGCGCCGATGCAATTTGCTCCAGCTCCCCTTCCACGGCCATCACCGAAAGCGACTGACCGACCAGTGACATCAGGGGCAGTGGCTCGGCCTGCAGCAGATAGTCGACCAGTTCCGCGTCGGACCATTGACCGAGAAGCAGGCTTGCCTCCGCGACCAATCGCTCACCAAGCGACCAGAGCCGCTCCGAATCGGCCTCCATGTCGATGGCCATCGCCGGAAGACCGAGCGGCGTCTCCGAGGCCATATCACCCGCCTCGGTCGCCTCCAGCTGTTCCTGAGCCGCCAGCTCGAAGTCCACCATCAGCGAATAGACTTCGTGGACCGTCGCCTCGAACCGGGCAACCTCCTCGTCGGACACGGCCGAACGCACGCTGAGGGGAAGCACCAACAGGGTGACCACCAGCAGCGGAGCGAAGCAGACTTTGAACCATCCCATACGCCACACCTTTCCCTTGCGGGAACTACCAAAGCCAGGCTTCAGTATCGCAGCATTGGGCTCAAGACGCAAAATGACGTTCCGAGCCGAACCGAGAATTTCCAGAAAAAGCGCTGTCCAAGCTCGGACGGTCAAGGCGTGGCGAAGCGATCGGAGAATCGAAGATCGTCGAGGACACGGTCACGCAGGATGTCGTAGTCGCTGCCCGCGCCATTGCTGGCGCCACCCCAATAGAGGTCGAACAGGCCATCGTCGAGCACCAGCACGCGCGGCTGGATATTCGCCAGACCCGGCCGCTCGATACGCTGCACCGGGGGCGACCAGGCGGCGCCGCTCTGTGAGTCGCTGGAGACGACCTGGAAGCTGCCATCGATCACGCGTGCCCACCAGACGCGAAAGCGACCATCCCTCATCACGATGGGCCAGGCGTCATGATTGTTGCCATCGGTCACGATCCGTCCCGGTGCTTCGCTCCAGGCTGCCGGGTCCTGGGTTCTGCGGGCCCAGAGTTCGAGTTGGTTGTTTCCCGGGTTGGTCTGGTAGACCAGCAGATGCATGCCATCCTCGGGCCGGTAGGTCAGGCGCGGAAGGGCCGCGCTGCCGGGTGAGATCTGAATCCGATGGGTGTCCCAGCTCAGGCCCTGATCATCGGAGCGGGCGATGTAGGCCGGACCGGACAGGCGGTGATAGACCATCAGCAGCACGCCATCGGGGCGCCGGATCACCTGCGGGTTGATCTCGCCGGCGTTCGGCCAGCCGAGCTCGATGGGGCCGTGCTCGGTCCAGTCGAGCAGATCGGTGGAACTGGCCCGATGGATGCGGAATCCGCCACTGCCATTGGACAGGAAGAACAACTGGAATTGGGTCACGCCGGTCTGCACGAGGCTGGCGTGACGCTGGTTCGCCGAGCCGCTGACGATCGCGACCGGCGGGGTCCAGCTGGCTCCATGATCACTGGAACGGGTCAGGTAGAGATCCCCGGACAGGGTCGCGGGGTTCAGGCGCTCGAACACTGCCACTCGCTCACCGGACGAACCCCAGGGTTGGATCACATCGGCCTGGTAATCGAAGCCTCCGCTCCCGCTGACTTGAACGGCTTGCGCCCATAGCCCGGCGGGCAGGAGCAGCAGACATGCGAGAAAGACCCTGCGAGAAAGCATGAGGTACCCGGGCATCCGTTGTCTCCGATACGTTGCGCTTACCCCTTGAATACGCAAGCGAGGAGCCGAGGCGACGGCTTCAGCGAAGCTGGCTGTCCTTGCTGCCGCGCCGATTGTAGGCCGACCGACCCTGCTCGGCCTCGTCCAGCTCGGCCTGGCAGGCCACGCAATAGCGAACCCCGGGAATCGCCTGGCGCCGAGCTTCGGGAATCGTTTCACCGCATTCCTCGCAGTCACGGCGGGACGGGCCTGAAGCCAGCTTGGCCCGCGCGCGGCGCACGGCATCGTCCACCGTGGCGTCGATCTGGTCCTGCACGGCGCCGTCGCGCGCCCAACCCGTGGCCATCTCAGCGACCCTCGTCCGGTTCCGCACGATGCGGGGCGCCATAGTGGGTGAGAAGCACATCGCTGGGCCTGTCGGGCCGCAGACGCACCTGGAAGAAACCGTCGTAGTCGGCCTCGGTCATCGGCGCCTGGGGGCGCCCGCTGAGCGCGGTAACGATCGCCGGGATGGTGTTGCTATGGCCGACGACCAGGGCACTGCCCCCGCAATGCTCCCGCTGCACGGCCTCGGCGATGGCCTGGACATGCGCCTCGAGATCGAGGCCGACGACCGAGTGCACCACCGGCTCCAGGCCATGGGTTCGCGCCGTCGGCGCGGCCGTGTCACCGGTTCGACGCAGCTCGGTGACATGGATTCCGTCGAGGTGCACCTCCGCCAGCGTGTGGGCCAGCGCCTCGGCCCGCGCCTGGCCTTCCTCGGTCAGGCCCGGATTCTCACCGTCGCCTTTCTCGGCGTGGCGAACCAGGTACACGATGGTGCCGGCGGTATCGGTGCAGGCCGGCGTGCCAGCCGAAAGCTCGGCGCCACCGGCGAGCAGGGCCGTGGCCAGGAACAGCCAGAGGAAGCGTCGGAATTGGTCGGCCATCGGGACACCCCGTCCGAAGGATCAGGGGCCCATTGTACCGATTCCGTCCGGGCCCACGGAGGACCGCCAGGGCCGACGGTCTAGAGCGATACCGCCAGTCGCGTACCCTGATCGATCGCCCGCTTGGCGTCGAGCTCGGCGGCCACATCGGCCCCGCCGATCAGATGGCATTCGATGCCCTGCTCGGCCAGGGCATCGGCCAGACCCCGGTTCGGCAGCTGACCGGCACAGATGATCACGTTGTCCACATTCAGACATTGCGCGTCTTCACCGATTCGGATGTGCAGGCCCTCATCGTCGATGCGCTCGTAGCTGACGCCGGACAGCATCCTGACGCCGTATTGCTTGAGCGAGGTCCGGTGGATCCAGCCGGTGGTCTTGCCCAGGCCGGCGCCGGGCTTGGAACTCTTGCGCTGCAGCAGGGTGACTTGCCGCGCCGGTGCGGGGAATTCGGGCTTCAATCCCTCGACGCCACCGCGACGCTCGAGCTCCGTATCGACGCCCCAGTGTCGGAAGAAGTCCTCGGGGCGAGGTTCGTCCGGATCGGGCTCCGCGGGCACCTCCCCATGGACCAGGAATTCGCTGATATCGAAGCCGATGCCACCGGCGCCGATCACCGCCACGCGTTGACCGACGGGCTTCCCGTGCTTGAGCACGTCGAGGTAGCTCAGTACCGAAGGGTGATCCTGCCCCGGGATCTTCGGATCGCGCGGCGTCACGCCCGTCGCCACGATCACCTCGTCGAAGCCTTCGGCGACCAGGGACGCGGCGTCGACCTCGGTGTTCAGGCGGAGATCGATCCCCAGCAATTCGATCTGACGAGCGAAGTAACGCAGGGTCTCGACGAACTCCTCCTTGCCGGGCACCCGCTTGGCCATATTGAACTGGCCACCGATCCGGTCTTCGCGATCGAACAGCACCACCTCGTGCCCCCGCGTTGCCGCCGTGGTGGCGGCGGCCAGGCCGGCCGGGCCGGCACCGACGACCGCCACGCGCTTCGGCGCGCTCGCTTTCTCGATCTTCAGTTCGGTCTCATGGGCCGCGCGCGGGTTGACCAGACAGCTGGCGGTCTTGTTCTCGAAGACGTGGTCGAGGCAGGCCTGGTTGCAGCCGATGCAGGTGTTGATCTCGTCGGCGCGCCCCGTGCGAGCCTTGTTGGCCCACTCGGGGTCGGCCAGCAACGGGCGCGCCATGGACACCATGTCCGCATCACCCCGCGCCAGCACGGCCTCGGCCGTGTGCGGCATGTTGATCCGATTGGTCGTGACCAGCGGCACCGAGACCGAACCCCGCAGCTTGGCGGTCACCCAGGTGAAGGCCGCGCGCGGCACCGTGGTCGCGATGGTCGGGATGCGCGTCTCGTGCCAGCCGATGCCCGTGTTGATCAGGCTGGCGCCGGCCTGCTCGATGGCCTGCCCCAGGGCGACGACTTCTTCCCAGGAGTTGCCATCGGCCAGCATGTCGAGCATGGACAGGCGGTAGATGATGATGAAATCCGGGCCGACGGCCTCGCGAGCACGACGCACGATCTCGACGGGCAGGCGCATGCGATTCTCGAAGCTGCCCCCCCAGCGATCCTTGCGGTGGTTGGTGCGCGGCACCAGGAACTGGTTGATGAAATAGCCTTCCGAACCCATCACCTCGACGCCGTCGTAGCCCGCTTTCTGGGCGAGGCGCGCGCAGCGCACGAAATCGCGGATCTGAGCCTCGACACCACGATCCGACAGGGCCTTGGGCTTGAACGGATTGATCGGTGCCTTGATCGCCGAGGGCGCCACGGAGAAGGGATGGTAACCATAGCGCCCCGCGTGCAGGATCTGCATGCAGATCCGACCGTTCGCTTCATGGACGGCCTCGGTCATGGCCCGATGGCGCCGCACTTCCCAGCGATTGGTCAGCTTGGACGCCAATGGCGCCAGGCAGCCACGCCGGTTCGGGGCGATGCCGCCGGTCACCATCAGACCGGCCCCGCCGAGGGCGCGCTCGACGAAGTAGGCGCTGAGCTTGGGCCAGTTCCAGACCCGATCCTCGAGACCGGTGTGCATGGACCCCATCAGGATGCGGTTGGGAAGGGTGATGTGGCCCAGCTCGAGCGGCTGGAACAGGTGCGGATAGGCGGCTTTGACGTCGGTCACGGGGAGCACTGTACGGTGGAGTATGGCTCGATTATAGAGCGCAATCCGCCCGGGTCGAAAGCCCGGCACCGCGAGCGAGCGCCGCGGTGCCGGGCGCGACGTCGATCATTCGGCCGGCACGATTCGCATCAGTTTGCCGTTGTCCTCATCGGTCACCAGATAGATGGCGCCGTCGGGACCCTGCGCGACATCGCGCACGCGCTCGCCGATGTTCAGCCATTCCTCGCCGACGACACGATCGCCGTCGAAGACCAGGCGAGAGAGACGCCGGGTGGCCAGACCGCCGACGAAGGCATCACCAACCCAGGCCGGGAAGGCATCGCCGGTGTAGAAGATCAGGCCCGAGGGCGCGACCACCGGGTCCCAGTAGTAGACCGGCTGTTCCATGCCTTCCATCTGAGTGATCCCCTCCCCGATCTCGTCACCCCGGTATTCGATGCCGTAGCCGATCGTCGGCCAGCCATAGTTCAGGCCGGGCTGTGGATTGTTCAGTTCGTCACCACCGCGCGGACCATGTTCGATGGTCCAGAGCTGATCGGTCCCGGGGCGCAGCGCGGCCGCCTGGATATTGCGGTGTCCATAGGACCAGACTTCGGGCGCGCCGTTCTCGCCGTCGGCAAAGGGGTTGTCGGCCGGAACCGAGCCATCGGCGTTGATCCGGACCACCGCGCCGATGTGGTTCATCGGGTTCTGGGCTTCGGTCCGGATCTCGGGATTCATGCGGTCGCCGAGGGTCACGAACAGGGTGCCGTCCGGACGGAAGACGATGCGCGAGCCGAAGTGCCCACGCGAAGACCAGGAGGGGTCCTGGTGGAAGATCACCTCGACATCCTCCAGGGCACTGGCATCCTCGCTCAGGCGGGCCCGCGCCACGGCCGTGCGGCTGGCCTCACCGTCGGGCTGGGCAAAGCTCAGGTAGATCGTGCGGGATTGCTCGAAATCCGGCGCCACGGCCACGTCCAGCAGCCCGCCCTGGGCATGCGCATGGACCTCGGGCACGTTGGCGATCGGCTCGGACACCGCGCCGTCGAGCGTGACGTGACGCAGCGGACCCGGCCGCTCCGTGACCAGCAGGCTGCCGTCGGGCAGGAAGGCCAGGGCCCAGGGATGGTCGAGGCGGTCGACCAGCACTTCCCGAGTCCAGTCTTCGGTCGTCGCGGGACGCGGCGCGCGGGTCTGGCCTTCGAAGGCGGCCTCGAATTGCGGCGCGTTGGGGTCGCGGCTTTCCTCGGGGCCGGTCGGAGCCGCTGCGGCCGCAGCCGGCTCGGGCTCGGGCTGCGCTTGCTGCGCGGGTGCCGATTCGGGCGTCGCGGCTTGCGCACCCGTCGCCGCAGGTTCCGGGCTGGCCGCAGGAGTCACTGGGGTCTCGCCGGACTCGCTGGCCTGGCCGCAGGCCATCAGCACGCTGGAGAGAATAAGGATGAACAGGGCTTTCATGGATCGTCTCCGCTGAGAAATACACCGGAGCGAGATGATAGCAGCGCCGTCGTGAGCGACCTTCGTTTCGATCAGTCCTCGGTCGGCGGCTCTGCCTCATCGCCGTCGTCAGTCCCCACATCATCCTGGCTGCGATCGCGCGCCACGGCCTCCAGGTGGACCATGATCTGACCGACCAGCGGCTCCAGCCCCTGCCGGGCCACGGCGGAGATCGCGAACCACGGCCCCTGCCAGTCCAGGCCCTGGACGATGTCCCGACAACGAGCTTCCGCTTCCTCGGGATCGAGCTGATCGATCTTGGTCAGCACCAGCCAGCGCTCACGCTCGGCCAGCTCCGCATCGAAGCGCCGCAGTTCGTCCTCCAGGGCTCTGACCTGGGCGACCGGATCGGATTGATCGATCGGGGCGATGTCGACCAGGTGCAGCAGCAGGCGGGTCCGCTTGAGATGCTTGAGAAAGCGAATTCCAAGGCCGGCGCCTTCTGCCGCCCCTTCGATGATGCCCGGGATATCGGCGATCACGAAGCTGCGCCCGGGTTCGAGACTGACCACGCCGAGATTGGGATGCAGGGTGGTGAAGGGATAGTCGGCCACCTTCGGGCGGGCCGCGGAAACGGCACTGATCAGGGTGGACTTGCCGGCATTCGGAAAGCCGAGCAGGCCCACATCGGCCAGCACCCGCAGTTCGAGAAACAGTTCGCGCTCCTCGCCCGGGGTGCCTGGCGTGCACTGGCGCGGGGTCCGATTGACGGAGGACTTGAAGTGAACGTTACCGCGACCGCCCTGCCCGCCACGAGCCACCAGCAGGCGCTGACCGTGCTCGGTCAGCTCGCCGATCCGTTCACCGGTTTCGGTGACGGTGACCACGGTCCCCAGCGGCACCTTGATCTCGATGTCTTCGGCGGACTTGCCATAGCGCTCCCGGCCGGCACCGGGCTCACCGTTACGGGCCTTGAAGTGTCGGGCATGGCGAAAGTCCGCGAGCGTGTTCAGGCCCGAATCGGCAACCAGCCAGACACTGCCACCGGCGCCACCGTCGCCGCCATCCGGCCCGCCCTTCGGGATGTACTTCTCGCGCCGGAAGCTGACCACCCCCGGCCCGCCCTTCCCGGCGACCACATTGATACGCGCTTCATCGACGAATTTCATGACTGCAACCTGCCAGTGGATCCGGAATACCCGTGGATGCCCTACAAAAAAGCCCCGCGCAGGCGGGGCTTTCAAGTGCGATGGCTACCGCGTGTTCAGTCGGTCGGAACGATCGAAATGAACTTGCGCTTCGGCAGTCCGCGCTCTTCGAACACGACCTTGCCGTCGGTCAGCGCGAACAGGGTGTGATCGCGGCCGGCCTTGACGTTGTTGCCGGCATGGAAGCGGGTGCCGCGCTGACGAACGAGGATGTTGCCAGCCAGGACCTGCTCGCCGCCGTAGCGCTTGACGCCCAGGAACTTGGGATTGGAGTCGCGGCCGTTACGAGTCGAACCGCCTGCTTTCTTATGAGCCATTGATTAGCCCTCGATTCCGGTGATTTTGATTTCGGTGTAGTACTGACGGTGGCCCATCTGCTTCATGTGATGCTTGCGGCGACGGAACTTGATGATCCGAATCTTCTCGCCGCGGCCATGATCGACCACTTCGGCGGTGACTTTGCCGCCTTCGACCGTCGGGGTACCGATACGGACGTCGTCGCCTTCACCCACCATCAGGACCTGGTCCAGTTCGATGGTTGCGCCCTTGTCGGCGTCGAGCTTTTCAACCCGAACGATGTCGCCTTCGCTGGCCCGGTACTGCTTGCCGCCGGTGGAAAAAACCGCGTACATGTCGCTTGCTCCAGAAAATGCTGCTGCAAAGAGCGGGAATTCTACCGGAAGGCCCTCTCTTGGTCAACCGGCAATACAGGCAAAAACCGACTCAGCGCAGGCTCGGATAGCCGAGTCGCTCCGCATGGGGTTCGAGCTGCTGCAGATGCGGTTCGAAATGCGCACGATAGCGCTCCCAGCGGCTGGCGGCGCGCCGGTAGATCGGTTCGTGGACCTGCTGGTAGCTGGCCGTTCTGACCCGCTTTTCGGACGATCCCCGGTGGCGCTGCTCGAGCATGGCGGGATCGAATTCGAGATCCAGGGCGGCACAGGAGCGCCTGAGCTCCGTTTCCGGATCAGCGACCAATGCCTCATAGCGAACCCGAACCAGGCGATCGGCGACCAATGGCTCCGTCTGCCACCACAGCCGCATCACCGCATCGTAGAGCGAGACCGTCGAGGCCAGGGTGTCACAGTGAACCAGCGCATCGCCCGGCTCGAAGATCTGCATGAAATTGCTCAGCACCACGTCGCAGGGATGGCGCTCGGCCAGCAGGAAGCGTGCACCGGGAAACAGGCGGCCCAGTGTCGCCGCGTGGATCAGACGCAGAGGCATCCGGTCGATGGTCCGCTCGGCCCCGCCAGCGGGCAGGAAACGGCCCAGGTGCTGCCGGTAGCGCTGACGGAGCCCTTCGAGCTCGTCGACCGACATGGCGTCCAGATCGAAGGGATAGGCCACACCCTGGCGGGCAGCGTCGATGATCAGGCGCTCGAAGGTGGGCTTTTCCTCGACGCTTTGCACCTGGGCCAGCGGGCCGAAGAAGGTATCGAGCAGGGTCGTGCCCGAGCGAGTGAAACCGATCAGGAAGATCAGGTCCTCCCCTCGATCCGCGCCAGGCAGCTCGCCCCGGGCGCTCGCGCCGCGCTGCAGCCAGTCTCCCATCCGCTCCAGCTCGCGCCCGAAGGCCTGACGATCGACTGCCTGCTTGCGCCCGTCACGCCCGGCCAGCTCGTTGGCCCGTTCGAAGGCGAGCATGGCCTCATCGGCCTTGCCGAGGCGGTCCATCAGCAATCCTGCCTCCTGGGCATGCTGCAGACCCAGACGCGGCGGCAGGGCCTCGGGTCGAACGGCGCTCAGATTCGAATGTGCAGCCTCCAGATTGCCCGCCCGGCGATCCAGTCGCGCCGCCATCAGCCGCAGCTGGGGATGCCCGGGCGCTTGCGCCAGCCCACGCTCGACCGCCGCCCTGGCGGCATCCAGACGGCTGGACAGCTCGTGGATATCGGCCAGCTCGGCCAGCAGTTCGGGATCGTCCGGGTGGGCCGCGAGGGCCTTTTCGAGATGCTCCAGCGCCAGCTCGGCGTGGCCTGCCTGGTTGTAGATGCCGGCCAGAAAGCGATGCGCCTGGGGATGGCCAGGCGCGTGCATGAGCGCGCGTTTCAGGCGGCGAACGGCCAGCTCGGACTGGCCGTTCATGTGCAGGGCCAGTCCGAGATGCACCATGGCCTCGACGTCATCGGCGTTCGCGTCCAGAAGCCGCTCGAAGCAGGCCTTCGCCTCTTCGGCGCGATCGAGATTGAGCAGGGTCAGGCCGAGGTTGAAGCGCGCGGCGCGCAGGCCGGGCGCCAGCTTCAAGGCTTCCTCATAGGCCTGGCAGGCCGGCGCCTCGTGGCCGGCGGCACGCAAGGCATGGGCGAAGGAGTACCAGGCTTCGGGCAACCCGGGATGCGCTTGCACCAGCCGCCGGAAGGCCTCGAGCGCCTCGGCCGGCTGACCGAGATTGTGCAGGCAGCGCGCGCGGTTGAGTGCTGCGTAGGCGTCATCCGGGTGCTCGGCCAGCTCGCCGTCGCACCAGGCCAGGGCTTCGGCCGGTCGTCCGGCAATGAAAGCTTCCACGGCGCGATCCAGGCGAGTCTCGCCGGCCTGCACCAGCTCCATGACTTCGGCCTTGCGACCTTCGACCAGCCAGTATTCGCGTAGACGCGCTCGCGCCAAGGGCTGATCCGCATGCTCGCGCAACCAGCGCTCGGCCCGGCTCGCCTGGCCGCTGGCGAACAGGCGCTCGGCCGGCTCGATCGAAAATACTCGGGAATCGGGGGTCATTCGGCTGGCTTGTGCATCGGTGGAGTCGCTCATTGTAGCGAAGCCGAACAGGTCGACCGCTTCGAAACGCCCTGCTCTTTGCCCCGCATTCACGCTGAGCGCTATAGTAGTCGGCTTGGTCTTCAGTCCGTCCGACTCGCATGAAATCGATCTCCGTCCGCGGTGCCCGCACCCACAACCTGGCCAACGTCGATCTCGACCTGCCGCGCGACCAGCTGATCGTCTTCACTGGCCTGTCGGGATCGGGCAAGTCTTCGCTGGCCTTCGACACCATCTACGCCGAGGGACAGCGACGTTACGTCGAGTCCTTGTCGGCCTATGCGCGGCAGTTCCTGTCGATGATGGAAAAACCCGACGTCGACCACATCGAAGGGCTATCCCCGGCCATTTCCATCGAGCAGAAAGCGGCCAGCCACAACCCGCGCTCGACCGTCGGCACGGTCACCGAAATCCATGACTACCTGCGCCTCATGTACGCTCGCGTCGGCACGCCGCGCTGCCCCGACCACGACGAACAGCTCGACGCGCAGACCGTCTCGCAGATGGTCGACACGGTGCTGGCCCTGCCGGAAGGCAGCAGATTGATGCTGCTGGCCCCGGTGGTCCGGAATCGCAAGGGCGAACACCACCAACTCCTGGAGAATCTGCGCGCCCAGGGCTTCGTGCGCGCTCGTGTCAATGGCAAGGTCATCGACCTCGACGACGAGCTGCCCAAACTGGAGCTCCGCAAGAAGCACAGCATCGAAGCCGTCGTCGACCGCTTCAAGGTCCGCGACGATTCCGGACCGGGCGCAGGCACCGGCCTCGCACAGCGCCTGGCCGAAAGCTTCGAGACCGCCCTGGCCCTGGCCGACGGCGTCGCCGTGATCGCACCGATGCCCGGCTCGGAAGACGAGTTGAAGGAAATCCTGTTCTCCTCGCGCTTCGCCTGCCCGGTCTGCGACTACAGCCTGTCCGAGCTCGAACCCCGGATGTTCAGCTTCAATAACCCGAACGGCGCCTGCGAGGCCTGCGACGGCCTCGGTGTGAGCCAGTACTTCGACCCCGATCGGGTCATCGCCAACCGCGCCCTGTCCCTGGCCGGGGGCGCGGTGCGCGGCTGGGACCGCCGCAATGCCTATTACTTCCAGTTGATCCAGTCCCTGGCCCGGCACTACGGATTCGACGTCGAGACCCCCTTCGAGGAGCTGCCCGAGACGGTCCAGCAGATCATCCTGCACGGCTCCGGGAAAGAGAACATCGCGTTCCGTTACCTATCCGAGCGAGGCAGCCAGACGCGCAAGCACCCCTTCGTGGGCATCATCCCCAACCTGGAGCGGCGCTATCGCGAGACCGATTCGCGCATCGTGCGCGAGGAACTCTCACGCTACATCTCCACCCAGGCCTGCCCGTCCTGCCACGGCCAGCGGCTCAACCGCGCGGCGCGACACGTGTTCATCGACGATCACAACCTGCCCGAAATCTCCAGCTGGTCCGTCGAACAGTGCCTGGCCTTCTTCGAGGCCCTGGAGCTGGGTGGCTGGCGCGGCGAGATCGCGGCCAAGATCCTGAAGGAAGTCCGCGAACGCCTCCGCTTTCTCGTCAACGTGGGCCTGGACTACCTGACCCTCGATCGCCAGGCCGACACCCTCTCCGGCGGCGAAGCCCAGCGCATTCGTCTGGCCAGCCAGATCGGCGCCGGTCTGGTCGGTGTCATGTACGTGCTCGACGAACCCTCCATCGGCCTTCACCAGCGCGACAACACGCGCCTGCTCGAGACCTTGACCCGCCTGCGCGACCTGGGCAACACGGTGATCGTCGTCGAGCACGATGAAGACGCCATCCGTTCGGCCGATCACGTGGTCGACATCGGTCCGGGGCCCGGCGTGCACGGCGGTCGGATCGTTTTTTCCGGCGACCCGAAGGGCCTGATCGACTGCAAGGACTCGCTGACCGGTGACTACCTCTCGGGCCGCAGGGAAATCGAGATTCCGAAGCAGCGCGGCAAGATCGACAAGCAGCGCATCTTCCGCATCGAGGGGGCGACCGGGAACAACCTCCAGTCGGTCACGCTGGAGATTCCGGCGGGTCAGTTCGTCTGCATCACCGGTGTCTCGGGCTCGGGCAAATCGACCCTGATCAACGACACCCTGTACCGCCTGATGGCCCGCGAACTCAACGGCGCTTCGGAAAATCCGGCCCCCTTCGAGCGCTACAGTGGCCTGGAACTGTTCGACAAGGTGGTGGATATCGACCAGAGCCCCATCGGGCGCACGCCGCGCTCCAATCCGGCCACCTACACGGGCCTGTTCACCCCGATCCGCGAGCTGTTCGCCGGCACCCAGGAAGCGAGGGCGCGAGGCTACAAACCGGGCCGCTTCAGTTTCAACGTCAAGGGCGGGCGCTGCGAGGCCTGCCAGGGCGACGGCATGATCCGGGTCGAAATGCACTTCCTGCCCGACATCTTCGTGCCCTGCGACGTCTGCCACGGCAAGCGCTACAACCGCGAGACACTGACCGTCCACTACAAGGGCAAGACCATCCACGAAGTGCTGGAAATGACCGTCGAGGATGCCCTGCCCTTCTTCGAGCCCGTGCCGGCCGTGGCGCGCAAGCTGCAGACCCTGATGGACGTAGGCCTGAGCTATATCCAGCTCGGACAGAGCGCCACCACCCTGTCCGGCGGGGAGGCCCAGCGCATCAAGCTGGCGCGTGAGCTGTCCAAGCGGGACACGGGCAACACGCTCTACATCCTCGACGAGCCGACCACCGGCCTGCACTTCCACGACATCAAGCAGCTCTTGAGCGTCCTGCATCGCCTGCGCGACGAAGGCAACACGGTGGTCGTCATCGAGCACAATCTGGACGTCATCAAGACCGCCGACTGGATCGTCGACCTGGGGCCGGAGGGCGGCCAGGGCGGCGGACGCATCATTGCCACCGGCAGGCCGGAACAGGTCGCGAAGAAGAAGGGCTCCTGGACCGGTGAGTACCTGGCACCGATACTGGGCATCAAGCGGGCGGGCAACAGGAAGAGCCGTTAGGGGGCGACCCGCCGCCCGCGAAGCAGCCAGGCGAGGGCAACCCAGTCGTACAGAAAATGCACCAGCATCGGCACCAGCAGGCTGCCGGTCCAGATCTGCAGCAGACCGAGGTACAGACCCATCACCGTGGTCAGCACGAAATAGGCCCGGGTCATGGCGTGGGCGAGGCCGAACAGCAGGGAGGCCAGCAGCAGCGCGGGCCAGGGCCCGAACGGCCCGGCCAGACCGGTCTGGATCACGCCGCGGAACAGCAATTCCTCGCAGACACCGGCCGACAGGGCCAACAGGAACACCCCGCTCGGCCCCACACCCTGAAACAGCGGTATGAGATGGCGACGAACGAAGCCCCGCAGCGCTTCCACCCAGGCGGCGTTGCTGCACTCGAGTCCGACCAGGAGCGCCAGCATCGGCACGGTCCCCAACATGCCGAACAGCAATGTCCCAGCCCAGCCGCCTCCGAACTGGCCGGCGAAGGAAACCCCGAAGGCCCAGGCGAGCAGCAGGGCCAGCACGCCGAGCCCCAACTCGAAGCCGAGCATCCGCCCGAGGCCCAGACCGGTCGCTTCGCCCTCGCTGTCCGATCTGCTATGATCGCCGCCCATTTTCACCACTCGGTCGCAGGTTCATGGCCAGGAAGTTTCGCACAAGCTTGGACATCCGCTGGGGCGATCTCGACGCCTTCAACCACGTCAGCAACGTGGCCTACCTGCGCTACATCGAGGAGTGCCGGGCCCAATGGATGGATTCGGTGCCGAGCCACTGGCAGGGTCCGGAGACGGGGCCGGTGGTCGCCAACATCAACATCAACTACCGGCAGGCCATCGTCTGGCCGGCACGTATCGAAGTGAGCCTCAAGCCGCTCTCTCCGGGGCGTTCCAGCATCAAGCTGGAACATGAAATACGCGCGCTTGACGCCGAGGGCCGCGTGGGCGAACTGTACGCAGATGCCACGAGCACCCTGGTCTGGATCGACAAGAAGTCCGGGGAATCGGTGCCCCTGCCCGTCAGCATTCGTGAACTGGCTGCGGCCGAGGACTGAACGGTTGGACTAGTATTCGACGTATTCCAGGCCTAGGCGGGCAACCGCGTCGTCGTCGGCCTCACGAATCCACTTCACCTCGGCCAGAACGATGCCGAGGCTGGCCACCTTGACCTGACAGCGGTCTCCGACCTTGAGGCGATCGGCCAACTGGCGCCGAAGCGTCACCAGACCGCAGCCGGCTCGCGATTCCTCCATCACCAGGCTGGCGATCTCGGGCCTGAAATCGTCCTCGCCCAACGGCGCATCGCTGCATTGGATCAGCGCGATCTCCCACTCCTCGGGCGGAAAGCGCAGGTGCCGGCGCTGCTCGGATGACGCTTGGCTCATGGTCGAAACTCCTCGTCTAAGGGGCACGACGCGGGCGGCATCAAGGTCGTGATGACGCCGCGCGATCGACTCCAGCATACCCAAGGGTCAAGGCCCGAGCAAACGGCGCCTTGCTGGCCGACCAGGTCGCCTCAGGACTTCTTCCCGAGGCGCTCGACCAGGCGCTCGAGCGTGGCCTGCGTTTCTTCAGCGAACCAGCCCTCGACGAAGGCATCGATATCGAGCGCCCCGGGGTCGTCGAACAAGGCACCCAGATCCGCCCGGCAGAGCTGACGGGTGGCCTTCAGGGCATGGGCCGGCATGTCCAGGTGAGACTGCAGCCAGCGCACGCTCTGATCGACCACCTCGCCGAGGGGCACCAGTTCGTCGACCAGGCCGATGGCCAGCGCATCCTCGGCGGGAATCATCTGGCCGGCCACCAGGTGCCGCTCGGCCGGATAGCGGCCGATCAGGCGAACCAGGGCCTGATGGATCACGGGCGGCACGACCAGGCCGACCTGCACCTCGTTCAGACCCAGGCGGTAGTCCCCCTTCGCCAGCACTCGGTAATCACAGAACAGGGCCAGCACCGTGCCACCGGCCGGACTATGCCCGGTCAGGGCCGCGCAGATCATGGCCGGCGAACGCGCCAGCTGCTCGAGCAGACCGAAGAACTCACGCCAGAAGGCTCGCATGCTTCGTTCGTCCAGACGCAGCAGGCCGGGCACATCCAGCCCGGCGGAAAACAGTCCCGGGCTGCCGGACAGAACGATGCCCTTGGCCCCGCCGGCTTCGACGCTGGCCAGGGCCTGGCTCAGCTCGGACACCAGTCCGGGGTTGAGCGCATTGACCGGCGGGCGGTTCAGGCGGAGTTCGACGATGCCATCGACGTGAGATATGCGTTCGATCATCAACACGGACCTTCAATCAGTTTGAAAAGCACCCGGACAGATTACTACAGCAGTCACCAGCCGGGCACGGGGAATATGCGAGAATGCTGATTCTTCAAACGCGATGTCGAACGCCGATGATCCGAAGCACGCTGAGCGCTCTGTTCCTGCTGATTCTCACCGGCCCGGCCTTCTCCGCCGGCGCCCTGCGGATCGAGGGCGCCTGGTCGCCCCTGGCGCCGCCGGGCCGAATGATGGCCGGCTTCATGGAGATCACCAACACCGGCGACGAAACGGTTCGCCTGGTCGATGCTCGCAGTGATCGCTTCGGTCGGGTCGAGATCCACACCATGCGCATGGTCGACGGTGTGATGCGCATGCGGCGGGTCGAGGCCCTGGAAATCCAACCGGGGGAGAAACTCAGTCTGGCACCCGGTGGCTTCCACCTGATGCTGATGCAGCCGCAGGGCGCTTTCGAGCTCGGGGACCACATCGAGCTGACCCTGATCGACGAAAACGGCGGCGAATGGCCGCTGCGGTCCGAAGTCCGCCCGCGCCGCAACCGCCGCTGATCCCGGCGACCTCCAATTCCCGTTCGCCGCGCCAAGCCCGGAGCGGAAGCCATGCCGTATGATGATTCCCAGCATTCGGGATCCTTCTGCGACGGGGCACGACGGGCATGTTCGAGACTGAACCGACCACCACTGCACTGCTGCTGACCGCAGCCGGCCTGCTGCTGGTCTTCAGCGTCCTGTTCAGCCGGCCCTCCGAGCGCATCGGGGTGCCCGTGGTGCTGGTCTTCCTGCTGATCGGCCTGCTCGTCGGCGCCCAGCTACCCGAGCATTTCGTCGACTTCGATCTGGCCTTCCGTCTGGGCACGGTCGGTCTGGTCCTGATCCTGTTCGACGGTGGTCTGAACACGCCGTTTCGCCAGGTCCGCCAATACCTGCTGCCCGCGTCCATCCTGGCCACGGCGGCCGTCGTCGGCACGGCCCTGCTGGTGGCACTGCTGGCCCACGCCCTGGGCCTGGGCTGGACCGAGTCGCTGCTGATCGGCGCCATCGTCTCCTCGACCGATGCCGCCGCGGTGTTCTCCTCGCTGCGCGGCTCCGGTGTCCAGCTGCGACGGCGGGTGGGCGCAACGCTGGAGCTGGAATCCGGGCTGAACGACCCGATGGCCGTGATTCTGACCCTGACCCTGACGACCCAGCTGGCCGGAGGCGGCGGCTTCGAGTGGGGCGGCTTCCTGATCCAGATCCTCGCGCAGCTCGGCATCGGCCTGGGTGCGGGCCTGGCCATCGGCTGGCTGGGCAGCCAGCTGCTCGAGCGGATCCGGGTCCCCGCGGCCGGCCTCTACCCGGCCGTGACCCTGGCCCTGGCGCTGCTGGCTTTCGGCCTGCCGACCCTGTTCATGGGCTCGGGCTTCCTGGCCGTCTACGTGGCGGCCCTGATGCTGGGCAACCGACGCCTGCCCTACCGCTCGGGCATCCTGCGCGTGCACGATGCGATGGCCTGGCTGGCCCAGATCTCGATGTTTCTCATCCTGGGCCTGCTGGCCATACCGGAACTGCTGGCCGCTTCGGCGTGGACGGGGCTGATCCTGGCGCTCGGACTCGGCCTGATCGCTCGTCCCCTGATGGTCCTGCTCTGCCTGGCGCCCTTCGGGTATCGCCTGCCGGAATCGGGCTTCATCGCCTGGGTCGGCCTGCGCGGCGCCGTACCCATTCTGCTCGCCACCTATCCGGTCCTGGCCGGCGTCGCGGGGGCTTCGGAGCTGTTTCACCTGGTGTTTTTCGTGGTCGTGGTCAACGCACTCATTCCGGGGGCCACCGTGCGCTGGGCGGTCGCCCTGTTCAAGGTGGAACGCGCCGGCCGCGAACGTCCGTCACCGGTGCTGGAAATCAATGCCATCGAAGCCCTGCCCGTCCAGATCATCAGCTTCCGCCTCGACCCGGCGGCCCTCGTGACCGGCCATCGAGCCGCCGGACTGCCGCTCCCGGAAGGCGCCGATGTACTGCTGCTGGTCCGCGGTCGCAATGCCCTGCCGGTCGGACCGGACACGGTGCTCGAAGCCGATGACCACGTCCATGTGATGCTGCGCCCGGAGCACAAGGCGGCCGTCGAGCTGCTGTTCGGCCTCCGCGAGGAGGACTGAATCAGGGCCCGACTTCAGTCGATCTCGTTCAGGTGCCGGGCGAGCTGCCGGAGGATGATGGCGGTCGCTCCCCAGACCAGCCAGGGCCCGCCCGCCAGGGACCAGACCGTGAAGCGCTGGCCGCGTCGGAGAACGTCGTGGCGACGATAGCGCTCGAGGTCCCGCACCCACTCGAGAGGCAGGCGGAAGATATGGCTGACCTCATGCGGACAGGCCTGCGGCTGGGCCTCGGGATCGACCAGCCCCACGACCGGGGAGATGCGGAAGCGGCTGATCGTGTCGACACGATCGAGCTGGCCCAGCAACTCCACGCGTTCGGGCGCCACGCCGATCTCCTCGTGGGTTTCTCGCAGCGCGGTCACTCGCGGAAAGGGTTCATCGGCTTCGCGGCGACCACCCGGCAGGGCCACCTGACCCGCGTGCTTGGTCAGGGACCGGTGGCGCACCGTCAGCAACACGCCGGGCTGCTCATCGAGCACGATTGGCACCAGCACGGCCGAGGGCCGTGGTTGCCACTGCGGATCGGGAGGCGGAAATCCGCGGATCGGGAGCTCCCGATCCGGGACATCGAGACGATGGAGACGCTCGGCCAGGGCGGCCGGGAAGCCTTCAGGCTTCCGGCGCGTCATCGAACAGGCGCTGGCCGCGCTCGGGCAGCCTACGCATGATCGCGCGGCGCTGCGCGGCGCTCAGGCTGAGCCAGGCCGCGATCTCATCGGCGCTTCGAAAGCAGCCGATGCAAAGCGCATCGGGACCCAGGGTGCAGGTCCCGATGCAGGGAGATTCGATCTCCGGGATGGGCGCGATGGGCTCGCCCACCGATCAGTTACCCGGCGCGGACCCGGCCTGGGCTTCGTAGTCCTCGGGCACACCGATCTGGACCAGGCGCAGGTCGAACTGCAGGGCCTCGTTCGGGCCGATCATCGGAGGATCGCCGCGAACGCCGAAGGCCAGCTCGGGCGGCAGAAACACCTGCCACATCGCGCCTTCGCGCATCAGGGGCAGCACTTCCTGCCAGCCTTCGATCACGGCATTGACCTGGAACACGGCCGGCACACCACGACGGAAGGAGCTGTCGAATTCGCGGCCATCGGTCTTGGAACCACGGTAGTGAACGGTCACCGTGTCGTCGACGCTCGGGCGCTCGCCCTCGCCCTCTTCGATGATCCGATACTGCACACCGCTCGGCAACACGACGATGCCGTTCTTCGTGCGGTTGTCATCGAGGAACTCTTCGGCACGGGCCTGGTTCTGCTCGGCCAGCTGCTGGAAGGCGGCCATGCGTTCCTGGCGAATCTGCTCCTGAAGCTGGAGCATCAGACTGCGCATCTCGGCCACTTCCAGACGCGGTTCGCGCTCTCCATAGGAGTCGCGAACGGCCTGGAACACCGAATCCAGATCGATTTCGATGTCGTAGCTGCGAAGCTCGGCACCGAACTCATAACCGATGGAATAGCCCAGCTTGCCCGACTCGGACTCCAGGTCCTGGGCCATCAGGGCGGCCGGCGCGGCCAGAATCAGCGCCAGAGCCAGAAAATGCTTGTACATGCTGCCTCCAAGAAGGAAGGATTGAGAAAACGACAAGCCGGCCATTCTACCTGACCGGCTTCAACGAGACCACGGCAGGCGCGACATCCGACGCCTGAATTCATGCAAACGTCATCCGGCATCCTGTCCTGCCGCCAACAATTGACCCACGGCAGGTCGCTGGGTTCCGATGCCCGACGAATCACCGGAAAGGTAAAATGCACTCAAACCCGAGTAAAATTCACCACCAAACATACCGGAGAAGATTCAACAGACTGAAAAATAGGCTCATTATTTCTTGGCATGCATATTGCTTAAATCTCCCCGACCTGACCCAACATGACTGGTTCGACCAAGGAGACTGAACATGGGCATATTTTCTCGCATGGGCGACATCATCAACGCCAACCTCAATGCCGCGCTCGAAAAGGCCGAGGATCCGGAAAAGATGATCCGCCTGATGATCCAGGAGATGGAAGACACCCTGGTGGAAGTCCGTTCCGCCACGGCCAAGTGCATGGCCGAGAAGAAGGAACGGGCTCGCCTGCTCAAACGACTGGAAGCGCAGCAGATCGACTGGGCGCGCAAGGCCGAAGTCGCACTGGAGAAGGATCGTGAAGACCTGGCCCGCGGTGCGCTGGCCGAGAAGACGGCCCTGGGCGATCGCATCGACTACCTGAAAGAAGAGCTGGACGAGTACGAATCGCAGCTGTCCAAGTACGACAGCGACATCGGCAAACTGCAGGCGAAGCTCAACGACGCTCGCGGTCGGCAGCGTGCCCTGGTGATGCGGCATCGCTCGGCCACCCACCAGCTCAAGACCCGCAAGCACATCTACAACGACAAGATCGATGAAATGCTGGACCGCTTCGACAGCGCCGAAAAGCGCATCGAGCACATCGAATCCGAAGCCGAAGTGCTGGCCATGGGCCGACAGGGCCGGACGCTGGATGAGGAATTCCGGAATCTCGAGCGCGACGAGCGCGTCGAAGCCGAACTGGCCGAACTGAAGTCTCGTCGCAACAAGGACGCGGAGTAACCCGCCATGTCAGACCTCTTGTTCGTTCCCCTGATCGTCTTCGTCGCCGTCGTCGCGCCGATCTGGCTGATCCTGCACTACGCCACGCGCAATTCGGCCAGCCGCCGCATCAGCAGCAAGGATGAGGCTCTGCTGGAGGATCTGAACGACAACGCACGACGACTGGAAGACCGCATACACACGCTGGAACGCATCCTCGATGCCGACAGCCCCGAATGGAGGAACCGGATCTCATGAGAGACCATGACCGAGACGAAGCGACCGGCGGCATGTCACGCAACCGACTGTATCGGAACAAGAACCGGGCCCTGATCGGTGGCGTCTGCGCCGGCATCAGTGACTGGATGGGCGTCAACCTGACCGCGCTGAGGATCATCACCGTGGTCCTGGCGATCCCGTTCACCGCGGTCGTCCTCATCGGCTACCTGGTGCTGTGGGTACTGGTTCCCAAGCGGCCCAGCGGCCTCTACCGGGACTCGCGCGAGGAGGCCTTCTGGAAGGAAGTGCGGCGCTCGCCCACCGACTCGGTCGGCCAGCTCAACCGTCGCTACCGCGAGCTCGACAACCGCCTGCAGAAAATGGAGGCCTGGCTGACCTCGAGCGAGTACCGCATCGACCGCGAACTCCGCGACTGAGACCCGCTCAGCAACCATGTCTCTGACGCATCTGGCAAGCTGTCTGCTCCTGATCCCGGTCGGTCTGGCCGGGATCAGCGCCGGGCTCCAGGCCCTGCTCGGCTCGATCGATGTCCTGCCCGGACTGTTCGAACAACTGCAGGCCCTGCTTACTCCGATCGCCCCGCTCTGCGAGGGCCTGTTCTGCCTGGCCGCTGGAGCGAGCCTGCTTGGCCTCGCTGCCGCACTGATGGTCCGTGGTTTACAATCCGACGCCTGATCGACCCCCGTTTCACGAATTCAGGACGTCCCCATGGCCTATGAAAACCTTGCCGTCGTCACCCGCGGCGGCATCCACACCATCACCGTCAAGCGCCCGAGCAAGCTCAACGCCCTCAACCGCCAGACCCTGCAGGAACTCTACGGCGCGATCATCGACGCCAGCGGTGACGACAAGGTCCGCGTGATCGTCATCACCGGTGCCGGAGACAAGGCCTTCGTGGCCGGCGCCGACATCAACGAGATCCGCGAGCAGTCCCCGACCGAGGCGCGCAGCTTTTCCGAGTTCGGCCAGAACCTGATGAGCATGATCCAGAGCCTGGACAAACCGGTCATTGCGGCCATCAACGGCTTCGCTCTGGGCGGCGGCATGGAGCTGGCCCTGGCCTGCCATCTGCGCATCGCCAGCGACAATGCGCGTCTGGGGCTCCCGGAAATCAAGCTCGGCATCATGCCCGGTTTCGGCGGCACCCAGCGCCTGGTGCGCCTGGTCGGCACGACCCGGGCCCTGGCCATGGCCCTGAGCGGCAATCCGATCAAGGCCGACGAAGCGCTGCACCTCGGCCTGGTCAACCAGGTCGTTCCCCAGGCGCAGCTCGAAGACGCCGTCAAGGCCTTCGCCGAGCCCCTGGTCAAGGCCGCGCCGGAAGCCGTTCGCGGCATTCTGCAAGCCACGCTTCAGGGCGCCGAGATCAACCTCGAAGCCGGGCTTGCTCTGGAGACGGCGCGCTTCGCGCTGTGCTGCGCGACCGAGGACATGCAGGAAGGCACCAGCGCCTTTCTGGAAAAACGCGAGGCGGTCTTCAAGGGCCGCTGATCAGCGTGTGGCCCCAGGCATGCATCGAGAACACCGAGCTCGGAGCGGATCGCTGATCGAGCTGGCGAAGCGGGTTCCTGCGGTGACCGAAAAGGAAAAAGCCCGGGCCATGGCGGCCCGGGCTTTTTTGCAGGACTCGAAGCTCAGCGTGAGCGGGAAGCTCCCGGCGTCGAGGCGGAACCGATCGGTTCGTAGAGGGTGATTTCGGTGAAACCGTTCCCGAGGTCCTGAGCCTCGACGAAGACGTCCGATCCAGACCTCGAACCGGTGCTCTGAGCCGACTCGGCCTGCACCATGTCGATCGCTTCATCGACATAGATCAGGTACTCATCGGCGGCTTCACTGTACACGGTCACGGTCGTGGCCAGCGCCATGCCTCCGGAAGCGCCTCCGGTGCTGGCGACGCCCATCGAACCCATCGCGTCATCGAAATCGAGGGTAAGATGCGGGCTGTCCGCCGCTTCGAGCATGTCGTCGATCCGCTGCCAGACATCGTCACTGATGATGTCTTCAGCCGGGTGATGCGCCATGACCGGTGAACTCAGTGCAAAGGCCAGCACGGTTGCATTGAACAGTCGTTTCGTATTCATCTGACTCTCTCCTCGGCTCCTGCGAGCCTTGACTTGGTTGTTCAAGGCAGTCTCGAATCACTCATTCGGCTCCGAATGACCCGATGCTGCATTTACCCCCTTCGCAAGTTAAGAACATGCGCAAGTTCTAAAGTTCATCGTCCGAGCGGAATTAATCTCTGGAGTTCGAGTTGGTTCGGAATCCAGGACCGGAAACGTGATCGGGTTCGCTAAAAAAACCTGAAAAAAGCTCCGAGCCAGGGCGCTTCTTGGCGAGCCCAGCTCACCACTTTTCCAAGCCGCCCCGGACTCGACGAGACTCCGATCCGATGCCTCGGAACCATCGAAGCGCCGCATACGATTGGCAAGCAAAACGGAAACGCCGAAAGGCGGCGGTGGTTTCAAGCGGCCCGAACCGCTGGCTTTCGTGCTGTGGAAAGGACCTGAGCTGCTCGAAGCCTCGCCAAGACCCGGTATATCAAGTCTGGCTGGTGTAGGATTCGGACCTGATTTCTGGGTGGGCGCTTCCATAAGGTGCACACCGCAGCGTTCCGAAACCTTGACCAGCCATGCGCGGCCCTGGCCGCGACCATGATTTTCCCGAGGATCCACGATTATGCCCGACGCAGTCGATTCGCCCCGCCTCAGTATTGCAAGCTACGCCGACGTGCTCCGTCATGCCACGGACTGGAAATCGAAGCTCGAATCGGTGAAAGCCGAGCCTCCCGTGCCCGGCAAGACCTGGTATGCCTACGACATCCTGGCCAATCTCTGGCACCTGGAAAAGCTCATGGAGCAACTGCCGGAAGGCAGCCTGGAGATGTTCAAGGGCGGTCATATCGCCGACATCGGTGCGGCCGATGGCGACCTTTCCTTTTTCCTGGAGCAGTTCGGCACCAGCGCGGACCTGATCGACTGGCCAGCCACCAACTGGAACGGTCTGGACGGTGCCCGCACGCTGCGAGAGCGATTGAATTCAAGCAAGGTGGCCATTCATGAGGTGGATCTGGACACGCAGTTCGACCTGCCTTCCGAGCGCTATGACCTGGTTTTCTTCCTAGGCATCCTCTATCACCTCAAGAACCCCTTCTATATCCTCGAAACGCTCGCCAAACGCTGCCGATTCTGCTTCCTGAGCACACGCATTGCTCGCCAGACGGCGGATCGCAAGCTCGAACTGGAAGCAGCGCCGCTGGCCTATCTGCTGGCTCCGGAGGAATGCAACGGTGATCCGACCAACTACTGGATCTTCTCTGCGCCCGGACTGATCAGACTGGCCGAGCGGTGCGGTTGGAATGTCCTGGCCACCTATCGAGTGGGTGACACCGAGCAGTCCGACCCCAGCTCGGCCGATCATGACGAGCGCATATTCCTGGCCATGGAGAGTCGTTACTGAGCAGCTCTAACTGGACCCGGCAGACTGAACCAGACACCCCGGTCGGCGAAGCCCGCCGACCTACCCTCGAGCGTTCGCCGCCTCTTCGGCGCTCGTCTCAGTACTTCAACTCGCCGGCCTCGATTCTCAGATCCAGGCGGTTTTCAGGCGGCGGTAGCGGGCAGGTCGAGTACTCGGTGAAAGCACAGGGGGGGTTGTAGGTCCGGTTGAAGTCCAGCACGACTTCGCCGTTTTCCGGTAGCTCGCTGTACAGAAAGCGCCCCAGCCCGTAGGTTTCGCGGCCGGAGGTGCGATCGGCCAGGATGAAGAACAGCTCCTGACCGTCCTCGCTCAGCACGGCCTGCAGGCCGACGGTCCGACCGTCGACTTCGAATTCGGCCATGCCCGGGTTGGGATCCTGGTTGAGCTCCCCGAGCACGTTGGCGATCAGCAGGGTCTGACCCGGCGGATTCGGCACCCAGCGGGCGGTGATCCGCCAATCGGGATCGAAGGGAAAGTAGTCCAGGCCGCGGAATCCGGTCCGGACGGGCGACTCGCTGTCGCGGATGCGAAGGTAGGGCTGACCCGCGCGCGGCATCAGGTGGAATTGCACGCTTCCAGCCTCGACTTCGGTCGGCCCCTCATCGCGCAAGGCGAGTAACTCGGTTTCGCCCTCGGCCGGCAGACCGTCGATTCGCACGGCTCCTGGCCGAGCCGGCTCGAACCAGACCCGCTCGCCGATGACCACGAGGTCACCCCAGTGCTCTGGGCCGGAAGAGACGCGGAAATGATTGCCCTCGTCCGAGCCGATCAGCCAACGCCCCTCGCTCAGGGGTTCCAGGGCGACCAGGCTGAGCCAGCCGTGCGGCTCGGTCAGCCGGGCCAGGCGGCGTTGACGCCAGTCCATGGCCTCGGCACGCCACTGCGCGATTTCCGGGTCCGTGCTCGTCGCTTCCCTGCCCGGTCCGTCTTCGCGAGGGGCCGGAGCCTGACAGGCGACGAGAGCAAGTACCAGCAGGCTGACCAGGCCAGCCTTGGCTCGCAGACGGTCAGGCGCGGCCATAGATGTCCTCCAGGCGCTCGATATCGTCTTCGCCGAAGTAGCTGCCCGTCTGCACTTCGATGATCTCGACCGGCACCTGGCCACGGTTTTCCAGGCGATGCAAGCTACCGACGGGAATCTGCACGGTCTGTCCGGCACCGAGATCGAACTCTTCGTCGCCGACGCGCACGCTCGCCGTTCCGCCGACCACGGTCCAGTGTTCGCTGCGGTGCTCGTGCCGCTGCAGGGACAGGACGCCGCCGGGGCGGACCACAAGGCGTTTGACCTTGCAGTCATCGGCGTCTTCCAGCACGGTGTAGCGACCCCAGGGGCGATGGACGGTCCGGTGAAAGACCGCGGATTCATGGTCCTGGCGGGTCAGTTCGTCGACCACGGCCTTGACTTCCTGAGCGCGCTCACGGCTGGCCACCAGCACGGCATCACCGGTGTCGACGATGACCAGATTGTCCACACCCACGGCCGCGACCAGGCGCTTTTCCCCTTGTACGAAAGTATTGCGTGAATCGACCAGTACGCCCTCGCCCTGCACGCGATTGCCAAGGGCGTCGGTTTCGTAGAGCTCGCTGATCGCCTGCCAGGAGCCGATGTCGCTCCAACCGCAGTCGACCGGCACCACGGCTCGCTTGCGCGCTTTCTCCATGATGGCGAAGTCGATCGAGTCGGCGCGGACGCGCGCGAACCTGACCGAATCCAGCTCGAGAGGCTCCTGATCGGTGGACGAGGCCTGCCAGGTCTCTCGAACGCCTGCGAGGATGTCGGGCGCATGTTCCGCCATGGCATCGAGAAGCGTTCGGGCACGCAGACAGAACATGCCGGCATTCCAGAGGTACTGCCCGGACTCGACGTAGCGGCGCGCGGTCTCGAGGTCGGGTTTTTCCACGAAGGCCTCGATGCTCAGGCCCCGATCTTCGATGGCGGATCCGGCGCGGATGTAGCCGAAACCCGTTTCAGGGTGGGTCGGCTGGATCCCCAGGCAGGTCAGCCACCCTTCGCTGGCCAGGGCATGGGCCTTGGTCACGGCCTGTTCGAAGGCGGCGACGTTACGGACCAGGTGGTCGGCCGGCTGAACCAGCAGGCAGGCGTCCTCGCCGAAGCGGGACTCGACCCAGAGTGCGGCAGCCGCGATGGCCGGGGCGGTATTGCGCCCCTCGGGCTCGAGGAGAAAGTGGTGTTCGGTCTCCGGCGCGCCCTGCTGATAGAGATCACGGGTGAGAAAGTAGTAATCCCGGCCGGTGACGGTCAGGGTGACCCCCTGAGAGGCCACGCGGCTGGCTCGCTCGACGGTGGTTTCTGCCAGGGTCTGGCCACTGGCCAGGCGCATGAAGGGCTTTGGATGGGCACGACGGGAGACTGGCCAGAGGCGCGTACCGGCGCCGCCGGAGAGAATGACCGGGATCAGGGCTGACTTGTCGTCCATCGGGCAAAACACTCCTGTAAAGCTTCATCCACCGAGTCCATGGGTCGGCCGACCCACGCCTCGACCCGTCGCACATCGAGCACGGACCAGGCCGGTCTTCGGGCTTTCTGCGGCCAGGCCTCCGAAGCGATCGCTTCCAGGCCCACCGGGCCGGGAATCCGGCCGACCGTGACCGCCCTGTCGAGCGCGCGCCGAGCGAATTCGCACCAGCTCATCGCCGTCGCACCCGCGACGTGCAGGATGCTCGGCGCGTCGACCCGATCGAAACGCTCGACCAGTCGCCAGCTGGCCTCGGCCAGGGAGCCCGCCCAGGTCGGCGAGCCGATCTGGTCGTCGACGACGCGAAGATCCTGACCCTGGGCCGCCCGGGCGATGATCGCGCTCAGGAAATTGCCCGGTAGAGCACTGTACACCCAGGCCGTTCGCAGGATCAGGGCGCGCGCACCGGAGTCGAGGATCTTCAGCTCACCGGCTCGCTTGGTCCGACCGTAGGCCGACTGCGGATCGCAGGGATCATCCTCGCGCCAGGGCCGCCCAGGCTCGCCGCTGAACACGTAGTCCGTGGAATAGCTTATCAGTCCGGCGTCATGAGCCCGGGCCCAGTCGGCGAGCCAGCCCGGCAGATCGGCATTGAGCACCCGGGCCTGTTCTTCATGATCCTCGGCGGCATCCACGGCGGTCCAGGCAGCCGCGTTGATGATCAATTGCGGCTCGACCCGGTCGAGCAGCGCAAGCACGGACTGACAATCGGCGAGATCGCAGGCCTGCTCACCCCCGGAGCGTCGGCTGCAGACCAAGTCGATGCCGGCCGGTGCGCTCGCCTGAAGATGCTGACCGAGCTGGCCGGCCGCACCGGTCAGCAGGACGCGCATGTCGGCAGGTCTTGCGGGTCGATATCGACAAGCCTCGGGGCCTGAGCGTCCTTGCCGGACAACTCCGGCGTGCTGACGCGCCAGTCCACGGCCAGATCCGGATCGTTCCAGGCAATCCCCCGATCCTGTTCGCCCCGATAGGGACGCGTGCAGAGGTAGTTGAAGGTTGCCGTCTCGCTCAACACGACGAAGCCATGCGCGAAACCCTCGGGCACCCAGAGCTGATTGAGCTGCTCTGCGTCCAGTTCGCAGGCCACCCATTGGCGAAAGTGGGGCGAATCGGGTCGGATGTCGACGGCCACGTCCAGCACCCGGCCGCTGGACACCCAGACCAGCTTGCCCTGGGGCTCGGGCCACTGATAATGCAGGCCGCGCAGCACGCCCCTGCCCGAGCGCGAGGTGTTGGCCTGAACGAAACGCGGGCCGATGCCGTACGCCTCGTAGCGTTCCTGCCGCCAGGTTTCGAGGAACACGCCGCGCTCGTCGCCGAACAGCCGGGGCTTGATCTCCAGAACCCCCGGCAGCGTGGTCTCTTCGACGATCACGAGAAAAAGCCTGCCCGCGCCACCAGGCGCAGGTAATCGCCGTAACCGCTCTTGGCCAGGGGTTCGGCCAGCTGCAGCAGTTCATCGCGGCTGATCCAGCCCTGGCGGAAGGCGATCTCCTCGGGGCAGGCCACCCTGAGGCCCTGACGGGACTCCAGCGTCTCGATGTAGCTGGCCGCCTGCTGCAGCGAGGCATGGGTGCCCGTATCCAGCCAGGCATAGCCGCGACCCATGGTTTCGACGGTCAGGTCACCGGCCTCGAGGTAGCAGCGATTCAGATCGGTGATCTCGAGCTCTCCACGCGCCGAAGGCTGTAACGAGGCGGCGTAGTCGCAGGCGCGGCCATCGTAGAAATACAGGCCCGTCACCGCATAATTGGAACGCGGCTCGGAGGGTTTTTCTTCCAGGGAGAGCACCTGTCCGCCCTCGCCCATCTCGACGACGCCGTAACGCTCCGGGTCACTGACCCAATAGCCGAACACCGTCGCGCCGTCCTCGCGCTCGGCGGCACGGCTCAGCAGTTCACGCATGCCGCCGCCATGGAAGATGTTGTCGCCGAGGATCAGACAGGAGGGCTGGCCCGCGACGAAGTCGCGGCCGATGATGAAGGCCTCGGCCAGGCCGCGGGGTTCGTCCTGCACGGCGTAGCTCAGCTCGATGCCCCACTGCCGGCCATCGCCGAGCAGGCGCTTGAACAGGTCCTGCTCGTGAGGCGTGGTGATGATCAGGATCTCCCGGATACCCGCCTGCATGAGAGTGCTCAGCGGGTAGTAGATCATCGGTTTGTCGTAGACGGGCAGCAGCTGCTTGCTGATTACCTGCGTCAGGGGATACAGGCGAGTACCGGAACCGCCGGCCAGGATGATGCCGCGACGACTCATGATTCGGGCTCCTCTGATTCGCTTTCCTCGAAGTGCGCCACCCCGAGCCGCTCGGAACGATAGCGGCCATCGCGGATACGCTGCCACCAGTCCCGCTGCTCCAGATACCAGTCCACCGTGGCCGCCAGGCCACCGGCAAAGTCGACCGAGGGCTCCCAGCCCAGCTCGTCACGAATGCGGCTGGCGTTGATGGCATAGCGCCGGTCGTGGCCCGGGCGGTCCTGCACGAACTCGATCAGTTCACGGCGTGGCCGCTCGCCCGTCACGCGCTCGTCGAGCAGATCGCAGAGCAGATGGACCACGTCCAGGTTGCACATCTCGGCGTTACCGCCGATGTTGTAGACGCGCCCCGCCTGGCCCGCATCCAGCACCCGGGCAATCGCCCGGCAATGATCCTCGACGAACAGCCAGTCGCGACGCTGCTGGCCATCGCCATAGACCGGCAGGCGCTCGCCCTCCAGGGCATTGATCAGCATCAGCGGGATCAGCTTTTCGGGGAACTGGTAGGGCCCATAGTTGTTGGAGCAATTGGTGATCATCACCGGCAGACCGTAGGTCCGATGCCAGGCCCGAGCCAGGTGATCCGCGGCCGCCTTGGAGGCTGCATAGGGTGAATTCGGCGCATAACGGTGCTGTTCGTCGAAAGGCGCATCGTCCGGGCCCAGGGTGCCGTAGACCTCGTCGGTGGAGACATGGACGAAGCGGAAGCCATCTGCAGCCCCGGATCGCCAGTAGTCCAGGGCACGGTCCAGCAGCACCTGCGTCCCGAGGACATTGGTCCGGATGAAGGCCGAGGGATCGTCGATCGAACGGTCGACGTGGCTTTCGGCAGCGAAATGCACGATCGCATCGGGGCGATGCTCTGCCAGCAAACGGCCGACCAGGGCGGCATCCCCGATATCGCCCTGCACGAAGACATGGCGGTCCGGATCGAGATCCTGCACGGATTCCCGGTTGCCTGCGTAGGTCAGCAGGTCGAGGTTGATCACGCGGGTGTTCGGGTCCGTCAACGCCAGACGCACGAAATTGCTACCGATGAAACCGGCACCGCCGGTCACGAGAAGGGTAGTCATCGGATTGGAAGCCTTTCAGTAGTACGATCGGGGAACCGAACGGCGGCCGGGCCACCGCCCGATCGGATCAGAACGGAATATCGTCTTCGAGATTGCCGCCGCTCGGCCCGGAGGGCGCCGGGCCACTCGACTGGGCACCGTAGGAGCCACCGCGGTCCTGCATGGGCGCGCTGTCACCGCGGCTGTCGAGCATCTGCATCTCATTGGCCACGATTTCGGTGGTCCAACGGTCGTTGCCGTCGCGGTCCTGCCATTTCCGGGTCTGCAGACGACCCTCGATGTACACCTTGGAGCCCTTGCGCAGGTATTCACCGGCGATCTCGGCCAGCTTGCTGAACAACACCACCCGATGCCATTCGGTATTTTCCCGCATCTCGCCGGACTGCCGATCTCGCCAGCTCTCCGAAGTCGCGAGGGACAGGTTGGTCACGGCGCTGCCTCCAGCGGTGTGACGGGTTTCCGGATCGGCACCCAGATTGCCGATCAGAATGACTTTGTTGATTCCTTTGGCCATGCTCGCTCGGGCCCTTGCCCTGTGGTTGGAAATTGACCGTCAGTCTAGCACAGCAGGCCATTCAAGCCGCCGGCGAAGCACCCGGAGACGGGTAGGAAATCGCCCCATCATCCGCTTGAAGATTGACTGCTTTCGGGCCACGCCCCGCTCGTATAATGGCAATCCATGAATGATGCCTCCGTCCTCGACCTTCCGCAGAGCCTCGACGATGTTCTGAGCCTCACGGCCCGCGACCGCGCGGCCGTCGATGAACTGATCACCGAGCGCCTGCACTCCGACATCGTCCTGGTCAATCAGATCAGCCAGTACATCATCGGCGGCGGCGGCAAGCGTCTGCGCCCCCTGGTCCATCTCCTGGCCGCCCGCGCGGCCGGCTATGAAGGGTCCGATCATCTGCAGATGGCCGCGATCATCGAATTCATCCACACCGCCACCCTGTTGCACGACGACGTGGTCGATGAGTCCAGCCGCCGACGGGGCAAGGAAACCGCCCATCGGATCTGGGGCAATGCCGCCTCGGTGCTGGTCGGGGATTTCCTCTATTCACGCAGCTTCCAGCTGATGGTCGAGCTCGACCAGCTGCAGGTCATGCGCATCCTGGCCGACACCACCAACACCATCGCCGAGGGCGAGGTGCTGCAGTTGATGCAGATGGGCAATGCCGAACTGGACCGTGACGCCTACTTTCAGGTGATCTCGGACAAGACCGCCTGTCTGTTCGCGGCCAGCGCCCGCCTCGGGGGCGTACTGGCCAAGCGAGGAGATTCGGTCAACGATGCCCTGGCCGAGTTCGGGCTGCTGCTTGGCCAGGCCTTCCAGATCACCGACGACGTGCTCGACTATCGCGCCGACGGCGAGGCCCTGGGCAAGAGCCTCGGCGACGATCTGGCCGAGGGCAAGGTCACCCTGCCCCTGATTCTGGCCATGCAGCGGGTGGACGAGGAGACGCGCCAGTCGATCGCCGCAATGATCGAGGCCGGTGGCAGTCCGGACCACGAGCGGGTCAGGCTACTGATGGAATCGGTGGGCGCGCTGGACGCCGCCATGGACGAAGCCCGAGCCCTGGGTCAGCGAGCCCGCGAATGCCTTCGATTACTGGACCATGGGCCGGAGCGGCAGGCGCTGGAAGTGCTGGTGGACTACGCGGTGGATCGGTCCAGATAGCGCTGAATCGCTTCCCGGAACTGCAGACCTCGAGCCTCGAAATTACGAAACCGCGGAAAGCTCGGCGCGCCCGGGGACAACAGGATGGTATCCCCTGCCCGACTCAACTGGACCGCTGCAGCAATCGCCGCATCGAGATCCTCTGCCTTGCGGATCTTCGCCGCCTCGACCGCGCCGGCGGCTTCCAGGGCCCGAGCGACGCGATCACCGTTGTCTGGAAGCACGACCAGTCCTCGCAACGGCCTTCTCTGACACCATTGAGCGACAGGCGCCCAATCCGAAGGACGGTCCTGACCGCCGACCAGCAGCACCACGGGATGCCCTTCCGCCGATTCCAGGGCCGCCAGCGTGGCATGGGGAGAGGTCGCGATCGAATCGTTGATCCAGCGCCGCTCGCCCGCCGTGGACACGGTCTCCAGGCGATGCTCGAGGGCCTGGAAGCTCCTGAGCGCATCGAGCAGCGGCATCAGCGGCCGCCCGAGCAGGCACGCGGCCTCCAGCGCGAGCGCCGCGTTGTCGAGATTGTGTCGCCCGACCAGACGCAGATCCCTGGATCGAAGCAGTGGCGCCTGATCGAGCATCAGCTCGTCTTCGCGTCGATTGAAGAACGGCGCTCGATTCGACTCGATCCGCCCCGGGACTGCAGAGGTGGCCAACTTGAGCACCGGATCCCGGCCATTGATGATCAGCGGCTGGCCATCCAGCAGCTCGGCCAGACGCAGCTTTACCGCGTAGTAAGCCTCGACGCTTCCGTGCCAATCCAGATGCTCCGGGAACAGCCGGGTGATGATCCCCAGGCGCAATCGGCCCTCCAGATCCGCCAACTGATAGCTCGATAGCTCGGCGACGACCAGGCTGGCCGTGGTATCGAGCTGATCGAGCAATGGCAAGCCGATATTGCCCGCCAGCACCACCGAATCGGACTCGGCCCGGAGCAGATGCGCGAGCAGCGAGGCCGTCGTGCTCTTGCCCTTCGATCCGGTCACGCCGATGACCGGCAGCTCGGGGCGTTCGCTCAAGAAGATCGAGGACGGATTGACGATCCGTCCGCCTTGGCGCCGATACTCGCGGAGCGCGGGATGATCGACCGGAACGCCTGGCGAACGGAGCACCACGTCGTAGGCGGCAAGGCCCTGGTCGAATTCGGCTACCCGGCCCGACACCTCGGTCGGCAGGGCGCCGGATTCGCACCAGACCTCCAGAGCTTGGAGATCAGCACGTTGCTTCAACAGGCGCCAGGCGCTCTGCCCTTCCCGCCCGAAGCCGAGCACTGCGACCCGGTCCCCCCTGAACTGCTCAAGCCGCATCGATCAGCTCCCCCGGCAAGTTCTGCTCGCCCCCAGCTTCGCACAGAGCGTCGATGTCCGCCACCGAGTACCCGCGCAACCGAGCCTCGAGATGCTCGACGACCGGATGCGCGGCCCACCGGCTCTGGGCGGCCAGCGCCCGCACGGCCGCGCGAGCCTCCTCGGCCTCGCCCACGCATTCGAAGGGCTTGACCCCATCCAGTGCAAGCAAGGCCTCGAAGCCCGGACTCAAGTCCGGATCGGCCAGCAGGTCCTTGCCGAAGATGCCCCGCAAGGCCTCGGGCGACATGAACGGCGCCAGGCACAGGTAGACGAAATGGCACTTCGGACAGGCTCCGCACCAGCGCTGGACACGCGGCCCATCGAGATGGAAGTTCCGGTTGCAGGAGGAAAACAGGCCATGAAACTCCGGCAGCGCCGAAAATTCACGGCAGATGGCCAGTTCACGGTCCCGCCGAAGCACCGAGAAGACGTGCAGTTCGGGATGCACGAAGCGACGCACCCAGGCGTCGAGCATGCGCTCGAACTCCAGCGATTTCGAGAACTGATGATTGACGGCCCGGCCCTTCGTGTCGATCAGGCTGGCCTCACTGGCCGAACGCTCGTTGGCGAAGGCCACCCGGTGATAGTCCAGCAGCAAGGCCGTCAGCACCAGGATCGAGGCATTGATCGCGGTGACAGGCACATGGCCGTTCAAGGCGCCCATGGCATTGAGCCGGGCCAGACCGGGATCGAGGCGTCGATCGATGACCAGGTGCTCGCCCGGCAGGACCTCACCGATCCGCAGGATCAACGGCGAGCGTCCGATCTGCACGCTGGCGAGCGGTTCGTCGAGGCGGGACAGGCGCGCCCAGGCCACCAGGGAGTCCTTGCCCCCGCCCATCGGCACCAGGGTCCGGCGCGCCAGATCGAAAGCGTGGGTCTGCGCGGGCCGATCGGGCCCGACGGGGAAATGCGGAAAGGCATCCACATCCAGACGATTGCGATAGGCGAATTCGGCCAGACCCTCCCGGTAGAGCCGATCCAGCCATCGGGACTGCCATGCGTCCGGCCCCGAGCCGTCGAAACGAATGTGGTTCGGGCACCCGGCCTTCCAATAGCTGATTCCGGCCACCCAGTGGAGAAGATCCAGGGCGCCTTCGATCGCGGCCCGGTGCTCGGCGGGCAGCTCGAAGGGCGCCCCCGGAATCACCACCGTCTCGCTCAGCTGCAGGCCATCGAGGACATAGTCCAGCCGGACTTCTCCGGTCCGGGGATCGAGGCACCGGGAGCGGAAAACGAAATGGTGCGAGCGGTCAGGGGTCCAGTCGGCCGGCACCTCCGATGGGAGCTCAAGCACCGGACTGCGCCGCTTCGCCCTCGTCATCGGCCTCACTCTTGCGCGGCCAGGCCCGGAGCACGGCATGAATCAGCGTCGCCAGGGGGATGGCGAAGAACACGCCCCAGAAGCCCCAGATGCCACCGAACACCAGGACAGCCACGATGATCGCTACCGGGTGTAGATTGACCACTTCGGAGAAAAGAATCGGAACCAGCACGTTGCCATCCAGGGCCTGGATGATCGCGTAGGCAATGAGTACGTACCAGAACTCCGCGCCGATCCCGAAGGCGATCAGGGCGACCAAGGCGACCGGCAAGGTGACGACCGCCGCGCCAATGTAGGGAATGATGACGGAGAAACCGACCAGCATCGAGAGCAACATGGCGAACGGCAGGCCCAGCGCCATGAAGACCAGATAGGTCACGACCCAGACGATCAGAATCTCCAGCACCTTGCCGCGGACATAATTCCCGATCTGCGCATCGACCTCGCTCCAGACGCTGGTGACCAGCGCGCGATCCCGAGGCATGTAGGCCCGCAGCCAGTCCAGCAGGGCCCGCTTGTCCTTGAGGAAGAAGAACACGAGCACCGGCATGAGGACTAGAAAGATCAGCAAGCTGGCCAGACCGATGACCCCGGAAAAGGACACCAGGGTCGCTCCGTAATTGACCAGTTCGGTGCCCATATTGTCGAGCATGCGCGACAGCTGCTCCTCCGATATCAGCGCCAGCTGCCGCTCGGCCTGCTCGGCCGGCAAGCCCTCGGCGGCAGTCGCCGCGCGTTCCGTTGCCGCCGACACCGTTTCCGCTGGGGCCACCAGCTGAGGGTAGCGTTCCGGCAGGGTCGCCAGCCAGGCCTGAGCCTGACCGATGTAGCTGGGCAGCTGCTGCACGATGGCGGCGAGCTGGCGAGTCAGCATCGGGAGCAGACCGAACAACAGGAACAGCAAGGCCGTCACGAAGGCGCTGAACACCGAGATGACCGCCATCAATCGTGGCAGGCCGAAGCGTTCCAGGCGCTGGACAGCGCCCTCGAGCAGGTAGGCGATGATGAGGCTCGCCACCACCGGCGCAAGCATCCGGGCGAACAGAATGACGGCCACCAGGCCAAGCAGCAGGGACAGGGAAAGAATCACCACCTGCGGATCGGAGAAGTGCCGCTGATACCACTGAGTGAATCGCGCGATCATGGGTTCGGATTATACGGAGCGTGACCGGCATCGCGCGAGCCCGATGACCGAAAGACATGGGATAGGGAGTCGCTGGCGGGCGGAAGCCGCCCCAGCCCGGTGAACCTTTCCCCGTGGAAGGTCACCGGGCTGCCTGTCTTGCCTTAGGAGTGCTGCTGCGCGGGGAAGATCAGAAATCGAACTCGACCATTGCCTGCACTTCGATGTCCTGATCGAGACGATCGGAGACGATGCCCAGGACGTTGCCGCCGAAAGCGAATTCGGGCGGCGCGTAGGATGCGCTCAGACGCAGACTTGCGTAGCGCCCCAGACCCTTGCTCAAACCAGCCAACAGGGCGTTGTCGGCCAATTCGGGCTCCAGCGCATCGGCCAGGACCGAAGCGGTCGGCTTGGGTTGGGTGCGCGTCTGGTAATCGATGTAGAACGCCAGGTCATGCCCATTGGTCCACTGCCAGCCGAGACTGTAGACCACCAGGTCATCCCAGGCGAAGCGCGGGCTGGTGCTGTCCCCGAGCAGCGCGGTGAAACGCGCGGGCAAGGCCCGGCTGGGGAAGGCGCCGACTTCGCCATAGAAAATCTGCTCGATGCCGAAGCGAAGCGAGCTTCTCGAAGTGGCATGGAACTGCATGCCGGCCTGCAGACGCGAAGGAATGTCGAGCTCGGCCACCGTGCCGTAGAGACCTCTGAGCGTCGCGAACTCCGCCATGTCGATGCGGGACTGGAACGCGGCCTCGAAAGTCCACTGCGTGCCGATGTCACTCATCAGCCCCAGGCGCAAACCCGCGCCATGGGCCACTTCCGGGGCACCGAAGGGACGCGAGAACACAGCGTTCTCGGCCACGACCGCATTGTCCGACTCCATCAGATTCAGACCGCTGTTGCCGTAGCGCTGGCTGGCAAGAACAGCGGACACGGTCACGGACGTCGAAGGGTTGATCTCGCTCGTCAGACCCGGCATCAGCAAGGACTGCTGGAAGCTGATGCCCTGGGTGCCCAGGTGGCGCCCCTGCGGCCCCATGGTCAGCTCAGAGCGGCCGCGGTCGAGCGTGAACATCATCATCGGCTCGCCGGGCGACAACAAAGCACTGGCGAAATCCGGAGCGATCAGCGTGTCATCCATGCGAAGCCAGCCCGTGCGAGGCACGGCTTGTTCGCTCAGACGTTCCAGATCGGGGGTGATCCGGTGCAGCAGGTAGTCGCTCCACGGTCCGGGCGCCGGACGATCCGCCGGCGAAACGGCGATGGCGGACACCGAAACGGCACTGGCGATAACGGCGGCGATGGTGTGCTGGCGGAGGTTCACGGATCTTCGATCAGCGGCGGCTACGGACACGGCCCAATTCTAGCGCGCCCATTGGCAGAAATACAACGGAAAACGGGCCATCGACTCGAAAAAACCACGAACCATACCGATCGGGCGCCCTTGCGGCCCCGATCGTCGAGGCAAAACCGTTGTAATTCCGCAACAACGTCACCACCACGGGCAGGCCCCGATGCGTCGGCCGGAGCTGCAGACCCCGACGGAAACCGCTTCAGGGGGAGGGATCGACAGCTCGCTTGCGAACTGCCGGTCGGCACCTCAGACCAGGCGCTCGCAGATGGCGTCGGTGAACTGCTCGGTGTTGCCGCTGCCACCCAGGTCCGGCGTGGTGCGATCGCCCTCGGCGATGACCTCGGCGATGGCCTGACGCAGGCGCTGGGCCTTGTCGCTCTGATCGAGATGATCGAGCATCTGCGCGGCGGCCAGCAGCAGGGCGCAGGGATTGGCAATGCCCTTGCCGGCGATATCGGGCGCCGAACCATGAACGGCTTCGAACATGGCCACGTCCTTGCCGATGTTGGCGCCCGGCGCCAGCCCCAGTCCACCGACCAGGCCGGCGCAGAGATCCGAGATGATGTCGCCGAACAGATTGGTGGTCACGATCACATCGAACTGCTCCGGCCGCATGACCAGCTGCATGCAGGCATTGTCGACGATCAGGTCGTTGAACTCGATGTCGGGATACTCCTCGGCGACGTCGCGGGCGACATTCAGGAACATGCCGGTGACGTCCTTGAGGATGTTCGCCTTGTGAACCGCCGTCACTTTCTTGCGTCCGACGCGACGGGCCAGGTCGAAGGCGAAACGCACGACGCGCTCGCAACCGGCTCGGGTCACGACCATCTTGGATTCGGCACGCGAACCATCCGGGGCCGTCCACGCGCCCTCGCCCAGGTACGCGCCCTCGGTGTTCTCGCGAACCGTGATCAGGTCGATGTTCTCGTAGCGGGACTTGGTGCCCTTGAAGCTGATCGCCGGCCGTACGTTGGCGAACAGATCGAAATGCTTGCGCAGGGCCACGTTCAAGGACTTGAAGCCGCCGCCGACCGGCGTGGTCAGGGGCGCTTTCAGCGCGATGCGGTTCTCGGTGATGGAATCGAGTGTCGCCTGCGGCAGCAGCTCACCGGTCTCTTCCTGGGCCGCCACACCGGCCAGCTGGAAGTCGTATTCCAGACCCGCATCGAGCGTGTCCAGCACGCGCAGGGTCGATTTCATGATTTCGGGGCCGATGCCGTCGCCCCGGATGACGGTGATTCGCTGCGTCACGTCGGACTTCCTCGATTCTTCATGTCGTCAAGATCAGCCGACCATTATAGCGGCCCCGGCCGGCTGCACGAAGGCCGACCTTCGTCTCATGTCGGACTCAGACATTCAGCAATCGATTGAGCGCACCCTCCTGGTCGAGGGCATCGAGATCATCGAAGCCGCCGACATGGGTGTCACCGATGAAGATCTGCGGCACGGTGTGACGACCGCTGCGAGCGATCATCTCCTCCCGCCGCTCCGGTTCCTCGATCAGGGAAACCTCGGTCCAGGTCACGCCCTTGCGCTGCAGCAGCTTGCGCGCGGCAACGCAGTACGGACAGGTCGGTTTGCAATACATCAGAATCGGCGGATGGCTCATGTCGGCTTGGCTCCATGTCGGTTGAGCGGCAAAAATCCTTGCCCATCGCACAAGTGGGTCCCCTCGGCGCGGATTTCCACCCCTGCGTCGCTGCGATGAGCTTCAGATGCACCAATCAGGCTTCGGATAGCCGCCCAGGCGGCAGGCTTCGCGAACCGGATTGTCCCGGAACAGTCGATAGACGTCACGACTCGTGAGATCGGGATCCGCGCGCGCTTCGCGCAGGGCAGCGACCACCACTCGCATCAACGGCGGCGTGCCGTAGCGCGTCTGATGCTCGCGCACGAAGCGGATCAACCACCATTGCTCGTCGCTGAGTTCGACGCCCTCCTCGGCGGCCATGGCCCGGGCAAGCGCCGGCGACCACCGCGACGGATCGAGCAGATGGCCGTCTGCGTCGAGTTCGAAGAGCTCACCCTGGAATTCGAAGGTCTTCGGATCACTCATGCCTGAATCTCCGCGCGTGCATCGACGCCCTCGCGCCAGTCTTCGAGGGCCGATTCCCCGACCCACTCGGCCGGCGCCACCGCCTCGGCACGGCCCGAGGGACCGGCCAGCACCCCGACCCTGGCCAACCCATGATCGAACAACTGCTGCCAGGCCGCCCACGACTCGGGCTTGCCACGGAGGTCCCACCAGGCACTCGCTTCGAACAGCACCCGCAGGTCCAGATCCAGGCTGGCCCCCGCCAGAATCAGCTCCAGGCGCTCCTGCCAGGTTCGCGCATCGCCCCCTTCATCGATCCGCACCAGAAAATCGGCGCCTGCGGCGCTGGCCGCCAGGGCGTCCCAGAACCGAACCAGGCTGGCGACTTCGAAGCCTTCGATCGGCGCAGCGACAGCGCGACGCTGCAGGGCCGCCGCGCAGAGCAGCGCCCGAACCCCTTCCGCCCCGGCCAGTGCCGACCAGGCCGATCCGGAACGGGTGGCCGCCAGCACGCCGTCCCCGTGAAAGAACAGCAACAGCGGGCGCTCGGACGCCTCCGCCCTGGCAAGCGCCTCGATTTCGGCCACCGTCTCGGGTGCTGCACGCACGAGCAGCACGCTGGTGTAATGTATCGCCGTGGTTTCCATTCAATCAGTCATCGTCGTTCAATCGACCAGAACCTCTGGCCCCGCCATCGGTCAGAGTCGAGCATGAGACTCTTGCGAATCCTCATTCCTGCCCTGCTGTTCATGCCCGGCATCCTAGCAGCCCAGACGGGCAGCGGGCTGCCGGACATGGGAGGCACCAGCACTCGCGTTCTGCCGATCGAGCAGGAGCAGACCTTCGCGCGCGATTTCGAGCGTTACATGCGCGCGCACAATCTGCTGATCGAAGACCCGATGATCCGGGACTACTTCGAGGACATGGGCTACCGCCTGGTGGCCAATTCCGATCGCCGAGACGGCAACTTCCACTTCTTCGTGATTCGGGAATCGGGGATCAACGCCTTCGCCAGTGTCGCCGGCGTCATCGGCATCCATTCCGGCCTGATCCTGTTGGCCGAGGACGAGAGCGAGGTCGCCGGCGTCGTGGCGCATGAAATCGCGCACGTCACCCAGGACCACCTCGCTCGAGGCCTGGAGAATGCCCAGGACGTCTCCCTGCCCGCCATGCTGGCCACCGTCGGACTCGCGATTGCCGCCAGCGCCGTGGGCAGCCCGGACGCCGGCCAGGCGGTACTGATGAGCGGCCTCGGTCTGGCCCAGCAGTTCCAGATCAACCACACCCGCCAATCGGAAGCCGAAGCCGATCGCATCGGCATCGCCCTGCTCGGCGACACGGGCTTCGACCCGCACGGCATGACCCGGTTCTTCGAGCGCCTGAACGTGCACAGCCGAGCCATGGGGCAAGGACCGCCCGAGTACCTGCGAACCCACCCGCTGACCATCAACCGGATCGCCGAGGCGCGCAGCCGGGCCGATGAGGTCTTCAATCCACGCGCGGCCACCGAGCCCTCGGAGGAGTTCCACTTCGTCCAGGCTCGTCTTCGCGTCCTGATGAGCCAGCGACTGGATCACGACATCCGCTGGTTCCAGACGCGCCTCGAGAACGGAACCCGCCCCGCCGACGCCATGCGCTATGGCCTGGTGCTGGCCCTGAGTCGAGAGGGGCGCATGGACGAAGCCGAAGTCCAGCTCGAGCGCCTGCTGAGCAGCGATCCGCAACGCCAGCTCTTTCAATTGCTGGAGGCCGAGTTCCAGCTCCGCGCCGGCCGGCGCGATCGAGCCCTCGAGGTTCTCGAACGCCTGGTCCACCAGTACCCCGGCAGCCGCCAGGTCACCAGCCAATACGCTCAGACCCTGATGCACGGGGACTCGGGAGCGGACGCGGAGCGCGCGAGCGAGTTGCTGCGCGGCTATCTGCGCGCCTACCCAGACGATCTGCGCATGACCGAGCTCTACGCGAGGGCGGCCAATCAGGCCGGCGAACCCGTTCGCGCCGCCGAAGCGGTGGCCGAAAGCTACTATCTTCGCGGCGGTGTCGAGGAGGCCATCGAACAGCTCGAGCGAGTCAGCGACCGCCCGGACCTGGACTACTACCAGCGCGCCCGCGTCACCGCCCGACTCAACGAGTTGAGGAGTGAACAGCTCAGGCTTGCGGCCCAGAATCGATAACGCGAACCGGAATCCATCATCCTGCGGTCATCGGCTCCGCGCAGACTCGCTGGACCCTCGACTCGCCGGGATTCCGGTAAAGTGAAGCCATGAGTGCGTCCGAACCCATCATCCAGTTGTCCTCCAGCACCCGTCTGACCAGCATCAGCGAGGTTCGCCAGCAGGCCGCCGAGCTGTCCGAATGGCGGCAGGACCGCCTGGACGCCCCCGAGCTCTATCTCAACCGCGAGCTCAGCTTGCTGGCCTTCACCCGGCGGGTGCTGGAACTGGCCCGTGACGAGACCGTGCCCCTGCTCGAGCGCCTGCGCTTCCTGTGCATTTCCTGCACCAATCTGGACGAGTTCTTCGAGGTGCGCGTGGCCTCGGTCCGGCAGCGGCTGCAACACGGCGTTCTGCAGCCGGGACCGGACGGCTTGAGCCCGACCGAGGCCCTGGAGGCGATTCGCAGCGCCGTCCTCGAGATGGTGGCCGAGCAGTACCGGGTCATGAACGAGGAGCTGACGCCGGCGCTCGCACGCCAGGGCATCCACATCCTGCGGCGTTCCGAGTGGTCGAAGAAGCAGCGGAAATGGCTGCACCAGCACTTCCGCCAGGAATTGATGCCCGTGCTCAGCCCCCTGGGACTGGACCCGGCCCACCCCTTTCCCCGGATCCTCAACAAGAGCCTGAACTTTGCCGTTGCCCTGGAAGGCCGGGATGCCTTCGGCCGCGACAGCGGCATGGCCCTGGTGCGAGCACCGCGCTCGCTGCCGCGCATCATTCGCGTGCCGAAGAGCTACTCGCACGGACCGAACGACTTCGTCTTCCTGTCCTCCATCCTGCACGCCTTCATCGATGAGCTGTTTCCGGGAATGAAGGTCCGGGGCTGCTATCAATTCCGCGTGACCCGAAACAGCGAGCTGTTCGTCGATGAGGAAGAAATCGAGGATCTGGCCCGCGCCCTCGAAGGCGAACTGATGGAACGCGGCTTCGCCGAAGCCGTCCGCCTGGAGGTCGCGGACAACTGCCCAGGCGACATCGCCCGCTTCCTGGGCAGCAAGTTCGGCATCGAGGACTCGGACATCTACCGCTGCGACGGGCCGGTCAATCTGAACCGGATGAGCGCGATCTGTGACCTGGCCGATCGTCCGGACCTCAAGTACCCGCCCTACCAGCCGCACACGCCCAAATCCCTGCTGCCGACCGCCAACCTCTTCGCCAGCCTGCGCCGACGAGACTGGATCCTGCATCATCCCTACGATAGCTTCCAACCGGTGGTCGATCTGATGCGCCAGGCGGCCAGCGATCCGGCCGTGCTGGCCATCAAGCAGACGCTCTACCGCACCGGCGTCGACTCGGCCCTGGTCGGACTGCTGATCGAGGCCGCGCGCGCCGGCAAGGACGTGACCGTCATCGTCGAACTGCGCGCGCGCTTCGACGAGGAAGCCAACATCACCCTGGCCACCCGGCTGCAGGAAGCCGGCGTGCAGGTGGTCTACGGCGTGGTCGGTCACAAGACGCACGCCAAGATGATGATGATCGTTCGACGCGAGCGCGGTCGCCTGCACCGCTATGTGCATCTGGGCACCGGCAACTATCATCAGGGCACGGCCAAGGGCTACACGGACTGGAGCCTGATGTCCGCCGACCCGGATCTCTGTCAGGACGTGCATCGGATCTTTCAGCAGCTCTCCGGTCTCGGCAAGGTCCAGGCCCTCAACAAGGTGGTGCAGTCACCCTTCGGACTGCACGATTTCCTGCTCGAGCGCATCGAACGGGAAACCGAACATGCCCGCGCCGGACGCCCGGCGGCGATTTCGGCCAAGATGAATTCCCTGACCGAACCCGGCATCATCCAGGCCCTGTATACCGCGTCCCGGGCCGGCGTCGATATCCGACTGGTCGTACGCGGCATCTGCTGCCTGCGACCCGGCGTGCCCGGCCTGTCGGAGACGATCCGGGTTCGCTCCATCCTGGGTCGTTTCCTGGAGCACAGCCGCGTCTATCACTTCCAGAACGGCGACGCGCCGGAAACCTGGGCCTCCAGCGCCGACTGGATGGAACGCAACCTGTTCCAGCGCGTGGAAGTCTGCTTCCCGATCTGCGACCCCAAGGCCTCGAAGCGGATCGTTCGTGAGAGCATCGAACTGCCCTTCGAGGACAACCTCCAGGCCTGGGAACTCCACGCCGACGGGAGCTATCACCTGCTGCAACCGCTCGGCAATGACGAGCCCCGCTCCGCACAGCAGGCTCTGATCGAACAGTACAGCCATGGCTGAGCGCCAGCTCTACGCCGGCATCGATCTCGGCAGCAACAGTTTTCACATGATCGTGGCCCGCCTCGAGCACGGGCAGATGCGCGTCATCGACCGACTCAAGGACATGGTTCGACTCGCCGGCGGTCTGGATGAACAGGGTCGCCTCGACGCGGAGACCCGGCAACGTGGCCTGGAGGCTCTGGCCCGTTTCGGTGACCGGATCCGCGACATCCCCGAGTCCCAGGTGCGAGCGGTGGGAACCCAGACCTTCCGGCGCCTGAGCCATCCGGCCGGCTTCCTGGTGCCCGCCGAAACCGCACTGGGCTTCCCGATCGACATCGTCAGCGGACGGGAAGAGGCTCGCCTGGTCTGGCTGGGCGTCAGCCAGGGCGTGGCGCCGGTCGAAGGCCGTCGCCTGGTCATCGACATCGGGGGCGGCTCGACGGAACTGGTCGCAGGCCAGGCGCTGCAACCCGATCTGGCCGAAAGCCTGCCCCTGGGCTGCGTCAGCCTGACTCGCGAGTTTCACGGCACGGGCCGCCTGGACGCCACGAGCCACGAGCACGCCCTCGAGCGCTGCCGCGCCGAACTGCAAGGTTGGGAGCGGCAGTTTCGCAACTACGGCTGCCAACAGGCCATCGGCAGCTCGGGCACGATCCGCGCCATTGCCGAGATGATCGAGGCGCATGACCCGGCGGAAGCCGGCCGCATCCGTCCCGGCCCACTGCGCCAGCTACGCCTGCGCCTGCTCGAGCACGGACGCATCGAGGACCTCCAGCACCCGGGTCTGTCCGAGCGCCGCCGTCCGGTCATCATGGGCGGTCTGGCCATCCTCGAATCGGTCATCGAGACCCTGGGTATCGAGCAGGTCAGCGTTTCACCGTATGCGCTGCGAGAGGGTCTGCTGCAGGACCTGTACGGGCGCCTGACCCACCAGGACCCCCGCGACGCAACGATCCGGGCCATGGAGGCTCGTTACCAGATCGATCACGATCAGGCCGCCCGGGTCACCGACTGGACCGCGGCCGCCTTCGAGCAACTGTGCGCGAACTGGGCACTGCGACCGATCCATGGCGACATGCTGCATTGGATCAGCCGTCTGCATGAAATCGGTCTCGCCGTGGCCCATGACGGGCACCAGCGACACACCGCCTACATCCTCGAACACGCCGACATGCCGGGCTTCAGCCGACAGGAGCAGCAGTTCATGGCCGTGATCGCCAGCCAGCAGCGGCGAGGAATCCAGGAGAGCGAGTTCGATCGTCTGCCGGGCCGGCTGCAGCAGCCAGCCCGTCGACTCACTGCGCTGCTGCGCCTGGCCGTGACGGTCTGCCGTTCGCGAACCGAAAGCGCCTTCGGCGATTTCAGTCTCACTGCGGAGGGGTCCGAACTGCGGCTGGGGCTCGACCCTGCCTGGCTGTCGGCACGCCCGCTGATCCGCCATGATCTCGAAACCGAGGCGGAGGAACTCGAGCGGATCGGCATCGAGCTCCGCCTCTCCGATCTGCCCCTCCCGCAGGCGCGATGAGGACCGGCGACTGGAGGCCGGGCGCCACGAGCCAGGTGCTGGTCGAGCGAGCACGCCTGCTGCGTCGAATCCGGGCCTTCCTGGACGAGCGCGGCCTGATCGAAGTCCAGACGCCGGTGATCACCATCGCCGGCATCACCGACGTGCACATCGACAGCCTGTCGCTCAACGATGCCATGGGCTATCTGCGCACCTCGCCGGAATACGCGCACAAGCGCTTGCTCGCTTCGGGCATGGGCGATCTCTACGAACTCGGACCCGTCTTCCGCGCCGGTGAATCGGGTCGCCTGCACCGGATCGAATTCACCCTGCTGGAGTGGTATCGACTCGACTGGGCTTGGAAAGCGCTGGCGGACGAAGTGCTGGCACTCATTCAGACCGGCCTCGAAGGTGCGGGGCATCCACCCTGGTCCACGCATTACCTGGATTGGACGGAGAGCTTTCTCGATCACGATCTGCCTGACCCGCTGGAGGTCGGCGAGGAGGAACTGCGGGCACTGAGTCCGGAGCTGCCGGAGGATTGCGACCGGGACATGCGACTGGACTGGCTGTTCGCCACGCGCATCCAGGCCGCGTTCCCCCCGAGAAGGCTGACGGTGATTCACGGCTACCCCGCCAGCCAGGCGGCTCTGGCGAGACTCGACCCGCTCGATCCACGCAAGGCGGAACGCTTCGAGGTCTTTGCCGGCTCGATCGAGTTGGCCAATGGCTATCACGAGCTGTGCGAGCCCGACGAACAGCGGAAGCGATTCGAGGCCGACAACGCGCGGCGCCGCCGCCTTGGCCGACCCACGATGCCAGTGGACGAGGCCTTCCTGGCCGCGCTCACGCATGGCTTGCCGGACTGCTCGGGCGTGGCCCTGGGCATCGACCGACTGGTGATGGTCACACTGGGCCTGGCCGACATTGCCGATGCCCGGGCGTTCTGAAATCGGGAACGAAGGGAGCCTTCCGAGACGAGCGGAAGGCCCCTTCAAAGACGCTCTGGAGAACGCATCGGCCGTTACCAGTCCCACCGCAAGGCCGAATCACGCCACTTTAATCGTCCGACATGACAGGCGGATGACCCTCGGGCTCCGCGGCTGTCTGCGGTGCAGACTGCCGCCAGCGCGCGCCGAATTCTTCCCACACGCGAAGCAACAGCAAGCGGGCTCGATCGATCGGGTCGAGACGATTCGGATGGTAGAGGCGTCGAATCGATCGCAGTGGCACGCGAAGCTGACGCTCATCGGCATCGAGCAACAACAGGTCGATGCCCTCCCTTGGCGAGGGTTCGACGATCCTGGCCTCGAAGTCCACCGGTAGCTGCATGGCCGCCGCTTCCTCATCGCGGGATGCCAGGGCGATCGGGTACCCGATGAGGCGGCGATCATCGATCAGTTCCACGACGGCAAGGCTCAAGGGGCGAGAGCGCCCCAGGGGATTCCGCTCCTCGGGAAGGGAGGCACTGGATATGAACAGACGCTTCGCCTGGGAAGCGCCGGACTCGGCGACCATCCACTCCTCGACCGGCCCCGGCCAGAGCGGCAGAAGAACGTGTCGGGCAGGAAGGAGTGGAAAGAGTAGAATGAGGCCCACGAGTCCGCTGGCAGCCAGCACTTGCCGTGTCCAGAAGGCTGCAGGATGGGGCATCATCGTGGCAATATATCATGGAGGACGAGGATGGCCGCCAGGCCATGAATAGACTCCAGGGGGCGACAACTCGGTCGATGAAAACAAGAAGGGCAAGCCGACTTCGCCGGAGCTTATGCGTGTATGAATGATTCAATCAAGGTCCGTCCGGCGCGAAACGCCGAACTTCCAACGCTGGCCAAGCTGATCGCCAATCAGCTGCCCGACATGATGGCGGGACGCAAGCGACCGGACAACATCGAGCAGCATCTGGCCCGTCTGATCCCCGATCAGTCGCTGATCCTGGCCACCCGAGGCAATCGACTCGCTGGATTGACGGCGGTCGATCTGGACCATCTCCAGGTACTGGCCTGCTATCTCGATCCCGAGACCGCCTCGCCGGACACCCCCAGGCAACTTTTCAAGGCCGCTGAAAAGCTCGCCCTGAGCTTCGGGGCCCGTCGGTTGAGTTGCACCATCAAGAAGCAGGTCAGCGGCTTCATGAGTTCGATGGGCTACGTCATGACCGGGGATGGCGTCGGCGACGACAGCGCCGGCCGGATGGAAAAGGATCTGCTGGCCAAGGCCAGACCCGAACTGAAGCAGCTGCTCGAGCTGCTCGATGAGCTGGGAATCCCGGAAGACTACGGTATCAAGCACCGGATGCATCTGATGCCCGAAGCCTCGACCCTGGTACCGATCGGCCGCGACATCTTCGACCGTGATCAGCGCATGACCCCCGCCGCAGCGACCGCCTGGTCGAGGATGCAGTCGGCGGCCAACAGTCGTGGGGTCGAGCTCCAGCTGGTTTCGGCCTTCCGCGGCGTCAGCTACCAGGCCAACCTGTTCCGCCGCAAGCTTGCCGACGGACAGAGCCTCGACAAGATTCTCTCGGTCTCGGCGGCGCCCGGCTACAGCGAGCACCACAGCGGCCGGGCCATCGATATCACCACGCCCGGCAAGAAGCCCCTGGAAGAAGACTTCGCGGATTCCAAGGCCTACCAGTGGCTGAAGGCCAATGCCGGGATCTATGGATTCAAGGAAAGCTATCCCCAGGGCAACCGCCATCGCATCAAGTGGGAACCCTGGCACTGGTGCTATCACCACCGGCCGGGGGCCTGAGCCCGGTCGCGAGCCCCGATCAGGCCTTCCTGATCGCCTGATAGGCATCCAGCGCACGCTGTCTCGAACGCTTCAGGTCGACCCTCGGCCGTGGATAACTGCGACCCTGCTCACTCGCAACCTCGGGTTGGTGGACACGGGGGCCTGAAATACCTTTCAACTCGGGGCACCAGCGCCGAACATAGTCGCCCTGCGGGTCGAACTTCTCGCCCTGCAGGACCGGGTTGAAGACCCGGAAGTACGGCGCCGCATCCGCGCCACAACCCGCGGTCCACTGCCAGCCCTGGGTGTTGTTGGCGAGGTCCGCATCGACCAGGGTGTCCCAGAACCAGCTCGCACCCTCCTGCCAGGGAATCAGCAGGTTCTTGGTCAGGAAGGAAGCGACGATCATGCGCACCCGATTGTGCATCCAGCCGGTCTGCCAGAGCTCGCGCATGCCGGCGTCGACCATGGGAATTCCGGTCCTGCCCTGCTGCCATGCCTCGAGGTCGGCACGATACTCCGACGGCGAACGCCAGGGGAAATCGCCGAACTGGTCCTTGAGTGGCTGGTCGGGCAGATGCGGATAGTGATAGAGGAGATAGGTGGAGAACTCGCGCCAGGCGATTTCACGCAGATAGGACAGCCGCCCCTGGCCACCCGGCAGCTCGCCCGAGGCCTCCAGGGCCAGGGCAATCTGTGCCGGTGAAATTTCGCCGAAATGCAGATGGGGTGACAAGCGGGACGTCCCATGCCGATCCGGCCGGTCGCGCTGCTCCGAATAGTCAGCGACGGCCTCCTCGACGAATCGATCGAGGCGCCGCCGCGCAGCCAGTTCACCCGGCGTCCAGCGATCGCTGAATCCATCGGCCCAGTCCAGCTTGGGCGTCAGCTCCAGTGCGTCCAGCGAGCACCCCGTCGGCCATCGGCTCGGCCCGGCCAGTTCACGGGGCTCCGGACAACGGCTCGGTGGACTCCAACGCTTCTGCAGTTGTTTCCAGAAGGGCGTGAAAACGAGGTAAGGCGTGCCATCGGCTTTCAGCAATTCCCACGGCTCCACCAGTACCGAGGCCCGGAAACTCCGAGCTTCGTACCCGCTTTCCCGCAGCTGCTTCTTGATGGCCTGGTCACGCTGGATGACCGCAGGATCGTACAGGCGATTCCAGAACACGGCCTCGGCACCCGTCTCATCGAGGAGCTGCCCGAGCACCTTGGCCGTGTCGCCGCGAGCCAGGGTCAATCGACTTCCGCGCTCGCTCAAGCGCTCGGAAAGTCGGGCCAGGGAATGATGCAGCCACCAGCGGGCCGCCGCGCCGGGAGACCAGTCGCCGAGCGAGTCCGGATCCCAGACATAGACCGGGATCACTCGTTCGAAGTGCTGACGAGCGTAATCGAGGGCGGCGTTGTCCGCCAGGCGCAAGTCGCGGCGGAACCAGACGATGGCAGTAGTCATCCGACGAACGATGCGCGTGTGTCCGTCAACGGCGGGTGAGCGCAGGCCCTGTTCGGAGGCTCCCATTGGCGATACCATCGGTATGGCCACCTATCGACCTTTCCCCAGGAGAACCGCCAGTCATGACCGACCTACTGAAAACCCTTTCCCAGCATTTCGACCAGGACGCGATCCAGGCCATGAGCCGGCAGATCGGGGCCTCGACCGAACAGACCCACGGCGCCATCAATGCCGCCCTGCCCGTTCTGGTCGGCATGCTCGCCAGGAACAATCGCTCGGAGGACGGTGGCCAGGCCCTCGCCCGGGCCGTCGAACGCGATCACGACGGCTCGATTCTCGATCAGCTGCAGGGCTTCTTCAGCAGCGGAGAAACCAGCATGGGTGAACGCATCCTGGGGCACGTACTCGGTAGCCGCCAGACCACGGCAGAAGCCGGGCTGGCCGAGCGCACCGGCCTGAGTGGCGGGCAGATCCACCAGCTGCTGGCCCTGCTGGCGCCGGTGGTCATGGGGGCCCTCGGACGCCAGAGCGGTGGCCGCTCCGGCGGGCTGGGTGATCTGCTCGAGGGCTCGATGGGCGAGCTGCTGCAGGGCCGCGGCGGCGAGGCGGGTGCCAGCGTCCTCGGTGACCTGCTCGGTGGCAAGGATCGGGACCTCGGTGGCCTTGCCCGTGCCGGCAGCAGCCTGCTCGGTGGCCTGTTCCGGAAGTAAGCGGACGCTCAGCCCGACTGGCCCCGCCGCTGCATGCGCGCCGCATCGGAGCGACGCGCTTCCAGCGCCTCGAGATAGCCATCTTCGAGCCCGGTCACGTATTTCCCGCTGAAACAGGAGCTGTCGAAGCCGTCGAGTTTCTGATTCTTGCCTCTGACTGCCTGTTCCAGCGCCTCCAGGTCCTGATAGATCAGGCGATCGGCGCCGATCGCCGCGCAGACCTCCTCCTCGCTTCGCCCGGCCGCGATCAATTCGCTGGCCGCCGGCATGTCGATGCCATAGACGTTGGGGTAGCGCACCGGCGGCGACGCGGAGGCCAGATAGACCTTGTTCGCACCCGCCTCGCGGGCCATCTGGATGATCTGCCGCGACGTGGTACCGCGGACGATGGAATCATCGACGAGCAGTACGTTCTTGCGACGGAATTCCAGCGGAATCGTGTTGAGCTTGCGGCGAACCGAACGCGCCCGCTCTTCCTGTCCCGGCATGATGAAGGTCCGCCCGATGTAGCGGTTCTTCATCAGACCCTCGCGGTACTTCACACCCAGCATGTGCGCCAGCGGCAGGCAGGCCGTGCGGCTGGTGTCCGGCACCGGGATGACGACATCGATGTCGTGATCCGGCCACTCGCGCAGGATCTTTTCGGCCAGGGCTTCACCCATGCGCAGACGCACCTTGTAGACCGACAGATCATCAATCATCGAGTCGGGGCGAGCGAAGTAGACATACTCGAACAGGCAGGGCGTGTGCGAGCGTGCCTCGGGACTGGCATGGCGGTGCAGCTGACCATCCATGTCCACCAGCACGGCCTCTCCGGGCGCGAGATCCGAGACCAGTTCAAAGCCCAGGATATCGAGGACGACCGACTCCGAGGCGATGATGTACTCCTCGCCATCATCCGACTCGCGGCGGCCCAGAACGGCAGGACGAATCCCGTGCGGATCACGGAACCCGAGCAGGCCTACGCCCGCGATCAGGGCCACGGCTGCGTAGCCGCCCCGGCACCGGCGGTGCACGCCGTCGACCGCAGCGAAGATCTGCGCGGGCGTGGGACTGCCACCGGGCTGGATCGCCAGCTCGTGGGCCAGACAGTTGAGCAGGACCTCGGAATCGGACTCCGTGTTGATGTGCCGACGGTCCTGGGCAAAGAGCTCGGCGCTCAGGCGATCGGAGTTGATCAGGTTGCCGTTGTGGCCCAAGGCGATGCCGCAGGGAGAATTGACGTACATCGGCTGCGTCTCGTCCGGTCGATCACAACCGGCCGTCGGGTAGCGGACGTGGCCGATGCCGATGTCCCCGGTCAGCCCGGCCACGGATTGTTCACCGAACACGTCCCGCACCAGGCCGATGCCTCGCGCCGAGCGCATCCGCCCGTCGTCCAGAGTCGTCATCCCCGCTGCATCCTGACCGCGATGCTGGAGAATCGTCATCGCGTCGTACAGACGCGCCGCCACGGGCGAGCGCCCGAAGATTCCTACTATTCCGCACATGTTCTTCGACTCAAGGTTCGGCTCGGACTTCGTCCGGTAGTTCGGGGGTGGGTTCCGGGGGCTCGTCGGAGCTCGTCGGTTCGGATTCGTCAGCCTCTGGCAACTGGTTGGCGCGAATCTGCTCCTGCAGGGAGTCCGGAAACTGCGCCACGGCCCAGGCGGCCAGATGCTCGAAACGCGGTAACAGCTGGGACTGCTGCCACCAGGGATCGTTCGGAAAGGGAGTGAAGCGCGCGATGATGACCGCCACCAGCACGATCGCCGCGCCGCGCAACAGACCGAACAGCGCACCGAGCAGGCGATCGGTGCCACTCAGGCCGGTGCCCTCGACGAGCTTGCCGAGCAGGTAGTTGCACAGCCCTCCCACGATCAGCACGACGACGAAGACACCGACGAAGGCCGCGATCAGGCGCACCGATGGCATGCTGATCCAGGGACTCATTTCGACCGACAGGGGCCCAGAGGCACGCAAAGCCAGATAGCCTGCGGCCACCCAGACGAGCAGCGAGAAGGCCTCGCGCACGAAGCCTCGGAACAGACTGACCAGCATGGAAATCAGCCCCACGGCCAGAATGGCCACATCGGCGCCGTTCATGGATGCGAGACCACCAGACCGTCCAGCGAGTCTTCATCGGCCATTGCCTGCAGACGCGCCTGCGCCTCCGCCCGTGACCCGACCGGGCCGACCCGGACACGCCAGATGCGGCGCGAACCGGCCATGTCCTCATGAATGAAGGCCTCGTAGCCGAGGTTCGAAAGCTGATCGAGCAAGCGAACGGCATTGTTGCGACTGGCGAAGGACCCGACCTGCACCACATAACCGGACTCGACGGGACGCTCCGCCGATATCGACTCGGCAGCCGGCACGGGAGCCTCGCCCACGATCACGGGATTGACGCCCGCCACGGTCTGACGGATCTGGCCGAGGGCACGCTCGGCATCGGCCCGCTGGCGATAGGGGCCGGTCCGGACCCGATGCAGCTCCGAGGGTCCACGCACCACCAGATCGATGGACGCCACATGCCCCAGCTGGGTCAATCGCGCCACCAGATCATCGGCGTTCTCGCGATTGCTGAAGCTGGCGACCTGGACTTCGAAACCGCTGGAGGCGGCGGTCGCCGGATCACCCGCCCGGGCTGCCTCGGTCGCTGGCGGCGGTGAAGCTTCCACGGGCGCTTCGACCGTCGTTTCCGGCGCTGATTCCGGTTCCGACGCCGCCTCGGCGCGGACCTCCGGCTCGCCTTCCCCTTCGCCAGGCGCTTCGCTGGCGGTCAGGTTGTCCGTGGCATCGGAGACCCCGGGTTCGCGGCTCGAGTCCGCGCCACGCGCTACGCTGGCCTCGATATCGGCCATCAGATCATCGGCGTTCCGGCCAGCTTCGGGGTCCATCCGCGCGGCCTCCGCCGGCTCGGCTCGCGTTTCGGGTGCCGACTCGCGGACTCGCTCGGGATTGAGGGCCAATCGCCGGACTGGTGCTCGCTCACCCGGCGCGCTGGGCAGTTCGATGCTCAACTCGCGACCGACGGACTCCTCTTCCGGACCCTCGAAGAGCATGGGCAGAAAAATGACCGCCAGGGCGATCAGGATCGATGCGCCGATCAGGCGCTGCTTGAGCACTTTGTCCATGACAACCCGTTCAATGCGACTGAAGAAGCGGCCAGGCCTCGGCCACCGTACGGAACGAGCCGAACACGACCACCCGGCCCTTGGGCCCGGCGAGCTCGATCGCCTGCTCGACCGCCTCTGCCATGGATTCTACCGTGTCGACGCGCCCTGCGACAGGCGCGCGCTCCAGATCCGCGGCCAGCGCCCGCGCGTCGCGGACCCGGTCACCTTCCAGGGGCGGAACCAACCAGCGATCGAAACAGCCGGACAGCGCTCGTCCGATCCCGACCGCGTCCTTGCCTGCCAGGGCTGAAAAGACTGCAATCGTCGGCCGGGGGCCACTCACCCCCAGTTCACTGGCCAGGGCTCGGGCCGCGGCCGGATTGTGGGCCACATCGACCAGCACCTCGGGCGACGCCCCGAGCCTTTGCAGGCGGCCGCTGACCCGCGCGATCCGGACGCCGGCCTCGATCGCTGCGTCCGGGATGGCCAGACGATCACGCAGGAGCATGGCGGCCAGGCAGGCCGTCGCCGCATTGCCAAGCTGCCAGCGTCCCGCCATGGCCGGGATCGGCAGGTCCATCCGCTGATCCTTCCAGTACAGGCGAAACCCCGCCCCATGCCGTCGCCAACTGTACTCGTGGCCCGCGCGCCAGAGCGTCGCACCCGTCGCTTCGAGCACGTCATCCAGGCCCTTCGGGGGGCGCCGCTCGCCGAGGATCAGTGGCCGACCCGGCCTCGCGATGCCCGCCTTTTCGCGTCCGATATGCAGCCGGGTGGGGCCTAGCCAATCGGTGTGGTCGAGCGCGATCGAAGTGATCACGGCCACATCGGGATCCAGCACGTTGACCGCGTCCAGTCGCCCGCCCAGGCCCACTTCCAGGACCCAGACGTCCACCGCCTTTCGAGCGGCCAGTACGAAGCCAGTCAGGGTCACGTGCTCGAAGTAGCTCAGGAAGACATCGCCCCTGGCCTCCTCGACGGCGTCGAGCGCTTCGACGATGGCTGCATCGTCAGCCGGCCGGCCATCGATCCTGAAGCGTTCGGAAAAATCGATCAGGTGCGGCGAGGTGTAGGCGAAGCTGCGCAAACCCGCCTCGATCATCATCGCCTCGAGGTAGGCGACGACCGAGCCCTTGCCATTGGTTCCCCCGACCGTGACCACGGCCCGCGGCCGATGATGATCGCGACTGAGCCGGTTCCAGACCCGGGCGACCCGGTCCAGACCCAGCTCGATGCGGGATTCGGGCGAGCGCTGCTCGAGGCGCGCCAGCCAGGAAGACAGAGCGCGCGAACTCAAGGACTCAGGCGTCGTCGGCTCGCTCGCCCAGATCCTCGCCGGACTCGGCAGGCGATGATTCGAGCAGCTCGCCCTCGCGCACTTCCATCCGACGGCTGAGCATCAATCCGAGCAGCAGGTGCACACGCTGACGCAGTTCACGCCGGTCGACGATCTGGTCGATGGCGCCTTTCTCGAGCAGGAATTCCGACCGCTGGAAGCCCTCGGGCAGCGTTTCTCGAACGGTCTGCTCGATCACCCGAGGCCCGGCAAATCCGATCAGCGCATTCGGTTCGGCCAGATTGACGTCGCCCAGCATGCCCAGGCTCGCCGACACGCCACCCGTGGTCGGATGGGTGAGCACGGAGACATAGGGCAGACCGCGCTCGGCCATGCGCGCCAGACCCGCCGAGGTTCGCGCCATCTGCATCAGGGAAAACAGCCCCTCCTGCATGCGCGCGCCACCCGAGGCGGCGAAACAGACCAGCGGCAGCTCGGCATCGAGGCACTCGTGCACGGCGGCCATGAAACGCTCACCCACCACCGAGCCCATCGAGCCACCCATGAAGCGGAAATCGAAGGCACAGGCCACCAGGTCCATACCGAGCAGCTTGCCGCGCAGGGCCACCAGGGCGTCGTTCTCGCCGGTCGCCTTCTGGGTCGCGGTCAGACGGTCGCGATACTTCTTCGTGTCCCTGAACTTCAAGGGATCGACAGGCACCAGGTCGGCGCCAAGTTCGATCTGATCGCCCTCGTCGAGGAAGGCTTGCAAACGGGCCCGACCGGACAGGCTCATATGGAAGTCGCACTTGGGGCAGACCTGGAGGTTGCGTTCCAGCTCGGGTTGGTAGAGCACGGCGTCGCAGGCCTTGCACTTGGTCCAAAGCCCATCGGGCACCTTGCGCGACTTGCCGCCTTCGGTGCGAATCCGCGCGGGCATCAGTTTCTGGAACCAGCTCATGAAGCGTTTGCGGCCTTGTCCTGAATGGGGCCGTTATTGTCCATGGCCTGACGGACGGGGGCAAGGTATTCCTTCACGACCGCCACCGCCTGTGCCACGGACTCGCAGCGATCGAGGCGATCGACCAGGGCCGAACCGATGACCACACCGTCGGCCACCCGAGCCACGGCCGCCGCCTGCTCCGGCTCGCGAATCCCGAAACCGACGCAGACCGGCAGCTCGGCGTGCGCGCGCACCCGTTCGACCATCGGACCCAGACTGTCGACATCCAGGCTGGCCGCCCCGGTGACGCCCTTGATGGACACGTAGTAGACGAAGCCGCCGGCGAGTTCCGCCGTGCGGTCGAGGCGACGCTCGGTGGTCGTGGGCGCGATCAGGAAGATCTGATGCAGTCCACGGGCATCGAGCTCGCCACGCAGCTCGGCGGCTTCATCGGCCGGACAGTCCACGATCAATAGACCATCGACCCCTGCCTCCGAGGCTTCATCGGCGAAGCGGGTGATTCCGCGGCGCTCGATCGGATTGGTGTAGCCCATCAGGATCAGGGGTGTTTCGGCATCGCGCTCGCGGAAGCGGCGCACCATCTCCAGCACCCGATCGAGATTCATGCCCTGGTCCAGCGCTCGGGCACAGGCGTTCTGGATCACGGGTCCGTCGGCCATGACATCGGAAAAGGGCATGCCGAGCTCCAGCAGGTCGGCACCGGCCTCGACGGCCGCGTGCAGGATGTCCACGCTGGCCTCGGGGCTCGGATGACCCGCAGTGACGTACGGAATGAGCGCGGTGCGCCCGCGCGTCTTCAGATCGGTAAATCGTTGGTCGATACGGTTCAAAACTCGATGCCCTCCAGATCGGCCACGGTATGGATGTCCTTGTCGCCCCGGCCGGACAGGTTGACCAGCACGATCTCGTCGCTGGGCAGTTCGGCCGCCAGCTTCATGCCATAGGCGATGGCGTGCGCGCTCTCCAGGGCCGGCATGATGCCTTCGCTTCGAGTCAGCGCATGGAAGGCGGCCAGGGCCTCCTCGTCGCTGATGCCCACGTAGCGCGCTCGCCCGCTGTCCTTCAGCCAGGCGTGTTCCGGACCCACGCCCGGATAATCCAGGCCGGCCGACACCGAGTGCGTGTGCCGGATCTGGCCCGCGTCGTCATCGAGCAGATAGGTCCGACTGCCGTGCAGGACGCCCACGCGGCCTGCACACAGGCTGGCCGCATGCTCCAGGCCCGACAGGCCCCGACCGGCGGCCTCGACGCCGATCATCTCGACCTCGGAATCCTCGATGAAGGGGTGGAACAGACCGATCGCGTTCGAGCCACCGCCGACGCAGGCCACGAGGGCCTTCGGCAGGGTGCCGAACTCTTCGAGCATCTGCGCGCGCGCCTCGCGACCGACCACGGCGTTGAAATCACGCACCATCGCCGGATAGGGGTGTGGACCGGCGACCGTGCCAAGGATGTAGAAGGTGTCGTCCACGTTGGTGACCCAGTCGCGCATGGCCTCGTTCAAGGCGTCCTTCAGCGTTCTCGAGCCGGCCGTGACGCTGACGACTTCGGCGCCGAGCAGCTTCATGCGGTAGACGTTGATCGCCTGGCGCTTGACGTCATCGGCGCCCATGTAGACGACACAATCCATTCCCAGACGAGCCGCCACCGTGGCCGAAGCCACCCCATGCTGGCCGGCGCCGGTCTCGGCGATCACCCGCTTCTTGCCCATCGCGCGAGCCAGCAGGCCCTGACCGATGGTGTTGTTGATCTTGTGCGCGCCGGTGTGGTTGAGATCCTCGCGCTTGAGCACGATCTTCGCTCCTCCCATCTGCCGGGTCAGGTTCTCAGCTACATAGAGGGGCGATGGCCGACCGACGAAATGGGTCAGATCGCGATCCAGCTCGGCGAGGAAGTCGGGGTCTTTCAGGTACTTGCGCCAGGCTTCATCCAGCTCTTCGAGTGCGGGCATGAGGGTTTCGGAGACGAAACGCCCGCCGAATGCACCGAAATGCCCGGTCGCATCGGGAAGATGGACTTCGGGCGCCAGATTTCTTGCTGGATCAGCCATGTTGCGATACCTCGTTGACTGCGTTGATGAATGCTCGAATTAGCCTATCACTCTTGATTCCAGGACGCGTTTCGACGCCGCTGGACACGTCGACGGCCTCGGGCCGCGTCCGGCGGCAGGCCTCGGCGACGTTGTCGGGATCGAGCCCGCCGGCCAGGATCCAGGGCCTGGGGAGATCCGGAATCGTGCTCCAATCGAATCGCTGGCCGCTGCCGCCCATGGTCGATCCCGCATGGGCATCGAGCAGCAGGGCATCGGCGCCGGCCCAGGCCCGATAGTCGGGAGCCGGTTCGGCCCCGGGCGCCAGTGCCTTGATCCAGGGCCGTTGGAAGCTCGCACAGAAGTCCGGCGATTCGTTCCCGTGAAATTGAAGCTGCTCGAGGGGCAGCTGGTCGATCACGCCCTGCACGGCCTCGGCCGAGGCGTTCATGAACAAACCCACCCGGACAACGAAGGGCGGCAGGGCCCGGGCGATTTCGCGCGCCTGCTCGATGGTCACGCATCGCGGGCTGCGCTCGACAAAGACCAGACCGATCGCATGCGCGCCGGCATGGCTGGCGGCAAGTGCATCTTCGACCCGAGTCAGACCACAGACCTTGACCCGAATCATCGATCCGCCACGGTTTCCTCGCCGGGGAAACCCACCTCTTCGCGAATCGGCAATTCCGGAAAGTCTGGATAGGTCGGGTACATGAACGTCAATCCGTCGGCCGGAGCCGTGATGCCGGCTTGGGTACGATCCCGCGCCTCGAGCAGCGATTCGATCCAGGAAATCGGCCGCCGATCGTCCCCCACAGCGATCAAGGCGCCCGCGATATTACGGACCATATGATAGACGAAGGCGTTCGCCTCGATGTCAATCCGGACTTCACAACCCGACCGACTCACGGCAACCGAATGCACGGTTCGAACCGGGCTTTTTGCCTGACAGCCGCGAGCGCGGAAACTGCTGAAATCATGCTCACCCAGAAGCGCCTGCGCGGCCTCGTGCATGCGGCCCGCATCGAGGGGGTGACGAATCCAGGACATTCGGCCCAGCTCGATGGCCGGCCGCACCCAGCGATTGAGGATTCGATAGCGGTATCGGCGCCGTGTCGCGGAGAAGCGCGCATGGAATCGATCATCGACCTGCCGCACCCAGAGCAGCGTGGCGCCCTCGTGCAACACGGTGTTGGCGCCCAGAACCCAGGAGCGCTCGCTGCGCTCGGCTTCCGTTTCGAAGTGAATGACCTGGCAGCGAGCGTGGACGCCGGTATCGGTCCGCCCGGCGCAGTGAACGGTCACCGGATGATCGGCCACCCGGGCCAGCGCCGCTTCGACGCTGGCCTGCACGGTCGGCGACTGGCGCTGACGCTGCCAGCCGAAGAACCGCGTGCCGTCGTACTCAACGCCGGCCGCAAGACGCATGAACCGTTCCGCCCGATCTACATGTCGTCGAGCAGTTCCTGCGCCTGCTCACGCTTGGCCCTGGAGCCGCCGTTGACGATCTCCTCGAGCAGGGTGCGGGCCGAATCGGGATCGTCCATCGACAGGTAGGCCCGCGCCAGGTCCAGCTTGACCTCGGCATCATCGTCGCTGAGTTCCGGTGCTTCCTCGTCATCAGCCTCCGGAACGCCCTCCAAGCTCGGTTCGACGTCATCGTCGAAGGAGGCCTCTTCCTCGCCGGAAGCCGTGTCCCGGCCGAGGAAAGCCTCGAGCTCCTGATTGCCGGTTTCCTCGGCGAGTTCCTGCGTGCTCAGATCGAGCGTTTCGTCAGCACCCGTCGAGACTCCCTCATCCTCGTCCGAATTGCCACCGGACGTGAAGGTCGCCAGTTCCTCGGCGTCGAGCTGAAGCGTGTCTTCGGAGTCGAGTTTCAGGGTGTCGTCGACCTCGTCGAGCTTGAGCGTGTCACCGGCATCGAGATCGTCGTCCTCATCGCCCAGATCGAGGTCGAGGGGAAGCCCCTCATCCTCGGACCGCGACGACTCGGAATCGCCGCCCAGAGTCTCGCCGCCCAGAGTCTCGCCGCCCAGGGACTCACCCCCGAGCGAATCCCCGCCCAGGTCCTCGAGCCCACCGGAATCCTCGGCACCGAGATCCAGGCTGAGGCCATCGTCTTCGTCGTTCTCGGCCGCATCGATCGAAACCTCGGGCTCGGAGACCTCGGCTTGGTCTTCGGAGCTCTCGTCTTCGGACGCGGTGGAGAAATCGAACGAGTATCCCGAGTCCGTGGCTTCGGCTTCGTCGTCGGCGGCCTCGGGCTCATCGTCCAGACGATCCGAGAGGGCAGCCAGGTCCATATCGATCGCATCGGACAGGGTTTCTTCAGCCCGATCCTCGCGGCTCGGAGCCGAATCGGCGTCATCGTCCTCCTGATCGAAGACGGAGGCCTCGGCAACCACATCGTCCTCGAATTCCGAGCCATGAATATCGTCACCGCTCGACGAGTCATCGCCGCCAAGAATCCCGAGCATCTCTCGAGTCTTGGTGTCCAGGCCTTCGTCATCGTCGTCATCGAGACCGATCGAGGCCGTTTCCGGCGGCGTCAGCAGCGGATGATCCGGTGCATTGACGACAGCCAGATTCAGTGCCTCCTGCCAGCGCGGATCGTCATCATGGTCGACCACGGCGTACATGCCGTCGAGGGCATCGGAAAAGGCACTTTCATCCCCTTCCGCCGCCAGGGTATTGAGCAGGGCCAGATGCGCATCGAGATCATCGCGGTTCGATGCCACTCGCTCGCGTGCTGCCTCGACATCGACGCCGGTCACTCCGGCGCTCGGTCCCGCGGCGTCTCCGGAAGCCCCGCGCTTGCGCAACCACCAGAAGGCGCCTGCACCGCCGGCAAGCACGAGCGCCAGCACCGCCCAGATCCAGGCAGGCAATCCACCCGAGCCGGTATCCGTGACGGGCATGGGTGCAGGCTCGGCCATGGTCGGTTCGGTCGTGCTCGCCTCTTGCTGCGTGCTGTCGGTATCGCTTGCGCCCTGTTCGGCATCGACCGTCTCGGCCGGAGCCTCGCTCGCGACTTCCTCGCCCGCACCGAGCTCGTCTTCCAGCTGGCGGAAATAGGCGTCCACCTCGTCACCCGTTGCCTCTTCGGCGCTCGCAGCGGCATCGGCAGCGGCCATTTCCGCTTCCGCCGCACGGGCCTCGCGAGCGTCCCGCAGACGCGCTTCGAGGTTGGCCATTTCTTCGTCGGCGATAGCCAGACCAGCCATTTCCCGGGCTTCGATCGCGTCCCGGATTTCTTCGATCTGCCGGTAGAACTGGTCGTTCTCCAGCCCTTCGGTGTACATCTGGTCTTCCAGTTCGCTGAGCCGCGCACGCGCCTCGCTCAGCTCGGCTTCGGACACGGCCGGACCCTCGTCGTCGACTTCACCTTCGGGCGGCACGACTTCCAGACGATGCACCACGTCATCCACCGGCGCTTCCTGCTCGGGCTCGGACTCGACTTCGACTTCGGGAATGGCTTCATCGGCGATTACCGGCACTTCGGCCACGGCCGCACCCGGCTGCCAGGCCTGCATCTGGGCGCGCATGCGCCGATCGGCCTCGGCCGCATCGATGCCGAGCACCTCGTCGCTGCTCGGCATGGTCAGCTCGGCACCGCGGCGAAGCTGATTGGCGTTGCCGTTGATGAAGGCCTGCGGGTTGCGATCCAGAATCGCCAGCATGACCTGGTTCATGGTCATCCCCGAACTCGGGCGCCAGCTGTAGGCAATACTCCAGAGGGTCTGGCCAGGGGCAATCGGGCCAACGACATTCGGCCGAACCGCGGCCGGGGCGCGCTCGACCGGTTGCGCAGCCGGACGGGGCTGCGGCTCCGGTGCCGGCGCGGCTTCACGCGCCGGAGCGGGCGCCGGACGCGGACGCGTGGCTTCGGGCTGACGAGCCGGTTCGGCCGGCATCGAACGGGGCGCGGCCTCGGTGTCGACCCGGCGAATCGGCGGCGCCACCGGCACCGTCGGCGGATCCAGGAACAGCGTGTATTCGCGCAGCACGCGGCCGTTGGACCAGCGCGCATCGATCAGCACCTGGACGATCGGATCTTCCACCTCACGCGAGGAACGGACGCGGATCAAGGGCGGGTCGACCCGACGGTCGACGGTCACATCGAGACCGAGCGACAGCGCATCCGATGGGATGCCCAGTCGGTCGTAGTCGGAGGAGAGCGCGGGCGCCACGGTCAGCGAATCCAGGCTGCCGCCGGCGGGCTCGATCAGGCGGATGCTGACGTCAAGTGGCTGTCCCAGATAGGAATCGACCCTCGCCTCGCCCAGGCCCAGCGCTCTCAGCCAGTCGGCCGGGAACAGCAGCAGCAGCGCAAGCAGCAAGCTCGTGGTAATGACTTTCATCGTTGTTGGACGCATCGACCCGACCACCCTCTTCTGACAAAACTTTTAGTTAATTCAAGCGAGTATACCAATGACTTCACAAAATAAGAAACCATGGTTTTTCGACTCCCGACCGCGCCCCGCAGCGGACCCGATCCATCATGCGCCTTGCACCCCGATCAGACGCTCCGCAATCTGCACCGCGTTGAGCGCCGCTCCCTTGCGAACATTGTCGGAAACCACCCAGAAATCAATACCTTTGGGGTGACTCAGGTCGCGCCGCAGGCGCGCGACGAAGACCTCGTCGTGCCCGGCCGCATCGACCAGCGGCGTGGCCAGTTCCCGATCGGCCATCAGACGGACGCCGGGGGCCGCCGAGAGTAGTTCAGTCACGGCATCGATCTCAATGAAATCATCGGTTTCCAGATGAATCGCTTCACCGTGTCCGACAAAGACCGGCACGCGCACGGCGGTTGCGTTCACCGCGATCGCTTCGCTGCCCAGGATTCGCCGGGTCTCGTGGTGCATCTTCATCTCTTCGCGAGTGTAGCCGTTGTCCTCGAAGCGATCGATGGCCGGAATCAGGTTGAAGGCGATCGGCGCCGAGAAAACCTCCGGCTCGGGGTCGCGGAAATTGAAGCGGTCGGCGCACTGCCGGCCGAGTTCCTCCATCGCCTGCTTGCCCGCCCCCGAGACCGACTGGTAGGTGGCGACGTTGATACGACGCACGCCCACGGCGCGGTGAATCGGTGCGACCGCCAGCAGCATCTGGATCGTCGAGCAGTTGGGGTTGGCGATGATGCCCTGCCCCGGCCAATCGTCGAGGACCTCGCCATTGACCTCCGGCACCACCAGCGGCACGTCGTCGTGCATCCGGAAATGGGAGGTGTTATCGATCACCGTGCAACCGGCGGCCGCCGCGCGAGGAGCGTGCTCCGCCGACACGGACCCGCCGGCTGAAAACAACGCGAAATCAACACCTTCGAAGTCGAAGCTCGCCAGATCGTCGACCACCAGCGAACGGCGGCCGAAACTGACCTCTCGACCCACGGAGCGCTCGCTGGCCAGGGCCACGACCTCGCTGGCGGGAAAGGCACGCGAGGCGAGCAACTCCAGCATGGTTTCACCCACGATGCCGGTGGCCCCCACGACGGCTACCCGATATCCCTTCTTGTTCTCGCTCATCACTGCCTCGGACGGCTGGTCTGCTTGGGAAGAGCGCAGAGTAACGGAATTGTCACTCCGATAGGGAAGCAACGAACTTCAAGTCGGAATCCGGGGCTCCTGTGGACCGACATCGCCGCACTGGGCTCGGTGCAGGAGGTAGTGATCGAGGATCGTCAGGGCCAGCATGGCCTCGACGATCGGCACGGCGCGAATGCCGACGCAGGGGTCATGGCGACCCGTGGTGATGATCTCGACCGGCTCGCCTCGAACATCAACGGTTCGGCCAGGCAGCCGCAGGGATGAGGTGGGTTTGAAGGCCACCGCCACATCGACGGGCTGACCGGTGGAAATCCCGCCCAGCACGCCGCCGGCATGGTTGGACTCGAAGCCTGCCGGCGTGATCTCGTCGCGATGCTCCGTGCCCTTCTGACTGACCGATGCAAAGCCGGCGCCGATTTCCACGCCCTTGACGGCGTTGATGCTCATCATCGCCGCCGCCAGATCGCCGTCGAGCTTGGCGTAGACGGGCGCCCCGAGGCCGACCGGCACCCCGGTCGCCCGCGCCTTGACCAGGGCGCCGACCGAATCGCCCGACTTCCACAGCCGCTTCATGAAGTCCTCGAGCTCGGGCACTCGCTCCGGATCCGGACAGAAGAACGGGTTGCTATCGATCGCTGCGGGATCGAAGCGTTCGTCACAGACCTGATCACCGATCTGCGCCAGCCAGCCGACCACCTCCACACCGAGCCGGTCTTTCAGGTACTTGCGCGCCAGGGCTCCGGCGGCCACGCGCATGGCGGTCTCGCGGGCCGAGGAGCGCCCGCCGCCCCGGTAGTCGCGTAGTCCGTACTTGTGGTGATAGGTGTAGTCGGCGTGTCCCGGGCGGAACTGAGCAGCGATCCGGCTGTAATCCTTGGACCGGGCATCGGTGTTGTAGATCAGCAGGGCGATCGGCGTGCCGGTGGTTCGACCTTCGAACACCCCCGAGAGAATCTGCACATCCTCCTGCTCCCGACGCTGCGAGGTATGTCGACTCTGGCCCGTCGCCCGACGCATCAACTCGCTGCGAATCTCCTCGGCGCTGATCTCGATGCCGGGAGGGAAGCCATCGATGACACAGCCGATCGCCGGCCCATGGCTTTCACCGAAAGTCGTCACGGTCAGGACGCGACCGAAGGAATTACTCATGTCTGGCCCCAGGGAAAGAAGGTATTCGTTTTGTCACGATGCGCAGGAATCGGGCCCGATGGCGCTTCGCCGGACCGGGCCCGGACCTCAGAGATTGCTGTAGTTGGGTCCCGAGCCCCCCTCGGGCGTGACCCAGTTGATCACCTGGTAAGGGTCGGCAATGTCACAGGTCTTGCAGTGCACGCAATTGGCCGCGTTGATCTGGATGCGCTTGCCGGCATCGTCCTCGACCACTTCGTAGACGTTCGCGGGACAGAAGCGGGTGCAGGGATTGCCGTATTCCTCTTCGCAGCGGCTGAAACAGACGTCCGGCTCGACGATCTTCAGATGGATCGGCTGATCCTCGTCATGGGCCGTGGCCGCAAAGTACACGGAAGCCAGGCGATCGCGCGGCGGCAGCTCCCGATCCACCCAGTCATAGTCGAAACCACCCTGCTCCAGACGCCGGAACTGCGCGTGGTCGGCGTGGTTGGGCAGGGTCCGGGGCAGTTTGCCGCCCGTCACCGTCTCGATGGCCGCGGTCGCCATGCCGCGCCACAAGCCCTTGTTGAAGCCCGGGCGGATATTGCGCACGGCCTTGAGCTCGGCCACGATCTCCGAATCCCTCAGACGGGCGTCGAAACCCTCGCTGGACAGACCCTCGGCCAGGTGTTCGGCCGCGAGCATCCCCGATTTCATCGCCTGGTGCGTGCCCTTGATCTTGGGCACATTGAGCAGGCCGGCCGAATCACCGATCAGGATCGCCCCGGGCATCTCCACCCTGGGCAGGGACTGGAACCCCCCTTCGGAAATCGCACGCGCCCCGGCCGACAGGATCTCGCCCCCGTCCAGCAGTTCACGCATATGCGGATGGTGCTTGAATTGCTGGAAGGCCTCGAAGGGCATGAAATTCGGGTCCTTGTAGTCCAGGGCACACACGAAGCCGATCGCCACGCGATCCTTGTCGAGGTGGTAAACGAAGCTGCCACCGTAGATTTCATTCGGCAGAGGCCAGCCCACCGAGTGCTGGATCAGCCCCGGCTCGACGCGCCCGGGCGGGAGCTGCCAGAGCTCCTTCATGCCGATGCCATAGGTCTGCGGATCACAGTCGGCGTCGAGCTTGAAACGCTGGATGGCGCGCTTGGTCAGATGCCCTCGGCAACCTTCACCCAGCACGGTCATCTGCGCCCGGATTTCGATGCCCTGGACATAGCTGTCCTTCTCCTGGCCCTGACGGTCGACGCCCAGGTCACCGATGATCACACCCTGGACCGAGCCGTCTTCGGCGTAGCTCAGGTCCGCGGCGGCGAAGCCCGGGAACAGGTCGACCCCCAGCGCTTCGGCCTTGGGCGCCAACCAGGCACACATGGCCCCCAGCGAGACGATGAAGTTTCCATGGTTCTTCTGCTGGGGCGGCGTCGGCAGCTTGCGCTTGCCCGTCTTGCTCAGCAGCAGGAATTCATCGCGACCGGCTGGCACACAGATCGGCGGCGGATCGTCACGCCAGCCTTCGATCAGCGCGTCCAGCGGCTCCGGCTCGATCACGGCACCGGACAGGATCTGAGCGCCGATCTCGGAGGCCTTTTCGATCACGCAGACGCTGGTCTCCGGCGACAATTGCTTGAGACGGATCGCGCAGCTCAGACCGGCCGGGCCGGCACCCACGACGACCACGTCGTACTCCATCACTTCACGTTCGGACATACCCTTTTCACCTCGTCACCGATGCGTCGATCGGCAGACAGCCGCCTGGACGGCCGAGAAAAACCAGCGGGAGATTCTAACTGATCCGGGACCCCGGACCGGGCCAGGACCTATTGTGGAACCCTCAGAAACTCGCTCAGCGAGGGCCAGACCTGCTCGAGCATCAGCGGTTGCGCAGCCTCGGTCGGATGAATCCCGTCGGCCATGATCATCCCTGGCTGATCGAAGATCGTTTCAAGGAAGAACGGCAGCAGTTCGACCTCGTGGTGCTCGGCGAGCGACGGATAGAGCCCCTCGAAGCGCCGGAGGTAGACCGGACCCAGGCTGGCCGGCAGACGGATCTGCATCAGCGCCACCTTCGCGCCGCTGGCCTTGCTCTGATCGATGATCGCCGCCAGGTTGCGGTGGACCTGCGCCGGACTGAGTGCCCGGAGGCCGTCATTGCCTCCTAGAATGATCAGTACATGGTCGGGTGCATGGGCCTCGAGCAGGTCGGGCGTGCGGTAGGCGGCACCGGCGGTGGTCTCACCGGAGATGGCAGCATTGACGACCGTCCAGTCGTCGCCCAGGCGCTCGGCCAGCAGATGGGCCCAGCCCGCTTCACGCGACATGTCATAGGCGTCTGACAGACTATCGCCGATAATCAGGAGCCGGTGCTCGGCGGCCTGCACCCAAGTGGACACGGCCAGTAGGACTAGGGCCAATGGCAGAACGGCCGGACTCAGGCTGAGCGGAGAGGTCAGTTTTCTCATCATGGCGAACAATTCATCCCGGAATCAGACGTCGAGCGATCCCCTGTTGGTCTGCGACCAGGTCGGCTATGCCGTGCAGGCACCCGGCGGCCGACTGGAGATTCTCAACGATATCAGCCTGCAATTGAATGCGGGTGAAACCCTGGCCATCGTCGGTGCTTCCGGGTCCGGCAAGACCACCCTGCTCGGCCTGCTCGCGGGACTGGAACAGCCGACCAGCGGACGCATCGAGCTGGCCGGCGAAGACATCAACCGGCTCGACGAGAACGGCCGTGCGCGGCTCCGGCGTCGACGCGTGGGCTTCGTGTTCCAGAGCTTTCACCTGCTGCCCAGCCTGACCGCGCTCGAAAACGTCCTGCTGGCCCTGGAGATCGCCGGCTTCGACGAGGCGCAGAAGCGCGCCACTCGGGCGCTCGAACAGGTGGGGCTCAGCCACCGCATGGATCACTATCCCCGACAGATGTCCGGGGGCGAGCAGCAGCGCGTGGCGATCGCAAGGGCATTCGCCGGGGACCCGGCCATCCTGTTCGCCGATGAGCCCACGGGCAATCTGGATCGACGGACCGGCGAGACCATTGCCGACCTGCTGTTCGAGATCAACCGAAAACACGGCACGGCCCTGGTGCTCGTCACGCACGATCTGCGCCTGGCCAGTCGCTGCGCCCGGATCGAAGAAATCGAGGACGGTCGACTGATCGATCCGCAGCAAGGGCTGGGGGCCTCGCTCGCCGACAGCTCGGCGGCCCAATGAACAGTTTCACACTGTCCTACCGGCTGCTGCTGCGCCAGGGGCGATCCGGCAGCCTCGGCCTGCTGGTGGCCGGACTGCTGGTGGCAACGGCCGCCCTGGTCGCGGTCAGCGTCTTCACCGACCGCGTGGGTCGGGCCCTCGACCGTCAGGCGGGTGAGGCCCTGGCCGCCGATCTCGCCGTGGCCAGCCGCCAGCCGATTCCCGAAGCTTTCCGTGAGCAGGCCCGTGGCCTCGGGCTCGACACCGCCGAACTGATCACCCTGAGCACGGCCGTCTTCGTCGGCGAGGAATCCATGCTGATCGACGTCAAGGGCGTGTCCGACAGCTACCCGTTGCGCGGCCAGCTCCAGGTCGCCGACTCCGCCGCGGGCCTCGGGGAGGCCACAGACGAGATTCCGGCACCGGGTCGCGCCTGGATGGAACCCCGGGGCCTACGCTATCTCGGTGCCGAGGTCGGCGACATCGCCCTGGTCGGCGTGCACGAACTCACGATCGAGAAATCCCTGGTCTACGAGCCCGACCGCGGCGGCGGCCCCTTCATGCTGGCGCCTCGTCTGCTCATCCATCTCGATGACCTCGAATCCAGCGAATTGCTCGGCCCGGGAACGCGGGCGCGATACCGGCTGCTCGTCGCGGGGGAGGAATCGGCCCTGGCCGAATACAGCGACTGGCTCGAAGACCGGATCGATGCCAACCAGCGCGTGATCACCGCCGCCGAAGCCGACGAACAGACGGGGCTGGCCCTGACCCAGGCTCGCCGATTCCTCGGCGTGGCCGCCCTGACGACCCTGATTCTGGCGGCCGTCGGCGTGCTGCTGTCCGCCTTGCGCTTCGCCCGCGCCCAGCGCGACCTGGTGGCGCTGCTCAAGAGCTTCGGCGCCACCAGCGCCCAGGTGATGATGGCGCTGACCCTGATGCTGCTCTGGCTCGTGGGCCTGGCCGTGGTCCTCGGCGGGGCGACCGGCATGGCGGCTCAAGCCGTCATCGCCCAGCTTCTGGCGGACGGGCCTGCGGGCGCGCTGCCACCTCCACGGCTGACGCCGATCCTCGGCTCCGCCGCATTCACGCTGCTGCTCGCGGCCGGCTTCGCCTTGCCGCCACTGCTCAATCTGCGTCAGGTGCCGCCGATGCGCATCCTGAACCAGTCCCTGGACCAGCGGGTGGGCGTCAAGGGTGCGCTCTGGCTGCTGCCCATCGCCGGCGCGCTGACGATTCCCGTGCTGCAGCTCGGCAACCTGAAGCTCGCCGCAATCGTCCTGGGTGGAAGCCTGGTGCTGACCCTGCTGCTTGCCATCAGCGGCTGGATCGGCATGCGCCTGAGCGCCAGTCTGTCCACCCGGGCGCGCTCGGCCTGGCGCTTCGGCCTGGCCGGCCTGCGTCGGCGGCGGGCTGCCGGCGTCATCCAGATCACCGCGCTTGGGCTCGGCCTGATGGCGCTGCTGCTGTTGATGATCGTTCGCACCGAGCTGCTCGGGCAATGGCGCGGCAGCCTTCCGGAAGACACCCCCGACCACTTCATCGTCAACATCCAGCCCGACCAGGTCGAGGCGGTGCGCGGACGGCTCGAAGCCGCCGAGGCCCAGCGACTGCAGATCCGTCCCATGGCCAACGTCAATCTCGTCGAGACCAGCGGCGAACTCAACAACGCCGACCGGCTCGGCCGCCAGGTCAACGTCAGTTGGATCGACGAGCTGCCACCGGCGAATTCGATCAGCGAGGGTCGATTCTTCTCGGCGGACTCCACGGGAGAGATCTCGCTGGCCCGTCGCTGGTCCGAACGCACCGGAGTAAAGCTCGGCGACACCCTGACCTTCGAATCGGGCGCCCAGCGCTTCACCGCCACCGTGACCAGCATCCGAGACGTCGAGTGGGACAGCTTCAACGTCAACTTCTTCATCCTGCTCAGCCCGGACGCCGGGCAATCCCTGCCCCACCAGAACATCGCCAGCTTTCACCTGCCGCATCCGGACCCGGAGCTGCTTCGTTCGATCAGCCAGCAGTTCCCGAACCTCTCCATTCTCGACGTCGGCGCCCTCCTGGATCGCGTCGGCGAAATCATCGACCGGGTCAGTTCCGCGGCCCAGGTCGTGTTCTTCTTCACCCTGCTGGCGGGCCTGGTCGTGCTGCTGGCGGCCCTGGAGGCCACGCGCGACGAACGACGCCATGAATCGGCCCTGATCCGGACCCTCGGCGCGGACAACGCCCTGATCCGACGCGGACTGCTGATCGAATACGGCATCATGGCCCTGATCGCGGCCTTCCTGGCCACCATGGGCTCGGCCCTGACCGGTTGGCTGCTGGCGCGCGAACTGTTCGACTTCCGCTACGCGCCCTCCCTCAGCCTGTTCCTGGCCGGTTTCATCGCCGCTTTCGTGCTCGTGGTCGGCAGCGGCTGGCTGGGCAATCGCTCGGTGCTCGCCACGCCGCCGGTGCGCATCCTGCGCACGGGCAAGGCATGAGCCAGGTCGACGCGAAGGCCAGCGCCGTCGGCGCCGAGGACGACCACGACCCACACGCCGATCTGATCCTCAAGGGCAAACCCTGGACAGTGATGTGGGCCATGTCATGGCCTGCCGTCGCCGCCATGATGCTTTGGGGCCTGAACGCCATCATGGATGCCGTGTTCATCGGCCAGCTGATTGGCGAACAGGCGCTCGCCGGCGCCGTCATGGCCTATCCCCTGACCCAGCTCACGCTCGGCCTGGGCTCCCTGGCCGGCATCGGGGGCGGCGTGGCCCTGTCGATCGCGATCGGCCGAGGCGAACGCCAGCTGATGCGCCGCCTGCCGGGCACCACCCTGGCCGTCGCCGCTGGCCTGTCACTGATCTATGCAGTGCTCGGCGCCGGCTTCGCTGAGTCCTTGGTGGCCGGCATGGGCGCCGAAGACGAACTGCTTCCGATCGCCGCCAGCTACCTGCGCGCCTCCGCCCTGGGCGGCTTCGGCGCCATCGCCGGCATGGCGCTCAACATGCTGCTTCGCGGCGAGGGCAAGATGAAGCTGGCCGCGACTTTCATGGGCACCGGTCTGCTGGTCAATATCGCCCTGACCCCGGTCATGATCCTGGTCTTCGACCTTGGGGTCGCCGGCGCCGCCTGGGCGACCAATATCGGCGTTGCCGTCGGGGGGGTACTCATCTGGCGGCGCTTCGCCCGCGGACGCGCAAGCTATCCGGTCGACACCGGCTACATCGGCTTCCATCCGGAACTGGTCCGGCGCATCCTTCGCCTGGGGGCCCCGGCAGCGATCATGAGTTCGATGGGCGTGATCCAGGCCATCGTCGTGTTCAACATGCTGGCCCAGGTCGGCAGTCAGGCCGATATTGCCTTCTTCGGCTCGGCCTGGCGCGTGCTGATCTTCATGCTGACCCCCTTGTTCGGCCTGATGCGCGCCTTTCAGCCCGTTGCCGGAATCAACTACGGTGCCGGCCAATGGGAGCGCGTCCGGGAGAGCTACTGGACCTTCGTTCTGGCCGGGGTGCTATTGATCCTGCCCCTCTGGCTGCTGATGAACCTGTTCCCCGAACAGACCCTGACCCTGATGCTGCCCATGGCCGGATTCTCCGATCTCGACCTGCACCGCTTTCGAGTGCTGATGCTGGTCCTGCCGGTCCTGCCGATCGTGTTCACCGCGCTGGCCCTGCTTCCGGCCATCGAGCAACCGGGCAAGGCCACTCTGGTCTCTGTCTCCCGTCAGCTGCTGTTCTACGTGCCGGTCATGCTGACCCTGCCCCGTCTGATCGGCGTATCGGGAATCTACTACGGCGCCACTGCCATCGATCTCATCTGCACGCTCTGGCTCCTGCTCATCGTTCGACGCGCCTTTCGGCAACCCGGGCCTCCACAACCGGCACCCGGCTGACGTGCTAACATCCGTTTGGCGTTTCGGGGGACGCACTGACTGGTCTTCTGGAACTCGCAAGAGCCGATGCTTGCCGCTTTCTCCCGTTTCTCCGTCCTGGTGCTGTCCTGCCTCCTGGCCCTGTCCGGCTGCCAGCACGCCGAGCCTCCTGTCCAGCCCGACCCTCGGCTCATCGAGCGCTTCGATGCACTGCGATCGACCTACTGGCTGGACTACTGGGCTTCGCACCCGATCGAAGCCACGGCCAGTGGCTATCTGATCTACGCGGATCGACTTCCTGCGCGACGACGTGCAGACCTGGAACGCGAAATCGAGCAGGTCCGCCACGAGTTGGCCGCGCTGGAGCGCTTCCGCGGCGACGCATTGACCGATCCGGCTCGGCAGAACGAGTGGCACCGTCTGATCCGCCATGCCCGAGAACGTCTGCTTCTGCTCGAGCGGGTCGGGCAATGGCAGCGCGATCCGCGCCTCTACCTGGCCGCATCGGCCTTCGAGCAACTGACAGAGGAGACGCTTGCTGCACGGGAGCGGCGTGCCCAATGGATGCTGGCGCGCCTCCAGCAGCTGCCGTATCTGCTAGCCGCCGGCCAGGACAATCTGAACCGGGCGCCGCAGCGCTTCACCCTGTCCGCCATGCGCCAGGCGTCGGCCCTGAGCGAGCGTCTGGCAACGCTGGTCGAGAGTCTGATACCGGCGGCGCCCGAGCTGTCCGACGGTCTGCAGTCCGCCCTGCTCGCAGCGCAAACTGCGCTGCTGGAGTACCGGCGCCATCTGGAAACCGTCGTCTTGCCGGAAAGCCTGGCATCGGCGGCGATCGGGCCGGCGCGCTACGAGGACTTCCTGCAGGAGGTTCACGGCCTGGATCTCAGCCTGGATCAGTGGCTGGAACAACTGGACGAGCAGTGGGAGGCTGCGGCCGATGCGGGATCGCTGCTGGCAGAAGATCGGAACCACCTGGCGCTGACGCGCCTGGACGCCCTGCTGCACAGCCAGCGAATGAGTGCCGATCAGGCCCGGCATTTCCTGATCGACCAGCTGGGCATGGCGCACGCCGAAACGGCCGCCGTCGTCGATGCCCTGCTGACCCATCCTGCTCGGGTGCTGGCCGGCGATGCACCGTGGCCTTCCCCGCAGACTCGTCTGGCAGCGGAGCCCCCCATCCAGGCGCCGCCGAGCTGAGGCCTGAACGGCTAAGACTTGCCCACGTCCCGGATGATCTCGAAGCGAACGACCTGACGCTTGGCGTCGTCGCTGCCACGCTTGCCTGGCTCGCTGGCCGCGTGGCGACCGATGAACTTGCGATCCTGGCCGGGCGGCACTCTGAACACGAGCAAGGCGTTGCGACTGGCGGCCAGTGGGCGGTCACTGATCAGGGTGAACCAGGGTCGATCCCCCACCTCCGCGACGGTCACGCTGACGTGCCGTCCGGCCGGATCATCGAGGTCGGAAACGGCACCGTTGAAGATCTTCGACTGTCCCCGACGATCCAGGCTCAGATTCAAGGACAGGCCCGCGCACATTTCCTCGGCGCGCCGGAGGGTCTCGCTCGAGAAGGTCTCGAAAGGATCGGTGTCGTCAGCCATCTCACTCACCCTGAATTCACGACTCGTTCACATTATAAGGAAAATCTATTGATCCGATACTCACGCGCTACCCGTGAGACTAGGAGCATTCAGACAACGCCAGGGGTTCCGGCATGTTCATCCGCATCCTGTCCATGACTTTCCTTCTTGCTTGCGGCTCCGCCGCTCTTGCCGGCTCGGAGCGGTCCGCACCGGACTTCCGCCTGCAGGACCAGAACGGTGAATGGCATGCATTGAGCGACTATGCCGGTGACTGGCTGGTCGTGTACTTCTACCCACGAGCCGATACCCCTGGCTGCACGACCGAAGCCTGCAACTTCCGCGACAACATCTATGCCTTCCGCGGTGTCGGTGCGGAAGTGCTCGGCATCAGCACCGATCCGGTCGATGCGCAGAAGGCCTTCAGCGACAAGTACAGCCTGCCCTTCGCGATCCTGTCCGATGCGGATGGCCGGGTCGCGGCCGAGTATGGAGTGCTTGTGGAGCGCGGTGAGATCAACTTCGCGCGACGGGAAACCTTCCTGATCGGTCCCGACGGCCAGATCGTCAAGCATTACAGCCAGGTCGATCCGGAGTCGCACACCGACGAGGTGCTTGCCGATCTGCAATCGGCCCGGGCCGCCGCGGACGCGCTCTGAGCCTCGCCACCATGAAGGGGATCGTCATGACCACGGGTGACCGAACATGAGCAGGCGGACCATCAGGACCCTGGTCTTCATCGTCATCGCCAGCCTGATCACGATCGGCTGCCTGGCCCGGGGAGGCACCATGTCCAATTTCGATGAAAGCGAATACGATGGCGCCATGCAGCGCTTCCAGGGCTCGACGGAGGCCATCGACGAAGGCGTCCAGGCCTTCGTCGCCGCCTACGGCGACCTGACCCAGGCGGATCTGCGCGAGCGCATGACGGCCCTCTACGCGCCCGAGCTGTACTTCAACGACACGATCCACACCTTCAATGATCGCGAAGCACTGGTCGACTACATGAGCCGAACCGGCGATTCACTGGAGCAGAGCTCGGTCGACGTCAAGCAGGTGCTCAGGGACGGCAACGATGTCTTCCTGCGCTGGTCGATGGAATTCCGCTCCAGCGTGGCCGGCAAGGACATCCATTCCAGGTCGATCGGGATGACGCATCTGCGCTTCGACGGCGCCGGTCGCGTCGTCCTGCATCAGGACTTCTGGGACTCGGGTCATGCCCTCTACGCACAGCTGCCGGTGGTCGGCTTCTTCGTGCGCCGGGCGCACAACCGGATGTAGTGGCGGCCGTGCGGACACGAACGACAGTTCAGCGCTCCCGCAGCCTCGTGCCAGTTCAGGCGCTCGGCGCCGCCCTTGCATGCCTCACGGCACTGGCGATGGCGCCGGCCGAAGGACGATCTTCGCTGCAGGTCTGCTCGGAGCTGGAATTGCGCGTCGCCCTGCTGTTCAACGTGGGCACCGCTTCGCTCCACCTCGACGATTGCTCCCAGGCCGAGCGAGTCCTGGAGGAGATTCCCAAACAGTTCTCGCTGGTCACGGCAAGGGAATTCTCGGGTGAGGATCTGAGCCGCACCGCGATCGAAGTCCTGATGGACAACCTCGACCTGCAGACCGCGGCCGAACTACCGAGCTCTCTGGCCTGCATGGCCGATGCCTACGTCGATACCCGACCGGGTGATCGCTACGACGTGGTCTATGATCCCGCCGAAGGTCTGGCCATGTACCTCAACGACGAACTTCTGCGCCGCTGTCCGGACCAGGGCGACGGCGAGAAATTCTTCATGATCTGGTTCGGCGAAGAGCCCTTCCACCCGCGGCTGCGCGACGGCCTGCTCGAGCGCGCCCTGGAAGGAGCCGGCGGCGCGGCCGGCGGCTGAGTATCAGGAACGACGGCGTTTCTTCGAGCGCCGGGGATGTGAGCGAGCTTCGAAGGAGACCGGCCGGGAGCTTTGCCGTTCGAAGGGCAGCATCCTCCAGAGCACGCGTCGTTCGGGCGTGGCGCTGCGCAGGCCGCGCAGCGCACCGACGAGGTGAACCAGCACCGCGGCGAGCAACAGCCAGGCGCCGAGGTAGTGGGCCCGGTGCAGCCAACCCGCCAGATCACCCAGGGCCACCGACTGGCCCGCCAGACCGGGACCGGCCACGAAGGGGTCCAGCAGCCAGACACCGAGCCCGAGCAGCGGCAGGCCGATCATCAGGACGTAGAACAGCCCATGCACCGCCCGGGCCAGAGCTGCTTCGAAGCGACCGTAGACCGAAGGCAAGTCCGGCATGCGACCCTGCAGGCGCCAGCGAAGACGCAGCATCGCTGCGGCGAGCAGCAGCAGACCGACCATCAGATGCAGGCGCATCAACAAACCGCGTCGCGGATCCTCCAGCGACAGGCTGCCCATGAACAGGCCGAACAGGACCATGCCCAGCAGACCCAGCGCCATCGACCAGTGCAGGCGCCGGACCGAGCGTGGATAGGCCTTGGCGGCGTCAGCGATCGTGTTCATCCTCGATCACTTCCGTGTCACCCATATCCACTCGCCCACGGGCGAGGTTATTCATCTGCCAGGTCTCGTATTCGACCAACTGGCGCATGTCCCATTTCGCAGGATCGTAGTACTCGGAGCCGGGACGGCTCAGACCGAAGCCCTGGGCATCGATGACCCGGAGCATGCCCAGCAGGGCCGGTTGCCCCAGGCGCGAACCGGTGGAGCGACGCCGCTCGCGATCCATCTGCAGCTGGGCGCGCGGGATCGCCACCGCATCCCCGTACTCCGGCATCAACTCGGACTCCAGAATGGCTCGGGCGCGTCGCTGCTGTTCGCCATCCAGCAGGGCCCAGAGCTGATCGGCCGCCTGCTGAAGGGTCGGATAACCGCGCTCGGCGGACAGGGCCAGCCAGGCCCAGGCGCGCACCGGATCGAAGGCCGTGCCCTCGCCTTTCAGGTGCATGACGCCCACGTTGTACTGTCCGAACTTGTCGGCATAGCGACTCGCCCGCTCGTAGAAGTGGATCGCGCTGTAGTGACGGCCGATCGAATACAGACGCCGGGCCCGATTCATCAGCCAGTAGGACGGCATGTGTTCGTGGTAGGGAAACAGGGCCGACCCGGGTCGTGGCGGACTCGGCTCTTCCGCCTCGGCGCCTGCGGCCGGTGCGACCATCATCGTGGACAGCACGAACACCGCGCCGAGGAAATTACGGATGGGTCTGTTGCTTCGCATCATCACCTCTGCCAGAAATGGATTTCACGCTCCCAGGTCGATGTTACCAGCCGGCGGGCGAAGGGAGCGCGACTCAACTCCGTCCCGTCGTCATCGCCAGGCCGGCGGCGACCGCCAGCAGCCCCAGAAGCAGGCTGGCGCCCACGTACAGCACGGCCAGCCAGACGGCGCCCCGCTTCAGCATCAGGACGGTCTCCAGCCCGAAGGCCGAGAAGGTCGTGAAGCCCCCCAGCAGACCCACCATCAGCGCCAGCCGCAGCTCCTCGCTCCAGCCCGGCAGGCGCATGGCCAGGCCCCAGACCAGGCCAACGCACAGGGCACCCAGCACATTGACGATCAGGGTGCCGATGGGAAAACGCCAGTGTTCGGCCCATGCCAGTGTCCACAGCGCGATCCGGTAGCGAAGCAGCGACCCCAAGGCCCCGCCGACGGCGACCAGCGCAAGAGCTTTCATCGTTGTTCTCCTGATGGTCCAGATGATACGAACGGCCAGACTTCATTGGCCCGTCCGAGGCTCGAGGCATTCGCTCCTGCAACTCGAGCCCCAGCCGCAGCATGCAAGCGGCCGCTCATGCCAGCTGAGGTATGATGCGCCCGCACTGCACACGATACCTCGACTCGACCATGCTTCGACCCTCGGCGTTCGCCATTCTGCTGGCCCTGACCACGCTGAGCGCCTGTAATGACCGGACCTCGACCGACCCGACGGGGCTTTCGGACGAACCGTTGACGCCTCGCTCGAGTCTCGAAACCGAATCGCCCTGGCTGCAGGTCGACCCCATTCCCTTCGATCGCCTGGATCCGGAAGCGGCTGCCGAGCATCTTGAAGGGCTGATCGCAGCCAGCCAGCTGACCCTGGATCATTCGCTGCAATCCGGCGCCGTTCCCGCCAGCGTGGCCCTGGAGCGATCCGGCGCGCCCGTCGCCGCCTTCGCTGCCCGGTTCTTCGGACTGGCACAGCTGCATGACTCGGAGCCCTGGAACGAGGCGAACCGAGCGGTACGGGCCCGATTGAGCACCCATCTCGCCGGGCTGCGCGGCGACCGCCGCCTGCTCGAACACCTGCAGGACGAGCTGCGGTCGATGGACGCGCCGGATGGTGAGACCAGGCGCCTGGCGCAGCAGAGCCTTCGGCACCTCATCGACGAGGGCGCGGCCCTCTCCCCCGACGAGCAGCGCCACCTGCAGTCCATCGACGGCGAGCTGGCCGAGCTGAAAGCACGCTTCGATCAGAACCTGGAACGCGAGACTCGACGCTTCGAAATTCATGTCACCGACCCTGGCCGGCTGCGGGGCCTGCCGGCCAGTGCCATCGAGCAGGCCCGGCGCGATGCCAGGGACCGCGGCCACGACAATGGCTGGGCCCTGACCCTCGGCGTCCACAGCCTGTTCCCGGCGCTCCGTCACCTTCACGACCGGGAGCTGCGCAAGGCGCTCTATCAGGGCTGGCAGCGTCGGGCCGGTGGCCTGCGCTTCGGCCAGCAGCATGACAATCCGGCATTGATCGAGCGCATTCTCCGACTCCGCGCCGAGCGAGCCAGCTTGCTGGGCTACCGGCACCACCTCGACCTACGCCTGCACAGCGGCAGCCTCGGTGACTCGGACCGCCTGCGGAACTGGCTGGATCGACTGGAGGCCGCCGCCCGACCAGGGGCCGACGCCGAGATCGAAGTCATCGAGGCGATGATGCGCCTGGACGGGATCGAAGGCCCTCCGCAGGCCTGGGACCGCTGGTACTACCGGCAGCGCCTGATCGAGCAGGCCGGCCTGGATCAGGCGACGGGATCGATCGATTTTCCCCTTCGCGGGATTCTCGAGGCGGCCTTTGCCCTCTCGGAACGGCTCTGGTCACTCGAGTTCGAGTCCGTGACGGCGCCCGCCTGGCATCCCGAGGTCGAAAGCTGGCAGGTCCGCGATGGCGATGGCTCGCTCATGGGTCAGCTGATGCTCGACCTGGTGCATCGCCCGGGCAAGCGCGGCGGCGCCTGGATGTCCGTGTTCCGGCGCGGCCATGTCGATGAATCGGGACAGCGCGTTCCCCCGGTGGTCGCGATCATCGCGAACTTCCCACGGCCGCCTGGAACCGAACCGGTGCGCCTCAGTCCCCATCAGGTCGAAACCGTCTTCCATGAACTGGGGCACGCCCTGCACGAGATGTTCTCGATGACCCGCTTCGAGGCTCTTGCCGGCACCCAGGTGCCCGCCGATTTCGTCGAGTTCCCCGCCCTGTGGATGGAACGCTGGACCTGGATGCCCGGCACCCTGGAGGAATTCGTCACCGATCCTCGGACCGGTTGTCCCTTCTCCGAAGCCCTTCGCCGGTCTCTGGCCGAACGGCAACGACTCCTGGCCGGCCTGGACCTGCTCGAACAGATCGCCGCCGTTCGTCTCGATCTGGCGATGCACGAGCTGAGTGCGGAACAGGACGCCAGTCTGATGGCGCTCGAAGGCCGGATCCGGACCACGATGGACCTGCCCCCGCTGCTGGCACCGGCTCACCGCTTCGATGGCTATCGGGAATTGATCACCGGTTCGAAGGACGGGCAAGCCTACCGGAGCCTCTGGGCCGAGACCCTGGCAGCCGAGGCCTTCGAGCGAACCCGACTCGACAGATCGGTGGGCCGCCACACCCTGCAACGCCTGCGGCAGGACGTGCTCGCCGCCGGCAATGGCCGCGAGCCGGCGGCGGTAGTCAGGGAATTTCTGGGGGGCGAGCCCGCTCCCGATGCCCTGTTACGAGAACGGGCCGTGGGGGCCAGCGGCGACTGAGTCGCCCGGCGTCGACGGAGCCTACATGCCCGGGAAGCCGCCCCCGGGGCCACCGGGCAGGCGCTTCATCAGCTTGGAGATGGCGCCCTTGCTGCCCACCTTCTTCATCATCTTCTGCATCTGCTTGTGCTGCTTGATCAGACGATTGACGTCCTGGATCTGCACGCCGGAGCCGGCCGCGATCCGGCGCTTGCGCGAGCCCTTGATGATGTCGGGGAAGCGCCGTTCGTTCGGCGTCATCGAGTTGATGATCGCGATCATGCGGCGGGTCTGCTTGTTGTCCATCTGGGCCCGGGCCGCTTCGGGCAGCTTGTTCATGCCCGGCAGCTTGTCCATCAGGGAGCTCAGACCGCCCATGTTCTCCATCTGCAGCAGCTGATCACGCAGATCATCCATGCCGAAGCGGCGTGAGCCCTTGCCGACCTTGGCGGCCAGCTTGCGCGCCTGCTTCTGATCGACCTTGCGCTCGACCTCTTCGACCAGGCTGAGCACGTCGCCCATGCCCAGGATCCGCGAGGCGAGACGGTCCGGATAGAAGGGTTCGAGGCCGTCGATCTTCTCGCCGGTCCCGAGGAACTTGATCGGCGCCCCGGTGATCTGGCGCACGGACAGCGCCGCACCGCCACGGGCGTCACCGTCGGTCTTGGTCAGGACCACACCGCTCAGGGGCAGGGCGTCGTTGAAGGCGCGCGCCGTATTCGCCGCATCCTGACCGGTCATGGAATCGACCACGAACAGGACCTCGGCCGGATCGATGGCGGCATGGACGCGCTTGATCTCGTCCATCATCGCATCGTCGATGGCCAGGCGACCGGCGGTATCGACGATCAGCACGTCGGCAAACTGCTTGCGTGCCTCGCTGACCGCTTCCCGAGCGATGGCCTCGGCGTCGTCGGTCCGCTCGGAGCGGAAGAAGCCGGCGCCCACCTGCCCGGCCAGAGTCTCGAGCTGATCGATCGCCGCGGGACGATAGATGTCGCAGCTGGCCAACAGCACCTTCTTCCTGTGCCGGTCCTTGAGCAGATTGGCCAGCTTTCCGGCCGTGGTGGTCTTGCCCGCGCCCTGCAGACCCGCGAGCAGGATCACCACCGGCGGCGCGGAATCGAGCTTCAATTCGGCCTGATCGCCCCCCAGGACTCGCTTGAGCTCCTCGTGCACGACCTTGACCAGGGCCTGGCCGGGCTTGAGGCTGCCGACGACTTCCTGGCCAACCGCTCGATCGGTCGCCTGCTTGATGAAGTCCTTGACCACCGGCAAGGCCACATCGGCTTCCAGCAGGGCGATGCGCACCTCGCGCATGGCCTCGCGAATATTGTCTTCAGTCAGCTTTCCCCGGCCCCGAAGGCGCTCCAGGGAACCGGTCAGGCGTTGGCTCAGTTGATCGAACATCGGATTCTCGGTATCTCGGGTCTGGACGCTGCCGGCGCTCGAATTCACGCTCGCCGGTGGTCTTGGGCTGAATCAGGCGAAACATTATACTGATCGGGTGTTCGACTCCACAGCAGCAGGCCGCAATTCGTGCAGTTTTCGTCCCTGATCCCCGTTCTCGGCAGTCTGGCCTACCTGGCTGCCGGCCTGCTCCTGGCACTGGGGTTCGTCAACGCTCGACCCCGCCTGCGCGCGGTGGCCGTCGCCCTGGCGGTCCTGGGCGGCGCGGCCCACGCCCTGCTTCTCTGGCAGAGTCTGCGGGTCGGCGGCGGGCTCAACCTCAACATGCTCGATGTCCTGTCGCTCACGGCCTGGATGATCGTGCTCGTCCTGCTGCTGTCCTGGCTTCGCCATGGCCCGGCCGAGACCGGCATCGTGGTCTTTCCGGGCGCGGCGGTCTGTCTGTTGCTGATGGCGCTCGTGCCAGCCGAGCCGCTGATACTGGCCGAACTGACGCCGGCGCTCCGGCTGCACGTCTACAGCTCCCTGATCGCCTACAGTCTGCTGAGCATTGCCGCCCTGAATGCCCTGTTGCTGGCCGTCCAGGACAGCCTGCTGCGCCACCCGAAGCGCATTCGCCAGCTCGAGATGCTGCCACCGCTCAATAGCCTGGAGACCCTGCTGTTCCGATTGGTTGCCGCTGGCTGGCTGGTGCTGACCCTCAGCCTGATCACCGGCTTCATGTTCGTCGACAATCTGTTCGCCCAGCACCTGGTGCACAAGACGGCCCTGTCCGTGCTCTCCTGGCTGCTGTTCGCGCTGCTGCTGGCCGGCCGCTGGTGGTTCGGCTGGCGCGGGCGACGCGCGATCCGCTTCACGCTCGCCGCCATGTTCGTGCTGGTCCTGGCCTACTTCGGCAGCAAGCTGGTGCTCGAAGTACTGCTCGACCGATCCTGGTCCCAGCCAACGCCAACGGCAGCCATGGCGGAGGCGATCCGGACGCCTCGATGAGCGAGCTGCCTCTCTCGGCGCTGTTCGCGCTGCTCGGCCTGTTGATCGTGCTCTCGGCCTTCTTCTCCAGCTCGGAGACCGGCCTGGTCGCACTCAATCGCTATCGGCTCCGCCATCAGGCCGACGGCGGCCACCGCGGCGCCCGCCTGGCCCAGGCCCTGCTCGGCCAGCCGGACCGGATGTTCGGCCTGATCCTCCTCGGCAACAATCTGGTCAACATCCTGGCCGCCTCCATCGGCACGGTGATCGCCATTCGCCTGTTCGGTGAGGCCGGCATCTGGATCTCGACCCTGGTATTGACCGCCGTGGTACTGATCTTCGCGGAACTGGCCCCGAAGACCGTGGCGGCACTGCATCCGGACCGCATTGCCTATCCGGCCAGCTACATCCTCACCCCGCTGCTCAAGCTGCTCTACCCGGTGGTCTGGGTGATCAATCTGGCCGCCTCCGGCCTGCTGCGTCCCTTCGGCATCCGCCGTGGCACGGGCCACAGCGACGCCCTCAGCCGCGAAGAATTGCGCTCGCTCGTAAAGGAAGGCGGTGGGCGCCATATCTCGATGGACCACCAGCAGATGCTGATCAACATCCTGGATCTGGAGCACGGCCGCGTCGATGACGTGATGGTCCCCCGCCAGGACATCGTCGGTCTCGACCTGGACGCGGACTGGGACGAGATCGTGCAGACCCTGACCCAGAGTCTGTTCACGCGTCTGCCGGTCTGGCGCGGCGACCTCGACAACATCGTCGGTCTCCTGCACATCCGCACCGTCGTCACCCAGCTGGCGCAGAACCGTCTCGACATGGCCTCACTGATGCGCGCCATCCGCAAGCCCTACTTCATCCCGGAAGGCACGGCCCTGACCCAGCAGCTGCTCGAGTTCCAGAGCCGCGAGCGGCGCATGGGCCTGGTGGTCGACGAGTACGGCGACATCCAGGGCCTGGTGACCCTCGACGACATCCTCGAAGAAATCGTCGGCGAGTACACCACCGAGGGCGGCAGCCGTCAGCGTCGCGTCCGTCAGCAGGAGAACGGCACCTGGATCATCGATGGCGCGGCCACGGTGCGCATGCTCAACCGCCGCCTCGACTGGGATCTGCCCACCTCGGGTGCCAAGACCATCAACGGCCTGCTGCTGGAAGAGCTCGAGTCGATTCCCGAAGGACGGACCAGTCTGCGGATCGGGGAGCAGCTGTTCACCATCGTCGATCTGGACGGCTCGCGGATCCGCAAGGTCATGGTCCGCTCCGCCGAGGATTGAGCACCATCCCCGATGCCGTGGCAGCCGCTCAGGATCAGAGCGGCTGATCCATCACCGCCAATCGTGGGCCCTGGCTCCGATCAGCGTCCACGCGTGGCGGCACGCAGTTGAGCGAGCAGCTGAGGCCAGTCGACCAGGCGTCGATGGCCAATGATGTCCAGGCGCGGAACGCCCCTGCCCTCGACGATGTAGAAGCCACCGGATTCGTGCGGCGCCACGCCATCGACGTGGCAGATGTTGTTGGACAGACGGCAGGCCAGGCCCGCCCGCCGGTAGGGAAAATCCTCGAAGACGCGCAGCACCGTGCCGCTGAGCAGGGCCCCGCCGACCCCACCGCCCAGGCTGGACAGGTTGTCGACGGCACGCTGGCTGATCCGTCGCCGTGGCGCATCCTCGTGCGTATAGATTCGGGTGTTCATGGCGACCGGGCGCCAGTCGAGGAGCCGCAGATCACGCATCCAGCCCGAGACCTGGCCCTCCATGCGGCCGAAATTGAAGGCACCGGTCAGCTCCAGCAGATCGAGGCGATCGAAACGGACTTGGGCGGCCAGCGCCGGTAGCGTGCCGAAGGGCCGCTCGACGACCAGCTCATCCAGACGGATGCGCCCCTCGAATGCCTCGATATCGATGCCCCCGGTGAAGGCCAGTCGTTCGCGACCGACTCTGATGCCCGGGAACGCGCCGGCCAGGGTGCCACCGAAGGAGGGAAAACCGAGCAGGGCCGTCAGACGCACGAGATCGATCGGCTCGATGCGTGCATCGAGTTCGATCCCCCGCTCCTCCAGTCGATCATTGAGTTTCAGACGGTCGATGACCAGTGCCCCGTCGAGCAGCGGCAGTCGAAACGGCTCGCTGAGCGATAGCCCGCTTCGGTCGCTGGCGGCCCGCAGACGGCCCGGACCGAAGGGCAGGCCCAGCAGTTCCAACCCGGCGAGTTCCAGTGCCAGGTCCGCGACTCCCTGATCGAATTCTAGCACGCCGGACAAGCCAGCCAGACCGAAGCGACCATCGGGTTCCTGGAAGCCAACCTGCGCCAGCCGGGCCGTCAGTCCAGTCAAGCCCTCCTGTTCCAGTCGAAGACCGGCCTCGACGCGCCCCTGGGCCTCGAGCCCGGCGAATCCAGCCGCTGCCGCATGCCCCTCGAACCAGCGCGGCCAGGCCCGGGCCAGATCGAGTTCGATCCGTTCCGCCTCGAGCGAGGCCAGCCGCCATCCTGATTCATCACGCTCCGCCCATCCAACCGCCCGGAGCGACAGGATCTCGGGATCATCGAGGGAAAGGCGGCGGATCTCGATACGGTCCGCCGCACGCGACGCCAGTTCGATCTCCAGCTCCAGCGGCGCCTCGGGGGGCGGCAGATAGAGCGCATCGGCCAACAGCTCTCCGCCGGATTGCGTCAACCGAGTCTCGAGCGCCCATCCCGACGCATCCAGTTGGCCTTCCAGTTCGATCGCGGCAAGGAGCCCGGCACCGGCCAGGCGACCCTCGAAACCATCGAAATCCAGAGCGGCGACCCTGAAGCTTCCCTGCAGGCGACCATCGATCCAGCTCGCCTGGCCATCGATGCGCCCGTCCAGCAAGTCCAGACCGGGCAGCCAGGCCCTGAGCTCGGGCAAACGCGCAAGAATCAGTTCGTCGAGCTCCAGATTCAGGCTGGCAGCCTCTGCCTCGGGCTTCGACCAACGCAAGGCCAGGCCCAGGCTCTCCAGCTCGATGTCCAGGCTCGGCCGAGTCACTTCGGGATCGAAGCGAAAGGCGCCGCTCAGGGCACCCTGATCCGGCCGCTGCCAGACGAACTGTCCAGCCAGACAGGGAAGCCCCGAGGCCGCACCGGAATTCAATGGGCATTCGATTTCAAGGGTACCCAGCGCCAGATCCGCCCGGCTTTCGAACGCCAGCCTCAGGCCATCGACCTGGGCACTCCAGGTGCCATCTGCAGACCCAGGATCTAGGTAGGCAAGGCTCAACGTCTCCCAGTGAAGCGAACCCGCATTGCCCGCGCCACTGTCGACAAGCAACTCGGCCGAACGCGCCTGGCCGGCACCCGCCAGCAGGACGAACAGCAGCATCAGCGACAGGCAGACTTGGCCAGGGAGCCAGGAGTCGCTATAGTTGCCATGTGATTTCATGCGCCGATCATTCTCTGCCCGAATCGCTTCGCATCCTGGTGGTTGACGATCACGAGGTCAATCGCGAGTTCCTGCAGCATGGACTGAAGGACCGCCTTGCAAGGGTCGATGCCGCGAGCTCGGCCGCCGAGGCGGTCGAACGCTGCCGCCGAAGCGAGTATGACCTGATCCTGATGGATCTGCACATGCCAGGACGCAATGGCCTGGACGCTGCCCGCTCGATCCGCGAACTCGATCATCCGTCGGCAGGAGCGGAGATCCTTTTTCTGACCGCAGACGCTCGTCGGGAAGAGCGGCAACGTCTGGCCGAGGCCGGATTCGATCACTGCCTGAGCAAACCCGTTGGTCTCGACGAACTTCTCGAGGCGATGGCCTGCCTGCATGAAGACGGGCGTCTACCGAAACCGCGCCGGGACGAGGACGGCATGCGTCCGGCTCTGCTTGCCACCGGCGACGCCCTGCACTCCCCTTCCGCGCATGGATCGCGAGCCCGCCAGTTGCGGCATCGCTTCGGCCGCGAACTCGAAAAAGGTTTGAGCGAATTGGAGCAGCAGCTGTTCGCGGGGCAATCCGCTCGCGCTCGGGCACGGCTGCACCAGTGGTCGGGTGCCGCCGGCTTCGTCGGCGCGATGGCGCTCGGGCAAGCCTGTCGGGAGCTGCACCGAGCGCTGGGCAGCCGGGATCGCTTCAGCGTCGGTCAAGCCTGGCTGAACTTCAACCGAACTGCCAGGGCGACCACGGCACTCCTCCTACGGACGGCTGACTGAGCAGTCACGCGCTGCACGCATCAGCCGCTTCATTTCCCGGACCGCCGCGGGCAGCCCCACCATGACGGCTCGCGATACGATCGAGTGGCCGATATTGAGCTCTTCGATGCCTGCGATTTCAGCGATGGCCTCGACGTTGTGATAGTTGAGTCCATGCCCGGCGTTGATCGCCAGCCCGAGCGCGCGCCCGTGCTCGACGGCCTCGACGATCCGTGCCAGCTCCCGTGCCTGATCCGCACCCCGGGTGTCTGCATAGCGGCCGGTGTGCAGCTCCACGACCGGCGCTCCGCAATCCCGGGCCGCGTCGAGCTGGGCAGGATCCGGGTCGATGAACAGACTGGCGCGGCAGCCCGCTTCGGACAGACGCTGACAGGCCTCGGCCACGCGCGAGCTCGAAGCACGAACATCCAGGCCACCCTCGGTGGTGAGTTCTTCCCGGCGCTCCGGAACCAGACAGACGTCGCTGGGCCGAATCCGCTCGGCCTTGGCGAGCATTTCATCGGTGACCGCCAGCTCCAGATTCATCCGCGTCGTGATCAACTCCGCCAGCAATTCGACGTCACGATCCTGGATGTGGCGCCGGTCTTCGCGAAGATGGATGGTGATAGCGTCCGCCCCCGCCTCCTCGGCCAGCGCCGCCGCCTGGACCAGCGAGGGGTATTGACCGCGCCGGGCCTGGCGAAGGGTGGCCACATGATCGATATTCACACCGAGCAGCAATCGGCTCATCTTGAGTCTCCAGTTGTCGTACGGCGCTGGCCGCCGCGCAGCAGTTCGCGGGTCTTGAGTGAGCGCCCACCGAGCTGGTGGTCGATCAGCCAGCGCGTGAGAAGACGCGCCTCCCGCCGGATCTCGGCATCGGCCTGATCGATCTCACCGGCCAGGAAAAGCGCGGCTTGTCCGTGAACCACAGCCGCACCCTCCCTTTCGACCGGCACCAGGCCGGTTTCCGGCAGCACATGATACAGGCCCTCCGGAACGATCGCCGCGCCGTCAGTCGCGTTGCAGGCCAGATCAGGCAACACGCCGAGACTGGCCAGCAGCTCGCACTCGAAGCGACGCAGGGCCCGGGCCTGACGGTCCGGATCGAGCAGGCAGGTCAGCGCCCTGCCGTAGGCTTCGAACAGGTCCGGCATGGGCTCATCACGATCGAGAAGGACCAGCAGGAGTTCATTCAGATAGAGCCCGCACCACAAGGCCTGTCCGCTCAGTGGAATTCGCGCACTCGAAGGCTCGAGCGCCGTCAGGGTGCCCAGCTCGCCGCGCCGGCTCCAGGCAGCCTGCAGCGGACAGAAGGGTTCGACCATGCCCCGCCAGGGCGACCGTGCACCGCGAGCAGCGCGGGCGACCAGGCCGATCCGACCGTGGTCCCGGGTGAACAGTTCGACCAATAGGCTGGACTCGCGCCAGGCCTTGCGATGCAGCACCCAGCAGGCCTGATCATCAACGCGCATCAGCGCGAATAACCGAGCTCGTCGAGCTGCCCCTCATCGTCGATCCAGCCCTTGCGGGTACGCACGTGCAGGTTCAGGTGCACTCGCTCGCCAAGCAGTTCGCCGATCGCCGCACGGGCCCGGGATCCCACTCGCTTCAGCACCTGACCCTGCCGGCCGATGACCATCCCCTTGTGGCGATCCTCCGAGACCACGATCAGGGCATCGATCTCGATCCGGGTCCCGGTGCGCTCGAAGCGCTCGACGATCACGCTCAGGCCATAGGGGATTTCCTGGTGCAGCTGCAGCATGAGCTGCTCCCGGACCATTTCGGCCGCCAGGAAGCGTTCCGAGCGGTCGGTGAACTGATCTTCGGGATAGGCCGGCTCGCCTTCCGGGAGCGCCTTGAAGACCTCGCTGAGCAGGTCTTCCACACCATCGTTCCTGAGCGCCGAGACGTAGACGACGGCTTTGAAGTCCGCCCCCGCGACCCAGCGCTCGGTCAGCTTCAGCAACTCGGCACGATCCTTGAGCAGATCGATCTTGTTGATCACCAGAATGGACTGGCCCTCGTGCTGGGCGACCTGGGCCAGGGCCAGGTCATCCTCGTCGGTCTGGCGCGTCGCATCGATCACCAGCACCAGCACGTCCACGCCGCGACTGGTATCGGCGGCAATCCGGTTGAGGCGCCGATTGAGTGCGTGGTCTCGTCGACGATGCAAGCCAGGGGTGTCCACGAATACGATCTGACCGCGCGCCTCGCTGTGGATCCCCATGATGCGATGCCGCGTGGTCTGGGGTTTATGGGTCACGATGGCCAGGGGCGCATCGACGATGCGGTTGAGCAAGGTCGATTTGCCGACGTTCGGCCGTCCGATCAGGGCCGCATGCCCGAACCTGCGACTCACGATGACCCTCCCTCTTGCCGACCGGTATCGGAATGCGCCCTCACCATGCCGAAACGTTCCAGCAGATTCTGGTGCATGATGCGGGCCGCTGCCTGCTCGGCCTTCCGCCGACTGCCGGCCTCGGCCCGGACGGGCGGTGCCAATTCACCGACTCGGCATTCGACTTCGAATCGCTTGGCGTGGTCGGCCCCGGATTCCTTCAACACTTCATACTCCGGCAAGTCATGTCCCTGGCCCTGCAACAACTCCTGCAGTCGAGTCTTGGGGTCCTTCAGGCGGTCGGCCTCGGGAAGTTCACGTTCGCGCTTTTCAAGCAGGGATCGAACGACTCGGCGAGCCTCTTCGAAACCACCATCGAGAAACACCGCTCCGATCAGGGCCTCGACGACGTCCGCCAGAATTGACTCCCGCAGATAGCCGCCGCTCTTCATCTCGCCCTGCCCCAGGCGCAGATGCGTGCCGAGGTCGAGGTCCTGAGCGATCTCTGCCAGGGTCCGGTCCCGGACCAGACGCGACCGCAGTCGGCTGAGGTCACCTTCGGCGGCGTGCGGCCGTCGTTCGAAGAGCAGCTCGGCCGCGACCAGATTCAGCAGGCTGTCACCAAGGAATTCCAGCCGTTCGTAGTGACCGGGGCCGTGACTCCGGTGAGTCAGGGCCCGGGTCAGCAGGTCCGGGTCGGAAAACTCATGATCGATTCCCGGCAGACGACTCGGCCGGGGCACTAGCGATTCACGCGATACATCGGGCCACCCCAGAAAACGCCTAGTTTCTCAGAGGGTGGACACTACGGAATTTCACGATGGCATCGATGTTACCGATCAGATGCGTCTCGACCTCGTATTCGACCACCAGGGCCGGGGGCGGCCCGCGCTCGATCGTCACGTGCTGCGCGGTCACGTGTTCGACATAGCTCACTTGAAGCCGAGTGATCAGGTCACGCCGTATCGAATTGGGGGGCTGGTTGGCCGCACCGGGCTCGTCGGCGACGGCCTTGATTTCGCTGACCACGGACATGTGGTTCAGGTAGATCGGCACCAGCTTGATCCCGATGTAGACGGCGAACAGCACGAAGACCAGAAGAAAGATGAATCCGATCAGACTCATGCCTTGCTGGGCACGGGCCTGAACGGCTGGATGATGGGTGGACATGGTCATCAATTCTCCCTCGAGAGCAATCCCAAAGCGCCCTTGACGCCGCCAACGGCGCCACAGGACCCGACAATTTACTCGATCTTATCACCGATCCGGTCGAACACCACGCATCCACGGCTGCAATCCCAGTGCATCCAGATCCGGGTGGCCTTGCCGACCAGGTGATCCTCGGGCACGAAGCCCCAGGCGCGCGAGTCTGACGAGGCATCCCGGTTGTCACCCATCACGAAGTAGTGGCCTTCCGGCACGGTCCAGCTCTGCTGGCCGCGCTGCACGGTCTGCGGATTGACCAGGATCGGATGACTCACCTCGCCAAGCTGCTCGATACGCCGCAGGGGCCGTTCCCCGGGACGGTTGCGGTTGATCCCCTCACCGATCCAGACCCCGTCCTGCTCCTGCAGCATGGGCTCGCCGTTGATGAACAGCATCTTGTTTCGATAGGTAATGGTGTCGCCGGGCAGACCGATGACTCGCTTGATGAAATTGGTACGGCCGTCGACCGGATAACGAAACACCACCACATCACCGCGTTCCGGTTCACCCGTGCTCAGGAACTCGGTGTTCAGCACCGGAAGGCGAAGGCCGTAGGCGAACTTGTTGACCACGATGAAGTCACCGATCAGCAAGGACGGCACCATCGAGGCCGAGGGAATCTTGAACGGCTCGAACAAGAAGGAGCGAAAGATCAGCACCACCAGCAGGATCGGAAAGAACGAACCCACCACTTCGACCGGCTTGCCTGCACCCGTGGCCGACTGGTTCTTCCCCCGCCGGCGGCGGAAGAAGAACCTGTCGAGCGCCCAGAGCACTCCGGTCGCCAGCGTCAGAAGGGTCAGAATCAGGGCGTAGTCGATGTACATGTCACTTCTCGTTCTTATTTATCGTTGTCTGTTCTCAGCACGGCCAGGAAGGCCTCCTGGGGAATTTCCACCCGGCCGACCTGCTTCATGCGACGCTTGCCTGCTTTCTGCTTTTCCAGCAGCTTGCGCTTTCGCGTGATGTCGCCGCCGTAGCACTTGGCCGTGACGTTCTTGCGATACGCCTTGACTGTCGAGCGAGCGATGATGTGCGAGCCGATGGCCGCCTGAATGGCGATATCGAACATCTGACGCGGGATCAGCTCGCGCATGCGTTCGGCAAGCTCGCGACCCCGACGATCGGCGAATTCACGGTGAACGATCACACTCAGGGCATCGACCCGCTCCCCGTTGATCATCAGATCGAGCCGAACGAAGGGACCGGCCTGATAGCGAACGAAATCGTATTCGAAGGACGCGAAGCCCCGACTGCAGGACTTGAGTTTGTCGAAGAAATCCATCACCACTTCGGACATCGGCAGCTCGTAGCTCAGCTGCACCTGTCCGCCGAGAAAACGCATGTCCTTCTGGGCCCCACGCTTCTCTTCACACAAGCCGATGACCGCACCGACGTAGTCCTGGGGAACGAGGATATTGGCCAGGATGATCGGCTCGCGGATCTCGGAGATCTTGTTGATCGGCGGCATGCCGGCGGGATTGTCGAGCTGGAGGATCTCGCCATCGGTCATCGCCAGCTCGTAGACCACGGTCGGTGCCGTCGTGATCAGATCGAGATCATACTCTCGCTCGAGACGCTCCTGAACGATCTCCATGTGCAGCATGCCAAGGAAGCCGCAGCGGAAACCGAAGCCCAGGGCCACCGAGGTTTCCGGCTCGAACTGCAGGGCGGAGTCGTTCAGCTGGAGCTTGTCCAGCGCCTCGCGCAGATCCGGATAGTCGCTGGAATCGACCGGGAAGATGCCGGCGAACACGCGCGGCTTGAGCGGCTTGAAGCCGGGCAGCGGCGCCTCGGCCGGCGCGCGGGAATGAGTGATCGTGTCGCCGACCGGCGCTCCGTGGACTTCCTTGATGCCAGCCGCGACGAATCCGACCTGGCCGCAGCCCAGGGTCTGCGTGGCGGTCCGCTTGGGCGTGAAGACGCCGATCTGATCGGCCTGATGCTCTTCACCCGTGGACATGATCCGGATCTTGTCGCCCTTGTTCAGGCGCCCCTGCTTGATACGGACCAGGGAGTTCACGCCGAGATAATTGTCGAACCAGGAATCGACGATCAGCGCCTGCAATGGCCCGTCGCCCCGATCCTCGGGCGGCGGAATGCGCTTGACCAGCGCCTCGAGCACTTCGCGGATCCCCAGGCCGGTCTTGGCGCTGACCTCGAGGGCGTCGCTGGCATCGATGCCGATGATGTCCTCGATCTGATGCTTGACCCGCTCCGGATCGGCCGCCGGCAGATCGATCTTGTTGATCACCGGAATCACTTCCAGACCCTGTTCCACGGCGGTGTAGCAATTGGCCACGCTCTGCGCCTCGACCCCCTGCGCCGCATCGACCACCAGCAAGGCGCCTTCACAGGCCGCCAGCGACCGCGACACCTCGTAGGAGAAGTCGACGTGCCCGGGCGTGTCGATGAAATTGAGCTGGTAGGTCTCGCCATCCTCAGCCGTGTAGTTCAAGGTCACGCTCTGAGCCTTGATGGTGATCCCGCGCTCGCGCTCGATATCCATCGAATCAAGCACTTGGGCAGCCATTTCGCGATCGCTCAGGCCACCACAGACCTGGATGAAACGATCGGCCAGCGTGGACTTGCCGTGATCCACGTGCGCGATGATCGAAAAGTTACGGATACGGCGTGTGTCGGTCATTCAGGTCGGTGCTACGGGCTGGGCGCCTGGATCAGGTCGCGTGGGCTGGCATCAAGGGCCTCGGGCCGGGGCTGGAAGGCCCCATGACTCGTGGCCGAGCAAACCCGCGATTATACCGGCCCGGCAGCCAGACTGCCGGGCCGGGATGATTCGCCTCAGTCGTCCTGCTCGGGCAGGTAGGCCACGAAAGTGGTGTTGCCATTGGGCAGCTGCAACAGCAATGCGACGCTGCGTCCGGAGGGCAGATCCTCGATGATGTCCTGGAAGTCGGACAGACTGTTCACCGGCTGATTGTTGATCATCAGAATGGCCTGGCCTGGCCGGATTCCTGCTCGATAGGCATTGTCGCTCTCGACGCGAGCAATCAACACGCCGCCCTCGGGATTGCCGATCCGGCGCCGCGTCTCATCGTCCAGCGCTTCGACGGACAGGCCCAGGGCATTGGTGGGCTCGGCCAGCTCGGGGCGTCCGCCCGTCGCGGCCACCTGGTCTTCGTTGCGCTCGTCGAGCACCACCTCCAGGGTCATCTCTTCACCCCAGCGGAAGATATCGACCTCCACTTCGGTGCCCGGTCGCACCATGCCCACCAGGGGCGGCAGGTCCGTGTGGATATCGACGGTCTGACCATTGAAGCGCAGGATCACGTCACCGACCTGGAGGCCGGCCCGATCGGCCGGGCTGTCCGGCTCGATCCGATTGACCAGGGCGCCGGCCGGTCGCTCGAGGCCGAGCGCATCGGCCTTCTGTCGAGAGATGCCTTCGAAGGTCACGCCAAGGAAGCCGCGCGATACGCGCCCGAACTCGAGCAGCTGTTCGATCGACGACGAGGCCACTTCGATCGGGATCGAGAAGCTCAGGCCGATGTTGCCGCCGTTGGAGCTCAGGATCCAGGAATTGATGCCGACCACGGTACCGTCGGTGCGGATCAGCGGCCCACCGGAGTTACCACGGTTGATCGCGACGTCCGACTGGATGAAAGGCACGTACTGCTGATTGAACTGGGAGCGCCCCTTGGCGCTGACGATGCCGGCAGTGACCGACTGCTCGTACTGGAACGGGGAACCGATCGCGATGACCCACTCTCCGGCCCGCAGGGTCGACGAATCACCGAACTCGAGGGTGGGGAGCTCCTCTTCGGCATCGATCCGCAGCACCGCGATGTCGGTTTCGGCATCGGAACCCACCAGTTCGGCCAGGTACTCCCGACGATCCGCCAGACGGACCCGGATTTCGTCGGCGCCATCGATCACGTGATGATTGGTGACCACCAGGCCGTCCGAGGACATGATGAAGCCCGAACCACCACCCCGGCGGTCCGGCTGAGCCCCGCCGCGCGGACCCCGGAAGAACTCTTCGAACAGATCGGGCAAGCCGTCCGGCATCTGACCACGCTGCTGCGTGTCCTCCGGCTGTTCCGAGGGTCGAGACCCGAAGCGAACCGTCTCGACATTGACCACGGCCGGGATGGACTCGGCCACCAGATCGGTAAAGTCCACCGGCGTCACGGCCTGAGCGCCGGGTGCGGCGACCAGGGTGGCCAGGCAGAAGGCAATCATGCATCGCACCATTCTGAATACTCCTGATTCTTGGTAGAACGACTGAAAACTGGAATCAGCAAGCCTTCGATTCAAGACTCACCACAACTTGAACTAGCAGACAATGGCTCGAGCAGGGGGTTCCATTGCCGTCGCTGGAGGCGGCGCGCCGCGAGGGCGAACACGAGGGCCAGCATCAGCCCTCCCCCAAGGGTGGCCAGGTCGGCGGACAAGCCATTGCCGTCAATGGACTGCCCGAGCATCGCACCGATCAGGAATCCGGCCAGCGGCAGACCGTACAGGGCAAGGGAACCCCGCAGCACGGCACCGGCCTCGACCCCGACCCGCAGGCGCTGGCCGACCGCCCAGGATCCCGTATCGGGCAGCTCGAGCTCGGAAGATTGCCTGGCGAACAGGCGGGAGAACACCCCAGCACCGCAGCCTTCGCCCCGCAGGCAACGCTCACACTGACTCAAGGCATCGAAACGCAGGCGAATTCTGCCGGGCCGTATCGCGATCACGGTGGCAGGCTGCCAGAAGCGGCTCATGGGAGAGCTCAGCGGCGACGCGGTGCGCCGGGGGTGCGCCGGATCGAGCGCCCGACGTATTCAAGGGTCGCGACCGGCACTTCGCCGACCACGGTGATCTGGCGACCGTCGGTCAGGCCGGTGAAGATATGCACCGAGCCGATCGACTCCAATCGCGAGCCGGTGTAGCCCTGCATGCCTTCCTCGACGTAGACCGAGAAACTGGCCAGGCCATCGCTGAACAGCAGATGTTCGAAGGGCTCGCCATCGGCCGACTGGCCACGCGCCTTGCGGGCCAATCGGAAATGACTGGGGACGCGCCGCGGCATCCAGGCGGCTTCGCCCAGTTCGCTGCTGTCGACCGCCGGCAGATTCATGACCATGCGCGTTTCCATGACCACTTCGGGCTCGATCTCGGGCTCCAGCTCCGCATCGCTGATTCTGGCCCCCAGTTCGATATCGACGAAGGCCAGCTGCTGAATCGGCTGCCCGGAAGCACTCAGCAGGGCGGAGCGCAGCAGCATGCCGGTCTGTTCTTCGAGCCAGAAGCGGTGACCGTAGCGATAGCGGTCATTCGGGCGGATCTCGATGATCCGGGTCTGAAGACCGGCGACTCGCTCCCGCTCTCCGAGTCGCATGTCGTAGGCCTGTTCCAGCGTACCCAGGCGGCTGAGCGGCAGGTTGGGCATCAGGCGTGCCGTCAGCTGGCTCTGCACCACGAGAGGTTGATCTCCGGCCAGCAGACAACGCACCTGATCTCCCTGCCGGAGAATCTCCCGTGGCGGACCGCTCAGTGAATAGAGCCGTTCACGAACGCCGTCGGCATCTGCGCGGTGAATGATCTTGAGGGTGTCGACCCGGTCTCCCCGCCAGTGCACCAGGGTGCCGCGATAGTCGAGGGTCTCGACCGCTCTGGCCATCCTGTCCAGCCAGTGATCGATCGAGCCGTCGTCCTCCGCGGACGCAGGCCGAAGAACCGCGAGCAGCAGCAGGATCAGCACGCTGCGGAACGACAGGCGGACTGCGGTCATGGATCAGCGATCCTGCTCGGCAACGTCCTGGTTGAGGGGGGTCGCCTCGCCGCTGGCCAGCGGCTCCATGTCGATACGTTCACCCGTCTGACCGGTCACGATCGGCAGGTAGGACACGAAGCCGCTGCCGCCCACGGCCTGATTGTGGCGGAGCAGATAGCTGTTGATCCGCTGCCGCTCGGCGGGACTGATCTCACTGAAACTGACCGGAACCGGCTGTTGCGAGAAGGGCTGATCGAGCACCGTAGGCTGGGCGACGAAGCCGGGCTGATCATCGCCGAGAACGCTCTGGTTTCTCTGCAACAGGCTGGAATTGATGGCGACGATGGCAAACAGGGCCGCACTGGCCGCGATCGCTCCGCCCGCCAGCGGCTTGAACCAGCGTGGGAAGCCCGCCGAGCCCGGGGCGGACTCCTCGGCCACGGCCGCGGAGACGCGATCCACGATACAGGTCGTGACGGTGAACTCCTGGTGCATGCAGGCACGCACCAGATGGTAGCGACGCCAGGTCGCACTCATGCCGGCATCGCTGGACAGGCGCCGCAGGACGAATTCACGGCCCTGGGCATCCAGTTCGCCGTCCATCAGGGAGGAAAGGTGTTCGGTGGAGTCGCTCATCGGGTCTTCCAGTCGGTTATTGATTGTCGATCAGCGGCCGAAGTCGCTGATCGATCGCTTCGCGGGCTCGGAAAATACGCGACCGGACGGTGCCGATGGGACAGTCCATGGTGGTCGCGATCTCCTCGTAACTCATGCCTTCCATCTCGCGCAGGGTGATCGCGACCCGCAAATCCTCGGGCAGATCGGCGATGGCTTGATGAATGGTCTGTTCAATTTCTTCTCTGAGCAGTTCGTGTTCCGGAGAACCACGGTCCTTCAGACGCGTGTCGATCTGAAATTGTTCCGCATCCTGCGCGTCGACGTCGGACTGCGGCGGCCGGCGGCTCTGCGCCACCAGATGATTCTTGGCCGTATTGATGGCAATGCGATAGAGCCAGGTATAGAAAGCACTGTCGCCACGGAAGCGACCGAGCGCTCGATACGCCTTGATGAACGCCTCCTGGGCGACATCCATGGCTTCGGCGTGGTCCGAGACATAGCGCGAGATCAGGCTGATGATCTTGTGCTGGTACTTGCCGACCAGCACGTCGAACGCCTTCTTGTCGCCTTTCTGAACCCGCTCGACGAGCAGTTGATCCACTTCACGTTCGCCCATCAGGGCCGTCCTTTCTCCGTCATTGACGACCCGGGCCTGCTCCAGTGGACAGCACCTGAGCCGGATAGTTTCGTTCAGTCTGCATTCAGGTGCAGCTTTCTTCCCCCCAGCGGCCAGGGTGGCGTGGGAAAGCGGATGAAGAATAGCACGCGAGGCCCTGAAACCCGACCGCCATCAATGCGATAATAGCGGGCTTTGCACAGAATCAACGGGAGTTGTAACGGACCATGAGCAACCATCATCAGATCCTCGAGAAACTCGGCCTTCAGGCCGTCAACCCGGGCGCCTGCTTCGGCCCCGGCCAGTGGTCGGAAGTCCGCCAGGACCATCTGATCGAGTCCTTCAACCCGACGACGGGCCAGGTCATCGCTCGGGTCAGCGGCGCCACCGAGGCTGAATACGAAAAAGTGTTGCGCACGGCGCAGGAAGCCGCCGAGGCCTGGAAAATGGTTCCGGCACCGGTGCGCGGCGACGCCGTTCGTCGCATCACCCAGGCCCTGCGTGACTACAAGGATCCGCTCGGCTCCCTGGTCTCGATGGAAATGGGCAAGATCAAGGCCGAGGGCGACGGCGAAGTCCAGGAAATGATCGACATCGGCGATTTCGCCGTCGGTCAGTCGCGCATGATGTATGGCAAGACCATGCATTCCGAGCGCCCGGGCCATCGCATGTACGAACAGTGGCATCCGCTCGGCGTGGTCGGCGTCGTCACGGCCTTCAACTTCCCCGTCGCGGTCTGGGCCTGGAACGCCCTGCTGGCTGCCGTCTGCGGCAACGCCACGATCTGGAAGCCGTCGCCGAAGGGTGCGCTGTGCTGCGCGGCGGTCCAGAACATCGCCAACGAAGCACTGGCCGGCACCGACGTGCCGCCGATCTTCACCTCCTTCATGGAACCGGGCCACGAGCTGGCCGAGAAGTTCGTCGACGACGAGCGCGTCGCCCTGATGTCCTTCACCGGCTCCTGCCAGATCGGTCGCCAGGTCGGTGAGCGCGTGGCCCGCCGCATGGGCAAGAGCCTGCTCGAGCTGGGCGGCAACAACGCCATCATCATCGATGAAACGGCGGATCTGAAGCTGGCCATCCCGGCGGTGGTCTTCGGCGCCGTCGGCACCGCGGGCCAGCGCTGCACGACCACGCGCCGGCTGTTCATCCACGAGTCGATTGCCGATCAGGTCATCGAGACCCTGGTCAAGGCCTACGGTCAGGTGCGCATCGGTGACCCGCTGGATCCGAACACCCTGATGGGCCCGCTGACCGACGAAGCCGCGGTGCAGCGCTTCGAGCAGGCCGTGGCTCGCGCCAAAGAGGCTGGTGGTGAAGTCCTGACCGGCGGCGAACGCATCGAAGGCGACGGCTACTTCGTCAAGCCGGCCATCATCCGTGCCGAGAACCACTGGGACATCGTCCAGGAAGAGACCTTCGCGCCGATTCTCTACGTGATGACCTTCAAGACCCTGGACGAAGCCATGGCCATGCACAACGACGTCAAGCAGGGCCTGTCCTCGTCGATCTTCACCACCGACGTTCGCAACGCCGAATACTTCCTGTCGCACCGCGGCTCGGACTGCGGCATCGCCAACGTCAACATCGGCACCTCCGGCGCCGAGATCGGTGGCGCCTTCGGTGGCGAGAAGGAAACCGGCGGTGGTCGCGAATCCGGCTCGGACGCCTGGCAGGCCTACATGCGCCGTCAGACCAACACCATCAACTGGTCGACGGAACTGCCGCTGGCCCAGGGCATCAAGTTCGACCTCTGATGGGTCGAGCCTGATCCAGCCACGCTAGCTAATAGCAAGCATGTGGATTAACCACGAAGGCGCGAAGGGCACGAAGAAAAGCTCTTATTCTTTTCTAACTTCGTGTCCTTCGCGCCCTTCGTGGTTTCAAACCTCTTGCTCCCACTCCGAGGCCTGATCGATGTACAGCTGGTTGAGAAAGGCCCTGTTCATGCTGCCGCCGGAGGCGGCGCATGAGCTGGCATTGGGCATGCTGGCGCGGGGGCGTCGCCTGGGCTTGCCGCGCCTGCTCGGCGGCTGTCCCGCCTCGCACCCGGTGCACTGCCTGGGGCTGGACTTCCCCAACCCGGTCGGCCTGGCCGCCGGTCTGGACAAGAACGGCGACTGCATCGACGCCCTCGGCGAACTCGGCTTCGGTTTCATCGAGGTCGGCACCGTCACGCCCTTGCCCCAGCCCGGCAACCCCAAGCCGCGCATGTTCCGCCTCGCCGAGCACGAGGCCCTGATCAATCGTCTGGGCTTCAACAACAAGGGCGTCGATCACCTGGTCGAGCGCCTGAAGACTCGCAAGTTCCGCGGCATCGTCGGCGCCAACATCGGCAAGCAGAAGGACACGCCCGTCGAGCGTGCAGCCGATGACTACCGCGTCTGCCTGGAGAAGGTCTTTCCGCACTGCGACTACGTGACGGTCAATATTTCGTCGCCGAACACGGCCAATCTGCGCGCCCTGCAGGACACGGGCCCCCTGAAGGAGCTGCTGTCCGAGCTGACCCAGCTCCGTGACCAGCTGGCGGCGCGGCATGGGCTGACCCGCCCGGTGCTGATCAAGATCGCCCCGGACTGGGACGAGACCGCCCTGCTCGCCTCGCTCGAGGTCATCGGCCAGTCGGGCATCGACGGACTGATCGCCACCAACACCACCCTGGATCGAGCATCCGTGGCCGGCCATCGCCACGCCGATGAGAGCGGCGGCCTGAGCGGCGGCCCCGTGCGCGATCTGGCCGACCGGGCGCTGGCGCTGGCCCGGGAACAACTCGGCCCGGACTTCCCGATCATCGGTCTGGGCGGCATCACGCGCGGCGAACACGCCGCCCACAAGCGCGAACTCGGCGCCGATCTGGTCCAGGTCTACACCGGTTTCATCTATCACGGCCCGGCGCTGATTCGTGACTGCGTTCGGTCCTGGGCAGCGCTCGATGCATCCGCCTGAGGCCATCCGGCCGGCCGAGCTCCGCACCCTCTCGACCTTCCGCCTGCCCGCGCAGGCCGCCGAGCTGCGCTGCATCGAACATCCCGAGCAGCTACCTGCGCTGCCTGACTTCGACGGTCCGGACCTGATCCTCGGCGGCGGCTCGAACACGATCTTTCTCGACGACTGGCCGGGGCGCATCCTCCTCGATCGGATGCGGGGCCTGAGCTTCGAAACCATCGACCACGATCGGGTTCGAGTGCGCGCGGCCGCTGGCGAATCCTGGCATGGCCTGGTCCGCCGCTGCCTGGACGAAGGCCTGCACGGCATCGAGAACCTGGCCCTGATCCCCGGCAGCGTCGGCGCGGCCCCGGTGCAGAACATCGGCGCCTACGGTGTCGAACTGGACCAGGTCTTCGAATCCCTGCGCGCCTGGGACCGGCAGGCGCGACGCTGGGTCGAACTGGATCGGGAGGACTGCGCCTTTGCCTATCGGGACAGCCGCTTCAAGTCGCAGGAGCCCGATCGCTACTTCATCACCGAAGTCCGCCTGGTCCTGTCCCGCCGCTTTTCCCCCAATCTCAGCTACTCAAGCCTCGCCGAGGCCCTGGACCGGGCGCAAACACCCGAGCCCACGCCGAGACAGCTCGTGGCCGCGATCCTCCGCCTGCGCCGCCATCGCCTGCCCGATCCGGCGCGCCTGGCCAATGCCGGCAGCTTCTTCAAGAACCCGATCGTCGAGAGCGACCAGGCCCGTGAAGTGCTGGCCATCACCCCCGATCTGCCGCACTGGGACCTGCCCGACGGCCGCGTCAAGCTCGCCGCCGGTGCCATGCTGGAGCGCCAGGGCTTCAAGGGCCTTCGACGGGGGGCGCTGGGCGTCTACACCAACCACGCCCTTGTTCTGGTCAACCACGGTGGTGGCCAGGGCCCTGAACTCCGGGCACTGATCGACCATCTCATCGCCTCGATCCGGGCCAGATACGGCATCACCCTGGAGCCCGAACCTCGCCTGATCGGCTGATCCCTGGACCAGTTTCCGATCCTTCCGCGCTTTCCTGTTCAGATCCTGAGCGCAACCGCGGAGTCATCCATGCACACCTTCGTTTTTCGAGCGCCTGTCCAGCTGGCTCAGCTGAGCTGGAACGTCCTGCTGGCCACCCTGATCGCCCTGAGCGCCCTGAGCGCAACCAGCTCCCGGGCCGCCGACCTGGACGATCGGATCTTCGGGAACCGCTTCAGCGAATCGATCGCCCCCCTGTTCCCGATCGAGAACGAGACCTTCGTGCTACCGGCGCTGCCGGTCAGCGAGCGGGTCGAGTGGATCGTCGGTGAACTCGCCGCCGGCGAGAACACCAGCCTCGCCGAAATCCAGGCGCGCTTCTCTCCCGGCTTCGACCCGGCCAGCCTCGTCGATTTCTTCAATAACAATCTGCGCCCGGCCTATCCGAACGCACGCATCGTCGACGTGATCGGACTCAGCCCGACCCGGGCCACCTTCGTGATCGACGGCGACAACCCCGCCTCGAGCTTCGGCTTCGTCAACGTCTGGTCCGGCTACAGCGGCAGCCAGCTGGTCACTTTCTTCCAGGTCAGCCCCTTCTCCGGCTCCGTCCAGTATCCCGCCGACCAGACCCTGAGCCTGGAGCAGGCCGCCGACGCCTACATGGGCCTGGCGGCGAACAATGCCCTGCTCGTCGCGCGCATCGATTCGAACGGCCAGTGCCGAGGCGTGCTCGAGCGCAGTGCAACCAGCCCGAGGGCGCTGGGCTCGATCTTCAAGATGTGGGTCCTGGCCGCCCTGGCCGAGCGCCTCGACGACGGCCTGAGCGCCCCCGAGGACTCCATCGCCCTGGTCGCGGCGGAACGGGCCGCCGGCGGCATCATCAACGACGAACCGCTGGGCACCCCGTTCAGCGTTCGCGACATGGCCATCCTGATGCTGGCCAATTCGGACAACACCAGCACCGATCATCTGCATGAGCTCGTCGGACGCAGCGCCATCGCCGACGTGCTCATGGCCTACGGTCTCTCGGACCCGGCTGCCCTGCTGCCCTTCCTGAACATCTCCGAGCAGTTCCACGTCTTCACCCGCTTCGACCTGGCCACGGCCCAGAGCTACGTCAATGGCAGCCCGGCCTTTCGCGATCAGTTCCTGAGCAACCAGATCCTGCCCGAAGGGCCCTCCTTTCCGATCAGCTTCCCCTTCTTTCACGAAAGCCTGCTGACCACGGGCACCTGGCGCGCCTCGGCCATGGACATCTGCCGGACCTTCGCCGGCATGAACGCCCTGCCTCGCCATGGCCCGGGCTTCGAAGTCGTCAACCAGGCGCTCGGCTACCAGGCCGCCCAACCGGGCATCCGCAATGTCTGGGATCGGGTCTGGTACAAGGGCGGGAGTCTGACCTCCGGTGCCAGCGGGAACCATGTGCTCACTCACGCCTGGATGCTGCAGAAGGACGGGGCCAGCGAACCCTGGGTGGTGGTGGCGCTTTCCAATGACCCCGCCGGCGGCATCGATCCCTTCCCGATCCAGTCCCTGACCTCGCGCATCATCGAGCTGATCGGCGAGCTCTGACACCACCCCCAGAAAGAGAAGGCCCGGCAGAATCGCTTCTGCCGGGCCTTCGGGTCCTGCGAGTGGCGTCTCGCGTCAGGCGTCGAAGCGAGCCTTGAGCTTCTTCAGGGCCGCGGCTTCGAGCTGGCGGATGCGCTCGGCGGACACGCCGTACTTGTCGGCCAGTTCCTGCAGCGTCGCCTTCGGGTCCAGCAACCAGCGACTCTGGATGATGTCGCGCGAGCGATCGTCCAGATTCTCGATGCCGTCGAAGAGCAGGTTGTGGTGGTGCTGCTCCCAGTCCTCGGCTTCTGCCGCTTCGTCCGGGGAGACCGTCAGGCCTTCCAGGTACGCCGCCGGCGCCACGTAGCTGCTCGAGTCGTCGTCGTCGTTGGTCAGATCGAAACCGATGTCCTGGCCGGCCAGACGCGACTCCATCTCCGTGACGACCTCGGGCTTGACGCCCAGGTCTTCGGCCACGCGATTGACCTCGGCCTGGTTCAACCAGCCCAGACGTTTCTTCTGCTTGCGCAGGTTGAAGAACAGCTTGCGCTGCGCCTTGGTCGTTGCGACCTTGACGATGCGCCAGTTGCGCAGAATGAACTCGTGGATCTCGGCGCGAATCCAGTGCACGGCAAAGGACACGAGGCGCACGCCCTGGTCCGGGTCGAAGCGCTTGACCGCCTTCATCAGGCCGATGTTTCCTTCCTGAACCAGATCGCCGAGCTGCAGGCCGTAGCCTGCATAGCCCCGGGCCACGTGGACCACGAAGCGCAGGTGCGACATGACCATCAGTCGCGCCGCATCGAGGTCGTCCTCGTCGCGAAAGCGCCGTGCCAGGCTCTGCTCTTCCTCGAGGCTGAGCACCGGGATCTTGTTGACTTCCTGGATGTAGGAATCCAACGAGCCCGTGCCGGCCGGTGCGAGGAGATGGCTTGGAACCAGATGATTGCCCATGCGTTGCTCCTGAAAAAATTCAGCCCGTTATGTTACCAGTAGAACCGACCTCGGTGAACCCGGAGTGAATCGGTCCTCTTTTCATCGTTCGCAGGCTTTGACCTGCCCGCTCGGCCAGAGTTCCGGGCGGGGCAAGCGCCGGCGGCCAGACGCCGCCGACGCCCCGGAAACACTCAACCTTCGGCCGCTGCCTCGGCGCCCAGGCGCTCGTGCAGATAGGCGTGGATCAAGGCATTGAGATAGGCCGCCTGATTCAGGTTGGCTGCACCACCGTGCCCGCCTTCGATGTTCTCGTAGTAGAGCACTTCATGGCCCTGATCGAGCATGCGAGCGACCATCTTGCGCGCATGGCCCGGGTGCACGCGGTCGTCGCGGGTCGAGGTGGTGAAGAAGGCCACCGGGTAGTCCGCCTCGGCGGACACGTTCTGGTAGGGCGAGTACTGACTGATGTAGGCCCACTCCTCCGGGTCCTCCGGGTTGCCGTACTCCGCCATCCAGCTCGCGCCGGCAAGCAGCAGGTGGTAGCGCTTCATGTCGAGCAGCGGCACCTGGCAGACCACGGCGTTGAACAGATCCGGACGCTGCACCATCACCGCACCGACGAGCAGTCCGCCGTTGCTGCCGCCCTGGATGCCCAGGTGCTCCGGTGAGGTGATGTCACGCTCGATCAGGTCCTCGGCCACGGCGATCAGATCGTCGTAGGCGCGTTGACGGTTCTCCTTCAGCGCCGCCTGATGCCAGCGCGGGCCGAACTCCCCGCCGCCGCGGATGTTGGCCAGCACGTAGACGCCGCCCTGACGGAGCCAGCCGTTGCCGATCAGGCCGGAGTAGAAGGGCGTGCGCGGCACTTCGAAGCCACCGTAGGCCCCCAGCAGGGTCGGGTTGGCCCCGTTGGCCTCGAAGCCGGCGGGCATGACGACGAAATACGGGATCTTCTCGCCATCGGCCGAGGTCGCCTCGTACTGGGCAACCTGCATGCCTTCGGCATCGAACCAGCTCGGCTCGTTGCGGATGGCCTGGCGCGTGTCGGCCATGGCATCGGCTTCGAACAGGGTCGACGGGCTCAGGAAGCCCTCGTGGTCGAAGTAGAAACGGTCGGAGCGGTCATCGGCCGACACCACGGACAGGGTGCCCATCGCGGGCACGTCGAGGCGCTGCTGATGCCAGCCGCTCTCGTCGCGAGTGAAGCGGACCAGCTGGCCGTTGACGTTGTCGAGGATGCTGACCAGGACCGTGTTCTCGGTGGTCGAAACGCCGGCCACGGCCTGGCGCGCGTTCGGCTGGAACAGCACTTCGAATTCCGGCTCGCCGGCCAGCACGCTTTCCATCGGAGCGGCCAGCAGCGCACCCTGGCGCAGCACCGTGCCTTCCCGGGCCCAGTCGGATTTCAGCTGGACCAGCAGCTGGCCATTGAGCACGCCGGACAGCTCCGCGTCATCGGGAATCGCGATGCGCTGGGTCTCGCCATCGCGATACAGATGGTATTCGCGAGTGAAGAAGCTCGGCAGGCGCAGGATCATGTCGTAGGGCGTGTCCTTGTCCCAGAACCTGAGCGCGGTGACCAGCACGTCGCTGCGCTCACCCTCGAACACCAGTTCGGCCTCGCTGCGGTCCGTGCCGCGCTGCCAGATGTAGACCTGGCGCGGATACTGGGAGCTGGTCATCTGTTCGGGCGTGAAGGCCGGCGCGTAGAACACGCTGTCGCGGTCGCGCCAGGAAATGAAGCTCTTCGACTCGGGCAGCTCGAAGCCGCCGTCGACGAACTGGCGGGTCTCCAGGTCGAATTCACGACGCACGTTGGCATCGGCACCGCCGCGGGACAGGCCGATCAGACAGCGGTCGTAGTCCGGGTAGCGGCAGGCCGCCCCCGCCCAGACCCAGTTCTCGCCCTCGGCTTCGGCGAGCGCATCCAGATCCAGCAGGGCGGTCCAGCTCGGGCTCTCGTTGCGGTAGTCCTCGGTGCTGGTCGTGCGCCAGAGGCCTCGCACGTGATCCGCATCGCGCCAGAAGTTGTAGATCTCGCCACCCATCAGCTGCGGATAGGCAATGCGGTCCTCCGAATTGAGGATCTCCAGGTAGCGCTGGTGCAGCGGCTCGAACAGGGGGTGCGACTGCAGCCGCCCTTCGGAGCGCTCGTTCTGCGCCCGCGCCCAGTCCAGCGCCTGTTCGGACTCGACCTCCTCGAGCCAAAGAAAGGGATCTTCAGGGCTTGCCGCGTCATTCGCCATGGCGGACCCGGCGCTCAGAATGGCCCCGCTCAGGGCCGCGATCAGTCGTCTGTTCATTCATTGAATCCTGTGGAATGGTTCCATGTCCGGGCGCGAAGTGTGCCAGAACCACGTCAAGCGAACCTGTGCGGGAAGTCACGGGGAAGGAAACACGGGTTCGAGGTTCGAGGTTCGAGGTTTCCGGTTTCCGGGTTGGGCGGTGCTGAACGAAGGCACCCCGGACAACCGGATGCCCATGAAAATCCCGACATCGACGCGGCCGGATCGAAACCGCCGGGTAGGTCGGGGCCACGTCCCCGACGGTCCATGTCGCAGGTATCTCCGCCAACCCGACTGCGAAATGCCCCAGCCATCTCGGAAAACTCGACACACGCATATCGCAGGCATCTCGGTCAACGATAAGACCAACAACGGTTTCTGACCAAGAACCGGAGCGCAGGTGGCACCTTAATTCTCCGGTCGTCGGGGACGTGGCCCCGACCTACGCAGGGTTTCGATCAGACGATGTCGATACCTGGGGTCGTAGAGGCATTCCGCGATCCGGTCTGCCTCCGTTCAGCATCTGGACCCGAAACCCGTGGTTTCCAGATACCTGGCCCTCAATCAAACCTCAGATGTTTCACCGACCGACCTTCCTCCCGGATTTCCTTCAAGGCATCGATGCCGATCCGGATCTGGGCATCGACGAACTTCTGCGTGATCACCCGATCGGAGGCGTCGGTCTTGACCCCGTCCGGGATCATCGGCTGGTCGGACACCAGCAGGAGGGCACCGGTGGGAATCGAGTTGGCGAAGCCGGTCACGAAGATCGTTGCGGTTTCCATGTCGATGGCCATGCAGCGGGTGCGGCGCAGGTATTTCTTGAAGGCCTTGTCGTGCTCCCAGACCCGGCGGTTGGTGGTGTAGACCGTGCCGGTCCAGTAATCGAGATCGTGGTCTCGAATCGTCGACGACACGGCACGCTGCAGGGTGAAGGCCGGCAGGGAGGGGACTTCGGGCGGGAAGTAGTCGTTCGAGGTCCCCTCACCACGGATCGCGGCGATCGGAAGGATCAGATCGCCGAGCTGATTTTTCTTCTTCAGACCGCCGCACTTGCCGAGGAACAGCACGGCTTTCGGACCGACCGCACTCAACAGGTCCATGATCGTCGCGGCATTGGCGCTGCCCATGCCGAAATTGATCATGGTGATGCCATCGGCCGTGGCGTTGCGCATCGCCTTGTCACGACCGCGCACTTCGACGCCCATGTGAGCGGCGAACTTGTCGACGTAGTTGTCGAAGTTGGTCAGCAGGATGTACTTGCCGAAGTCGGCCAGTTCCGTGCCCGTGTAGCGCGGCAGCCAGTTCTCGACGATTTCATTCTTGGTTTGCATAAGGCTTCCTTCTTCTAGTAGTTGTATTTGGAAGTCCGGCCGTGGCCGGTACCCGACCCTGCCCCTGGCCCGAGTCGAGATCGTCGATCCGGCGATACGGCCGACGATTAACCGGCCATAATAGCGCGCCTGTCCTCGAGAATCGATAGCACGGCCGCCGAAGGAGGTCGTGACGGGAGCCCGCATTGACTTCATCCAGTTCCGAAGCCCGCGTCTGGCCAGGCCTGATCCTCGCCATCGCCATGGCGGCCACCGCCAGCGCCCTCGTCTGGCTGCTGGCCCAGCTACCAGGCCCGATCGGCCACCTGCCCCTGAGCGCCATGCTGCTCGCCGTGCTGATCGGTCTGGCGCTGGCACCGGCCGCCTCCCACCAGAGCGCCTGGACGCCCGGCCTGGACCTGGCCCGCGGGCCCCTGTTGAAGCTGGCCGTCGCCCTGATCGGGCTCCGCCTGAGCCTGAGCGACCTGGGCCGCCTCGGCCTCGATGCCCTGCCCCTGGTGCTGCTCACCGTGGCCGTCGGCCTGGGCCTGACCCTGCTGCTCGTCCGCCTGGCCGGTGCCCACTGGCGCCTGTCGGCCCTGCTGGCCGTGGGCACGGCGATCTGCGGCGCCTCGGCCATCGCCGCCACCGCGCCGGGTTTGAAGGCAAGGCATGAGGAAACGGCCTACGCCGTGGCCTGCATCGCCCTGATCGGCCTGAGCGCGACGCTGCTCTATCCGCCCCTGCTGCATGCCTGGGTCGGCGACGCCGAAACGATCGGCCTGATCATGGGCGCCGCCATCCATGACACGGCGCAGGTCACGGCCGCTGCCGCCCTGTATGAACAGGGCTGGGGCGCGACCGGAACGCTCAATGCCGCCACCGTCACCAAGCTGCTGCGCAACAGCCTGATGCTGGTGGTCATTCCGGCCCTGATCTGGGTCGCCGGCCGCCGCCAGGACACGGGCAGCACGAGGGTGCCCTTCCCCATGTTCATCGTTGCCTTCATCGCCCTGTGTGGTCTACGCAGCGCAGGAGACGCGATCTTCGGGGCCGGCACCGCCTGGTGGACCATCACCATTCGCTGGGCGAGCGAATTCTCGGTCTTCGCCTTCGCCATGGCCATGGCGGCCCTGGCCACGCGGATTCGCTTCAGGGAACTGCGCGCCCTGGGCTGGCGACCCGCGCTTGCCGCCCTGTGCGCGGCCGCATCGATCCTGGCCCTGTCACTGCTGCTGGTCCGAGCGTAGGCAAAGCGTCCCAGGGCGGCCCAAATGGCGCCATAAACCCGCTACCATCGAGCCCTGCCCATCGCTTTCGACCACGGCCACTCAATGACCGTCATCGCCCATAAATTCGGAGGCTCGTCCCTGGCCGATGCCGAATGCATCGCCACCGTCGCCGATCTCCTCATCCAGCGCCAGGACGAAGACCAGATCGCCGTCGTCTCGGCCATGGCCGGCGTCACCAACGAGCTGATCGCCCTGACCCATGGCGCCGCCCGGCGCGAGCCCGGCTGGAGCGAGCGCCTCGACGTCCTCGAACTCAAGCACCTCGACACGGCCGCAGCCCTGACGGGGTCGCACCCCGCCGGCGACGCGGTCGCCAAGTCCCTACGCAGCCGCTTCGGTCACCTGCGCCAGCTCCTCGACAGCCTCGGCCTGATGGGTTCGGCGCCGGCCGAAGCGGTGGAACTGATTTCCGGTCTCGGCGAGGTCTTCTCCGCCGAACTGCTCAGCGCCCGCCTGGCCGCGCTGGACGAGCCCGCGGTCTTCATCGATGCCCGCGATATCCTCCGCGTCCGGCCCACGGCCCTGATGGTGGCGATCAACTGGAACGAGAGCGAGGCCCGGCTGCAGGCGTTCCGTCAGGCCAACCCCTCGCGCCGCTACGTCGCCACCGGCTTCATCTGCCGCCGCGAGGATGGTCGCATCTCGACCCTCGGCCGGAACGGCTCGGACTATTCGGCCAGCATCTTCGGCCGCCTCTTCGAGGCCGCAGAGATTCACATCTGGACCAACGTCGACGGCCTGCTCTCGGCCGACCCCGGCAGCGTGCCCGAGGCCTTCCTCCTCGATCGCCTCTCCTACCGGGAAGCCTTCGAGCTGGCCTACTTCGGCGCCCGCGTGATCCACCCGCAGGCGCTGTCGCCAGCGCTCGAGAAGGACATCCCGGTCTTCGTGCGCAACACCTTCAACCCGGCTTGTCCCGGCACGCGCATCGACCGCGACGGCCAGTCCGAGCCGCCGGTGAAGGGCTTGTCCGGGATGGCCGACATGGCCCTGGTCACGATCGAGGGCGCCGGCATGATCGGCGTACCCGGCACCGCCGAGCGCGTGTTCTCGGCCCTGCACGCGGCCGAGATTTCCGTGGCGATGATTTCCCAGAGCTCCTCGGAGCACTCGATCTGCCTGGCCGTGCCCGGCGCAGATGCCGAGCGCGCCACGGCCGAACTCGAGGACGTGTTCGAGCGCGAACTGCGCCACGGTCAGATCCAGCGCGTCTTCGTGCTGCCGGGCATTCGCCTGCTCGCCATCGTCGGCGACGGCATGACCGGCACGCCCGGCGTGGCCGCCCGCCTGTTCGCCTCCCTGGCCCGGGCCGGCGTCAACGTCCGCGCCATTGCCCAGGGCGCCTCCGAGCGAAACATTTCCGTGGCCGTCGACGAGGTCGACGCCGAGCGCGCCCTGCGCGCGGTCCACGCCGGCTTCTACCTGTCCGAGCAAACCGTGGCCATCGGCCTGATCGGCCCGGGGAACGTCGGCCGGGTACTCCTGGAACAGCTGAAAGAAGCGGCCCAGCGCCTGCACGGCGAGGCCAATCTGGACCTGCGCCTGCTCGGCGTGGCAGGCTCGAAACGGATGCAGCGCTTCGATGAGCGCCAGGCCCTGGACACGCTCACGCTCCCCCTCGATGAACAGGCGGAGGCCCTGGACCTGGACGCCTTCACGGACCACATCGACAACCACCACCTGCCGCACTCGATCCTGATCGACTGCACCGCCTCCGACGCCATCGCCGAGCGCTACGCCGGCTGGCTGGCGCGCGGCATCCACGTCATCACGCCCAACAAGCACGCCGGCAGCGGCCCCATCGAGCGCTACCGCGCGATCCGCCGGGCCAGCCAGGGCGGCAGCGCCCGCTGGCGCTACGACGCCACCGTCGGCGCCGGGCTGCCCGTGATCCAGACCCTGCGCGATCTGATCGATACCGGTGATCGAATCCGTCGCATCGACGGCATCTTCTCCGGCACCCTGGCCTATCTTTTCAATCGCTATTCGGCGGGCATGTCCTTCGCCGAGCTCGTCGGCGAGGCACGGGAGGCGGGCTACACGGAGCCCGACCCCCGCGATGATCTCTCGGGCATGGACGTGGCCCGCAAGCTGGTGATCCTGGCCCGCGAAATGGGCCTGGAGCTGGGGCTCGATCAGGTCCGGATCGAATCCCTGGCGCCGGCCGAGCTCGACGGCTGCAGCATCGACGAGTTCCTCGCCGGCCTGGCCGACCACGACGAGGTCATGGCCCGGCGCCTGGCCGAGGCCGAGTCCAGGGGCGAGGTGCTTCGCTTCGTCGCGGGCCTGAGCGCCGATGGGCAGGCGGAAGTCGCCCTGAAGTCTCTGCCGGGCGACCACCCCTTCGCCAGCCTGGCCCTGACCGACAACGTCGTCGCTTTCACCACCGATCGCTACTGCGACAACCCGCTGATCGTGCAGGGTCCGGGCGCCGGTCCGGCGGTGACCGCCGCCGGCGTGTTCGCCGACCTGCTGCGCGTCGCCAGCCACCTGGGGGCGAGGCTGTGAGCCGATCGCAGGCCACGGCCTTCGCACCGGCCAGCGTCGGCAACGTCGGCGTCGGCTTCGACCTGCTCGGGCACGTGATCGACGGGCCGGGCGACACGGTGACCGCGTTCAGGATCGAAGAACCCATCGTGCGCATCGATTCGATCGAAGGCGTGATCGTCGACCTGCCGCGCGAGGCGGATCGGAACACCGCCGGGCGCGCGGTGCAAGCCCTGCTGGAGCACGCCGGGGTCGACTTCGGCATCGCGCTCCGGATCGAAAAAGGGATTCCTCTGGGCTCGGGACTCGGTGGCTCCGCCGCTTCGGCCACGGCCGCACTGGTGGCCGCCAATGCCCTGCTGCCGAAACCGCTGGAGATCGGAGCCCTCTACCCCTTTGCCCTGGCCGGTGAATCGGTGGCCAGCGGCTCGGCCCACGGCGACAACGTCGGACCCCAACTCCTCGGCGGCCTGGTCCTTGCTACCCTCGAACGGCTGATCCCGATTCCCGTGCCCCAGGGCTTGTGGGCCTGCGTCGTCCACCCGGACCACGTGGTGGAAACCCGTCTGGCCCGCGAGACCCTCGCCGAGCCCTACCCGATCGGCACCGTGGTCGCTCAGAACGCCCTGCTGGCGCAGTTCCTGGCCGGCTGCTACCGCAAGGACCTCGACCTGATCCGAGCCGGCCTGGGCGACGTGCTGGTCGAACCTCGCCGTGCAAGCCTGATCCCGGGTTTTGCCGAGGTCAAGCAGGCTGCCCTGGATTCCGGCGCCCTGGGCGCGTCGATATCCGGCGCCGGCCCCAGCGCCTTCGGCTGGTTCGACGACCGCGCGGCCGCCGATGCCGCCCGCCAGGCCATGATCGCCGCCTTCGCGGAAGCGGGACTGAGCGCCGAGGGCTGGGTCAGTGCGGTGGATGCACCCGGCGCTCGACTGATCGAAGACTGAAGGCCCGAGCGTCAGTTCAGTCGTCCGAGCTGCCGCCCTTCAGAAGAAACACGACATAGACGGTGGCCTGCGCTTCCAGGGCGTCGGGCTCGAACATCGGCGGTGCGGCTTCCATTCGACTGCTGGTGGTGTAGATCCCATCACCCCCACCGGCCATCGAGGACGAGGCGAAGCTCCGGGACGGGACCAGCAAGCGCGCCTCGACCTGGCGCAGATCGAACTCGGTGATCGAATGCAGCGAGCCCAGCTCGGCCCCGCCGCGCTCGGCCAGGCGTTCCGCCCGGGCACGCGCATCATCGATGGCCGCCAGCTGGGCCGCGTCCTTGGCCGCCTCGGGGTCGCGAACGGTGAAACGCGCGCTCAAGGATTCCACGACGTCGGCGCGGACGATGTCGGCGTAGTCGAGGTGGTAGGTCTCCATGTTCGAAAGCTGGATCTCGACCTCGCGGCTGACCCGGTAGCCGACGAACACGTTCTCACCGTTCCGATACTCGTACTGTCGATCGACGGTCGGCATCGAGGCGCGCAGGTCCTCGCGCTCGACGCCGAGGGAGCGGGCCAGCTCGACCAGTTCGGCGGAGCGATCCTCGACCTGCTGCGAGGCCACCACGACCTGGGGATCCGTGGCGCTGATGCGACCGGACAGCACCAGCAGCTCGGGCACGAGCGGCACCCGCGCACTGCCCTGGACATAGACGTGCGGCACCGAAGGGAGATTGCCCTGGGCCATCAGGGGCGAGGCAAGCAGCAACAAGGAGAGAGCAAGAAGGCGCATGGGAGACTCCGAATTCGGGCCGTCGGGCCAGGTGAACAGGCCTTGAATGATACGCTTCTCAAGAACGGGGGCCGCGCCGCACACCATCTTTCGAGGTCGCCATGAGCGAACAGGGACACCACTGCTGCCACTCGAAGCCCGACGGAGCACCTTCGCCGGCCCCGTCGAGCAACGCCGCCTATTACTGCCCCATGTGCCCCGGCGTCGAGTCGGATCATCCCGACAGCTGCCCGCACTGCGGCATGGCCCTGGAGCACAATCCGGCGGCTGCGCTGGAGAAGACCGAATACACCTGCCCGATGCACCCCGAAATCGTCCGCGACGCCCCGGGCGACTGCCCGATCTGCGGCATGGCCCTGGAAGCCCGCACCGTCACCCTGGACGAACCACCCAACCCGGAGCTCGACAGCATGCAGCGGCGCTTCTGGGTGAGCCTGCCCTTGTCGGCGATCGTCCTGTTCCTGGCGATGGGCAAGATGATCTGGCCTGGCCTTGGAGACCTCATCCCGCATCGCATCGGGCTCTGGCTGGAACTGGCCTTCGCCAGTCCCGTCGTGCTCTGGGCCGGCTGGCCCTTCTTCCAGCGCGGCTGGACCTCGATCCGGACCTGGAAGCTCAACATGTTCACCCTCATCGCCCTGGGCGTGGCGGTGTCCTATGGCTACAGCGTGGTGGCGGTGCTCGCGCCGGGCCTGTTCCCGCCCGGCCTGGCGAATGCTCACGGCGCCGTCGGCGTCTACTTCGAAGCCGCCGCCGTGATCGTCGCCCTGGTCCTCCTCGGCCAGGTGCTGGAACTCAAGGCCCGGTCGAACACCAGCCAGGCGATCCGCGCCCTCCTCGGCCTGGCGCCGAAGACCGCCCGCCGCCTCGACGACAGCGGTGATGAACACGAAGTCCCGCTCAGCGAGGTCCAGGTCGGCGATCGCCTGCGCGTGCGTCCGGGCGAGAAGATTCCAGTGGATGGAACGGTCAGCGAGGGTCGCTCGAACGTCGATGAATCGATGATCAGCGGCGAAGCCGTGCCGGTGGAGAAGGCCCCGGGTGATCGCGTGCTCGGGGCGACCGTCAACGCCCGCGGCAGCCTGATCATCGAGGCCACCCAGGTCGGCCAGGATACGGTGCTCGCCCGGATCGTCCGCATGGTCTCCGAAGCCCAGCGCTCGCGTGCCCCGATCCAGAAGCTGGCCGATCGGGTCGCGGCCTGGTTCGTGCCGGCGGTCGTTGCCGCGGCCGCTCTGAGCTTCGTCATCTGGCTGAGCGTCGGACCCGAGCCCGCCCTGGCCTATGCCCTGGTCAACGCCGTGGCCGTGCTGATCATCGCCTGCCCCTGCGCCCTGGGCCTGGCCACGCCGATGTCGATCATGGTCGCCAGCGGACGCGGTGCCCGAATGGGCGTGCTGTTCCGCAATGCCGAGGCGATCGAGGTCCTCCAGTCCGTCGACACCCTCGTCGTCGACAAGACCGGCACCCTGACCGAGGGCCGCCCTGGCCTGACGAGCATCGAGGCGGTCGCTTCGCTCGACGAGGGCGAACTCCTGTCCGTCCTGGCGTCCCTGGAACGAGCCAGCGAACACCCGCTGGCCGAAGCCATCGTTCGCGCCGCCGACGAACGCGGCCTCGAGATCCGACCCATCGAGGACTTCGAGTCGCTCACCGGCGAAGGCGTCACCGGTCGCCTGGACGGACGGGCGGTGGCGCTCGGCAACCGCCGTCTGATGGCCCGCCTCGAGGTCGATATCGATGCGCTCGAGACCCACGCCGAGGCCCTGCGTAGAAAGGGAGAGACCGCCATGTTCGCGGCCCTGGACGGGCAGGCCGCCGGATTGATCGGCGTCAGCGACCCGATCAAGGCCAGCACGCGCGAGGCGATCGAGGCCCTGAAATCCGAAGGCCTGCGGATCGTGATGCTCACCGGCGACAGCGAGACCACGGCCCGAGCCGTGGCGTCGGAGCTCGGCATCCGCGAGGTACTGGCCGAGGTCGCGCCGGAAGACAAGGACGAACAGATCCAGCGATTGCAGGCCTCGGGTCGGACCGTCGCCATGGCCGGCGACGGCATCAACGACGCACCGGCCCTGGCCCGGGCCGAGGTCGGCATCGCCATGGGCACGGGCACGGACGTGGCCATGGAGGCGGCCGGCGTGACCCTGATCAAGGGGGACCTCCGGGGCATCGTTCGCGCCCGCCGCCTGTCACGGGCCACCCTGGGCAACATCCGCCAGAACCTGTTCTTCGCCTTCGCCTACAACGCCCTCGGCGTGCCCCTGGCCGCCGGCCTGCTCTACCCCTTCTTCGGCCTGCTGCTCAGCCCCATGTTCGCCGCGGCGGCGATGAGCCTGAGTTCCGTGTCGGTGATCGGCAACGCGCTGAGATTGGGCCGCCTTCGACTCTAGCACGTCACCAGAGACGCCTGAGAACAGCCATGCTCGGCCGATATGGCTTCTGGCACTGGCCCGGGGGCAGGCGGACTGGCAGACTCGAAGCCGATTCCAACAACCATCCGGGAGACCATCGTGCCCACGCCCAACGGATTTCATCAGGCTCTGCTGGCTCTGCTGGTAGTCAGCGTCGCCACCGCCTGCCAGTACGGCGAGCCGCCGATCCAGGACACCCGCGAACTGAGCATCGAGGTGCCCGAGGGGGCGGCCCTGAGCATCGATGCCGGCGCCGGCTTCCTGATCATCGAAGGCAGCGACACGACGCGCCAGGTGTCGGTCAGCGCCGATGTCCGCCAACACACGGCCAACGACGACTACCGCCTGGAATTGAGCATCGACGAGGCCGGGCAGATTCAGCTCGTGGCCCACGGAGGCGATGGCTGGAACAATGACCGCCTCGATCTTCGCCTCCAGGTTCCCCGCTCCCTGACGATCGAGATCGAGGACGGTTCGGGCTCGATCCAGATCCGCAACCTGGCCGCCGCCCTGAGCATCGACGACGGCTCGGGCAGCATCGACGTCAGCCAGGTCAGCGGCGACGTCCGCATCGTCGACGGTTCGGGCAGTATCCGGATCGATCAGGTCGATGGCCAGGTCGACATCGACGACGGCTCGGGCAGCATCGATGTCAGCCAGGTCAGCGGCAAGGTCACGGTCAGCGACGGCAGCGGCAGCATCAACGTCGACGGCGCCGGCGATTTCGAGCTGCTCGATGACGGCAGCGGCAGCGTGAACCTGAACAAGATCCGCTCCGCAGGCGACTGAAGCGACGAGGCCTTGCGTTCATGATCCAGCCCTTCGCAGAATAGGCCCATGATCGACGCCCTGTCCGACATCGGCACCCTGTCCGCCCTGCTCGCCGGCATCAGCCTGAGCGCGGCGGCGGGCCTGCGCGTCTTCATTCCGATCCTGGCCCTCGGCCTGGCCGCGCGCAGCGGCGTCCTCGAGCTCGGCGCGCAGTTCCAGTGGATGGCCTCGGACCCGGTCCTGCTGGTGGTCGGGGTGGCGGCTCTTTTCGAGACCGGCGCCTACTACATCCCCTGGGTCGACAACCTCCTCGATCTGCTGGCCACGCCGGCCGCCCTCGGCGGCGGCACGGTGATCGTGTCCTCCCTGCTGCCGGAGATGGAGCCGGCCGCGCAATGGACCACGGCCGCCCTGCTTGGCGGGGGCTCGGCGGGCATCGTGCAGGCCGCGACGGTCGCCGCCCGCGGTGTGTCCACGGCCACCAGCGGCGGCCTCGGCAACTTCCTCATCGCCAGCGTCGAGGCCATCGGCAGCGTGATCGCCGTGATACTCGCCCTGCTGATTCCCATCGCCTTCGGCCTGCTGGTCATCGTTGGCCTGATCGCCCTGCTCGTCTGGGTGCTCAGGCGGCTCCTGCGGCGCTCAGCCCGCGAGCCTTCGGCCGCGCCCCCGGGCTGAGCCCCGCTCGAGGCCTCAGGGCGCCGGCTTGCGCCCGGTGATCATCGCCCGGACCAGGTTCTCGCCGTGCAGGCGGCTGGACACGAAGACGCCGAGCACGTGCAGCACCACCAGGCCAAGCATCACGTTGACCATGACTTCGTGTGCCTCTTCCCAGAAGTGCTCGTCGGCTGCCCAGAGCGTGGTCGCCGTCGCGTGCTCCGCCTCCGCGACCCAGGCCGCCAGGGGGCCGGCCTGTTCTTCCAGCGCGTAGAGTATGAGGCCCGAGAAGGTCAGACCCAGCATGCAGGCGAGCAACAGCACGATCATGACGCCACCGGCCGGGTTGTGACCGACATAACGCCTGGCCGCACCGCGAGCCAGATCGCGCAGATAGGCCAGCACCACCGCCGGCGAGCGCAGGAAATCACTGAAGCGCGCGTGGCGGGTGCCGACAAGGCCCCAGACGATCCGGAACAGCACGATCGCGATCAGGCTGTAGCCGATCCACACGTGCAGCGAGAGCCATTCGTCTTCCATCACGTAGTTGGTGAAGAAGCCGACCACCAGCAGCCAGTGACCGATCCGGACGATCGGATCCCAGACACGCTGTTCGCCGTTGGCCTCGATGGAGTCCCTTGCCTTGTTCATCGCATGACACCTTGCGTTTGACCTGCTGCCATGGTGACGAAATGTTCCGGGCGGTAGAATCCGGCAGATGACATAGCGGACCCAGCCCGCTGGTCATGCGCCCCTGGACCCACTGAACGAGCCTGCCTATGTCGAATGACAGTCAAGTCCCCGGACGCGCCGGCCTGTTCCTGGTGATCTTCGGCCTGATCGCCATCCTCATCGCCTGGGACCTGGTCGCCGATCATGCCCAGGGCGTCGATCACCTGCACGTTGCCATCGAGCTGGCCCTGCTGATCCTGAGCGCGACCATGTTCGCCCACGTCCTGCGCCAGGTCCTGCGCAGCCGGCGCAAGCTTCGCGTATTGAACCAACGGCTGGACTCGGCTCAAGCCGAATCGCAGCGCTGGCGCGCGTCCTACCAGGGCACGCTCCAGGGCCTGAGTACTGCGATCCAGGCGCAGTTCGGGAGCTGGCAGTTGAGTCCGGCGGAATCCGAAATCGCCCTGCTGCTGCTCAAGGGACTGAGCCTGAAGGAGATCGCCGCCCTGCGCGAGACCGGCGAGCGCACGGTGCGCGAGCAGGCACGCGCGGTCTACCGCAAGGCCGGCCTGGCCGGTCGCTCTGAACTGTCCGCGTTCTTTCTGGAAGACCTGCTGCTGCCCCGCGCCGATCAGAGCCGGAGCAAGGACCCTTCACACCCCGCCGACTGAGCAGGGCAGGACTTCAGGGCGGGCAGGCCTCGCCCGCCGCCGTCCACCAGGCCATGGCGCGCCGGTAGGCCTCGGGGGCGGAGGAGGCGTGGTAGTGGCCCTCCAGCCATTCGAGTTCGAGCGCGAGATGATCCGAGCCCCGAGTCTGCCAGGCGGCCAGCCAGTCAGCCAGGGGCTGGCTCAGGGACGCCATTTCTTCCGACGAACGGGTGATCATCAGGGGCACGGCCGACGCCGCCTCGGCGGGCTCGAGTTCGATGAAGTAGTCGAGGTTCCGGTGCAGGGCCGGGTTGATGGACAGGTAGGCCGAGAACAGCTCGGGCCGAGTCAGGGCCGTGAGCAGGGTGAACTGCCCGCCCAGGGACTGACCGACGACAAGACTGCGATCGGCGTCGACGCGAAACTTCCCTTCGATCTCCGGCAGCAGCTCCTCGGCCAGGAAGTCCTGATAGGCGAAGGCACCGCCGTAGTACTCGGGCTCCGGCGCCGGCGCCGTGTAGTCCGTCGAGCGCAGGTTGCCGTTGGCGTAGCCGAGGCCGCCGTAGGAGATGCCCACCATGACCACCGGCGGCGCCTGCTCGTCGATCTCCAGCATCAGCTGGTAGGGGCTCAGCATCGGAAAGAGAATGCCGCCGTCGAGGAGGTAGACCACGGGCCAGTCGCAGGCGCGCGCCTGGTAGTCCTGCGGCAGGCGCACATAGACATGGAAATCACGCCCGAGGGTGGCCGAGCTGATCGTGAACTGCTCGATCGGCCCCATGCCGAACAATCGCTCCAACGATTCATCTGGCGATGGCGTGCTGGCGCAGGCGGTCAACAGAGCGAACAGCAGGCCGCTGAGTATCCAGCGACCGGGTTTCGAAAACGTCATGGCGGGTCGCCTGATCAGGGTCGAGGCCAGCATTGTCCCGCGGGCCTCGATCCGGCGCAAACGGTTCGGTTCAGGCCGCGGCGCGCACCCCGGACCGCGCCTCGGGCACTTCGACCAGACGGCCGCTCTTGCAGTCATAGATGTAGCCGTGGATGGGGAGGTCTGCGGGCACCAGCGGGCTCGAGCGGATGCGCTGGACGTCTTCGATCACGCTTCGAGCGTTGTCCTTGAAGCTCAGCCAGTTGATGTAGCGTCCTTCCGTCGACCCGCCGCCGGTGCCGGGATCCTGCCAGCCCTGCTCGCTCAGGCTCGCCGTTTCCAGGCTGCTGGCGAGCAGCTCGGCCATGGTGTCGTTGTCGAACAGTTCCATACCGCAGTCCGTGTGATGGATCACGAACCACTCGCGCGTGCCCAGCAGCTTGTAGGAAATCACCAGGGATCGGATCGCGTCGTCGCTGGCGCGGCCGCCGGCATTACGGATCACGTGGGCATCGCCCTCGGCCAGGCCGGCGTACTTGGCCGGGTCGAGGCGCGCGTCCATGCAGGTCAGGATGGCGAAGCGCCGGGCCGGCGGCAGGGGCAGTTCGGACTTGTCGCCGAACTCGGCGGCGTAGGCCGCATTGGCGGCGAGGACTTCATCGAGGATCTGGCTCATCGGGGGCTCCGTGTAGTCATGGCTTCGGGATCGCGGCAAGACATCCACCGCAGACTGACAGGCAAGACTAGACGACCGCTATCACGGCCGGTAGAACGCTTCGGACTTTGCTTATGCCGAAGCCCCAGGGAATACAGGGCGAGCCCGAGGGCCGCAACCGGACCCGCTTGGCAGGCCAGGCATTTGCGTCGACAATGGCCTTCAAGCCGAACATCGATCGTCTCAAGCCCATGCTCTACCCCAGCACCCGAGGACACTGCCCGCCCGTCCGCCTCGATGAGGCCCTGCGCGCCGGACTCGCCCCCGATGGCGGTCTGTATGTACCCGAGCGCATTCCCGGCCTGGAGGCGGCAACGGGCATTCCCGGGCCGGACCTTTCGGCCACGGCAGAACGCGTTCTGGCGCCGTTCTTTGCCGACAGCTCGCTCGCCGAGGATCTGCCCCGGATCACCCGCGAGGCCCTCGACCTGCCCTTGCCGATCGTCGAATTCAATCCGGGCAAGAGCTGGATGCTGGAGTTGTTCCATGGTCCGACGGCGGCGTTCAAGGATTTCGCGGCACGCTTCCTCGCCGCCTGTCTGAGCCGATTGAGAGCAGAACACGAGCCGGTGCAGACCGTCCTTGTCGCCACCTCCGGCGACACGGGCGGCGCCGTGGCCGCCGCCTTCCACCGCCGACCCGGCTTCCGGGTCGTGATCCTCTACCCCGACGGCAAGGTGTCGGCGCGCCAGGCGCACCAGCTCGGCGCCTTCGGCGACAACGTGCACTGCTTTCGGGTGCAGGGCAACTTCGACGACTGCCAGCGCCTGGTCAAGCGCGCCCTGAACACGCCCGAGCTGGCCTCGGCCCTGGCCCTGACCTCGGCCAATTCGATCTCCATCGGCCGCCTCCTGCCCCAGATCAGCTACTACGCTCACAGCGTCAGCCAGCTGTCGGCGCAGATCGCTCAGAAGGTCAACCTCATCATCCCCACGGGCAACCTGGGCAACGCCCTCGGCGCGGTGCTGGCACGGGCCATGGGCATTCCGATCGGCGAGATCCGCCTGGCCACGAATGCCAATCGCACCCTGCCCGACTATTTCGGTGGCGAGGACTATCGCGGCCGGCCCGGCATCGCCACCCTGGCCAATGCCATGGACGTCGGCGACCCGTCCAACTTCGAGCGCCTGGCCTGGCTGTACCGCGAGGCGGACCTGCGCGACAGCGGCATCCACGCCGGAAGCGTGACTGACGAGCAGATCCGCCGCGCGATCCGGCGAGCCTGGAACGAGCAGGGCCTGATGGTCTGCCCGCACACGGCCTGCGCCCTGGAACTGCTCAGACAGCAGCGAGAAGTCGGCGACGATCGACCGTGGATGGTCGCGGCCACGGCGCACGCGGCCAAGTTCGAGAACGTCGTCGAGCCCCTGATCGAGCAGACCATCGAAGCGCCGCCGGCCCTGGCGGCGCTGCTCGAACGTCCAAGCCATGCGGAGGACCTGGAGCCGGACGAGGACGCGCTGGCCACGCGCCTGCGCGCGCTCGCCTGATGGGCGGCGGGCTGAGAACAGAGGTCGATCAGAACTCGAAGCGATCGAGGAAGATCTCGTCGAAGGGGTTGACCGGGCTTCGGACGCAGTCGTAGGTTTCACCGATCCGTGGGCCCGTGTCGAGCACCTCGAAATCCCCCACCTGCACCCCCAGCAGCGACTGGGAATCGACGTTCAGCTCGGCCCAGCTCGTTTCGCTGTGACGATCGCTGGCGAAGGTCAGCGCGATGTTGCCCCCATCGGCCAGGACGATGCCGTAGCGCTGCATGGTCCGCAGGATCACCTGCTCGGCCGGATTGTAGGCGCTCATGTCGAAGTCCGCTTTCAGGCGCAGGCGCGCCCCATAGGGCACGCTGCCCGACGGCCCCGAGGGACCACCCGCATGACTGGCGGGGCGCACGTAGAGACGGCCCGCCACGCCGCCCAGGGAGGCATCGCTGGCCATCCGACTGTTCGGCAGGATGAAACGGATCGCGTGGCCGAGGTCCGAGCCCGGATCGTCCAGCCGCGCCGCGACCGCATCGGGGTGCACGAGCAGAGGCGCGATGGGAAAGCCGGCGGCATCGGCGCTGGTGCAGTGCTCACCCCGCCCCTCGGGCGGGTAGACCACGTCGAGGTTCCACACCGCCAGGCACTGGGCGCTCAGCACGCCCTGATCGAGATTGCCGGCGAAGACCTCGTAGAGCAGGCTGCCCTGCCGGATCAGCAGGTGGCAGTCGCCACCCGAACAGCTCAGGCCCGTCTGACCCTCGAAAGCGGCGTCCGGCGGCACGGGCACGGGTGTGCCGATCGGTTCGCAATCCGGCAGGTAATACAGCGACGCCGCTGTCACCGGATAGCTCGGTGCGGTGGTATCGGCGTCGGGGTAGTAGTGGATCGAGAAATCGATCTGGAAGCGATCACTATTGCCCCAACCGCCCAGTCCGGCCAGCGTGGAGAGCATGCTGGCCGACTGGGGATGGATCGGCGCGGCGGAGATGTCCTCGTGCCAGACCGCCCCCTGGGGAAACCGTGGCGGTTCCGTGGCCATGGCCTGCACGGCCAGAAGTGCCGGGAGCAAACCGCCCAGCGCGATCCGAACCGCCTTTGCCTGTGTCCGCCGCATGCTTGCTCCGGGGTGGCCTGGCACCAGAGCTCATGCTACTCCACCACCGGCCCTTCGATCCAGTCGGCGATCAACGGCAGCAGCGCCTCATGCAGCGGCAGCGAGGGATCCGTGTAGCTGGGCAGCTGCGCCGGCAAGGCCCCTTCGACGGCCTTGAGCACGTGGTTCATGCCGTCGATCCACTCGGCGCGGTCCGCATGGGCGGCCAGAGCGTCGAAATCCGCCCGACCGACCTGGATGTCGCTGCTGCCGCCGATGACCAGCAGCGGCACGTCGAGCCCGGCCGCCAGCGCTGCCGGATCGATCGCCAGCCACTCGATCAGGTAGGGCTGGATCGAGGGCCGGAACAGGGCCTGCAGCAGCGGCGAGACCTCGTCGACGCGCTGCCCGGATTCCAGCGAGGACAGGACACGCTCGAACTCGACGCCGATCTCGCCGGGTCGACGACCCTCGGTCTGCTCACGCAGGATCACGCCCGCGGGCCGCCCGGCCCCGGCCAGACTGATGACGCTGGCCACCTCGGAACGCATGGCGGCGGCCTTGGCGAACAGGGCACCTTCGCTATGGCCCAGGAGATGAATGCGAAGCTGGGCGTTGCGCGCATGCAGCCAGTCGACCCAGGCCCGCAGGTCCTCGACGTAGACCGAGGGCCGAATCTCCGCCTCGCTGAGCGACGTTCGGCTCTCGCCGGCAAAACGCTTGTCGATGGCCAGCACGGCGATGCCTTCGGCCACCAGGCCCCGGGCCAACAAGCGCAGGCTGTCGTTCTGCATGCCGGGCTGATTGCCGTGTCGATCCGTCGGCCCGCTGCCGGCGTGCAGAATCACCGCCTGTCCAGCACCTTCGGGCCAGTAGAGACTGCCGTACAGCTCGGCGTCGGGACGATCGAGCACCACGGCCTCGGCGGGACGATCGGCCAGCGCCGCGGCGCAGTTCAGGAGCAGCAGGGCGGAAAGGATTCTGTACATGAGCATGTTCCTATCTGAAATATTGATTCGCTTTTTTATCTTGCGGCTTGAATTTTATTTATTCAAGAGTTAATATTTTTCATCATGAAACGCACACCATCGAAATGCCCTTCCTGCGACAGCGAGCTGGCCGTCACCGAACTCCGCTGCCTCGACTGCCAGACCGCCGTCAGCGGCCACTATCGCCTGCCTCCCCTGCTACGACTCGACCCGTCGGATCAGGAATTCGTCGAGGCCTTCGTCCTGAGCTCCGGCAGCCTGAAGGCCATGGCCGGACAGCTGGGCGTCAGCTACCCGACCGTTCGCAACCGCCTCAATGACATCATCGAGCAGATTCGGAAGGAGTCCGAGACATGAAGACCTGGCTGTTCAAACCCTTCGAGAAGGTCGCCGGCGGCGCCTCGCTGGGACTGGGGTTGCTGATCATCGTATCGACCGCGCTCCTCGCCTGGAGCCGAAGCCTGCACACCGATGGCGTACTCGACCTGCATTTCGGTCCCGCCAGTCCGCTCTGGGTGCAATTGAGCCAGGGCCTGATCGCCTGGCTGAGCCTCAGCCTGGTCCTGTGGGCGGCCGGCCTCTGGCTGGGCCGCGGGGGATTCCGCCCCATCGACCTGTTCGGTACCCAGGCCCTGGCGCGCTGGCCGATGCTGGTGGCCGTGGCCTACCTCTCGATCCCGCCGCTACGCGCGGAGATCGAGCGGCGCACCGTCGAACTGATGGCCGCCCTGCCCCAGCCCGGCGAGGGCATGGCCTCCACCGCCTACCTGGCCGACGCGCTCTGGCTGACCGCGCTCAGCGTCCCGATGCTCGTGATGATGGTCTGGATGCTCTGGCTGATGTACCACGGCTACGCCCTGGTCACGGACCAGAAGGGCCAACGTGCCTTCTTCGGCTTCTTCGGCGCGCTGGTGGTGGCCTCGATCCTCGCCAAGGCGCTGATCGCCGGGCTGATGTCGACGCTCTGACTGGGCCTCGATCGAGGGGGATCAGCCCACCGCCGGCACCCCGATCAGGATCGGGTGCAGCCAGAACGCGAAGGCAACGTACAGGCCGAGACCGCCGACGATGACGATCGGATCGTTGAAGCGCCCGGCCGGCAGCTGCGGCGAGCGGCTCGGCGTGGAACGACGCTTGATCGAGATCCGATCGACCACCGCCCAGGCCAGAAAACCGCCGAACAGCAGCACGTCGGCCAGCATTCCGTTGACCAGTAGATGCCCGAGCGCCCAGGCCTTGACCGCCACGAGCAGGGGATGCTTCAGCGCGCTCTGCACCCGACCCGGCAGGTGCGAGGCCAACAGCGCCGGAAAGACGATCAGCATCAGCAGCATGTTCATGTGGCGCAGGAAGGTCGGCGGCTGGTAGAGCACCACCGGCTCCATCCTGGCCTGCCCGTAGCCGATCACGATCAGGACCAGCCCGGCCAGGGCGAGCAGACTGTACAGGCCCTTGTAGGCGCCCTCTCCCATGGATCCGACCAGGCGGGCTCGGAGCGGCTCGGCGACGATGCGGATCGAATGGGTGCCGAGAAACAGGATCAGGCCGACGATCAGGATGGTCATTGGGAAACTCCTTGGGCTGGGGAACGAAACCTTCCAGGGCTTGAGTGTACGCGGCCCGGCGGGGCCTGGTTGCTATACTTGCCGGCTTGTCGACACGATCTTCGGGAGCCCCCATGAGCCAAGCATCCCCCGCGCCCGCCAGCGCCCCCGTCATCCGCGCCCCGCACGGCAGCCAGCTCAGCTGCCAGGGCTGGCACCAGGAAGCGGCGCTGCGCATGCTGATGAACAATCTCGATCCGGACGTGGCCGAGCGCCCGCAGGATCTGATCGTCTACGGCGGCACGGGCAAGGCCGCGCGAAACTGGGACTGCTACCACGCCATCGTCGCGACCCTGAAGCGGCTCAAGAACGACGAGACCCTGCTGATCCAGTCCGGCAAGCCGGTCGGCGTGGTTCGCACCCATGATGAGGCCCCCCGGGTCCTGATCGCCAACTCCAACCTCGTTCCGCGCTGGGGCAACTGGGACGTGTTTCGCGATCTCGAAGACCGCGGCCTGACCATGTACGGGCAGATGACCGCCGGCTCCTGGATCTACATCGGCTCCCAGGGCATCGTCCAGGGCACCTACGAGACCTTTGCGGAGCTGGCCCGCCAACACTTCGGCGGCTCCCTGGAAGGCAAGCTCACGGTCACCGCCGGCCTCGGCGGGATGGGCGGTGCCCAGCCCCTGGCCGTGACCATGAACAACGGCAACTGCCTGGCCGTTGAAGTCGATGAATGGCGCATCGATCGCCGCGTCGAGACGGGCTACTGCGACGCCAAGGCGAAAAGCCTGGACGCAGCCCTCGATCTGATCGACCAGGCTTCGGGCCCGATCTCCGTCGGCCTGCTCGGTAACATCGCCGAGGTCCTGCCCGAGATGCTCGCACGCGGCATCATCCCGGATGCACTCACCGACCAGACCTCGGCGCACGACCTTCGCCAGGGCTACATTCCCATGGGCTATTCCCTGGACGAGGCGGCCGCCCTGCGTGAGTCCGACCCGAAGACCTACGACGAGAAGGTCCTCGACTCCATGGTCGTGCACGTCGAGACGATGCTCGAGATGCAGAAGCGCGGCGCGATCACCTTCGACTACGGCAACAACCTCCGCGGCCAGGTGGCCGACCACCGTGGCATGGCCAATGCCTTCGACTTCCCCGGCTTCGTGCCCGCCTACATCCGGCCGCTGTTCTGCCGCGGCGCCGGCCCCTTCCGCTGGGCGGCCCTGTCGGGCAACCCGGCGGATATCGCGGCCACCGACCGGGCCATCCTCGAACTGTTCCCGGAAAAGGAGCACCTGCACCGCTGGATTCGTCAGGCCCAGGAGAAGATCCACTTCCAGGGCCTGCCGGCCCGCATCTGCTGGCTGGAGTACGGCGAGCGCGCCGAAGCCGGCGAGAAATTCAACTGGCTGGTCGAAAAGGGTAAGGTCGACGCGCCCATCGTGATCGGCCGCGACCATCTCGACTGCGGTTCCGTGGCCTCGCCGAATCGTGAAACCGAGGCCATGAAGGACGGCTCCGATGCGATCGCCGACTGGCCGATCCTCAATGCCCTGGTCAATACGGCCTGCGGCGCCAGCTGGGTATCGGTCCACCATGGCGGCGGCGTCGGCATCGGCTACTCCCTGCACGCCGGCATGGTCAGCCTGGCCGACGGCACGAAGTCCGGCTACGAGCGTCTCGAACGCGTCCTGACCGCCGACCCGGGCATGGGCGTCTTCCGCCACGTCGACGCCGGCTATGACGAAGCCATCGAGACCGCGCGGGAACGGGGTGTCGACGTGCCGATGCTGCGAGGCTGAAGCCGACCCGCTCCGACACGAGGCCCGCTGTGAGCCGAAGACGTTGAACCTGCTGCTGTTCCCCTCGGGGGATGCGCTGCATGATCTGGTGCTGCCCCTGCATCTTCGCCCCGAGCGGGTGTGGCTGCTGGCCACGCCCGAGCACGCCGACTCACAGGCGAGCCTCGGTCGCCTGCTGGGCGGGCACGGCCTGCCCAGCGAGAAACTGAGCCTGCCCGAATTCGACAACTGCACGGATCCGTCTGGCGCGCTGATCGAGCTGCTGGCGCCGGTGATCGAGGGCGAGCGGGATGCCCCTCTGATCCTGGCGCTGGGCGCCTCCGCCAGCCCCTGGGAACTGGTGGCCGAACAGGTCCTGGCCGGCCTGCTCGAGGAACGGGATCTGCGGGTCCTGGCCCTCACCGGCCAGGCGCGACGAATGGTCCAGCTTCGCCCGTCGCCGATCACGCTCAGCGAAGTGCCCAGCCTGCTCGTGCCGGACGACTACCTCGGCGCCTGCGGGGCGACCTTGAGACGCGCTTCCAGCGACTCGACCGACTATGCCGAAAACGCCCATGAACGCCGCGAACTGAGCCTGGAAATGGCCCGACGCTGCGGTGAACTCGGCGGCTCCATCGGCGCACTCAACTACGTCGCCATCCGCGCCCTGGACCGCGAAACCGAAGCCCTGACCTACCCTCGCCAGCACCTGTCTCGCCAGCCCGGCCAGGCCCTGCGCGAGATGCTCGATGCCTTCCAGAGCGCGGGTCTGATCGACTACGATGGCCGTCGCGAGCTGGTGTTCCAGAGCACGGCCGCCTGCCGCTACCTCGCCGGCGGCTGGCTGGAAGAGTACGCCTGGCTGACCGCCAGCGAGCTCGAGGTCGAGCATCTCAGCGCCGGCCTGGAACTGACCTGGAACGGCGGTCGCGGCATGGAACCGCGCAACGAACTCGACCTGTTCGTGCTGCATCACAACCGGGCCCTGACGGTGGAATGCAAGACCGCCAACATGGGCCGCGGCGACACCACCGCCCGCATCCTCTACAAGCTCGACAGCATCGCCGACCGTTTGAGCTCCCTGCCCGGCAATGCCGTGCTCCTCAGTGCACGCGAAGTGCCAGAGCTGATCGTCAAACGGGCCGACGCCCAGGGCATCGCCGTGCTCTCGGGTGGCCAGCTGCCACGGTTCCGGGACTGGCTTCGTCGGTGGATGAAGAACTAGGGGACCTCTGAACAAGCCTGCTCTCGAAAACGGCTCATCTCAAGGCGCTCCACCGGTGACCCCCGATTCCTGCAGCAGCGCCCGCACCTGTCGGGTCCTCGAGTCGTCCTCACCGAAACGGTGCCGGCGAATCTCCAGCGCCTCATGCCACAGCGCAAGCGCCTGTTCGGGCCGGCCGACGGCCTGCTCGGCCTGCCCCAGAACCACGAGCGTATCGGCAAGCAGGGGGTGGTTTTCCGAATGGACCGCGCGGCGGATGGCCAAGGCCTCGGACAGCCAGTCCATGGCTGCTTCGAGCTCGCCGTTCATCAGTGTCGCTCGACCCAGGTGGTGCAGCGTATAGGCCAGCTGAGGATGAGCCTCGGGAAACAACTCGCGCTGCAGGGCCAGCGCCTCCCTCAACAAGGGCAGTGCCTCGCGGGGCGCACCCTGTTCGATCCGCATCCAGCCGAGGTTGGACAGATTGCCCGCCACCTTGCTGTGCGCCGGGCCGAGGGCCTCGCGATTGATCGCCAGCGCTGCGTGGAACTGCGCCTCGGCACGGGTGAAGTCCGATTGCGCGGCCAGCGCCAGCGCCAGGTTGTTGTGGGTATTGGCCAGGGCAGGATGGGCCGCCCCGAAGGCCTCGGTCTGCTCGGCCAGGGCCTGTTCCAGCGCGATGATCGCCGCTTCGTGCTCGCCGCGGTCATAGAGCAAGGCGCCGAGGCGAACCCGCGTCTCGGCGGTCTGCGGATGGCGAGGACCCAGAATGGACTCGTGGCGCTCGAGCACCTCCCGGAACAATCGCTCCGCCTCTTCGAGGTCGCCCTGGCGATAGCGCACCGAGGCCAGCGCATTGAGACCTCTGGCCGCCTGGGTCGAGGCCGCTCCGTAGGACGCGATCTGCAGGGCCAGGGCCTCGCGGTAGCTGGTCTCGGCCGCGTCGAAATCACCCCGCCCCCAGTGCAGACCACCCTGGCGGAACCAGGCCTCGATGGCCGCATCGCCAGCCCGGCCGGCCGGATCGAGGCCCGCCAGAGCGTGGGCGGCGGATGCCAGATCATCCATCGCCTGGAAGGCCTCGGCCCGGATCACCCTGAGCTGATCGGCCTGCTCGAAGTCACCCGAAGCCAGCATGCGCTCACTCGAGCGCAGCACCTCGTCGAAGCGACCATCGACCAGGGCCAGGCGCAGCTTCAGCATCCGGACAGGAAACGCCGGCGCCGCCCCGCCGAGGGCCAGGGCCGCGTCGGTCAATTCCCGGGCCCGCGCATAGTCGCCGCGGTTGTAGAGGATTCCAGCCAGGGTCGTCAACAACTCGGCCTTCAGGGCCGGCTGATCCTCGAACTCCCGCTCGATCCGGCCGGCAGCATCGGCCAGCACCTGTTCGACGCTTCGCGGATCGCCCTGGTGCACTTCCGGGTCCGCCTCGACCAGCAGCTCGGCGAGAAACTCGGACAGGGACGCCGCCCGCGCGGTCTGCTGCTGCTCGGCGGCCAGCGCATGAGTCAGGGCACGAGACTGGACCCAGAGGATCGTGCCAGCGGAAAGCATCAGCGCGAGAACCGTGAAGCCGGCGCCCACGCCCCAGGGATGGCGCCCGATGAAGCGCTTGACTCGATAGGATCGGCTGGGCGGTCGGGCCTGCACGGGGAAGCCTTCCAGCGCCCGCTCGAGGTCCTCGCCCAGTTCGCGTGCATCGGCGTAGCGGCGCTCGGGATCGGCGTCCAGGGCGCGAGCGACGATCCAGTCCAGATCGCCCTTGAGGCGCCGGCGCAGGGCGGCATCGCCGGCCACCCGACTGACGCGCCGCGGAGGCTGACCGGTGACCCGGGCATGCGCCTGTTCGGCCGTACAACCCTCGACCGCCCAGGGACGTTGCCCGACCAGCAATTCGTGGAGAATCACGCCGAGCGAGAAGGCATCGCTGCGGGTGTCGACGGGATCGCCCCTGAGCTGCTCCGGACTGGCGTACTCGAGGGTCAGGCGGCGCTCGAAGGCCCGGGTTCGTTGGTCCGTTGAATCGGGGTCGAGGAGGCGAGCGATGCCGAAATCGAGCAGCTTCGGCTCGCCGGCGTCGGTGACCAGGATATTGGCCGGCTTCAGATCCCGATGGACAATGAGCCGGCGATGCGCATGGTCGACGGCCGCGCAGATCTTTCGCATCAGCTCCAGGCGCGATCGCACGCTGAGCTGACGGTCCTCCGCGAAGCGCATGAGCGCCTCACCGTCGACCCGCTCCATGACCAGATAGGGCTGGCCGTTCCCCAGCGTTCCACCGTCGAGCAGGCGTGCGATATTGGGATGATCGAGGCGAGCGAGAATCGCTCGCTCGCGCGCCAGGCGCTCCATCATCGCGGCATCGGGCAGCCCCAGGGCCAGGAGCTTGATGGCGACCCGCTGCTGATAGGCACCGTCGGCTCGTTCGGCCGACCAGACCTGCCCCATGCCACCTTCGCCGAGCAGGGAATCCAGTCGCCATGGCCCGATGCGGATCCCGGCCTGGATCTCGTTGCTCAACACGACCGGCCGGTCCAGCAGACTGTCGTCCTGGTCGTGCGCACGCAGCAGCGCATCGATCTCGGCCGCCTGCTCCGGCGGCAAAGCCGCCAGTTCGGCCTTGCGTTCGGCCTGATCCAGGGCCACTATACGGTGGAAATGGGACCAGAGCTCGTTCCAGCCCGGCGTGCCGCTCGACCCGCCGCTCGACGTGTTCATGGCGGATGGTTCCCGAATCATCTCGACTCGATCATAGTGAACGGATGGGTAGCGTCACGCAACTGCTCGAAGAGCTCCGAGATCAACCGAGCGCCGCCAGCGAGAAGCTCCTTCCGCTGGTGTATGAGGACCTGCGCAAGCTGGCGCGATCCCGCCTCAGGAACGAGGCCGGCCTGATGACGCTACCGGCGACGGCCCTGGTCCATGAAGCCTATCTGCGCCTGATCGGCAGCAACGCTCCCGAATGGGATCATCGCGGTCATTTCTTCGCCGCGGCCGCCGAGGCCATGCGGAGAGTGGCGGTGGACTATGCGCGCGCGGCGCGGACCCAGAAGCGCGGCGGGCAGCTGGCCAGAGTGGAACTCGACACCCTGAAGATGGGTTCCCCGGGCCTCGACTCCGACCTCGTCGATCTCGATGAAGCCCTGACCCAGCTCGAGTCCCTCGACCACAGCATGGCCCAGGTGGTGAAGCTGAAGTACTTCGCCGGCCTGAGCAACGAGGAAACCGCCCGTTCCCTCGGACTGTCCCCGCGCACCGTCAATCGCCACTGGACCGCGGCCCGCGCCTGGCTCAACCGCACCCTCGATGCCTCACCTGGCTAGCCCGCAACATCCATGAATATGGCGGGCTAGTAAGCCACTAGGGCACCTGCTGAAAGCGATTCTGGAAGATCACGCCGAAACTGCCCGGCGGCAGGTTCGCAAAGGCGTGGCGGAAGCCGTTGGTCTGCGGCCAGGGCGGATTGATCGGATCGGCCATGAACACCGCGATGCCGTTGTCGCCCAGATGGGGCAGGATGCTGGTCCGGTCCGACGGGCTGTCGTTCCAGTGGCCCACATAGTGGATGGTGTAGGCGGAGAAGCTTCGATTGAACTCGATGAAATAGCTGTCGCTCGAGGCGGCATTGCCGTCACGCGGGTCGAGGTTCAGTGCCGTCTGGAATCCGACCAGCTGGCCGCTGTCCGAGATCGTGGCGAAACGATTGGTCGAGTTGACCAGGCTCTGACCGGCCGAGTCCGGATCGCCGAAGCGGAGCTTCTGACCACTGACCGTATCGACCACGTACAGATCCCGCTCGAAGGTCCCGTCCGGATTGAAGAACAGATTGACGTTGGTCGTGAAGGCGATGCGGTGGCCGCTGCAGGCGGAGGTCGGGGGACCATGGAGCCGGGTCGTGGCAATCGTGCCGACGTCTTCGGTCACCAGGAGATTGTTTCCGTCGATCACATTGGCGACAAAGATGTCAGGCCCGGGCGGGTCGTTCGGGACGACGCCCGTTGAAGTGGCGATGAAACTGATCAGGCCATTGCCGAGCGAGAAGTTGGCGCAGGCCAGAAAACCACCGTTGTCATCGCTGCAGGCCTTGCGGGTCACCACGCCGCTGGCCGGCGGCGCGTCGGCCTGGTGCAGAAAGGCCCCGCCCTGCATTTCGGGCGTCAGATTGGTGGCCGCGGTCCGGAACAGGACCTGCTGACCCGTGCAGTCCATGGTGTACTCGACAATGCTCTGGTTGGCCGCCGTCGTTCGGTCGCCGGCCACGCTCATGATCTCGGTGATGCCGAGCTCGCGATCCCGGCGATAGACCTGCTGCTGGCCGTTCGTGTTGATCGCCGGCGTGATGTCGGTGGCCGCGGTCCGGAACAGCACGTAGCGCCCGTCCGAGGAAATCACCCGGGAATGCGGGCTGTCATAGCCGACCACCGATGTCGCCGATGCCTGACCATCGGGCTGGACGCTGATCAGTTCGACCTCGTCGGTGACCAGGTCGTAGACGTAGACCTGCACCTGACCGGACGTGTCTTCCGGGATCAACTGGCGAGATTGCAGGACGGCGTAGCGACCGTTTCCGGACACGTCCACGACCTGGGCCCCGAAAGCGACCGGATTGCCCTGTGGATCGAGGCTGAGAATGCGAGTTGCCGACGCCGTTTGCAGGCAGGCGAGCAGCAGGCAGAACGACAGGGCTCTTGAAAGGACCATTGACAAGCCTCCGAAGGCAGAAGGGGCACTAGCGGATAATGCGGCAACGGGTCGCAAACCATGCCATGCGGCGTCCGGGTCCACGCTGACAGGAACCGCCCGGGCGAATCGAACTGCTACTATTCTCCGCTGCCTTGGAAACCATCGGCTCGCCATGCAAGGAGCCAGGGAGTCATGATGTCGATCCACGTTCAACTCGAGCACCTCTACACCGATCTGGAACGGAGCCTGGCCGCGGCCCGAGCCAATCCGCAGGCCGTCGTCCGCTCGCGCGAGGTGGTCGATGCCGCCCTCGATGACGACAGGGCCATCTATGGTGTCAACACGGGCTTCGGCGCCCTGGCCAGCAAGCGGATCGGACCGGACCAGCTGGGACGCCTGCAGCGCAACCTGCTGCTGAGCCATGCCTGCGGCACCGGCGCCCCCGTTCCCGTGGAAATCAGCCAGCTCATGCTGTCGCTGAAGATCCACGCCCTGAGCCTGGGGCAGTCGGGCATCTCCCTGCCGGTGTTCAAGCAGCTGCTGGCCTTCGCCGAGCACGACATCGTGCCCTACATCCCCTCCCGGGGCAGCGTCGGCGCCTCGGGCGATCTCGCGCCGCTGGCGCATATGAGCCTGCCGCTGATCGGTCATGGCCAGTGCTGGAACGCGGAACGAAGCGGGCCGGAGCCGGCGGCCGCCACCCTGGCCCGCCACGGTCTGGAGGCGGTGGAGCTGGCCGCCAAGGACGGCCTGGCCCTGATCAACGGCACCCAGCTGATGCTGGCCTACGGCGCCTTCGTCCTGCACCGCGCACTGCACCTGCTCGACGCGGCCGACGTGCTCGGTGCGATGAGTCTGGAAGCCCTGCAGGGCTCGGCCCGTCCCTTCGATGCCCGCGTGCATGCCGTGCGCCCGCATCCCGGCCAGGTCGAGGTGGCCCGGCATATCCGCCAGCTGCTGGCCGAGTCGGAAATTCTCGAATCCCACCGCGACTGCGGCAAGGTGCAGGATCCCTACTGCCTGCGCTGCATCCCGCAGGTCCACGGCGCCAGCCGCGATGCCCTGGCCCACTGCATGCGCGTCATCGAGTGTGAATTGAACTCCGTCACCGACAACCCCCTGGTCTTCCAGCCGGGCGATGGCGACGCGGTCGGCGACATCATCTCCGGCGGCAACTTCCACGGCCAGCCGCTGGCGCTCAGCCTCGACTTCGCGGCCATCGCCCTGGCCGAGCTCGCCAGCATCTCCGAGCGTCGCACCTACCTGCTGCTGGAAGGCCATGACGGCCTGCCGAAGCTGCTGATGAAGGACACGGGGATCAACTCCGGGTTCATGATTCCGCAGTACACCGCCGCCGCCCTGGTCAGCGAGAACAAGGTCCTCTGCCATCCGGCCAGCGTCGACTCGATCCCGACTTCCCTGGGCCAGGAAGACCATGTCTCCATGGGCTCGATCAGCGCACTCAAACTGCTCGAGGTCCTGCACAACGTCGAGCACGTGCTCTCGGTCGAGATGCTGACCGCCGCCCAGGCCCTCGATTTCCGTCAGCCGCTCAAACCCGGCCGCGGCGTCCAGCACGCCCATGCCCTGATTCGACAGAACGTGGGTCACGCCAGCGAGGACTACGAAGTCGGTGCCGACATCGACGCCTGCACCCGCCTGCTGCGCTCGGGCGACTGGGTGGAATCCGTACGACAGGCCGTCCGGGCTGCCCGCTAGACCGCGAAGATGAAGCGCCTGGACAACATCTCGACCCTGTACTGCCTGCCCGCCGATGGCGGTCAGGACGCGGTCGGCGCCATCGACGATGCCGCCCTGGTCTGGGAAGAAGGGACCATCCTCTATGCCGGTCCGGCCGCCACCCTTCCCCGGGAAATGAACGCGGCCGAACGCCTCGATGCCGGCGGCCGCTGCGTGATCCCCGGCCTGATCGATTGCCACACGCACCTCTGCTTCGGCGGCTGGCGCGGCGACGAGTTCGCGATGCGCCTGGAAGGCGCCAGCTACCAGGACATCCAGGCCGCCGGCGGCGGCATCACCAGCACCGTCCGGAAGACCCGCGAGTCGAGCATGGACGCGCTGGTCGACAAGGCCGCGCTCGCCCTGAACGAGATGGCACGCCTGGGCGTGACCACGGTCGAGGCCAAATCGGGCTACGGACTGAACATCGACGACGAGATCAAGCAGCTCGAGGTCTATCGCGAGCTTGGCCAGCGCCAGCCCGTGGAACTGGTACCGACCTGTCTGGGCGCCCACCTGATCCCACCGGAATACCGTGAGCAGCGAGCCGACTACGTCGAGCTGCTCTGCGAGCGTCTGATCCCCGAGGTCGCCGAGCGCGGCCTGGCACGTTTCTGCGATGTGTTCATCGAGGAAGGCGCCTTCGATCTGCAGGAGGGCCGACGCATTCTGGGCGCTGCCCGGACACACGGCCTGGGCCTGAAGATCCACGCCGACCAGCTCTCCTCGGGCGGCGGGGCCGGACTGGCGGCCGAACTGGGCGCCGTCTCCGCCGAGCACCTGGAGTACGCCAGCGACGACGATATCGCCGCCATGGCCCGCGCCGGCACCGTCGCGGTCAGCCTGCCGCTGGCCTCGCTCTATCTGCGGGAAGCCTATCTGCCGGCCAGGAAGTGGATCGATGCGGGGGTCGACGTGGCCGTCGCCACCGACTTCAATCCGGGCTCGGCGCCGAGCTACCACCTGCCCCTGGCCCTGCTGCTGGCCTGCATCAACCAGGGCATGAGCCCTGCCGAGGTGCTACGCGCGGCGACGCGGATCGCCGCCCGGGCCGTGGGCCTCGAGGCCAGCCACGGCAGCCTGCAGGCCGGCTACCAGGCCGACATCGCCATCATCGACGCCCCCGACATCAATCACTGGCTCTACCACTTTCGCGCCAATGCCTGCGTGGCCACCATCAAGGGCGGCCGGATCATTCATGACTCGATGGGCCTAATGAGCTAGTCCCGGCGAGTCCGCCAGACCATGGCGACCAGTCCGGCCAGGCAGACCAGAGCCAGCCAGGGCGTGGACATGGGCCAGAGCAGACCGGCACCCAGCCCCAGCAGGGCCAGGCGAGCGGGAAGCGACAGCGGCCCTTCCAACCAGCCCTCGAGCACGCCGGCCAGGGCATACAAGCCGGCCAGCGCGAAGCCGGCCACGCTCAGGGCCTCCAGCCAGTCGCCACGGACCAGTGGCGTGTAGGCGAACAACAGGGGAATGAGGTAGAGCCCCTTGGCCAGCTTCCAGGCCGTCAGGCCGGTGGCCATCGGCCGTTCGCCGGCAATGCCGGCCGCCGTGAAGGCCGCCAGGGCCACCGGTGGGGTGACGTTGGAGTCCTGGCTGAACCAGAAGATGATCAGATGGGCCGCCAGCAGGCTGCCCGCCAGCAGAGCGGGATCGAGCAGGGCCTCGGCGGCCGTGCGCTGCAGGTCCGGCGTCATCGCCGCGACCAGGGACTGGGCCTGGTCCAGGGGCATCGGCTGACCCAGCCAGGCCTCGGCCGAAGGGCTGGCGAGCAGCACCGCCTCGCGGGCCAGTTCGCTGACCTGACCGGCCGCCAGGGCCTGGGCCAGATCGGCCTGCAGGATCAATGCATGCAGGGTGGGCGCGGACACGGCCGCCAGCACGATGTAGGCGGCCGTGACCGGCAGGCCCATGCCAAGGACCAGGGACGCCAGGGCGACCAGCGCCAGGGCGATCAACAGACTGGAGCCGGACCACTGGGCGATCATGATCGACAGGGTGTTGCCCAGGCCGGTGGTGGTGAGCACGTTGACGATCAGGCCGACGGCGATCAGCAGCATGGCCGTGGCCATCATGTTGCGCGCGCCCATCGCCAGGGCTTCCAGGATGGCCAGCAGCCCCATCGGCCGGGGCGTCAGCCAGGAGGCGGCCACCACGGCCAGGATCGCCAGGCCGGCCGCGTAGACGGGCGTGAAGCCGGCGACCAGCAGACCGATGAGAACGGCCAGCGGCAGCAGCAGCGCCCAGCCCGCAGTCGTCTCACCAAGACCCTCCTTCTCGTCGAGCGGCGCCGGCACCAGACCCAGGCGGCGGGCCCGAATGCGGACCATGAAGGCCAGCGAGCAGAAATAAAGGATCGCCGGCAGCAGGGCCGCGCCGAGGATGCTCAGGTAACTCAGGCCGGTGAAGTTGGCCATCAGGAAGGCCCCGGCCCCCATCACCGGCGGCATCAGCTGCCCACCGGTCGAGGCGGCGGCCTCGATGCCGGCGGCGAAGCGCGGTGGAAAGCCGCTGCGCTTCATCAAGGGGATGGTGATCACCCCGGTGGAGGCGGTGTTCGCGACGGCCGAACCGGTGATCGAGCCCATCAGCCCCGATGCGCCCACCGCCACCAGACCGGGACCGCCGGTCCAGCGTCCGGCCGCGCGATGCGCCAGGCCGAGAATGAGCTCGCCGGCGCCGGAACGCAGCAGAAAGGCACCGAAGAGCACGAACATGAAGACGTAGGACCAGGAAATCCTGGCGATCGTGCCGAACAGGCCTTCGGAGGTGAACACGGCCCTGAACAGCAGGGTGTCCAGACCCAGGCCCGGAAACGCGAAGACACCGCCCAGATTCCGGCCGAGTCCGGCGGCGTAGGCCAGCAGCGCCAGGATCAGGATCGGAATCAGCCAGCCGGCCGCGCGCCGACCCAGCTCGATCGCCAGCCCCACGATCAGGACGCAGGCCAGCCAGTCCAGCCAGCCGAAGACCAGGCCGCGCTCGTACAGCGGCGTCTCCAGGACCACGACAGCGACCGCGGCAAGCACCAGCACCAGCCCGGCGGCCATCGACAGCCACCGACCGATCCGGCTTCGGGGCGGCGCCTGCAACCAGCCCAGAGCCAGCAGACCCAGGCTGGCAAAGTGAAACACGGCCACCTGGAGCTCCGGCAGCAGCCAGACGGTGTTCAGCAGCAGATGGGCCAGTGCGACGAGCGCCGCCCAGAGAAACAGCACGACCGAGCGCACCGGCTCCGCCTCGGAATGATGCGCCGGCTCGATCCGTCGCGCCGCCGCCTCCAGCGACTCAATCCAGCGGGCCATCGTCGACCTCCCGAGGCGATGGGATCAGGGCATCAGGAAGCTCCAGCCCCTGCTCGCGGTAGAAGCGAACGGCGCCGGGATGCAGAGGCACGGGCAACCCATCGGTGGCCGAAGGCAGCGTCATCGCCCGCGTGGCCGCGTGAAAGGCCTGCAGGAAATCCAGGTGCTCGTAGAGCATCACCAGCAGCTGATAGACGTGCTCCTCGGGCACGCTGGCCGTGGCCGCCAGGAAATTGACCTGCGCGATCGTCTGCACCGGCTCCTGCTGCCCCGGATAGGTCCCTGCGGCGATCGTGTAGGGACGCCACAGGCCGGGAATCCGCGCGTCGATCAGGGCCCGCTCGGAAGCACTGACCGAGAGCAGGCGAGCCTGATCGCCGGCCGCGGCCAGGGCCCGGGTCACGGCCGCCACGGGCACCCCGGCGGGCGTGTTCATGCCATCGATGCGCTGGTTCTGGAAGGCGTCGGCGCTGGCGCCATAGCCCTGGTAGACCAGCTCGAAATCGCGGTCCGGATCCAGACCGAGCGCTTCCAGCAGGAAGCGATTCGAGCCTTCGGTCCCGGAATAGCGGGCGCCGATGGAGAATCGGAGCCCGGGTGTGGACGCGAGGTCGGAAAGACTGCCCTGCTCGGCCAGCTCCGCGCGAATCAGGAAATGCTCGACGTTGGGCCAGAGCGCGGTGACGCTGCGCAGCTCGGTGAACGGCGCCTGTGCCTCGAGGCGCCCGGATCCGCGCCAGGCCCAGGCGCCGTAGAGCCCCTGAAGAATGGCGAAGCCGGCCTCCCCGCTTCTCAGCAGACGCAGATTCTCCTCCGAGCCGGCGCTGCTGATCGCCGCCAGGGACACCCCTTCCCGGGGTTCCAGCACCTGCTTGCTGAGCGTCGCGATGGCCACGCCGACGGGATAGAAGGTGCCCCCCGTCGTGGCCGTGGCCAGGATGTAGGTCGAACGCTGCTCCTCGGGTGCGGGCACCAGACCGAACCAGAGGGTCAATAGAAGCAGGATCGCGGCCGTCAAGCCGCCGAGGAATCTGGAGGGACGCTTGCGCTCCACCCGGCGGCCAGCTCAGTCGGCCGGGCGCAGGCGCGAGGTCTTGAGCTGCAGGTAGACCTGCGCCGTCTCGGGGCTGGCCTGCTGGCCCTCCTCGACCACCGAAAGGGTCGCGGTCTCGCCCTCGGGCACGCCGAGCATGGAATCGATCAGGGGCAGCCACTGGCCGTCCTCGAACAGGCTCAGGGTCACTTCGATCCACAGCGAATCGCTGGGCGAGAGCGGATCGTCGACGGGCCGGGCCTGGATTTCCATCCGCCAGCCACCTTCGCTGACCGTCTCGGGCAGCAGCAGGCCGGGCTCTGCCGCGGTGACCACCAGGACCGGCACGGTCTGCGCCTCGCCGTCGAGCCAGAGGCTGCTCTCGACCAGAAAGCGCTCGGGCGCCTGCGCCGCGGCCAGGCTGGCCGCAAGGCAGGCGCCGAGCAGGATCAGGCAGAACCGCCCGAAATGCACGCGATCAGGCGCCGCGGTTGCGGAAACGTTCCGGCAGGGCCTCGACCGTCGGCTCGTCGTCGGAAGGACGCTCGACCGGCATCAGGTCCTGCTTGGACACGCCCAGCAGGATGGCCGCCGAACCGGCGATGTAGATCGACGAGTAGGTACCGACGATCACACCCACCAGCAGGGTGAAGGCGAAGGCATGGATGATCTCGCCGCCGAAGTAGAACAGCGCGATCAGCACCAGCAGGGTGGTCAGCGAGGTCATGATCGTGCGGCCGAGCATCTGGTTGACCGACAGATTGCACAGCTCGCTCGGCGTGCCCTTGCGCTTGACGCGGAAGTTCTCACGGAGGCGGTCGTAGACGACGATCGTGTCGTTGAGGGAGTAACCGATCACCGCCAGCAGGGCCGCGACCACGGTCAGGTCGAAGCTGACCTGCAGGATCGACAGCACTCCGACCACCACGAGCACGTCGTGCACCAGGGCCGCCACCGCGCCGACGGCGAAGCGCCACTGGAAGCGGAAGGAAATGTAGAGCAGGATGCCGAACAGGGCGTAGATCAGGGCCAGACCGCCCTGGTTGGCCAGCTCCTGGCCCACCTGCGGACCGACGAACTCGACCCGCCGCAGCTCCACGCCCGTCTCACCCTCGCTCAGGGTTTCGAGGACACGGTTGCTCAGGCCCGCATCGGAGGTCTGCTCGGCCTCGGCCGGCACGCGAATGACGATATCGCGGGCGCTGCCGAAGGTCTGCACGGTGAAGTTCTCGAAGCCGGCGCCGTCGAGCTGGCCTCTGACCGCGGTCAGGTCCGGGGCTTCGGGATAGGTGACTTCCACCAGGGTGCCGCCGGTGAAGTCCAGGCCGAAGTTGATGCCGCGCACCGCCAGGGAGGCGATCGCCGCGATGATCAGCAGACCCGAGAAGACCAGGGCCAGGTTGCGCCGGCCCATGAAGTCGATGGTGGTATTGGATTTGATGAGTTCCATGTCGGGTCCTTTAGATCGCCAGGGTCTTGATGCGCTTCTTGCGGCCGTAGAGCAGGTAGACCACGCCGCGGGTGCCCACGATGGCGGTGAACATCGAGGTCACGATGCCCAGGCTCAGGGTGACGGCAAAGCCCTTGATCGGGCCGGTGCCGAACATGAACAGGACGACGGCGGCGATCAGGGTGGTCACGTTGGCATCGGCAATCGTCGAGAAGGCCTTCTCGTAGCCGGCCCGGATGGCGGCCTGCGGCGAATTGCCGTTGCCGAGTTCCTCGCGGATGCGCTCGTAGATCAGCACGTTGGCGTCCACTGCCATACCGACGGTCAGCACGATCCCGGCGATCCCCGGCAGAGTGAGGGTGGCGCCGAGCAGGGACAGCAGCGCGACGATCAGCACCAGGTTGGCCGTCAGGGCGATGTTGGCGACCAGGCCGAAGACCTTGTAATAGATGCCCATCAGCAGCAGCACCAGCACGAAACCGATGACGACCGAGTTGAAGCCCTGATCGATGTTGTCCTGACCCAGGCTCGGGCCAACGGTGCGCTCTTCGATGATCTGCATCGGGGCGGCCAGGGCCCCGGCGCGCAGCAGCATGGCCAGCTGACTGGCTTCCGTGGCCGACCCCAGGCCGGTGGTCTGGAAGCGGCCGCCGAAGGGTTCGCGGGTCACCGCCGCCGAGATCACTTCCTCGACGCGACGCGTGGTCGGCACTTCTTCGCCGTTCTCGTCGATGCGCGTGTCCGGACGGTACTCGATGAAGACCACGGCCATGCGGTTGCCGACGTTGGCGGTGGTGTGCTCGAGCATGCGGCGGGCACCGACCGGGTCCAGGGTCACGACCACGTTCGGCTGGCCCGACTGCTGGTCGAAGCCGGCCTGGGCGTTGACCAGATTATCGCCGGTGGCGATCACGTCACGGGACAGCAGGATCGGCGCGCCGTTGCGCTCGAAGTACAGGCGCGACTGCGCCGGAATGCGGCCCGTGCGCTGCGCTTCAAAGGGGTCGTTCTGCTCGTCCACGCCGCGGTACTCGACCGTGGCCGTGGAGCCCAGCACCTGCTTGGCCCGCGCCGTGTCCTGCACGCCGGGCAGCTGGACCACGATGCGGTCGGCGCCCTGCTGCTGGATGATCGGCTCGGACACGCCGAGCTCGTTGACGCGGTTGCGCAGCGTGGTGATGTTCTGGCTGAGTGCGGTCTGCTGCAGCTCGACCAGGGCCTGCTCGTCGATGGAGGCGCGGATGCTGTAGTTTTCCGAACCTTCCGGACGCTCCAGCACCAGGCTGTCGAGTTCCGAATTGATCAGGGCAAAGGCCTGGTCCCGATCCTCGGCGCTGCGCAGTTCCACGGCGACCTGGTTCCGATCCAGGCGGACCGAGCGATAGCGGATGCTCTCGTCGCGGAGGAGATTGCGAATGTCGGTGACGTAGCGCTCCAGCTGCTGCGTGCGCGCCTGATCCATGTCGACCTGCATCAGGAAGTGCACCCCGCCCTGCAGATCGAGGCCCAGCACCATCGGCGAAGCGCCCAGGGCCTGCAGCCAGGGCGGCGTCGACGGCGCCAGGTTCAGCGCGACCACGTAATCCTCACCCAGGGCATCGCGAAGCGCGTCGGCCGCGCGAGACTGCAGATCGACCGTATCGAGGCGAACGAGCAGACGCGCCGGCTCGAACTCGACCGGGCCGTACTCGATGCCGGCCGCGCCGAGGATCGTTTCAACCCGGCTCTGCATGTTGCGATCCAGCTCGAAGCCGCGGATCGAAGACACCTGGACGGCGGGATCATCACCGTACAGATTGGGAGCGGCATAGATCGCGCCGAGCACGAGCACGGCGATCAGCAGGGCGTATTTCCAGGGCGGGAATCGGTTCATGAAACGAACTCTTGGTTAGGTTGGAGCCAACGGTGAATGGACGCGGGACCGATCAGCCGGCCGCGTCGATGGTGCCCTTGGGCACGACCTGAGCGACGGCGTGCTTCTGCACCTTGATCTCGACCGAATCGGCCAGCTTGACGGTGACGAAGCTGTCGCCCACGTGGGTGATCTTGCCGAGCATGCCGCCGGAGGTGATGATTTCGTCACCGGCCGACAGGGCCGACACCATCTCGCGATGCTGCTTGTTGCGCTTCATCTGCGGACGGATCAGCAGGAACCAGAAGATGACGACGATCAGGATGAGGGGAATCAGCGAGGCCAGCGTGCCGCCCTGGGGCGGAGCACCGTCCTGCGCCATTGCACTGGCGATCAGAAAATCCATGACAGTTCCTTAAACGACTAGAGGCGTTCCAAAACGATGGGGCTCCCGTCCAGGCGACCCTACCGAAAGGACATGGGGTCGATGGCGGGAAATACAAACCGTGAATTATCGCACAGGAAACGGAGGCGCTCCAAACGGCGATCAATGATGGTCAGCGCCCGGTCAAGGCGCCGCACGGCGGCAGGAAAGACCGCCAGAGAGAGCGCCGGCCGCGGCGGTGCCGCGACCGGCTTGCAAGGATCAATACTCCGGCGTGAACCGCGAGCGGAAGATCTGATCCACGAGACCCGAACGCAGGGTCAGGGTGTCGAGCCAGACGTCGACCGGCGCATCGACCGTCGCCCCGGTGGTGACGACGAACTCCACTCGGGCCGAAACCGAGCCCGCCGGCACCTGATTCAGACGAACCAGCAGCGGCTGCCAGACGCCCGCCGAGTGCGGGAACTGGTCTTCGATCTCGAGCGTATCCAGCATGCTGCCACCACAGGACGCCGCATCGTGGAAGGTGGCCCGAGCCGTCACGGTCGGTGCGTCCCCGAAGGCCTGATTGGTCAGGACGAAGGCACCCAGTGCGTACTGATCGGTCAGACCGTCCAGGCCCACGCACTGACTGAGGGTGTAGGTCGAGGCGGTGCCACTGCTGTGCTGAACTCGGGACGAACCTGAACTCAACAGACCGTTGCGGTCGGCCGCCGACCAGCGCAGCTCGCCGACACCGGTCGAGACGCTGCTGCTCCACTGACCCAGGGTGCTGTCCAGATTGGGGTTGGCCAGCAGATTGGTCGTACCGACCTCGAAGTCGAGCTGATAGTCACTGCCCTGCGTGCCATCGCCCTGCCCGTCGAGATAATTGTTGTCGAAATCCCGGATCGTCCCGCAGACCGCCAGGCGGTAGAAACCCTGGGGCAAGGCGTGGCTATCGGCCAGGCGCACCACCGCTCGTTTCTGCGCCGCCTGATAGCTCACCGAGGCGATCCCCAGATCACCGGCAACGGAGCAGCCATCCGGGCCCGGGTCTTCCGGACCGCTCAGGCTGAACAGCCGGTAGTTGGCCACGTTGTTGGCCGCCTCCGGATCCAGGCCGCCCGGATCGGTGAACACGCCGCGCGAGAACTCCGGAATCAGCTGGGTGATCGACGCCTCGGTGGCCAGATCCACGCTCAAACCTCCGTACTCGGTGGCGTGCGAGGAATAGACCTCGACCACCTGCGGCGCTTCGGTCGGCAGCTCGTCCTCGGCAAAGGCGAAGAAGTGCACGTCGTCGAACCAGGCTTCCAGCGGGAAGGCGGCGCCGCCGGGGAAGTCGAGGTTCAGGGAGACCAGCGCAGAACCGGCCGAGCCCACCGCTCCGGGTGAGACCGAGGCACTCATCGGCCGCCAGGCATCGCCCGTGTCATTGAGCACGTCGTTGCTGACGAAGGCCTGGATCAGACCGGTGCAATCATCCGCCGAGTAGAAGGTCATCGAGGTGGTCGCTTCGACCGGATTCGGATCCCCGATGGGGTCACTGATCCGGACGCGCGACTGGACCGCATAGCCCTGGATCAGTCCCGTGGGCAACTGCACGCAGCGGGTCACCGCATAGCCGGTCGGAGCGGCGACGTCCGGAACGATCCGAACGGCGCCGGAGCGCGGCGCGGAACCCGCATCGCTCGTGGCATCGAGGGCGATGTAGGCCGGCTCGTTGACGCTCCAGTTGTCGAAGGCCAGGGGCGAATCGAAGTTCGGATTCGGCGCCAGGTTGTCCCAGGCCACGCTGAAGCGGATGGAATAGGCATCACCGGCCACACCATCGCCGTCGCCATCCAGGCCATTGCCGTTGAAATCCTGCAGGTCGGCACAGGCCGCCAGGGTGTAGTCCCCGGCCGGCAGACCGGTGGCCGAGACCAGATCGATCACGGCAAGGCGGTCTTCGCCGATGTACTCGACGCCGGCCATCAGTCCATCATCGGCCAGCGAACAGTCGACGAACTGCGGGCTCAGGAAGCCGTCGTAGAGGCGGTAATTGGCCAGATTCGAGGCCGAGGCATTCATCGGCTTGTCGAACTGCAGCATCAGCTGGGTCGTCGCGGTCACCAGCTCGCCACCTTCGACGATCACTCCACCGTCCGGTGCGGCCACCGCCGACGCGGAGAAGACCGTCGGAGCGGCCTGATCGCTGCCGATGGCAAACGGGCCGATGGTCCGGGATTCGCCGACGTTGCCGGCCACGTCGATCGGACGGATATGGAAGTACCACAGACCGTCCGGCAGGACCTCGCTGTCGACTTCGACGGCCGTGTCCGGAAGGTTCAGGGTCTCATTGGGACCTTGCGTCGGGCTCTGATTGAACACGTAGCTGTAGCCCGCCAGACCACTGACCGCATCACCGGCGTCGATGGCCGCGGTCCAGGAAACACTGACGACGTTGTCCGGAATCGCCGGATCACCCGGGATATGGGTCGAACTGGCCAGGTCGCTCGGACCCGTCGGGGCCGTCGCATCGATCCAGTAAGGCCCGACGGACACCGTGTCCGAACAGTTGCCCGCGTTGTCGCAGGTGCGCAGATGGAACCAGTGCTGCATCGAGTCGACCAGGGCCGCGCTCGAGGCACTGTGGGGATCACTGCTCTGAACGACATCGATGGTGTCATCCGGTTGGGTGATCGAAAGCAGCGAGAACTCGATCGAGTAACCCTCGATGCCGGAGCCGGGGTTCAGGCCCGAGGGATCCAGGTCCTCGGCGCCGCTCCAGCTCATGTCGATGATCGGGCTGGAATTCCAGGTACCGATCTCATGGCTGGTCGAGACCAGGGTCGGGTTGATCGGGGCCTGCAGATCACGGGCGAACACGGTCACGGCCTGATCGAAGCGGGCGGCCACGTAGATGTGGGCATTGTCCGGGCTGACGGCCACGCCGCTGGCGCCCCACAGACCGATCACGCCACCGAGGTTGTTGCGCTTGACCTCCTCGTAGCTCAGCTGGCCGAAATCGGGCTCCGAGAGATCGGTCTGTCGGCGCAGCACGGTCAGCGTGCCGGGCTCGATCTCCGTGCCGTCCGAGGTCGAGACCACGTAGAGCAACTGGCCATCGGGGGACACGGTGACGCGCAGCGGCTCTTCCAGGCCCTCGATCCCCGGGCTGCTGGCCAGCACGGCCTGGAGGAAGGCCAGGTCACCGTTGCCCTGCCGCTGCAGAACGGCCAGGGAATTGCTGTCGCGACCGGTCACGTAGAGCTGCTGTCCGCCCGGAGAGAGCGCCATGCTCGACGGGGCCTGGAAGCCACTGAAGCCACCCAGACCGCTGACCACCCGATTGCGGTAGCTCAGACGGCCGTTGTCACCCAGGTTGCGGTTGAACACGGCGATGGCGTCATCGGACTGGCCCGCGACGTACACGCGGGCGTTGTTCGTGGACACGACGACCGACGAGGCATTGCCGATCCCCTCGACGGTGTTGCCCAGGGGATCCTGAGCGCCCCGCTCGAGGTCCTGACGGAACAGCAGTTCACCGGTCAGGGGATCACGGCTGAAGACCAGCACGTGGCCGGGCGCGCCCGCCGTGGCCAGGTAGACGTTGTCGCCGTCCGGGCTCACCGCCACACCGCGAGGCTGGGTCAGGCCGGTGATCGGCGGCGCCAGCGACGGCTCGGGTTGATCCCCGTTGAACAGCACCTGGGTGACGGCCAGCCGCCCGAAGTCGGGGCTGCCGTCGTCATCGTCACGGGTGAAGGTGACCACGGCGCCGTCGGTCTGGGCCACGGCGTAGATGTGCTGGCCCGCATCGTCGAGCACCAGGTCGGCGAATCCGTTGATGCCTTCGATGGCCCGTCCGGACGCGATCAGGAAATCACTGACATTGACCACCTCCATGGCGGACAGGCTGCCCGTGGCTGGATCACGCGCGAACACGACCAGTTCGTCGGCCGTTCTCGAGGCGACGTAGACATGCGCACCGTCCGGGCTGGAAACGGCCACGCTGGCCGGATCGCTCATCCCCTGCACGTTGACACCGTTCTGCTGCGACTCGACGAAGACCAGGGTCTGCTCGGAATCGACGATGATGCCCTGCCCCGAGCCATCGGCGATGGACGCCTGCACGGGGTTGGACAGATTGACGAAGAAGTCGCGCTGATCGGCGCCACTCGGATTGGCCAGGATCGTGACCGGAATCTGGCGAGAGACCTGTCCTGCGGCGAACAGCAGCGTGCCGCTGTCGGCCACGTAGTCCTGGCCCGCGATCGCCGTGCCGTTGGCCGTCGTCCAGTCAACGCTGACCGGCTGGGTCCAGGCTTCGGACAGGCTGACGCGGAACACCGCCTGGGTCGTGTTGCCGACCGGCGGCTCGGATACGGTGATGTCTTCGATGGCCAGCTCGGGCACCGTGTTGTTGTCCAGGATGGTGGCGATACCGACCGGCTTCAGCAGTCCCACCTCAGCGCTCGGGTTGCTGAGATGAACCTCGAACTGCCGGTCGCCGTCCGGATCGTCGTTGCCGCAGATGGTCACGCCGACCACGGTTTCGAGGTTACCGGGAAGGATCGTTCCCGTACCGAAGTTCTGCAGGTAGTCGATACCGGGATCACAGCTGGAGCCTCCGATCGCCGCATCGGGTCCACTGCCATCGGCCGTGGACCAGCTGAAGGTCGTGGTGCTCTCGAGGGCCTGCCCCAGGGTCACGGTAAAGACCACCAGGCTGGTTTCGCCTGCGTTGCCTTCGGGCACCTCGATGTCATCGATGCTCAGGGCCGCCAGACCCTGCAGGTACTCGGGGTCGAGGTCCAGGCGACGGGCCACGCCACGACCGCCGATCTCGATCATCGCGATCAATTCATCGTCGAGATAGACCAGCGCCTCATCCCCTTCCCTGGCGGTTCCGGGGATGCGCGCACCCACCGAGTTCATCGGCACGCGCAGGGCATAGCCGGAGCCAAGGGCCGCTTCCGTGCCGAGACGATAGCGAGCGATCGGGCCCGCGGTCCAGGCCGGCACGTGCAGGGTCAATTCACCGTCGGCCACCGGGTCGCCGAACCAGGTGATCTGGCCGTAAAGCAGATGGTCCGGCTCGGACAGTATGGCCTGAGCGCTCTGCACGGCCAGGGCCAGCAGCAGAGCGGCAAACAGGAATGGAAGACGTGTCACTGAGTTACGAACCATGACTAGTTCCCCGAGTAGGAATAGGTTTCGAAGAAGACGCGAATATCGGACACGCCTTCGCCATCACGTTCATCGGAATCCGGCAGCAATCGTCCGTCGATGAAGGTATCGAGCCCTTCATCCGGATCGGCCAGCAGGCCGCCCCCCGGGATGATCAGGACCCATTCGCGGTTCCAGACCGATCGCCCGATGAGACGCGAGTCCGAGGTCACCTGAGCTGCGTCGAAGGGTTCCGTGAAGTGATAGGCACGGAACTGCGAGTAGCGACGAACCTCGTTGAAGGCATCGGACAGGGAGTCCGCCAACGGGATCCAGTTGGCGCTGTCGAGATCCTGCGACCCGATCGGGAACGGCACGGGCAGCAGCTGGTCGATGACCTGCCATTCACGGATCCGGAAGTCGCCCGACGCCGGTGAACGAAGCACATCGGCGCCCACCGGGAACAGGTAGACCCGCGGTGTCTCGCTCAGCGGCAGACCAGCGTAGTCCCGGAACCAGGTGCCCACGGAGCGCACCTTGGTCGCGAACCGCGTCGGATCGTAGGTGCTGTCCCCCGGACCCAGCGGCCAGTGGAAGAAGTTCAGGCCGAAGCTGACCGTGGTCGGGAAACGGAACACCAGGCCCGGCAATGGACCCGCCGATTCCGGCTGCGGAGGTCGGGCGAAGCGCCTGAACTCCGGCAGGTTCCAGAGATTGTCGACCCTGGATTCCGACAGGATCCGACGCCACTGTTCATCGCCTTCATCCGTGTCCTCGATGCGGAAGAGCTCGCGTCGGAGAGAGAAGCGATTGGTCTCGACCTGCGGGTTGTTGAAGCCCAGCTGGCCCTTGAGCACGTCGAAGTTCTGACGCATTCGGCCCATCGCATCGGCCAGGCCGTTGGAGCTCGGCACCGGCTCACCGTCGAGGATCTGGCCCAGGGAGCGCTCTCGGACGATGTCGGTCAGGAAGTTCTGACCCGCCTGCTGATCCGACCCGAGCAGATTGGTCTCGTAGTCGTAGGCCACCGCCGCCAGGAAGACATAGCGTGCCGCCATGTCGAAGGCCGCGCGATACTTCTGCAGGGCATCGTTCCGGAAGATCCGGAAGGCCATGTCCTGATAGCGATATTCCTGCGTCGCGGCGGCGCCGGTCTTGCGGAACTGGATCAGCTGAGCCATCAGACGCTGGCCACGAGCCAGCTCTTCGAGGTAGCGACGATAGTGCTGCTCGATGGTCTCGATGCGTGAATACATCTCCATGCGCAGCAGCGGCTCGCGACGAAGCATCTCGTCGAACTGACCCTTGAGATTGAACACATCCAGACGCGAATCCAGGGTCTGCACTTCGAGTGCGGCCAGCTGGGAGACGTCGGCCTGTGCGGCAGCCACCCCATTGGCGGCGATCTCGAGCACCTCACCGATCCCGTCGGTGACCGCATTGGCCGCGATCCCGACTGCCTTGAGCGAACAGCGCCCGGCCGAGAACACGTCACCCCCGGCCGCCAGGCCCGCGATGGTGTTCTTCGGAATGCACTCCGAGCCCGCCTCGAGAAGACCACCGGCCAGGTTACCCGCCGCCTTGGTCAGCTTGGCGGTCTGGTTCAGGGTCTGGATGGCGATGTTCATGCCATTGAGGGTCCGGCGCTCGTTGTTGGCGATCGACAGCTGTTCCTCACGGACGGCGAAGGTCGCCGAGATCGTGTCGATCATGTCCTTGATGTCCTGACTCAGGTTCTGATACTCACGCAGCGCGCGCACCAGATCGAGGCGGGCGGAGAACATGTCGTGCAGGATGTTCTGCAAGGTGCCGGTGGCACGCCGCCGCCCGGTCCACTCGGGCGGTTTACCGAAGCTGAAGCCGAAGGCGGGCGAGTCGTAGGTCACGTACTCGACGTTGAGCACATCGTCGGCGCCGTCGGGCGTGTCACCCAGGGCGCAGCCACTGCTGAGCGGTGCCGACGGGCAGTCGATATCCCAGAAGGCTGCTTCCTCCTGGAAGCCGAAGAAGTTCACCCCACCCTCCAGCGGTGAGTAGGTCGCCGTGAAGCGATCGAGGCGCACATCGCCCTCGATGTCGAAGCCTTCCAGCAACTCGGCGTTCTGCCCCACCAGCTCCATCACGTCGACGTACATGTAGTGGTAGACATCCGGGCCGTTGTAACCGGTCGGGTAGATGCCACCGGGGCCGACATCGTCCGGATAGGGATAACCGAAGATCTCGATCAGGCGATTGTTGAAGTCGGTTTCCGTGGCTCGCGAGTTGACGAACTGCTCCTCCTCCGTGTCCTGATTGAAGCGCAGCATCCGGTTGATCTGGTTGGCGTAGTCCCAGGCCTTGACCGCGTTGTCCAGGGCCGTCTTGGCGCGCAGGTAGATCTGCTCGAAGTGGGTCTGGCCGGCGTTCGGTCCCGGACCCGGCTCGACGCGGGACGGATCGATGTCGAAGGGCACGACGTCGCGGGCCAGGCCGAGTGGGTTGAGGCCACGATCGGCACCATCGAGCTGGGCCTGGATGGCATCGAAGCTGGCCACGATCTCGTCGAGTTCATCGACCCGCGTACGATCCACCTTCTGGATGCCCAGATTGCCCGGATCCGTGTCTTCGTCCGGCAGGATGGCATTGGCCACGACCCAGTCGAAATAGGCCCCCTGCCCGGCCCGGCGGGCCCATTCGGACAGGCCCCAGGCACGCTCCTCGTCATCGTCCTTGTAACCCTGCCACTGGGCGTTGGGGTCCTCGACATAGAACTGGCGATAGGTCAGGTTGACGATCTCGGCCCCGGTTCTCGCCTTGGCCGCCGCGACGGTGGCGAAACGCCGCTCGTCGAAGAAGTCGACCTGGATGGGCACACCCGCCACCGGCACGGCCTCGGCACGCGGCTCCCAGGTGAAGAAGGGATTGCGCAGCAGCTGGTAATGGGTCTTCAGGCCGGTCAGGTAATGGCCCCAGGCATCGCCGTGACCCTGCGGATACTGGATGCGCGCGTCGAACTCGTCGATCACCCCGTCGTTGTTGAAGTCGCTGATGCCGTAGTTCAGGGCATAGGCAACCTCGCCGTCGCCGGTGGTGAAATTCCAGAACAGGCGGTTGTAGACCGGCGACGCGGAGGTCGTGGCCTGCGAGGTATCGCGGCCTCGAAGCAGGATCAGTTCCTCTTCGAGCACCGAGGCCAGCTGGTTCTGGAACGGGAAGATGGCCGGGGCCATGCTGGCGAACTCGCCGCTGGTCAACAGACCCACGGTCGGATCCTGGGCATCGGCGTAGGCCTCGTTGCCCAACAGGGCATAGAACTCGGAGATCCGGCTGGCGACGTTCAGGATCGCCGTGTTGGCCGGCCCGTAGTCCACCGGCGGCACGGCATTGACGGACAGATCCAGAGCCCGCCGCATCACCGTCGTGTAGGCCTCGATCAGTCCGATCTGGTTGAGCACGGCAGGATTCGAGGTCAGCGGAATATCGCCTTCGTAACGCTCACCCAGCTGGGTCAGCATGCTGCTGAAGGTGTTGGTCGGCCCCGAATGGAAGTCCTGGACTCGCGCCTCGAAGGGATTGAGTCGTTCGATCACTCGCTTGACCCATCCCAGGGCCAGCTGGGCCCGCTGATCACGCGGCGTGCCGCCGGGCCCACCGGCCCAGAGGCTCCACTCGTTCTCGTTGTTGCAGGCCGACAGACCGCGGTAGCGCGCCAGGTACCAGTTGTCCGACAGGGTCTGGATGTTGGCGCCTTCGACGACGATCTCGATCGCGCCCTGCGGGTCATCGACCGGGAAGCGCTGCCAGCCGTTGAGCTGACCCGTGTCCGGGTTGGGCAGCGGCTCGGGCGGCAGACCCGTCAGATCGGGCTGGAAGTACCACTCGAACTCCAGTTCGTCGGCTCGGCCACCGAAATCGCCCGAGTGCCTCAGGGTCACCTGCTCATCGAAGATGTTGTCCGGCGCGATGACGTTCAACTGCCCCTGATAGGAGCGGAAGATCTCCGCCGGCGCCGGCGGCAGGGGATCGACCAGGCAGTCCACGCGGATGATCTGGATGCTGACCGGGGCCGGACTGAGCGTCTGGTCGTTGTTGAAGGCCAGCGTGACCCAGCCGGTGCCGCGGGTGGCGCCCGCACTCAGGGCCGGCGTCACGCCGACGGCCTGGTAGGGCTCGAGAAATCCTTCCTCGTCCACGTCATTGGTCGGATCGTCATCGAAGTTGAACATGATGAACGGATCCTGGAAGGCCGCCAGCAGCTCGCCGCGGAAGGGATCACGCTCATCGGTACAGGTCCGCACGCCGGTCGACGGATTGGTCTGGCTGGCTTCACAGATCTTGCGGATGCCGTTCGGGTTGCGCGTCACCCGCAGCAAGGCCTCGATGGCCTCGGCCCAGCTGCACTCATCGTCCACGCTGGCACAGGTCTTGGTCATGTCCTCGGCGGCGTCGGGTGCGGAACCATCGAGCACCTTGAGCTGCTCGGCTTCGCGGAAGCTCATGATGTTGAGCAGGAGCATCGGCTCGCCGGCCAGGCTGTCATCGAACACGCCGGAGAAGATCAGGCGCTTGTTGATCGGGTCGTAGCGCAGACGCTCGCGAATCGAGACCGGCAGACTCAGCAGGCCATCCGAATCCCCGACCACGATCTGGTAGCCGGTCACCGGATCCAGCTGGGTGCCGAGGCCTTCCAGGGAATCGAGAATGACGAAGCGCGGCGTCAGCGGATCGATCAGCTGCACGAGCGTGTCGTCCGGGCCCGCTCCACCCGGCGTCAGCGCCTCGGCTTCCCGGAATTCGTCGAAGACCACCTCGACGGCATCCTGCTGGAAGATATTCGGCAGGCCGCGCTTCTGTCTGAGCAGGGTTTCACCCGGGATCAGCTGCGGCGCTTCAGCCGGCCAGGTGAAGGTGTAGTCCACCTCGATCGGGTCCGTCGGCGATGCCGAACCGCCCTGATCGACCGGCAGGCGCGCCATCCAGGGAATGCACTGCCCTTCCAGCGCTTCCGGGAAGTCGTCATTGCTCGGATCGTAGACCATGCCCGGCTGCAACGGATACCAGAAGCGCATCGAGCCTTCACCGGCCGACTTGCTCCACAGGCCGTTCTTGTAATCCTTGAAGAAGGGCGGCGGCGGCTGCGGATCGTTGGCGGCCTGACCGACGGCCAGGCTCTCCGAGCAGCCCGGAAGGATGGACAGGGGGTAAGGCGGCTGCACCGCCGTGCCCGCCTCGCCACCGAACTGGAAGCCATCGAAGCCGGCGCCGGTCGCGGTGACGTAGAAGACACGATAGGCCCAGCGATCCAGGCCCTGGTTCCAGTACTTGATCAGAACATAGGGATCGGTCGCCGAGGTCAGGTCTCCCGGCAGATTGATCCCGAAATCGGCGCGCAGCGCGAACAGGGCGAGAATCCCCGATCCGGTGTTCGACGGTGCGAAGAAGGCATGCGTGGCGTTCGGGTTGTAACCCGGCAGGCTCGGCACCGGCTGCTGGTAGATGCGCAGTTCCGGATAGAGAATCGGGCTGAGCGGCTCCTGGCCGAGCACCTCGGCCCCGGTCTGGGAGGCCACGATGATGCGCTCCGGATCCAGCGGCCAGTCGGGCGCGTAGTTGATCGCTCGCTGCGGCCAGTAGATGCCCATCGCATTGCGGCGGTACCAGGCCACGGTCATGTCCTTGCCGGCATCGGCAAGGCGGTTCGGACGCACCTTGTTGACGGCGATGATGTGCCCGGTCCGGGCCTCTCGATCGTAGGAGGCTTCCGAGCCCACGCCATCGTAGAAAGCCGCTTCGTTCAGCACGTAGCCGGCTCGACCCGGCTGGTTGTGGAAGGCATCGATGATCGGCTCGCCGATGTCCCAGCGCACGTTCTGCGCATAGTCCGGCGACTGATTCGGTCGGAAGGTTCGGACCACCTCGATGGACAGCGGGAACTGGAAGGGATCGGTCGTCGTCCCCTCGACGTACATCAAGACGGTGAAGCCCGGCTCGCTGGCGGTCATCACACCGGCATTGACCACCGCCCCGCTGGACTGGGACTGGGGCGGGAAGTTGTTGACGTAGCGGAAGGCGCTGCCCGGCTCGTCGGTTTCCACCGGCGCGCCGGCGATATGCACCTGGTAGCACTCCGAATCATCGGCCGCACTGCAGGCAACACCGGGCCAGGCGGTGCGCCCCACCGAGACGATGCGATTGCTGCTGCCCGGCGGGTCACCGGCGACCTTCCAGTGCACTTCGACCCCATCGATCGCATCCAGAGCGGTCAGCATGGCGGCATCGGCCCCCGTCGGGCGAGCCCAGAAGAACAGTCGCCCGATCGCATCGAGCACGAGCTCGCCGTCGATGTAGATGTCGGGAACGGCCGCCAGGTCCGAGGTGTCCGCGCTGGCGGGCGGCGGCACGATCTCCCCCACCAGCCAGGTCTGGACTTCGAACCAGACGCCCTGAAGATTGAGGTTGGCCACGAAGCCATTCCTGCCGGCCGAGGCGGTCAGGGTGGCTTCCTTGCCGAAGGTCAGGCTGTCGGAGAAATCACCACCGACGTAGAGATTGCTGAGCCCATCGGTACTCAGGGTCCGCATCTCGGCGTCGCCGGGGCCACCGGCCTTGCCGGGAACGCCGCCGCTGCCGTTGTAGCGATCACCACCGCTGACCCACTGGAAAGCCCCATTGGACAGGGCCGAACGTGCCACGAAGAGATCACGCTGTGCGGTTGCCTGGATCGTCCCGTCGGGATTGCCCGGCAGGAAGATCGCGGTGCCGGAGAAGTGGCCCGCGATGAACACCCCGTCGGCCGTGGCCACGAGATCCACCGCTTCGCCACCGGTGGCCGAGCGTCCCCAGATCCAGGTGCCGTCGCTTCCGGACAGACGCCCCGCGACGGCGCCGGGATTGACGATATTGTCGGCGCTTCCCGCATCCGGGAGGACGACGTCCGCGCTGGCCTCGCCGGCCAGATAGGCATCACCCTCGGGGCCCACGGCGATCGAATTCATCTTCAGATTGTCCGGCGCGCTGCGCAGCCAGGACCAGCTCGGACTGCCATCGGCCACATTGCCGACGCGGGCAACGAACTGACGCCTGGACGGCTCGAAGTCCTCGCTGTAGATGCGAAGCGCGCCCTCGAAGACTTCGACGTCATCGATGTAGAAGCCGTCCTCGCCCACTGCAGAACCTTCGCCCAGCACCCACTGGAACTGCACGGAAGACTGGCCCACCAGGCCACTGAGATCGACCTCCACGGTGCGCATCTCCGGCCACCCGGGACTCGTGTTGCACCAGCCTTCACCACTGACCGGGTTGGACTCGAGGCCGTTGCCCGCCCCGTTGTACCCCCCGGCCAGGAAGCTCGAGGCCGAGAAGCGGGTCCAGCTGGTACCGCCGTTGGTGCTGTATTCGAGATAGGCCACGTCGTAACAGGACCCGGAAGGCAGGTCGAGGCGGAAGCGGTTCTGGAAGCTCAGACGAGGGTTCACCGAGGCGCTGAAATCGAACACCTCGTCCAGGCGGAGTCGCTTGAGCGAAATTCCCGCGGTGTTCGGGACGTACATCGCCGAAACGCCGCGATTGTAGGGCGTGCTGATCAGCTGCCAATTGCCCTCCACCGCCGTGAAGTCCGCACCGCCCGGCGTGGTATCGGGCAGCGCAACGCCGCCGATGGTGATGGCGCCGCTGTGTTCGCCGATGACCAGTGCCCGACCATCGTCCGACACGTCCAGATCGAGAATCCGGGTGGCATTGCTGCCATTGGCATCGGCGTTGAAGGCCCAGCGCCAGCGACCATCGGAATCCATCGCGGCAAGAAAATGCTGATCCGGGTCGTTTCCGGAACTGCAGCCGCCGGCACCGATGGTCTGGTCGAAGGCCGGCTCGGAAAGACTGGCCGGCGTCAGGAGGCGCAGATTGCACTGGTAGTGTCCGGCGATGACGACCTGGGCCGGCGTTTGCGGGATCGTCGCCGGGTTGCCGGGGATGACGCCGATCCCGGTCACGAAATCGGGCTTCGGACCGGTGGCCGATTTGGCCCAGACCCAGTCACCGTCGCTGTCGATCTTGGCGACGAAGATGTCTTCCGCCAGACCATTCGATGACAGTTCGAAGGGGCCGAAGTCCGCTTCACCGATGAAGGTCCCCGTGACGTACACGAAGCCGGCTTCATCGACCGCGATGCCCACCGCGCGGTCCGAGCGCGCGGAACCCGCGCGCACCACCCACTGCAGATTGCCGGCCTGGTTGTAACGCGCCACGAAGGCGTCATCAGCGCCTCGGGCGGTAATGAAGGTCGAGCCTCCGAAGAGGGCTTCCCCGCTGAACCGTCCCGCGACATAGACGTTGCCGTTGGGGCCGACGGCCGAGGCTTCGACACGGTCGTTCAGGTCGCCGCCGGCCGCCGTCGGCCAGACGGCGCTTGCCGGCGCACTCGCGAGCAGCATGGCCAGGCCGATCAGGGTCGCGATGACCGCTGAGCCGGGCTTGATGGTCTGGTAGGTAGTCATGGCCATCCTCACTGGTTCAGCAGGGGTACGGTGGAAACACGGCGCATCCGGAAGGTGCCGGAGACGAAGACCGTCGATCGGTGCAGACCGGAGATCGACTCGCTGTAGGCGCCTGCCAGTTCCTCATCCCCGTACTCCGGCGGGTTGAGCTGCTCCGGATCGTTCAGGGAAAAGAAGAATTCGAATTCCCGCGTGACCTCGAAGGCTTCCTCACGGAAATTGAGGAACTGGGGATCGAGGTTGTCGTGGTCCGGGTGATAGCGGTGCAGGAACGGGTTGGTCGGGAACTCCGGATCGAGCACGATCGAGCCGGTCAGCAGTCCGTTGGCCCCGAAGGCACCGGCCAGCTCGAGCTCGGGTCCCTCGAAGTCGAAGCCGGCCGTGCTGACCCGCAGCCCGACCGGTTCCCCACCGCGAAGCACCGCCCCCGAGAAATTGGGAATCAGTTCCTCACGCGTGACCAGCACATTCCGTCCGGGCGTCTCCGTGATGAAGAAGCCCGGATTGTCAGGATCCGGGATCTCGGTCCCGTCCTGCCACATCTGGATCACTTCCTTGAGCATCCGTGTCGTTCCCGAGGCATCGACATGCATCAGCACGCGAAGATTGAATTCGCGCCCCACGGGCGTCGGCATCACCCCGCCCTGCTGGGCCTGGCTGACGGCATCGATGGAAATCACCCCCAACCACAGGCCCGCGTAACGAGGATCGGCGTTGCGCAGCTGCCCATCCTCGGAGCGACGCACGGTGGCGGTCGCCGTCTGCACGATGGGTTGAGAGACGGCTGCCGAGACTTCCAGCAATCGGCGGGCCCCGAAGCCATTGGTGATCTCGATGATGTGCGATGCATCGTTGGCCAGCAGATCGGCTCGACGCACCCCGAGGCGCAGGGTGATTGCCTCATCCACCGGCAAGGCCACCGTGTATTCCCTTGGCAGCACCGGCCAGAAAATGCTGCCGGTGGCATCGTCGACCTGCCGGACGGCCAGCGGCACCGGCACGTCGGAATCGAGCTGTCGAAGCGTGATCTGATTGCCCAGACCGCTGGCATTGCGAAGGGTGAAACCGTCCCGGGCCAGGGTGCCACCGAAGTCGAGGCGCCCGTCGAATTCCAGCTCCACTTCCAGCGGGCCCTGATAGGTGGACCGCCCACGGGTAAAGACCCAGTAGGCCTCCCCGCTCTGGATGCGCTCGGAAAACGGCTGGGCGATCTCGACCCACTCCCCGTTCTCGCTCAGGCGGAAGATGCTCTGGTCGGCGTGGGCCTCGGAACCCGCGAACCAGTTGGCAAAGGTCGGCGGATTGTCCGGGTCCACGGGGAAACCGGTGAACTGGAAATCATCGCTGCGCCAGCGCATGCGGCGAACCAGCGGCCGCCCCTCGATACGGAGTTCGACCGGCTGGCTGCCCAGCAGACGAACCAGGTAGGGCTGATTGGCGCTGATCGTGTAGAGATTGGTCAGGACGCTTTCGGGGCGCTCGGGCGGAAAGTAGCCATACCAGCCATCGATCGTCAGCAGTTCCTCGTCCGGATCCTGGATGAAGGCGACCGGTTGATCGTCGGGCAGCCAGCGCCAGACGCTGGCCACGGGAATGCCGGCGAAGACCTGTTCGATGGAGTCGACCTCGGGCTGGACTTCGACGTAGATGGCATTCCAGCCCGGCTGAAGCTGGATGACCTGCTCGTAGGTCGAGGCCTTTGCGCCGAACATGAACAGCGCGCAGACCGTGAACAGAACGTATCGGATCGGGTTCGTCTTCATTGAATCAATTCTCCGCTGTGCCGGGGTCATCGTCGCCTTGAACTCCGCCTGGCAACGGCGGGGGACGACGTTCCTCGGGCGCAGCTTCACGCTCGGGAGGAATGGAAGGAGGAATCGGGACGGTGTCGAGCAGCTCGGCGTTGACATCGATCGTCACCTCGCCGCGAAGCTGTTCGAGAAGGCCGTTTTCAAGGTCTTCGGCCCGCTGCCGGGTCAAGCGATGGCGAATGCCCTCCCGGACCTGCGCCAGGGGCTGTTGACGGGCGGGATCGAGATCGACCAGGCGCACCAGCCAGTAGGCCTCCGGCGATTCGATCACCGGGCTGATCTCACCCGGTCGAGCAAGCGCGAAACCCGCATCGAGCACCGCCTCGGGCAGACGGTAGTGCGCCTGTTCGCGGTCGACCAACCAGCCGACCACCCCGCCCTGATAGCGGCTGCCACGGTCGTCCGAGTACTCGACGGCCACGGCCCCGAAATGGGCCACGTCGTCGGGCAGCTGTAGGGCCGCCTCGCGCGCCGCCTCGGCCTGTTCACGCTGTGCCTGATCGGCCTCGGCGTCCGGACGCGCCGAGCGGCTCAGTCGGATGACCGCGATCTGGCGACGCTCCGGCCGGCCGAACTGATCGGCATTGGCCTCGTAGTAGCTCAGCACCTCGGCATCACTGATCGTCACCGAGGCCAGCGCCTCGTCCAGGCGCTTCTCGCGGAGACGCTGGATCAGCATGCGGTGATACAGATCGCGAAACTCGGGCTCCTCGGGAATGCCCGCCCGCACGGCCGCATCGAGCTGCACCTGCTGATCGACCAGATAGTCCAGCAGTTCCTGCCGCTTCTCGGCCCGCTCGTAATAGCCGGGCCGGAGTGCCGCGCGACGCTCGAGCTCGTGCTGGTACTGGTCAAGGGTGATGACCGAATCACCGACACGGGCCAGCACCTCGGGCTGCGGCGATTCACTGCTGCAGGCGGTCAGGGCGGCAGCAATCGACAGGCTGAGCATCAGGCGCTTCATGCCTCGGGCTCCTCCTGACTGCTGGCCGGCGTCTCGAAGCGATCACTGAAGATCACGTCCAGATCCAGCACAGTGCTCGCCGAGGCTTCGTTGTTGCCCGGATCCGGATCCTCCGCACCCTGCACGACCTGCACGGTCACCGTGTTGACCACGGTTTCCTGCGGGCCGGACGGCGTGGCCGGATCGATCTGGGCCTGTACGTCGATGATCAGACCGCTGGCCGGCGGCAACTGCAGGCTCAGATCGATGTCACCGACACCGCTGGCCTCGGGGCAGACCGCATCACCCACCGCGGTACAGGTCCAGCTGACGTTGATCAGTTCGGCCGGCATGAGGTCCACAAGCCGGGCTTCGATCGACCCGGACGGCCCGGCATTGTCGAGCACGATCTGATAGTTGACCGGATCACCCGGCAGGGCCGAGCCGAGGTCCACGGTCTTGCTGACCGACAGATCGGCCTCCGAGGACACGACGGCCACTTCGGCGCTGTCCTCGTTATTGGCAACGTCCGGGTCATTGACCTCGCTGCCGTTCAGGGTGGCCTGAGCTCCGTTGCTCAGCACCTGCGGCACCGCCAGGAACGGATCCACCTGCGCCTCGATCTCGAAACGCCAGCCACCACCACTCGGCAGGGGGCCCGTCTCCATGATGTCGCCCATCCCGTTCGGACTCGGACAAACGGCGCCTCCGGAGGCTGTACAGGTCCACTGGGGATCGAGGAATTCCGGCGCGATGGAATCGACGATCGAGACCGAAGGCGCGTCACTCGGGCCGAGGTTGGTCACGTCGACGACGAACAGGGCCATCTCGCCGGCGGTCAACTGCAGCACATCGGCGAACTTGCCGACCACGATGTCGGCGACCGCGCTGACGGTGGCCGTGACGGTGCTGGAGTTGTTGTCTCCATCCGGATCGCTGGCATCGCCTGGCTCGGTGATCGTCGCCGTGTTGCTCAGCTGACCGAGGAAATCGCTGGCGATCTGGCCGTCGATGATGACCAGCAGACGCTCGCCGGCGACCACATCGACCGTTTCATCCAGGCTGCCCGTGCCCGAAGACGGGCACTGACTCTGGCCGGTCCCGACCGGAATGACCTGACAGGTCCAGTCCGAGGCCACGATGGAGGCCGGAAGGAGGTCTTCGAGCCGCGCCGCGAAGGCATGGCTGGGCCCGTCGTTGGTCACTTCGAGCACGAATCGAACCAGACCGCCACCGATCAGGGAACTCGCCTCTCCATCGATCGTCTTGTCGACGCCGACATCGGTCACGACGGTGATCGGACCGGAATCCGTATCGCTCTGGTCCATCGGGGTCAGGGCGCCGGTGGCCGGCGGCTCGACGACCGTCGCGGTATTCTCCAGGATCCCGCGGGCGCCCGGATGGACCAGGGCCTCGACCTGATAGCTCAGGGAACCGCCCGCGGCCAGATCGACCGTGTCGAACAGTTCGTCGGCGAGACTGCTGTCCAGGCCACAGTAGCCTTCGGCCTGGCGGCGCAGGTTCAGCAGGGTCCCGGAGCCCTCTTCCGTCGTCAGCAGGACACTGCCTCCATCCGGCGCGATCGCCATCCGGCGTGGACCGGTCAGGCCGGCACCGTCCAGAACCTCGATTTCACGCAGCTCACCACCCACCCAATCGCGGGCGAACACGACGATGTTCGAATCGTTCCGAGCGCCCACCAGGACGTTCTCGCCGTCGGGACTGACGGCCACCGAATTGGCGCCATCGAGACCCTGGACGCCCTCGACGCCGTCGCGATACTGCTCGACGAAGCTGATCAGCCCGGTCTGCGGATCACGTGCGAACAAGGTCACCGAATCCTCCGACAGGCTGGCCGCGTAGAGCTGGCGCCCCTTCGGACTGATGGCCAGGGACTGGACGAGGCCCAGGCCGACGACGCTGACGCCATTCTGGATCTGCCCGTTGGCCAGGCGCTGATCCCAGGCCAGATTGCCGGACTCGTCGCGACGGAAGATGCCGATGCTGTTGTTCTGCGTCGCGGCGGCATAGACGTAGGCGCCATCCGGACTGACGACCAGATCGCTGACGCCGTCCATCGCATTGACCGGCAGCCCGTTCAGGCCGCTGCCCCAGCTTTCCAGCCAGTTCAGTCGGCCGGTCACGGCCTGGCGGCCGAACACGGTCAGCGCGTTCGAGCTCCGTGCCGCGACGAACAGACGTTCGCCATCGGGCGCAAAGCGGATTCGCACCGGCTCGTCGAGATCGAAGACGGTCCCGGTCTGCCCTTCCGGCCCCTCGCCGTTGAACAGCGCTTCGACGAACACGAGGCTGCCGGCATCGGCATCCAGGGCGAACACCACCAGGGCATCGGCCTCGGCACTGGCCACCACGAGATGCGCCTGATCCGGACTGAAGGCCACATCGGCGGCGCCATCCAGGCCGATGACCGTGCCCACCTGGACATCGTCCTCATCGAAGATCGGGTCGCCATCGCTGACCGCATCGACCGCGCTCAGGGCACCCGTGGACGGGTTCCGCTGATAGAGGATGACCGAGTCCCCGGCCTGACCGGTCGCGGCGGCCCAGAGTCCATCGGGGCTGAAGGACACCCCTCGGGCGGCCGCCAGCTCGGCTCCGCCGAAGCTCTGACTCGTGAACAGGTGGTCCTCACCACTGCAGACCCATTGCGCCGAACCCGACACCACACCCGGCGCCATCGGATTGGCGATCTCGCCCGGCAGCGCCGGCAGCGCATCGATGACATCGACGCCCAACAGACTGCTGGGACCATGGTTGTTGATCACGATGTCCCAAACCACCGGCTCACCGGCCACGATCGGGTCGGTCTGCCGGGTCTTGATCACCTCCAGGGCCGCCTCGGCGATGATGCCGATGCTCAGGCTGGCCACGTTGTTGCTCAGATCGGAATCCTCCCGAGCCAGCACCGGATCGATGCGGGCCTCGAGATCGACCGTGCCCCGGGCATTCGCCAGCACGCTGGTGCTGATGTCATAGAGCACTTCTCCACCGGCCTCGAGATCGACCTGGTCGAGCACCAGCACTTCCCCGGCACGACCGCAGATCGAGCCACCGAGCAGCTGCCAGACATCGACGTTGTCGAAGCCCGCACCGACGCTGTAGAGATGCCGGCCATCGCTCGATACGCTCAGATGATGCCCCTGCCCCGGCGCGCTCGCTGCCGCACCATCGAAACGACCCAGGAACTGCAGATCGGCGCCTTCGAGGATGCGGAAGGCGGCCAGGCTTCGGCTGCCCTGCAGGTCATCGAGTCCGGACAGGTAGAGCTGCTGGCCATCGGCCGTCAGCACCAGCTCGGTCGCACCGACCAGACCGCCGATCGGCAGCGGCGGGACGCCCACGGCGTCTCCTTCGCGCAGAACACGGACCGGCAGGCTCTGTTCGGCCGAGGCGCGTTCGAACACGGCGATGGCCTGATCCAGGCCGCTCCGCCCGTAGGTGTACAGCCAGCGCTCGTCTTCGCTGAGCACCATGGAACGCACGCCCGAGAGCCCATCCACGATCAGGCTTTCTGCCCCGTTCTCGATCACATCGCCCTGGACCAGGCTGCCCGCATAGCTGAGCTGACCGTTGCCGGCACGATCGAAGCGCACCAGCGCATCGGAGCCTGCGGAGGCGACCAGGACCGTGGCATCGGCATCGGCCACCAGAAGATCGGCGGGGGCGTTCAGGTTTTCCACCCCAGCCTGACCGTCGCGCAGGAATTGCAGAAAGCTGAGTTCACCGGTACTGGCGTTGCGATCGAACACGGCGATGGCGTTGTCGAGCTGACCCGCCACATAGACCTGGGCCTCGGCCGAATCGAAGGCGAGGGCCACCGGGCCGCCCAGGCCATCGATGACACCGATGTTGTCACGCAGCACCTGGAGGAAGGTCAGCCGGCCCGTTGCCAGATCACGCTCGAAGACCGAAATCGCGTCGTCCTGATAGCCCAGAACGTAGAGGAAGCGGTCGTCCGAACTGACCGCCAGCTCGCGAGCGCCCGCCAGACCGTCGATCAGACGATCGCCGTCCGGGTCGGGCTCGATGCTGAGGTTCTCGATCAGCTGCTTGGGCGTCAGCTCACCGGTGAGGGTGTTGCGGTCATACACCGCCAGCACCGGCACGCTCGTGTCGCCGGTGACGTAGACATGACGACCATCGCGACTGATCGCGCTCGCTCGAGTGTCGGCCAGCACCTGGACCGGCGCCGGCTGCAGGGTCAGCGTACCCGGCTCACGATCCGCCTCGCAGACCCAGGCCGTCCGGCCCAGGGCCTCGGGCAGCCGATGCTCGACGCGGGCACCGGAGGCATCGCTCGGGCCGAGGTTGCGCACGCGCACCTGGTAGTCGAGATCGGCGCCCGCGACCAGGGCCGCGGGCAGGCCTTCGATCGAGACTTCCAGATTGCTGCTCGACCGAACGATGGTGTTGTCGTCCGTGGCCTCGGAGCTGGCAGGATCCAGATCCACCACACCGGCAGGCATGGTCGCCGATGCGCGGTTGACCACGAAGCCGGAGGCGTCGCTGCGCAGCTGTCCGGTGGCAAAGAAGCTCATCGTATCGCCCGCATCGAGGTCGACCAGCACATCGATGTTGCCGGTGCCCGTTCCCGGGCAGGAGCTTTCGGCGGAGCCGAAGGTACAGGTCCAGCTCACGGCATCGAAGTCGGCCGGGAAGATGTCGGTGACGCGTGCGTCGGCCACCCGGCTCGGTCCCTCATTGTGGATCTGGATGAGGTACTCCACGGAAGCGCCGGGAACGGCACCACCGCCGCCCTGGATCACGGAGCCGGCGAAATCCATCAGACCGGACGACTCGTCCAGCGCCACGATGGCACCGGGCTCGCGGGATCCCGCATAGAAACGGTTGTCGCCAGGCAGGGCGAACAGGGCCGAGGCACCGACCAGACCGTCGACCACCACCGCCCCCCCGGGCGGGTTCTGGACTTCGCCTTCCTCGATCAGGCTGGAGAAGCTCAAAAGACCGGTGGCGGCATCGCGGCTCAGCAGGGCCACGGTGTTGTCCGTCGGCGAACTCGCTGCGATGAAGGCCGCTCCGGCACCCACCGGCGTCAGATCGGACACTGCTGCCAGACCCTCGAAGCCGTTGCTGCCGTCGACCGCCGCTTCGAGGAAGCTCAGACGACCGAAGTTGCTCTCCACCGCGCTGCTGACGCGGTCGAAGACGACCACCGCATTGTTCCCGGTGCCCGCCGCGTAGAGGAATTCACCGTCGGGCGACACCAGGACCCGCGACACGTCCAGCAGCCCGACGACGTTGCCGAGGAGATTGCGACGGGACTGGATCCAGGTCAGACCACCGAATGCGCTTTCTTCCTCGTCGGCCTGGCGCCGGAAGGTCACCACGGCGTCACTGCCCTGGGCCGCCACATAGACATGGCGGCCATCCGGCGACATCGCCAGGTGAACCGGCGTCAGCAGATCCTGCACGCCATCGGTGCCGTTCTGCACCGAGGCCTGCCAGCTCAACTCACCGAAGCCGGGCTCCCTTTCATCGTTCTGACGGCTGAACACGACCAGGGAATTGGAATTGGCCGCGGCCACGTAGAGATGCCTTCCGTCGCTGTCCATGGCCATTGCCCTGGGCCCCGAAAGGCCGGAGACGCCGGCGTTGTTGTTGCGGTAGACCGCCAGCACCGACAGGCGCCCGGTGAAGGGTTCGCGCTCGAAGGCCACCAGGGCGCTATCGAGTGCCGAGCTGGCATAGACGTGACGACCATCGGGAGAGACGAGGACGTCATTCACGCCGTTGAGCTGAGACACGCCGTCTTCACCGCTGATCAGGGCTTCGACGAAGCGAAGCGGGTAGTCGCCGGTCGGCGAGCCGATCACCTCCTCGATCGCGAAGACGCCGATCCCGGGCTCGCCGGGTGCCGCCACGTACAGGTGGGAACCGAGCAGATCCGTGCCGTCAATCGCCGCCGCCCCGCTCAGGCCCCGGAACTCGGCCAGGCCGTCGGACTTGGTCACGACGAGATTGGCCGCGCGATCGAGGAAGCTCGCATCGGAGGCAGATTGGATCGTGGTGGTCCCGCCCTGCGTGAGGCTGACCTCGACCTCGTTGACCACGCAGTTCCGCTCGGGGTCGAGGGGCGCCGGGCAGACGGAGCCCAGGGTGCCCGCCGCGACCTCGACATCAAGGTCGATGATGATCTGACCCCCGGCCGCGATGTCGGCCAGCAGATCGACATCGCCGGTCCCTGCGTCGAGTTCGCAGCGCGAGAAGCCGGACAGTACGAAGCGGGTGATCGAATTGTCCAGCAGGGCCCCGGCCAGCAGTTCCGAGCCATTCGGACTCAGAGCCAGTGCCGACACGCCGGCCAGGCCGACTTCATCATCGCCATCCACGTAGCGGGTCCGGTAGCTGAGCCGGCCGGTCTCGCGGTCGCGGGCGAAGACGAGCAAGGCGTTGCGCCCGAAAGCGGAGAGATAGGCACTGCCACCGTCAGGGCTGATGAGCAGGTCGCGCGGACTGATCATCTCGCTGACGTCGCTGCGCTCGATGCGCTGCGCCACACCACTGAGCAGGCGCCCGAACTGCGCGCTGAGTGGATCGTTGTCGCGATTGAAGACGAGGATGCTCTCGTCATCGCGAGCCACGGCGTAGAGCTGCGCACCACCGGGGCCGAAGCGCAGCGCGGTCACACCCGCCAGGCCCGGCGTGGCTGGAGAAGAGCGCGTCTGGATCGGCGTCAGGCTGCCGTCGCCGTTGCGCTCGAACACGGCGATCGACGCGGAATTGCTGCCCGCCGCATAGAGATGGTCGCCTTCCGGCCCCATGGTCAGATCGGACACCCCATCGAGCAGGACCGTGCCATCGGACTGCAGGACCTGGGCCGGGGTCGGAACCAGATTGCCGGTGCCGACGATGCGATCGAAGACGTAGATGGCATTGCTGTTGGCCGCCGCCACGTAGACGTTCAGCCCATCGGCACTGACCACCACATCGGTGGGTTGGTCGAAGGCGGACAGACCGACCAGCCCATCGTCGATCGTCTGGACGATGCTCAGGGTCCCGAACGCCGGCGAACTGTCGTCGGTATTGACGTTGATCACCGAAATGCTGTTGTCGACCTGGCTGGCCAGATAGAGCTGGCTGCCCCCGAAGGCCGTCGCGATGGCGCGCGCGCCGCGCAAGCCGGAGACCGGATTGCCGGCACCATCGATCCCGCCCTCGACCAGGCTCAGGCCCGGCTCGGCGACCAGCTCACCGGAGACCGGATCGATCGAGAAGACGGCCAGACCGTCACCCAGGACCCCGGCCACGTAGACCCGCTCGTCGAGAAGCGGATGCGGCGCCGGCGTCCACACGACCCCGGCGCTGCCGAGCAGACCCGCCTGATCGGTCATGGCTTCACTCAGGGTCTCCTGGCGATCGAGGAGGCCGGTGCCGACCGCCGTGCAGGTCCAAGCCGCCGAGGCCACATCGAACTGCGAATTGGCCGACAGAAGATCGGTGATCCCGACGTTACGAGCATGGCTCGGTCCATCGTTGCCGATCGTGATCCGGTAGGACTGCTGTTCACCGGCCACGACGGACAGGCGGGAGTTGGTCTTCTCCACGACCAGGGCCGACGACGGGATCATCTCGGTGCTGTCCGAGGGGTCCGAGCTGTTGCCCGTGTTGTTGACGTCACTCGGGATGACCAGGGTCGCGAGGTTGTCCAGGAAACCCTCGGCGCCCGGATTGATCGTGCCCGTGATGGTGAAGCGCACGGTGCCACCGGCGGCGATGAAGACCGGCTCGGACAGATTGCCACTGCCGGCCGCCGGGCAGCTGGAGCCGGAGCGACGCACGAAGGCCGTCACGCTCTGGCCACCAAGGGATGCGGCATAGATGTTCCGGCGCGCCCCGCGGGTCACCGCCAGGCCGTAGGGACGATCCAGGCCGATGACGCCACGCACCCCGAGCCGGCGCACTTCCAGGGGCGCCAGGCTGCCGAACAGCGCGCCGCCCGGACTGACGTTCCGGTCGAAGATCACCAGCGCATCGCCATCATCCGAGGCGACATAGACCCGGTCGTTGTCCGGATCGACGATGATGTCGCGCGGGCTGAGCAGGGCGTCGACGCCGTCCACGCCGTTGACGAGGCTCTGCTGGAAGCGGACCCGTCCCCGCAGATCGGGCTGGGTCGGGTCGGTCAGGCGCTTCAGGACCGTGACCGCATCCGCATCCAGGGAGGTCACCAGCACGTGCTCGCTGCCCGCCACTTCACGGGACACGGTGATGCCGGTCGGACTGGTCAGGACGGCGCCTTCCGTGCCGTCGAAGAAGCTCTGGCGATGCACCAGGGTATCGCCGACGCGGTCGAGCACGACCACGGCGTTGGACTGGCGTGCGGCCACGTAGAGCTGCTGGCCGTCGGTGGAAATCGCCAGCGCATTGGCGCCCAGCATCCCGATCACGCCATCGATGCCGTTGCGGGCCTCACCCACGAAGCTCAGGGTGCCGTTGAGCGCGTCGCGGGCGAAGATCGCCACGGCGTGGTCGAAGCGGCCGGCGACGTAGACATGCTCCCCACCGGGCGATATCTCGAGGGCCGCCGCGCCGGACAGACCGCTGATCGAGCCGCCGTTGGCGTAGCTGCCGATGAAACTCACGACCCCGGTGCCGGGATCCTGCCGGAAATGGGTGACCGCATTGGAGCGCTCGGCCGCCACGTAGATGTCGTTGTCGTAGACCTTGACGTCGAGCGCACCATCCAGACCCGTCACGCCGGCCTGATTGTTGCGCAGGACCTGGCGGAAGCGCAGATGACGACCCGGTTCGGTCGCGCCCGCATCCCGCTCCAGCACCACCAGGGCGCCTGACTGCGAGCTGGCAATCTGGCCGAAGGAGGCCGCGAAGACATAGAGCCCGTTCTCGCTGACCGCAGCAGCGCGTGCACCGAGCAAACCGGACGCCGTCGCGCCGAAGCCATCATCTTCCCCATCGACCACGGCTTCGAGGAACCCGAAGGTCGGATCCGGCGCCCGCCGTGCGAACACGCCCAGCTGCCCGACGGAAGCCGCCGTGAACACCTGCTGACCGTCGCTGGACACGACGATGCCCTGCACGCCCTCGATGCCGCCTTCCACGGGCTGATCGGCCGGCGCACCGAGTTCGAGCTCCTGCATCGGTCGCAAGGTGCCGACGAAGGGCAGGCGGCGGAAGACCACCAGCCGGTCCACGGCCGCACCACTGACGATCAGATGCTCGCCATCCGGCGACACGGCCATGGCGGCCAGGCCAGCCAGGGAGTCGCCCGAAATCGGCGGGTCGATGCTGGCCGTCAGCGTGACCACCTCGGTCAGACCGAGCGCCCCGGTGTCCGCATCGCGGCCATAGACGCTGATCGACTCGTCGGCTGCACTGCCGACGTAGAGGGTCTGGCCGACGCCGTCCATGGTGGCCACATCGACCGTGGAGGGCAGCGCCACCACGCTGTCGACTTCGAGATCACCATAGCCGAGCGCCGTGTCATCGTCATTGCGGGCCAGCACCGTGATCGTCGCACCACCGGAACCACCGGCCGCCGTATCGAGGAGCAGCGGCGTGCCCGGCGTGGCATCGTTGTACAGGCGGATGTCGTCGATCCACCAGCCCGGATTGCCGAGCCCGGTGCCCTCGCCCAGTCCGAAACGGATCAGTACGCTCTCACCATCGGCCACCGCGCCGCTGAGATCGACTTCCACGTCGTTGAAGCTGCCGGTGGTCCAGCCCGGACTGTTCCGGCACCAGCCAGGCCGCCCGTTCAGCGGATTCTGTTCACCACCGTTCTGGTTCTCGGTGTAGCCGCCGGTCACGAAGACGCCGCCGGCATCGAGCACGTCCAGCCAGTTCTGGCCGCCATCGGTCGAGATCTCGAGCACGCCGGCGTCGTAGCAGGAGGTGGCCCAGTCGAGCGAATAGATGTGCTGGAAGCTCAGCCTGAGATCGGAGGCGTCGGCCACGTTGACGCCCTGTTCGAGCTGCAGCCACTTCAGGGCGATGCCCGGCGTGTTCGGCACGAAGTAGGAGCGCGTACCGACCGCGGCCCGCGTGTCGGTGGTCGACCAGTTGGGACCACTGAAGGCGGCCACCGGCCCGCGGCCCGTGACGTAGACGAAATCATCCTCGGGCGGAATGTCGACCGCCAGCGCCCCCCAGAGGGCGAAGGTCCCCTGCCCCAGCAGGGTCGGCGCGGAAATCCGGCCCTGGAAGCTCAGCACGCCCGTGCCCGGATCACGACGGAAGGTGGCCACCGCGTGCTCCTCACGTGAGGCCACGTAGACGTGACTGCCATCCCGGCTGACCCGAACGGCCGTGGCCCCGCCGAGGCCAGATACGGGCGTGATCTGGTCACCCGGCTGGTCGGAGCCGTTCAATCTGGCTTCCACGAAGCTCAGCTGTCCGAACTGCGGCGAACCGGCCAGGGCATCGCGACGGAAGACGACGACGGCACCCGGAGACCCCGTCGCGACATAGATGTAGCGCTGATCCGGGCTCATGGCCATGCCGCGAGCATCGGCCAGGGCCTCCACCGTCAGGCCGGAATCGTCATCGTCGTTGACCCCATCGACTTCAAGGTCGATCAGGGTCAATTCGCCGAAGTTCGGTCCCGGAATGATGTTTCTCTCATAGGCCGCCAGCGAGGCCGGCGACGGCTCGGCACCCGGGGTGAACTCACCACCGGCACCCAGCATGTAGACGTGTCTGCCGTCTTCGGAGGTCAGAACGGCGACCGGCTCGACCAGGTCGGCGCCGAGCCCGTAGTGATTCTCGTAGCTCAGGTCCCCCGGCGTGGGGGTCGTCGCGTCGCAGGTCCAGGTCACGTTGTCCAGTTCGGGGGGCAGCAGATCCTGCACGATCACCGGCACGTCGTCCGGCCCCTCGCTCTGCAGGGTCACGATGAAGCTGACCTCTTCGCCAGGGGTCACGGAACTACCGGCCAGGATTTCCTTGCTGATATCCAGATCCGCCGTGGCCAGAAGTCGAACCAGCGCCGTGTCCGTATTGTTGGTCGGATCCGGGTCGGTCACCAGCGGGGGCACGCTGACGCTGGCTTCGTTCTCGACCGCCGCCGCACCGGGGTCGATCACGGGCACGAACATGGAGAACTGGGCCTCGGCTCCCGAGGCCAGGGCCATGGTCTGACTGATCGGCCCGCTCTGTCCAGTCAGATTCGTGGCCTGACAGGCGCCCAGGCCATAGCTGCAGCAGGACTGAGACAGGGCCTCACCGGCATCGGTGATCGTACACGACCAGGACGAGGCCGCCGGATCGAAGACCAGGGGATCGAAGACGTCTTCCACCGTCAGACCGGCGGCCGCCGATGGACCGGAATTGCCCACGCGCACCCGGTACTCGATGACCGGCGTACCCGCCTGATCGGTCACACCGAGGCTCTCCTTGATCAGCCACAGATCGGTCTGGGCGTCGATGTTCACCGTGTGGGTGCTGCTCAGGTCCGCCGGATCGAAGGGAGAAATACCGGCCGGCATCGTCAACGTGGCGGTATTGCTCAGGCTGGCACCGGGCTCGGACGAGGGATGCAGGTCCCCGCGCAGCGTAAAGACCAGGCGCGAGTTGCTCGGCATGTCGACGCCGTGTCCGACGAGCGTTCCGGACGTCCAGCCGGTCGGCTGGATCTGACCGCACTGGCCCGGCGTGCCGTTGTGGGTGCAGCAGGCGTTGCCTTCGGCCTCGCACTGCCACTCGAAGCTCGTGCCGATGAATCCGGCGACATTGACACCGCCGAAGACCGGCGGCTGGTCGCTGATCTCGAGGTCGACCAGGCCGCCGGGGCCGAGGTTCTCGATCTCGATGGTGTAGGCAAACTCGGTGCCCGGGATCGGGCGCTGGTCCGGCGCGGTCTTGGTCACGACCACTTCGGTGGCGTTGCGCACTTCGATCAGGGCGTTGTCGCTGATCGTGGCGCCATCCGCATCTTCCAGGGTCGCGACGTTGTTCAGTTCGGTGATGCTCAGACCCGCATTCAGACCGGCATCGACCACCACGGTCAGTCGCTGGCCGGCCGGCACCGTGAGGGCGCGATCGACAATATCACCGGTGTCCAGCTCGCCCGGACGGATCCCGTCGCACTGACCCGGTCCGGCCAGACGATAGGTGATCACCTTGCTTCGATCGGGCGCCACCACCCCACTGACGTCCTGGGACGAAGCCGCCACATAGAGGGTTTCACCGGCGGAGTCGATCGCCAGGGCATTGGCCTGCATCGCATCGGCCAGCGGCTCGGAACGCTCGAACACCATGGCGCCGAGCTCATCCCGGGCAAAGCGGGACACGGCCTGATCGGTGGTCGCCGCCACGTAGAAGCTGTTGCCATCCGGTGCCACGACGAGGTCGGACACGCCATCGAGCAACCGAGCGGGCAGACTGGTGGCGCTGGTCGCCTCGAAGGTGCCCAGCAGGCCGGTGGCCGCGGTGAGGTCGAACACCAGCACTCGGCTGCCGCCACCCGCGTAGAGCTCATCGCCATCCGTGCCCACGGCCAGGGCCGCGAAGGGCACCGATTCGCCGCCGACCAGCGGCGCCGTCGAGGCCGTGGACAGCGGCGTCAGCGACCCGGTCGAGGCATTCACCGAAAACGCGACGATCGCATGGTCGTCCGGCGCCGCCGCGTAGAGATGGTTGCCGTTCGGAGACAGTGCAAGCCGCGTCACGCCACCCAGCAACACTGGATTGGCCGCCACCGCGTCGCGGCTGACGGTCGCCACTGCAGCGATCGCACCCGAGGCTGCGTCGAAGCTGTAGACGCGAATGCTGTCGGCGCCACTTTCGGCGACGTAGAGCACGTCACCTTGCGGATTGAAACGCAGGTCTTCGACCTCGTTGAGGTTGCTCGCCAGCGTGGTCGCCGTGCCCAGCGCTCCCGTGCTCGGGTTGATGGTCTGGCGCAGCAGTCGGCCGCTGCTGCCCTGCTCTGCCGTGACCAGCCAGGCGCCGCCGGGATGGACCGCCACGCTTCGGGGGGCCGTGGCATCCGTTGCGAAGGAGGCATAGGCCAACGCGCCGAAGGCGGCACTGCGAGCCGTGCTTCGATCGAGCACTGCCACGGCATTGTCGAACTGGCCCGCCACGAACACGAACTCGCGGGACGGGCTGACCACCAGCTGCCGGCCTCCGCCGATGCCGGTCAAGGCCGCATCGTCGGAATCCAGTTCACTCAGGAAGAACGGCTGATTGGGGGATTCGCACTGCCAGCAAGGCACCGTCGCCGAGACCCCGCAGACATCCAGACCGCCGCGCAGGTTGGCATCGAAGTCGTCACTCAGGAGCGCCCGGATATCACCGGTCAAGTCACTGGGACCGAAGTTGTCGATGGCGATCTCGTAGGTGAAGCTCTGGCCCGGCACCACGACCGCCTGGCTGGCGGTCTTGCTGATGGCCAGATCCCAGTCCGCCGCGATGGTCAGATCGAAGGGCGCATCGCTGTTGTTGGCGGCCGCGGGATCATGGGTGCTCGAGGACACGGTGGCGGTGCCGGATGCGATGTCGCCACTGGCCTGCCCCGGCGTGGGCGGGTTGCGGGGCAAGCGGGTGCTGACGGCGACGGATGCCGACGCGCCGGACGCCAGGCTGGCGCGCATGCACTCGAAGCTGCCCAGCAGCTGGTTGATCTGGCAGGTCCACCCGCTGCCACTGACCGACTGCAGCAAGGAGCCTGCCGGAACGCTGTCGCTCAGGGTCACCGCCTGGGCCGTCGATGGGCCCGCATTGGCGATCGCCACGTTGTAGACGAAGACCGAGTCGGCATCCTGCGCGGCCACTGGTGCGGTCCGTGGCGTGACCGACAGGTCCGCGGACGGCTCCACGGTCACCTGCACCGCCCCACTGACATTGTTGGCCGGCGTCGGCAGACTCTCGGCCGAGCTCACGGTGGCCTGGTTGCCGAGGGTGATGGCGGTTTCGACGGTCGGCGCGGTGATCTCGACGGTCAGCACCAGCGAGGTCGTGCCATTGTCCGGCGCCAGGCTCAGCGACGAGTTATAGCTGCAATCGAGCTGGCTGGAACTGGCCGGCGGCGTTGGATTCGCCGCGCAGCTCCAGTTGGGCGCGCCGGCCGTGATACTGATGCTGCCGAGCACGTTGGCGCGGTCGAAGACATCGCTGAGCTGGATGTTCGTTGCCGGCTGCGGGCCATGGTTCGTGATCGTGTAGGTGTAGCTGATCGGCTGGCCCGAATACGCGGTCGCGCTGCCCGCCGTCTTGGTGACGCGCAGATCGGCCTCGAGGAAGACTTCGACGCTGACCGTATCACTGGCGTGCGGGAAGGCGGTGTCGTCCGCATCCGATTCGCCATTGGCGGTGTTGTTGAAATTTCCAGCCGTAGCCGGCGCGATCACATCGATCAGCAACTCCGGTGCCGTCGCGCCCGAGGCCAGGTTGGGCGTGTAATCACAGGTCACCTGGTCCAGGCCGACATTGCTGGCGCAGCTCCAGTCCGGGCTACCGAAATCGCTTTGCGAACTGTCGAAGGTGAAGCCGGCCGGCAGCGAATCTCGCACCTGCACGTTCTGGGCGGCGCTGGGCCCGGCGTTGCTGACGGACACGGCAAAGCTCAGACCGTCACCGCCGCGAACACTGGCGGAATCGACGCGGTTCGCTCCATCGACGATGGACTTGTCGAGGTTCAGGTCGGCCACGGCCCGGATCGTGGTGTTGGCCGTATCGGTGTCTTCCTGCGTGCTGGCCACTTCCAGCGAAACCGAATTGGTGGTGGCCGTGTCGCTGATCGGCGCACCGGCGGTGGCCTGGAGGGTGAAGCTGGAGTTGCCCGTGGGCAGGGCCGCATCGGCCGCGCATTCGACCTGAACCGGCAATCCGGCCAGCTGGGTACAGGTCCAGCCCGGGGCCGTGGCGCCCGTGTAGGTGACCTGGTTCGGGAAGGTATCGATCACGACCACGTCGGCCAATGCGGCACCGGTGTTGTTGTTCACGCTGATCGAATACGAGAGACTCGCGCCGGCATCGACCTCGGTCGGCGCGGTCTTTGTGATCGTCTGAGCAGAAACCGACCCGGTCAGAGCCGCCAGAGCCAGCACCATCCAGCAGCAGCCGGAGCGTGCTGCGCGAACCACGCGAAGCGTGGCGCATCCCTCGTCGAATTGTGACATGCATCCCTCAAATATCGAACGGCCGACGAATCGGTTTCGATGTCGACCGGGTCGGAGGGTATCTGTGCATAGACCCCCCCAGGTTTCACAACCTTACATGAGGACCTAGCGTCACTGAAAGCAGAATTGTGACAAAGCCCCCAGAACGAATCCCGACAATCCGGGATTCAGCACCGCCCGGGCTTCAGGAATCCCGCTGGAACCAGCACTCGCGCAGGACGTCGCCGCGCCGCAGGCACTGCAGCTGTCGAGCCGCATAGGAACCCGGGGCCAGATGCTCCTCGACCAGGGGCGCCAGTTCGATCAGACGCTCATCGGCAGACGCGTGTTCGCCCTGGAGCCGGTCGATGCGAACGCCTTCGAGGGCCCAGGCGGCCGCGAGGGGATGATCTTCGCCCAGGGCCCGCCCGTAGTCGCCGAGCAGGGCCTCGAGTTCGGCCCGGGCGCGAGCGAGCTCACCGAGCTCGATCCAGTTGCGAATGCGCTGACCGCGAATGGTCAGCATCCACCAGTTGGTCGGCTGAAGATGCGCCGAGAGGGCCTCATGGACTGCGTCCAGGCGCTCGGCAGCCCCTTGATAATCCCCACGAGCCCAGGCCAGGAAGCCGTACAGGCTCTGCGAGTACAGGGTCGCCGGGTGGCCCTCGCCTCGCTGCGAAGTCCAGCCCGCCACGGCCTGATCGATCAGCGCCTCGGCCTCATCGAACCGTCCGGTCCGGATCAGCAGGCGGGCCAGGTTGTGACGCGCCCGGGCGACCGAGACGTGCTCCGGGCCCAGCGCCTGCTCGCGCAGCGCCAGGGACTGGCGGAACAGGGGTTCGGCCTGGGCCAGTTCGCCTCGATCCTCATGTGCCGAGGCGAGGTTGTTGAGGTAGCTGGCCGATTCGATCTCCGGACCGCCGCTGATGGCCTGAAGCTCGATCGCGCGACGATAGGCCCCGATCGCCTCGTCGAAGCGCCCCCGGTCATGGAACATGCTGCCTTGCTCGTTGTAATCATGATGCAGACCCGGATGATCGGCGCCGAAGATCCGTACCCGGAGATCCATGCTCGCCTGCATGCTCTGACGGGCGGCCTCGTAGTCCCCGAGCCGAACCTGAGCCTGGGCCAGCAGGGACAGGGTGACGGCATAGCTCGGCGTATCGGCCATGCCGGTCCGCTGCTTGGCGACCAGCGAGGCGCGGAAATGAGAGGCGGCCGATTCCCAGTCACCCTTTGCGTTTTCAGCCAGCGCCAGGTTGTGGAGCATCCGCCCGGCCGCCACCTCGTCGCCGGAGCGCCGATGGACATCGACCAACTCGGCAAATACCGTGGCCGCCGATTCGGCCTGACCGACTTCGAGCAGCCAGAGCGCGTGGTGATTGCGCCCTTCGTTGATGACCGACGAAGGCAGGTCAGGATAGGCCTCGATCATTTCATCGACGCCGGCCAGCACCGGACCCGCGGCATCGATCTCCTCGCTGATGATCAGCTGATAACCAAGCAGGCTTCGTGCGCGAAGGCGCGTGGCCGGCACCTCGCTCAAGCCCGCCAGTTCGAGCAATTCCACGGCCCGCTCATGATCCTCCAGGCGCACGTAGACCTCGCCCAGGGCCAGCGCCATGCGAGCCCGAAGCTCCGGCGCCAGGTCGCTGCCGCGAGTCACCCTGGCGTAGGAGCGATCGACGATCTCGCGGACGCTCACGTCCCGCCCCCGCGACTGGCCCGGCTCGGCGGCGGCGATGGCGTCGAGGAGGAAATCGAGCACCTGCTCGCCGTGCCTGGCCTCGATCAAGGCGCGCGATTCGGCGTCCCGGGCCCGGCGGTTGTCGTCCAGCCAGCCCCAGCTGACGACGGCCATCAGCAGGCCGGCAGCGGTGGCAAGGACCGCCATCGCTCGATGCCGGCGTAGAAACCTCGAGGCCTGATAGACCGGCGTGGCCGGCCGCGCCAGCACCGGGCGGCGCTCTAGGAAGCGAAGCAGGTCCGCGCGCAAGCCCGCGGCCGACAGATAGCGACTCCCCGGGTCCTCGCGGGTTGCCATCTCCAGGATGGCGCACAGATCGCGGGGCAGGCGCGCCTCCGGTGCCTGCCCCTCCCGGGCCAGGACCTCGAACAGGCGGCCCAGGCTGTAGATGTCACTCGCGGTGGTCACGGCCTGACCGGCCAGCTGCTCCGGGCTGGCGAAGCCCGGGGTATAGCCGACCTCATCGGCGTCGGGTTCCACGTCATCCAGGGCGCGCGCGATACCGAAATCGACGAGCACCGGCTCACCCTGCTCGGTGACCAGCACGTTGCCGGGCTTGATGTCGCGGTGGATGATCAGGTGCTGGTGGGCGTGGTGGATGGCATCGCAGAGCGCCATCATCATCCGGACCCGCGCCTCGAGTCCGGGCGACCGCTCGCGCAGCCATGCCCGCAAGGCCTGGCCATCGATGAAATCCATCACCAGGTAGGGCTGCCCGTCCTCGATCGTCCCACCGTCGAGCAGGCGGGCGATATTGGGGTGCTGCAGTTCGGCCAGGATCTGGCGCTCCCGGCGAAACCGCTCCATGGCGCCCTCACCGGCAAAGCCTCGAATCACCTTGATGGCAACGCGCTGGGAATACTCCTGATCATCGCGCTCGGCGAGATAGACCTCACCCATTCCACCCTGCCCGATCCGACGCACGATGCGGTAGGGACCGAGGCGGCGATCCTCGCCCAGACCGGGGTGACTGAAATCCGCTGCCGCGCGGCTGACCACCTGATCGATGGTGCGCGTCTCGTCGCCGGAGCAGGCAAGCAGCCGGGCGACCTCCTCGAGCAGGGCAGGATCCGTGCCGGCCTGCGCCTGCAGCCAGGCTTCACGTTGCTCCGCCGGCTGTTCGAGGGCACCGTGGAACAGGGCCTCGATGCGCGACCATCGCGTCTTGCTCACGACGCTTCCAGCTCCGCCCGGAGCCAGGCACGACCGAGCTTGAGGTCCCGGTCGACGGTGCGCCGCGAGATGTCGAGAATCCGGGCCACCGCATCCTGGGTCAGGCCCCCGAAGTAGCAGAGCTCCAGGGCACGGGCGATGCGCTCGCTGCGCTCGGCCAGGCGCGTCAGGGCCTCGTCGAGGGCCAGCAGATCCGTGCTCGGGGCGGGCGTGCTGGCGTCGCAGTCCTCGAGCTCGATCTGGATCTGACCACCGCCGCGTTTCTGGCGCGCTCTCGAGCGCGCATGATCGACCAGCAGGCGGCGCATGACCTGGGCCACGAGCGCATAGAAGTGGTCGCGGCCCTGCCACTCGATGTCGACGGAATCGAGGCTGATGAACGCCTCGTGCACCAGGGCCGTGGGTTGCAGGGTGTGATTGCCCCGCTCACGCCGGAACTGCTGATCGGCGAGCTGATGCAGACGATCATAGACCCGAGCCAGCAGCTGATCGCGCGCCCGCTCGTCGCCCTGGCTCCAGTGTCGGAGCAGCTGGGTGATTTCGCTGGAATCGGCGGGGCCGCCAAGCGTCATTCTGGGTTCATCTGCGGCTAGCCCACATCATTCATGAGTTCGCTCGGGCGCTCGTCTCAAGGAATTCCGGCCTGCCAGTCTGCACGGAGGCTGACGGCCAGGGCCTGAAGCTCTCCGGCCTCGATGGCCGAACGAATCGCTTTCATCAGGTCCTGATAGTAGTGCAGGTTGTGGATCGTGGCCAGCCGATGACCGAGGATTTCATTGCATTTCTGCAGGTGCTTGACGTAGGCCCGCGAGTAGTGACGACAGGTGTAGCACTGACAATCCTCGTCGATCGGGCGCGTGTCCCGCTCATAGCGCGCGTTGCGGATCTTGAGCACCCCCCGGCGGGTGAACAGATGACCATTGCGGGCATTTCGCGTCGGCATCACGCAGTCGAACATGTCGACGCCGCGGAGCACCGCCTCGAGGATGTCCTCGGGCCGCCCCACCCCCATCAGGTAACGAGGCCGATCGTCGGGCAAAGCGGGACAGGTCGCCTCCAGCACGCGGTTTCGATCCTCTTCCGGCTCGCCTACCGACAGGCCGCCGATGGCATAGCCGTCGAAACCGATCCCGATCAGTCCCGAGGCCGATTCGACACGCAAGTCCTCGTACATGCCGCCCTGCACGATCCCGAACAGGGCCGAATCGCTGTCGCCGTGGGCCTGCTTCGAGCGCTCGGCCCAGCGCAGGGAGCGGCGCATCGATTCCGCGGCCTGTTCGTGCGTGGCCGGCCAGGGCGTGCATTCGTCGAAGATCATCACGATGTCCGAACCCAGGGCCCGTTGCACGGCCATCGATTCTTCCGGTCCGAGGAAGACCCTGGACCCGTCCACCGGTGAGGCAAAGGTCACGCCGCGCTCGTCCATCTTGCGAAGATCGGCCAGACTCCAGACCTGGAAGCCGCCGGAATCGGTCAGGATCGGCCCCGACCAGCCCATGAAATCGTGCAGATCCCCGTGGGCGCTGATGACCTCGGTGCCCGGACGCAGCATCAGATGGAAGGTATTGCCCAGGATGATCTCCGCGCCCAGTTCGCGCAGCTCTTCCGGCGTCATTGCCTTGACCGTGCCGTAGGTCCCGACCGGCATGAAGGCCGGCGTTTCCACGCTGCCACGATCGAACTGCAGCCGACCGCGGCGGGCCTGACCATCGGTCGCAAGCAAACTGAACTGCATGGGAATCCTCGAGCCTGAGCGGAAATGCCGGGCCATGATACCCGGCCGGCGCTCAATCGATGAACATCGCGTCGCCGTAACTGAAGAAACGGTACTCCTGTTCGATGGCATGCGCGTAGGCGTCGAGGATGGTCTCTCGACCGGCCAGAGCGCTGATCATCATCAGCAGGGTCGAGCCCGGCAGATGGAAATTGGTGATCAGGGCGTCGACGACCCTGAACTGGTAGCCGGGGTAGATGAACAGCCGGCTGTCGCCCGCGAAGGGCGCCAGTTCTCCGTTGGCAGCGGCGGTCTCCAGGCTGCGCGCCGAGGTGGTGCCGACGGCGATCACCCGACCACCGCGCTCGCGGGTCTCGCTGACCTGCTCGACCAGGGTCTCGTCGACACGCAGCCATTCGGCGTGCATTTCGTGATCCTCGACGCGCTCGACACGAACCGGCTGGAAGGTGCCGGCACCGACGTGCAGGGTGCACCAGCCGCGCCGAACGCCGCGCCTGGCCAGCGCGTCGAGCAGGGGCTGATCGAAGTGCAGTCCGGCGGTGGGCGCGGCAACGGCGCCCGGTTCTTCGCCGTAGACCGTCTGATAACGCTCGCGATCGACCGCATCGTCCTCGCGCTGGATATAGGGTGGAAGGGGCATGTGCCCGTGCCGCTCGAGCAGCGCCGCCCAATCCGGGCCGGATGCGATATCGACCCGCCAGAACTCCCCTTCACGCTCGCCAAGGCGCAGCAGCCCCTCATCGCCGACCTCGAGATGCATGCCAGGCTGCGGCTTGCGGTTGGCCCGCAGCTGCGCCAGGGCGCTTTGCGACCCGAGCATGCGTTCGATCATGACCTCGACCCGACCCCCGGTCTGCTTCTGGGCGAACAGACGAGCAGGAATCACCCGCGTGTTGTTGAACACGAGCAGGTCATCGGGGCCAAGGAGTTCGGGCAGATCGGCGAAGCGACGATCGGCGAGGGTACCGAGACTGCGATCGAGATGCAGCAGGCGCGACGCAGAGCGGTCGGCCAGCGGCACTTGGGCGATAAGGTGTTCAGGCAGGTCGAAATGAAAATCCGCGACGTCCATGCGTAGCTTCAGCCCATGGCCGATATCGAAAACGAACAGCATCTTAGTGTAAACCGAGAAGGCCGCTGAACGTCGTGAAATCGGACCTTCTCCCTCGCCGGGTCTGGCATTCGTCGCCCGCTTGCGGCAGACTTGAGCGCCCATGGATCCGACCCTTCCCATCATCGATCTGCACAGCCACCTGCTCCCCGAGCAGCTGCCGGCCATGGACGCGCCCGGATTTCCGCGTCTGGAAGGCAATGGCGAGCGCCGCAACATCACCATCGATGGGAAATTCTTCCGCGCCGTCGATCGCACGGCCTGGGACATCGAGCATCGCATCGAACACTATGCGCAGGCCGGTGTCGGCATCCAGGTGGTCTGCACCGTGCCCGTGCTGTTCAGCTATCACCTGCCCGCCGGACCGGCCTCGCAGTTCGCCCGGGCGCTCAATGACCAGATCGCCGAACAGCAGCAACGCCACCCGAAGCACGTGATCGCACTGGGCACCCTGCCCCTGCAGGACACGGAACTGGCCATCAACGAGGCCGAGCATCTGGCCCACGACCTCGGCCTGCCCGGCGTCCAGATCGGCTCGAACATCAACGACCGCAATCTCGACGATCCGGAATTGTTCGAGGTGTTCGCGGCCTGTCAGGACCTGGGCCTGTCGGTGCTGGTCCATCCCTGGAACATGATGGGCAAGGAACACATGCCCGACTACTGGCTGCCCTGGCTGGTCGGCATGCCCGCCGAGCTGTCCCGCGCCATCTGCTCGATGATCTTCGGCGGCGTGCTGGAACGACTCCCCGATCTGCGCGTCTGCTTCGCCCACGGTGGCGGATCCTTCCCGTTCACGATCGGGCGCATCGAGCACGGCTTCAATATGCGCCCGGACCTGGTGGCGACGAGGAACCCGGTCAATCCGCGCGACTACCTCGGCCGCTTCTGGGTCGATTCGGTCACCCACGACCCGAAAGCCCTGGCCTATCTGATCGAGGTCATGGGCGAGGATCGGGTGACCCTGGGCACCGACTACCCGTTCCCCCTCGGCGAGCAGGACCCCGGCTCGACGATCCGTGCCCTGGACCCCGCCCCCGAGCTGCGCGAGAAGCTGTTCTGGCGCAACGCGCTGGAATTTCTCGATCTGTCACCGGAACGCTTCGGGCTGGGCGAATGATCGTCGAGCTCGAGATGGCCGGCCGCGCCCGCCGCGTGGACCTGTCGGCTGGCATCGCGCTGGGCATCCCGATCGGCGAGGACGGCCGCCATCCCCGCTTCTTCGTCGATGGGCCGGCGCGCTTCAGCCCGCTCGAGGTGGGAGGGTTCTGCGGCCGGGTGCAGCATGGGGGCAGCTGCAATGCCGACCGCATCGATTTCGTTCCGCACTGTCATGGCACGCACACCGAGGGCGCGGGACACGTGCTGCCCGGACGCCAGGCGGTCGACGCCGAGCTCAACCAGGCGCTGATTCCGGCAAGCCTGATCACCGTTCGTCCCGAAGCCGGCGAGACGGGCCGCTCGCCCTGCATCCGGGACTCGGCCCTGCAGTGGCCCGCCAGCAGCCGCGCCCTGATCATCCGCACCCTGCCCAATGGCGCCGACAAGCGCGAGCGCGACTACGCCAAGGCACCGCCCTACCCACTGCTCGAACCAGAGGCCGTGGCAAGGATGGCGGCGAGCGGCATCGACCATCTGTTGATCGACACGCCGTCGCTCGACGGCAGCGACGAGGAACAGCTGCTCCGCCATCGCCTGTTCTGGGGCCTGGACCCCGAGTCGAGTTCCCCGAGCCTACCTGAAGCTCGACGATCGGCCACCGTGACCGAAATGATCTTCGTCCCCGACCACGCCGCTGACGGTGACTACCTGCTGCACCTGGGCCTGAGCAATCTGGTCGGTGACGCGACGCCCTCCTGCCCCATCCTGTACCCGATGACATGAGCATCCACCGCACCGATACCGATTACCAAGCCGGCGACTTCCGCGAGCGCTTCCGCATCCCGCCGGGCCCCGATGGCGAGGACTGCCTGTATTTCTGCGGCAACTCCCTGGGCCTGCAGCCGCAGGCCTCGGCCGATGCCGTGACCGCCGAGCTGGAGCGCTGGGCCGGGCTGGGCGTGGCCGGGCATTTCGACGGCCCACTGGCCTGGATGCCCTACCACCGTCTGGCCACCGATCATCTGGCCCGCCTGGTCGGTGCGAAGCGTCACGAGGTCGTGGCGATGAACTCCCTGACCGTCAACCTGCACCTGATGATGGTCAGCTTCTTCCGTCCCAGCGGCGCTCGCCGACGCATCGTGATCGAGCGCGGCGCCTTTCCCTCCGATCGCCATGCGGTGGCCTCGCAGCTCGAATTCCACGGCCTGGACCAGGACAGGGATCTGGTCGAATTGGCGCCCCGCCGCGATGGCCTGCTGCACGAAGAGGACCTGGAGGATTATCTGGAGCGTTTCGGTGATCAGGTCGCCCTCGTGCTCTGGCCCGGCGTGCAGTACGCCACCGGCCAGGCCTTCGATATGGAGCGCATCGCCCGGGCATGCCAGCGTGCCGGCGTGATGCTGGGTCTGGACCTGGCCCATGCCGTCGGCAACCTGCCGCTGGAACTCAACGCCTGGGGCTGTGATTTCGCGGTCTGGTGTTCCTACAAGTACCTCAATGCCGGCCCCGGCGCCGTCGCCGGCTGCTTCGTCCACGAACGCCATGCCAAGGACACCCGTCCACGCTTTGCCGGCTGGTGGGGTCACGACGAGAAGACACGATTCCGGATGGGGCCCGACTTCGAGCCGATGCGGGGCGCCGAAGGCTGGCAGTTGTCGAACCCGCCGGTGCTCGCCCTGGCCGCGCTCTGGCCTTCGCTGGAGATCTTCAGCGAAGCCGGGATTCAGAACCTGCGACAGGCTTCCCTGGCGATGACCGGGCATCTGGCGCAACGGATCAATGACGAACTCGCCGACACCCTGCAGATCCTCACGCCGATGGAGCCCCATCGGCGCGGCTGCCAGCTCAGCCTGCGCGTCCGCAGCGGTCGCCACGACGGTCGCCTGCTGTTCGAACGTCTCGAAGGGCACGGCGTGATCGCCGACTGGCGCGAACCGGACATCATCCGGGTCGCCCCCGTCCCGCTCTACAACCGCATCGAGGACTGCGACCGCCTGATCGACATGATCAAGCAGCTGCGACCGGGAGGACGCGCATGAGCGGCCCGGACATCAGCATCGTCGGCGCCGGACTAGCCGGCAGCCTGCTCGCCCTCGACCTGGCCCGGCGTGGTCAGTCCGTGGAGCTGTTCGAGCGCTATCCCGATCCACGTCGCCAGCGCGTGCCCGCCGGCCGTTCCATCAACCTGGCCCTGGCCGAACGCGGTCGCATGGCCCTCAGCAAGGCCGGTCTGCTCGAAACGGTCGAAGCCTTCTCCCTGCCCATGCGCGGACGCATGCTGCACGATGTCAACGGCGAGACTCGGCTGCAGCGCTACGGTCAGCGCGCGGACGAGGTCATCTGGTCGGTCCATCGCGGCCATCTCAACCAGGCGCTCCTCGATGCCGCCGAAGGCGCGGGCGTGCGGATCCACTTCGACCACGAGCTGGCCTCCGCCGACTTCGAAAAGCGGGAGCTGCGCTTCACGAACGCCGCCGGCGGGACCCTGACCGTGGCGTTTCGACTGGCGATCGGCGCGGATGGCGCCGGTTCGGCCCTGCGTCGCGCCATGGAGCAGGTCCGACCGCTCAACGCCAGAGAGGTGCCGCTGGGGCATGGCTATCGCGAACTGAGCATCCCGCCCGGTCCGGACGGCGACTTCCAGCTCGATCCCGAGGCCCTGCACATCTGGCCCCGGGGCGGCTACATGATGATCGCCCTGCCCAATCCCGATCGCAGCTTCACCTGCACCCTGTTCCTGGCCAATGCCTCGAGCGAGGAGGACGCGCCGAGCTTCGAGCGCCTGCAGGACCCGGCCGAGATGCGACGCTTCCTGACGCGTGAATTTCCGGACGCGGTGGAGCGGATGAGCGAACTCGACCATGAGCTTCGCAACAACCCGGTCGGCTACCTGGCCACCCTGTACACGGACCATTGGCACCTCGATGACCGGGCCGTGCTGATCGGCGATGCCGCGCACGCCATCGTGCCCTTTCACGGCCAGGGCATGAACGCCGCCTTCGAGGACGTCGTGGCCCTGTCCGACCGCCTGGTCGAACGCGGCATCAGCGAGGCCGTGCTGGAGGACTTCGTGGCCGAGCGCAAGCCAAGCGCGGATGCCATCGCCGCCATGGCACTGGACAACTACCTGGAAATGCGGGACCGGGTTCGAGACCCCCGCTTCCACCTGATCAAGCAGCTCGAATGGGCGCTCGAAGCCCGCCTCGGCGAGGCCTTCATCCCGCGCTATCAGATGGTCATGTTCCATCCGGAGATCAGCTATGCCGAGGCCCATCGGCGTGGCGAGCGGCAACGCGAGCTGCTGGAGCGGCTGACCGAAGGTCATGAATCGATCGAGGAGATCGATCTCGACCAGGCTTGCCAGGCGGCTCGCCGCCTGTAGACGATCATGGTCTCCCCCTTCCGGCGCTGGCCCCTGACCACCGGACTGGTGTTGATGCTGGTCGCGGCCGGCATCATCCTGGGCTTCAGCATCTGGGGCCTCGAGCCCGTGCTCGACCTGCTGCTGGGCATCGACACGCTCATCCAGGCCCACTACTGGCAGGCCCTGAGCATCTACGTCCTTGCCTTCATCGTACTGGCAACCCTGGCGGTGCCCGTGGGTTCGCTGTTCTGCCTGGCCGCCGGCTACCTGTTCGGCATCGGGGTCGGCGCCCTGGCGGCCCTGCTGAGCAGCCTGGTCGCCGCCGGCCTGAGCTTTCTGATGGTGCGCCATTTCTCCAATCAGGGGCTGCGCGATCGCCTGGAGTCCGGCCGCCTGGCCGGTCTGCTGGCCATCATGGAACGGGACGCCAACTGGTACCTGGTGCTGCTGCGGATCGTGCCGATCGCACCCTTCTTCCTGATCAACGCAGCCGCCGCGATCACCCGGATCAGCGCGCGCCGCTATCACCTGGCGACCCTCGGCGGCCTGATTCCGACCACGGTCATCTACGCATCGCTCGGCAGCGGCATCGGCTCCCTGCTGGAGGCCCACGAGCTGGCCGGACCGGAAATCCTGCTGCGCCCGGAAATCGGCGTGCCCCTGCTTGCTCTGACGGCCCTGATCGTCGTGTCCTACCTGGTCAAGCGGCGTCTGACCCGGCGGCTTCGGGCCCGCACTCAGTCCTCCGAGGGGCTTCCTTCCAGACGAAACACCACCTGATCCTCGTCTTCGAACCAGGGCGCGCCGAATCGCTCCCTGAAGCGCTCGATGCAGGGTTCGACATCGGGCAGTTCCCGAACCTGCCCGAAGGGCGTGCCACGATGGAAGACCACGAAGCGGTTCTCCGGGGCGCGCCAGTACAACAGGGACTCCAGAAAGACGAAGCGATCGAAACTGATGTCCTGATCACTGTCGGGCTCGAGTTCACCGTAGGTCCAGTCGGTGCAGAGCCCGGAGATCATGCCGATCCGGATCGGCAGCTGGTGGAAACGCTGGTATTCCGACAGCGGGCTGAAGTGGGACTCGAAATGCCAGGGCGCCTCGATCAGCGTCCACTCCCCCGGCTCGGCGGCCATCGCGCGATAGACCTCTGGCAGTTCGGCCTCGGCCATCACCTGGGTGTAGATGCTGCGCTCGAAGTCGTAGTCGAAGTGGTAACGCATGTGACTCGTGAACTGGTTCAGCCCCCGATAGACCTGCGGCAAGGGACCGGATAGCACCAGGGCCAGCGGCAGCAGCAGCGCCGGCAGCAGCCGCAGCGGCAACCCCGAGCTCGGAGCCGCGACCACCGCAGGGCGACCGCCCAGTGCCGCAAGCCGGCGCAGCAGGTCGATCAAGCCCAGCGTGACCAGGGCCAGGATCATCGGCTGGAACACCGCCGAATAGCGCACCAGCACCAGGGCATGGTGAATCCAGGCCGGCTGCAGGGCGATGATCACGATCACGGCGACCAGGCTCATGAAGGCCCAGTAGCCGGCAAAGCCGGGATCGCGTCTGAGCAGCTTCAAGCCACCGATCAGCGCGAGCAGGGCCATGGCCAGGGATACGGGCCAGCTGGCGGTGCCGACGATCAATTCCCAGGCACGCAGGAAGGTGACCCATTGAATGCCATGGATACCGGACTTGCTCTGCATGGCCGAGGGGTCGGCGAGCAGGGGCGGCAACACCAGGGCGGCGGCGAGCACCGTCACCAGGGCGCCCACCGGCACGATCCGCCAGAACTCGTCCCAGCGACCTCTACGCGCAATGCGGTGCAGGGCCCTGGCCAGGAACCACAGCAGGGCGGAGCCGGTGAACAACAGGGTCAGCGGGTGCAGCCAGGCGCAGGCCACGGCCCCGACGATGAACACCGCCAGCCAGCCGCGCGAACCCTCGTGCCACCAGCGCCACAGCCCGACCATGGCCAGAAAGCCCAGCGGCACGGTCAGGGCGTAGGGGCGGACGTAGCGGGTGAAATGGATCAGCAGCGGCGAAATCGCGATGAAAACGGCGAACAGCCAGCGTGCTTCGCGGTCGAGCCAGGGTCGAAGCGCCCAGGGCAGCAGAACGATGGTCGCGCTCCCGAACAGCAGGGGCAGCGCACGCATCCGCCATTCACTCAGGCCGATCGTGTCGGCCAGGAACTTGAACCAGAGGGTCTGCGGAATCGTGTAGTCGGCGTGGCCGAAGCTGAGAAAGATCTCCCGATAGCTGGCCTGCATCAGGCGATGGACCGCATGCCATTCATCGTCGATGAGAATCTGCAGGTCGATCTGCCAGAAACGCAGCCACACGCCCAGGGCGATGACCAGAGCCCAGGCCAGGCCCCAGGTCCAGCCGAACTGCCGGCTCATCTGAGGAAGCGCGCCCGTGGCAGGCCCAGGCGAGCCGCGAGCACGGCCAGCGACACACCGAGGACCCCCAGGCCATAGACGACGCTGCGACGGAAGTTGATCGACGATGCGTCCTGGAAATATCGCGTCGGGCAGGTCACCTCACCGATCGGATGACCTGCCGCGATGATCTGGCCGAGCATCTGATTGTCGAAGATGAAGTCGTCGGAATTGGCGGCCAGGTCCAGCTCGCGGAGCAGCTCGGCGGAGAAGGCACGGTAGCCGGTGTGATATTCGGACAGCTTGGCGCCGGTACAGAGGTTCTGGAAGGCCGTCAGCGCACGATTGGCGATGTACTTGTACAGGGGCATGCCACCGGCCAGGGCCCCGCCACCGAGGATGCGCGAGCCCAGGACCGCCGGGAACAGACCGCTGGCCACCAGGCCACCCATCGCCGGAATGAGCTTGGGCGTGTACTGGTAGTCCGGGTGCAGCATGATGACGATGTCAGCCCCCAGCTCCAGCGCCCGCGCATAGCAGGTCTTCTGGTTGCCGCCGTAGCCGCGATTGTGCTCGTGCCGGATGACGTGCTCGATGCCGAGCCGACGAGCCAGCTCGGCGGTCCGGTCCTGGCTGGCATCATCGACCAGCACGACGTCATCGACGAGCGTGCGGTCGACTTCTTCGAGCGTGCGCTCGAGCGTGCGTTCGGCGTTGTAGGCCGGCAGCACGACGACCAGCTTCTTGCCGGCGATCATCGCGCCACCCTCGCGGCCGGACGGGCAGCCGCCGCGCGGCTGCCCGGGCTGTCGATCAGGGCTGACACGGCAGGGCTTCGGACAGCTTCTCGATCGGCACTTCCAGCTGGATCGGCGTGTTCAACGGGGCACGGGACACGAAGTCGAGGGCCTCGACGCCGGTATTCGGCCCGGTGAAGGTCCGCTGGTACTCACCCACCACTTCCCAGTCGGCCGTGCCCTGCTCGCAGTTGGGGCAAAAACCGTGGAAATTCCAGACCTCGAAGCCATCGTCGAAGGGCCCGGGACCGGTCGAGACCACCGCCACCCAGCGGCCCACGCCGTCGCCATCGTAGTAGTAGCGCACGTAGAACTGACCGTTCTCGTGCACGATCACCGTGGTCCCGCCGGCCGCCTGGCCGGGCGAGAACCAGTGGCCGGTGTAGCTGACCGGTTCGCCATCCAGCTCGGGGCAGCTATCGGGCGCGTCCGGGTTCATGATGTCCGAGCCATGGGCACCGTTCAGGCGCCAGCTGAACATCATCCGGTCACTCGCGATGGTGGTCAGGCCGACCTGCCCGACCACGTCGATGTGCTGTCGATTGTTGGTCCCGCCGGTGACCCGAGTCAGATCCGCCGTCCAGGTCGAGGACTCGGGATCGATGCCGTTGATCGCGATGTAGAAGACCGGCAGACCGTTGATGTCGTAGCTGTACCAGATCATGAAGCCCAGACCGGCACGCTGCCACTCGATCCCCTGGCTGATGCCCCGGAAACGCGGGCTCCAGAGCCCGTAGCGCGGTTCGATGCGCTGGCCTTCGGTCAGCACGGCGTTGACCTCGACCGCGCGCTCGGCCGCGGAATTGTTGCTCAGATCGACGAAGTAGCGGCCCGGCGCCGGATTGACCCGGCTCAGTGTGAAGCCGGCGGCGGAGCCGACCTCGGCGTCGAGGGCGGCACCACTGGCGTCCGGCGTGCCCGGGAAATCGTCGGACAGGGCATCGAATTCGGCGAAGCGCAGCGTGCCGCCCACGTCCGCGTCCCCTTCGACCTGCACGTCCAGCCGCTGGGTCCCCGGCGGCACGTCGATGAACAGGCGCGGATGGCGTCCGGACGGCGGCAGCACCACCGCTCGGCTCTGACCGTTGAACAGAGCGGTATCGAGGACTTCGACATCGACCTCCCGAGTCACCGTGATCGGAATCACGCCCACACTGGTCGGCGTTTCCGGTGAGTCACCGACACCGAAGGCCGCCCACCAGACTTCATCGCGACGGATGCCGGGCTGGTCGAGGAACAGCTGGACTTCCAGCGGGCCACCCGAATGACGACCCGGGCCGTTGACCCCGAAGGCCGGCGTGTCGGCGATCGGCAGCACGGCGTGATCCAGCTCGATCGCATCGCTGGCCGAAGCACTCGAGGCCTGCCAGTTCTGAACGACGATCCACCAATCGCCGGCGGCCGGCTCGGTGATCACGCAGCTCTCGGAGGCATCGATGGAGATGGAGAAGCAGACCAGCTCGCTCTCCTCGGCCAGTCCGTTGCCGTTGCTGTCGCGACCGACGTAGAGGTCCGCGTCGGGCGACTCGTCGGAACGGGTCTCGGCGCGCAGAAGCAGCGTACCCGCCGGCACTGCGACCAGACGGGTGGCGACGCCGGCCCCACCGTCGAAGGGGTCGCCATCGCTCGGGTCCTGTGCCAGGTCGAAGGTCTCGCGCTCGGGACGGACCAGGGCCGTGGTCGGGAACTGCGCTTCAGGCAGCGCGGCCATGGCGCCCAGATCGATGTTCAGGCGGCCTCGGTTGGCCGAAGCCGTCAAGGCGATCGAGCCCGGGAGTTCGGCGCTGCCGAACAGAGCCCCGACGGGCAGGCGCTGGACTTCCAGGCCGGGGAAGCTCGGATCGAGCACGATGGCGCCCCGCCCCCACTGGCCGGCCGGCACGCTGCCGGCGTCGATGGCGATGTCCAGCGTGACCTCCTCACCCGGCTGCAGGGTGAAGCTGGTGGGCTCCACCGTGATGTCGAGGTCACCTTCAACGCTCACCGACCAGGCACTGAAACTCAGAGCGCGCAGGCGGCGCTGGAAGCTGCAACCTCCCGCGCAGGCCGAGCTGAAGACGCCGGGCAGGTTCAGGCTGCCCGGGTCACCGCCCAGGTTCGGATCGGCATCGAGGAACTCCTGCTCCGTCACGGGCAGGTACAGCCCGATCCGGGTGGCCTTGTCGACCTGGACCCCGCCGGCCCCACTGTCGACGATGCGAGCGTCCGAACCGTCACCATTGGTCACCAGCTCGGCCACGGCCGTGGTCTCGAGCGCCGAGATGATGGCGTCGACGGGCCAGTCCGGGAAGCCGCTCCTGAGCAGCAGGGCCGCGCCAGCCACATGTGGACTGGCCATCGAAGTGCCCGTGCTGAAGCTGATGCCGTTGGGACCGTTGGCGCTGGCACCGAGAATGCTGGTGCCCGGCGCGGTCACGTTCGGCTTCATCACATCGGGCGCGCCATTGCCAGGGCCGCGGCCGCTGGAGTTGGCCAGACGACCGCCGAAGGCCGGGTTGACTACTCGAGTGGAAAAGGGAATGCGGGCCTGGTGGCCACTGCCCGAGGCCAGCCAGTCGCGCAGGCGATCACCGGCCGCATCACCGACGTGCAGGGTCGGCAGGCAGTGGTTTTCGGCAACGATGTCCTCGCCCTCGACGTCGGTGTTGGCCAGGATCATGCCACCGGCACCGGCGACGAGCAGATTGCGCCCCTTCTCGACCCGGCCGTAGGTGCCGCGGTCGCAGACCACGATCTCACCGTTGAAGGTGCCCGGCGGGAAGGGATTCGTGGCACCGGTGTTGCCATCGCAGGTCGGCTGCAGCTCGGCTTCCCCGGTGCCGCAGAGGGCATTGCCGAAGTCCCGCGCGTGCACGATCGGACGAACCTCGCCATCATCGTTGTAGCCGGCACCCGCGACCACGGGGGCAGGACCACTGCCGCCGGACATGGAGCTGAGCTGTCCGCCGATCACGCGATTGTGCGTGCCATTGGCCACGGCGACCACCCAGGGCGCGTTGGCCGGCGCGCTGACCGAGCCGTCCTGCGGGCCGTTGTTGCCAGCGGCCACGATCGGGACGATGCCCGCGGCGCGCACATTGAGGAAGGCCTCACGATCGGCGCCGAACTGGCCGAAACCGGCCCAGGGGGTCGGCGGCACCGGGCCGGTGGAGCCGATCGAGTAGTTGATCACGTCGACCTGGTCGATGATCGCCTGCTCGAGGGCAGCGACCAAATCGGTATCCCGACAGCCACCTTCGTCTTCCGGGTCGTTGGGATCGCCGCCGAAACAGGCCTTGTAGGAAATCACGCTGGCCCGCGGTGCAACCCCCGACGGAGCGAAGAAGATCGGCGAGGCCAGGCCGAAGTCGAGCGTGAAACTCTGCGGCGAGCCCACGGCCGAGGAGCCGACGTGGCTGCCGTGGCCGTTGATGTCCTTGCCCTTGGTGCCTTCGCTGGTGAAATCATGGACGCCGATGATCTTGTTGTTGCACAGGACTTCGGGATCGTTGCAGAGCCCGTAGAACTGGCCGCGCGGATTGTCCATCGGCACGCCACCGGGTGCGTCGTTGAAGAAGTTCGACTCCCAGTTGATGCCGGAGTCGATCAGGCCCAGCACCGTGCCCTCACCCTGATTGGGCGCCGGCGTGCCGAACTGGGGCCCCCAGACCCGGTTCGCCCGGATCCATTCGTAGCCGTTGTCGTTGAGGAGCTGGTGCATGACCACCGGCTGCACGCTCTTCACGCCCGGCAGACCGGCCAGCATTTCGGCCTCTTGCGGGCTCAGGCGGGCGGAGAAGCCGTTGAGCACGTGCCGATAGACGTGCATCGGCTCGACGCGCCGCCCCATCCAGGATTCGGCCACGCTCAGCACCGCCTCGCGTTCCAGATCGAGGTGGGCCGAATACGCCTGCACGGCCGGATCGCTGGCGTCGAAGCGCTGCAGACCTCGCAGCGCGGGAATCGTGGGCGCCATCGGCTTGGCGATGCGACGACCGGCCGAGCTCAGCTGGCTGACGGTCCCGCCTTCGAAACGAAGGCTCGGGGCGGCCTCGAGTTCGATCAGGTACTCGCCCGGAACGATGTCGGGCTGGCGAGCCTGAAGTCCGGAAGCGAGCAGCAACAGGAGGCTGGCCAGAACGCAGGAAACGGCGGATGCCCGCAACGGGCGATGGGTCTTGGTCATTACTGATCCTCGGCAATCGGCTGGCGCAGGGTCACCAGCTCTTCGGCGCTGGTCGGGTGGATACCGATGGTGCGATCAAAGTCGGCCTTGGTCAATCCGGCCCGCACCGCCACCGCGAAACCCTGCGTGATCTCCGGGGCATCGACCCCGGCCACATGTACCCCCAGAACCCGGTCGCTATCGGCATCCACGACCAGTTTCATGACCCCTTGTTCCTCGCGCCCGGCGAGGGTGTATTTCATCGGTTTGAAGGATGAACGGAAGATGCGCAGACGATGGCCCGCGGCGCGTGCCTCTTCCTCGCTCAGCCCCACGCAGCCGACCGGCGGCTGGGAAAAGACCGCGGCCGGCACGTTGGCGTGGTCGACGGGACGGCGCATGCCGCCGAACTCGGTGTCGGCGAAGGCGTGGCCTTCCATCAGGGCAACCGGCGTCAGGGCGATCCGATCGGTCACATCGCCGACGGCAAAGATCGAGTCGACATTGGTCCGGCTGAATTCATCGACTTCGATGCGGTTGCCGGGCCCCAGTCGGACACCTGCCGACTCCAGACCCAGATCAGCCACGTAGGGTTCGCGTCCAGTGGCGAACATCACGCAGTCGAACTCGCGCTCGTCATTGTCGGAAAACCTGACCCGCAGAGCCTCGCCGTGCTGCTCGATGGCGGCGGGCTCGCTGTGATAGTGGATGTCGATCCCGCGACCTTCCATGCCGTCCGACACGGCCTGACGGATGTCCCGATCGAAACCACGAAGGACGAGGTCACGGCGGTAGGCCAGCGTGACCTGGGCGCCCAGACCGTTGAAGATGCCGGCGAACTCGACCGCGATGTAGCCGGCGCCAACCACCAGGATGCGTTCCGGCAGCTGCTCGAGATGGAAGGCCTCGTCGGAGGTGATGCCCAGCTCGGCGCCGGGGATGTCCGGCACGAAGGGACGACCGCCGACCGCGATCAGGATGCGCTCGGCAGTGAACTTCCGATCCCCGACCGCCACCGTGTGCGCATCGACGATGCGGCCGCGCCCCATGTGCAGCTCCACGCCGGCCGAATCGAGCAGGCGCAGGTAGATGCCGTTGAGACGGTCGATCTCCCGATCCTTGGCGGCGATCAGGTCCGGCCAGGAAAAACGTGACTCGCCGACCGCCCAGCCGTAGCCGGACGCATCGGCGAAGCTCTCGGCGAACTGCGAGGCGTAGACGAGGAGCTTCTTGGGGACGCAGCCGCGAATGACGCAGGTGCCGCCCACCCGTGATTCCTCGCAGATCGCCACGCGAGCGCCGTGGCCCGCCGCGATGCGCGATGCGCGGACGCCGCCGGAACCGGCGCCGATGACGAACAGATCGTAGTCGTACTGACTCATTTGAAAAGATGCCGAAATTGCATGGGAGTGGTCGAATCGCGGGCCCGAGCAGTGGATGACGAACGCGAGATGAGATTGATTCCGATCAAGATGCCATGAGCAAAGCCGGTAGAATAATACCGCACTCCTGACCACGATCCCGCCCGCGTCCATGCCCAGCGAACCATCCGACCACGCCGCCTGCCTGCTCGAGGCGGACGGCCTGCGTTTCGAACGCCATGGCGAGGCGATCTTCCAGGACGTGGGCCTGCGCATGCGCGCCGGCGGCCTGCTGCTGATCCTCGGACCGAACGGCAGCGGCAAGACGACCCTGCTGCGCTGCCTCGCCGGCGTGATCCGCCCGGTGCGCGGCACGCTGCACAGCGATGCTCGTCGTGCGTTTCTCGGTCACCGCACGGGACTGAAAGCGGACCTGAGCTGCCGGGAGAATCTCGAGTTCATTCGCCGCTTCCACGGCCCGACCGGCCTCGATCCGAATCGCGCCCTGGCCCGCGTCGGCCTGGCCGGCTTCGGCCTGCGACTGGCCCGCACCCTGTCGGCGGGTCAGGGTCGCCGCCTCGGCCTGGCCTCCCTGCTCGTCGCCCACCGGCCGATCTGGCTGCTCGACGAGCCCTACGCCAGCCTCGATGATGCCGGCGGCCAGCTGGTCGATGAACTGATTGCCGCCCACCTCGAGGACGGCGGGAGCGTTGCCCTGTCGACCCATCAGCGCATGCCCGCGCTGCACGCGCAGGCTCGAACCCTGCGCCTGGACACGCCGCGGGGGGATGGATCATGAGCCTTCAGCCCATGCTCGCCCTGATGCAGCAGGACCTGCGCCTGGCCGTGCGCCATGGTGGCGAATCCCTGATGCCACTGATGTTCCTGTTCTCGGTCATCATCCTGGTGCCCCTCGGCGTCGGTCCGGGTCCGAACCTGCTCTCGGCCATCGCGCCCGGCATGATCTGGGTCGCCGCCCTGCTCTCCAGCCTGCTGGCCCTCGAGCGCCTGTTCCGGCCGGACTACGAGGACGGCAGCCTGGAGCAGTGGTGGCTCGGCCACCTGCCCGCCTACGGCCTGGTCATGACACGCCTGCTCTCGCACTGGCTGATCACCGGCGTGCCGATCATCGTCTTCGCGCCGGTGGCGGCCGAGATGCTCTACCTGCCCGACGCCGCCCTGGGTCCGCTGATATTGAGCCTGCTGCTCGGGACCCCCATTCTGTCCCTGGTGGGCGGATTGGCCGCGGCGCTGACGCTGAGCACGAACCGCGGCAGCGTTCTGTTGTCCATCCTGATATTTCCGCTGATCGTGCCGGTGCTGGTGTTCGCCACGGGCGCGGTCAGCGTGGCCGCCGAGGGCTGGTCGCCGAGGACACAGCTCGGGCTGCTGGCGGCCATGTTGATTCTCGCTGTCACCCTGATTCCGCTGGCCATCACGGCCGCGCTGAGACTGAACATCGAATGACATTCCATACGCTCAAGGTCGCTTTCCACCGCCTCGGCTCGCCGCCGACCTTCTACCGTCTGTGCACCCGCCTGGCGCCCTGGTTCTGGGCCGGCTTCGCGATCACGGCGGCCATCGGCCTCTATCAGGCCCTGTACGTGGTGCCACCCGACTATCAGCAGGGCGACAGCTATCGCATCCTGTTCATCCACGTCCCCGCCGCCTGGCAGGCCCTGGCGGGCTACGTCATCATGGCCATCCTGGCCGCGATCGCCCTGATCTGGCGAATCCGCACCACCGAGATCCTGGCCATGATGTGCGCGCCCATCGGCGCCGCCTTCTCCTTTCTCTGCCTGGCCACCGGTTCGATCTGGGGCAAGCCGATGTGGGGCACCTGGTGGGTCTGGGATGCGCGGCTGACCTCGATGCTGGTGCTGCTTTTCATCTATCTGGGCATCATGGGCCTCTACGCCGCCTTCGAGGATCGACGCAAGGGTGCACGCGTGGCCTGTATCCTCGTACTGGTCGGCCTGGTCAACATCCCGATCATCCACTTCTCGGTGGAATGGTGGACCACCCTGCACCAGGGCTCGACGATCAATCTGTTCGGTGAATCGACCATGGACCCGTCCATGCTGCCGCCACTGATCTGGATGACCGTGGCCGTCAAACTGATGTTCGGCGCCGTGCTGATGCAGCGTTCCAGCCTGGAGCTGCTCGATCAGGACCGCCGCAAGCGTTGGGTCGCTGACCTGCTAGGAGATGACAAGCGATGATTCCCGAATTCACCTACGCCCCTTACGTCTGGACCAGCTACGCCCTGTTCGCCGTGGTCGTGGCCTGGCAGATCGCCGTGCCGTGGCAGCGACGCCGACGCATCCTGGCCGAACTGCGTGAGGAGCGCGCACTGAACAGCGGAGCCTACGAATGACACCGACCCGCAAGAAACGCCTGGCCATCGTGCTGCTGATCGTGCTCGGAGTGAGCGCCGCGACCGCCGTGGCCATCAGCGCGATGAGCGACAGCATGCTCTACTTCGTCAGCCCCAGTGATGTCGTGGCGCAGGCCGAGCCCCTGGATCGACGCATCCGCCTCGGCGGACTGGTCGCCGATGGCAGCGTCCAGCGCGCCAGCGACAGCCTGGCCGTGACCTTTGCCGTCACCGACGGTGCGAACCAGGTGCCGGTGGCCTTCACCGGCATCCTTCCGGACCTGTTCCGCGAGGGCCAGGGCGTGATCGCCCACGGCCGCCTGGACGCCGACGGCGTGTTCCAGGCCGACGAGATCCTGGCGCGCCATGACGAAACCTACATGCCACCGGAAGTCATGCGTGCGCTGGAAGAGGCCGGTCATCCGATCGAGGCGAGCCAGCCATGATCCCCGAACTTGGACAGATCTCACTGATTCTGGCGCTGATCCTGGCCACCCTGCTGGCGACGGTGCCGCTGATCGGCGCCTGGCGGGGCGACACTCGCCTGATGCGCCTGGCCCCTTCCCTGGTGATCGGGCATTTCGTTTTCGTCGCCCTGGCCTATCTGGTCCTGAGCCTGGCCTTCGTGCAGCACGATTTCACCGTCACCTACGTGGCCATGCACTCCAACCTGCTGCTGCCACTGGCCTATCGCCTGTCGGCGGTCTGGGGCGGTCACGAGGGCTCGCTGCTGCTCTGGATCCTGATGCTGGCGGGCTGGATGCTGGCCGTCACCGCCTTCTCCCGCTCCCTGCCCCAGGCCTACCGCACCCGCGTGCTGTCGGTGATGGGCATGATCTCGATCGGCTTCCTGCTGTTCACCCTGCTGACCTCGAACCCCTTCGAGCGGATCCTGCCGGGGCCGCCGGACGGGCGCGATCTCAACCCCCTGCTGCAGGATCCGGGCATGATCTTCCACCCGCCCCTGCTCTACATGGGCTATGTCGGCTTCGCCGTGGCCTTCGCCTTCGCCATTGCCGGGCTGATCGGCGGCCGCGTCGAACGTGAATGGGTGCGCTGGTCGCGGCCCTGGACCCTGATCGCCTGGTCCTTCCTGACCGCCGGCATCACCCTCGGCTCCTGGTGGGCCTACTACGAACTCGGCTGGGGCGGCTGGTGGTTCTGGGATCCGGTCGAGAACGCCTCCTTCATCCCCTGGCTGATCGGCACGGCGCTGATCCATTCCCAGGCCGTGACCGAAAAGCGCGGTGCCTTCCCGGCCTGGACCGTGCTGCTGGCGATCGCCGCCTTCTCCATGTCCCTGCTCGGCACCTTCCTGGTCCGATCCGGCGTGCTGACCTCGGTCCATGCCTTCGCCAACGACCCCGAACGCGGCCTGTTCATCCTCGGCTTCATGACCGTGGTCACCGGCGGCGCGCTGCTGCTCTATGCCCTGCGCGCGCCACGCATCATGACCGGCGAGGGCTTCGACTTCGTCTCGCGCGAGTCGGCTCTGCTGATCAACAACCTGTTCTTCACCGTCTCGGCCGGCATGGTCCTGCTCGGCACGCTCTACCCGCTGGTGTCGGACTTCATGGGCTGGAGCCAGGTCTCCGTCGGCCCGCCCTACTTCAGCGCCATGTTCATCCTGCTGATGACCCCGGTCGTGCTGCTGGTTCCCCTCGGCCCGATGAGCCGCTGGAAGCAGGACCGCCTGGGCCGCATTCTCAAGCCGCTGGCCATCAGCGCCGTGGTCGCCATCGTCGGCGGCCTGGCCTGCGCGGCCTGGTTCGACGCGCTGAACTGGCGGGCGGCGACCGGCTGGATCGGCGGACTGTGGTTGATCTTCGGCACCTTCAGCTACCTGAAGACGGCCCTGCGGGGCCGACGTCGGGGGCTGCCGCGACACCAGATCGGCATGATCCTGGCTCACGCCGGAATCGGCGTCTTCGTGATCGGCGTGGCCATGGTCGGATCGAACACCCTGCAGCGCGACGTGCGCGTGGCGCCAGGGGACACGGTCGAGCTGGCCGGCTATCGCTTCGTGCTCGACGAGGTGGTTTCGGTGAAGGGCCCCAACTGGATCGCCGACGAGGCGCGCTTCCGGGTCTTTCGGGGCGATCGCGAGCTCTACGACATGACCCCCCAGAAGCGCCGCTACCATCGCGGCGGGCAGATCATGACCCAGGTCGCCCTGCGACCCGGAGTGACCCGTGATCTCTACATCGCGATGGGCGAGCGACTGGATGACGCCGGTGCCTGGAGCATGCGCATCCACATCAAGCCTTTCGTTCGCTGGATCTGGGGCGGCGCCCTGCTGCTGGCCATCGGTGGCCTGTTCTCGGCCGCGGACCGCCGCTACTGGCAGGCTCAGCGCGCCGAGCGCTCGGTCCCGGTGACCGAAGGGGACGAGGTGCCGGCATGATCCGGATGCTCATCCCCCTGATCGTCTTTCTCGGCCTGGTCGCCCTGATGGTGGCCGGCCTGCAGACGGCCGAGGATCGCAAACTGGTCGATTCCCCGCTGATCGGTCGACCGGTGCCGGCCTTCGATCTGCCCGGACTGCATGATCCGGATGCGCGCCTGAGCAACCGGGATTTCCTGGGCCAGCCCTGGATTCTCAACGTCTGGGGCAGCTGGTGCTGGGCCTGCCGGGTCGAACACCCCTTCGTCGAGCGACTCGGCCGCGAGGCCGGCATTCCGCTGCTTGGCTTCAACTGGAAGGACGAGCGCGCCGACGCCCTGGAATGGATCGGCCAGTACGGCGACGCCTGGACCGCCCATGTGACCGACTTCGAGGGCCGCAGCGCGATCGACCTGGGCGTGTACGGCGCCCCGGAAACCTTCCTCATCGACCACCGGGGCATCATCCGTCACAAGCACATCGGTCCGATCGATCAGAACGTTTACGATGATCTGATGCGCCGGATCATGGCCCTGCGTTCGGAGGCCGAGGCATGAGCTCGGGGCGCGCGAGATTGCTCGCGGGACTGAGTCCGATCCTTCTGTCCCTGCTGTGGGTCGGCCTGGCCGCGGCTTCGGCCATCGAGATCTACGAATTCGCCGACGAGGTCGAGGAGCGCCGCTTCCAGGCCCTGTCCCAGGAACTGCGCTGCACGGTCTGTCAGAACCAGTCCCTGGCCGACTCCGACGCCCCGCTGGCCCGCGACCTGCGTCGCCAGGTCTATGAAATGATTCGCGCCGGTCGCGCGGACATGGAGATTCGCCAGTTCATGGTCGACCGCTACGGCGAGTTTGTGCTCTACCGCCCGCCCATCGCCAGCCACACCCTGCTGCTCTGGGGTGGCCCATTGATTCTCCTTCTCGGCGGCCTGATCGCCGCCGGGGTCGTCATCAACCGGAGACGAAAAGCCCTGTGATTCCCACCGCTTTCCTGGCCCTGGCCGGCCTCGCCGTCCTGGCGGCCCTGGCCTTCGCCCTGCTGCCCCTGCTGATCGAGTCCCCGGAGCGCCGGGGGATCAAGCGCCGCCTGCATGCGCTCGACGATCTCGAAGGCGATCTGCCCGAAGACGAGCTCGATCGCCGTCGCACTCGATTGCGGGAAGAGCTGTCCAGCGGCTCCGACCGGGAAGGCAGCGTGGCCATGATGATCGGCCTGCTGATCCTCATTCCCGCCGCCACCGTCGGCCTGTACCGGGTCGTCGGCCAGCCTGACGGCCTGTCGGAGAGCAACCATCAGGTCTACGCCATTCGCGACACCCTGACCCAGCTGGCCGGCCAGGTCGAGCGCCACCCCGAGCAGGTCGAGGCCTGGGTTCGACTGGGCCTGAGCTACAAGGAGCTCGGCGAGTTCTCCTCCGCTGAGCATGCCCTGCGCCGCGCGCTCTACATCGACAACGACAACCCCTTCATCCAGGTGGAGCTGGCCGAGACCCTGCTGTTCGGCTCCGGTGGCTCGCAGCTGCCGGACGAAGCCACCGCCCTGCTGTCCCGGGCCGCCGAACTCGATCCGGGTAACCAGAAGGCCCTTTGGCTGCTCGGCATCGACGCCTTCCAGAACCAGCGCTTCGAAGAGGCCCTCGTTCACTGGGAAGCCCTCGACACCCTGCTACCCGATGGATCCGTACGTCAATCGGTCCGCGAACAGATCGCCCGAGCCCGACAAGCCGCCAGTGGCAGCGCCATCCCCCCGGCCCTGCCGGCCGACCACCCGCCGATCGCCGACGAAGGGCCAGCCGCCAGCGGCCCGGTGTTCCCCGTCGAAGTCAGCATCGATCCGGCCCTGGCCGAGCGGCTGGATGGCTCAGAGACCGTGTTCCTGATCGCCCGGGCCAGCCAGGGCCCGCCGGCCCCGCTGGCGGTTCGCCGATTCAGCGTCAGCGATCTGCCGCTGCAGGTCGAGCTGTCGGACACGGATGCCATGGTCGAGGGCCTGAGCCTGTCCGCCTTTCCCGAGATCCGTCTGACCGCTCGCGTCTCGCGCAGCGGCCGCGCGGAGCCGGCGCCGGGCGATCTGGAGGGTGAAACCGGCCCCCTGTCCATTCTCGATACCCCGCGGGCCAGCGTTCTGATCGACCGGGTCCGCTGAGCATCCGGGCCGTCGAAGGCCGCCCCCGGAGTGTTACAATTTCGTGACACTTCGATGACAGCGGTGCCGAGTGGATCAAGTCGGCTACATTTCCAGAATCTTCGGCGCCTCACCGATCCGACCGCTGCAGCGTCATTTCGACCAGGCGGCGAAGTGTGCGCACAAACTGCCGAAGTTCGTTCGCTCCAGCTTCGATGAGGACTGGACGCGGGCCGAAGCCGTGCGCGCCAAGATCGTTCGACTGGAACACAGCGCCGACGAGCTCAAGCGTGAGTTGCGCCTGCACCTGCCCAAGAGCCTGTTCATGCCGGTCAGCCGCTCGGACGTGCTGGAAATGCTCTCCAGGCAGGATCGGGTCGCGAACAAGGCCAAGGACATTTCCGGCCTCATGCTCGGCCGGAAGATGGTCATGCCAGCGGCCATCCAGACCGCCTACCTGGAATTTCTCGAGCGCAACCTCGACGCGGTCAGCCAGGCCCGCAAGGCCGTCCACGAGCTCGACCAGCTGTTCGAATCGGGTTTTCGCGGATCGGAGATCGATCTGCTCGTCGACATGACCGAAGAACTCGGCCGGATCGAAGATCAGAGCGATGACCTCCAGATCGATCTACGAGCCCAGCTGTTCGCCATCGAATCCGAGCTGCCACCGATCGACGCCATGTTCATCTACAGGATCATCGACTGGACCGGCGACCTGGGCGACATTGCCCAGCGGGTGGGATCGCGCCTCCACATGATGATCGCCCGCTAGCGGCGCCAGCAACCGGAGGGGAACGTGGATCTGGCCATCGTCTATATCGCTCTGGCGGCCGCCTTCGGCCTGTTCATGGCCTGGGGCATCGGCGCCAACGACGTCGCCAATGCCATGGCCCCATCGGTGGGCTCCAAGGCCATCACGATCCGCCAGGCCATCGTCATCGCCGCGATCTTCGAATTCGCCGGCGCGGTGCTGGCCGGCGGCGGTGTGACCAGCACCATCCGCAAGGGCATCGTCGACGCCGCCCTGTTCACCGGCCAACCCGAGCTGCTGATCTACGGCATGCTCGCATCATTGCTGGCCGCGGCGGTCTGGCTGCTGGTGGCCTCGCGCTTCGGCTGGCCGGTCTCGACCACGCACACGATCATCGGCGCGGTCGTCGGTTTTGCAGCAATCGGCATTGGCGTGGAGGCCGTGCAGTGGCCCAAGGTCGGCCAGATCGCCATGAGCTGGGTGGTCAGCCCCCTGCTCGCGGGGGCCATTGCCTGGGTCCTGTTCATGAGCGTGCAGCGCCTGGTCCTGGAACGGGAGGACCCGCTGCGCCAGGCGCGCCGCTACGTGCCCGGCTATATCTTTCTGGCCGGCCTGTTCATGACCCTGGTGACCCTGTTCAAGGGCGTCAAGCACATCGGCCTCGAGATCAGCGTGGCGCAATCCTGGGCCATCGCCGTGCTGGTGGGCCTGATCATCGCCGGCATCGGCACCCTGTTCATCCTGCGCATTCCCTATCAGGCCCCGGAAAAGCGCGAGTTCCACTACGTCACCGTCGAGCGGATCTTCGCCATCCTGATGGTCGTCACGGCCTGCAGCATGGCCTTCGCCCACGGCTCGAACGACGTCGCCAACGCCGTCGGCCCGCTGGCCGCCGTGGTCAGCATCGCGCGCTCCGGGGATGTCGGCCAGGCGGCCATCGTGCCGATCTGGATCCTGATTCTCGGCGGCCTCGGCATCGTGATCGGTCTGGCCACCTACGGGCACCGGGTGATTCGCACGGTCGGCGGGAACATCACGGCTCTGACGCCCAGCCGGGGCTTCGCTGCCGGCCTGGCCGCCGCCATGACCATCGTCGTGGCTTCGGGAACCGGCCTGCCGATCTCGACCACGCACACGGTGGTCGGCGCCATTCTCGGTGTCGGCATGGCGCGCGGCATCGCCGCCATCAATCTTCGCGTGGTCGGCTCGATCTTCATGTCCTGGATCATCACGATCCCGGCCGGCGCTGGCCTGTCGGTGGTGTTCTTCCTGCTCTTCAGGGCCCTGTTCCAGGGCGCCGCTTGAGCCCGCAGACTAAAGACTATCCGCCAGGGCCCGGAGGAAGGCGGTCACATCGGCCTCGGCGCGCGGACGGTCGACCCTGAAACGCTCGACCAGACGATCCGCCAGCTGCCCCTCGTCGCGGCAGCCAGCCTTCAGCGCCTCCACCAGCACCAGGCCGGTGGCATTGAGGCTGATCAAGGCCTCGGCATCCTGATCCAGCAGCACGCCGCTGCCGTCATCGAGCACGGTCAGCGCCAGGCGACCGGCGTCGAAGGCGTCGGCGATGGTGACAGCAGCGGTGGTCATGGCGTCCTCGTTCCATTGCGGGGTCCTGGGGCCCGGATTATCCCGCAGGCTGGCCCGCATTGTTCATGAATACAGCGGGCCAGAGGCTTCACTCCGTGCAGCTTGATATCATGAGCCACCCCATTCGAGAGCGCCAAGCCCTTGCGGATTGAAGCCCTGAACCGCCGCTCGGTCTGCCTTCTCAAGACCGAGGCCTTCGATCTCACGCTGCGCATCGAAGGCCTGGACCCGGCAGAAATGGCAGCCCTCCTGGGCGCCCCGGGGCCGCGACCGGACTGGCAGAAGATCAGCACACGCGGTCCGATCAGGATCGGGTTCGACGAGGAATTCGACGATCCCGGCGCGCTGCCGTCCTGGCCAGGGGATCCGGCCACTCGAATCCCCCTCGAAGATGGCTGGGTCGAACTGCGCAGTGATCAGCCGGGCATCGCCGGGATCGATCCGGAGGCCGGGCGAGCGAACCGCCTGCTGCCCAGCGGCCTCCACCTGTTGCTGGCCCAGCAATGGGCGCGGCAGGGTCTGTTCCCATTGCATGCGGCTGCGCTGTCCTGGAAGGGTCAGGGTCTGCTCCTGCTCGGTGACCAGGGCGCCGGAAAATCCACCCTTGTCCTGGCCGCCATGCAACTCGGCGCCACGGTCGTCTCCGACGACTGGCTGCTGGTCGGACAGGACCGGGCGCAGGGCTGGCGTGCCGAACGCCTGCGCCAGTTTCTCATGTTCCGCCCGGGCGCCGCCTTCGACCGGCTTGCCAGCGGCCTGGGAGAACGATGGCTCCAGAACGAAGACGGTCGCCGAGTCCTTCCCCTCCCCAGCGATGACCCGGCCTGGCCGGCACAGCTGGGCCTGGATCGTGCCGTCTGGCTGGACGCTCCAGCGCAGGAACGTCCATTGATCAGTCACTTCGACCGCATCGATCAGGCCCGACTGCTGGCCGCACTGGTCGGCGCCGCCATGCCGCGGCTGCTCGGTGCGGACTTCCCTCACGAACGGACGCGCTTGTTGCAGGGCTTCCAGGCCCTGGTCGCCCGGCTGCCCGCGCGCCGCGTCTGCACCGGGCAGGATTTGCTGGAACACCCTGACCGACTCTTCGACCGCCTGATCGAGGACGAGGATCGGACATGAAGCCCGTTGTCTGGCTGCTGTCAGCCTACCGCGCCGATTCACACGCCCAATGGGTCGACTGGCTGACCGGCCGGATCCAGACCGTGGACTGGCGCGTTCGCGAGCTGCCCGGCCGCCACTTCGCCTGGCGCATTCGCTCCAACCCATTGAGCTGGCTGGACGATCTTCCCGAGGGCGTTCCGGACCTGATCCTGGCCAGCTCGATGGTGGATCTCGCCACCCTCAAAGGCCTGCATCCACGCCTGGCCCGGGTGCCGAGCTGGTACTACTTCCATGAGAACCAGCTCGCCTACCCGATCCTGCCCGGCCAGGTCGAAAGCATCGAACCGGCCATGGTCCAGCTCTACGGGGCCCTGGCCGCCCAGCGCTGCCTGTTCAACAGCCGCCACAACCGCGACAGCTTCCTGGCCGGCCTGGAGGCCCTGTCGCGGCGCCTGCCCGAGCCTTGGCCCGATCAACTGGTCGCCCGACTGCAGGCCCGATCGGAGATTCTGCCGGTGCCGGTCGAGCCCATCGCTGCCGGACCGACGCGCGATCCGGGCCTGATGCTCTGGAACCACCGCTGGGAGCACGACAAACAGCCCGATCGCTTCACTGACGCAGTCATCGAACTCGCCGATTCGGGCCTCGATTTCCGCCTCGCCCTGCTGGGGCGGCGGACGCGGCGAACGCCCCCCGCCCTGACCCGCCTGCGCGAACGCCTCGGGAGCCGCATCGAAGTCGACGGCTTCGTCGACCGTTCGGCCTACGCGCACTGGCTGGGTCGAGCCGGACTGGTGGTCAGCACGGCCCTGCACGAATTCCAGGGCATCAGCCTGCTCGAAGCAGTCAGCGCCGGAGCCAGGCCGATCGTGCCGGACGCGCTCTGCTATCCGGAGCAGTATCCGGCCGATTGCCGCTACGATCCGGCACGAAACGGTGCCCTGACCGAGGCCCTGGCTCGCCAGTTGGCGCAGCCGAAGCCCGCACCCGCCGTGGATGACTGGCTGGCCAGCAGCACCGGGCCGCGCTGGCAGGAGGTGCTAGGAACCCTCCTCCGAGGGCTTCAGCAGGGCCCTGGGACTCAAGCCCAGTAGCAGAAGCGTCAGGCCGTACACCAGGCCGCCGGCGATCACACCCACCCCCAACCAGGCCAGGCGAGTCCAGAGCCCGAACTCGAGCAGGGCCTCTGCCGAGGGCATCAGCCAGGCCACCAGGCCGCCCATGACCAGGCTGGCCAGGGCCACCCGGAGCCACTGGATGCCCGGCAGGGTCGGTGCCAGATCCAGCTTGCGCAGGCCTCGCCAGAGCAGGCCCGCATTGAGCCAGGCCGAGCTCGCCGAGGCCAGGGCCAGGCCCACGTGAACGCCGGGCTGCGCCGCCAGGGTCTCGAACAGACCGCCGGAGAAATCCCAGCCCGACAACCAGGCCGCCAGGAGCAGCACGTAGGTCACGTTGAGCAGCATATTGGTCGACAGGGCGATGATCGCGATCTTGACCGGTGTGGCCGTGTCCTGGCGGGAGAAGTAGCCGGGCGCCAGGATCTTCACGCCCATGAAGGCCGGCAAGCCGAGGCAGTAGACCATCAGGGCCAGCGCCGCCATGCGCGCGCTCTCGGGGTCGAAGGCCCCGTACTGGAACAGGGCGATGATGACCGGCTCGGCCAGCACCGCCAGGCCGACGGCGGCAGGAATCCCGACCACCACGCCGAGCAGCAGCGCCCAGTCCATCGTTCGGCGGAAGCGCCCCGACTGGCCACCCGCGTGCAGGCCGGACAGGGCCGGCAGGATGACCGTCGACAGGGCCACGCCGAACAGGCCCAGGGGGAACTCCATCATCCGATCCGCGTAATAGAGCCAGGAGATCGAACCCGTGAAAAGCAGCGAGGCGATCAGGACGTCGAGCAGCAGGCTGATCTGGGCGACCGAGGAGCCGAACAGGGTCGGCACCATCAGCCGCAGGATCCGGCGCACGCCCGGGTGCCGGAAATCGGGCCGGGGCCTGGGCAGCACCCCATGCCGAGCCAGGGAAGGCAGAAGGAAGCCGAGTTGCAGCAGCCCGGCCACCAGCACGCCCCAGGCCAGGGCCTTGATCGGCTCCTCGAACTGGGCGCTGAAGACCACGGCGGCAACGATCAGGGAAACGTTCAGCAGCGCTGGCGTCAGCGCCGGCAGGGCAAAGCGGCCCAGGGTGTTGAGAATGCCGCCGGCCAGGGCCGTCAGGGCGATCAGCATCAGGTACGGGAAGGTCACCCGCAGCATTTCGGTGGCCAGGGCGAACTGCGCCGGATTCTCCCGAAAGCCGGGCGCGAACAGGCTGATCACCCAGGGAGCCGCCAGCACGCCGATCGCCGTGATCACCAGGAGCACCGCCAGCAGCACGCCGGTCGTGGCGTCGATCAGGGAGCGAAGCGCTTCGTGATCGCCTCGCTCCTTGTACTCGGACAGCACCGGGACGAAGGCCAGGGAAAACGAGCCCTCGGCAAACAGGCGACGCAGGAAATTGGGAATCTTGAAGGCGGCCACGAAGGCGTCGGTCGCCGCCGAGGCCCCGAACCAGCGCGCGATGACGATGTCACGAACCAGTCCCAGCAGACGCGAAACCAGGGTCATCGAGCCGAAACTGAACACCGAGCGTAGCAGATTCACGCGCCAAAGCCCCGTCGCGCTTGACTCGGCAACCTATACAGAGGACAATACTCGGCTTGTTTTTTCACACCAGAATCCAGGAGTAATTCGTGGCCAATAGCGTATCTGCCCGCAAGCGGGCCCGCCAGGCCGAACGGCATCGTCAGCACAACGCGTCGCTTCGTTCACACGTGCGCACCAAGATCAAGAAGGTGGTCAACGCCATCGAAGCCGGCGACAAGAAGGCAGCCGAAGAAGCTTACAAGGCGGCCGTCCCGGCCATCGACCGTTCGGTTTCGAAGGGCATTATGCATGCCAACAAGGCGTCTCGACACAAGTCTCGCCTGAACCAGCATATTCGGGGCATGAGCGCCTGAGTCTCCTGCGCGTCGGTTTCGGACTCCGGAACCGACGCCACCCCTCACTCCCCCTGCTGCATTGACGTCGGTCAAACACTCGGCGCTGGCACCCTGCTAGCCTATGAGTCGCGTCCCCATCCCGACACATTCATCGATGAGCACTCGTATTCTCGTGGGCCTGGACGGCTCGCCATCTTCGCGAAAAGCACTGGACCATGCCATTGGCTTGGCCGCTGGCGCGTCAGGCCGCTTGCATCTGGTCGCCGTTGCCTGCGGCCCCGACATCGAGATGGCCGACCCGGACGAGCGCGAGATCCTGCTCGAGCGCGCCCGACAGCGTTGCGATGAACACCTGAACACAGCGCTGGAGGCAACGCGAAGCTGCGGCCTGGAGGTTGAATCGCACCTGATGGAGGGTCAACCGGCCGAGCAGCTCCTGGGACTGGCGCGAAAACTCGGCATCGAACACATCGTCCTCGGCCATCGGCGCAAGGGTCTGTTCGAGCAGATGCTGATGGGATCGGTGGCCAAGCGGGTGGTGGATTTCGCACCCTGCACCGTGACGATCGTTCGATAGACAGCGGGCAATCGCCGATCAGCTGGATCCGCGGTAGCGCCGGTAGAGGATGTTGACGCGCCGCAGGTATTCGCGGGTTTCACTATACGGCGGCACACCGCCATGGCGCTTGACCGCATTCTCGCCGGCGTTGTAGGCCGCGATGACGCGCGTCATGTCCCGATCGAATTCGTCCTGCAGCCAGGCCAGATAGGCAACACCGGCGGTGATGTTGTCGAGCGGGTCGAAGGCATCCTCGACCCCGAAGCGCTCCTGGGTTGCCGGCATCAGCTGCATCAGACCCTGGGCACCGGAGCGAGAGACGGCTTCGGGCTGGAACCAGGACTCGGCGTGCATGATGGCGCGAATCAGGGCCTGCTCGACACCGAAGATCTCGCTGGCGGCCTGGATTTCGGCCGAGTAGGCGTCATGGCGCAGCGGCGTTTGATCCCAGTCCACCCCCTGTCGACAGGTCCCGTAACAGCCGAGATTGTGCACCCGGTAACGATTTTCGTCCGGCTTGCGGTCGGTAAATACCGTAATCCCGTTCTCGTCGGTATAGGTGTAGATCTGTGCCACCGCAGCGTCGCTGAGCATCAGCAGCGCCAGCATCAGTCCTGGCAGGAACAGCTTGGACACGTTCATGAACCCCTCGAATCGCAAAACCATGCCGGATGAAATCAGAAGCCGCCGGTCACCGACAGGCCGCCATCGGCGGTCAGTACCTGCCCCGACAGCCAGGCCGAATCCGGTCCGACCAGAAACGCCAGAACGCCCGCGATATCGGCCGGCTCGGCCAGGCGCTGCAGCGGCGTCGTGGATTCAAAATAGCGCACCATGCGCTCATCGTCCAGCAGGGCCTGAGCGAAGTCGGTCTTGACCAGGCCCGGGGCCACCGCATTGACCCGGATGCCGGCCGGGCCGAGCTCCAGCGCCAGATTGCGGACCAACTGCTCCTCGGCCGCCTTGGACATGCCGTAGACGCCGATCATCCGATTGCCGAAGCGACCGGCGATCGAGGACACCAGGGCAATGGCGGCCTGCTCGCTGGCCTGAAGATGCGGGCGTGCCAGGTGCGCCAGGCGCATGGCCCCGAACACGTTGTTGTGCATGATGACATCGAAGGCCTCTCGGTCGACCTCGCTGGAGGGCCCGTAGACCGGATTGCTCGCGGCGTTCATGATCACGCTGTCCAGGCGACCGAAATGGGTCACGGTCTTCTCGACCAGGGCGCTCAAGGCCTCTTCATGACCGATGTGGCAGGCCACGGCCAGCGCCTGACCGCCACTCGCACGGATCTGCTCGGCCACGGCGTCACAGCTGGACTGGTTGCGACTGGACACGACCACGGCGTGACCTCGCTGGGCCAGCAGTTCGGCGGTGGCGCGGCCGATGCCTCGGCTGGATCCGGTAATGATGGTCACGGGCGTGTCGGTCATGATCGTTCGGTCCTTGCGTTGGAATTCAAACAGGCTCAGGCCAGGGTGATGCGCGGATCGTCGAGGTGATTGACGCAGTTGATCCTCACGGCCTGCCAGCGGCCCTGTGCGTCCAGAGCCAGCTCGGTCAGCGATGCATTATATAAGCGGATGTTGAGGTCTCGCTGCCATGCCAGGTCGTGTCCCAGGAGCTCGGCGGTCATGGTGCTGATCACGCCCGCCGAACTGACCACCACCAGGCTGCGACCGGCGGCCAGCTCTTCCTGCCAGTTGCTCAGCGGCGAGAGCACTCGCTTCCGAAAGCCCGACCAGTCACCGTTGCCCTCGCAGATCAGCCGACCGTTCTGCCAGACCGACAGCACCTCGGGAAACCACTCGAGGAAGGTCATCAGGTAGGCCGCTGGATCCGCAAAAGCATCCTCGCCCGGCACCCGCAGGCCCAGGGACTCGGACTGCGCGACCGCACTGCCGATGAGCTGATCGACCCTGTACTCGTCGAGGGACGCGTCGATGCGGTCCGGCTCGCCCTGCTTCATCCCGGCCACCGTCTGGCGGTGCCGCTTCAGTGACCCACACCAGGTCGGCCAGTTCGCATCGTAGTCGCGACGCAGGCGCTGCCCGAGGCGCTCGGCCTGTTCTCGCCCCAGCGGCGACAGGCGATCGTAGTCGTCGGTGCCCAACGACCCCTGACCATGGCGAAGCAGCAGCAGACGCCCCGAGGAAGCGCCCGGCACCGTGGAGCGTCCCTCCACGCTGCGAGCGCGGTCCTCGCCGAATGTCACCTCGTTGCTCATGCGCGTCCCGATGTCAGTGCAAGCCAGCCAGAAAGGGGGCAATGGTACGCTGCTCCGGCCATGGCCGGGTGAAACGCGAGGCTCTGGATGGGAAGGGCGACGAGATCCCTCTGCCCCCGCCGGCGCCGGCTCACAGCACACCGAAGGGCGTCGTGGACCTGTAGGCTATAGAGAATCGGCAGATAGATCCAAGGCATGACTGAATCCAGCTTTCTCTGGCACGACTTCGAAACCTTCGGCGCGGACCCGCGCCGTGACCGGCCCGTGCAGTTCGCGGCCCTGCGGACCAACGAGGCTCTGGAGCCGATCGGCGAGCCGATCGTGGTGTACTGCCAGCCCGACCCGGACCTGCTCCCCCAGCCCCAGGCCTGCCTGATCACCGGCATCACCCCACAGCTCGCCCGTGACAAGGGCCTGAGCGAGCCGGCGTTTGCCGCCGAAATCCACGCCGCCATGAGCCAGCCGGGCACCTGCAGCGTGGGCTACAACAACTTCCGCTTCGACGACGAGGTCACTCGCTACCTCTTCTGGCGCAACTTCTACGAACCCTACGCACGCGAATACAGCAACGGCAACTCGCGCTTCGATCTGATCGACCTGATGCGCATGACCCGGGCACTCCGACCCGAAGGTCTGGAATGGGCGGATCGGGAAGACGGCATGCCAAGCTTCAGGCTGGAAGACCTGGCCGCCGCCAATGGCCTGGATACCTCCCGGGCGCATGACGCCCTGGCCGACGTCGAGGCGACCCTCGGGCTGGCCCGGGCCCTGAAGACGCAGCAACCTCGCCTCTGGCAGTGGGCTCTGAGCCTGCGTCAGAAGCACGTCGTCGCACGCCTGCTCGAGCCGCGTCAACCGCTGTTGCACAGCAGCGCTCGCTTTCCGGCCTCGCACTTCGCCACGGCGCCGATTCTGCCCCTCCTGCCCCATCCCGACTACGCCGGGCAGTGGATCGTCTGGAACCTGCAGATCGATCCGGAACCCTTCGACGGATTGAGCGTCGACGATCTGGCAGATCGACTCTGGGTGAGCCAGCAGGACCTGCCGCCCGGCGTCGAACGCCTGCCGGTCAAGCTCGTCCGAACCAATCGCTGTCCGATGCTCTCCCCGATCAACGTCCTGGACGAGGCGGCCAGGGAGCGCCTCGACATCGACCCCGGGCGGCTGGAACAGCACGCCCGCAAGCTCGCCGAGCGCCCCGAGCTGCTGGAGCGCATCCGCCGCTTGTTCAGCCAGAGCAAAAACGAGAGTCTGGCCGTCGACCCCGAGCAGGCGCTCTACGATGGTTTCGTCTCTCGCTCGGATCAGGCGCTCTACGCCAGCGTCCGGGAAGCCGACCCAGACACCCTGACGCGGCTGGGGCAACCCTTTCAGGACGATCGACTCAACGAACTGCTGTTCCGCTATCGAGCTCGCAAGTATCCCGACAGCCTGGATGAGGACGAGGCCACGCGGTGGCAGGAATTCCGGGCTCGACGCCTGTTCCACGACCCGGAACTGGCCTCGATCCAATGGCCCGGATTCGAGGCCGAAATGCACGAATTGATGCGTCAGCGACCCGACCAGCGCCCGCTGCTGGAAGCGCTGGCGGAGTGGGGACAGGCGGTCAAACTTCGCAATCCGGGCTGAAACAGAAATTCAAGCACTTAGCGCTACATCTTGAACTTCTGCTTGGGATTGTTATGCACAACTCCCTGATTGTCGATTTTGACATTTTCTTGACAGCCAAAGGCCGGCGGTTTTAGCCACGAACATCGTCAACTCACTGTTTTCAATGCCTTTTATAAAGTGGTCATTTTTTGACCAAAGCGCTCGATCGCCTTAACGGCAGACCTGCCGGAGCATCTACCCACAAACTTATCCACAGCTTTTGTGGATAATCAATGACAGCGCCCGGAACGCCTGGTTTTTCCGCCCGGAGCCTCAATTCAGGCCGCTGAATCCACCGTCACCGAGGCTGAGTTGAGCGAGTTCGAACGTGGCCGGATCGGTGCCCGCCTCGGGCATCTGTTCGCTCAGGCTTCGCTTGAGCAGGCGATCGCTGCGGGGGGACACGAACTCGACCACCTCGCCATCATCGAACTGCAGCATCAGCACGACCGGCGGCTGGCCATTGCGACCCGGGCGGGCGACCACGCCGACGATGGTCTTGCCGACGATCCGGTTGCGAAATTCTCGACTTCCGATGTTCTCTGCCATGGTGCGTTCTCCAGAGTGATTGCTCATCCTGGAATGCATTTGAACAAGCCGCCTTCTCAAAAGCTGAGAAGCTCCGAGCCCGTTCCACATGAGTCGATTTCCTACGGCGCTGCAAGCAATGCGCCCGATTCGGGCGGCCGTCCACCTTCCTAGACTGGCTCCAACGCTGAGCGAAGGCTCGGCGGAACACCCGCTAATCCGAACCTGAATCAAGGAGCAAGATCATGAACGCAATCTGCAAGCAACTCGTCGCCCTGATCCTCATCATCGGTCTGAACGGCCTGGCGTTGGCGCAGGACCCGCAACAGGTCGACATCAATACGGCCAGCGCCACGGAACTGGCCGAGGTCCTGGTCGGGATCGGCCCGTCCAAGGCCGAAGCCATCGTCGCCTACCGCGAGGCGAACGGCGCCTTCGAACACATCGATGAACTGATCAGCGTACGCGGCATCGGTCTGAGCACCGTCGACCGCAACCGGGACCGCATCCTGCTGGATTCGCCCGACGACGAGGGCTGAGCCTCTTCGACCCCGTCCGAAGCGTTCGGGCGGGGTTCGACTTCGGGGGCAGGGGCGGATCGACGATCAGCTGCCAGCCAGGGGCAGCCTCGAGGCGAAGGCGTGGGCCAGGGTCGAACGGTCCGTGTGCTCGAGCTCGCCGCCCAATGGCACACCCTGCGCCAGCCGGGAAACCCGCACGTCGTGGCGGTCCGCCATCTCCCGCAGGTAGTAGGCAGTGGCCTCCCCTTCGACCGTGGTGTTCGTGGCGATGATCAACTCTTCCACCGCCGCGTCCGACAATCGCGCCTCGAGCAGATCCAGACCGAGATCCTCGGGTCCGATCCCATCCAGCGGCGACAGCCGTCCCAACAGCACGAAATAGCGGCCATCGAACCCGGTCGCCTGCTCGATCGCAAGCACATCGGCCGGGCTCTCCACGGCGCAGATCACTCGGTCGCTGCGCCGATCGTCACGGCAGATCCGACAGTGCTCGCTGGCGGTGAAGTTCCGGCAGGACGCGCAGCGCTGGATATCACGCATGGCCGTTTCCAGGGCTCTTGCCAGACGCCGGCCGCCGTCGCGGTCACGCTCGAGCAACTCGAGCGCCATGCGCTGGGCCGAGCGCGCGCCGACACCGGGCAGACAACGCAGGGCCTCGAGGAGCTCGTCGAAGGGATCAGCGGCCATGTCTCGAATTGCCTCGGAAATCTCTGCCTCGGGTCTCAGGGCAGCGTGAACCCCGGAGGGAGCGGCAGCCCGCCGGTCAGGCCCTTGAGCTTTTCCTGGCTGGCCTGCTGGACGCGATTGACCGCGTCGTTGACTGCGGCGGCCACCAGGTCTTCGACCATTTCCCGGTCATCGGCCACTTCGGGGTCGATCGTCACCCGCTTCACCTCGTGGCGTCCCGTCATGACCACGCTGACCAGGCCACCGCCGGCCTGCCCCGTGACTTCCAGGTCACCCAGCTCGGCCTGGGCTTTCTTCATGTTTTCCTGAACTTTCTGCGCCTGCTGCATGAGCTGCGCGATATTGCCTTTCATCATCTCAATGGCTCCGTGTATCGGTGGGTCGAATGGATTCGCGAAGAATCTCGGCGTCGAAACGCTCGCAGAGTCGGCGAACCACCGGATCCTGTTCGATGGCCGCCTCTGCCTCGGTCTGGACCCGTTCGGCTTCGGTCTGTTCGATCCTGGCGGGGGTCGCGAGCTGCGTGTTCTCGGCCGCCGAAATCGTCAAGCGAACGGAACTTCCGAGCCAGGCCTCGAGGGCATTGGCCAGGGCCGATCTGAAACGGTCGGTGATGAGCATCATGTCATCGGCGGCGGCGTTGAAACTCACGGCGGGCAGATCGACTTCACGGACGACCAACAGTCCGGCCACGGTTCGCACGGAGCCATTGACCTTGAGCGCACCCAGCACCTGATGCCAGTTCTCCGGCGTCAACCGTCTTTCCACCTGACCGCTCGCGGCCGATCGCACCGGCTCCCGGACCTCGGATCGGGCCTGGGCCGGCATGTTGGAACGCTCGGTTGCCGGCGTGGGGGCCGCCACGGACCGAGGCGCCGGCGACGCGGCGGCCCCGCCTGCCCGCGCTCCGCCACCTGCCCTGGCCCCACCGCCGGCTTCAACGCCCGCCGAGGGCTCGGCCTGCCCCGGCTGAAACGCCAGCATGCGCAGGATCGTCATTTCGCAGCCGCTGCGCTCGCTCGGGGCCAGCACCAGGTCACGACGACCGGTTATCGCGATCTGGTAGAACAGCTGCACGTCCTCCGGATCGAAATGCCCGGCGAGCTCGACCAGCGCATCCCAGTCGCTGCGGCTGTCGTCCCGATAGTCCGGCAGTTGCTGGATCAGCGCCACCCGGTGCAAGGCCTCGGCCAGATCGAGCAACAGCACGCTCAGGTCGCGAGCCTGGGCAAAGACTTCGGCGATGACCTCCATGGCCGCCGCACCATCGGCCCGGGCCAGGGCGGCCAGCAGATCATGCACGTGGAGACGCTCGACGCTGCCGAGCATGTCACGGACCGCCGCCTCTTCCAGGCGCCCGCCGCCGGCAAGGGCCTGATCGAGCAGACTGAGACCATCGCGCATGCTGCCGTCCGCCGCCCGAGCCAGCAGAGCGATCGCTTCGGCATCGGCCTGCACGGATTCGGCCGCCAGGATGCGCTCCATCTGCTCACCGATCTCCTGCGGCGTGAGCCGGCGCAGGTTGAACTGCAGGCAGCGCGACAGGATGGTGACGGGGATCTTCTGGGGATCGGTCGTGGCCAGCACGAACTTGACGTGATCGGGCGGCTCTTCGAGGGTCTTCAGCAGCGCATTGAAGCTGTGCGTCGAAAGCATGTGCACCTCATCGATCAGGTACACCTTGTAGCGCCCCCGGGCCGGCGCGTACTGGACGTTGTCGAGAATCTCGCGGGTATCGTCGACCTTGGTGCGCGAAGCCGCGTCGATCTCCAGCAGATCGACGAAGCGACCTTCGTCGATCGCCACGCAATGCTCGCATTCACCACAGGGCTCGGCGCTTACACCCTCCAGACAATTCAGCGACTTGGCGAGGATGCGGGCGATCGTGGTCTTGCCGACCCCGCGCGTACCGGTAAACAGAAAGGCGTGGTGCACGCGGTCTTCGTTGAGCGAATTGCTCAGCACCTTCACGACGTGACTCTGCCCCACCAGCTCGGAAAACTGCTTGGGCCGCCATTTGCGGGCTAGAACCTGATAACTCACGGGTTTTTCGGACTCCTCGGCCGGGCGGCCGGATACGACGGGTCGGACCCGTCAAAGTGTACACGAAGGGCAGCTTCGGCCCGACCCCGGAGCATGGAACCAAGCAAACAGCGGTTGCCAGCCGGGGCCGCAGTCTGGGATAATTGCGCCCGGCGGCTCTGCCGGTCTTCCCACACCGTTTTTTTCGTGAACCCCGTCAGGCCCGGAAGGGAGCAGCGGCAGCGAAAACGGCGGGTGCTGGGGCCGGGCTGGTGGGGCCGCCATCCTTTTTTAAAGACACCAGAAGCTTCATCCGATGTGATCCAAATCACAACGGCGAGTGCGTTTTGGTCCGAAAATCACCCCCGCCGGTCCGAAAAACCCCTGTACGACCTTCGTCGTATCATCTTTTTGTGTGATCTCTATCACATTTCTGAAGCTTTTTTCTGCTGACCCCTAGAAATCCCGTGAACGTTCTGTGTATAACCCCACGGGTCGAGTTTGAGGGTCCCCTGGCGGAAGCAGGGGGAGAGATCTGGAAAAAAAGCCGTTTTTTGGGGTCGGCCATCCACGATTTCAATGCTCCGAACAGGGATTTTCACGCCCGACAACGACACCGGTTCTCGAGCCACGTCGTGATCCAAAGATCAAGGGGACTAACTGATCCAAACGATCTAACGGGAGTAACACTTGATGTCTTGGAAGACCCTTTCCTACACCCTGACGGGTGCAGCGCTGGTCGCTTGCTCGTCGATGTCTTTCGCTTACAACTATGACCAGGGCCAGCGCGCGGAATTCCGCGAAGTCGAGCGCCCGATCGCTGGTGAGTACATCGTGGTTCTGAGGGAGAGCGCCGCGAAACTTGCCTACGAACAGCGCACCAACGTGCCGTCCGTGGCCACCGTGGCCAGCACCATGGCCCGCCGCTATGGCGTTTCGCTCGACCACACCTTCTCGCACGTACTGCGTGGCTTCGTTGTCCGCGCCAGCGACAAGGCCCTGGTCAACATGCTGCTTGACGACCGCATCGCCTACATCGAAGAGAACGGCGAAGTCACCATTTCCCAGAGCCAGCAGAACAACGCCACCTGGGGCCTGGATCGCGTCGACCAGCGCGACCGTCCGCTCAACGGCACCTACATCTATGACACGAGTGCTTCGAACGTCTACACCTATATCGTCGATACCGGTGTTCGCGCCTCCCACAATGACTTCGGCGGTCGCGTGATCAGCGGCTTCACCGCGATCAACGATGGCCAGGGCTCCAATGACTGCAACGGCCACGGCACGCACGTGGCAGGCACGGTCGCCGGATCGACCTGGGGTGTGGCCAAGGCCGCCCGCATCGTTCCGGTTCGCGTGCTCGGCTGTAATGGTTCCGGCACCAACGCAGGCGTCGTCGCCGGCATGGACTGGGTCGCAGCCAACCACATCAAGCCGGCCGTGGCCAACATGAGCCTCGGTGGCGGCGCATCCACCACCACGGACAACGCCGTGGCTGGCATGCGCAACGCCGGCGTGACCGTTGTCGTTGCCGCCGGTAACGAGAACCAGAACGCCTGCAACGTGTCTCCGGCTCGCTCCTCTGCCGCCATCACCGTCGGCTCGACCACCAGCTCGGATGCTCGCTCCAGCTTCTCCAACTGGGGCAGCTGCGTCGACATCTTCGCACCGGGCAGCAGCATCACCTCGGCCTGGTACAACAGCAACTCCGCCACCAACACGATCAGCGGCACCTCGATGGCTGCCCCGCACGTGGCTGGCGTCGCTGCCCTGTACCTGGCCAGCAACCCGAACGCCAGTCCGGCCCAGGTCGAGAACGCCATCTACAACAATGGCAGCACCGGCAAGCTGAGCGGCCTGAACGGTTCGCCCAACCTGCTCGCCTACTCGCGCTTCGGTGGTGGCGATGATGGTGGTGGCAACCCGCCGCCGTCCGGCCCGACCGAACTCGAGAACGGCGTGGCTGAAAACGGTCTGTCCGGCGCCGCTGGCTCCGAGACCTTCTTCACCATCGACGTCCCGGCCGGCGCAAGCGATCTGAGCTTCCAGATGAGCGGCGGTAGCGGTGATGCCGACATGTACGTCCGCTTCGGTCAGGCACCGACCCAGTCGAGCTATGACTGCCGCCCGTACCGCAACGGCAACAACGAGACCTGCGACTTCGCCTCGCCGAGCACCGGCACCTACCACGTCATGCTCCGCGGCTACAGCAGCTACTCGAACACCAGCCTGGTCGCCAGCTACACCGTCGACACCGGCAACCCGGGCGCACCGTGCAGCAACTGTGACCAGTACTCCGGCTCCCTGTCGGGCAGCGGTCAGTCCCAGGCGCAGCCGAACGGCACCTACTACCAGACCGGTAGCGGCACGCACCGTGGCTGGCTGTCGGGCCCGAGCTCGGCTGACTTCGACCTCGAGTTCTACCGCTGGAACGGTTCCTGGCAGAAGGTCGACGAGTCGATCAGCTCGACCAGCGAAGAATTCATCGAGTACACGTCCAGCTCCGGCTACTTCTACTGGCGCGTCCGTTCCTACTCGGGCAGCGGTCCGTACGATCTGTGGCTGCAGACGCCTTGATCCTGGTCGGTCAGGCCAGCACGGCCTGACCCCTTCAGGTATCACGAAAACGCCCCGGACTCCGGGGCGTTTTCCTTTTCAGGGATCGAAAGGAAAGTGTGCGGTTCAGGCCGCCCGATCGAATTCGCGCCCGGCGTGCGCGCCCAGTACGCGGGCGACCACTTCGGTCAGGCGGCGCGCGTAGTCCAGATGCAGGAATTCGTTCGGGCCATGCGCGTTCGACTTCGGCCCCAGCACCCCGGTGATCAGGAACTGGGACTCGGGGAAGGATTCACCGAGCATGGCCATGAAGGGGATGGTTCCGCCCTCGCCCATGTACATCGCCGCCTTGCCGAACACCGCCCGCGATGCCGCCTGGCAGGCTTGATCCAGCCAGTCGGCCACCGGCGGCGCGTTCCAGCCAGTGGCCGATTGGTCGGCGACAAAACGAACCCGCGCGCCATAGGGCGGATCCGACTCGAGCACCTGCTTCATCAGTTCCGTCGCCCGGTCCCCATCCAGGGTCGGCGGAAGGCGCAGAGACAGCTTCAGCGCGGTGCCCGGTCGCAGCACATTGCCCGCCGAGCCGATGTCCGGCAGGCCGGCGGCACCGGTGACCGCCAGGGCGGCGCGCCAGTTCCTGTTGAGCAATCGCTCGAGGGAATCCTGGCCAACGGGCCCGGCCCCTTCGACCCAGGGATAGGCCTGATGGATGCCCTCACCGAGGGCGTCGGCCACCGCCGCCAGCTGCGCTCGGCGCTGCTCGGGAATCTCGACGGAAAAGCCCTCGGGCAGGATGGCGCCCGTGGACTCGTCTTCGAGCCTGGAGAGCAGCTGACGGGCAATCCGGAAGCTCGACGGCACGATGCCCGAGGCATAACCGGAATGGACACCCTCTTCCAGGATGTCGACCTCGAGCGAACCCGCGGCCATTCCACGCAGCGACGTCGTGATCCAGAGCTGCTCGTAATTGCCGGCGCCCGAGTCCAGGCAGACGACCAGTGAGGGCGTTCCGATGCGCTCGTCCAGATGCTCGATGTACGCGGGCAGATCGTAGCTGCCCGATTCTTCACAAGCCTCGATCAGGATCACGAATCGTGCATGGGGTCGACCCTCGGCCTGGAGCGCTCGAATCGCTGCCAGAGAGGCATAGGCCGCGTAGCCGTCGTCCGCCCCGCCTCGACCGTACAATCGCCCATCCCGGATGACCGGCTCCCAGGGCCCGAGGCCCTCGGCCCAACCCGTCATTTCCGGCTGCTTGTCCAGATGTCCGTAGAGCAGGACCGTATCTTCAACGGTTCCCGGGACCTCCATGAAGATCACCGGCGTGCGCTCGCCCAGGCGAAGCACCTCCACGCTCAAGCCTTCGATCGGCTGCTCCCGGCACCAGCGGGCGATGTGTTCGACCGCCTCGTCGATGTAACCGTGTCGCGCCCAGTCCGGATCGAAATGCGGCGACTTGGCGGGGATGCGAATGTAGTCGACAAGCTCCGGCGTGATGCTCTGTGCCCATTGTTCCCGGATCAGTCGTTCGGCCTTGTCCATGCGATTGCCTCCTGTGCGTGCAGCAGCCGTGATCTCTGCCCATGGTACTGGCGAGCCGGATTGGCCGCCATAGTCCGTTGGGCATGGGCATACGGGCACTAACGACTGGTATATTGAGCGCGGGATGAACGAGGGTCACCGTGCGAATGGAATGGATCATTGGACTGGCACTGGCCGCCCTGCTCGCCTGGGCGATCTGGACCTACAACCGCCTGGTCATGCGCCGCAATCGCGTCGCCACGGCCTGGTCGGACGTCGATGTGCAGCTGACCCGGCGCCATGACCTGGTGCCCAATCTGGTCAAGGTCGTGCGCGCCTACGCAGGCCACGAGAAGGACACGCTGGAGGAAGTCACGCGCCTCCGCAGCGAAGCCGTGAGCACCGACAGCCCGGCCCGCCTCGGGCAGATCGAGAACGATCTCGAACAGCTCCTGAGCCGGCTGCTGGTATTGAAGGAGAACTATCCGGACCTGAAGGCCAGCGACAATTTCATTCAGCTCAGCGAGCAGCTGGTCGAGGTCGAGGACCACCTGCAGTACGCGCGCCGCTACTACAACGGTGCCGTCCGCGATCTCAACACCCAGATCGCCCAGTTTCCGGACCTGATCATCGCGCGCGCCATGGGTTTCAAGGAGGCCGAGTTCTACCGAGCCGATGCAGGGCATCGGGCGTCCGTGTCGGTCGGAGCCCTGTCATGATGGCCCGGGCGCTCCAGAGCCTGCTTCTCGCCCTGCTCCTCGCCCTGCCCGGGACCCGGGCGCAGGCTCAGCAGGCGGACTTCGAACGCATCCTGTCCTATCACAGCGACATCGAGATCCAGGCCGACGCCAGCGTCATCGTCACGGAAGAAATCCGGGTGCGCTCGCTTCAGGATCGCATCCGACGCGGCATCTACCGGGACTTTCCGACCCGCTACCGGGACCGCTACGGCAACCGGGTGCGCGTCGCTTTCGAGGTGCTTGAGGTGCTGCGCGACGGTCGCCCCGAGCCCTGGTTCACCGAACACCTGTCGAACGGAATTCGGGTCAACACCGGCAACGATGACTTCCTGCCCGGTTCGGGCGACTACACCTTCACCATCCGCTACCGGACCACTCGTCAGATCGGCTTCTTCGAAGACCACGACGAGCTGTACTGGAACGTGACGGGCCTGGGCTGGGCCTTCTCGATCGACAAGGCCAGCGCCCGGGTCCGCCTGCCCGCCCCCGTCCCGGCCGCCGACATGCGCCTCGACGCCTACACGGGTCCGGAGGGCTCGACTGCCTCCAACGCCACAGCCAAGGTCACTGAACCGGGTGTGGCCGAGTTCCAGACCACCCGGCTGCTGCTGAGCGGCCATGGCCTGACCATCGCAGTCGGTTTCCCCAAGGGTCTGGTCGAGGCGCCCACCGGCTGGGATCGACTGAAGTGGTTGTTGATCGACAATCGCGCCATCCTGGTCCTGCTGCTCGGCATGATCGGCATTCTGATCTTCTACTGGCGCTCCTGGCTCCAGAAGGGCCGCGGCCCGGCCGCGGGCGTCATCGTCACGCAGTACGAGCCGCCGGAAAGCTTCTCCCCGGCCGGCCTGCGCTACGTGATGAAGGAGCGCTACGACCAGAAGGCCTTCACCGCCGACCTGGTCGCCCTGGCGGTCAAGGGCCGCCTGAGCATCGAGCGCGAGAATCGCCTGCTCGGTGACCGCTGGAGCCTGATCAAGCAACAGCCCGAAACCCCGACCGAGCTGCCGCCGACCGAGGAAGCCCTGAACACGGCTCTGTTTCTGGACGGCCCGACCGTCGAACTGAAGAAGAGCAGCGAGACCGCCACCCGGATGCAGAAGGTCCTGAAAGCACACAAGCAGGCCCTGCACGCAAGGTACAAGGGCCGCTACATCGAGCCCAACACCAGCACGGTCGTCACCGGCTGGGTCGCGTCGATCGCCCTGGGCATCGTCAGCTTCATTCTGTCGGTCGGTGGCGGCGCACCCCTGGTGATGGGCGGCCTGGCCGTGCTGCTGGGAATCAACATATTGTTCAGCTTTCTGATGCCGGCCCCGACCGAAGAAGGCCGCAAGCTTCGCGACCGCACCGAAGGCCTGAAGCGCTACCTGAGCGTCGCGGAAAAGGAGGAGCTCAGCCGCCTGGAGCACCGCAGTGGCGACGAGCCTTCATTGACCCCGGAACGCTACGAGGCCCTGCTGCCCTTCGCCATGGCCCTGGAAGTCGAATCGGCCTGGACCGACAAGTTCACTCGCGCCGTGGGCGAGTCCGTGGCCGAACAGACCCAGCAGAACCTCCGCTGGTACAGCGGTTCGGGGGCGGCCGCCGGCAGCCTGAGTGCGATGAGCCAGTCCCTGAGCAGCGGCCTGTCCTCGAGCATTTCTTCCGCTTCGACCCCACCGGGCAGCAGCTCGGGCGGAGGTGGTGGCGGATTCTCCGGCGGCGGTGGCGGCGGCGGTGGTGGCGGCGGGCGCTGAGCCCGCCCCCTCTTGCCGAAGGCGAAAGCGAAGAACTCAGCGTTTCATGTGCCGGGCGAGAATCTCGACGCCCTGGAGCGTGCGTGCGGGCTCTGCGGCCGTGAAACACACGCGCACGTGGTTCGGATAGGGCCCGAAGCTCGGTCCCGGCGCCACCAGTACGCCGGCCTGGCCCAGGTCTGCCAGCAAGCCGCTCAGGCCTCGCTCATCGAGGGCCTCGGTCACGTCAACGAACAGGAAAGTGCTGCCCCTGGGCGCGTCCAGACCCAGGCGATCCGCGACCCGGCGCCCGATCTCGGCATATTTCTCACGGGCCTGCCGGACCCAGGCATCCGCCGCGCCATCGAGGGCATTCAACGCGGCCAGCTGTGAGGCGGTGCAAGCCGAGTAGTTGATATTGGTCATGATGCGCTTGACCGCGCCGATCACCTCCTCGGGCGCCACCAGGTAGCCGCAGCGGTTGCCGGCCATGCCATAGGCCTTGGAAAAGGAATGGACCGAAATCGTGCATTCCGGCGCCAGCGCTCGGGTGTAGTGGTGCTCGCCCTCGTAGACGTAGTCTTCGTAGACCTCGTCGGAGAAGATCCACAGCCCGTGCGAGCGCGCCCATTCGCTCAGAGCCTCGAGCCAGCTCTTCGGCAGCAAGCGGCCGGTCGGATTGTGCGGCGTGTTCCAGTAGACCGCTACCGTGCGATCGCTGCGCGCCGCCTCGAAACGAGCCACGGCCTCGTCGGCGCTCATCGTGTCGATCATCAGATCCACATCCACCGGCCGGGCGCCGAAGGCCCGGAGGGAACCCGCGATCAGGGGCCAGTAGGGCGCCGCCAGCAGAACCTCTTCCCCCGGCGCCACGAGTGCGCCCACGGTGGCCGCCAGACCGGCCGTGGCGCCGGCCGTGACCAGCACCTGCTCCGGCCCGGTCGGATACCCCGCTCTTGCACCATGCACCTCGGCGATCCGTTGGCGCAGCGCGGGTAATCCGGGCACGTCGCTGTAGCGATGCATGCCGGGATGGGCCTCGACCGTCAGGTCCTGCATGCGACAGCCGACCGCCGGTTCCATCCAGGTATCGCCCACGTGCAGGGGCACGGGCGGCGGCGCGTCGGGATCACGTTCCAGCTTCGAATAGACCGAGCCGGACACGGCTCGGGCGGCAGCGGTGATCTCGGGGAATCGGGGCATCGGGACACTCGGATGGAAAACCGTCCATCAAGATACCACTGGCCCGATTACACTGGCCCGATCATGGACCAGGAAACCTCGCCTTCCAGCCCCGCCGTCCACGCCCGGACGGGCTGGCGTTCGGCCATTCCCGATCTGATCGGCTGTGGCCTCGCCCTGGCCCTGGCCTGGACGCTTGGCTGGCGCACCGCTGATCTGATCTGGTCCCTGTGGCTCGCCAGCCTGGTGGTCGGCTACTCGCTCATCCTTTGGAAGCTTTTCGGTAGCTCGCTGATGGTCCTCTTCCGCCACGGCGGCGAGCTGCGCCGGAGCCTGAGTGACAGCCCCAGGGGCTGGATCGGCCTGGGGCTGATCCTGTTCGGGCAGCTCTTCCTGCTGGCTTTCTTCACGGTCCATTTCGGCGGTTTCCACTGGGGGCACTCGGTGTTCGTCTCCAGCTTCTTTCCCATCTCGCCCGAGACCGGCGCGGCCTTCGGTCTATCGATGGCGGATTTTCTGGAAGTCCTGCGACGCTATGCCTGGTTCCTGCCCCTGGCCTTCCTGGCCGAGCGCCACCTGTTCTCTCTGCCGACGACCCACTCGAAGCACGAAAGAACGAGCGGCATCAACGCCGGCCCAGCGGACTCGGTGGCGGGCAGCAAATCGACGAAATCCCTCGACATGGGGGCGGCCTACAAAGGCGTGCTTCGTATCCACCTGCTGATCTTCTTCCTGTTCGGCGCGCACGCGGCCGGGCTGCCGGACTTCGTGTCCTACTCGGTGGTCTACCTGAGCTTCTTCTTCCCCTGGCAGAAGGTCTTCGGCGCGCCGAAGCAACCCGGGGGCGCCTGAGCGGTTAGACTGCGCTCCGAGTCCATCCGAGCCCGTCGCTTGCCTTCCGATTCCCGCCCATCGACCGTCGATTTCGACGCCCTGACGCAGCGCCTCAACGCACCCGATTTCAAGGGCATGAACTTCGCCCGAACCGCCGGCCTGCTGTTCGCGGCGATCTGCGCGCCCGGCGGCCTGCCCCTGCCCCGCTGGTTTGCCGAAGTGACCGGCAACCACGGGTTCAAGACCGAGGGCGAGGCCCGCGCCCTGCTGCGGGAGCTGACGGCCCTGCGCGACTGGATCGAAGCTCGCCTGTCGGCCGGCAGCCTGCCCCTGCCGCCCGGCATCGAACTGCTCGAGTCTCCGATGGACAATTTCGCCCCCGAAGCCCCGATGGCCGACTGGGCCCGAGGCTTCCGCACCGGCCATGCCATGAGCGAAGAGGCCTGGCAGAAGAGCGAAGACAGCGCCGACCTCGGCCTGGCCCTGATGAGCCTGAGCTTCTTCGGCTCACGCCGCTTCGCCGAAGACGCCAGCCAGGAACTGGTCGATGGCGGCATGCCCGTCGAACGCATGGCCGAAACCGTCTGCCGCCTGCTCCCCAACGCCTTCGAAGTCTACGCCGCCGCCGGTCGCGCCACACCCGTTGAAACCGATCTCGAAGCCCCAGGCCGCAACGCCCCCTGCCCCTGCGGCAGCGGCAAGAAGTTCAAACGCTGTTGCGGGGAACGGGCTCGAAGATCGGTGCATTAGAGGGCTCACGGTTTCCGGTTTCCGGGTTGCGCGGACCTCGATACCGAGCGAAGGCACCCCGGTTTGCCGGATGCCGTTGCCTCCCCCATGATCGACCTTGCCCGATCGGAGCCCCCCGGTAGGTCGGGGCCACGTCCCCGACGGTCCATGCCCCAGCCATCTCCATCAACCCGACTGCGAGATGCCGCAAACCCCACCGAGAACGCGACACACGGATATCGGCACCATCATCCGAACCCGAACGGAGCCCCCGCTCGATTCGACGATCAATACCGCGTTTTCGTCAGGCACATCGTGATCGGAAACCGTCGGCCGTAGGGTAGCCGGCGATGCCTGCGATATCCGTGCGTCGGGTTCTTCGCGATGGCTGCAAGATTGCGCCGTCGGGTTTGCGGAGATGCCTGAGAGATGGACCGTCGGCCACGTGGGGCCGACCTACGGCCGGATTCGATCCAACCCGGAAAAACCACACCCCGCCCGATCGAAGCCCCCGGTGGGTCGGGCCCACGCGCCCGACGATGCTCGATACCGAACGAAGGCAACCCGGTTTGCCGGATACCGTTGCCAACCCCATGATCGACCTTGCCCGGTCGGAGCCCCCCGGTAGGTCGGGGCCACGTCCCCGACGGTCCATGCCCCAGCCATCTCCATCAACCCGACTGCGAGATGCCGCAAACCCCACCGAGAACCCGACGCACGGATATCGGCACCATCATCCGAAACCGATCGGAACCCCCGTTCGATTCCACGATCAATACCGCGTTTTGATCAGGCGCATCGTGATCGGAAACCGTCGGCCGTAGGGTAGCCGGCGATGCCTGCAATATGCGTGCGTCGGGTTCTTCGCGATGGCTGCAAGATTGCGCCGTCGGGTTTGCGGAGATGCCTGAGAGATGGACCGTCGGCCACGTGGGGCCGACCTACGGCCGGATTCGATCCAACCCGGAAAAACCACACCCCGCCCGATCGAAGCCCCCGGTGGGTCGGGCCCACGCGCCCGACGATGCTCGATACCGAACGAAGGCAACCCGGTTTGCCGGATACCGTTGCCAACCCCATGATCGACCTTGCCGGAACGGAGCCCTGCGTAGGTCGGGGCCACGTCCCCGACGGTCCATGCCCCAGCCATCTCCATCAACCCGACTGCGAGATGCCGCAAAACCCCACCGAGAACGCGACGCACGGATATCGGCACCATCATCCGAAACCGATCGGAACCCCCGTTCGATTCGACGATCAATACCGCGTTTTGATCAGGCGCATCGTGATCGGAAACCGTCGGCCGTAGGGTAGCCGGCGATGCCTGCGATATCCGTGCGTCGGGTTCTTCGCGATGGCTGCAAGATTGCGCCGTCGGGTTTGCGGAGATGCCTGAGAGATGGACCGTCGGCCACGTGGGGCCGACCTACGGTCTTGCTGGTCGGGAGTTCGAATTGAGAATGCCGAAACATCGCGGCTTCGATCCGACTATCGAGGGAAGATAAAAATGGTGCCGGTGAAGAGATTGACTCCGCTTCGCTTCGTCGATTGCGCTGCGCGCAAGTCGAACTGATTGTGATGGTCGGGAGTTCGAATGAACCAACCGAGCCATCGCGGCTTCGATGAAGCCCGAAGGGAGAAATAAAAATGGTGCCGGTGAAGAGATTCGAACTCCCGACCCACGCATTACGAATGCGTTGCTCTACCAACTGAGCTACACCGGCACCGTGTGCGATCCGAGCGGACCGTACGAGACCGCGCATTATAGCGGCTGTTTTCGGTCGGGGCCAGCGCTTTTTGCCGGCCCCGTCGAGTGGTCAGCCCGTGTTCTGCAGGCCCTGGGCGATGCCGTGGACGCTGGCGATCAAGGCCTGTTCCAGTTCCCCGTCTTCGCGACCGCCGGCCCGCCAGCGGCCGAGCAGGTCGACCTGGGTGAAGCTCATCGGGTCGACGTAGGGGTTACGCAGCAGGATCGAGCGCTTCAGCGTCGGGTCTCGATCCAGCAGGGCCCGCTGGCCCTTCAGGCGACAGATCATGGCTTCCGTGCGCGCGAATTCCTCTTCGATCCGCGGGAAGTAGCGCTTGCCCAGCTCACCGGCCAGGCCGGCATACAGGCGAGCAATGCTCAGATCCGCCTTGGCCATGGCCATTTCCGCGTCTTCGAGGAGGTTCGACAGGAACAGCCAGTCCCGAGCCATGGTCTGCAGGGCCTCGGCGCCGATCTCCCCCTCCAGGCGCTCGAGCCCGCTGCCCAGACCGTACCAGCCCGGCAGGGCGTGGCGGCTCTGGCCCCAGGCAAAGACCCAGGGGATCGCGCGCAAGCCCTCGATCCCGGACTTGCTCGCTCTCGAGGCCGGTCGCGAACCGATGCGCATGCGCTCGATCACGTCGATCGGGGTGGCAGCGCGGAAGTAGTCGGCGAAGTCGTCGCGTCCGTAGACCAGATCACGGTAGGCGTCGCGGGCGTGGCTGGCCAGACGAGCCATCGCCTCGCGCCAGTCGGAATGGCGCTCCGAGGCCATCGATGGGCGCAAGCTGGCCTGAATGACGGCGCCGGCGGTCTGCTCCAGATTCCGGATGGCGATGGGACGGAGAGCGTACTTGCGGTGAATCACCTCGCCCTGCTCGGTCAGTCGCAGGCGCCCGGCCACCGACCCCGGCGGCGAGGCCAGCACGGCGCGGTGGGTCTTGCCACCGCCGCGACCGACGGTGCCGCCCCGGCCGTGGAAGAAGATCACGCCCACGCCGCGCTCCTGGAACAGCTGGACCAGGCGACGCTGCGCGTCCTGCAGGGACCAGCGCGAGGCCACCATGCCGCCATCCTTGTTGCTGTCGGAATAGCCGAGCATGATCGTCTGCCGATTTCCCCGTTTGGCGAGCAGCTCGCGCCAGAGCGGCAGTTCGAGCAGCCCGGACATCACGCCTTCGGCCGCCTGCAGATCCCCGACGGTCTCGAACAGTGGCACCAGGTCCAGACGCCCGTCTTCGACGCCCGCCGCCCTGGCCATCAACCAGGCCGCGAGCACGTCGTCGGCGTTGCGGCTCATGCTCACGATCAGGGTACCGACGGCCTTGGAGCCGAAACGCTCATGCGCCGTGGCCGCGGCCTGGAGCAGACCCAGCACCGGATGATCATCCTCGCGCGCCTCGAAGCCTTCGCTCAGCAAACCGATCAGTCGTTCGATCCGCGTCTCGACCGGCAGCTCCGGCCAGTCCGCTTCACCGAGCTGTCGCGCCACGGCCTGGTGCAGATCGCCGGAATCGATGCGCAGGTCGAGGGCGGCCAGATGGAACCCGAACATGTCGACCCGACGGCGCAGGCGCTGGACCGGAAACAGGCCGGCGTGGCGGCCCCGATGCCGCTGCAGGCTCTCCGTGACCAGGCCCAGGTCCCGGACCAGTTCCTCCGGGCTTTCATAGGCCAGCTCGTCGTCGGCCAGGGTCGCTGCAAGCCGCGCATCGATGAAATAGAAGAACACGCGATAGGGCATGTCGCGGTGCCGGGCCGGGATGCTCTCCGCCACCTCTTTCAGGCGCGATCGATACACCTCGATGCGCTCGTTCAAGGCATCCGTGATCCCGACCCTCCCGTCGGTCTGGCTGAGCAGGCGATTGAGCTTGCCGGCCTCGCGGCGATAGTTGCCGATCACCTGTCGGCGCTGCTCGGCCAGGGTCTCGAGCACGGTGCCCGCATTGACGTTGGGGTTGCCGTCCATGTCGCCGCCCACCCAGGAGCCGAAGCGCAGCACCGTCGGCAGATCACCCGGCCAGACTTCGGCGCCGAAGGCGGTACTGGCCGCTTCGGCCAGGTGCTCGTGAAACACCGGCGCGATCCGATACAGCACGTTGGCCAGGTAGAAATGTGCGTGCTCGGCCTCGTCGGCCACGGTGGGCCGTTCGTGCGACTGTTCGGCCGTCTGCCAGGCGATGGTCTGCTCCATGCGCACCCGATCGAGGAGCCGCCGGACCTCGCTGGCCGGCAGACCCGGGTCGAGGCGCTGGATCAGATAGCGGGCCATGCGCTGCTCCTTCTCGAGCACCGAGCGCCGCGTGGCCTCGGTCGGATGGGCCGTGAAGACCGGCTCGATCAGCAGCTCGTCGAGCATCGCCCGCACCTCGTCCCAGGTCGTCCCGGACTCGCGCAGACGGGTGAACACGTCTGCCAGACTCTCTGGCTGGATGCCCGCCCCTTCGGCCTGGTATTCGCGCCGGCGGCGGATGCGGTGAACCTGCTCGGCCAGGTTGACCATCCGGAACCAGGCCGCGAATCCGCGCACGAAATCCGTGGCCGCACCGAAACGCTCGAAGCGGCAGAGCTCGCCCAGGCGGTCGCCCCCCGGCTCGCCCAGGCGGCGCTCGATGGCGGCGGCTCGGGCCCGCTCGACGCGCAGGAACAGTTCCTCGCCACACTGCTCGCGCAGCAGGTCACCGACCATCCGGCCAAGCAGGGAGACGTCCTCGCGCAGGGGTTCGTGGCGAGGCGGAAAATCGATCTGATCGCGTTTCATGATGGGAAGGACGGGTCAGGAAAGCTCAGACCCAAGGGTAGCGCAGCGACCGTCGACAGGGACGACCGATTGCGATCAGACGGCAACGCCGGCGGCGCGCCGAACCTCCAGACTCAATCCGTCGAGTTCCTCGGCCTGCAGCAGGTCATGGGCCACGAGCAGGTGCAGGATCATCGTGGCCTTGGCCCGATCGGAGTCCTCGAACAGCGCCCGTCGCTCCTGGCGGCGCTGGGCCAACAGGCGCTCCAGGCGCAGCTCCCGCTGGACCTCGCCGGCGGCCTCATCGAGCGCCAGCTGCAGGGCCTGGGCCAGGGTTTCCTCGGCGAAACGCTCGCGCGCCCGCTCGCGCAGCTCGCGGAAACCTCGCCAGTCTCGATCGGTCATCTGCACGGACAGTCCCACCCTTGAATCCAGGCGCTCAAGCCTACGGCTCCCCGCTCGATCAGGCAAGCCTCAGGGATTGGCCCGGGCGATGGTGGAATGGATGCGACCGACTTCCATCAACGCCGCCGAGCCATACCAGGGCTTGAGTTCCATCACCAGGCGCCCCGCCTGCACCGCCGGATCGGCCTGGGTCAGGGCCTCGGCTTCTTCCACGCTGTCCACGGCGAAGATGAAGATACCGCGCAGTTCGCCACCGTCCATGAAGGGGCCGGCCATGACCAGTTTGCCGTCCTCGGCCATCTGCCGGATATGGGCCAGATGGGCGGCCTGGATGGCCTGGGTCTCGTCAGGATCCTGACCGCGCTCGGGCCCGGCGCTGAGGAAGGCCATGACGTAGCGGCGCATGCCGTAATCGTCCGCACCCAGCGCTTCGGCCAATGCTGCATCGAACTCGGCATCGGCTGGGACGCCGTCGGCTTCGGCGCTCCAGACCGGACTCATCGAGCCGAGCAGAAGAAGGGTGAGGATCAATCGAAGTCGTGGCATGGCAAGCTCCTGTCTCGGCCGCTGGGTCGATATGAACGTTCAATCCTCGATGATACGCGCCTTGCGCTACCCTTGATCACCATGAGCCATTCGATCTTCGACGAGCGACCGAAACACCTTCCGCCCGAGTATGAGCTGGAGGAGAAGTTCATCCTGACCGGCGGCCCCGGAGGCCAGCACGTCAATCGCACGGAAACCGGTGTCCAGCTGCGTTTCGATACGCGGAAATCAGCCAGGCTGAGTCCGGAGGTGCGCGAGCGCCTGCTCGTCCTGGCCGGCTCCCGCGCCGATCAGCACGGCGTGATCACCATCGAGGCTCGCAGCCACCGCAGCCAGCACCGCAACCGCGAGGAGGCTCGCGAGCGCCTGGCCGAGCTGATCGAGCGGGCCCATCAGCGCCCGCGAAAGCGGATTCCGACGCGTCCCAGCCGGACCGCGAAGAAGAAGCGACTGGATGCCAAGCGCCAGCGCTCGAGCACCAAGCGCCAGCGCTCCAAGCCTCGCCTGGAGGACTGAGCCGGGCGAGTCGGGAAGCCGTCCGGCCCGTCGATCAGTCGAGACGGCGCAGCATCAGCGCGCCCGGCAGCGCCAGCAGCAGAATCAACAGCCCCAAGCCGAGGCGGTCCAGCACCGGCACGGGCAGGGTCTGCAGACTGCCGCTCAGACCGATGAAGGTCGGGCTGCCGAGTCCGTCGTGCTGGACTTCGATCACATCGTTGAACACCCCATGACTGATCGGCGCGAAGCTGATCGTCAGGCTGCAGCTGGCCGCCGCGTCCAGGGGGAACGGCAGTGAGCCGCAGGTGCTGGACTCGATGGCAAAGGGCGCACTGGGACCGATCAGATCGGAGACCGTCAGCAGCAGATTTCCGGTGTTGCTCAGCGTGACCTGGAGCAGCGAGGTCTCACCGAGGGCCGTGACCGGGAAATCGAGGTCCGAGGCATCGAGGCTGAGAATGCCCTGCAGTCCGCGACCGGACAGATCAACGCTGGGCGCGGCCTCTCCGGAGTCGCTGTCGACCAGGAAGCTGGCGGTGAAATCACCCGGCGCCTGAGGGGCGAACTGGACCTCGAGCTCGCAGCTGGCCGTCGGGGTCAGCAGGATCGGATCCCCTGTACAGTTGCCCGGCAGCACGGTGAAGGGCGCGCCCGGATCGTCGTTCAGGCTGACATTGAGATCGATGTTGCCGTCGTTCTGCAGCGCCAGGTTCTGGCTGGCCGTCGCCCCCACCGCCGTATCCGGGAACAGCAGGGCATTGCTGCCGAGGGTCAGCAGCGCCTGCACACCGCGACCGTTCAAGGTGACGACATCCGGGCTGGAGGGCGAGTCGCTGGCCAGCTCGAAGCTGCTGGTGAAATCACCCAGGGTCGGCGGGGCGAACTGGACATGCAGGTTGCAACTGCCCCCGGGAACGAGGGCGATCGGAACCGGGCCGCAATCCGCTCCGCCCCGGGCGCCGGTCAGTACCGTGAAGGGAGCCAGGGGATCGCTGATGGCGCTGATCGTCAGCAAACCATCGCCGGCGTTGGACAGGGTCAGGTCGATGAGGCTGGGCCCGGCCAGCAGGTTCGTGTCCGGGAAGTCGATGAGGGTCGAGCTCAGCGCAAGCGCCCCCTGGATGCCATTGCCGCTGAGATCGAAGCTGTCCACGCTACTGGGCGCATCGCTGGTGACGTTGATGGTGCTGAGGGCCGGGCCCGTCGCCGTCGGCGAGAACCGATAGTCGATGCTGCAGCTCGAGCCCACCGGCAAGGTGATCGGCAGGGTCCCGCAGTCGCTCGTGACCACGGCGAAATCACCGGCCGGCGCCGACAGATCGGTGATCAGGAGGGTTGCGGTGCCGCTGTTGCTCAGGCTGGCGCTCAGGGCCGGGCTGCTCGTGTTGATCAGCTGGTCGCCGAAGTCGATCGCAGCCGGCGTGATCGTCAGCGCCGGTTCGATCCCCACACCCTGGAGCACGAGCGTGTCGTCGACCGTTGCCGCATTGCTGGTCACGGCCAGCGCCAGGCTGGAGGGACCCAAGGCCAGGGGCGAGAAGTCGTAGGCCAGGAAACAACTCGCACCCGGGGCCAGGTCGAAGGGCGCCGCGGGACAATCGCCGCCCGCCGCCGCGAAGGGCGCTGCCGGTCCGTCGATCGAGACCACGCTCAGCACGTCATTGCCCTGGTTTTCGATCGAGGCGGACAAGGCGGCACTGGTCGTGCCCAGGCGCTGCGGCCCGAAGTCGATCAGCGAGGGATCGATGACGAGCACCGCCGCGCCGACCAGGGTCAGATCCGCGACCGCCGGGCCGGCGACGGGAAGACCTGCCTGGAACAGATCGCTGCTGGTGTTGGTGTAGGTGCCGCCAAGCGCTGACGCCGGGGTCAGCACTTCGGCCGAAAAGCTGCAGCTCCCGCCGGGCGGGAGGCTGGCGCCGCTCAAGCTGATGACGCTGGTCCCGCTCAGCGAAGAGCCGGCACCGCAGACATCGCCGAGCGGCAGATTGGTGGCCACCAGGCCCGAGAGCATCGCGTCCAGATCATCGCTGAAAGCCAGTCCCGTGGCCGTCTGACTACCGTTGTTGACGATCTGGAACTGCAGCGTGCTCGTGGCTGGCCCCGCACCGATGTCGAGCGGATTGGTCAGAAAACTCTTGCTGAAGCCGAAGCTCTGGATGCCGAGCTCGGCCGAGCTGGCCGGACCAGTCACCGGCAGACCGGTGATCGTTCCGGTCACGCCGGAGGTCTGACTCGGATAGCTGCCTGCCGGCATGCCGGCAGGAATCACCACATCGACCGGGAAGGTGCAGGAGCCGCCAGGGGGCAAGCTGCCGCCGCTCAGCGTCAGCAGGCCTACGCCGTTGATGGATGAACCGGGGCCGCAGACATCGGGCGCCGGCAGGGCAACGGCGGACAGACCGGGGAAGATGGCATTCAGATCATGAGTGAAGCTCAGCGCCGAGGCCCCATTGCTCGCGTCGAGGTTGCTCAGGGTGAACTCGAGAGTCACCGCCCCACCGGGCATGGCCGGGTCGTTGGTGTAGTCATGCTGCAAGAACAACAGACTGGAGCTGAGGAGAAACTGATCATTGGCTGGGGGAAGCGTGATCGGGCTGCCACCCAGGGTGCCGGTCAGATTGCTCGTCACGCTGCCGTACTGTCCATCCCCGGCCCCCGCCGGCACGGCCAGCGGGATGTCGAAGACGCAGTCGGTCCCGGCCGGCAGGTTGCCACCCGTGAAGATCAGGAAACCGGTGCCGCTAAGGGCCGAACCCGCCCCGCAGGGCTCGGTCGGCAGAGCACCGGCGGGCACCAGGCCGGCCAGGCTCGCATTCAGATTGTGCGTGAAGAACAGGCCCGAGGCATCGCTGGCGCTGCTGTTGTCGATCGTGTAGCGGGCTGTCAGGGTGCCGCCGGCCAGGACCGGATCGTCGATGAACTCGAGGTCGAAGCCCAGGCCGCCCACCAAGAACCGGTCCGAGGCCGCAGGGCCGATGACCGTCAGACCCGAGATGATCCCACTGGCCTGGGACGTCAGATTGGAATACTCACCCGGCAGCGCGCTGGCAGGCACCTGCAGCGTCACCGAAAAGCTGCAACTCTGTCCAGGCTGCAGCGTGCCGCCGCTCAGGGTCAGAACGCTGGTTCCAGACAGGCTGGAGCCGGTGCCGCAGACGTCATTGCTGGGCAGGCCAATGGCAACCAGACCGGTCAGCATGGCATCGAGGTCATCGGTGAAGGTGATACCGGTCGCCTGCGCCGGCGCTCCCTCTTCGAGGCTGATCGTGAAATCGAGGTTCACCGTGGCGCCGGGCTGCACGACATCCGCGCTGAACTGCTTGGCCAGGCGCGGACCGCCGATCACCGTCAGATCGGCCGTGGCCACGGGACCGAAGTTGGTCACTCCGGCCACCGTCGCGGTCAGCGGGGAAGTGATATTGGTCGCCGATCGTGTGTTGGATGACACCGGCATCAGCAGATCGACGACGAAGGTGCAGCTGGCGCCCGGGGCCAGGCTCGCCTCTATGACGTTCAGGAACAGGGAGCCGCTGACCAGGTTCGCAAAGGCGAAGGATCCTGGACCGCAGAAGCCTGCCGCCGGCAGTGCCGTGACCACGGCGCCGTCGAAGAAGGCGGACAGATTGTCACTGAAGGCGATGGCGCTGGCGGCTTCCGTCGCGGACGGATTGGACAGGGTGAATTCCATGCTCACGGTACCGCCCGCGCCGACCGGGTCGTTCAGGAACACCTTGCCGAGTCGGGGCGACTCGCTGATGAACAGGATATCGCGCGGCGCTTCGCTCGCGACCGGGGCACCGTCGATCGTCCCCGTCAGGGCCGAGGTCACGGCCGGGTAGGCTCCCGTCGCCGCGCCGGCTGGCACCTGCAGGGTGACCGTGAAGAAGCACAGCCCCTCGGGCGGAAGATTGGCGCCGTTCAGGCTGAGCACCGCGCCACCGTCCAGGCTCGAACCCGCCCCGCAGACATCGCTGGCCGGCAAGCCAACCGCACTCAGACCGGCGAGCATCAGGTCCAGATCGAAGTCGAAGCTGCCGCCGCTCAGGGCGTGGTCCCGGTCCAGGTTCTGCACGGTGAAACGCACGTCCACCGTCTCCCCCGGGAGCACCGGATCGGCCAGAAACTCCTGGATCAGGATCACATTGCCCGAGACCACGGGCTCCAGAGCTGCCGTGGCGAAGCCACTGGTATCGACGGGGCCCACAGTGATACTGGTCAGCTCGTCGCTGGTATTGATCACCGGCCCGAAGCCGCCAAGATTGATCGACGAGACCACGTCGACGCTGATCGAACAGACGCCCCCTGCGGCGACGCTGGCATCACCGGGGAAGGCCGGGGCATAGGAAAGGACATCACTGCCCGCCATGGCAACGATGCTGCCGCCACCACAACTGTTCGCTACGTTGGGTGGATCGGCGATGATCATGCCGAGGGGGAGTTCATCGGTAAAACGCAGGCTGAATGACTGTTGTGCATTGAGCGAGTTGTCGATGAAGAAGCTAAGGGTCGACCGACCACCGAAGGGCGCCGTGACTGGCGAAAACGACTTGGAGAAGCCGGGCCGATCGGCCTCGACGGAGAACTCGTCCGTGGCGGGCCCGCTGTTGCCCTGGCTCGAAGTCAGGTCCCCCGAAGTCGTGGTGTAGAACCCCGGCAAGTCAGCCTTGACCTGCACCGAGATCTGACAGGACTCGAACCCGGCCAGGCTGCCGCCGCTGAAGGAAATGGTGCTACCGCCATCCGGTGCCGTCACCACGCCACCCACGCAATCGGTCATGGGCGCCGCGGGCACGGCCAGCGTGGCTCCAGCCGGAAGAATCGTCGTGAAGGCCAGATCGGTTGCCGGTGCCCCGCTGCCGTTCTGGATGTCGAAGACCAGCAGGTTGCTTCCGCCGGGGCCGATCTCATCCGGAACGTGCGTCAGATCGAAGGTCGGCTGGGCCTGCACCCCCGAAGCCGCGGCCATCAAGGCGACGGAAAACAGCACGACGGCAAGCAAGGATGGGTTCGGGCAAGAACGAATCTTGGGGGTCATGCGTTGAGCTACTCCAGCCGGATTGCGAAGCCATGTTCATCTGGCCCGCTCGAATGACCGACCAGCCCGACGAGCTTAGCCGAAAACCCGCTGCCTGTCGCCCGATCCCCCCTGGCCAGAGGGCCTGCAGGTGACACCCTTCGTGCACAGGGAGTATGATCGAGCCTCCTTGCCCGAACCTTCTGGAGCCTGCCCCATGCGTTCCCTGCTCAATGCCCTCCTGCTCTCCGCCTGCGTCGGCAGCAGCGTCCTGCCCGGCGACAGCCAGGCCCAGATCGGCTCGGAACCGATCAACGTCGAAGCGCGGGCCAGCACCCTGGAGTTCGCCCTGACCAACCCTCGCCTGCCCCATGCGGGCGCTCGACTGATCGTCACCGGTCCGAACGGCTACCAGACGGTCAAGCGCTTCGAAGTCGGCCAGGCCATGGTCTTCAGCCCGACGCGTGAGGGCGCGCCCGCCAATGGCCACTTCAACTTCGAGCTGCGCCTCCAGGCCATCGAAGAACCTCGAGCCGGCATGGGCATGCCCCAGGCCGAGCCGGTCGCCCTGAGCACCACCCGGGGGTCCTTCGCGGTGGAGAATGGCCAGATCATCGGCCAGATGGAGGAAGGAGACACCCGGGCGATCGTCGTACCCGACGACCAGAGCGTGCAGGGTTCTCTCTGCGTCGGCCTGGACTGCACGTCGAGCGAGGCCTTTTCCGATTTCTCGGTCCTGACCCTCAAGGAAAACAACACCCGGATCCGCTTCTGGGACACGAGCAACTCGGCCTCCTTCCCCAGCACCGATTGGGAACTTCGGGCCAACGACACCATCAACGGCGGCGCCAACCAGTTCTCCATCGTCGACTACACGGTCGGCAATGAAATCCTGACCATTGAAGCCGGCGCGCCGGAAAGCGCCCTGTTCATTCGCGAATCCGGCCAGGTCGGTCTGGGCACCCGCACTCCGCTGATGAACCTGCACGTGACCGACACCAACACGCCGGCCATCCGCCTGGATCAGGACGGCACTGGCGGTTTCGGGGCCCAGAGCTGGGACATGGGCGGCAACGAGATCGAGTACTTCGTACGCGACGCCAGCAGCCTGACCATTCCGTTCTCCATCGTGGCCGGCGCACCGGATGACTCGCTGATCGTCGACGGCCTGGGCAATGTGGGCATGGGTGTGCTGACGCCACAGAACAGCCTGCACATCAACAGCCGGAGTGCCGCCGCAGGCATCCGCCTGGAATCGCCGGCCGCCGTCTGGGATGCCAACGCGTCCATCGACGGTTTCATCATCGACCAGCGCGGCACGGACGGCACCGAGCTCCGCCTTTCCGCCCAGGGCGACCTGCGAGTCGCCGGCTCCCTCACATCCCTGGCCCCCGTGGAACTGCCGCGGGTCACTGCCACCCAGGGCAGTGCCTCCCTGGCCGAGATCGAAGCGCATATCCAGCGCTTCGGACAGCTGCCGGGGATCGAGCAGCCGGGCAGCGAGGGCCATGACCTGATCGAATTCCAGATGCAGCTCCTCGAAGCGATCCAGCAGCTGACCCTGCAGAACATCGAACAGCAGAAGGAAATCGAAGCGCTGCAGAGCCAGATCAACCGCATGCGTCGCTGAAGCAATTCCGCGCCGAGATCGACCCCTTGGTCCAGGCCGCAGGTCAAGCTGCGGCCTTTTCATTGTCTGGCCACCGGCCACACGTGGCTTGACCCGGCTCTGCTAAGCTCCGAAGCGTCCAGATTTCATCGGAGTCTTCCATGCTTGCCTCGAATGCTCGCCTCGTCCTCGTTCTTGCGCTGATCGCCCTCGCTCTGGCGCCAGGGGTTTCGGAGTCCCAGGAAACCCACCGCCCCGTGCTGCTCGGCAAGCACTGGGTGGCCGTCACGGGCAAGCCGCAGGGGGCGACCGCCGGCGCGATGATGTTCCAGCAGGGCGGCAACGCCGTGGATGCCGCCGCGGCCATGCTGGCCGCCACGGCCACCATGTGGGACGTGCTCGGCTGGGGCGGCGAAACGCAGGCCCTGATCTACAACCCGAACACCGGCGAGGTGCTGGGCATCAACGCCCTCGGCGTCGCCCCGACCGGCGCCACGCCAGAGTTCTTCCTCGATCAGGGCATGCTCTATCCGCCCGAGTTCGGCCCCCTGGCCGCGACCACGCCGGGCACGCCGGGTGGCCTGATGGTGATGGTCGCCGAATACGGTCGCCTGAGCCTGGCCCAGGTGCTGGCGCCCTCGATCCAGCTCGCCGAGGGCTACCCGATCGAGGCCTCGCAGTCGGCCAATATCGAACGGCGTCGCGAGATCCTCGAGCAGTGGCCCAGCTCCACCCGCGTCTTTCTCCCGCACCACGACCCCGAAAACCCGGAGCAGCGCGCCGCGCCGGCGCCTGGCGAAATCTTCCGCCAGCCCGAGCTGAAGGCCACCCTGGAACGCCTGGTGGCCGCCGAGTCCGAGGCCCTGGCCAATGGCGCGAGCCGGAAGGAAGCGATCTACGCTGCCTATGAGCTGTTCTATCGCGGCGCCATCGCCGAGGAGATCGTTACGGCCACCCGCGAGGCCGGCGGCCTGTTCACGGAACGGGACCTGGCCGAGTGGGAAGTCATCATCGAGGAACCCATCACCACCAACTACCGCGGTATCGACGTCTACAAGCTGACCAGCTGGACCCAGGGCCCGGTGCTGCTGCAGGCCCTCAACATCCTCGAAGGCTTCGACCTCCAGGCGATGGGCTACAACTCCACCCGCTACGTGCACACGCTCTATCAGGCCATGAGCCTGGCCTTCGCCGACCGCGACTTCTACTACGGCGACCCGTACACCGCCCCGGCCGAGCCCATCGAAGGGCTGCTCTCCAAGGACTACGCGGCCCAGCGCCGTCAGCTGATCTCCTTCGACGGCCTCATCGAGAACCTGCGCCCCGGCGACCCCTACCCGTTCCAGGGCGAGACGAACCCCTTCACCGAGCTGCTCGAGGCCTGGACGCCCGAGCCGCCGGAGGCCGACGCGGAAGGCATCGGCGGCTTCCAGCAGGCCATGCAGATGTCCCATCGTGAGGGCTTCCTGGCCGGCACCACCTCGATCCAGGCCGCCGACGCCGAGGGCTGGGTCGTCTCCGTCACCCCCTCGGGCGGCTGGATTCCGGCCTTCATCGCTGGCGAGACCGGCATCGGTCTGAGTCAGCGCATGCAGAGCTTCGTCCTCGACGAGCGCCTGAACCCCTACAACGTCGTGGCGCCGGGCAAGCGCCCGCGCGTGACCCTGACGCCGAGCCTGGCCCTGCGAGATGGCGAGCCCCTGATGGCCTTCTCGGTCCAGGGCGGCGACAGCCAGGACCAGAACCTGCTCCAGTTCTTCCTGAACATGGTCGAGTGGGGCATGACCGTGCAGCAGGCCGCCGACGGTCGCGGCCACATCCAGAGCTTCAACATGCAGTCGAGCTTCGGCGCTCACCAGGCCGAGCTCAACAAGATCCAGGTCCCGCCGCTGGTTTCGGCCTATACGCGTGACCAGCTCGCGGCCATGGGCTACGACGTCGAAGCCGTCGAGCGCGTCTACAACCCGACCACGGCGATCTGGTTCGACCGCGAGCATGGCGCCATGCACGGTGCCGCCAGCGACTACGGCGACGACTACGGCATCGCCTGGTAAGCCGTCCTGAAAACCCGCGCAGGCCGGGGCACGATCCTGCCCCGGCCTGTGCTACCTTTCGGTCTCCGATTTTTCCTGTCCCGGAGATCCCATGTCCCTGCTGCGCTGCGCTGCCCTGCTGCTCGTCACTCTCTCCCTGATCGCCTGTCAGTCCTCCGAGCCTGAACCGGCCCCGACGCCGCCAGCGGTGGCCAGCAGCCCGACCGAGCCGGTGCCCGAGGTCGAGATTGCCGACCACATCCTGACCGGCGGTACGGTCATCACCGTGGACCCGGACCTGCCCGAAGGCGAAGCCATCGCCATCAAGGACGGCCGCATCCTGGCCGTGGGCTCGGCCGAGGACATCACGGCCTACCTGGGCGAGACCACCGAAGTCATCGAGCTCGATGGCCGCACGGTCCTGCCCGGCTTCATCGAGGGCCACGGCCATTTCCTCGGCCTGGGCGACGCCCTGATGATCCTCGACCTCATGCCCACGCGCAGCTTCCAGGACATCGTCGATCTGGTGGCCGAGGCCGCATCCGACGCCGAGCCGGGCGAATGGATCGTCGGCCGCGGCTGGCACCAGGAACGCTGGGGCGACAGCAATGAGGCCACCTACGACGGCGTCCCGCACCATCGGAGTCTAAGCGCCGTCAGCCCCGACAACCCGGTCGTGCTGTTCCACGCCAGCGGCCATGCTTCCTACGCCAACGCCGCGGCCCTCGAGCTGGCCGGCATCGATGGCGACACGCCCGATCCCGAGGGCGGCAAGATCGTACGTGACGAGAACGGCGAGGCCACCGGCTTCCTGCGCCAGGCCGCGCAGCTGGCCGTCCGGGAAAAGCTCGCTGAAGCCTTCGAAGACATGAGCGAAGCCGAACGCCAGGCCTACTTCGAGCGCCAGGTCGAGCTGGCAGGCGCCGAGGCTCTGCGTCACGGGATCACCAGCTTCCACGACATGGGCACGAACTTCGCCGACATCGACCGCCTGAAGGCCCTGGCCGAATCGCAAGGCCTGCCCGTTCGCCTGCACGTCGCCGTCCGCCACGAGACCAACGAGGACCTGCGTGCACGAGTGGCCGACTACCGCATGATTGGCCATGCCGACGGCTTCCTGACCGTACGCGCACTGAAGCGCAACATCGACGGCGCCCTGGGCACGCACGGCGCGTGGTTGCTCGATCCCTACGCCGACAAGCCCGAGACCTCGGGCCTGCCCCAGACCTCGCTCGAGAACCTGCGCGAGACCGCCGAGATCGCCCTGGAGTTCGGCTTCCAGCTGAACACCCACGCGATCGGCGACCGCGGCAACCGCGAAGTGCTGGACATGTACGAGGACCTTATCGGCGACCGCGCTGACGAGGACCTGCGCTGGCGCGTCGAGCACGCCCAGACCCTGCATCCGGACGAAGTCCCGCGCTTCGCCGCCCTCGGCGCCATCGCCTCCATGCAGGGCGTGCACGCCACCTCCGACGGCCCCTGGGTGCCGCAGCGCTTGGGTGAAGACCGTGCCCGCGAGCGCGCCTACGTCTGGCGCGCCCTGCTCGATGCCGGCGCCACGATCTGCAACGGCACCGACGTGCCCGTCGAGTCGATCTCGCCGATCGCCTCCTACGCCAGCTCCGTCACCCGCCGCATGGCCAACGGCGAGCAGTTCTACCCCGAGCAGTCCATGACCCGCATGGAAGCGCTGGAGTCCTACACGATCGGCTGCGCCCGCGCCGTCTTCGACGAAGACGAGCACGGCAGCCTGATGCCGGGCAAACGCGCGGACCTGGTTGTCCTCGACGGCAACCCCCTGACCGTGCCGGAGGACCAGCTGGCGAATCTGCAGGTCGAGATGACCTGGGTGGACGGCGAGCTGCGCTACCAGCGCAAGGATCGCGACTGAGGTGCAGACGCTTCGGGAGCAACCCTTTCTGCTAAAATTGAACGATGCTCCGATCCTGTGACAGAAAAGGGGCTTTGCCCTGGGTGACCATTGCGCTGCTGGTACTGGCGCTGATCGGGCAGCCGCTGCTTTCGCTGCTCGGAGAGGTTCACGCTGCAGCGCATGGTGATGTGGCGGTACACGTCAGCCATTCGGAACACGCGACAAACGCCAACCCGGGTGACAGCCCGGGAAGCGGCGACTTGCTCCATGACATCCTGCACCTGACCGCCTGTTGCGTTCATCTGACCGCACTACCCGGGTCGCTTGCCGCGACTGATTCGGTCCCAGCCACCATGCACCTCCCCTCCTCGGCCGAGCATCACGCCGAGGACATTTTTCCATCCAGGAGACTTCGACCTCCGATCATCGGCTGAGACGCCGTGGCGATTGATCCCGCCGCTCCAGCCTTTCGTTTCTGATCCATCGGAGTTCCCATGATCCATTTCAACCGAGCGGCCCTGGCCGCATCGGTGCTGTGCCTGTGCCTTTCCGCACCGGCCAGTGCCGCTGTTCCCCTGACTCTCGATAACGCCTTCGATCGCGTCATCGAATCGCATCCCGACCTCGCGGCCTACCGCTTTGCCGAAGCCGCATACCAGGCCGAGGCCGAGCAGGCGCGGCAAACGCCGCCTCTGCGCCTGGAAGCCGAGGCCGAAAACATTCTGGGCACTGGCCCTGCCGCCGGCTTTGGCGGCGCCGAATTCGGCGTGTCCCTGGCTTCCGTGATCGAGCGCGGCGGCAAGCGGGGTGCCCGTTTCGCCGTCGCTGACCAGCGCCTGCGCGGGCTCCAACTGCTGCGCGAAGGCGATCGCCTCGACCTGCTGGCCGAAGTGGCACGGCGTTACCTCGACGCCATAGCAGCGACGGCGCTGGCAGCGTTGACGCGTGACGATCTCGCCCAGCGCGACCAGTGGGTCGCGATCACCGCAGAGCGGCGCCGGGCCGGCGTCGAGTCGTCCTCAGCAATGCTGGCAGCCGAGGCGAGCCGTTCACGCGTCGCGGCCGAGCTGGACCGCAACCTGAGCGCAGCGACCCATGCCCGGCGGCGTCTTGCCGTGCTGTGGGGTGATGCCTCGACCGACTTCGAACTGGCGACCGTCGATCTGGCCGTGCTGCCTCGCCTGCCGGACTACCAGGCACTTGTGAGCCTACTGGCCGAGACCCCTGCGTTGCAGCAGTTTGCCCATCGGGAACGGCTGAACGAAGCCCGCCTGCAGCTGGCTCGCAGCGCGCGCGTGGCCGACATCGACTGGCGGGTTGGCGTACGGCGCCTTCAGTCCGAATCGGATTGGGGCCTGGTTGGCAGCGTTTCGATTCCCTTGGGCAGCGCCACTCGCGCTGCCCCACGCATTCGTGCCGCCGAGGCCGAGCTGGCGGCCATCGAAGTCGAACGCGAAGGTCGTCAACGATCCCTCCAGGCCACGCTGACCGAAGCCTGGGCGCAGCTCGAGCTTGCGATCGGGCACGCGCGCCTCACCGACACCGAGGTTCTACCGGCGCTGCGTCGAGCGGCCGAAGAGGCCGAACGCAGTTACCGGGCGGGCGCCAGCAGCTACCTGGAATGGACCCAACTACAGGGCGAAATCGTGGCCGCGCGCCGAGAGCATCTGGAGGCCGCACTGACGGCCCATCGCGCCCTGATCGAACTGCAACGCCTGACCGGCCAGACCTTCACCGTCGCTGCTGGCACCGACAAGGGAATCACACCATGAAAATGAACAATCTTTTTCTGATTCTGGTCCTGGCGCTGTCGCTGCTCGGCTGCGATGCCGAACAGCATGCCGGCGACAATCATGGCCACAATCATGGCGACAATCATGACCAGAATCATGGTCACGAACACGACGCCCATGGCGAGGCCGAGCCGGAGAAAGGGAGCCACGGCGGTCGGCTGCTGCAGCATGGCGATCTCACGGTCGAACTCGCCATCTTCGAAGCCGGCTTGCCGCCCGAATATCGGGCCTGGCTGTACCGCGACGGCCAGCCCCTGCCACCCGAGGCAGGCACGCTGGAAGTCGCCCTGAGCCGACTGGGCGGCGTCGTCGACCGGCATCGGTTCTCCGTGCGCGGCGACTACCTGGTAAGCGACCGCGTGGTCTACGAGCCGCACTCGTTCGATGTCGAAGTGCATGCAGAGGTGGGCGGTGAGACTGCACGCTGGACCTACGAGAGCCACGAGGGACGCACACGGATCGCAGCGGAAATAGCCACTATCGCCGGCATCCGCGTGGCGCCGGTCGGGCCTGGCGTGATCCGCGACGAACACGAACTGCAGGGACTGCTAACGCCAATCGAGGGTCGCCACGCACGCCTTGGCGCGCGCTTCCCCGGGTTGATCCGTAGCGTCCAGGTCGGCGTCGGCGATAGCGTTCTCGAGAGCCAGGTCCTGGCCACCGTGGAGAGCAATGTCAGCCTCGAGCCCTACGCGATCCGATCACCGCTCGATGGCGTCGTGCTGGCAAGGTCCGCGGCGGTCGGCGAGATGGCCGGCGAGACGCCGCTGTTCGAGATTGCCGATCTGTCCGCGCTCTGGGTCGACGTCCATCTGTTCGGCAATGATGCGCGGCATATCGAAGGGGGCCTGCCACTCGAAGTGTTCCGACTTGGAGATGGCATGAGTACACGGACCACCCTCGACCGCGTGCTGCCGGCAACGGCGACGGCCAGTCAGAGCACCGTCGGACGCGCCCAGATCGACAACACGGACGGCGGCTGGCGTCCAGGCACGGCGGTTCGCGCCCGGGTCACGGTCGCCGAGCATGAAGTGCCGATGGCTGTACCGCTGGCCGCGCTGCAGCGTTTCCGCGACTGGGATGTGGTGTTCGTGCGCATCGGCGAGGACTACGAAATCCGGCCCCTGACGCTGGGCCGCCGCGACAGCGTCCATGTCGAGGTCCTGGACGGCCTCAACCCAGGCGATGAGATCGTCGTCGAGCAGAGCTATTTGGTCAAGGCCGACATCGAGAAGTCGGGAGCCTCGCATGACCACTGAGACGCGACCCTTGCTGGAGCGGCTGATCCGCTTCGCCATCGCGCACCGTTGGCTGATGCTGATCCTGACCCTGGGCTTTTCCGCCCTGGGCGTATGGAGCTTCCAGCAGCTTCCGATCGATGCCACCCCTGATATCACCAATGTCCAGGTACAGATCAACACCGAGGCACCGGGCTACACACCGCTCGAATCGGAGCAGCGGGTGACCTTTCCGATCGAAACGGCGCTGGCCGGTCTGCCGCGCCTCGACTATACGCGCTCCCTGTCGCGCTATGGCCTGTCCCAGGTCACCGTCGTGTTCGAGGACGGCACCGACATCTACTTCGCCCGCCAGCAGGTGGCCGAGCGGCTGCAGCAGGCCCGTTCGCGCCTGCCTGTCGGACTGGAGCCGGAACTCGGCCCGGTGGCCACGGGGCTCGGTGAGATCTTCATGTACACGGTCGAAGCCGAGCCGGGCGCCACACGCGCTGACGGTCTGCCGTGGACGGCAACGGATCTGCGCACCCTGCAGGACTGGGTCGTGCGGCCGCAGCTGCGCAACGTGCGCGGCGTGACCGAGGTCAACACGATCGGCGGCTTCGCCCGGCAGATTCACATCACACCCGACCCGGCCCTGCTGGTCGCCTACGGCTTCTCCCTGCAGGACGTGTTGGCCGCGATCGCCGCCAACAACCAGAACGTCGGCGCCGGCTATATCGAACGCAACGGCCAACAATACCTGGTTCGTGTCCCGGGCCAGGTGGCCTCGGTCGAGGCGCTGGGCGAGATCGTCCTCGACCGCCGCGACGGCGTTCCGATCCGGGTCCGCGATGTCGCTACCGTCGGCGAAGGGCCCGAGCTCAGGACCGGGGCCGCGACGCAGAACGGGCAGGAAGTGGTGCTAGGCACGGTGTTCATGCTGATCGGCGAGAACAGCCGGGCGGTGGCCCGGTCCACCGCTGCAAGACTGGAGGAGGCCTCGAATTCACTGCCGCCAGGGGTCGAGGTGAATCCGGTCTACGATCGAACCGCGCTGGTCGATCGCACCATCGCCACGGTCGAGAAGAATCTGGTCGAAGGCGCGCTACTGGTGATCGTGGTCCTGTTCCTGCTGCTCGGCAACATCCGGGCAGCGCTGATTACGGCAGCGGTGATCCCGGTGGTCATGCTGATGACCATCACCGGCATGGTGCGCGGCGGAGTGTCCGGCAACCTCATGAGTCTCGGTGCGCTGGACTTCGGCCTGATCGTCGATGGTGCGGTGATCATCGTCGAGAACTGCATGCGCCGCTTCGGCGAGCGTCAGCAGCAGCTCGGTCGCCTGCTCGGTCGCGAGGAACGCTTCGATCTGACCGCCGAGGCGACGGCCGAGGTGATCCGGCCCAGCCTGTTCGGGGTCGCCATCATCACCGCGGTCTACCTGCCAGTGTTCGCGCTGACCGGCATTGAGGGCAAGATGTTCCATCCGATGGCCTTTACCGTGGTCTTCGCCCTGACCTGCGCCATGCTGCTGTCCCTGACCTTCGTGCCAGCGGCGATCGCAGTGTTTCTCGGCGGTCGCGTGCAGGAGAAGGAGAACCGGATCCTGCGACTGATCGGGCTCGCCTATCGGCCGGCGCTGGACTGGGCACTGCGCCTGCGTTGGACGGTACTGCTGGTCGCCGCCGTGCTGGTCGTTCTCAGTGGTCTGCTCGCCAGCCGCATGGGCTCGGAGTTCATCCCCAGCCTCGACGAGGGCGATATCGCCATGCACGCGCTGCGCATCCCCGGCACCAGCCTCAGCCAGTCGGTGGAGATGCAGATGCTGCTCGAAGCACGCATCCGTGATTTACCAGAGGTCGAACGGGTGTTCAGCAAGATCGGAACCCCCGAAGTCGCGACCGACCCGATGCCTCCATCAGTGGCAGATACCTTTCTGATCATGAGGCCGCGCGAGCAATGGCCCGATCCAAGCAAGCCCAAGTCCCAGCTTGTGGCCGAAATCGAATCGGTCGTTACCGAGGTGCCAGGTAACAACTACGAGTTCACCCAGCCGATCCAGATGCGCATGAACGAGTTGATCTCGGGCGTGCGTGCCGATGTCGCAGTGAAACTCTACGGCGACGATCTCGGCACCCTGGTCGATGTGGGGGAACGGATCGAGGCCGTGACCCGTCTCGTCGACGGCGCCGCCGACGTGAAACTCGAGCAGACCACCGGACTGCCGCTGCTGACCGTGACCCCCAGGCCCGAAGCACTGGCGCGCTATGGCCTCAACCCGGTCGCGGTCCAGCAGGCAGTGGCAACGGCCGTGGGCGGCTCGCTGGCAGGCCAGTATTTCGAGGGCGACCGACGCTTCGACCTGGTGGTTCGATTGCCGGAAGCCCAGCGCAACGACCCGGCGCGACTGGCGGACCTGCCGATCTCGCTACCTGCGGATGGACACAATATCGACGAGATCTCGCAGCCAGCCACCTGGGCCAGCGGCGGCCCTGGCGTGGTCCCAATGCGCGAGCTTGCCGATATCGCAATCACCGAAGGACCGAACCAGATCAACCGTGAGAACGGCAAGCGACGAGTGGTGGTGACGGCCAACGTCCGCGATCGCGATCTGGGCAGCTTCGTCGCCGAACTACGCCAGCGGGTGGCGGCCGAAGTCGACATCCCGGCCGGTTACTGGGTCGATTACGGCGGCACCTTCGAGCAGCTGATTTCCGCAAGCCAACGTCTCGCAGTGGTCGTCCCGGTCACCCTGCTGCTGATCTTCGGCCTGTTGTTCATGGCCTTCGGTTCAGGCCGCGATGCGATGGTGATCTACAGCGGCGTGCCGCTGGCCCTGACCGGCGGCGTGCTCGCCCTGTGGCTGCGCGATCTTCCCCTGTCGATCTCGGCCGGCGTAGGCTTCATCGCACTGTCGGGCGTCGCAGTGCTGAACGGTGTGGTGATGATTACCTTCATCCGCAAGCTCCGCGAGGAAGGTGCGCGACTCGAAACAGCCATTCGCGAGGGTGCGCTCGGTCGCCTGCGTCCGGTACTGATGACCGCCCTCGTCGCTTCCCTGGGTTTCATCCCGATGGCTTTCAACGTTGGCCCCGGCGCCGAAGTCCAGCGTCCCTTGGCGACCGTGGTGATCGGCGGCATCGTTTCTTCAACCCTGCTGACCTTGCTGGTGCTGCCGGCCTTGTACCGTCTGACCCACAGGGAGGCCAAGGAAGCCCGCCCCGTGCTGAACGACTGATCTTCGAAGTATGACCCAGGCAACCATTCAGATCGAATCATTCGCACTGCGCCTGAATTCGATCTAAAAAGTTGCCGGGTCAATAAAATCAGAAATCGCGCCGATCTGGTCGTCCTCGACGGCAACCCCCTGACCGTGCCGGAGGACCAGCTGGCGAATCTGCAGGTCGAGATGACCTGGGTGGACGGCGAGCTGCGCTACCAGCGCGAGGACTGATTCGCATCCTGATTCGCATCGATGCGCCCGCCGCAGCTGGCGGGCGCATCGGCTGAATTCAAGGGATCATTGCAACTCCAGGGACGGCAACCCCAGGGACGGCACGCCCGGCACCCAGCCTTGAAGGAATCAAGGCTCGCTGAGTGCCGCCGTGAAGCGCACCACCCCGATCGCCGAACCCGGGCCGATAAGAAAATCGATCGCGGTACCCACTTCCACCGTCGCACTGACCGCGTAGGCCTCGCCTGCGCCTTCCAGCTCCGCGTCATAAACGGTCACGCCGCCGGCAAGGATCATGAATCGAGTGCTGCCGGACCAGTACTGCCCCCAAGGCATGACCTTGCCCGCTTGTCCGCTGATTTCGATCGGGCCATCGACGGTACTGCTCCAACGACGAATCACCCAATGATCGGCTCTGGCATAGGAGCCCAGGTTCATGTCGCCATGAGCGTGTCCACCCTCGGCCCAGAGGGAGGTGTAGTAGCGACCGTCGTCGAGGTACCAGAGCTCACCCGTCGTGAACTCCGAGTGTGAACTCAAGCCATTGATCGAATCGTCGCCAAAGCGTTCGAACAACTCGAAGTCTGTCGCCTGATCATACTTTCCATCGGCGTCGTCGCTTTCATCCCAGTAGCCGTACGTCCATCCGTTCAGGCCCTGCTCGCCGGAGAACTCCTTTACCGAATCGGCGACGGAATCCGCCAGGGCCGGCCCAGCGCTTGCCAATGCGAACACCGTGGCAGCAATTGCCAGAAAGCCTCTTCCATAGACGTCGATCATGTACATCCTCCATTGAAGTCTCAAAAGCACCCATGCAGCGGGACCCTTCCAAAGAATGGGTCACCGACCTTGCCCTTACTGCGGCGACTTGCCTTGGAAACGGTCCTCGAATGAGGCAGGCCACCCAGCATCCAGCGTCGATTCTCCGCAATACGAGTCTTACTTCAGGACTAAATGCTTCAACCAAGCAACTATCCGCGAAAGCGGGTGGGGACTCGGAAATTCGATCTGCCTTTTCAAGATGGCCTGAATCTCCATTGATTCCTGGGTGTACGCGCCCATTCTCCATTCACCATGCCATGCGGCCACGGCAGATGCGTCGTATCCATTCGATTCCTTGTGCAGGGGATCAGCGCCATGGGCGAGTAGCAGCTTCACAATCTCGGGCTGCTGAAACTCTGCTGCGAAGATCAATGGCGTGCATCGGTCTGGATACTGCGTGTTGGGATCGAAGCCCGAGTCGATTGCCTCCCGAACATAATCAGCGTCGCCACGACGGATTGCTTCACGCACGGCTTCTGGAGTGTAGAACTTGTCAGGATTCATGTCTGTCAGCGAAGGTCTCAGGCAAGCGGCGCATCACAGGACCCTCCGAAAGGCCACGAACGGGCACGATGGTCCTTTGCGTAATCTTCCGGATCGGTTTGGGTAAGCGCAGTCTGTTCATGCCTGATCAGCACGCGGGAATTCACCATGCCCTTGTCTTGCTTCCCTATGCACTGTCAGGGTTGACCTGCACACACCGATGCTCGATGCACGTCGGTGACATTGTGAATACCGGCGGCATTCAGGCGCTCAGCAAGAGCGCTCGTGCCATGCGCCTTGGCGAATTCGAGCTCGTCACTGGACACCCCCACCAGTTCAATCAGGTCGAACTTGCCGGAGGGGAGATTGTGCGTCGAGGCCACACAGCTCGGTTGAACAGCAATCACGCAGTCGAGCACCGAAGTCTCGCGATTCAGTGGTGAACGAATGGGGATCCGCGACCCATAGTCAATTCCGGGGCGCTCTCCAAAATGACCGTGCATGGCAAGAACATGGAACGCAAACAGCCGCTTGAGCAGATGAATCGCCCAGTCGGATTGCAGGGGAGTCTCGAGCATGAACTCGACGCCCAGCCAAGAGTAGCCATCGTCGTCATACTCGCCAGGCTCTTCTTCCCAAGGCGTAGATCCGCCCGACGTCACATAGAGCCAAGTCGGCCGGCTCGCCGTCGGGCCGAACTCGAGGACACCGAGATGCAGCCAGCGAGGATCGTAGGCGTGTCCTCCGAACTGTGAGAAGTCGCCCTCATCAAGCACGAATATTCCGCGTGATACTTCGCCGAACAGCTCTGGAAAAATCTGCTCCTCACGGAGCTCCCAAACGGACTCCAGGTCGTGCGATGCTGTCATGTCTGTTCAGCCAATCGCCAATGCTGATTCGCCGGGCTGCGGAACGCAGCAAACCGGTTCAGCGCAGGCCCGACAGGACAGGAACGGAGTGTAAGCACTTGCTATCCTCTTACTGCCAGCCCGCAAGGTTACTGTAGGTTTCATAGTCTGTGGGAGACACGTAATCCCACTCCTTTTCGTTCTTCTGCTCATATGCCTCTTGTGCCACGTACAAGATGGCTTCGAACTCCATGTCCTTGGGAAATTCTCGAGGATTCCGCAGCACCTGCTCGAATAGCGCCTTGCCATTGGCAACCACGACACACCTCGCATACAGGAAAGCGTCAACCGAGAAATACGCTTCGCCGTCAACATATGCGTCTTCACCGATCTCTCTCGCGTGGGCTCTGGTATCGAGCGCATGGAGCTTCTGAGCCAGGATCTCCTCAAAATGAAAGATCTCCTCATCAGGCTTGCTGGTGAGATAGGCAACCACCGGAGCAAGCACTGCGTCATCGTCACCGGACTCTTCCCAATCGAGCATCGCGATAATGCTCCAGAATTGGCTTTCCTGCATGGCTATCCTCTCGTACACCACTGAACGCAAGGGGCCTGGAGGCCGCAGCCGGAATGGTACAGGATCAGGAACATTCTGGGTATGGACCGCCGGTCTGATCGAGGGATTGCTCAGACCCTGGTCGGCGAGAACTTTCGCTTGAGCCGATCGATGGCCTCTGCCGACTTGATCGCGGACTTCATGATTGACGCAAGTCCCGGTTTCCAGTGCGTGAGTCTCTCGGTTTCGTGATGCCAATGAAATATCTGCGGCTCAGCGGCACCGTCTACCACACGCGCGACCAAGTGATTACCCGTTCCGTTCGACGCGATCGCAATGAGCCCCAGCGAGCGGATGTGCCTACCCCACGCGCCACGGAGATTCTCATAGGTAATCGAACCAGCGGTCTTTCTCGGGTTTGACGGGTCGAACACGGGATAGACGCGCCATCCACCGGGCAGCTCGTTGCAGTTGTGCGCAAGCCAGATGGCCTTCAACTCTGGAGGAAACGAAACACCAAGCTCCATCTCGGCCCTGAGAATGAGCTCTTCCGTTGCAGACTCGCGATGACATTTAGCCATAAGACCTCACGTATTGGCCCAGTAGCGCGAAGCGCCCTCAAAGCGGGACACCCACCACCCAAAGTCGATATCCTACATCGATCCGCGGCATCTGCCCCTCCCCTCAGGATGGCAGCGGGGCCAGACTGGCCACGTTAACGGTCCCCGAAGCCGGATCGCACCGCCGGAAGCATAGGCAATGGAACCGTTGCGGTTTCCGCAGCATGCGGAGGAGGCGACCGCGGAATACGCTCGGCGCGGATGAAGCCCGTCGATAGCGAGCGGCCCGGCATTCTGATGAGGCAGCAGACCGAGCCGTAGGCGCTTCCCTGGTTCAGAAAAACCAGTGCGGGCAGGTCAATTGGCGTGACTGCATGTCGGCAAAGCCAGGCTGAAACCATGCCTCTGCCGTAGAACACCGGCACACTTCTGATCCGAACCTCGAACTCCGAGACCCAATTCCCGATTGGCAATCAGCCAGCAGCATCCTGGATGTCCCCGTCTCATCCCGTCTTACGTGGTACGTAGCGCGTGGAAGGCGGCTAGTCCCAATATACCGAGTACAGATGCGTCCCGGGCGGATTCAGTGGCGCTGCCTCATGCTTCCCATACGGCCACTCACCAGCGATTATTCCATCTGCGCACAGGCCGGCAAGCCACTGCTCAGCGGTCTCTGCGTCTGCAGATGAGAAAATATGAATATTCTCGGCAGCCGGCCACGTATCGTCTTCGAGTGATTCACCCCAGCTGTGGTGCAAGCCGACAAACACACCGTGGACGTCTTCTCGCGCCTCCACTTCCTTGAATCGGCGGTAGATTTCGGCAATGGGAGGGCGACCTTCTCCCCACTGATTCGGCGCGATCGAGTCTTCCTGGTTGTTGCCGAGAAAATAGTCATCCAACGACACCACCGGGAAATGGTCTTCGTCGATCTCATCCAGCGCGACCAGCTTTTCAAGCAAGAGTTTGCGATAGTCCATGAATTGACTCCAATCGAAATTATTGACCGGGCACGAATGCAGAACCAATGAATCCCTCAAGCGCCACAAGGCTCTGGCTCTCGATTTCAGCAGCGACCGTCGCCACGAGCCCCTGAATGTCGGTTGATGGCCAGACAGTCCAGAACATCTCGCAGTTCCCGCGGACAATGTGATGTTCGAAAGCGCGAAGCTCAAGCGCACCTGCCAGTGAGCTTATGGGTAGTTTCGTGCCTTCAGAATACCTCCCCGCAAAGGAAACAACATGAAAGACAGTTCGCTTGGAACCGGCCTGAGGAATTCGCCGGATATTCACACATATGACCCACTCACCGTTCGCCGACAGCTTGCTGAACCAAGCGCCATGGCGGCGGAACCCATGTGCGCCAAGCACAGGAGCCACGGATGAAAGAATCGAATTGAATCGTCTCGAAGACATCACTCCTGCACCTGACGCCCGAGTTCAGTGGCAGCCCTGATAATGCGCCATTCTATGCAAAACGGGAGTGACGTGAGCGCAAAAAAGGTGCATATCGCAGGATGGCCCATGGAACGGACTGGCTAGCCGGATCCAGGATGTCCCGTCCCTGGCTGCGGCCTCTGGATTGTAGAACTTGTCAGGATTCATGTTTGTCATCGAAGGCGCCAGGGCCACCGGCCCGCTTTGGTTTCCGAAAGAGGGCCCGGAGCGTCGACGCCCGCAACTGAGTGCATACCATTGGTGGGGATTTCTCGCTTGACCTTCTTCAAGTTTGATTTGTGACTCGTCGCGAAGTTGTGCCGGCAGGAAGAGGTGGTCAACCGTCGACCGGGAACTGCAGAACATTGCTCTGCAGAAGAAGCCAAAGCAAGAACGCCAAGCCCCCCATGAGGCCATAAAGCACGGACGGTTCCTTCTTCAGAAAGCAGGCCTTGAACTTCTTCAGGCGTTGCACCGGCTTGCGATGATAAAGATTCGTTAGATCGTAGATGGATATCCGGTCAAGGTCCGGGTCCGGAGAGTTCATTCGATCCCTCAGGAAGCGATATCGATCCACGTACTTGAACCAGTACTGGTACCGCATCGTTCCCTCCAGAAACCAATACGCTAGGGAGAGAACAACCACCAGCAGCGGCACGGTCACGGACTTGATGGTGAATGCAAGCCCGAGCCCAGCCATCCAGAGCGTAATGAACGAGGTTCGCCCTCTGAAGATAAGAAGATCGTACTTGTCAAGCGTCCGCTGGATCAGCGTGATTTCCAACTTGAGTATGTCGAACCGTTGTTCAGGCGTCATTAAGACCACTCCCTGTATTGAACAAGCGCCGCGCGCAGCGATCTGATGGAGACCCGAAGCGCCTGAACCACTCGTGCGGTGCCTCAGGCACCTGGCTCAATCGTCGGATTGTAGCGCTTCCTGGATCGGGACAACCATCAACCCTAGTCTATTTCCTGCCTCGAACCGCAGCCAATCTCCGCGGGCCATTTCCCGCTCAGCAATCAGTCAGCAGAACCCTGGATATCCTCGTCTTGGTCGGATGTCCTCGTCTTGCTTGTCTTGTCGCCCGCTGAACCAGTTTTCGGGGCTTCTGCGCTTTATCCGGGTGAGACCCTGCACCCGGAACCCGATCCCGATGAGACTGTCAATCCTGACCAGCGCTTCGATCCTTGCCCTGGCCACCGTTCCTGCTCATGCCAACTTTGACCTCGACCCCGACTACGGGTTGAACGGCCTGGCGTTGCAGATCGCCAGCGGCCCAACCGATGAAATCGCTCTGTCCACGGCAGTCGATGCGCAGGGTCGCATTCTGGCGGCCGTCCCCGGCCTGGGCAGCCGCGGCGTGGCGCGCTTCAACAGCGACGGCACGCTGGACTCGAGCTTTGGCAACAATGGCCTGGCGCGCACCGACTTCGAAGTCCGCGACCTGGTCCTTCAGAGCGACGGCCGCATCGTCGCTGCGGGCGGCGATGCGGGGGCCTTCGCCGAGCAGGACTGGCGCTTGATCCGCCTGACCGCCAGCGGTGCCTTCGACGCCAGCTTCGGCACCCAGGGCCAGGTCACCCTGGACTGGTTCGGCAGTTCCGATCAGGCGCGCAGCGTGGCGATCGACAGCACCGGCCGGATCGTGGCCGGCGGCAGCGCCTTCGACCCCGTGGCGGGGAATGCTTTCGCGACCGCGGTCTTCGACCCTGCGGGCAACCTGGTCTGGGCCAGTGCCCGCAAGCTCTTCAACGACACGGCCGACTTCTGCGTCAAGGTGCTGATCGAGCCTGACGACGACATCGTCTGCGCGGGCCGGGCGCGGAACTTCGGCGGCGCCGTCATGGGCGCCTTCCGCTACCAGGCGAACGGCGACCTGGACCTGGGATTCGGCACCGATGGCGCGGCCGTGGTGGCCTTCGGCATCGATCCGGCGGAAGCTGAGACCGCCTGGTTGAACGACAGTGGCGAAATCCTCCTAGCAGGCTATGTGGAGCGCGCAAACGGCGACGACTGGGCCCTGGCGATCACCCGGTTGACCGCCTCCGGCGTTATCGACACGAGCTTTGGAACCGACGGCCGCGCCGAGTTCAACGTGCCCGGGGAAGACACCGAGTCCATCCGCGATCTCCAGATCATCAACAACACGATCTACGCGGCAATCAGCACCAGCGCCGCCCAGGACTTCCTGCTGGCCGCCTTCGACACCAACGGCGCCATCGACCCCAGCTTCGGCGTGGCCGGCCTGGCACAGCTGGACTTCAACGGCCTGGTGGATCTGAGCCTGGACTTGAGCGCGCATCAGGGTGGGCTCGTGATTGCGGGGTCAGCCGCATCGCTTCAGACCTCCGGCCAGCGCGACCTCGCCCTGGCGCGCTACAGCCTGAACGGCACGCTCGATACGAGCTTTGGATCCAACGGACGCGCCCAGGGCGCACTCAACGGCCCGGTCAACGTCCGCGTCACCGACGCCGCGCGGCGCGCCGACGGCGGCACCGTAATCGTGGGCAATGTCGGGCAGACCTTCAGCGGAAGAGAGCTGCTGGTCGCTGCCCTGAGCGCCAGCGGCGAGCTGGATCTGACCTTCGCCAACCAGGGATTCCAGGTGCTGGATCTCAACAACGCCCTGGACGAGGCCACCGCCGTGGAGCCGCTGGCCGGCGGACGCATCCTCGTTGCCGGCACCAGCGATGACGGCACCGGCAACGAGGACCTGGCCGTGCTGCGCCTGCAGGCCGACGGCTCGCTCGATACCTCCTTCGGCACCGGCGGTTGGGTGACGATCGACATCGACGGGAACGACGACAGCGCCCAGGACCTGCTGGTGCAGCCCGACGGCAAGGTGGTGGTGCTGGGCGAGGCCTTCTATACCAGCCAGCCGGGCGTGCAGGATTTCCTGCTGACGAGACTGAACGCGGACGGTAGTGTCGACACGAGCTTCGGCACGGCGGGCTTTACCCATCTGGATGTCGATGACTTCGACTTTGCCATCAGCCTCCGCCAGCTTGCCAACGGCCAGCTGGTGATCGGCGGCGCTTCCGACGGCGACTTCATCGCCGCGCGATTCAGCGCCGACGGCATCCTCGATACGAGCTTCGCCAATAACGGCGTCGCCCAGATCGACATCGACAGTTCCTTCGATTTCGTCGGCGAGCTCATCATCATCGACAACTGGATGGGACAGGGCGAACGAGTCCTGATGGTCGGGACCAGTCGCCTGACCGGTTCGGTCAGCAGCGAAGAGATCGCCCTGCTGATGCTCGACGGCAGCGGTAATCCGGAGACGGGTTTCGGCACGGCTGGCCAGGTGATCTTCCCCTTGTCCGAGGATCGCTCGGAGCGAGGAGCGGCCGTGGTCGAATTCCAGGATCGATTGATCGTGGCGGGCCGGGGCCAGAGCGCCGAGACCCAGAACGACCTGGCGCTCGTCGCCTTTCAGATGGACGGCACACCGGACACGGCCTTCTTCAACGACGGGGCAACGCTGGAGATCGACGTCGCCGGTTCAGGCGAGGAACTGATGTCCATCTTCGTCGACGGTAACGGATTGATCGGCGTGGGAGAGACCTTCGACCCGGAAGACTTCGGCGGCATCGGGAAAGCAGTGGCGCTGCGCGTGGCCCGGTCGGAGCGGATCTTTCGGGATCGCTTCGAGGCGCCGTAGGCTTCATTCGAAGCCAAAGTCGAAGCGAAAAGTCGAAGTGGAACAGTTTGAACCCCGGAATCCTCTGATGCGAGCTTCGTCTTGTTCTTCCGCACTTTTCGGGATGGGCCTGGAGCCCGGTCTGGCGGACCAGATCGATGTCGCCGGAATCCTTCAAGTCGCCGAGCTGTGTCAATCCATGATACAAATCCGTCATGGGTCAGATCACTTCGCTATTTGTCTACAAGGTCATTGACCAGGCTCACCATGGGCAAGACAAGCGCGAGTTGCTGGAGTCCATTGGCATCGATCCGGATGCCCCCGTGGACCCCAGGATGATGGTCGCGGACACTGATTACTACGCCTTCTTCGAAAGAGTCGCCCGAAGCCATCCGAGCGGAACGCAATTGCCGCTGCGCACGGGCGCATCGATGCGTTGTGCAGACTACGGGGCATTCGGGCTGGCATGGAAGTCCGCTTTGACTCTGCGCGGTTCGTTCAGCAGGGCCGAGCGCTACGCTCGCGTGCTGTCGAGCGTCTCGACGTACCAGGTTCGGGAAAAGGACGAAGGCGTTTATATGGAGCTGCACCGCGACGGCGACCGGTCGAATGCGGGGCTCAGGTTGTCCAACGAGGCAACCATGGCGAGTATCGTGGCGATCAGTGAAGAGGTTTCTTCCGGGACGTTTCAGGCTGAAGCGGTCTTTTTCAAGCACGATGCACCGAAGACGCCACGCGTCCACGAGGACCACTTCGGATGCGCCGTTCACTTTGGCGCGGACAGGGACGCCCTGCTGGTTTCGCGGCAAATGTTGGAGACGCCGAACAAACTCGGCGACCCGGGCATCGTCAAATTCTTCGATACGCACCTGGACAAGGAGTTGTCCCGTTTCGAAGCGGGTCCGTCCTTTGAACGGCGCGTACGCAACCAGATCGCGCAATTGCTCAGCCAGGGCACGCCAAGAGTCTCGGAAGTGGCGTCTTGTCTTGCGATCAGCGGCCGCACCCTGCAGAGACGTCTCTCGGAGAGGGGATACTCATTCACAACGCTCGTTGACAACTCCCGACGGGAACTGGCAGAACGCCTGCTGAGAGACACGGCCTATCCGCTTGCCGAGGTCGCCTTTCTGACCGGATTCTCCGAGCAGAGCGCTTTCACTCGTGCGTTCAAGCGCTGGGCGGGGCAAACACCGCGTTCGTACCGCCTCGCTGTCCACGCCGCGGCCGACGACTAGTCTGGTTGGCGCGCTGAGTCAAAAAACCGGCGCACGCCATCAAGAACGAGCCGCCTGATCAGGAGATGATTTGCCCGCAATCTGAATCAGCGGGAACAAATCATGAACCTGAATTCGATCACGAATGCACCCCAGGAAGGCCTGGTCCTCGTCTTGGGGGGTACGGGAAAGACCGGCCGCAGAATCGCGGCACTGCTGGAAGCCAGGGGCATTCCGACCCGAATCGGATCACGCTCCGCGGTTCCGGGCTTCGACTGGAGCAACGAGGCAAACTGGGACGAGTGCCTCGATGGCGTAAGAGCTGCGTACATCAGCTATTCACCGGATCTGGCAATGCCGGGCGCGAGCGATTCGATCCGGGCGTTTGTCGACAAGGCCCACCGCCACGATGTCGAACACCTGGTATTGCTCTCCGGTCGCGGCGAGGAAGAGGCTCAGGTCTGCGAACGGATCGTGCAGGACAGCGGTATCAACTGGACCATCGTGCGCGCCAGCTGGTTCAACCAGAATTTCTCCGAGGGCGCATTCCTGGAAATGGTCCAGTCGAGGCAGATCACGCTGCCGGACGTCGATACGCCGGAGCCGTACGTCGATGCGGACGATATTGCCGAGGTGGCCGTGGCCGCACTGATCGAACCCGGTCATGTGGGCGAGATCTACGAGGTGACCGGGCCCCGCATGCTGACCCTCTCTGAAATCGCCGCCGAGCTATCGCGCGCCACCGGCGAGGACATTGCCTACGTGCCGGTCCCCCATGATGCATTCATCGCCGGTGTCGCCGAAACCGGAGCCCCGGATGACGTGGTGTGGATGCTGGACTACCTGTTCTCGACGGTCATGGACGGCCGCAATTCACACTTGACCGATGGTGTGCAGCGCGCGTTGGGCCGCCCTCCCCGGGATTTTGCAGATTTTGCCCGTGCGTCCGTGGCAAGCGGTGTATGGAGGAACGTCGCATGACCAGCTCCACACCGGCCTCACAGGCCCTATCCAACGAAATGATCGTTCGTCGATTCGTAGACGAGATCCTAAACAACGACGACGATTCTGCCATGTCGGATCTGGTGCACCCGGACTATCGCCATCTGACGCCAGGCGGGGAGTTGCGCGGGCGGGATGGCCTGAAAGCACTCTTAGACGACTACCGTAGCGGCCTACCTGATCTGAACGTGTTGATCGACGACCTGGTGGCGTCGGGAGACAAGGTCGTGACTTCCATACGACTGACCGGCACACATTCCGGCAATTTTCTGGGGCTTCCCGCCACGGGCAAGCTGCTGAGCGTGCACGGCATGGTGCTCAGTCGTCTCGAGGACGGAAAGATCATCGAGGAATGGGAAATCCTGGACCTGCTCGGGATGTTTCGGCAACTTGGCGTGCTTTCCCTTCCAGAATGATGAAAACCGCAATTTTGACATTGGCACTGATCGCTATCCCCGGGCCGGCACTCGCGGATGCACCAGGACCGGTCGATCCCGTCCGGGACAGCCAGGCCATCGTTGCCGAAGCGGACGCGATCGTGCGTTCCTATCACGAGCTCGGGTGGTTTTCGGGATCGGTGCTGTTGGCCAAGGAGGGCCAGCCGATCTACACGGTATCCGTGGGATTGGCAGACCGGGAAGCCGAGGTTCCGAACGGCCTCGAAACCAGATACAACCTCGGTTCGATCATGAAGAATTTCACGGCCGTGCTGGTCCTCCAGCAAGTCGAGCGAGGGGCGATAGGCATGGACGACAGCCTCCATTCCTTCGACCTCGGGTTTGCCGCCGACGTGGCAACGAAGGTAACGGTGCGCCATTTGCTTCATCACGAGTCGGGATTTCCGGATGCCTTCCCATCGGCCTACCGGGAGAACCCGCTGGCGTTCAGGACCATCGACGAAAAACTCGCACTTCTACGCGACGGCCCGCTGCTGTTCGAGCCGGGAACGGACCGTCGTTATTCGAATTACGGCTACTTGGTCCTCGGGGCCATTCTGGAGAAGGTCACCGGGGAATCGTTCTCCGATCTGTTGCGGACGAATATCTTCGATCCCCTGCAGCTTCAGGACTCCGTTTATCCCTACCGGGCGAGCGCTCCCAACCAGTCGTTGCGCTACACCTTCAATTATGACAAAGAGCAGATTCTTGTCGGTGTGACCGAACACCACAGCCCGGACGGTGGTATCGAATCGACGGTCGCAGACGTACTGACTTTCTATCGAGCTCTGTTCTACGGAGATGAGTTGCTTTCTCACGCAAACCCTGTCGTCGCCGAGTATTTTCCAATCGACGGTCGATACTGGTCTTCATTCGGCGGCGGTGCGGGCGTCAGTTCTGCAGTCGAACTCGATCTTGCCGATGACTATCAGGTGATCGTCCTGGCAAATACAGACGGGCTGGTGGCCGAGGAGATATCGGGCAGGATCTACTCCTACATCCAGACGGGCACCTATGAGCCCATACTGCTCCCGCCAGTCGTGTACGCGTGGGAGCAATACGTCGAAATGGGTTCGGATGCGTTCACGTCCGGCTTTCCAACGAGCTATGAGTCAGCTGGATATGACCGCTTCATTGGGCGGACGCTGAATGAACTGGGCATGTCGCTGGTCAACGATGAGAAATGGCTTGATGCGTTCAATATCTTCGGGACGCTCGTCGAGCTATTTCCCGACGCGCCTCAGGCCTACGACAGCCTTGCATATGCGCACTTGCGGTCGGGCGATGCCGCGCAAGCGCGGAATACCTTCTCAATGGCGCTCAGGCTTCAACCGACGTTCTCAAGCGATTATTCGTCCGACAACTACGGCTGCTCTGACAACCTTCAGGCCGTTGCGGCGCCCTCCACTGGCGGTGTCAATTGAACTCGAATTTCCTCATGCTCGTACTGGCCGGGCTGATCACCGCAACGCGGATCGGCGCGGCTCAATACCCCCTGCTGGACGGCCGATGCGACGAGTATCGGAGCATCGGTGCCCATGTCATCGCTGAGAGCGATACCATTTCGGTGCTTCTGTTTCAGGACGCTGATTACGTGTGGCTGTGCTACACGCTGCCGGGCGACAGCTACGGCACGCTCGATCTGGAGGTGGATTCACCGGGATTGGCCGACCCGCTCAACCTGCATGTCTCGGCGCAACTCGGGGAGTGGCGGGTCGACCACCCGGAAGAGGTCCCGCAGAGCGCGGCAAGCGATCGTTGGTGGAAAGTTCACGGCTGGTGGTCGAATGTCGTGTCCTGGAACGGAACGAGGGAGACCGATGACGGCCCGCGCCAGAATTTCCAGCCGTCCGAAGGGCGCGAACTTCAGCTGTCGAAAGCACGATTCGGCCGAGGGGCCTGGCGGCTGAGGTTCGCGATCGGTTCTCTGCGTAATGCTGATGCTGAAATGACGCAGATCGTACTGCCCCCAAGGGAAAGCGATCCGATTGTCGTCGAGATCTTCTGAGTGAGGCAATCCGTCACACCTGCCAAAGGCGGCAACCGTGGGCGCCCTGATCTTGCGGAAGGCGCTCAGTTCATCACTCGAGTACGTATCAGTCTTCGGCCGCCACCGCGCGCTCCAAAGGCGCAGCGCCTGGACCAGACGCGATGAAGGAGCAAAGCATGAACGAAGTCAGCGTAGCTAAAAGCTCATTCCTGAGAAGTCATTGGTTCTGGCCAGCGGCAGTGACGGTAGGCGTCTTGAATGCATTCGTACTTGTATTGGACGGCTGGCGGTCACCCCAAATCAAGGAGCTTGGTGTCCTTTTTGACCTGGCCATCCTTTTGCCGATCCTGTACCTGATCTGCTATCGGGCCACGGGCAAAAGGGCTCTTGTCAGGTGCCTTGCCATGGCATGTCTGGGTATCTGGGCTGCGGGCCACATCGTGCCTGACGAAAACCATGCAATCCTGATCGAAGTAGGCTTTCTCCGCTATGTCGGATTGGCTGTTCTCATCGCCATTGAAATCCGGATTGGCGTTGAGATCTTCAAGTTGGCGTTCCGCTCAGAGAGCGATATCGAAAGCGACACGGCCATAAAGCAAAAGGCAGAACAAGAGGGGATTCCATCCTGGGTTGCCACGTTGATGGCCTGGGAGTCCAGGGTATGGCGAAAGATCTGGACAATCTTTCGGAGGTGAGAACGAGTCTGCAAAGCAAATGACTCACGCAAGAACCAGAAGGCCCAAGCATCTCCCTGCATAAAGAAAAAACAGGGCCTTTGTAGCGGGAGGCCTTTTGAAGCGGGATACCCATCATCCAGAGTAAATTTCCTACAAGGACCAGGGTCAACCTGCCCTCCCCTCAGGGCTTTTGGAGCGGGACACCCATCAATCCAAGTCTATTTCCTACAACGATCCGAGACAACTTTCTCTCCCCTCGAATCAGCGCCGGCGCCAGACTGGGCCCATGACCTATCCTCGCAGCCAGATCGCGCCACCGGACGAGGCCGGCTTCTTCCATGTCGTCAGCAGATGCGTGCGGCGCGCCTTTCTTTGCGGCACCGACAGGTACAGCGGGAGGTGCTTCGAGCATCGTCGACAGTGGATCGAGGATCGAATTCGGTTTCTGGCCGAGTCCTTCGCGGTCTCGATCTACTCATATGCCGTGATGTCGAATCACTTCCATATCGTGCTCTCTACTGATCCGCAGGAGGCGCAGCTCTGGAGCGATGAGGAAGTCGCCGACCGCTGGCTTCGGGTCTTTCCGGGGGCGCTCAGCCGGACGACCGATAAGAAGCAACGCGAGAGAATTGCCTACGCTCTGATCGCCGATCCGAAGCGACACCAGCAGATCAGAGCTCGGCTCGGGAGCCTGAGTTGGTTCATGCGCGCCTTGAACGAACCGATTGCCCGGATGGCAAACAAGGAAGACGGGTGTTCGGGTCGATTCTGGGAAGGGCGCTTCAAGTGTCAGGCGCTGCTGGAAGAACAGGCCGTTGTCTCTGCGATGGCCTACGTCGATCTGAATCCGGTTCGAGCCAAGATGGCAGACACCTTGGAGCACTCCGACCACACCAGCATCCAGGCCCGGTTATCAGAACGCGCATCAGATCCGCCCAACACTAAGAGTGAACTGATCAACCGCCCGCTCAAGCCCGTTGCTGGCCTGGATGCAAACGCACTGCTCGGAATGTCCGAATCCAGCTATCTGGATCTTGTTCAATGGACCGGCGAACAGACCCATCCGCTCAAGCGTGGAAAACTGAAAGCCCCTGCCCGGAAATACCCACCCGACATCCTCTGGTCATTGGCAAAACACCCGAAGCAATGGCTGCGACGGGTTCAGGGCACCGAGAGTCGCTACTACCGGGCCATCGGGTCGGCCGAAGCTCTGATGGCCAAGGCCGCTGAAATCGGGCAGCGCTGGATGAAGGGAGTGAGCGGCGAGCGGGCACGACTACTGCTGAGGCAGCAGACCGAGTAGAGATCTACCCTGCTAGAAGGCCAGGCAGCAGCCGCTGGCTGCTTGTCGTGGCTGGAAGTCGGAAAATTCGGGCCAACAGGTCGATTCTGCCCCCAAACTTCCAAATCCACTGACCTTAACCCCAATCTTCTCGGGCCTCGATCCGCTCGATTGCCATTCCGACAAATCCTGGCTGTCCTTGTCTTGGCTAGCAGGAACCTGGATGTCCTCGTCTTGTGCTTGCGCGTGCTGGCTGCTTGGCATGGCTGAACGGCGAGGAATTCAAGCCGAGCCCTCGCGTTCTTCGTAGAACGACGCAAACCCCTGAAGTGAAGCCCGAACTCCACCGGCCCACTCGCGATTAGCAATCAGCTAGCAGGATCCTGGGTGTCCTCGTCTTGTTCCTCGCGATTAGCAATCAGCTAGCAGGATCCTGGGTGTCCTCGTCTTGGCCGCCTGTTGAATCTCTGGATGCCCTCGTCTCGCTCGTCTCATCAAAAAGCATCCGGCACTACCTCAGAGTGGACGGCAACATCGCTTAAGATCTGATCAACATCTATAAATGCCTCTGGTGTACGCTCGTGCTCGGGCGAGATTCCGCTGCACATGCGTTCCACAAGATTCTTTTGATGTTCGATGCCTATGCTTTTCCACCATGAGGGCAAAAAATAGGTATTCTCAATATGCTCCACAGCCAAATGGAGGCACATGTTTGCCTTCTCGCTCTCCTGAAGCGCATGGAAAGATCGCACAAATGCCTGAGCAGGTCCGTCTTCCTTACCCATCCATGCGAAGACCAAAAATGTTTGCTGGTTCATTACGGACACATTCACGCAGACATGCTCCAGCTCCTCGGTACTACCAGTTAGCTTTTGAAGCTGCTTTCCATCAAAACTAACCTCAGGTTGAAAACCACCACAACAAACGAACGGGAGAGACCCATCGAACTTCAACGCATAGTGCTTTATGTAAGAGTAGTCGCCCGAGATCAGCCGCTGGTCATACTGTCCTTTCCAGTACTCCAAATCTCTCATTCCTTGTACCATTCCAGCTCTCATAAAATGCAGATTCTGTTGAAGCTAAACCTGCACCCCAAAGCTCTTTCCCTTGTCTAAGTTGCGCTGAATTTCTACGGTTGCAAGAGCATTCCTCTTGGTAAGATACTCGTATGCGATCGCCCTATAAGCTAGAAGAAAGGCGGCGGAATCGTTCAACTCAAAATGATGCTGTTCAATAGGCTCAAATAAACGATTGTCGTGAACCCCACAAAAACCCATGAACGTAGAAGCATGCGCCAGGCCAATCCGGTCGGGAACGACACGGCCCTCGTTCTTAAAGATTTTCTCGAATCCTCGCTTCCCGGATATCACATGCCCACCTTCCGCTATCGCTCCAAGCCCACCCCGCCGCTGAATTGTATGGGCCCTTATCGGCCGGTTGTTGCATGTGGAGGCTCCCGCTTCAGGATGCAAACATAGGCCGCGCTGGTTTGCCACATGAAGTTCATGAATAACTTTCCCAATAGGCACTTCTTGCTGTTTGTGCCTATCCAAATGGCAAACTTTCCATTTCTTTCCTGAACCGCACCAACAGGACTCATTGCGCCCCATCTTTACCTTCGGCTCAAGCGGCGGAGGAAGACTGAATTTACCGTTAGGTAACGGAATCATTTGCAGGCACTCCTATTGATTAGCGTTAGCGACCGAGTCCAAACACCAACAGAATAGTCGAGTTGCATGAAGGGGACTGCTATTTTTCTTTGCCATTTTGCTCCCTCGAAGAAAGTCTAGCCTGGGTTCCGGAGCAAAGTCGTAGCGGGACTCCCAAGCATCCAGCGCTTCCGAACTTATTGGATGCTATGGCCATGCTCAGGAGCCTGCTCTTGCGGGCTTCTTGGCGTGGCTGAACGTCGAGGAAAGCGGAATTACGGCGCGCTTCCGCTGGAGAAACCGTCGAAAACCACTATTGTGAACACTCAAACTTACGAACCCATTCCCAGCAAGCAATCAGCTATCAGAATCCCGGCTATCCTCGTCTTGCTGCATATGTGCCGATTTTGGGAACGTGGTAATTCCACCTATAGGCACATCTACATTGGACTGAGATCCATGAGAACCCAACGCTCTCTTTCTTCGCCCGATGCAGATTGGACCTCAACCATTTTTTTTACAGTGGCGACGTACTTATCTTTCAATCTTGCATGTGAGACACGCTCGGGCACATGATCGCCCAATTTTCCGGCGTACTTCTGGTTTCCATCAAGCGTCCAGAATTCATAGGTCCGTGTTCGGATATTTAAGCCGTAAAGAATGCAAGGAACCCGCACTTCTTCAGCCATTTGTAGATCCATCATGCTGACCAATTTCAAAGCTGCGGATACTTTTTCACGCGACAATTCAACATCCGCTCGACTATCGGGCTTGGGTGACCGCCACCTCAAGTTAAGACTCGCAGATGAAGCATCTAGCTGCTCTAACAAAGCCCGGTACTTTGAAGTAACCCTCCCTTTCAACTCATGTAGCTTATTGCTAAGCAAATCCTCCTGATCTTGCGCCTGGAGAAGAAAAATGACTTCACTCATAGCTTCTCTCAGGAGAGCATCTCCAAGGATGTCTGAAAAACCGCTAGCCCTCATTGAGATTCCAAATGACCCTGCAAACGTACCTGCTACATTCAAACGCGTCTGCTGAAGAATTTCTGCGGGGATAGCGCCTCTCAATGTAGGCTCTCCTTTGCAAACTTGACCTAACGCATCCACTAGTTCTTGGAAAGCGCCAACGAAACTTGACAGATTTCTTGCAGGAATTTCGTTGTCGGCTCTGTCTGCAAGATCTAGTACAACGTTGACTGCTTCTCGGTTACCGCCTCTCGCCGCCTTATCGATGTCCGATAAATCTTCAACCTCGAGAGGAACTGAAACGACCCCCAAATCTGAATTGGACAAGGGCAGCCAGTCCCTCGGGACATCGTTGATACCCAAGGCATAGGTATCATCTTCACCATCGTTTATTGCAATCTTGAAACAATAGACAAATCCCTCCTCCGCCTGGAGGAAGGCCTGTCTTAGGTCTAACCCTTTTGAAGCGATGGCATTAAATCGGGATTTAGAGAGCGCCAGTAGCAAAAAAGTCACATGTTCAGGAGAATCCTCAACAGACATGGCCAAGTACTTCTGCCCGGTCTGATTTCGGCATAGAAATAGCCGAGGGAAATCAAAGAAGGCAAAGATCTCCTCTATCTCTAGTGCACCAAGCAGGGTCTTCTTGGGCAAGATGTTCACGTTATTGCGTCGCCTCCACGACTTGGAACAATTGCCATGGCTCTTCAACTGCCTCCGGCACCCACCATGTATAGTGCTCCTTCATCTTATTGCTTGGTGTATTCTGAATTCTTCCATGTTGTGATTCCAACTCTCCAGTTGCTATGTGCTTTTTTCGCAATGCAGGCACTAGGCGACGAAGCCGCCGACAATGATCCAAGTCTACAAACACAGAAAGACCGCATGACTGGCAAGCTTTCACACCGTAATCTTTGTTCGGACTACGTTGCTTCCAACTAAGAAAATCATTTTCGTTGGGAGGACTAGCTCCCACAAGACGGTATACTCTGCCGTTTGCAGAATCGCTCGTCTTAGGTGGGCAATCATCAGGAAAGTGATCGGGCCAAGCTTGATGCATTGAGCCTCCCTTTGCGTCAGAATTTTTCAGGCTTTGATGTGTATAACGGGCGAAGAAGTTCAAACCGTTCGAAATCGAATTAATTCGAGCCAACCTCGCCGTCAATTTGGAAGGGCGCGTGTTCCAGCCAGGAGCCGGATAAGATGTTTCACCCGACATCAAATGAATCATTCCTAGTCATGCCACCACACCGCCAACGTAAGCGAATATTGGCAGAGACGTGCGGCTGCCGTCAAATTCCGGACGGATACAGTCACAGCACCCGCCTCCAATTGCGCGCCCCACACAGCTGACAGTTTTCCGAGCCTTTTCTCAGGAATCGCAGGGCAACAGCTAATCTTCAGTCCCAATCACCCCAAATCGTCCCCCTCAAATATTCCACCGCACGCCCGGTTAAACGAACGCGATCGCCGGCCAGCTCGCAAAGCAACGTGCCCCCACGTTTCGACGCCTGACGAGCAATAAGCTCGGTCTTCCCCAACCGCTCCGCCCAATACGGCACCAACTTGCAGTGCGCCGACCCCGTCACCGGATCCTCATCCACCTGCAACTTCGGAAAAAAGCACCGACTGACAAAATCAAACGCCTTCCCCGGCGCCGTCGCCAGCACCCCCCGCCGATCCAACCGCTTCAACACCGCAAAATCCGGCTCCAACCCCCGCACCTGCTCCTCACTCTCGAACACCGCCACATAATCCGGCGCCCCCAACAAGGCCACCGGCTCCGCCCCCAGGCCCTCGACGATCTCCGGCAACATCTCCATCGGCTCAGGCTTGATCGCCGGAAAGTCCAGCGTCAGCCCCTGCTCGCCTTTCTCGACCGTCAACTCACCACTGCGACTCAGAAACCGAATGACCGGCTCCGAATACCCCAGATGCTCGAACAACACGTGCGCACTCGCCAGGGTCGCATGACCGCAGAGGTCGACCTCGGCCTCGGGCGTGAACCAGCGCAGCTGGTAGGCTTCCCCTTCCCTGACGAAGAAGGCCGTTTCCGACAGATTGTTCTCCATCGCAATCGCCTGCATCACCCCATCCGGCAGCCAGGCCTCCAGCGGCACCACGGCGGCGGGGTTGCCTTCGAAGAGGCGATCGGCAAAGGCGTCGACCTGAAAGAGCTTGAGTTCCATATCCTGCTAACCTGTCGTCGTTTTCAGCAACGATAGCAGAGGCGGCAGGGACACGATGGCCAGAATCTGGGTAGACGCAGACGCCTGTCCGGGGCCGATCAAGGAGATCCTGTTCCGCGCCGCCGAACGGACGAACACGCGCCTGACTCTGGTGGCGAATCACCCCTTGGCCACACGCCCCTCGCCGCTGATCGACGCGATCCAGGTGTCATCGGGCTTCGACGTGGCCGACTCGGAAATCGTCAAGCGCCTGTCCCCGGGCGATCTGGTCATCACCGCCGACATCCCCCTGTCCTCGGAGGCCATCGACAAGGGCGCCCTGGCCCTGAACCCCAGAGGGGAGCTCTACACCAAGGCCACCATCAAGGCGCGCCTGAGCATGCGCAACTTCATGGACTCCCTGCGCTCCGCGGGCGTCCAGACCGGTGGGCCATCGGCCTTGAGCAAAGCAGACCGAAAACGCTTTGCTGATCAACTGGATCGGTGGCTGGCGAAAAGATAGAACCTTTAGATCGCAAAGCAGCGAAGCAGCGAAGCAGGAAAGAAAAGCAAAACACTTAAAGCAAAATCTTTTGGTCGCGAAGCAGCAAAGCAGCAAAGAAAAAGACCAGGGAAGAAAGCTGTTTGGAATAAATGGCGTTTCTACTCCGCACGCGCTTCGCGCAAATTTTTTTATTTCTTGCCTTTCTTTGCTGCTTCGCTGCTTTGCGATTCAAAGATTTTGAATCACGACCGACTGAGGTAAGCAATCACGTCGTCCACCATCCGCTCGCAACGTTCCAGTTCGGCCGGGTCGATGAATTCGTTCGGCTGGTGGGCCTGGTCGATGGAGCCGGGGCCGCAGACGACGCTGCTGATGCCGGCGCGCTGGAAGCTGCCGGCTTCCGTGGCGAAGGACACGGCGCCCGAGCCGCCGTCGCGGACGCCATTCAGGCTCCGCACCCAGGTCTCGGCGCGGGCCTCCGGGTCCGGCATCAGGGGTGGCACGCGGGCGATGGGCGTGGTCTCGACGCTCGCCTCGGGGGCGAACTCACGCAGGTCCGGCAGCACTTCGGTCTCGATGAAGTCCTGCATGGCGGTGATGATTTCCTCCGGGTCCTCGTCGGGCAGGCCACGGTATTCCCACAGGAACTCGCAGTGGGCGGGCAGGATGTTGACCGCCGTGCCGCCGTCGATGCGGCCGACCTGCACCGTGGTCCAGGGCGGTTCGCAGCCCGAGTCCACGGCGGCGGCGCGCTTGCCTTCGCCGATCTGGCGCAGCTGTTCGATGATGCGCGCGGCGGCGAAGATCGCGCCGGCGCCGCGGTGCGGCTGGCTGGAATGCGCGGCCTGCCCCGTCACCACCGTGCGGAAAACGTTGATCGACTTGTGGGCCCGGACGATCTGCATCGTCGTCGGCTCGCCGATGATCGCGTAGGCCGGCTTTTCAAAGTGCGCCAGGGCATCGTCGACCATGCGGTCGATGCCCAGGCAGCCGACCTCCTCGTCGTAGGACAGGGCCAGGCAGAGGGGCTTGTTCAGGCTCGCCGGGTCGAGATCGGCCAGGCGCGAGAGGAAGACGGCGGAGAAACCCTTCATGTCCGAGCTGCCGCGACCGTAGAGGAGGCCCTCCTTCTCGGTCAACTGAAAAGGATCCGTGTGCCAGTCCTGGCCATCGACGGGCACCACGTCCGTGTGGCCGGACAGGACCACGCCGCCCGGCGCGTCCGGACCGATGACGGCGTAAAGGTTGGCCTTGGTCCCGTCCTCGTTCACCGTGCGCCGACAGCGGGCGCCAAAGGTCGACAGGTAGTCCTCGACGAAGTCGATCAGGGGCAGATTGCTGTCGCGAGACACGGTCGGGAAGGCGACCAGCTTGGCGAGCATTTCGATACTGGACAGGGCGGCGCGATCGTTCATGTCGGAAAGGGTCTGTCGTTGAGTTCCTTCTAGATTATCAGTCGGCCGTGGCCGGTGAGAGATAGGCGCGCACCTGCTCGGCAGGCTGGGCCGGGGTCAGGAGCGACACGATCACCAGCACCGGAACGTGGACCATCAGGCCCAGCAGGCCTTCGTGAATTCCGAAGGGCCGCCAGTCGGGCTGGAAGAAGAACAGCAGGGCCGTGGCCGCCCCGGCCAGGAGCCCGGCGATGGCCCCGGGCGTGGTCGCGCGCGACCAGAACAGGGCCGCGAGCACCGGCGGGGCCAGCTGGGCGATGATGCCGTAGGAAGTCAGCAGGAGCACGACCAGGGAGATGCCTTCGGCGACGGCAAAGTAATAGGCCACGCCACCGGCCGCCAGCACCAGCAAGCGGATCAGCTGCCGCTGCCGGGCTTCGTCCAAATCGACGAAGGGCCGGACGCCATCTTCGACCGCCACGGAGGCCGTGGCATGCAACAGCGCATCGCCGGTGGACATGGAGGCGGACAGGGCGCCGGCGCAGAACAGGCCGACGACGATCAGGGGCAGATCGACGTTCAGGATCAGGTACGGCAGGATGAAGTCGGGCCTCGGCAGCTCGTCGACGAAGAGCACGCCGGCAAAGCCGATCAGGAACACGGGCAGCAGGAACAGCTGGAAGGTCGGGAACCAGACCACGGTCCGCTGGATGATGCGCCCGTCGCGGGCCGTGAAGGCCTTCATGAACAGATGCGGCCACATGGTCAGGCCGATGGCGCTGATCAGGATCGCGCTGGTGTAGCCGCCCCAGGTCCAGGGCTCGCCGCCGGCGGTCAGGCCCGGCGTGGCCAGCAGCTCGGGACGCTCGGCCAGGATCGCCTCGAACATCGGCCCGATGCCACCGTAGAGGGCGTAGGGAAGGTAGAGCCCCAGGGCCCAGGCGATGACGATCATGAACACGCCCTGGAGCGTATTGGTCCAGCCGACGGCGGCGACGCCGCTGACGAGCACGTAGATCAGCACGATGCCATAGGCGATCGCCGCCCCGGCCCAGAGCGGCACATGGCCTTCCGTGACCGCCTCGACGACGATCCCGGCGCCGCGCATCTGCAGGGTGATGTAGGGAATCAGAGCCGCGACGGAAATCAGCACGATCAGCACGGACAGGAAGCGGGACGGAAAGCGCCCGGTCAGGAACTGGCCCTGGGTCACGTGTCCGAGCTGACGACCGATACGCGCGACCTTGGGCCCGACGACGTACCAGGGCACCATGCCGAGCACCCCGTAGGACAGGATGTAGAAGGCCGCCGCGCCGCGCGAATAGGCCCAGCCGGGCCCACCGAGAAAGGCGAAGGCGGAAAACACCGTCGCGCCGGTGACGAAGTACATGACCAGGAAGCCGAAGTTGCGGTCGCCCGCCACGAAACCGGTCACCGTCGCCGAGGTGCCGCGCCCGGCGCGCAGGCCCACGAACAGAGTCAGGCCCAGGTAGGCCGCGATCATCGCCGTGATGAGGACCCAGTCGGCCATCAGGACTCGCCTCCGCCCTGCTCTGCCCGATCGAGCACCAGGAGCATGATGAAGCCGAGGATGATCCAGCCGACGGGCCAGGCCAGGGACAGGGGCAGGCCGAAGACGAAGGGCTCGGCGGCGCTGAAGAAGCTCGCCACGGGCCAGGTCAGGGCCAGCAGATTGAGCACGAAAAAGACCGCCACCACGCGGCGGATCACGGGACGACGCATGGCATTTCCCTCGGTGCGCGAGGGGCCATTATGCGACACTTCCGCCCATGGACGAGCCGACCCTTCTCGACGACGAGCCGCAACCCTACGAGGCCAGCCGCCTCGGCACCCTGGTACTCAACCTGGGTCGGGCCCTGCTGCACGTCGGCTCGCCGGCGCACCGCCTGGAGGCCGCCATGCAGGTGATGGCCGACCGCCTGGGCCTGCGCGCCGAGTTCTTCTCGACCCCGACCTCCCTGATCGTGTCCCTGGGCGATGAATCGCGCCAGCAGACCTTTCTGGCCCGCTCCGACCCCGGCTCGCCCAATCTCTCGAAGCTGGCGGATCTGACCGAAGTGATGGAGGACCTGGCCGACAAGCGCATCGACCCGATCGAGGCCGACCGTCGCGTGCGCGAGATCGACGCCGCGCCCGCCCGCTTCGGCTTCTGGTGGCAGCTGTTCGGCTTCATCGCCATCGCCGGTGGCGTCACACCGCTGATCGGCGGCGGCTGGCGCGAGACGGCGCTGGCCACGGTGCTCGGCACGATCACCGGCCTGGCCGTGCTGCTGCTGGGCTCACATATGGAGCGGGCACGGCTGATCGCGCCCCTGGCCGCCACCCTGACCACTTTCCTCGGCACGCTCTGGTGCGGCTACGACGCCCAGACGGCACTCATGCCCGCCCTGATCGCCAGCATCATCGCCCTGCTTCCGGGGATGGACCTGACCACGGCCTGTCGAGAACTGTCCACGGGCCATCTCGTGTCCGGCTCGTCACGCCTGGCCTCGGCGGTGATGGTCTTTGCCCTGATCACCTTCGGCCTGGCGGTCGGCGGTCTGGCCGGTCAGGCCATCGTCGGCCCCGTCGGCCTGGTCAATCCCCAGGCCGCACCCGAATGGCTGACGCCCATCGGCCTGCTGATCGCCTGCGTCGGCCTGGTGATCCTGTTCCAGGGCCATCGCCGCGACTGGTTCTGGATGCTGCTGGCCAGCCTGATCGCCTGGGCCAGCTCCTTCATCGGCGTCTGGATCAATGCCCCGGTGATCGGCGCCTTCGCCGGCGCGCTGTTCGTCGGGCTGGCGGGCAATGTCTTCGTGCGCTTCACGGGCCGGCCCGGCTCGATCATGCACATGCCCGGGCTGATCCTGCTGGTGCCGGGCTCCATCGGCCTTCGCTCGCTGGCGACGCTCCTCGATCATGATGTGATTTCGGGCATCGAGACCGCCCTGCTGGCGGGTATGATTGCGGTGGCGCTGACCACCGGCATGATCGTCTCGAGCGTGCTGCTGCCGCCGCGCAAGAACGCGCTGTAACTCGACAAGAATTCAATATCGGGGAGATTCCAAGATGGCCATCGACGTCATCAAGACCCACGGCAAGACCCTGGAAGAGGCGCAGAAGGTCGCCGACGACCTCGCGCGGGACCTGGCCGACAAGTTCGCCGTCAACTACGGCTGGGACGGCGACACGATCGTGTTCGAGCGGATGGGCGTCCATGGCGAGATCGACGTCAATTCGGAGGTCGTGCACGTGCGGGCCCAGCTGGGCTTCCTGCTGTCCTACCTGGAGCCGGCGGTGGAAAGGGAAGTCAATCGCTATCTCGACGAGCACTTCGCCTGACTACAGGATCAAAGACAAAAGCAGAATCCTTGAATCGCGAAGCAGCGAAGCAGCAAAGAATAAAGACCAAGAAAATAGCTTTTCGAAATCAAAGGCTTTTGTCCCACGCGCGCTTCGAATCTGCGGGTCAAATCTTCTGATCTTTTACTTTTCTTTGCTGCTTCGCTGCTTTGCGATCTAAAGGTTTTTCTTTCAATCTCGAGGTTTAGTCGGCTTCGCAGCGGTAGATGCCATAGCGTCCCTTGCCCGGGCCCATTCGGCCCTCGTCCACCAGGCGATTGCCGCCAAGTTCATACGCCGAGTTGCGCGCCAGGGTCAGCAGCTCCTCCTCGATCGTGCTCGGGCTGCGCTGGACGCCTGCGACCCGGTCGCGGACCGAGACCGTGGTCTCACCCAGGCGCTCGCAGTGGTGCACCTGATGGCGCTCCACGAGCCGAATCCGGTACGAGCCGGGTTCAGGCTGAACCCAGACGCAGCCGGCCAGCGCGGCAATCGTCAGCAACACGGTAAGCAGTCGAATCGGGGTCATGGGGGCATGCGCCTCGGCAGGAGTCCGATTGCTTCGACGCTGCCGCGCGAGCGCAGTTCCGTCCCGTCCTGTGCGCATCTGCACGAAAGCGAGGCCAACCTGCGATAATGGGCGGTCTTGTTCAACCGTATCGACTACGAGGACCCCTCATGAGCGACGCCATCGTCATCGTTTCCGCCCGCCGCACGGCCATCGGCTCCTTCCAGGGCCAGTTTGCCCCGGTCAAGTCGCCGGCGCTGGGCTCGGCCGCCATCCGCGCCGCCCTGGCCGATTCGGGCGTCGCCCCGGAGGCGGTCTCCGAAGTGATCATGGGCTGCGTGCTGCCCGCCGGCACGGGCCAGGCCCCGGCGCGCCAGGCCGCACTCGGCGCCGAGCTGCCGACCTCGGCCGGCTGCACCACCATCAACAAGGTCTGCGGCTCGGGCATGAAGGCCGTGATGCAGGGCCATGACGCGATCCTGGCCGGCTCGGCCGACGTCGTCGTGGCCGGCGGCATGGAATCGATGACCAACGCTCCCTACCTGATGGACCGCGGCCTGCGCATGGGCCACGTCCAGGCCCTGGACCACATGTTCTTCGACGGTCTGCAGAACCCCTACGACGGCCAGATGATGGGCCAGTTCGGCGAACAGTGCGTGGCCAGGTACGGTTTCACCCGCGAGGAGCAGGACGCCTTTTCGAAGGCCTCCGTCGAGCGCGCCATGGACGCCTTGAATTCCGGCGCCTTCGAAGCCGAGATCGCGCCGGTGACCGTGCGTACCCGCAAGGGCGAGGTGGAAATCAGGACCGACGAAGAGCCGCCGCGCTGCAACGTCGAGAAGATGCCCGGCCTGCGCCCGGCCTTTGCCAAGGACGGCACGATCACGGCCGCCAGCTCGTCGAAGATCTCCGACGGTGCGGCCGCCATGGTGCTGATGCGGGAAAGCGCGGCCATCGAGCAGGGTCTGAAGCCCCTGGCACGCATCGTCGCCCACGCCACCCACAGCCAGGAGCCGGAGTGGTTCACCACGGCCCCGGTCGGTGCCATGCAGAAGGTGCTGGACAAGGCCGGCTGGAGTGCCGATCAGGTCGATCTGTTCGAGATCAACGAAGCCTTCGCCACGGTCACCATGGCCGCGATGAAGGAGCTGGACCTGCCGCACGAGAAGGTCAATGTGCACGGCGGCGCCTGCGCCCTGGGTCACCCGATCGGCGCCAGCGGTGCGCGCATCCTCGTCACCCTGATCCATGCCCTGAAGGCGCGCGGCGGCGGCCGCGGCGTAGCCAGCCTCTGCATCGGCGGCGGGGAAGCCACGGCGATCGCCATCGAGTCGGTCTGAGCACGCCATGACGGACCGGGTCAGCATCGTCGAGGTCGGGCCGCGCGACGGCCTGCAGAACGAGCCCTACACCATTCCGACCGAGGTCAAGGTCGAGCTCATCGACCGTCTGTCGGCGACGGGCCTGCCGGTGATCGAAGCCACCAGCTTCGTCAGCGCGCCGGCCATCCCGCAGCTGGCTGACGCCGAGGACGTGTATTCGCGCATCGAACGACGGGCCGGGGTTCGCTACCCGGTCCTGGTGCCGAATCTGAAGGGCTACGAGCGCGCCCGCGCCGTCGGTGCCGAGGAGATCGCGGTGTTCACCGCGGCCTCCGAGGCCTTCAACCAGAAGAACATCAACTGCTCGATCGCCGAGTCCATGGAACGATTCAAGCCCGTGGTCGAACGCGCCCGGGCCGACGGTGTCCGTGTTCGCGGTTATGTCTCCACGGTCCTGGGTTGCCCCTACCAGGGCGAGGTGCCGGTGTCGGAAGTGGTGCGCGTGGCCGAGGCCCTCGATCAGGCCGGCTGCGCCGAGATCTCCCTCGGCGACACGATCGGCGTCGGTACGCCGGCCAAGGCGCGGGCGGTGATCGAAACGGTGGCGAAATCGATCCCCGTCGAGCGTCTGGCCGTGCATTTCCACGACACCTACGGTCAGGCCCTGGCCAATATCCACGCCTGCATCGAAGCCGGCATACGCACCGTCGACTCGTCAGTCGCCGGCCTCGGCGGCTGCCCCTACGCGCGCGGCGCGACGGGCAACGTGGCCACGGAAGACGTGGTCTACATGCTGCAGGGCTTGGGCCTGGACTGCGGCGTGGACCTGAAGGCCCTGGCCCAGGTCGGCGACTGGATCGCCGGCGAACTCGGCCGACCGAGATCTCGCACTGGCCAGGCCATTTTGAAAAGAAACTAGAGGCGAAAATCTTTAAATCGCAAAGCAGCTAAGCAGCGAAGAAAGGACACGAAAAGAAAAATCTTTGAATCGCGAAGCAGCGAAGCAGCAAAGAAAAGACACAAGCTTTGGAACGCGAAGACGCTAAGACGCGAAGCAGCTAAGAAAGGATGGAAAGAGAAGCGCTTGAGGAAATTGCCCGCGCTACCGTTGATGCAGCCATAAAGGTGCATACTGCTTTGGGTCCCGGGCTGCTTGAATCAGCCTATCAGGCGTGTTTGAAGATCGAGATGGAAAGACGCGGACATCGCGTTTCGACGGAAGTCATGCTTCCGATCCATTACGACGGGCACCAGATAGAGAAGGCGTTTCGAATCGACATGCTCATCGACGATGCGTTGATTGTCGAGAACAAGGTGAGCCAGAACCCGAACACCGTTCACGAAGCTCAGCTTTTCACCTATCTGAAATTATCGGATCTGAGACTGGGTTTACTGATCAATTGGAACCACAGGCTGCTGAAGCACGGCATCAAACGTGTCGTACATCGACTCTGAACTTGTTGCCCTTTTCTTTGCTGCTTTGCTGCTTTGCGATCAAAAAGGTTTTGAATCTAAGGAGAAATTAACTCGATGAACCTGACCAACATCAAGGCCGTGATTACTGGCGGCGTTTCCGGTCTCGGTTTTGCCGTGGCCCAGAAGTTCGTGGCAGAGGGCGGCAAGGTGGCCCTGCTGGACGTCAACGCCGACAAGGCGCAGGCTGCCGTCGATGAACTGGGGGCTGACAAGGCCCGCTTCTTCCAGGTCGACGTGACCAGCGAAAGCGATGTGATCGACGTCGTCGGCCAGGCCCACGACTGGATGGGTGGCCTGAACGTCGCCATGAACTGCGCCGGCATTCTCGGTGCGGGCCGCGTGCTGGGGCGCGAAGCGCCGATGCCCCTGGACACCTTCTCTAAGACCGTCATGGTCAACCTGGTCGGCAGCTTCAACGTCGCCAAGGCGGCCGCGGATCGGATGCAGCACAACGAGCCGGGCGAGGACAACGAGCGCGGGGTGATCATCAATACCGCCTCCGTCGCCGCCTTCGAAGGCCAGATCGGCCAGGCCGCCTACTCGGCCTCGAAGGGCGGCGTGGTCGGCATGACCCTGCCGATGGCGCGCGAATTCACCCGCATCGGCGTGCGCGTGATGACCATCGCTCCTGGGGTGTTCCACACGCCGATGGTCGACATCATGCCCGAGCAGGTCCAGCAGGCCCTGGGCGAGTCGATTCCCTTCCCCAAACGCCTGGGGCACGGGTCGGAGTTCGCGGACCTGGCCGCGCACATCGTCGAAAACCGCTACTTCAACGGCACCACGATCCGCCTCGATGGCGCCGTCCGCCTGGAGCCGAAATGATGGAGACCTTCGCCGCCATCGAGGACTACCTCCGCCAGTACTACGAGGTCGTGCACGACGAGCCCTTCATGCTCGGCCTGGAAGTGCCGGTCGGTGATTCCGGACGTCGCCAGAGCGTGTTCGTGGCCGAACTCAAGAGCCAGGAAGGCAAGCGCTTCCTGCGCTTCGAGACCACCGTCGCCCCGCTGGCCGACCACGATCCGGTCAAGTGCCTGCGCGTCAACCTGATGCTGCGCACCGGCTATCTCGCCGTCGGCGACCTGGAAGGCCTGCCCTTCCTCAAGCTCTGCGAGAACCTGCCCTACAGCGCCGTTGACGGCCATATGTTGGACTATGTCATCGAACAGGTCGCCGAACTCGGCGACAAGATCGAAGTCACCCTGAACAAGGGTGGCGACTGGTTCTGAACTCATTCGAACGGAGACCCTGATGGACGCACTCAAGACCTGGTTCGCCAATCTCGACACCGCTGACATCCTGGCCCTGGCCTGGCAGGTCATCGGCGCCCTGCTGATCTTCATCATCGGGCGCTGGGTGGCCAAGGCCCTGGTCAAGGTCCTGCGCCGCGCGATGGCGAAGCGCCAGATCGATCAGCTGCTGGTCAACTTCCTGGCCAATATCCTGTACGTCTTCCTGCTCCTGTCGGTGGTCCTGATCTCGATCGGATACCTCGGCATCGCGGTGACGCCGCTGATCGCCGTGCTCGGTGGCGCGGCCCTGGCCGTCGGCCTGGCCCTGCAGAGTTCGCTCAGCAACTTCGCTTCGGGCCTGATGCTGGTCGGCTTCCGACCCTTCACCACCGGCCACTTCGTCGAGGCCGGCGGGGTCTCAGGGACGGTCAAGAACGTCGGCATCTTCCAGACCGAGCTGACCACGCCGGACAACCGCCACATCATCGTCCCGAACAGCGAGATCACCAGCGCTCCGATCACCAACTACTCGGCCTTCGACACGCGCCGCATCGATATGATCATCGGCGTGTCCTACGACGACGATCTGAAGAAGGCGCGCGAAGTGATCGAGAGGGTGGTGACGGCGCACGAGAAGGTGCTGAAGGACCCGGCGCCGGTGTTCCTGTTGATGGACCTGGCCGATTCCAGCGTCAACTTCGCCGTCCGTCCCTGGGTGGCCACGGCCGATTACTGGGTGGTGCGCAGCGAGCTGCTGGAATCCCTCAAGGTGGAACTGGAAGCCGCCGGCTGCTCCATCCCCTACCCGCAGCGAGATGTGCACCTCTTCCAGTCCGGCAGCGCCGACTGAGGCGAACTCGGATCAGGCCGCTGTGGCCTGGAAACTCTGAATCAGGGCCGGTCTCCCATGACCGGCCTTTTTTTGTGCCGGCCCTCAGTCGTCGGACTTGTAGGACTTGATGATGTAGCCGCCGGACTTCTCGTCGTG